>NZ_FCNW02000008.1 GCF_001544475.1 Caballeronia humi | reverse complement strand
GCCGGAAAGCTCGACTTCTCGGCCTTCAACCAACATGCCTCGTAAGCCGCATTACCCACTCCACTTTTGAAATAGCCGATTTTTTCAACCCACCGTTTTATAGCGAGAGAGATGCCGTGAAAGTTGCCATTGTCCACGACTGGCTTGTGGTGTCGGGGGGCGCCGAAAAGGTGCTGCAGCAGATCATCGAGTGTTTCCCGAACGCTGATATCTTTACCCTCGTCGATTTTCTCGAGGACCGTACGTGCATCAAGGGCCGTCCGGTGCAGTCGTCCTTTATACAGAAACTTCCGTTCGCGAAGAAGCGCTATCGGGGCTATTTGCCGCTCATGCCGCTCGCGATCGAACAGCTCGACCTCTCGGGCTACGATCTCGTCATTTCGAGCTCGTACGCGGTCGCCAAAGGCGTGCTGACCGGTCCCGATCAGTTGCATGTCAGTTACGTGCATTCGCCGATCCGCTACGCATGGGATCTGCAACATCAGTACCTGAAGGAGTCTGGGCTTTCCAAGGGCTTCAAGTCGATTCTTGCGCGCATCCTGCTTCACTACATTCGTGGCTGGGATGCGCGTTCGGCTAACGGGGTCGATTACCTGATAGCGAATTCGCATTTCATTGCGAGGCGCATCAAAAAGGCCTATCAGCGCGAATCGACGGTGATTTATCCGCCGGTCGACGTCCGCTCTTTGCCAGTTCGCGCGCAGAAGGATGATTTTTACCTGACCGCTTCGCGTATGGTTCCGTACAAGCGTATCGACATGATCGTCAGGGCGTTTTCGATGACGCCAGAGCGGCGGCTTGTCGTGATCGGCGACGGTCCTGATATGGAAAAGGTCAAGGCGGTCGCTGGGCCGAATGTCCAGATCATGGGATATCAGTCGTTCGAGGTGTTGCGCGATCACATGCAACGCGCCCGTGCATTCGTTTATGCTGCCGAGGAAGACTTCGGCATCTCGATCATCGAAGCACAGGCGTGCGGCACGCCGGTCATCACGTACGGCAAGGGCGGCGCGCTCGAAACGGTCATCGGCATGCCGCGCGAGCGGCCGACTGGCGTGTTCTTCCCGGAGCAGTCAGCGGAGGCGTTGGTCGACGCCGTCGAACGCTTCGAGCGCAATTCGCATCTTTTCGATCCGAAGGTCTGCCGCGAAAACGCCGAACGCTTCTCGACGGAGAAGTTCAAGGCATCGCTCTCTGCCTTCATCGAAGTGCGGCTTGCACGCTTCCGCTCGGAGACGGCAGTAGCACCGCGTCCCGCACGCAGCGAGACGCCGGCGACGGTGACGCGCATCGGCGAGGCATCGAACGCGGAGGAAAGAGTGGCGGTCCGGCATCAGTAAGCGGCTAGCGTAAAAAAGAGGGCGCGTTGAAGAAATTCAACGCGCCCTCTTTGTTGTGATGCTTGCGGTTTCGATGCGGTCAAAAACGCGTCGTGACCTCATGTGAGACCAACGCGCGCAGAGCTGGCGAATGCGTGTCGATCATTTCCTCGAACGGCATGCTGCGTCCGTAAGCGAGCATCGCCACGAGAGCGAATCCGGCCATCGCCCTCGCCGGCCAGCGCAGTTCCGCAGCGCTTCGCGTATAAGCTCGCAGGAACAACGCGGCAACGGCGGCGCCCACGAACCATCCCGAGATCACTTCGATCGGCGAATGCGATTGGTCGTGCACGCGCACGACGGCCGTAGCCGCGCCGATCAGCAGCCCCATCGCGACGCCCGGCGCCTTGCCGAGCATGACCCTGTCAGACAGCAGCGCGAGGACGACGGTCATCGTGGCCGTCGCCAGCATCGTGTGGCCGCTGACCATGCGAAAACCGATCGCATCGATCTCTGTGTGCCATCCCGCGTGGATGATCTTCGTGGCGCCCACCAGCCCCATGCCGAGGGCCAGTGTAACGATCCAGCGCATGGCAAGCCGCCAGCGCGATGTCGCGAGCCAGAGCGCGCAGGCGAAGGCGATCGGAAGGCTGAACCCCGCATCGCCGACATTGGTAAGAATATGCCCCATCATTTCCTTTTTGGTCAGGCGAAAACGATCGGGCTTGCGACGTGGATGCCGTTACATCGGCTCCACACTGCGTCGCCCGATGGCTTCATACACGAAGCCCAGTTCCGCCATGTTTTCCGGTTCGTAAAGGTTACGTCCGTCAAAAATCAACGGCGCATTCATACGCGCATGAAGCGTGCCGATGTCCGGACTCTTGAACGCTTTCCACTCCGTCACGATCACGAGCGCATCGGCGCCCGACACCGCATCGTATTGCTGCGAACAGAAATGCAGACGCTGGCTAAGGGCGGGCTGATCGGCGAGATCGAGCGCGAGCACACGTTCCGCTTCATCCTGCGAGACCGGGTCGTACGCGCGGATCGTCGCGCCCCGTGCGAGCAGTGCCGTGATCAGCGCGCGGCTCGGCGCTTCACGCATGTCGTCCGTATTCGGCTTGAACGCGAGGCCCCACACAGCAATCGTCTTGCCCGTCAGATCGTCGCCGAGACGCGCGCAGATCTTGTGGACGAGCACGCTCTTTTGCGCCTCATTCACCGATTCGACCGCATCGAGTATCTGGAGGTTCGCGCCGCGTTCCTGCGCTGTGCGGATTAGCGCACGCACGTCCTTCGGAAAGCACGAGCCGCCGTAGCCGCAGCCGGCGTACAGAAAGTGATAGCCGATGCGCGGGTCCGAGCCGATGCCGCGCCGTACCGCTTCGATGTCCGCGCCTACGATGTCCGCGAGATTCGCCATTTCGTTCATGAACGAGATGCGGGTCGCGAGCATGGCGTTGGCCGCGTACTTCGTGAACTCGGCGGAACGCACGTCCATGTACATCGTGCGTTCGTGATTGCGGTTGAACGGCGCGTAGAGGCGCATGAGCATCGCGCGGGCGCGTTCGCCGTCGGCGTCGTCCGCGATGCCGAGCACGATGCGGTCAGGACGCATGAAGTCTTCGACCGCGGCGCCTTCTTTCAGGAACTCCGGATTCGACACGACCGAGAAGCCATGTTTGACGCCGCGCGCATCGAGCGCCGCGCGCATGGTGGCCTGCACGCGATCCGCCGTGCCGACGGGCACCGTCGATTTGTCGACGATCACCTTGAAGCCTTCCGCATATTTGCCGATCTGTTCGGCGGCGGCGAGCACGTATTGAAGATCGGCGGAGCCGTCTTCGTCGGGCGGCGTGCCCACGCAGATGAACTGCACGTCGCCGTGTTCGACCGCTTTCGCGACGCTAGTCGAAAACTTGATGCGGCCTGCCTTGACGTTGCGTTCGATCAGTTCCTTCAGTCCCGGCTCATGGATCGGGATGCCGCCGTGATTGAGGATATCGATTTTTTTTGCGTCGACATCGAGGCAAAAGACGCTGTTGCCGATTTCCGCAAGACAGGCGCCGGTAACCAGGCCGACATAGCCCGTGCCAATGACAGTAACTTTCATATGTCCCGCTCGTCGTCGAAAGGTTAAAGGATTCTTTCCAGGAAATGCCGCGCGCACGAGGAAAGCGCATGGCGTCTCTGCCTTCTGCGCGGCATGTCGAATCGAAGGGGTGACGCCTTCGGGAGTATTGGGTGAAGCGTGGCCGATAACAGCTAGGCTTTGGCGGCTGTCACCGATGTGCTCTCACGAACTCGATGCAAAGAGGGTTGCGCCGCGTGTTGCGGGTGACTCGTTCAGCGCTGAACGTCGTCGGTCTTATCCTATCGTGGGAAACCCTCAGCTTTGTGGGCAAGGCAACTGAAGGGAACAATTAATCAATGGTCAAGGAAATTGGCTTCTTGTTTTAGCGGCGGCATGTGGGCCGATCTTAATGCCGCCGCCGTCGACTTCAGGCAACCGCGCTGCCGTTCGCCGGTTGCACGCCGAGCGCATTGCTTGCCAGTTCGAATGCGTCGTCGCGTCCTTCGGCGCCCGCCTTCGCCGGGTTGATCACCTTCGTGATCTGCTGGAAATTGCCGACATCGGCGAGTTCGTTGCAGCCATGCGATTTCCAGAACCATGCGGCGACGAGCGCGGCGACGTTCGCATCATTGCGTACGAGATCGGCCTTGGTCACGAGGTCCATGCCGATCGCCTTGCCTGCGCTGTCGAAGTTGGCTTTGAACGTGAGCTGGATGAGTCCGGAGCCGCGATACTTCCAGCCATCGCCGCTTGCCGCAGGGCCATTGCCGAATCGGTTCTGATACAGCAAGTTTGCGAGCTGCTGTTGACGCGCCGGCGGCACCGACGCCTCACCGGGCTGGCGGCCGAGCGAAGCGCACTGCGAGGGCGTCAGCGATGAGAACACTGCATGCAGGCGGTCCGCTGCATAGTTGAAACTCTCGGCGACCGGCGGCAGCGGAAAGCGTCCGCTCTCGTAGGCGACCTGTGCAAGAAAGGCGGCTTGTCGCGCAGGCGTGTTGATCTCGAATCGCTCCATCGCATTCATGATCGGCGTGAGCCAAAAGTTCGCGCTCGCCGCAGAGGCGCCGGTCGCTGCCATGAAGGTTGACTGGTCCATGCTGTTCTCCAAGTCCGAGTGGTGTAGGAGACACCTTCGTTCGTCGTCGGGAGGGTTGCGTCGACGAGGTGTCGATCGGCCAGTGTTGGAGTGAGATGCTTTTTTGCGCGGCCTCGAGGGGACGAATGCGACTAAGCCGGATGCGGCTCAGGGATATCGACCTGCGTATGGTTTTAGCACTCTTCGATTTGAAGATCATGCTTTGAATGATTGCGAATGAGCGCTTCGTCACACTTCGGTCTGTATGATGAACGGGCGATACTATGGGATGCGTAGCGATTCAAGCGCTATGACGATCCAGCGCAGGATTCTCCTATCACTTGCGCGGATCGTACTAACGGGTTCGACGCGCCGTGTGCTTGCGCGTCGCTGTCTATTCTTCTTTTGCAGGCTGTGGCAGCGCGCGGCCAGATTGCGTTTCAGCGAGCAGGAACGGTTGCCACGCGCGCATGACTTCGCCCCAAAGCAGAAACGGCGACGCGAACGGAAGGAGGAGCCATCGCGCGGCATCGAACGATGGCGTTGCGGTGATGTGGATCGTGATGCCTTCGGCGTTCTGGTCCGGCAGCGTGCGACGCGTGATCTCCACGTCGATGGCGGGAAGGTGTGCGGTCAACTTCGTTTCATCCATGTTCAGCCTCGCTGGTGGCGCGTGAATTCGCGCGGTCATGGTATCCGTTGCCTCTCCAGGCGGCAAGAATCCGAAATTTATAGCCGCTTCAAGTCAACGCCCAATCAACTGCAGCCTGCGCATGCAGCGCCGTGGTATCGAACACCGGCAACGCCACATCGTGCTGCGCGATCAGCATCGCGATCTCCGTGCAGCCGAGTATCACGCCTCCGACGCCTTGCGCCTGCATGCCTTCGATGACGCGTCGATACTCGTCACGCGAAGCATCGCGCAAGGTCCCGTGGCAAAGCTCGTCATAGATGATTCGATGCACGAGCGCGCGATCCTCCGCGCCGGGCACGATCACTTCGATGCCATGCCGTTCTTCCATACGGCCACGATAGAACGCCTGCTCCATCGTGAACGCGGTGCCGAGCAGACCGACACGCCGCACGCCGGCATTGCGCAATGCCTGTGCGGTCGGATCGACGATATGCAGGAGCGGTATCTTCAACGCGGCTTCGAGCACAGGTGCCACGCGGTGCATCGTGTTCGTGCAGAGCAGGACGAAATCCGCGCCAGCCGCTTCGACCTGCTGTGCGGCCTCTGCCATGCGCTCTCCGAGTTCGTCCCAGCGCTCTTCATGCTGCAGGGCCTTGATCTCTTCGAAGCTCACGGTAACCAGCACACTGCGCGCATTGCGATGACCGCCGAGCCGCGCCTTCATGTCCTGATTGATGACGCGGTAATACTCGACCGATGATTCCCAACTCATCCCGCCGATCAGTCCGATCGTTTTCATGCTGATTTCTTTGAGCGCCCGGGGCGCGTTTGCAGATTATGGAGGCGCAAATATAGCAGTCGATCAGGCGGTGACGTTCGTGAGATCATGCGGATTCTCTCGCCGCGCAACTGCATTGCATGGGGCCAGACTCTGGCCGACAGGAGAAAATATATGACCGCCGTCTCCGCCGTCTCCGCCGTCTCCGCCATTCTCGTTGCGCTGCTGCTTGGCGCCATGATCCCCGGTCCGAGCTTCGTGCTCGTTGCGCGCAATTCGATCGGCCTGTCACGCGGAGATGGCCTCGCCACCGCGCTTGGCATGGGCGTCGGCGGCATCTTTTTCGGCAGCATCGCGCTCGCCGGGCTTTATACGCTGCTGCTCGCCGTCGAATGGCTTTACATCGGCCTGAAGATCGCGGGCGGCGTGTATCTCGTCTACATCGCGTGGAATATCTGGCGAGGCGCATCGCAGCCGATGACCGTCGATGACGAAGCCGCGAGCCATCCGCGCAACGCGAGCAAATCGTTTTGGGTGGGTCTCACGACTCAGCTCAGCAACCCCAAGACCGCGATCTGGTACGGCAGTATCTTCGCCGCGTTGCTGCCGCAGCATCCACCGCTCTGGTGCTATTTCGTGCTGCCGCCGCTCGTCTTCGCGATCGAAGCGGGGTGGTACACGATCGTAGCGCTGTGCTTTTCGAGTCGTCGGCCGCGTGAGGTCTATTTGCGCGCGCGCAAGTGGATCGACCGGACCGCTGCTGCTGCGATCGCAGCGCTCGGATTGAGGCTGATTCTGACCGCCGGCAAAACGGGCATCTGAGCGACCGCTATTTCCGTTTCGAGCGCGCGTTCGCGCGCCGAAACGCGCGCGGCGTCCAGCCGACGTATCGATGAAACACTTCGGTGAAATGCTGCTCCCTAGGCAAGCCCGTGCGCGCGGCGACGTCGATGAGCGGGAGCGTTCCTTCGCCCGGCGTGAAAAGCGTCATCCGCGCGGCGCAACGGGTGAGTGCTGCCCGAACTTCTTGCGCGCGGCGGGCGTGAACACGCCGATGAAGAACAGGTCCAGCGCCTTCTCCAGCGCCTCGCGTGGCGTAAGGCCGGTTCGCGCGAGCATCGAAGGATCGTGCACGCCGCGCGCGACTTGTAGCCAGTATTCAGCGAGAAAGATCACGTCGATGTCGCCGCGGATCATCCCTTGCTCGATGCCGAGGCTCAGCACGCGAGAAAAAACCGTGGGAATGTTGCGCTCCTTGATCGCCTGGATTTCGCCGTGGAGTTGGGGCGCGAAGCGATCGAGGTCCTGCAGGAACGCTGGCGACATCGCGCCCACGTGATCGGCGACTACCCGCAGCAAACGCTCCAGCTTCTCGGGAAAGCGGCCAGGCCCATCGAGTATGTCGGTCACCTGACGTCGAATGGAGATGCCCGTCGCTGCGAAAATCGCGGAGACCATCGCGTCCTTCGACGGGAAATGCACATAGAGCGTCTTCTTGCTCATGCCGAGCGCAAGCGCGAGACGGTCCATCGTGAGGCCGCTGTAATGCTCGCGCAGCAGGATCTCTCGCGCGGCGGCGAGGATCGCGCCCGACGGCCCTTCGTCGAAGGCGACAGGCGGCAGAGATGACGGCGAGGTTGCGATTTTTCGATCCTTTGAAGTTCTTAGGGGAACGTCAGCTTAGCGTTGTGCCGTCTCCCAGCCGCCGCCCAGCGATTGAAAGAGAGCGGCGGTATCGGTGAACCGGTCGGCTTGCGCGCGGGTTCTATCGAGCGACGTCTGCAACGCTTGCCGTTGCGAATCGAGCAAGCTGAACTGGCTCACGCCGCCCGCTGCATATTGTGCATGAGCGATATCGACGCTCGCTTGCGCTTCGCGTGCGGCGTCCTCACGCGCCTGCAATTCGCGGGCGTCGTTCTGCAAGGCGGTCAGCGTATCCGCGACTTGTTGCAGCGCTTGCAGCACGGTTTGCTGATAGCCGCCGAGCGCCGCATCGTAGGCCGCTTGCGCCGAGCGTTTCTTTGCGCGCAATTCGCCGCCATGAAAGAGCGGCTGCGTGAGATTCAGGCCAATGTTCCAGATGTTCAATCCGCCTACCACGTCCTGTATGTTCGTGCGCTCCGACCCGATTCCCGCCGAGAGCGAGAACTGCGGATAAAGATTCGCCGTCGCGACGCCGATATTCGCGCTCGCCTGATGCAGCAGCGCTTCCGACGCGCGGATGTCGGGACGCTCGCGCGCGAGCGTCGAGGGCAGCGTGAGCGGCACGCTATCGGGCAAGTGAAGCGACTCGAGCGTGAGCGCATTGAAGCTCGCTTCCGATGGCGGCACGCCAAGCAGTATCGCGAGTTGATGATCGGCGGCGGCGAGTTGCGTCGCAAGCGGTGGCAGCGATGCGCGCGTTTGTGCGAGCAGCGTCCGCTGGGTGTGAACGTCGAGCCGTGACACGCCGCCCGCATCGAAGCGTGCTTCGACGATGGCAAGCTGCTGCGCTTCCTCATCGGCAAGTCGGCGCGTCAACGCGATCTGCTCTTGCAGCGACGCGCGCTTGATCGCGGTCGCTACGACGTTGCCCGCAATCGATAGCCGGGCTGCCTCCAGTTCGAAGCGTTTGTAATCGACTTGCGCCATCATCGCCTCGAGCGCGCGACGGTTGCCGCCGAATATATCGAACGTGTACGAGACGCTCACCGACGCGTTGAAAAGCGAGAACGGCCCCGGATTCGCCACATGCGGAATGCCGAATGCCGCGAGATCGACTTGTTGTCGCGAACCGGAGACTTTTGCATCGACGCTTGGATAAAGAGTAGTGCCCGCTTGCGCGTTGTAATTCTCGCGCGCTTCGATCAGCTTCGCGCGCGCTTGCGCGAGCGTCGGGCTTTGCTGCAGCGCTTGATCGACGAGACGGTCCAGCGCATCCGACTTGAATTGTTTCCACCACATCGGTATCGCACGATCTGCTGCGGCGAACGTCTGCGCGGTCCCGCTAGCCGTTTCGGTCGAAGCGGGCAGCGCTTCGTGCGTGTAGTTTTGCGTGCCGGGGACGGCGGGACTCTGGAAATCGGGGCCCACCGCGCAGCCACACAACGCGACGACGGTGAAGAAAACGAGGTGTTTCATGACGTGTTTCCTAGTCGAGCGTGCGCCGATAGAACCGCAGCGCGATGCCCATGACGATGGCGGTGAAGATCGCCATCGGCCATACCGAAGGCCAGAGATCCGCCCAGTCATTGCCCTTGAGCATGATGCCGCGAATCAGCCGGTTGAAGTACGTGAGCGGCAGCAGATTGCCGATAAACTGCGCCCAGCGCGGCATGCCAGCGAAAGGGAACATGAAGCCCGAGAGCAGGATGTTCGGCAGAAAATAGAAGACGGTGAGTTGCATCGCCTGCAACTGGTTTTGCGCGAGCGAAGAAAGCGTGATCCCGACCGTGAGATTTGCCGCGATGAACATCAACGCTGCGAGGTAGATCGCAAAGGGGCTGCCGACGAATGGAACATGAAACACGAAGTATGTCGCGAGCAGAATGATCGACGCCTGTATGAGTCCGATGACCACGTAAGGCACGATCTTTCCCGTCATCACTTCGATGGGAAGAACGGGTGTCGCGAGGAGGTTCTCCATCGTGCCGCGCTCGCGTTCGCGTGTGACGGCGAGGCCCGTCATCATGACGAGCGTCATCGTGAGGATCGTGCCCATCAGGCCTGGCACGACGTTGTATTGAGTGATGCCCTCGGGGTTGTAGAGGTTGTGGACCTGCACGCCGAACGCGGCCGGGCCGCCGTTCAGATGCGCGAGCGCCCCGGTGATGTCCTTGTCCGCGACCGGCTGCACGAGGCTCTGCAGCGCGGCGATTGCGGTGTTGGTCGCGGTAGGGTCGGTGGCGTCGGCTTCGACGAGCAGCGACGGTCGTTCTCCGCGCAACAGCCGTTTCGAGAAATCGACGGGGACGTTCAGCACGAATTGCACGCGCCCCTGTGCGAGTGCGCGGCGGCCGGCTTCCTCGTTTGGCAGCGTCTCGACGAAATCGAAGTACGCCGAGTTTTTCATCGCGGCGACGAAGCTGCGCGAGAACGCGCTGTTGTCGCCGACGATCACCGCCGTGGGCAGATGCTTCGGGTCGGTGTTGATCGCGAATCCGAACAGCGCGAGCTGCACGATCGGCAAGCCGATGATCATGCCGAAGGTCACGCGATCGCGCCGGAGTTGCAGGAATTCCTTGAGCACGATGCTCCACCAGCGCGTGATCGAGAAGCTATTGCGCAAGCTCGTCATGACGGCGCTCCGAAGTTATCCTTCGAGTGGCTCATCAGATAGATGAAGACGTCTTCGAGTCCCGTGCCGATGCGCTCGATTCGTAGCGGTGTGTTCTCCGTCGCCTGTTTGATCGAACGCTCGAGCGCGGCGTGATCGCGACCGCTGGCATGCAACGCTGAGCCGAAGACGACCGTCTGATCGATTCCCGGCATCGTGCGCAATTGCTCGGAAAGCTGGGTGAGTTGTTCGCCGTGGATGGCCCACGTCTGGAGGTCCTGTGATTCGATTACTTCGTTCGCGGTGCCTTTCGCGAGCAGCTTCCCGTACGCGATGTACGCGAGCTTGTGGCAGCGCTCCGCTTCGTCCATGTAGTGCGTGCTGACTAGCACCGAGATGCCGCGCGCGGCGAGCCGATGCAGCTCTTCCCAGAAGTCGCGTCGCGCGGTGGGATCGACGCCTGCGGTCGGCTCGTCGAGCAGCAACAGTTGCGGTTCATGAAGCATGCACGCGGCCAATGCAAGCCGTTGCTTCCAGCCGCCGGAAAGCGATCCGGTCAACTGATTCGCGCGGCTTTGCAGCCCGAGGCCTTCGAGCGAGCGCTCCACTGCTTCGCGCCGATTGCGCATCTGGTAGATACGCGCGACGAAGTCGAGGTTCTCGCGGATCGTCAGGTCTTCCCAGTACGAAAAGCGCTGCGTCATGTAGCCGACATTGCGCTTGATCTGGGCGCTCTCGGTGCGTATGTCGTAGCCGAGACAGGTGCCCGTGCCCGAATCGGGCGTGAGGAGGCCGCACATCAGACGGATCGAAGTCGTCTTGCCGCTACCGTTCGGCCCGAGAAAGCCGAAGATCTCGCCGCGTGCGACCTGCAAGGACACATTGTTGACAACATGCTTGTCGCCGAAGCGCTTGTTGAGGTTCTGCACGTCGATCACGTTATCGGGGGACTGGCTCATTGCAGTGTCACCGTGACGGGTTGTCCCGGATGCAGTTGCACGGCATCGGCAACCGACGGATGCGCCTCGACCATGAACACGAGCTTGGCGCGGCTCTCGTTGCTATAGATGACGGGCGGTGTGTATTCGGCTTTGCTCGATACATAGGTGATCTTCGCGGGCACGTCGGCGGCGCAGCCGTCGCAATGCACCATGAGCGCGCGCCCTGTTGCGAGTCCGCCGACGACGGCCTCCGGCACGAAGAGACGCACCTTGATGTTCTGCGGCGGCAGCATCTGAACGACAGGGCTGCCCGCCTGCACCCATTCGCCGGCGCGATACAGCGTGTCGTACACGAGCCCTTCCGCCGGCGCCGTCACGCGCTTCTGGTCGAGCTTCCATTGCGCCTGAACAACTGCTGCCTGTGCCGCTGCAACCTGCGCGGTCTGCGCCGTGATCTGCTGCGAACGGCCGGGGAGGCGCGCAACCTGCACCTGGCTCGTGAGCTCGCGAACTTGCGCGGTGGTCGCGTCGGCGTTGGCTCGTGAATCGTCGAGTTGCGACTTCGGGATGCCGCCCGCGCGGAATTGCGCTTCGTCACGCGTGAGTTGCAGCGCCGCCTTGCGCGCATTCGCTTGTGCTTGCGCCAATTGAGCGCGATCCACATCGATCTCGGGTGGCCGCTTGCCTGTCTGGATATCGGCCAGTTGAGCGCGTGCTGCCGCGAGTTGCTGCTGCGCTTGTTGAAGTGCAGCGTATTCGTCTGTTGATTCGAGTGCGAAGAGCGGAGCGCCTGATTTGATCGTCTGTCCGCGTGTCACCGGCAACTCCGCGAGCTGTCCCGATTGCGACGATGCCAGATAAACGAATTCGCCTTCGACGTAGCCCTGATAGGCGTTGTGATCCTGCCGCGAGCATGCCGACAGCAAGCCGACAATCGACATCAAAGCGAGCGATACGTATAGCGCGCGATTAACGGCGCGCCCGTGATAAGCAGCGTAAAGCGGTGACATCGTCTCGGTCCGGTTAAATGCAGTTATTCAAAGTGCGCTTAATACGCGTTTCCGAAACGAGCGTTGCCGCAGGCGCGTGCTTTTACGACGCATGCGTTTAGCGAACGTGCGTGCTCTGTTTTTAAAGCGTATTGACGGGCGTGGCGGGTTAAACGGAAACAGGCCGCTCGCCAGGAAGCGATGGAAACTATTATCGTAGTTATAGTTTCCTTGGTCAATCTCAAACTTGAGTGTCCGCGCGGGTTGAGTGGATATCAGAGTCAGGGAAGATTCGAGAGCAGAAGCGTAGTACCCCGCGCAATCGCTACTGTGCCGGGGCTGACGTTGAGCGTATCGTATGCACTAAAGGAAAAAAGGCCCGAGTGGTAGCCGCTTCAATTCAATCAGCGAGCTTTAAAAAATGGCTGAGGATACCCGGTCAGAAAGTGGACGTTCCGAGGCTGGCGGAGATGATCCCGCCCCCGCCCGCTTTCTGCCATCTTTCGTGTGGCGCGCGTCGCGTGATGGAGTCATTCGCTACGCCAATCCGTGGGCTTGCCAGTACTTGGGCGTGTCGTCGGAGAAGCTCGTCGGGCAGCACTGGAGTGTCTTCGTCAATCGCGAGGACATCGATTCCGTGCTCGAAGCAGTGCGTCAAATGAGCGGCAACGCGCTCTTGCGTAACGTCGACGTAAGGCTGCGCCGGGTCGACGGCGCCTTTCGCTGGCACACGCTTCACCTTCAGGCGACGCGCGACGAAGAGGGCAACATCGCGGACACCGTCGGCGTAGCGACCGACATCCACGAATGCAAGCACGCCTGGGAACTGTACGAAGCGAGCGAGCGGCGTCTCCAGGCCGCGTTTCAGGGCGCCTGCATGGGCGCCTGGGAATGGGACATGAAAACCTGCGTGGTGCGCATGACCGCGCAGCTCGCGAAGATCTATGCGTTCGCCGAAGGCACCGAAGCGGTGACGCTATCGGACCTGACAGAACGCGTTGCGCCCGCGTATCGCACGCTGTATCAACGCAAGCTCGACGAATGTCTGCGCTATCCCGAAACGTTCGAACTCGACTTTCTCCTGGACGAGCAGGTCGTGCCGCATCGGTGGCTGCGCATGCGCGGACATCCCGAATACGACCGCGACGGCCTCCTTGCGCGCGTGTATGGGGTAACGTTCGACATCAGCCAGCATCGACAGCATGAGGAACGCTTGAGCCTGAGCGAGCGGCGTTATCGCGCGCTCGTCGAATCGACAGGGGCAATGGTCTGGTCGGCGGGTCCGGATGGCCGCATTCTGCCGGCGGGTGGATCGTGGAGCGAATTCGCTACCGATTCTTCGCGCATGGCCGGCTGGGGATGGCTAGAACTTGTGCATCCCGAGGATCGCGAGATCACGCGCCGTGCGTGGCACGATGCCATTCACCAAAAGACGGCGCAGTCGCTCACGTTTCGCATGCGCAGAAACGACGGCGTTTATCGCGTGATGCAGGCACATGCGGCGCCGCTTTCGGATGAGCACGGCAATCTGCAGGAATGGTTCGGCACGACGACCGACGTCACCGTGCAGCACGAAGCCAAGGCCGCGATCGAGGCGCGCAGTCTGAGGCTGACCGTGGCGATGCAGGCGGCGAAGATACGCATCGTGACGCTGGAGCTGTCGGACTGGACGCTCTCCATCGAAGACGGCGGATACCGGCAGTTCAGCGAGCACTTGCCCTACGACATGGCCCTCGCGCGCGTGCATCCCGATGATCGCGCGGCGCTCGATCGCACGCTCAGGCGTCTTGCGAACGAAGAAGACCGCAGCGCGAACTTCGAATTCCGCGTCGAGAATCCCGATCGCGAGCAATGGATCGAAGGCAGCGCGCTTTTGCAGCGCAGTGTGGCGGGCAAGGCGGTGCGCATCATCGGCTCCATCATCGATATCACCGAGCGCAAGCGGCTCGAACTCATGCTGCGCGAATCGAGCCGTCGCAAGGACGAGTTCCTTGCGATGCTCGCGCACGAGTTGCGCAATCCTCTCGCGCCGCTAAGAACCGCCATCGCGCTGATGCAAAAGGACGAGCCGCGCAAAGAGCGCGAGCAGGATCTCATCGGGTTGATGCAGCGGCAAGTCGAACACATGACGCATATAGTCGACGACTTGCTCGAAGTCTCGCGCATCACGCAAGGGCGCATCGCACTCAAGCGCGAGCCGATCCTCGTATGCACGGCGGTTTATCACGCGGTAGAAGCGGTAGCCGGCATGGCGCAGGCGCGCGCCCAGCGCATGAATGTGCAGGCCGATGCAACGAGCTGGATTTGCGGCGACGGCACGCGCGTCTCGCAGATTCTGGTGAACATCCTGAACAATGCGAGCAAGTACACGCCGGAAGGCGGCAGTATCAGCGTCACGGCACAGGCAGACGATGCATGGGTATCGATCGTGATCGAAGACACCGGATCGGGCATTTCTTCCGATTTGCTGCCCAAGATTTTCGATCTCTTCTCGCAAGGCGAGCGTACGCTGGATCGCTCCGAGGGCGGTCTCGGCATTGGGCTATCGCTCGTGAAGAAGCTCGTGGAGATGCACGACGGACGGATCGCGGTGCAAAGTCCGGGTCCGGGGCTCGGTACGACCGTGACCGTCGATCTGCCGCGACTGCATCATCACGAGCCCCATTCGGGCGCGGCGCTTTCCGCACTCGATGCGCCAAGCGAAGGTGCGGTGCGGCGCATCCTGATCGTGGACGACAACCGCGACGCCGCCGATTCGCTTGCGATGCTTTGCGAGACGGAGAATCACATCACGCGCGTCGCGTATTCATCGATGGAAGCGCTCGATGCCGCGAGGGATTTTCGCCCAGATGTCGCTTTGCTCGATATCGGCCTGCCGGAAATGGACGGCTATGAACTCGCGCGGCGGCTACGTCAAAAAGGCGGTACGGCGCCATTGCTGATTGCGATCACGGGTTATGGGCAGGCGGAAGATCGTATTCGCGCGCAAGAGGCAGGATTCGATCTGCATTTTGTAAAACCGGTAAATGTCGAGAGTTTGCTCAAGGCACTTTCGGTGCGCGCGGCTTAAAGCGGCATTATTACCGATTCGGGTATTTATTTCCTGCACATGTAACAGCGTTGTTGCAATTAATCCCTCAAAAACCTTTATCGGTCTGCGGGATTGATCTAAACATTTCACATCGGTGAAACGTTTGCGCCGGATATCGCACATTGGGCCCTGCGGGCATACTGTCTCTTCATAATAAAAGAGCATGAGAGATCGCTATGACCGGGGAAACAAGGAGTGTGTATTACGTAGGGTCCGCTGTGGACGATGATTTGCACGCACGATTGACGGCGCGCAATTGGACTGTCGAATTAATCGATCCGGGTAAACGCGCTCCCGCAAATCGACGTTTCGACCAGGCTTCCGCCGGCATTCTCGATTTCTCGCATTGCCAATTCCCCCGCGATTTACCCGCGCTTCACGCATTGCTTTCCGTTTCGACCATCGGCTGGATCGCTATTGGTCATTCGGAACAAATTACCCAGCCGGCCGCGCTGCGACTCATCCGCGATTATTGCTTCGATTACCTCACGCTGCCGATGGCGAGCGATCGCATTATCGATTCGATTGGCCACGCGTATGGCATGGTTGCTCTGCATGACGCGGCATCGAACGATGCGCGCGGAGAGAGCCTGGGCGAAGGCGGCATGATCGGCTCGTGCGATGCGATGCTCGCGCTCTTCCGCTCGATCCGCAAGGTCGCCATGACCGATGCGCCCGTCTTTATCTCAGGCGAATCGGGCACCGGCAAGGAGCTGACGGCTGCGGCGATTCACGAGCGGTCGGTACGGCGCGCAGAGCCGTTCGTCGCGATCAACTGCGGCGCTATCCCGGCGCATCTCTTGCAATCTGAGTTGTTCGGCTATGAGCGCGGCGCGTTCACTGGCGCGAACCAGCGCAAGATCGGCCGCGTGGAAGCGGCGAACGGCGGCACGCTCTTCCTCGATGAAATCGGCGACTTGCCGATCGAGAGCCAGGCGAGCCTGCTGCGCTTCCTCCAGGAACGCAAGGTCGAACGGCTGGGCGGTCACGGCTCGACGCCGGTGGACGTGCGCATCATTTCCGCGACTCACGTCGATATGCAGACGGCGATGATCGAAGGGCGTTTTCGTGCTGACTTGTATCACCGCCTGTGTGTCCTGCAGATCGACGAGCCGCCGCTGCGCGCGCGCGGCAAGGATATCGAGCTGCTTGCCAAACACATGCTCGATCGCTTCAGGAAGGATGCGAGCCGTCGGTTGCGCGGCTTCTCGCCGTGCGCGATTGCCGCGATTCACAACTACGGCTGGCCCGGCAACGTGCGCGAGTTGATTAACCGCGTGCGTCGCGCAATCGTGATGTCGGAAGGGCGGCAGATTACTTCGCGCGATCTTGAACTCGGCGAATACGTTGAAGTCGCACCGGTGTCGCTGGCGCAGGCGCGCGAAACGGCGGAGCGGCAAGCGATCGAACTGGCGCTCTTGCGCCACCGCGGACGCCTGGGCGACGCAGCGCACGAACTCGGCATTTCGCGCGTGACGCTGTATCGGCTGCTCACGTCGCATGGGCTGCGTACGGCTTCGATCGACGTCACGGAGCCTCGTGCGCAAGTTGCGCGTCCGGCTGCGTGACGGGTGCCGCCCTTCAGTAACTGACCGCGCCTGCGGAATTCAAGGCGCGCACTTCACCTCCGGGCGGCGATGAAACCGACGCATTGCGCGCGATAAGCGGAATGCGCCGCGTGCTGCCCGGACGCAGATGAAACCAGTCCGCGCCCGCGTGATAGTTCTGATCGACCACGTGCACCCAGCGCGCGAGACGCGTCGATCCGACGACCAGATCCCAGCCCGCATTGCTCTTTTCCACTGCAACGCTCAAGCCCACGTCGTGCCGCTGGTCCAGCGACATGTCAGGGAAGTGGAATGCTTCGGAGATCACGTCGCCGTTCGCGCTCTCGGTCAGCGTGACGAGGGTTGCATCGTGCGCGCGCGGGCCGAAACGGTAAGCGTAAGTGAAGTCGAAGAACTGGCCGAGCAGCGCGCCTGCCGAAATCCGTTCGACGCTGCGTGCCTTCAGCACGACGTCACGCGATGCGCTTGCCACTTTCGTGACGCCGTCGCGCAGACACGCAAGCTCGATGCGCGCGTGCACATCGTGCGCCGTTTCGTTGATCAGATGCAGGTCGAGTCCGTCGAGGCCTTCATCGGTAACGAGTACCTGTACCGACTGCAACACGCTTGCGAGCCCATGCAGCGCGCTCTTCGGAACACCGAGCGCATCGATGATGCCCCAGCCCGCACCCGCCCGTACATCCTGCAATTGCCACACGATGCCGCCCGCGCATGACGATCCCGCGCGACGCCATTCGGAAAAGACCGCAGCCATCACATCGGCGACGATCGCGCGCGACAACTCCAGATAACGGTCATGATCTTCGTAACGCAGCCGCGCGATATCGACGCGATACAGCGTGCGCATGTAGTGCTCACGCACGTCGTCGAAGTCCCAGGACGCACCGGGATCGCGCGGCACAGCTTGCTTCCAGCCCGGTTCATGAATCAGCGCGGCGCGGGGCAGCGTGTGCAACGCGACATCGTCAGGCACGTTCGCGAAGCCGAGACATTCCGATGCGAAACGCACTTGCGCACGGCGCGCGTCGTCGAGCGGCCGTTGATATGCGCCGACGCCGTAGTAATGCGTGACGCCGGAGCGAGTCGCGAACGGCATCGACGTTTCATCGCCGGGAGCGGCGCACGGCGAGTTCTGGACGTAAGGGACATCCGGCCGCGACGCCGCGACGATCGACGGCAACAGTTCGGTAAAGAGCCGCTGCTGTCCTTGCGCGCGCGACAAGCCCAGCATCGCCGCTTGCTGATCGGCTTCGCTGCCGCCGCACAACACTACAAGCGAAGCGAAGCGCCGCGTGCGCGACAGGAACTGCGTGGCTTCCTGCTCGACGCTTGCGCGAAACGCAGGATCGTCGGGGTAGTCGAAGTTCGCGAAGGCGAAGTCCTGCCACACGAGGATGCCGTATTCGTCGGCGAGTTCGTAGAACGCATCGGACTCGTAGAGCATCGTTCCGCCCACGCGGATGATGTTCATGCCCGCCGCGCGAAGCGATTTGAATGCAGGTTCGAGTGTGTCGCGTGAGGCATTCAGCGAGACGAGGTCCGCCGAAGTCCAGCACGCACCGCGCGCAAACACGGGCACACCGTTAAGTACGAGCTGAAAGCCATCGTTCGATGCGCCGCGATCGACTTCGATTGTCCTGAAGCCAACGTCGCCCAGCGCGATCATGCCGAACGCTTGCGACTGGAGCCTGACCGCGTGAAGCGCTGGCTCGCCATGCGTATGCGGCCACCAAAGCGGCGCATTCGAAACCCGCACGCTGCCGGTGAGGGTGTGTGCATCGGTCCATTGAAGATCGGCTGAAGCCTGCGCGCATTCCAGCCGCGTCGCATGCCCATTCTGTGCATGAAAAAATCGCACGGTGACATCGACGATGCCATCCGCGCCATCCACACGCGAGCGCATATCGACACGATCGATCGACGCTGACGAATCGCCGATCAGTTCCACCGCGCGCCAGGGGCCCGCTGCTTGTATCGACGGACACCATCCAGGCATGTGACCGAGCAGCGTCGTTCGCACGTTGCGCAACGTCGCGGGCTGCGCAAGCCGCGGACGCCAGCGCGCACGTCCACGCCTTGCCGCGAGCGCGGGCGCCAAGGACCGGAAGCACAAATAAAGCGTAGCGTGACCGTCGACTTCGATATCGATGTCGTGCGCGACGAACATGGAATCAGAGTCGAGCAGCTTGCGGTCATCGAGCCACGCTTCGCAGATCGTCGCCAGTCCGTTCAGACGCAGCTTGCGTGCACCGTTCGCATCGAATCGCATGCGATACCAGTGATCACTGAACGCGAAAGCCGGTGCGTTGCTCTCATCGAGCTTGCCTGCGGCGCGAAGCGCGGACGCCACCGTGCCAGGCACTGGCGCATCGATCCAGCCGCTGGCGGAATCGAGTTCGGCCGGCGTCGCGAACGCGCCGGATGGCGTGCTGACGCACTGCCATCCGGAAGACAACTGACGTGCCATGATGTTCACGAGAAGAACGCAGCAAGCGGCGTCATCACGCGTTCATACGACACTTCGAGTCCGTCGAGGCAATCGTCGCAGAAGTCGGGACGTCCTCGCACGCGGGCTCGTGCCAGCCTGAACTGCATCACCATGGATTCCCGCGCGATGTGCTGCGCGTCCTTGGCAACACCCTCGGGCACGTCATAGCCGTGGTCGCGCAGCCACAGCACATACTTCGAGAGCATTTCGAAGTTCGCACCCAACTGACGCATCACGTTGAACGAATACTGATGAAAGTAATCGATGTCGCGATTTAGGACCGCATGGACGTGCTCTGCGAAAGCCGCGCGCCATTCGGTGATCGGATTGCTCGTCGGACGCCGCGAGAGATGCGTCGCAAGCGTGCTTACCGATACCTGCACGAGCTCCGTACCCGACAACGCAGGCCGATTGCGCTTGGCGAACTCCACGTACGGAAAGAGCAGGTTGGGATTGCCCGCCAGTTCCGGTGCAAGACTAAACACGCCGTCGTAATCGTCGCCGCCGAGCGTGTAATAGCCCGCGTTGTGGAAGTACTCGAGCTGCCGCGCGCTGGTATCGACGCGCTTGATGCCGATGGTGGTCTTCGAATGCGACTGATGGTAATTAGTCGCACGCGTGTCGGGCAGATAGAACGCATCGACCTCGACGATCACCAAGTGGCCGCGACGCGTCTGTTCGAGCACGTGCCGCTCCAGCGTGTCATAGATCGCGAGCTCCTGAGCCTGCAGGCCATAGAGCCGCGCGATGTCGTCCAGCGAAAACTTCGGAAACGTGAACTGGTCGCCTTCGAACGCTTGCAGCACGGTAAAGCCGAGCGCCGCGCGCGGATCGAAGCCGAAGTCGTGCAACAACTCAATCCACAGATCGACGTAGCAATTGGTTTCAAGCCACACGCGATCGCCCTGATGGAGCGGGTGACGATCCGCTTCGCGAAGCATTTGCCTCGCGAAAGCGGTTTGCTGCGGCGCCGCCGCCACGGCGCCATCCGCATTTGCGGCCTCAGCGGACGGGAGCGAACTCATGCGTTCGTGCCCGTGCGTGCCAGTGCGTCGGCGATCATCGGCGCGGCATCGCCCCACAGGAACGTGCGTACGGCTTCGGGCCATTTCGTCACGTCGAGGCCGTGATGGCGGAAGAGCGCGAGCGTGGTGCGCTCCATGCCGAAGCCGACACACGCCGTATGCGCAAGGCTGTCGTCGGCTTGCTGGATGTTCCAGATTTCGCCGAAGTGTTCCATGTGATAGTTGAACGACAGGCACGCGGTCAGCTTGTTCGGCGTCGCAACCGGCACGAGCAGTTCGAACTTGAGTTGCTGTTCGCGCTGGCTGTCGGCGACAATCTTGCCACCACGTCCGAAGAACGGATCGTTGGCGAGGTCGATTTCGAACGGCAGTTGCAAGAGGCGCACGAGTGCCGAGCCGCGCTCGATCCACTTCTGGCGGAACGCCATGACCTGAGCGGGGCTGCCGACGCGAATGTATTCGCGCATGCGGAACATCTGCATGCGGCCCGGATCGATGGAGGGCTCGTGGCGGAAGCAGTAAGCGAACACATCGACAATCGCGCCTTCTTCCGTGAGCTTGCCGCGCCGCGCGATCAGCGGATACACCGGATAGCAGGCGGCCGGCGTGAGCACGAGACGCGTCGGCTTTTGCTGATCCATCCATTCGTCGGAGCGTTCCTGGTCACCCACGGCGAGCGTCTTGTCGAGCGCTTCGAGCAGGCGATGATGGCCGCGGTCGTTGCCTTGGAATGCGTGGATCGTGCCGGCGAGATCGGGGAAGCTCTTCAGATACTCGCTATCCTCGAAGTCGTGACGGCGCATCGCGGGCGGAAAGCGCAGCACTTCCGCGCGCTGATCCGCGCCGAGCAGCGTGATGACCTTGTTCAGGCGATCGACCACATCTTCGAACACTTCACTACGGCCATAGAGACCGTTCTCTCCGGTATCGATCAGGATGCCGGCTTCGATCAGGCGATCGCGCAGCGTCGGATCGGATGCAACAGACGTCGTTTGTCCTGCGGCCTGCATCAGCACGGCCGGTTCGGTAGGCATGTTCATTTTTAGTTTGTCCCCGTTACTGCAGTGCGCTGCGCGAGCAGCAGATTGGCCGTGTTCAGTTCGATGCGGTCGTTGCTGATCATCAGCGGCGCCGACATGAGGTCGCGAAGATGGCGCCCCACGCTGTAGTCGCTGTCGTTTTTGTAGCCTGCCATGCCGCAAATCATCAGCGCTTCCTGCACGATCTGAAACGCCGATTGCGAGATCGCGATCTTGAGCATGTTCAGGTCGGCAGCCAGCCCGATCGACGCGCCGAGCGGCATGTCGACCTGGTCGCTTCCGATCGCCTGCCGTGCGACGCGTTCCGCGTTCGCTTCGGCAACCGCTTGAAGCGAAGCCTTCAGGCGAGCCTGCATCATGCGGTGCATCGTGACGGCTTGCACGAGACGCGATGCCGAGGGCGGCAACGCGCCGGGCTTGCCGCGCGCCTGATTGCGGAAGAACTGATGCGCGCGATTCACGGCATCCCCGGCGATGCCGATCCATACCGAAGCCCACAGCGTGTGCGATACCGGCAGCATGCTTTCATCCGCGATCTTCGCGAACGGCGCCGGCAGGATTTGCTCTGCGATGCCCTGCGCAGTGAGGCGATGGCCTTCGCTGCACGTTCCGCGCATGCCGAGCGTGTCCCACGTGCCGCGTCGCTCGAGTGTGAACGTATCGCGCGGTGCGACGATCAGCACCTGATCCGACGGCGGGGCATCCGGATGGCGGCGTGCCGTGACGAGGATGCAGTCCGCGTGCGCGCCATACGAGATGGTCGGCGCAAGCTTCTCGATGCTGAAGGCGCCGTCGACGAGATCGACTGCGCAAGCGCTCGTGCGCATGTTGCCGCCGATCGTCTCTTCGGACGTTGCCGAAGCGAGCAGCAATTGCTCACCGGCGATGCGTGCGAGCAGATCGTGCTGCCATGCCACGTCGGCCGCATGATCGACGATGCACGCGACCTGGCTCTGGTGCATCGCATAGATCATCGCGGCCGAAGCGCAGCCTTGCGCCAGCGCTTCGCAAAGACGCGCCACAGCATCGAGTTCGAGACCATCGCCGCCGAACGCGCGCGGGATCATTGCGGAGAGCAGGCGTTCGTTGCGCATCGCGTCGAACGCTTCGTGCGGGAAGCGTGCTTCGCGATCCACCGCGCTCGCATGCGCAGCCGAAATCGCGGCTACGCGACGGGCGGCGGCGAGCAGCGCGATTTCGTCACGCGCTGGCGGCGGCACGGTTGCGTCCGCGGGGTTGAAAACCTCCGTGCGGGCATTCATGCTGCGGCCTGCAGGCGGCGCAGTTCGACGATCGATGCTGCAAGCGTGTCGATGCTGGAAAACAGGCGGCGCGTGAGCATGCGATCGGGAATTTCGATGGCGAACTCGTCTTCGATGGCGAGCATCACATGCACGGTGGCAAGCGATGAGAGTCCTGCTGCATACAGATCGTCGCTGTCACCAAGCGAATCCACGGAGACGTCGAGACGGGCGGATTCAGAAAGGATACGGCGCAGTTGTGTTTTCATTGTTGTCATCCCCGGGGTGGCCACCGATTCATTCATTCGGCTATTTTCGATCAGAGCTTCGCATGGATTCGGCTTGCGTTCGGTGCTTGCCTGTTGCCATTCGAATCCCGCGCTGACGCTCGAGCGGCTCGTATCGAGTTGCTCATTACAAGCGTCTTACATCCGTCACCTTGCGCTCGTTCAGGCGTTGAAGCGGTGTCGTTTGTGTGACCGTATTTAACGAATTCCAATGGTCATACGTCCGTGCGATGGCGCACGAAATTGGGGCGGTCGGTATTTAGGCAACGTTTGAAGCATCTTGAGCTTCACTCGCGGTATGAGCCTTCGAACACAAAGCGTTTAGTGAGGCGTGTTCAGAATGCGGGGTCCGGGTGCTTACGTTGAGCAGGACCAGCATGAAAAGCTTCGATATGCACGCTCAAGCGGTGCAAAAAAAAAAGGCGCCTCGATTAAACGAGGCGCCTCTTTTTGCAAAAGCCTCAACGAGGCACGTTGACAGGCGAAGCAGCCACTCCCGTGGACGGAGAGTGCGCCTGGAGCATGCGTCCCCAGTCGTAGTCGATCTGATCCGGCGTCAGTCGATAAACACCCGCGCCCGGCGTAAAGGTCAACTCGCCGAAGAATATCCTGTCGTCCGGCGCGTAAAGGTCTACGCGCACATAGTCGAAGTTCGCCGACAGTTGCTTTGCGTTGCGGAGAATCTCGTCGAGGTTATCCGGACGCGGCGAAGGCACCGCGCTGTTCGGATAGTGCCCGATACGGATGTCGAGCTGGTTCCAGTCTTCATCGTAGAAGTCGCCGCGCGGATGAGGCGTGAAGCGGTCGGAGATATGCAGGATGAAAGCCTTCTGCTTACCCGCAACCTGGTTGAAGCAATGGATCTTGAAGTCGGCGGGGATGTTGCCGCTTTGATCGGTCAGCATCGCCTCGAAAAAGATCCGCGGCTTGATGTGCTCGTAGTGCCGCTCGCGCGCAACACGGTAGAAGTTCGCCGCCAGCCAGCGCTCGCTTAGCGCGTGCAACTCTTCGAAGGACGTCTCCGCTTTGTCATGAACCACCTTGACGTAGCCGCTTCCGTGATTGGCCTTCATCACGAACGAGGTGGGTAGCACGTCGAATACGTCCTTCGTGAAGTGATCGGGGCTCGCGAGTAAAGGAATCAGATGTTCCTCGCCGATCGTGCGGATGACGAAGTCGCGCACGAGGAGCTTGTCTGTCAGGTTCGCGAAACGTGGGTCAGGGTGAAGGCAGCGATAGACGATCTTCTCGTTGAACGTGACCGGATTCACGAGATCGGGAAACCGGCCAACGCTCATGCGGTGCGACAGACTCAAAAAGACCGAGTCGGGAAGTAGCTCTTTGACGGAGCCTGCGATTGTCTTCGAAAGCGACATGTCGTCCTCTGCTATTTGTTGTATTCGACCGCTTCCTTGGCTCACGCGGTCAGGGTTGGGAAGGGCCGTATGAGGGCGCGCCATAAGTACTTGAATACGCGCGGATGCGCTTGTCACTGCGACGCTTGGGCATTGCATTGAAAATCGCACCGGCCACTCTCGCCCCCGCGAGATCCAGCCGCTTGATCGCCTCACCGAGTTCGGCTTCACTTTGCGCGCTCGGACGCACCACGACGAGCGTCGAACCCGCAGCCGCGCCAACCATCACCGCATCGCTGACCGCGAGCACGGCAGGTGTATCGATGATGACAAGGTCGTATTGCGGCATCAGTTGTTCGAGCAGGGAACGCAGGCGCGTCGTCGAAAGCAGCTTCGACGGGTTGGCCGGCGGCACGCCGTTCGAGATCACGCTAAGACCCGGTATGCCCGACGCTTGCACCACCTCTTCGAGTTCGCGGCGATGCGTGAGCACTTCGGCGAGGCCGGCCGTGTGCGCAAGACCGAACTGGGAGGCAACCTGACCACGTCGCAGATCGCCGTCGATCAGGAGAACGCGATTGCCCGCTTGGGCGTGCAGCACGGCAAGGTTCGAAGCGATAAAGGTCTTGCCGATACCCGGCGTCGCACCTGCGACGGCGAGCACGTTGTTGCGCGCACCGTCGATGTCGCGCATCAAAGAAGTGCGGATGGCGCGCAACGCTTCGATGGCTTCTTCGTTCTGCGATGTCGTCGCGAGCAGGAGCGTGGCAGGGTCCGCATGCGGATCGCCGATACCGGCTTCAGCCAACTCCTTCGCGGCATCGCTCGCGTGCTCGTAAGGCATGCCGGGCAAGCGGCCACGAAGCGGCGATTCGTCCAGACGCAGTTGCTGGTCGCTGAACGCGACCGCGCCGAATACCGGAAGCTGCAGATGATGCTCGGCGGCATCCGGGCTGTGCACGATGCTCACCGACTTGCGCTGCCTCAGGAAGATATAGAGCCCGCTGATGATCAGGCCGCCGACGATCCCGCCCGCGATGACGAGCAAGCGCTTGGGCTTGGACGGCTCGGTCGGGTAGAGCGCGGTATCGACGAGGTGCACGTTGCCGATCGTGCCAGCGCGCGTGACCTGCAACTCGCGCGATTTGTCGAGCATCGCGACGTAGATGTCTTCAGCGACCTTGGCATTGCGCGTGAGATCGGCCGTCTTGCGATCCGACTCGGGCAACTGGTTGAAGCGCGAGTCGTACTGCTTTCTCTGCTGCTCGAGCGTCGCGAGTTGCTGATCGATCGTCTGCAGTTCCCGCGTGCCAGGTGCAAAGCGGCTGGCCGTTTGCGTGCGCTGCATCCTGAGGGTCGCGATCTGGGTTTCGATGTCGAGCGTGCCCTTCAAATACGACGATGCCTCCGCGCTCGGCGCCATCGAATTCGCTTGCGTGCGGTAGTCGCTAAGCTCGGTGTCCGCACGCTTGAGTTCGTCCTTGAGACGCGGCAGCTCGCTCTCGATGAAGTCGCGCGTGAGGCCCGCATCCTGACGCTTCTGATCGACATGCGACGCGATGTACGTTTGCGCGATCGAGTTGGTGATGGCTTGCGCGAGCTCAGGGCTCTTGTTCTCATACGAAATCTGCACGACGCCCGATTCCTTGGTGGATTCGGCCACCTTCAGCTTGCCGGAGAAGCGCTGCACGGCGGCGAACTCGCTAAAGCGCGCGACTGTGAACTCCGTGCCCGGACGCGCAACGAGATGGCGCACGAGCATCGTCACGCCATTGCCGGAAACCGGCGCACCCACTGCGCCTTCGAGTACCTTGTTGCCGTTGGGATCGATCAGCTCATAACGGTTGTTAGTCAGCGCGCGCAAGGTCATTTCCTTGTTGATGAAGCGCGACGGCACGTCGAGCGTATCGACGTTCAGCTCTTCACCACCCCATGCGAAAGAGCGCATGCCGAGAAACGCCGGCATCGGCTGGCCGGGATCTGAAAGCAACTCGGAGATGCGGCCGAGGACAGGGAACTGGTCCGGCGTCGCAAGGATGTCCTGCTTGTACTTTTTGATGACCGGCAACAGCACCGTGCGGCTCTGGATCATCTGGATCTCGGCATCGCTCGGCAAGGTCTTGGGGATGACCTCCTCTGATACGCTGCGTCCCGAACGCGAGTTGAGACCGAATGTGTTCGGATTCGGAAACTCGACGCGCACGACCGCATCGGCAGTGAACGTGGGTGTCGCCAGAAAGGCGTAGCTCGCGGCCAGCGCCGTGACCGCGATCACGATGAGAATGACTGCCCACATGTTGTCGATCAGCAGGCGCCATACGTTGACGGTGCGGGACGCCACCGTATTCCCGCTCGTGGAGTAAGGACCGTATTCGAGGATGGGTGTATTCATTACGCGCGTTCCTTATTTGCTGGTCGATTGCAGTTGCGGCGGGCGGTGCGTCGACGCTGCGCTGCGCTTCAGCGCTTCGCGATAGACCTTCAGATACGAATCGACCATCCTGTCAGGGCTGAACGAATCGGCATAACGGCGCAGTCGATCGTGCACTTGCGGGTCTTGCAGGGATGCGATCGCCTCGTGGATCCTGCCGATCATCGATTGCGGATCGTTGATGTCGAACACGAGATGCGAGGTGGGCTCGATCACTTCCGGGATGCCACCGGTATTGGCGCCGACGACCGGGACGCCTTGCGCATACGCTTCGACGATCACGCGGCCAAACGGCTCGTTCCATCGTGACGGCACGACCAGAACGTCGATGTCGTGCAGGAACGACGACGCATCGACGTGCCCGAGGAATTGCACGCGCGGGTCGTTGTAACGTGTCTTGAGGCTTTCGAGGTAGGCGTCGTCGCCCGTGCCGCCGATCGTTAGCGTCCAGTTGAGCGATGTATCGCGCATCAGCTCATCGACCAGCAATTCGACGCCCTTCTCTGGCGACACGCGACCGAGCATGCCGAGCCGCACCGCGTTCTTGACGAGACGGAAAGGGGTCTCCGGCGGTTCGCTCATCTCGGGCAAATGACAGTCGCTGATCACGCCTGTCGACGTTGCGCGCGCGAAGAAGCCGTTGTCGAGATGCTTGTCGAGCACGAAGCGGCTCACGCCGATCGCAACATCCACCTGGTCCGATTCGCTGCGCTTGTAGCCCGAGTAACAGGCGCACAGGGTGCATTGACGATCGCAGGAGCGGTTGCCCGAGAGCATCGTCGCGGAGGGGCACATCAGGTAGTAATCGCGCGCAGTATGAACGACCGGCAAGCCGGCCTTCTTGGCGATGCGCCAAAGATCGACGGAGAGGCACGACAGGTTGCTCGTGCTAACGAGATCCGGCTTTTCCTTGGCGACTACAGCGCGCAGCTTGCGCGCCATGAGCAGATTGTGCGAGTCGATGGCGTGCCAGACGAGCTTGGCGACGCGCGAGCGCTTGCCGGGGCGGTGAGGCCAGTAGAGATTGGCGAAACGAAGGCGCCAGATCTTTACGCCATTGAGTTCGGTCACGTGATCGACGCCCGTACCCGACGCGCAGACTACGGTCACTTCAGCGCCGGCTGCAACGAGTCCTTCCGCGAGTATCTGTGTGGAGACCTCCGCTCCGCCAAGAACGTCCGGATAGTACAGCGTGTTTGCAATCAATATCTTCATCTTATCCCCGGCCCACCTGAAGCCAGCCGTCATGCGAACGCCTGTTCGCAGCGTGTCACGTTATGCGCGCACGCAATGTCGACGTATTGCCGGGTGGGCTCGATCGCTTAATACGGTTTATTCATACGAAAAGAGCCGGACGTGGTCTACGTCTGGATCGCAACGCTCATGGATGTTGCTTTGGGCATAGACATCCTGCCCACGGGTCCACGGTATGTTGTTCAGCCGTGTCGTCTCGGTGCGTACGGATACACATAGACGATGCGGTGAAAACCGCAAGGGCTAAAGATAGGCTGGAAAGGACAACCGCTCAAGCTCGGTAACAGATTGATTCAGATGGACACAGGCGTGGCCCACGATTGCCTTTCAGTATCATATGAGCTTATGAAAGTTTTCGCCAATATATTTAGTTGGGATCGCGAATCAATGGATTAATCGGGAACTCGTTTGTTACTTAGCGTGAGCTTTCAGAAACAGGTTGCTTCGTGGATCGTTGTTGCACCAATGACGTGTTTTTTTGTTATCGTGCGCTCCTCTCTTACACACGGCGTTTGCCCATTTCGCCAATGAATCCGAAAAAGGTGCAATGCATATAATTTTTTAAATTCGCGCATTTTGCTCCGCGCAAACGGTTGCGCGTGACGTAAATCCGCTAATTCCCGTTATTGGGGCATTTTTTGCCCTTTCTGCGTCAAACCCTTTGCTGGCACGGGCGAGGTAATTGCTGCTGCGGTTCAAGCGTATACCCGTTGACGCTTCCTTCCTTTGCGAGCTTGCCTCGTTCCAGAGGCGCGCCCCTGTTTTCGCTTTAACCGACCCCGGCTGCGCCTCATGTGCGCGATTCCTGGAGATATGTCTATGCTGATGCTGCAATCCGATTTACACGGCAATCACTTGCTGAGCGGCCTTCCCACACAAGAGTGGAAGGCGATCGCCCCTGACCTCGAACTCGTGCGCCTCGAGTCTTCGCAGGTGCTTTGTGATGCGGGCGCGCGCGTGCGCCACATCTATTTTCCGATCACGGCGGTCGTTTCCTTGCTGCACACGATGGAGGACGGCCGCTCCGTCGAAGTGGCTTCGATCGGGCGCGAAGGAACAACCGGCGCCAACGTGCTGATGAACGGCGATGCGATGCCGTCGAACGTCGAGGTCCAGTGTTCGGGATCGGCGTATCGCGTAGACGCAGCGGCCCTGCGCCAGCATTTCGACCGATCGGAGGCAATGCGTCGCCTGATCATGCTGTATGCGCATGCGTTGTTTACGAAGATCGCGCAGACGGCTGCCTGCAATCGGCATCATTCGGTGAGTAACCAGTTCTCGCGCTGGCTTCTCGAGGCGATGGATGCGACCGGCTCGGACAAGCTCGTGATTACGCAACAGCGGATCGCAGATCTCCTGGGTGTGCGTCGCGAGGCGGTGACTGAAGCGGCGGGGCGCTTGCAATCGGCTGGGATCGTGTATCAGACGCGCGGTTCTATCCGCATCGTCGACCGGTGTGGACTCGAGGGACGTGCTTGTGAGTGTTATGGGTTGGTCAAGCGTGAGTTTGCTCGCCTTTTGCCTGCCATGCTGACAGAAGAAGCTGCGTAAGTATCGGAATATATGACCGCATTGTTTCGATGCGGTATCTTTTGCGTATTACGTCAGGTATAGCGTGATCAAAAAGATGACGAAGCGGTAGCCGAGGACAATGAACGCCGCGCCGATGGTCAACGCGGTGGCCCTGACAAAGCGCGCGAGTCCATGAGAATCGAACACGGGTCCCAGCGCAAGATATGCATATATCCCGCAGACACTGAGATTGATGAGCGAAAGCACCTTATCGACCGCGGGCGATGCGAGGCCTGCGCCTCCCGCGTGCACATTGATCGCCGCTATCATCAACGCCAGTGAAAAGAGCAACAGCAGAAACGCATAGAGATGCAGCGAGAAGTACACGTACGCGACGAACGGCTTGCGTTTCTGCTTGCGGACAAAAGCAAACGTCACTGAGAGCAGTAGCGCGAACGGCACGACCATGAGAATGATGAGCGATTTCGCATTGAGCACCGCAGCGCGATTGAACTCAGGCGTGTACTGCGCAAGATCGGTGTGAAGCATGGCGACTCGTTCAGCGACGAGGGTCGTCGCAAGCGGACTCCAGTCTTGGTGATTGAGATGCGACTCCATCGTCGAGCCGAAAATTTGCGTATCGGTCAGCGACTGCATCGCGAAGAAGAACGCGTTGGCAATGAGAAATAGTTGGAACGGAGCAACGTACGGCATGCGCTGCCCCTTGAGATGCGCGACGGTCAATTGCCCCGGATGGCAAAGCAGACACCACACCGTGCGCAGCAGTCTCCCGTCGATGCTCGTTGCCGCGTGCAGTACCTTGGCTGCGATGCCGCGCAGCGTGAGATCGGGCGGACGCAGCGGACTCTCGCCGCACTGCGGGCAGAAGGGGGTCGTGACCTCGATCGCACATGTTGGACATGTCCAGTGAGCGGGCGCAGACATGTTTGTCTCCTGCGCGGCAGCGCCGCATGAAGGCTGGTTCGATGCCATTGTGCGCCGGCGTCAGGCGATTGCTCGCTCATTTTGGAGGCCGCGTTGGCCGAAAAGGCGGGATCGAACTATCAATGCATTAATCGTCTGCTAAAGTAATGAGCGCTTTAGCGACATGAAAGTCAACCGGGCGCGCATATACGGCTTCGATCACTAACAGGCTCATCCGGAGGAACGGCGTGGTGACTATAGATGGCCGCTTCATGGCATCGGAACTCGAATCCGATACCCCCGCGTCAGGCCACACGCCTTTAGCGGCGCAGGCCATCCTTTTAATGCGCCGCTGGCAATTCGCGCATTGAGCCGCGCAATGGTGGCTTCATCGCGCTCGCTGCGCCTGCTTTGCGCGCTCGTCGCGCCTGCGTCGATGCTCGTCGCGACTGCCTCGCATGCGCAGTCCTATCGCGATGTGAACCCGGTTCCGCCGCCCGCGCCAGCACGTCCCGTCGCACCGCCGGTGCCGCCGGAGCCCGTCAGCGATTCGCAGCAGGTGGCCATCGAAGCATTGCGCGGTCTGATATTCGAAGCGCCCGGCGCGAGTGCGGATGAGCGCCCGAAAGACGGGATCGTCGCAAGAGACCTGCCGCTTCTCGACGAGGCGTTTCTCGCGGGCTTCGCCGCGGATATCGGCAAGCCGCTCACGCTCGGACGGCTCGCAGAAATTCGCAAGAGCGTCGTGCGGCGCTATCGCGATGCAGGCTTGCCGCTCGTCGACGTCTACGCGCCCGAGCAGGACGTAACCGATGGCGTCGTGCGTATCGTCGTCGCGAACTATCGGCTCGGTGCCGTGGTGCCGCGCGGCAATCGCTATTTTTCGAGCGATCTGCTCATGCGCGAAATGCCGCTCACCAAGGGCGCCCCGATCCGCGAAGCTGACGTGTCGTCGGGTCTCGCGCTGCTTAATGCGAATCCGTATCGAACGGTGGACGTGGTCTATGCGCCCGGCACCGAAGAGAATACGACCGACGTCGTGCTGCAAACACAGGACCGCTTTCCGCTGCGCGTAACCGCCGGCTACGATAACGCAGGCGTGCCGCAACTCGGTCGCGACCGTTTTTTTGCGGGTATCGACTATGGCAACCTGTTTGGACTGGATCAGCAGATCGCGTATCAGGTAACGGTCAGCAACGATTTTTTCAGCGGTAATCCGGACATCGAGGGACGGGAAAATCGTCCGCGTTTCGTTGCGCATGCGATGAGTTATAGCGCGCCCTTGCCGTGGCTGGACCGCATCGAACTGTTCGGTGTTTATGCGCAGAGCACGCCGCGTCTTCCCGACAGCTATGGGCAAACAGGCATCTCTGCGCAGCTCAGTTTTCGTTACGACTGGCGGCTCGCACCGCTAGGGACGTGGCAGCAGCAAGTGCAGTTCGGCTACGACTTCAAGCGCTCGAATAACGATCTCGAGTTCGGCGGCTTCCAGGTCTTCAATTCGAATACGCACATTCATCAGTTCGTCGTCAACTACGAGATCAGCAGGACGGATGCGCGCGGACAGGGGCGCGCGAACGCCATGGTCGTGCTGAGTCCCGGGCGTCTCGACGGAGACAATCAGGACGCCGCATTCGATGCGGCCCGCCACGGCGCGACGCCGCGCTATGCTTATCTGCAGTTGTCCGGGCAACGCGATGTGACGTTCGGACCCGGTTTCTCGGTTTCTGCGCGCGGCACTTTTCAATGGACGCCCGATACATTGCTGCCTAGCGAGGAACTCGGCCTCGGTGGAGACAGCAGTGTGCGCGGCTATGAACCGTATGTCGTGCAGGGCGATCGCGGCTGGAATGTGCAGACGGAACTACGCGTGCCTGCGTGGATCTTCGGTTCGAGCGGCATCGGCCTGCAGCCGTTCGTCTTCGTCGATGCGGGGCACGTTTGGAGCCGCATCGATCAGCCGGCCGAGCCGACCAATGGATCGCTCGTGAGCGTCGGCGCGGGCTTCCGTTTTCAGGCGGGGCGTTACGTGAACGTGCGCGGCACGTACGGTTTTCCGCTGCGCGCGCCGGTGCCTAACGGATCCAAGGCGCCGCTTGGAATGATCTTCGTCGTGCTTGGGAGTTGAGTGTCGTTAAAGCGCTTCAGGCGACAATCGCCGCCTGAAGCGCCATTATCGAACGACCATTACTTTGGCTCGTCCCAGTTGTAGGTGGCGAGCGTGCTGATCGGCGTCGTGCCCACCTGCAGCGTTACCGAGCGATGCGACGTCAACTCGATGTCGCTCAACGACCCCATCCAGCGACGCACGTCGCCATTGTCGTTGATATAGGCGACCACCGGACCCATCACACCCGCGACGTTCGTGCTCGTCAGCGGCTCTCCCCAAAGCGCAAAGAACTTGCCAAGCGTGAAGGCCTTGAGGTTGGGCGTCTCGATGTGAATGACGCCGGTGTTATCGTGCGTGTGCGTCTCATAGTTGCATCGCGGTGTAATGCCAATGTTCGCAGGCAGCGCAAGCCATTGGCCATCCTTGAAGATCGCGAGATGGGCATGTACGTGGTAGGACTCGACCATGCCGGCCGCGCAGATCACGTCGCCAATGGGCTGGCCCGTGCCGCCTGTCGCTGTGCTGCCGTTCGGCCAGAACGACGTGCCGATCGAGGTGCCGAAAGTGAGCGCAAGACGGTTGTTGTCGAAGGGCGGCGGATCGGTCCACGTGTACGTGGGGATCTGTGTGAGTGGCGTGCCGATCATGATGGTCACTTCACCATGCGTCGGCAGGACGAGACTCGAGAGGTCGCCCGTGTATTGCGTGAGTACGCCGTCACTCGTGACGTATGCGGTGACCTGCGTCCCCGTCACGCCGGCGACGTTCGTTGACGTAAGCGGTTGACCCCATATGGCAAAGAACTGTCCGAGCGTGTACGACGTATTGGTGCTCGCATCCATGCGGATCTTGCCCGATGAATCAAGAGTGTGAACGGGATACACGCACCCGGTTTGTGCAGCCAGCGTCGGCGCGATTGCGCCCACGTTAGCCGGCAGCGCGAGCAACTGGCCGTCCTGATAGATAGACAAATGCGAGTACGTATAGGCGCCGCCGGTCAGCGTGCAGTTGAGCCCACCGACAGCCTGGCCCAGTCCGCCCGACGTCGTCGCGCCTGCACTCCAATGAGCCGTGCCGAGTGGAGTGCCGTCGATCACGGGCGTTGCCGCTGCGAGCACTGGCGTGCTGGCCGCGCCGCCACTTGCACCCGCCGGGGCGCTCGCGCCACCGGGCGCAGACGCTGCTCCGTCGCTTGCGCCTGTTGCGGGGGCGGCCGTGCCACCGGAGGTGTTGGAATTGCTACTGCCTCCACCACCGCAACCGGCGAGATAAAGAAAACCGCTTATCACGATTAACCGCAAACAGACGCGACGCCACATGTCTTATCCCTCGCACAGATCATTGATTGAATTGTCAGCCAGCTACAAGAATGTCCTGTCTTTCGGCCAAGCGCAAACGTTTATGTCACGTCGAGGCAACGGCTAAGGGTCATTACCCATCCATTGCTTCGCTTAGCGAAGTTGCTAAGATGAATGACATCGATATGAATGCGCCGTATCGGAAAATAAGAAAGACGCACTGACGCGCTAAAGGGAAGAGTTGCTGCGGGCTTGGAGCACTTGAGTGGGTCACTCGATCAAACGACCGTGCTCAAGATGAGGTCGTTTCGCACGTCGTATTGCTTGCGCTTTGACGAATGCCGTCTATGTGTGGTCTGCCCCACAAATAGCTTTATGGGTAATCGAGCGCGATGCCTCTAAAGGTTTTGGCATCGGAAGGGAAGGGCTTCTTGCCGCAATCGACACGGTCGGCACGGTCGCCGCCGTCATCGCTCAGAAGATAGAGTTGATGCTTTCCCTGCATCTCGAAGATCGCTTCGGCGTGGAAGTCAGATGGTTCGACGTCGGTCCAGAATTTTGGCGCATCGGCAGGTGAGCCGCTCCACTTGTATAGCGCAAAGCGCGACGCGATGGATTTGCCGTCGCCATCATCGTGAGGTCCCGCTACGATCACGTATTGATGGCCGATGCGCTCGAGGCTCCGAATGCCTCGACCCGAAAGATCGAAGCGCACGAGGTCATCGAATACCGGGGCGGCGCCGCGTTCGACGACATCAGCCGGGTTGCGCAGCTTGAGCACGAGCGCCTGCTTGTTCGGCAAGGGGTTTCTGAATCCGATCAGCAAGGCGCCGTCTTCACTATCCGCCAGACCCTCGATGTTCAAGCCACCGGGCGCTTCAGGCGCGAGTTTCGATGCACGCGTCAACACGTCGAAGCGCGGATCCGCAGCGAGTGCCGTAAGGAGATTTGCGTAAGGTTGGGCTGCGACGGGAACAACGCCAGGCACCCCTTCCGTACGATCGATGCGCGTAACGAACAAGCGGTAGCGCGCGGGCTCGACGTTGCCGTGCCGGTCGCGTCCATGCGATGCGATCCAATAGATTCGGTCGCCGATTCTCGCCGCGCCTTCAAGGTCCGATTCCTTGTTCTTCTTGCCGTCCGGTGCGGCGAGATACTTCGACAGATCGACCATGCCCACGTGTGCGGGCGTGCCGTACTGGTAGATCATCAACGCGTTGTGCTCGTCGTCGGCGACGATGAAGTGACCTGTGCCAAGGTCGATGCCGGCCGACGCATCGCAGATCCCGCGATATGTCGTGACGGGATGCGCTGCTGCGTGGTGCATGGCTGCGAACGCGCAAGCCGCGATGATGGTTCTGATCGTTGCACGCATGATGTTTCGTCCGGTTAGCATTAACGCATGCATCGTACTGCATCGCTTAACCCGCAGGCTTCTTCCCTTCCAACAGCAAATACGCACAGACCGCACTTGTCAGAGCCAATGCCGCGGAGATAAAGAGCACCCATCGATATCCATCGACAAAGGCATCTCGCACCGCGCCAAGCACGCGCGAATCATTGCTGCTGATCGCGGCGAGCAACGGGCGTTGTTCCTCCACGGCATGGCGTGCGAGCGCAGGCAGCGCAAGCGCATCGAGCCTGTGCTCGAGGACGGTATCGAAACGCAAAGCAAGCACGAGCCCGAACACCGCAATCGCGAGCAGCCCGGCAATGCGTGATACAGCGTTGTTGACACCCGAGGCCACGCCGGAATCGTCGATCGATACGGCATTCATCACCGCTGTCGTGAGCGGCGCGACGCAGATCGCCATGCCAAATCCCAGCACGACCATCGGTGGAAAGATCGTGGTCCAGTAAGAGCCGCTCCTGGTGGACCATCCGAGCCACGCGAATCCCGTCGCGACGATGACCGGTCCGATCACGAGAGGAAGCCGCGCGCCATGACTCGCGATCAGTCCGCCTGACCAGCGCGATAGCGCGAAGATGAGCAGAATGAGCGGCAAAAGCGCGCCGCCCGCTTCGGTGGCCGTATAGTGCTGCGCCTGAATCAGGTTAAGCGGCAGAAAATACATCGTGCCGCCTAAGGCCGCATAGAGAAACAGCGTGATCAGGTTCGCGCCGCTAAAGGTGCGCGATCGAAAGAGCGAGAGCGGCACCATCGGCGCTGCGGAATGCGCTTCGACAACGATGAACGCAACGAGCGCGATCACGCCGCACGCAGCGGTGGCCGCGATGACCGCACCGCCTCGCGATGCCTCGATCAGCGCGAACGTGACGCAGCCGAGCCCCATGCACGCGAGCACCGAGCCCGGCCAGTCGAGCTTGCGCAGCATCGACTCGTTGCGGCTTTCAGGGACGCTCGACAGCGTGATCCAAGCGGTGACCGCCGCAATCGGCACGTTAATGAAGAAGACTGCGCGCCAAGAAACGTTCTCGGCCAACCAGCCCCTGAGCACGGGACCGAACGCGGTCGTGATGGCGGTGAATGCGGACCATGTGCCGATGGCTTGTCCGCGCGTGGCTTCGGGGAATGAGGCGCTGATCAGCGAAAGGCTGCCTGGTACGAGCAGCGCTGCCCCGATGCCTTGCACAGCGCGCGCCGCGACGAGCATCTGTATCGTTCCCGCAAGCCCGCACCACGCAGATGCCAGCGCGAAAACCAGCACGCCGGTCAGGAAAAGCTTGCGCCGTCCATAGAGATCGCCGAGCGATCCGCCAAGGAGCAGCAGCGAGGCAAGCGTAAGCGCGTACGCTTCGACGACCCATTGCAGATTGCTCGCAGTCGCATGCAGGCTGGCCTGAAGCGCGGGCAGTGCGACGTTGACGATCGTGCCGTCGATGAACGCCATGCTCGAACCGAGTATGGTCGCTATCAGCACCCCTCGTGAGGCGGCCGGACGAGGCATGGAATCGGGATGGTCTGTTAAACGCGCAATGGTTGGCCCGCACCGCGTCGGTCATGTGCGCGTGTCATGACCGTCGTCGATGGAGCGAAGTTTCGAGGATAGCAGGAGTAACAACGCAGGGTTGAGCGCGCGAACGATCCGAGGTCGCATCGGGATGTGCGGCTACAACTCGCGGGGAATCGACTAAACCCCAACGCATGCGGTCAAACCGGGTTGGCGGCGACGAAGTTCTTGAACGTTGTGTACGAAAGATTTTTAGTGGCGCCGTCGGGCTGGATCAGGCCGTAGTTCGCGTCGATCACGCAGTACATCATCACCGACTGGATGTTGTACTTGTCTTTGATCGACTTGTATGAGGTGAGTGCGTACGTCATGTAGTCCGAGGCGGACTGCGCGGTGTCGTTGCTGCCCGACCAGCCGAATTCCGTCAGCCAGATCGGCACGTTGAACGAGTCTTTCAGCACTTGAAGGATGTTGACGCACATGTTGTTGCGTCCGGCGCATTCGATCTTGCCCGAGCTCTTGTACCAGTGATACGTCGTGAAGTCCCAGCGTACGAGCGCCGCACCGCCAACGCCCTGAGCGGTGCCATTCGGTGTCACGCCTGTCCAGAGCATTTGCAGCGCGCGATACGCCATCGGAATACCGACGTTGACGCCGCAGTTGATCGTCGGGTCGACCGCCTTGACGCCGTCGATCATGCCCCGGATCACGCCACGGAACGACGGCCACTGCGCCGGATTCCAGTCGGTAGTCTGACTGCCGTCGCCGCCGATCTTGAGGCCGATGGTGTCGAGTTCGTTGCCGCATTCGATGTACTTGACGAGACCCACGAGCGGCTTGGTGATGCGCACCGCGAGGTCATAGCCGAGCGTGTAGGCGGCCGCTTCCGTGCTGTTGGGGTCCCAGCGCGCCGAGCGCGGGTTGATCACCGGAAGGATTGCGACACCGCTACCGGCGAACGGTCCCTTCAAAGCGGTAGCGAGGTAGGTCGACATGCCTGCGTCGGCCACGTCGCAACGGTAGTTGGTGACGCCGAGGTCCTGGAGGATCGCGAGTTGTTGAGCGGGGGTCATCGTCTTGTAGATGCCCGTGCCCCATGCCATGTGGCCGTTCATGCCGTAGAAGAGGCTCTGGGTCGCGCTTGCCGCTTTTTGGGTTGCGGCGAGGTCGGTGGTCTTTGCCGCGGCCTCGATTGCCGAGGTTTCGCTTCCGCCACCGCACGCGGCAAGGGCTGCGCTGCCTGCGCCTGCCATCATCAGCGAGAGAAAATTCCGGCGCGAAATGGTTGCGTCAGGAAGGACGGCAACGGTCGGTAATGTTTGCTCGATCTTGGATTTCTTGGACATGATGATCAGGTAATTTGGTTTCAAGGAACTTACGTGATCGACTATAAGTTCCTATTTTTTACCTGTCACCGTAACAATTTCTAACAAATGGAAATAGGTGGATTGATGTCAGTTCATATCGTATGAATAGAAAATTACTCGTTTGGAATGAAGATAAGGGAAACGTTTGCGCATGCTGGAATACAATAAGGTATATATTACTTGATCATTTTGTGATGGCTTTCCTAAAGATTTTTGATAAGTAAAAAGTACTCGATATTAACGAAGTATCAACTCGCTTAACAAATTAACAGATCGGTATATATTACTCAAACGATGAGACTTAAAAATTAAACCGGATTGGCCACGATGAAGTCTTTGTACGCGTCATACGCGGGGTTCTTCGTAATGCCGTCGGACTGAATCAGGCCGTAGCTCCCATCGATCACGGAGTACAGCATCACCGACTCGATGTTGTACTTTTCCCTGATCGACCAATATTGCGCGAGCGCTGTTAATACGTAATCAGCGGCCGATTGCGGCGTGTCCATGCTGCCGGACCAGCCGAATTCCGTCAGCCAGATCGGGACGTTGAACGAGTCCTTGAGGGTCTGCAGGATGTCGACGCAAGCGTGGTTGCGTCCGCCGCATTGAATGTTGCCCGAGCTCTTGTACCAGTGATACGTGGTGAAGTCCCAGCGCACCTGTCCCGCGCCCGATCGACCCTCCGCGGTGCCATCGGGCCATACGCCTGTCCATAGCATTTGCAGCGCGCGATAAGCCATCGGAATGCCCACGTTGACGCCGCACTTGATGGTCGGATCGATTGACTTGACGCCCGCGATCATGCCGTGAATCACGCCGCGAAACGATTGCCACTGCGCCGGATTCCAGTCGGACGTCAGGCTGCCGTCGCCTGCGATCTTGAGTCCGATCGTGTCGAGTTCGTTGCCGCATTCAATGTGTGTCACCACGCCTTGCAGCGGCTTCGTGATGCGCGAGGCCAGGCGATAGCCGAGCAGATAGCCTTCGGCTTCTGAACTGTAGGGGTCCCAGTGAGCGGAGCGTGGATTGATGACAGGAAGGATCGAGATGCCGCTGCCGGCGAAGGGTCCCGTCAACGCTGCGGCAAGATACGCGGCCATGCCGTGATCAGCGACGTCGCAGCGGTAGTTGGTGACGCCGAGGTCCTGGAGCAAAGCGAGTTGCCAGGCGGGCGGCAACATCCAGTAGATGCCTTCGCCCCACGCCATATGACCGTTGACTCCATAGAAGAGCTTCGGAGGCGAAACAAATTCCTTTGTCGTTTTACCGGGAGAATCGGTGTCCGCGATCGCGTCTTCAACGAGGCTTTCGCCGCCGCATGCGGCAAGCGCTGCGCTTCCGGCTCCGCTCAACAGCAACGCGAGGAACTGTCTTCGTGATGCTGGGATTCGGGCCATCGCATGCATGGCGGATCGTGCTTGCGCGGTCATGCTCGTGAACATTTGCTTCAGGAAAACCTTTGAGCGAGGCAACGCCCCGAGTATAGGTTCGTGCTTGTGTGTTTCCAGAGGCCGTTCTTTGGCGACTTGGAAAAAAGGAGAATGCTTCCTGGCCGCGTGTGCCGCAAAGCAGAGTCCGTGTATGGGGCGGATGGTTTACGGAAGGTTTTCGGCGGTGCAATGACTGATGATAGTGACGCGATTCAGGCAATCATTCGACATCGATGAAATGCGGATTTGCTTTGATGATGCCGGCGAAACCGAGTATCGAATCGACGTGAGTCGTTGCTCACGTTACGGATTCAATTCCTGGTTCGCAACGATCATTTCGTTTGCGTGCCGGGCACGAGATGAATACGCGATTCAGTAGCTGCCTCGACTGCTGCGCGCGAATAGAGCAGCGGGAAGTACTCGCCCTTCAGCCACATCGACACGAGGTCGCGATAGTGCCGACTGTCCGGATCTCCCGCCTCGCCCGGCAGGTTCACTGCGCGAGAGTTGTCCCAGTTGCCGACATCGACCACGACGCGAAACGATGGCCCGTTCGTTTGCCGGAAGTCGCTCGCACGATACGTCGACTGATTCGGCGTGTCTAAGCGGATCGCAGGAAATGCTTTAGCGCGTTGATCAATGCCTCAAACGCTCACCGTAGTTTTCAGGTTTGCAATAGCTGCTGCGCGAGCAAATCCGCATGAGGCGTCAGCGCGGAAAAATCGCGTGCGCAAAGATGCAGACGCCTCGCGGCCCAAGGTTCCGATAACGGCACGATCGCCAGCCCCGGACGCCGCAGCGTATCCGTCGAGGCTTCGGAGACGATTGCGATCCCGATGCCCGTCTCGATCATCATCGCGACGTGATCGATGCTGCGCATCTGGATGCGATAGAAAATTTGCCGGCCGAGGCGCGAGGCGCGTTCGGCAAGATGCGCTTCGAGGGCCGCGTCGGACAGTCCGACAAAAGGTTCGTCGAGAATCTCCGCGAACGCCGCTGACGCAAGCCTGGCGATACGATGCGATTCGCTTGCGACTACGACAAGCTGATCCTGCGCGATCAAATGTGTTTGCAGATTCGCAAGGTCCGCGATATCGGCGACGATGCCAAGGTCAGCGCGTCCCTCGGCGAGCGCCTGGACGATCTCCGTGCTTGGCCGTTCTTCCAGGTCGATGGAAAGATCCGGATAAGCGGCCAGAAAGCGGTTGAGCCGTGGCGGAAGAAAGGAAGCCAATGCGGCTGTATTGGAGAGCAACTTGATACGCCCTTTGAGGCCTGTCGCGTAAGTGCGCAACTCGCCACGCATCTGTTCGACCTGGCCCAGGATCGAACGCGCGTGTCGCACGAGCGCAAGGCCCGCCGCCGTCGCGCGCACGCCGCGACGATTGCGTTCGAGCAAAGGCGCGCCGAGCGCCGCTTCCATTCCCGCGATGCGCTCGCTCACGGAAGCCAGCGCAAGATGCATCGCCCGCGCGCCTTGTGTAAGGCTGCCGTGCTCCACTACGCTCAGAAAAAGCCGCAGGTCGGTGAGATCGAAACGCATGACGTATCCGTGGTTTCGGTTTCGCCGAAGTCTAGCATTGGAATTGCCAGATTGCGGGCGCATGGCACTATGGCTAGCATCGCTTTCATGCACTCCCTCATGATGGTCTTTGCGGCAGGACTGCTAGCCGGCGCGATGAACGCGCTGGCCGGCGGAGGCTCGTTCGTCAGCCTGCCCGCGCTTATCGCGGCCGGCGTGCCACCGGTTCAGGCGAACGCTTCGAGCACGGTTGCGCTGTTCCCGGGCGGCATCGCGAGCGCATGGGCTTATCGGGATGGGCTCGGACCAGTCGGCTCGGTGACGATGCGCGCGTTGCTCGTCGTCACCCTGATCGGCGGATTTGTCGGCGCGACGTTGCTGCTTCGGACCTCGTCGACCGCCTTCTCTTTTGTGTTGCCGTGGCTGCTGCTGCTGGCGAGTTTCGCGCTCGCTTTCGGGCGCAAAATAGGCGAAGTGCTGCGCGCCCGCTGGCATATCCGCGCACCGGCCGTGCTTGCAATCCAGTTTGCGCTCGGCGTGTATGGCGGCTACTTCGGCGGCGCGGTAGGCATCATGATGATAGCGATGTGGGGACTGCTCGACTCACGCGATCTCAAGAGCCTGAACGCGCCCCGCACGCTGCTCGTGAGCGCGGCGAATGCGGTAGCGGTTGGTACGTTCATCGTCGCGCATGCGGTGCATTGGCCCGAGACGATGGTGATGCTGGTCGCGGCGGCCCTGGGCGGGTACGGCGGCGCGCTGCTCGGGCGACGCGCCCCAGCCAACATCGTGCGCACGGGTACGCTTCTCGTCACGTTCTGCATCACGATCGCGTTTTTTGTGCGCACCTACGCGCCGCAATGGTTGCATCGCTAATCAATGTTCTCCTGTTGCGGGAGGGAATCATGTCAGCCCTGCTTGAAACGATCGGTGCGCTCGCCATGCTGGCGAGCTTCGTGGTTCACGTTTCGATCTACCTCGACTCAAGAGACGCTGCCGCCAAAAAAATGCCGACGCCCAGACGGACGCCGGCAACATTCCGGCATACGAGGGGTTGCCAGAAGGTACGGAAAGGGTCACGCGCGCATCATGCAGCGCGCATGCGGTGTGCGTGGTCGAGAGCGAGCGTGCGCGCGCCTGGAACCGATTCGATCCCGAACGATGGCCGCGCGAGAAAGAACCCCTGTGCGAGTAGTTGCGGCCACTGCGCGAGCCATTGCGCCTGCGCCGCCGTCTCGACGCCTTCGACGACCACCGTCATGCAAAGCTGTGTCATCAGCGCGACGACCGCCGATACCACTGCGCATGCGTTAGGGCATGCCGGCACGGCGGAGAGCAATTCCTTGGCGACCTTTACGGTCGAGAAACCGGTCGGGCAGAGCGCGGCGAGACACGCGTAGCCGGTGCCGAAATCATCCATCGCTACGCCGACGCCATGCTTGCGCAACAGCTTCACAACCTTAGGGAGATCGGGGAAACGCGCGAGATCCTGTCCTTCCGACAATTCGATTTCGAGGCAGCGCGGCTCGATGCCATGCACGCGGCAGACGTCCTGCAGACGCTGCGCGAAGCCGGGCGTCGCGGCGACCGATGGCGGCACGTTGATCGCGACCGGCCGCACCGCGCCGCCGTCGTGCTGCCACTGCGCGAGCTCGCGGCAGACGGTATCGATCACGAAGGCGGTGAGTTCGGCGGCGACATCGGGATCGTCGAAGGTATCGGCGAAGGCGCCCGGCAAGAGCAATCCGTATTGGGGATGTTGCCACCGGACGAGCGCTTCCAGCCGCGCCAGATCACCGCTCTCGACGCTGTAAATGCCCTGATACGCCATGCGGAATTCGCCCGCGCGCAGTCCGGCGAGCACGCGCTGGCATAACGCGGCGCGCGCCGCGGCTTCGTCAGGCGCGCAGCGGGCAGGGGGTTCGTCGCACCGGGTGGGGGTCATCGGGTTCATGCTCCGCCGTTCGTCCGAAAGGGTCGGTTGGGACGCTTGCACAAGTCGTGCCAGATCTAAGACATAAGGCTGCATACACCGTCAATGTCGTGAATCGTCCATCGAAAACGGCATGTGGCGCCACAATGGCCGACAACGCCGGCATTCATCAGAACGATGTCACGTGACAAAGCGCGCAAGACGTTACAACTCCACGCGCATTCCGGTCAGTGAGTTTGAAGAAAAGTCGCCCTTGCGCCGCGCTATGATTCGCCTAATCGATCAAAAGCGATAACCGGACATGCCAAAGCAAGACAAGCCGCAAGAAGGAATCGAAGCATCCGACGACGACGCCAACGCGTCCTCATCGACGTACCTCGTGCCGGGGCTCGAGCGCGGTTTGCGCATCCTCGCCGAATTCTCGGCACGCGAGCCGGTGCTCGGCGCGCCCGAACTGTCGAAACGCATCGGCATTCCGCGCACGACTACGTTCCGCCTGCTGCAAACGCTCGAAGCGCTCGGCTTTCTAGAACGCGTGAACGGCGACCGCAGTTTCCGGCTCGGCGTCGCGGTGCTGCGGCTCGGCTTCGAATACATGAGTTCGCTCGAACTCACCGATTTCGCGACGCCCGTCCTCGAACGCCTGCGTGCCGCGACCGGCCTGACGACGCACCTCTTGATTCGCGATCAGCGCGACGTCGTGTTCGTTGCGAAGTCGCAAAGTCACGAGCCGATGTTCAGCTCGGTGAAGGTGCACGTCGGCACGCGGCTGCCCGCGCACGCGACGGTTCACGGCCACGTCCTCATGGGCGATCTGACGCTCGACGCGCTGCGCCAGCTCTATCCCGAAGGCAAGCTCGAACAATTCACCGAGCGCACGCCCGCGACCGTCGAAGAACTCGACGAACGCGTGCGCGAATGTGCGGCGCTCGGCTTCGGATTGAGCGAGGCATCGTTCGAACGGGGCATTTCGGTCGTCACGGCGCCGGTGCGGGATCGCATGGGTGCGATCGTCGCGGCGATCACCGTGACCGTGCCGCGCTCGGAAATCAGTTCTTCGGAAGACGAAAAAAACCAGCTCGTCGAAGCGGTGTGCGGCGCGGCGCTCGAACTCTCGACGCGCCTCAACTATCGCCCCGACGCGAGCGACGCCACCGCCGCGCTCGCGCGCCGCAACGCGGCAGCGGCGAGCTGAGCGGCTTCAAAGGTCCACGCTCAGAACGAGTGGTGAATCCCTGCGAGCACGATCACCTGATTGGCCGTGCTCGACACTCCCGCCGTGAAGAACGCGCCCTTCGCGCCCGACGACCCATGCTCGTAAAGCGCGTTCACATAGAGCTGCGTCGACTTCGAGAGCAGGTAGATGTCGCCGATCTCGAACTGCGTCCAGCGCTTGCCGTCGAAGGTCGTCGTCGCGGCACCGCCTGCGATCCAGTTCGTCGGGATCATCTTGTAGGTCGCGCCGGCGTCGTAGGTCTGATACGTGCTCGAAAAGCCGTTCGATTCCAGCTTCACGCGCGTATAAAGCCCGTGCACGACTACGTTGCCGATTTCGTATGACACGCCCGCGCCCATGTTCTGCAGCTTGTCGGCGACGTAGGTCGCGGCGGACTGACCCTGGAACGTGGTAATGCCGGTCGTCACGATTGCGGGCGTGCGGTTGTGTTCGTCCGAATAGGTCGCTGCCGCCTTGAACGGACCGTTCTGATACGTCACGCCGAAGCCGAGCGTCTTGCCGAACGAGAAGTCCGTCGTGTTGCCGAGGCCCATCATCGCGCCGAACGTGAAGCCGCCGAAACTCGCCGAGCGGAATTTGGCCGAGTTGTCATAGGGCACGACGCCGGTATCCGCAAGCGCGTCGATGTTGCCCGGGTGGAACGCGTACCAGCTCGCCGCGAGATAGGCGGTGGAAAGCGGTCCGAGCATGTCGAAGCTGAACGGTGTCTGATGGCCGAAGGTCAGCGTGCCGATGTCGTCGCGGCTCAAGCCCACGTACGCCTGCCGGTTCCACAGCGTGCCGGCTTTCGCGAAGTTGCCGGTGTTCGTGTAGAAGCCGTTCTCCAGTTGCGCGACCGTTTTGTAGCCGCCCCCGAGATCCTCGACGATCCGCAGGCCCCAGCGGTCGGGCTGCATGTTGCCCTGTTCCTGGATCCACTTCGGATGGCCGCCCGCGTTGTTGATGTACGCGACGCCGGCATCCAGACTGCCATACAGCGTCACGCTGCTTTGCGCCGATGCGCCCGATGCAATGCCGGCCCCGATCAGCCCGGCTGCGATGATGTGCTTCACCCTTTGTTCTCCTAGCCCGTCTTTCACATCGGCGGAACCTGCTCCCGCCGCTCCAATGCCCCTTTTCTCCTCGCGTAGATCGCCTGCATCCGCGCCTGACAGTCATCGTCTTTTCTGTTCCATATATGGTTAGATGTGCTGCCTATGGAAAGTATAGTGAGACAGAATGCGAGAAAAAATAAAATTTTGAGAGGCGGTCGAGCGGTAAAAACGACGTGTGACCGGGCGCGCAATATCCAGCGGAGCCATACGGAATATGGCTGTGAGCACCGCAACGGTGCTGCGCGACGGCTATCGGCGGGACATTTTCAGGGCTCGGCGTCGGTGTTTTCACCTAGCCGCCAAGTTTCTATTTTTTTCCAGCGAAACGACTCCTATAATGCCCATACATAAACTATCGTTCCTTAGATGGAACATAGTCGAACCAGAGGAAGGGTAAAAAGATGTCTGAACAATGGCGCTGCGCCGGACATGCCGGTGACTTGTCGGAAGACGCTCCGATCGAATTCAAGTTCGACGACGGCGTGGAAGTCGGGATCTACAAAGTGGGCGACGACGTGTACGCGCTCGAAAACGTCTGTCCGCATGCGTATGCGCTGCTGACGCAGGGCTTCATCGACGGGGACACCGTCGAATGTCCGCTGCACGAGGCCGTGTTTCACATCCCGACCGGCAAATGCTTGAAAGAGCCCGGTGGCCGCGACCTGAGGATGTATTCAGTGCGGCTCGCCGGTGAAGAAATCCAGATCAAGGTGGAATGACATGCGAGAGGTCGCCGTGAACTTCAATCCGTTACTCAAGCCGTGGCTCGCGCCGCAGCCGAACAACGTCGCCGGCAAGGGCGTCATCGAAAAGCCGGGTGAAACCGAGAACTTCATCTGGCAAACGCGCAAGGCCGAGCCGACCCAGTACGAAAACGATTTCGGCGACGCGCTGGAACAAGTGTTCGAAGCCGGCGCGCTGGAACTCGAGCAGGTCGTCGAAGGCTTGAATCGCATCGGCTTTCGCACGCCCGAGGGCAGCGCGTGGAGCGCCGAGCGGCTCGCCACGGAACTGCGCACGCTGGCCGACTGACGGCGGCATCCAAAGAATAGATTTCGGAGTTTCTTCATGACGTCCCCCCACACAAGCAACGTCGCAGCCGATCCGGTCCAGGCCTATCTCGATCGCGGACTGCGCAACTACTGGTATCCCGTGGCGCCGAGCTGGCAGGTCGCGAACGCGCCGATCGGCCTCACGCGTCTCGGCGACCAGATCGTTCTCTGGCGCGATCAGGAAGGCAAGGTCCACGCGCTCGAAGACCGCTGCCCGCATCGCGGTGCGCGCCTGTCGCTCGGATGGAACCTCGGCGGCAGCGTCGCGTGCTGGTATCACGGCATCGAAGTGGATGGCGGCGGTGTGGTGCAGAAGGTGCCGGCGGTGTCGGCGTGTCCGCTCGAAGGGCAGAAGTGCGTGAAGTCGTATCCGGTAGAGGAACACGCGGGCGCGATCTTCCTCTGGTTCGGCGACGAGGCGAACAAGGAGCCGGCGCCGCTCGTGCTGCCGGAAGAGCTCGTCGGCGCTGAATATGCGAGCTTCCTCTGCATGTCGCACTGGAAGTGCAATTACCAGTACGCAATCGACAACGTGATGGACCCGATGCACGGCGCGTATCTGCACGCGACGTCGCATTCGATGGCCGAAGGCGACAAGCAGGCTGACATGCGCGTGCGCAAGACCGATACGGGCCTGATGTTCGAAAAGGTTGGCCAGCGCGACGTGAATTTCGACTGGGTCGAACTCGGCGAGACGGGCTGCCTCTGGATGCGCCTGGCGATTCCGTACAAGAAGAAGTTTGGCCCGGGCGGCAACTTCGGGATCATCGGGTTCGCCACGCCTGTCGATGAAGACAATTGCGTCGTCTATTTCTGGCGCACGCGCAAGGTGTCGGGCTGGCAGCGCGACGCGTGGCGCTTCCTGTATCGCAATCGTCTGGAAGGGCTGCACTGGGCGGTGCTCGAACAGGACCGCTACGTTCTCGAAAGCATGGCGCCGAACGCGCGCAATCACGAGTTCCTTTATCAGCACGACGTCGGCATGACGCGCGTGCGGCGCATGTTCAAGCAGCGCGGCCAGCAGCATCTCGCGGCGCTCGAAGCGTACCGCGCGGAGCAGGCTCATGCGTGACGCGCTCGAAGGCCGGCGCGTGCTGGTGACCGGCGGTGCGCGCGGACTCGGCGCGGCGTTCGTCACGGCGCTCGCTGAAAGCGGCGCGCACGTCGCGTTCGGCGATGTGCTCGAAACCGAAGGCCGGGCGCTCGCGAAATCGCTGAGCGAAGCGGGCCGCGTCGCCCACTTCGTCCCGCTCGATCTCACCGATCCGGCGAGTGTCGACGCGTGCATCGCGATGAGCGTGGAGAAGCTCGGCGGCCTCGACGGCCTGATCAACAACGCGGCGATCACGAACTCGGGTGGCAAGTCCGCCGACGAACTCTCGACCGCGACGTGGGACGCCGTGATGAACGTCAACGTGCGCGGCACCTGGCTCGCGAGCACGGCGGCGCTGCCGCATCTGCGCGACTCGAAGCGCGGCGCGATCGTGAACATTGCATCGGATACGGCGATGTGGGGCGCGCCGAAGCTGCTCGCGTACGTCGCCAGCAAGGGCGCAGTGATCGCGATGACGCGTTCGCTTGCACGCGAATTCGGCGCGCACGGCGTGACGGTCAACGCGATCGCGCCTGGCCTGACCGAAGTCGAGGCGACCGCCTACGTGCCGGCCGAGCGCCACGAGTACTACCTGAAAGGCCGCGCGCTGACCCGCGCGCAAGTTCCCGACGACGTGAACGGCCCCGTGCTGTTCCTGTTGTCCGACGCGGCGCGCTTCGTCACCGGCCAGTTGCTGCCGGTGAACGGCGGCTTCGTCATGAATTGATTGATTAAGACTAGCTGATAAGGAGAGATCGATGGCGGATGCAGATATCGAACGCAAGTCATGGGACCAGCCGGTAGGCGCGAGCTTCGCGCAGTGGATGGACACGCGCGTCGCGCGGCTCGAAACCCGCAAGTACGACTGGGACGCGCTGAAGTTTCAGGCCGACTACGACCCGAAGTACCGCCGCGCGCAGATGCGCTACGTCGGCACGGGCGGCACGGGCGTGGCGAAGGACGTCAACACGGTTCCGGCCGGCGGCTTCACCTTCTCGACGATGGTCATCCCCGCCGGCAACATCGGCCCGAGCCATATCCACATGGATGTCGAAGAGATCTTCTTCGTGATCCGCGGAAAAATGAAGGTCATCTGCGAAAAGGACGGCGAGACGTGGGAAACGATCGTCGGCGAGCGCGACCTGATTTCGGTGCCGCCGGGCGTGTATCGCACGGAAGTGAACATCGGCGAGGAAGACGCGTTGATGTGCGTGATGCTCGGCGCGCCGAAGCCGATCACGCCGACGTATCCGCCGGATTCGCCGCTCGCCAAGCTGAAGCGCTAAGACCATGACCGCGCACACCCTCACTCACGCCGACGCGCTCGCTTCGTTTCCCGAAGCGCGCATCGACACCGCGCATCGCACGATCGGTTATCGCGAGGCAGGTGCCGCGCATCTGCGCACCCTGCCGGTCGTGCTGCTGCATGGCATCGGTTCGGGCGCGGCTTCGTGGGTGCGGCAGATGGAGGTGCTCGGCGCGACGCGGCGCGTGCTCGCATGGGATGCGCCGGGGTACGGCGCATCGACTCCGGTTGCCGCCGCGTCGCCCGATGCATCGGACTACGCGGCGGCACTCGCCGATTGGCTCGATGCGCTCGACATCGAGCGCTGCGTGCTGGTCGCGCATTCGCTCGGCGCGATCATCGGCGGCGCGTTCGCGGCACGGCATGCGTCGCGCGTCGCGGGCTTGCTGCTCGTGTCGCCGGCGGGCGGCTATGGCGCGGCATCGGTGGAAGAGCGCGAAGCGAAGCGCGACGCACGTCTCGCGATGCTCGCCGAACTCGGCCCGCGCGGTCTCGCGGATACCCGCAGCGCGAACATGCTTTCGGCGCACGCAAGCGACACGGCACGCGAATGGGTGCGCTGGAACATGGCGCGCATCGTCCCGCACGGCTACGCGCAGGCGACGCATCTGCTCGCCAACGCGGACTTGGCCGCCGACTTGCAACGCTATCGCGGACGCGTCGCGGTAGCCGTCGGCGCCGACGACGCGATCACGCCGCCCGCCGTGTGCGAGCGCATCGCGCGCGTCGCGGGCGTGAGCCTGCGGGTGATCCCGCACGCGGGACATGCGGGCTACGTCGAATCACCCGCCGCCTACACGACGCTCATCGATGCGTTTTGCCAGGCCGGCAATGCACAACGGAGCAATTGAATGACACCCGACACGATCGGCGCCGCATCGGACGATGCGGACAAAGCCGACACGAACTACATGGTGCCGGGCCTTGAACGCGGTCTGAAGATCCTGACCGAGTTTTCGCCGCGCGAGCCGGTGCTGGGCGCGCCCGAATTGTCGAAGCGCCTGAAGATTCCGCGCACGACGGTGTTCCGTCTCTTGCAGACGCTCGAATCGCTCGGTTTTCTCGAACGTGCCGACAAGGATCGCAACTACCGGCTCGGCGTTTCGGTGCTGCGGCTCGGCTTCGAGTACCTGAGTTCGCTCGAACTGACCGATCTCGGCCTGCCGATCATCGAGAGCCTGCGCGACATCACGGGCCTGACGAGCCACATCCTGATTCGCGATGGCCGCGATGTCGTGTTCGTCGCGAAGGCGCAGAGTCACGCACCGATTTTCAGCTCGGTGAAGGTGAACGTCGGCACGCGTTTGCCCGCTCATGCGACGACACACGGTCACGTGCTGATGGGCGACCTCTCGCTCGACGAAATGCGTGCGCTGTATCCGGAGAAGCCGCTCGAACGCTTCACGAAGCTCACGCCGGAGACGGTCGAGGAGCTTTATGAGCGCGTTCGCGAGGACGCCGAGCGCGGCTACGCGATCAGCCAGTCGTCGTTCGAGCGGGGGATTTCGGTCGTCACCGCGCCGGTACGTAACGACACTGGGCGCATCGTCGCCGTCATCACGACGACGATCCCGCGCCCCGAAATCGACGCGACGCTCTTCGACAGCGGCCTCGTCGACAAGGTGCGCAACGCGGCGGGCGAACTCTCGCGGCGGCTGAATTACCGGCCTGCGGCGGAAAGCAAATACATGAAGTCATTGGGGTTGCAATGATCCAGATCGATCTCACAGGGCAGGTGGCGGTGGTGACGGGCGGCTCGTCCGGCATTGGCCTGGCGACAGCGGAACTCTTCCTGCGCGCGGGCGCCTCGGTCGCGATTTGCGGGCGCAACGCGGAGCGCCTGAATGCGGCGCAGACGTCGCTCACGGCGCAGTTTCCGCAAGCGCCATTGCTGGCGGCGCGCTGCGACGTCCTCGATGCAGACGACGTCGCCGCCTTCGCCGCGCAAGTCGCCGAGCGTTTCGGCCGCACCGACATGCTGGTGAACAACGCGGGGCAAGGGCGTGTATCGACCTTCGCCGACACCACCGACGACGCCTGGCGCGAAGAACTGGAGCTGAAGTACTTCAGCCTCATCCGCCCGACGCGCGCGTTTCTCCCGATGCTGCGCGACGCAGAAGCGCCGTCCATCGTCTGCGTGAACTCGCTGCTTGCGTTGCAACCCGAGCCGCACATGGTCGCGACTTCGTCGGCGCGCGCGGGGACATTGAGCCTCGTGAAGTCGCTCGCGAGCGAACTCGCGCCACAGCGCATCCGCGTGAATTCGATCCTGATCGGGATCGTCGAGTCGGGGCAATGGCGGCGGCGTTTCGCTGAGCAGGCGGCGCCGGGCCAGAACTGGGAAGACTGGACCGCCGAACTCGCGCGCAAGAAAAACATTCCGCTCGGCCGCTTCGGACGTCCCGAAGAAGCGGCGCAGGCACTTTTTTATCTGGCTACGAACCTGTCGTCGTACACGACCGGTAGTCACATCGATGTCTCTGGAGGCGTTGCACGACATGTCTAACACAACCACCGTCGGCGAACTGATCGCCGCCTTTCTCGAACAATGCGGCGTGCGCACGGCGTTCGGCGTGATCTCGATCCACAACATGCCGATCCTCGATGCAATCGGCCGGCGCGGCAACATGCGCTATGTCGGTGCGCGCGGCGAAGCGGGTGCGCTCAACATGGCCGACGGACTCGCACGCGTGTCGGGCGGTCTCGGCGTCGCGTTCACATCGACGGGCACGGCTGCGGGCAACGCGGCGGGCGCAATGGTCGAAGCGCTGACCGCGGGCACGGCGCTCCTGCACATCACCGGCCAGATCGAAACCGAATACCTCGATCAGGACCTCGCGTATATCCACGAAGCGCCGGATCAACTGTCGATGCTGTCGTCGATTTCGAAGGCGGCGTTCCGCGTGCGTTCGGTCGAAACCGCGCTGCCGACGATCCGCGAAGCCGTGCGCGTCGCCCAAGCCGCGCCGAGCGGGCCGGTGAGCGTCGAGATTCCGATCGACATCCAGGCTGCGCAAATCGAATGGCCCGCCGACCTTGCCGCGCCGCACGTCACGACGCTCACGCACGACAGCGCGCGTGTCGAGCAACTCGCCGATGCGCTGGTGCGCGCGAAGCGTCCGCTGCTCTGGCTCGGCGGCGGCACACGGCATGCGCGCGCGGCGGTCGAACGGCTCGTCGCGCTCGGTTTTGGCGTGGTCACGAGCGTACAGGGGCGCGGCGTGTTGCCGGAAGATCATCCGGCGACGCTCGGCGCATTCAACGTGCACCCGGCAGTGGAAAGCTTCTACAAGACGTGTGATGCGATGGTCGTCGTCGGCTCGCGTCTGCGTGGCAACGAGACGCTGAAGTACAAGCTCGCGCTGCCACAGCCGCTCTATCGCGTCGATGCCGACGCCCTCGCCGACAACCGCGCGTACCGCAACGAACTCTTCGTGCACGGCGATGCGGCCGCGGTCCTCGACGATCTCGCGACGCGCCTCGAAGGCCGTCTCGCGATCGATCCGAAGTTCGCCGGCGATCTGGCCGCCGCGCGCGAAACCGCCGTCGCCGATGTGGCGAAGGGGCTCGGACCGTACAAGCGTCTCGTCGAATCGCTGCAGCGCGCGGTGGGCCGCGACTACAACTGGGTCCGCGACGTGACGATCTCGAACAGTACGTGGGGCAATCGACTGCTGAAGGTGTTCCAGCCGCGCGCGGGCGTGCATGCGCTCGGCGGCGGCATCGGGCAGGGCATGCAGATGGCGATCGGCGCGGCGCTGGCTGAATCGGCGGCGAAGACCGTGTGTCTCGTCGGCGACGGCGGGCTGATGGTGAACGTCGGCGAACTCGTCACGGCCGTGCAGGAAAAGGCCAACGTGATGATCGTGCTGATGAACGACCAGTGCTACGGCGTGATCCGCAACATTCAGGACGCGCAGTACGGCGGACGCCGCATGTTCGTCGAACTGCACCAGCCGGACTTCGCGCAGTTCTGCGCGAGCTTCGGCATGACGCACCGGCGCATCTCGTCGCTCGATCACGCGGACGACATCATCCGCGAAGGGCTTGCCATCAACGGTCCTGTACTGGTGGAAGTGGACATGCTTTCGGTCGGCTCGTTCGCGACCGCGTTCGCCGGTCCGCCCGTCAAGAAGGAAGAGCCGAAGGAGCCGGAATATGCGTAACGGGCACGCTCCGCACGCCGCGATCGATGTCGCGATGATCGGCTTCGGCGCGATCGGCTCGGCCGTGTATCGCGCGGTTGCGGCCGATCCGCAAGTGCACGTCTCGCACGTGATCGTGCCCGAGCGCTACATGGCGCAAGTGCGCGAGTCGGTGGGCGCGGACGTGGACGTCGTCTCCTCGGTCGATGCGCTCAGCAGCCATCCGCAGTTCGCGCTGGAATGCGCGGGGCATAGCGCGCTCGTCGATCACGTCGTGCCGTTGCTGAAGTCCGGCACGGACTGCGCTGTCGCCTCGATCGGCGCGCTCTCCGACATGAGCCTGCTCGACGCGCTCTCGAACGCGGCCGGCGAAGGCGCGGCGACGCTCACGCTGCTCTCGGGCGCGATCGGCGGCGTCGATGCGCTCGCCGCCGCAAAAGAAGGCGGCCTCGACGAAGTGCTCTACACGGGCCGCAAGCCGCCGACCGGCTGGCTCGGCACGCCTGCCGAAGACCTCTGCGACCTGCGCGCGCTGACCGAAGCGCGCGTGATCTTCGAAGGCAGCGCGCGCGATGCGGCGCGGCTCTATCCGAAGAACGCGAACGTCGCGGCGACGATCGCGCTCGCGGGCCTCGGCCTCGATCAGACGATCGTGCGACTGATTGCCGATCCGGCTGTCGAGCGCAACGTGCATTGCATCGTGGCGCGCGGCGCGTTCGGCGAGATGTCGCTGGAGATGAGCGGCAAGCCGTTGCCCGACAACCCTAAGACCTCCGCGCTGACAGCGTTCAGCGCGATCCGCGCGCTGCGCAATCGCGCGGCACGCTGCGTGATTTAAGCGAAGCGCCGAGCTGAAAGGAACCTGAGAATGAATCAACCCGAATCCAGTCTGATCGCGTCGAGCGATATCTTCATCGGCGGCGAGTGGCGCGCCGGCCGTGGCGCCGCGTACGCGAGCCTCTATCCCGCCGACCAGTCGATCAACGCGGAGATCACGGCCGCGAGCGCCGACGACGCGCGCGAAGCCGTCGAAGCCGCCGATGCCGCATGGCGCAAGCCGAACTGGGCGGGTCTGAAACCGCATCAGCGCGCGGCCGTTCTGCATCGCATCGCCGATCTGATCAACGCGCGTCATGAATCGCTCGCGCAATTGCAGCGCCGCGACAACGGCAAGCCGATCAGCGAGACGCGCGGGCTCGTTACGAGCGCGGCGAACACGTTCCGCTATTTCGCGGCGTGCGTCGAAACGTTCGAAGAGACGCTGACGCCTTCGCGCGGCGACTTCATGACGATGAGTGTGCACGAGCCGCTCGGCGTCGTCGCGGCGATCACGCCGTGGAATTCGCCGATCGCCTCCGATGCGCAGAAGCTCGCGCCCGCGCTCGCGGCCGGCAACGCCGTCGTGCTGAAGCCTGCCGAAGTGACGCCGCTCGCGTCGCTCGCGCTCGCTCGCATCTGCGAGGAAGCGGGCGTGCCGGCCGGTGTGATCAGCGTGCTGCCGGGCAAGGGCTCGATCGTCGGCGATGCGCTCGTGCGCCATCCGCTCGTCAGGAAGATCGCTTTCACGGGCGGCACGGAAGTGGGGCGCGGCATCGCGCGGCTGGCGGCGGACAAGCTGATGCCGGTATCGCTGGAACTGGGCGGCAAGTCGCCGACCATCGTCTTCGAAGACGCCGATCTCGATCACGCGGTGAACGGCGTGCTGTACGGCATCTTCAGCTCGTCGGGCGAATCGTGCATCGCGGGGTCGCGGCTTTTCGTGCAGTGCTCGATTTATAAGGAATTCGTCAAGCGTCTCGCCGATGGCGCCCGCAAGCTGCGCGTGGGCGACCCGTCGCGCGAAGACACGCAGATGGGGCCGCTCATCACGGGGCAGCATCGCGAGTCGGTGGAGCGGTATGTCGCGCTCGGGCTGGAAGAGGGCGGCACGCTGTTGTGCGGCGGAGAACGCCCGACCGGCGACGGCCGCGAGCAAGGTTTTTTCTATCTGCCGACGATCCTCGAAGGTCTGACCAACGGCGCGCGGATTTGCCAGGAAGAGATTTTCGGGCCGGTGCTGGTCGTCATGCCTTTCGACGACGAAGCATCGCTCCTGAAGGAAGCGAACGACAGCGTGTTCGGCCTCGCCGCCGGCATCTGGACCGCCGACTACAAGCGCGCCTGGCGCCTCGGCCGCGCGCTCGAAACGGGCACGGTCTGGATCAACACCTACAAGCAGTTTTCGATTTCGACGCCGTTCGGCGGCTGGAAGGACAGCGGCATGGGCCGCGAGAAGGGGCGTCTCGGGATCTGCGAGTACATGCAGCAGAAGAGCATGTACTGGGGCCTGAACGACGCACCGCTGCCGTGGGCGAACTGAAGAGGCACCTATGACGATCCTTGGCATTGAACAGATTACCTACGGTGTGACCGACCTCGACACCTGCCGGCGCTTCTTCGCCGACTGGGGCCTGAAGGAAGTCGCACACGACGAAACCCGCGCGCGCTTCGAGTCGCTCAACGGCTGCACGATCCTAGCTGTCGATGCGAACGACCCGTCGCTGCCGCCCGCTTTCGAGCCAGGTCCGACCTTGCGCGAAGTGACCTGGGGCGTGGCGACGAACGCAGAACTCGACGCCTTGCGAGGACGCTTCGCCGGTCAGCCGGGACATTTCGAAACGGAGTCGGCGGTCGGTTGCATCGATCCGAACGGCATGGCGATCCGCGTCGAAGTCACACGCAAGCGCGCGATCGACGCAAAGGGCTCGCCTTCAAACGTGTGGGGCCAAACCCTGCGCGTCGATACGCCGAGTCCGGTATACGAGCGCGCGGAGCCGGTCGAAGTGGGGCATGTCGTGTTCTTCACGAACTGCGTCGCCGAGCAGGAGAAGTTCTATCACGAGCTGCTCGGCTTCGAGACCTCGGACCGCTATCCGGGACGCGGCGCGTTCATGCGCTGCGCGCCGCACGGCGGGCATCACGACCTGTTCCTGCTGCAACTGCCCGACGGCAAGCGCGGCCTGAATCACGTCGCGTTCACCGTGCGCGACATCCACGAAGTGTTCGGCGGCGGCCTGCACATCAGCCGCTGCGGCTGGACGACGCAGCTCGGGCCGGGGCGGCATCCGGTGTCGTCGGCGTATTTCTGGTACTTCCAGAATCCGGCGGGCGGGTTGATCGAGTACTACGCGGACGAGGACATTCTCACGCCCGAGTGGCAGCCGCGCGACTTCGAGCCGGGGCCGACCGTATTCGCGGAATGGGCGGTCGATGGCGGGCTCGACGGCAATACGCGCCGTCAGAAGAACGCGAAGGCGCCCGAGGGCAAGTTCATGACGGAGCGGAAAAATGGCTGACGACATCATGCAGGACGCGCCGCGCACGATCGTCGTGATCGGCGGCGGACAGGCGGCGGGCTGGATCGTGAAGACCTTGCGCAAGGAAGGCTTCGACGGCCGCCTCGTGATGATCGCCGACGAGATCCATCTGCCTTACGAGCGTCCGCCGCTCTCAAAGGCCGTGCTTTCGGGCGACGCCGGTATCGACACCGTGCGCCTCGTCAACACCGACGATTTCGCGGCGCTCGACGTCGAAGCGTGGCAGCCGGATTGCGCAACGTCGATCGATCGCGCGGCGCGCATCGTGCATACGGCGAGCGGCCGCGAGGTGCGCTACGACCGCCTCGTGATCGCGACCGGCGGCGCCGCACGTCGTTTGGCCGAGTGGCTCGTCAGAACCTCGCACGTCACGTATCTGCGCACGCTCGACGATGCCGTCACGCTCGGCTCGCGGCTTCGCCAGAGCCAGCGCGTGCTGGTGATCGGCGGCGGCTGGATTGGACTCGAAGTGGCGGCGACGGCGCGCAAGCTGGGCGTCGACGTGACGGTCGTCGAAGGCGCGCCGCGTCTTTGCGGACGGTCGGTGCCGCAGGGCGTGTCGGACTTCCTGCTTGAGTTGCATCGCTCGAACGGCGTCGATATTCGCCTGAACGCAGCGCTCGTGTCGGTCGACGATCGCGACGAAGGCGTGCGCGCCAGGTTCGCCGATGGCTCGACGCTCGACGCCGATTTCGCCGTGGCGGGCATCGGGCTGACGCCGCATACGTCGCTCGCGGAAAACGCCGGGCTGGAAGTGAACGACGGCATCGTCGTCGATGAATTCGGTGCGACGAGCGACCCCTGCGTGTTCGCTTGCGGCGACGTCGCGAATCATCCAAACGCGTGGCTGAAGCGCCGCGTGCGGCTCGAATCGTGGGCGAACGCGCAGAACCAGGCGATCGCGACCGCGAAGGCGCTGATGGGCGTGCGCGCGCCATACGCGGAGATTCCGTGGTTCTGGTCGGATCAGTACGACGTGAACCTGCAGATTCTCGGCGACATTCCGGCGGGCGTCGAACCCGCCGTGCGCGGCGATCTGCAGGCGAGGCGCGCGACGCTCTTCTTCCTCGACGATGGCATGATTCGCGGCGTCATCGCGATCAACTCGCCGCGCGATCTGAAGCTCGCGCGCAAATGGATGGGACAGGGGCGCGCGGTGGATGTCGCGACGCTCGTCGATGCGGGCAAAGCGCTCGCCTGAGCGCTGGCTCGATCGGCACACAACACGACAGGGAACAGGCATGAGAACTATCGGCAACACGATCGCGGAGCAGGGCGGCGCCAGCGTCTCGGGCACGGTGACCAAAGGGTCGATCATCGCGCGCATCGAGCGCCTGCCGGCGAACGCCATGCAGGTGCGCGCGCGGATTCTGATCGGCGCGGCGACCTTCTTCGACGGCTTCGACGTCATCACTATCGCGGCCACGCTGCCGCTGCTCATCCAGAAGTGGGGGCTGACGCCCGGACAGGTCGGCTTTTTGATCGCGTCGGGATCAATCGGGCAACTGATCGGCGCGTTCCTGTTCCCGTCGCTCGCGGAACGCTACGGCCGCGTGCGGGCGATTGCGTGGAGTTCGGGAATCATCGGCCTCACGAGCATCGCGTGCGGCTTTGCGCCGACGTTCGCCGTATTCGTCGCGCTGCGCATCGTGCAGGGATTGGGGCTCGGCGGCGAGTTGCCGGTGGCGGCGACTTACATCAACGAGATCACACGCGCTCACGGACGCGGGCGCTTCGTGCTGCTGTATGAGATCGTGTTCCCGATCGGCCTGCTCGCATCGAATGCGCTCGGCGCGTGGATCGTGCCGCGCTTCGGCTGGGAAGCGATGTACTTCATCGGCGGCGTGCCGCTCGTGCTGTTCTTCCTTCTGCGCGTGCTCGTGCCCGAATCGCCGCGCTGGCTCGGCGAGCGCGAGCGCATGGCCGATGCCGACCGCGCGCTCAACGCGTTCGAAGCGAGTGTGAAAGGCCCGCTGCCGCCGGTGAAGGACGTGGCCGAGTTCGAAGCGATGGTGCATCGTCACCCGAAGCGCCGCATGGCCGATCTGTTTGGTCGCGCCTACATCAAGCGCACCGTCGCGGTCGCGCTGCTGTGGATGACGTGCGGCGTGATCCAGTACGGCCTATCGACGTGGCTCCCGACGATCTACAAGACCGTGTATCACGCGCCGCTGCAACTTGCGCTGAACCTGGCGGTCGCGGCATCGGTGCTCGGCGTGCTCGGCTCGCTGACGTGCGCGCTCATCGTGGACAAGGTCGGGCGCAAGCCGGTGATCAACCTGTCGTTCGTGCTGTGCGCAGTGTCGCTCGTGCTGGCGGGCGTGTTCCATACGCAGTCGGTGTATGTGGTCGCGACGTTCTGCGCGCTGGCGCTCGGCTTCATGGCGTGCGGGTTCATCACCGCTTACGTGTACACGCCGGAGCTTTATCCGACGAGTATTCGCGCGTTCGGCTGCGGTCTGGGCGGCGCGTGGCTGAAGATCGCGGCGATTTTCGCGCCTGCGCTGGTGGGCAAGACGCTCGTGGGCGGCAATCTGGACATGGCGTTCTATCTGCTCGCCGCCGTGCCGGTGCTGGCGGCCGTCGCGGTGCATTTTCTCGGAATCGAGACGAAGGGGAAGGTGCTGGAGCAGCTTGAGGCTTGATAAAGGAAACGGGGCGCATCGACGATGCGCCCCGTTTCCAGAAGCGATCAGAAAATCACATACACCTTGCGCATCGTCTCTTCGACTTCCCACAGTCCTTCTGTATTTGCTTCGAAGAAGAGCGTATCGCCGCCTTTGAAGTGAACCGTGTCTTCGCCATCGGGCGTAAAGCGGCCGCTTCCGCTAAGCATGTGCATTACTTCCGCCTGCTTCACCGAGCGCCGATACGTGCCGGGCGTGCATTCGAAGATGCCCGTATCGATCGCTTCTGCGCCCGGAATCACGCGCTGTGCGCCGGAGACGCGAATCTCCGGCGTGCCGGGGAGGCCTGCCGTGCCCCAGTCTTCCAGTCCTTCGAGGGCGATGCTCTGCCTGATCTGCTGTACTTTCATGTCGCTCGTATTCGGTGAGGGTTAAAGGTTCAGCGTGAAGCAGCGATGCGCTGCTCGATCTTGCCGAGCCGCACGACGGTCACGCCCGGGCGCAGTTGCCTGAGCGATGGCATCACGAGCATGCAGTCGTCGTAAGGCGTAACGACCGCCTTTCCCTCCGACCAGCCGATCACGCTGCCTGCTTTCTCGAAGACTTCGAGACCGGTATAAGGCCCGGCGAATTTGAAGTCGAGACTCTCTGCAACCACCGGTTCCGTCACCCGCACGACGAGCATTTCATCGGGCAGCGGCGCGAACCAGTCTTGCGGCAAGTCGCTTGCATCGACCACGCCCGAGAGCGTCAGAAAGCGCGCGGTGACATCGCGCGCGACATCGACGGCGCTCGCCTCCCAATGCTGTCCGCATTCGATCAGGAGCGCGTTCTTCGGACTCGCGGCATCGCCGAAGCCTTCGTAATCGCGCATGCGACGGCCTTCAGGATGGCCTTCGTCGCAGATCACGGTCGTGGGTGCTCCAAGCTTCGCCGACAACTCGATGCCCTTCGCAAGCGGTCCCGCCACGATCAGCGGCTTGCTTTTCTCGTGCATCGAATGGAGGTCGAGCAGGAGATCGACGGTATCGATCACGGGACGCATCGTGCGCGCGCGTTCGAGTTCACTGGAGACACGCGACGTGTCGTCGAGCGTCTTCGCGGTCCACACGCGGTTGAAGTCCTGATCGACGAAACGCGCGGCGTCGGGCTTCGACGCATCGAAGCTCAGATACGCCGCGACGTTCGCGAAGGCAAGCGTCAGGCGACCGCGACGTGGCCGCAACTTCGCGCGCAAGAGCGCATCGACGACGATCGCGCCGCACACTTCGTTGCCGTGCGTGAGCGCGTTGATCATCACGTGCGGCCCGGCGACGCCGGAGTCGAACGTATGCACGTACGCGATACCCGAGTCGCTCGCTTCGTGCGCGGAGATATCGGGGAACGCGACTTCGATCGGATAGGCTTCGATGCTCATTCGAGACCGCCCTGGCAGAGATATTTGATCGACAGGTAATCGTCGAGACCGTACTTCGATCCCTCGCGGCCGTAGCCCGATTCCTTCACGCCGCCGAACGGCGCCGCTTCGCTCGCGAGCGCGCCTTCGTTGATGCCGACGATGCCCGCTTCGAGCCCGCGTGACACCCGGTCGATGCGGCGAATGTCCTGACTATAGAAGTACGACGCGAGGCCGAACGGCGTGTCGTTGGCGGCGCGTAGCGCTTCGGCTTCGTCGTCGAAACGGAACAACGGCACGACCGGGCCGAACGTCTCTTCACAGCTCAATTGCATCGCGGACGTGGCATCGGCGAGCACGGTCGGCGCGTAGTAGTTCGGTCCGAGCGCGGTCAGCCGCTTGCCGCCCGCGAGCACGCGCGCACCTTGGGCCACGGCATCGTCGACGTGGCGCACGATCTTGTCGATTGCGCGCGCGTTGATCATCGGGCCGATCTGCGCGTCGGGGTCGGTGGCGGGCGCGACCTTCAGCGCCGCGACGCGTTTCGCGAGCATGTCGCCGAACTTTTCGTACACGCCCGATTGCACGTACACGCGATTCGGACACACGCACGTCTGCCCGCCGTTGCGGAACTTCGAGACGAGGAGGCCCGTGACGGCGGCGTCGAGATCGGCGTCGTCGAAGACGATGAAGGGCGCGTTGCCGCCCAGTTCCAGCGACAGCTTCTTCAACGTCTCCGCTGATTCGCGCGCCAGATACTTGCCGACCGGCGTCGAGCCGGTGAACGTGATCTTGCGCACGCGGCTGTCATGCAGCCACGAGGCGACGGCCGACACCGCGTTCTCGCGCGACGCCGCGATCAGGTTCAGCACGCCCGGCGGCACGCCCGCCTCATGCGCGAGCAGGACGAGCGCGAGCGCGGTGAGCGGCGTGTCCTCGGCCGGCTTGCCGACGACCGTGCACCCCGCCGCCAGCGCGGGCGCGATCTTGCGCGCGATCATCGCGAGCGGGAAATTCCACGGCGTGATCGCCGCGACGATGCCGACCGGCTCCTTCACCGCCGTCATCCGCTTGCCGCGCTGCTGCTGCGGAATGATGTCGCCGTAGATGCGCGTCGCTTCGTCCGCGAACCACTTCACGTAGGACGCGCCGTACAGCACCTCGCCGCGGCCTTCCGCGAACGGCTTGCCCTGTTCGAGCGAGATGAGCCGGCCGAGCGCGTCGGCGTTTTCCATCATCAGGTCGTGCCAGCGATGCAGCACCGCCGCGCGCTCTTTGGGCAGCGCGTCGCGCCACGCGGGGAAGGCGCGCGCGGCGGCGTCGGTGGCGGCGCGCGCGTCGGCTTCACCGCTGTCGGCGACGTCGGCGATGACTTCGCCCGTCGCCGGGTTCGTCACGCCGAAGCGCTTGCCGCTCGCGGCGGCGACCCACTTGCCGTCGATGAAGTTGTCGGGACGGATCAGGTCCTTGAGTTCCAGCTTCGATGCCATGTTGCAGACTCCTTTCACACTTCGATCACGCGAGGCGTTCGGCAATGGCCTTGCCGACTTCGGTCGTATTGGCCTTGCCGCCGAGGTCGCCGGTATGCGGGCCTTCCTTCAATACCGCTTCGATGGCGGCAAGCATTGCGTCGTGCGCTTCGCGTTCCACGCCCTGGCCGCCGCCGAGGAAGTCGAGCATCATCGCGGCGGACCAGACCATCGCGATCGGGTTGGCGATGTTCTTGCCGGAGATGTCGGGTGCCGAGCCGTGGACCGGTTCGAAGAGCGACGGGAACGTGCCTTCCGGATTCAGGTTGCCCGACGGCGCGATGCCGATCGTGCCGGTGCACGCGGGGCCCAGGTCCGAGAGGATGTCGCCGAAGAGATTGGTCGCGACGACCACGTCGAAGCGATCCGGGTTCAGCACGAAGCGCGCGCAGAGGATGTCGATGTGCTGCTTGTCCCATTTCACGTCGGGGTAGAGCGCGGCGACTTCGGCGGCGCGTGCATCCCACCACGGCATGCTGATCGAGATGCCGTTGCTTTTCGTCGCGACGGTGATCTTCTTCTCGCGGCGCATGGCGAGATCGAATGCGAACTTCAGCACGCGCTCCGAGCCCTTGCGCGTGAAGATCGATTGCTGCATCACGAGTTCGCGGTCCGTGCCTTCGAACATCGTGCCGCCGACCGACGAATATTCGCCTTCGGTGTTTTCGCGCACGATCATGAAGTCGATGTCGCCGGCTTTGCGGCCCGCGAGCGGGGAGGGCACGCCGTCGAAGAGACGCGCCGGGCGCAGGTTGATGTACTGGTCGAATTCGCGGCGAAACTTGAGTAGCGATCCCCAGAGCGAGACGTGATCGGGCACGGTGTCGGGCCAGCCGACCGCGCCGAAGAGGATCGCGTCGGCGCCTTCGAGCTGCGACTTCCAGTCGTCCGGCATCATCTGGCCGTGCTTGGCGTAGTAGTCGCAGCTTGCCCACTCGATGTGCTGGTATTCAATCGCGATATTGAAGCGCTTGCTGACGGCGTCGAGCGCGCGCAGGCCTTCGGGCATCACTTCCTTGCCGATTCCGTCTCCGGGAATGACGGCGATCCGGTATGTCTTGCTCATGCGAGTCTCCTGATGAAAGTGTCGATGAGGGATAGTTTATTCCTGCTCGAACATCTTAGAATCGTTGTTTTGGTTAAGCCACTATGCACGTATCGTGAAGAAAGTTTTGAACCCTACGCCGAATCTCGACGACCTGCGTGTTTTCTGCCTCGTTGCTCGCAAAGCCAGCTTCAGCGCGGCTGCCGACGCGCTTTCGGTGTCGGCAGCGTATGTCAGCAAGCGGGTGAGCGTGCTGGAGGCGGACCTCGGCACGCGACTGCTGCACCGGTCGACGCGTCGGGTGGCGATTACCGAGGCGGGAGAGCGCGTTTACGCATGGGCCGAGAAGATTCTGGACGACGTCGATCAGCTAGTCGAGGACGTTTCGACTACGAGACGCCTGCCACGGGGGACGCTTTCGGTGTCCAGTAGTTTTGGGTTTGGGCGGCATGTTGTGGCGCCTGCTCTGGCACGATTGACGGAGCGGTATCCGCAGTTGAGCGTGCGGCTGGAGTTGTTTGATCGGATCGTGGATGTCGCGGGGGAAGGGTTCGATCTCGATGTGCGGATCGGCGATGACATCGCGCCGCATTTGATCGCGAAGAAGCTGGCGGAGAATCATCGGGTTTTGTGTGCGTCGCCGGGGTATGTGGAGAAGCATGGGGTGCCGAAGACGGTGGCGGATCTTGGGGCGCATCAGTGTCTTGCGATCAAGGAACGGGATCATCCGTTTGGGCTCTGGCGTTTGAGCGTGCGTGGGGAGATGACTTCTATTAAGGTGACCGGGCCTTTGTCTACTAATCATGGGGAGGTGGCGGTGCAATGGGCGCTTGCCGGGCGAGGGATTGTGCTGCGGTCGATGTGGGATGTTCGGCCCTTGCTTGAAAGTGGGGCGTTGGTGCAGGTGCTGCCCGACGTTACCCAAAGCGCTAATGTTTGGGCGGTTTATCCGGCTAGAGTGGCGGCTTCGGCGAAGGTTAGAGTTTGTGTGGAGTTTTTGGGGGAGGAGTTGGGGTAACGAAGCCAACTCCCAGGCGGTCTGAGGTTAATCGGCCTCGAACAATTCGCTCTGGCGTCGGCAACGTTTACCGGTTACATTGATCATACGATAAATTTTCTGGCAGGTATTGCCGTCTCGTTGCTACCGACGAGCAGGTCTTGCTGGACAACAAACCGAGGGTCAAATGGAACGACTGATATTGGAAGCTATCGCACAAAAGCAGTTGATAGAGTTTCATTACCGCGATCTTCTGCGCATCGCTGAGCCCCATATATATGGCTCTACTAAAGGAGTTCGGCAGATTCTCTGTTATCAGACGGGAGGGCGGAGTAGCAATGGTGATTTGCCTGACTGGCGACGTTTCGATCTCGATCAGATGTCACGGCTTACGATCGTCGCCCAGACATTTCCCGGGCGTCGGCCTTTCCCGTCCGGAAAGCATAGCTCATGGGATCATCATATAGCGGTCGTTGACTAGACCCCTGGGACACGCTCAACGGCTTCCACCACGCGACCAAAACGGACTAACGCGCGGTGCCACCTAGCGGCGCGCAGAAAGTTAGCGAATGAACTGGCGATCGGCTGCTCCTCTGAATAGTCGTAGCCGGCGTCCGTAACTTGTCGTTAAAAAAGAGCACACGGATCCGCGATGAAGATTCAATCTGTTCGCGTAAGAAACTTTCGCGCGTTAAAGGATGTGACGATTCCCTTTGATACGGTTACAACGTTTATTGGGCCGAATGGTGCGGGCAAGTCAACTGTGCTGAGAGCGCTCGATTGGTACTTCAACGGCAAACCCAATTCACTGACCGAGAAGGACTGCTCCTTCGGAGTGACATCCGAGAACGTCGAGGTTCAAGTGACCTTTTGCGACCTCACCGAAAAGGATCGCGAAGCGCTTGGCAAGTACGCTCCTGCAGGAGTTGAAACTTTCACAGCATGGAAGCGTTGGGCGACCGACGGTTCTGAGGTACTTTCGGCGAATGCGAAGGGCTTTCCAGAATTCAACGCGATCAAAGCAGCCGGAGGTGCGACGGCGAAGAAGGATCTATACGCGAATCTCCGAAGGATCCGCGCGGATCTAGATCTCGCAGCAGCAAATACAGGTGCAGCCGTTGATCAAGCGATGATGACTTGGGAGTCTGCTCACACCGACCTGCTTGTCGACGCTCCCGAAGCCTTGCAGACCAACTTCTTTGGCTTTAACAGTGGCGGCAAGATGAGCGGACTTTTCGACTTCGTCTTAGTCGCTGCAGACCTTCGGGCAAGCGAGGAGTCGGTCGACGGAAAGTTAAGCGTCATCGGCCGAATTCTTGAGCGTTCAATCGATCGAGCCGCCGCAGACGAAGAGATCGCGAAGATTGTCCAGGAATCTCGCGCGAAGCAGCAGAGTGTCTATGAGGAGAAGTTTAAGGCGCAGCTTGAGATGATAACGACGCAGCTCAACGAGGTCGTCACTTCTTACTCGCCTGGTCGGGCAGTCACTGTCGCCCCTGCAGAGGTTGAACTCAAGGCTCCTCGTACCATCTTCGAGGTTGCAGTGCTTGACGGCAAGACCGAGACTGCGGTCGAGCGACAGGGACATGGCTTTCAGCGGACGCTTCTGATCTCCGCCCTTCAACTTCTCGCGCAGTCGGGAACAGCGTCGGCGGAGGGCGTCATTTGTTTAGCGATTGAGGAGCCGGAGCTTTTCCAGCACCCGATCCAAGCCCAAGCGTTTGCGAAGGTGCTCCGATCGCTTGCCGAGGACACCTCTAAGCGCATTCAAGTGACCTATGCGACGCACAGTCCTTATTTTCTGGAGGCGCGACATTTTAATCAGGTTAGGCGGCTCACGAGGTCGTCTGACGAGACGCCTGTCGTCACGGCCCACCTCGCTACAGTTGCTGACGTAAAAGCAAAGCTGAATGGTGTACATAGCGGCGAGACGGTCGACCGTCAGATCGATGGCATCGTAGCGAATCAGCTTGCCGTGGCGCTCTTCGCGCATCGCGCTTTCATCGTAGAAGGCACGACAGAGTCGTCGGTGTTTCACGGAATCGCCGATAAGACCTTTGTCGGCTCACTTGAAACTGCTGGCGTTTCCATTGTTCCTGTAGGAGGTAAGACATCCATCCCGCTCGCACATGCGATCCTGACGTCGATTGGCATCCCAGTGTATGCGTTGTTTGATGCAGATAGCGGGTTTGAAGCGCGCGCAAAGGCCAAAGGGAAGACACCAGAAAAGATCGTCGAAGAGCGGAAAGCCCATGCGACAGAGAATCGCGTGGCGCTGAAATATTTCGGGCGGGCTGAAGAGGACTTCCCCGCTACGATCGTCGCTAATGAGGTAGCGATCTTCGAGGATAACCTTGAAACATTCCTGTCGGCGAACTGGAACGAATGGATTGCGGCCTGCAATCACATCGAGGCTGCGGCAGGTATCACGCTCGCGAAAAATCAACTCACCTATCGTACCGCAACACTTCAAGCCAAGGGCGCAGTACCAGAGATGCTCATGCAGATCCTGGGCAAGGTTAAGGGAACGTAGCCGAGACGCTGACCAAACCTGCCGTTAGTTCATGTCGTGTCAAGAACATGGACGGCCGATAGACTGTTGCTGCAGCAATTAGCTAACCTCGGAGAGCCAGCACCTCCATCAGTGGACTAGCACTTTCGACCCTTTGCGGACGTCATAGACTCCAGGGCAAAGGGTCGGCTTCGCACTCACGATCTGCCATTCGCACGCCTCGATAAGAGGGAAGCGGCCCTGGCGGTACGCCGCGATATGCAAGGTTGAGATCAACCTCTTCGCAAGGACGAACGGCCGAACGAATTCCAAAGCAGTAACCCACGAGCAACATGCCAACCATGAGCGCGGCGTCGATGGAAGGATCAGATCCCACGTACGACTGTAGTGAGATGTCAATGCCCTCGAAAGCCGGTACGCTCAACGTACCGATCGACGTGACGTAACAGATGTGTTTGCGGCACGTGATGACCAAATGGACCGGCTCACACCGCGAGCAAACAAGCGCAATGACCCAGTTGGTTTTGCTTCATTCCGAGCGCATCGACATCGGGCTTTACTACCCGCCCGTTTCACACACAAGAAATCGAATACGCCCGGAGTTAATCGTGACAGGCTCTCGGAGAGACAAAGGACGTGTTGTCGTGTCCCGTCAGGCGCGGTTACGGTTGTAGACATCAAGAAACACCGCCGCCAACAAGACCATCCCCTTGATCACTTGCTGGTAATCAATGCCAATGCCCATGATCGACATGCCGTTGTTCATCACGCCCATGATGAAAGCGCCGATCACCGCGCCCACCACTTTGCCCACGCCCCCGGAGGCCGATGCTCCGCCGATGAAACAGGCCGCGATCACATCGAGCTCGAAGCCGAGGCCAGCCTTCGGCGTTGCCGTGTTCAGGCGTGCCGCGAAAATCAGACCCGCCACTGCCGCCAATACTCCCATGTTCACAAAGGTCAGGAAAGACAGACGCGCGGTGTTCACGCCCGACAAACGCGTCGCCTTCTCGTTGCCGCCCAGCGCATAGATACGGCGACCGATCGTCGTGCGATTGGTCACGAACTGGTAGATCAGGATCAGCACGGCCATCAGGATCAACACGTCGGGCAAGCCCTTGTACGTGGAAAGCAGCCACACCAGATAGGTAACGGCTCCCGCGAACAACACGTTCTTCGCCACGAAGAACGCCACCGGTTCGACGTCCATATCGTGTGCCAGTGCCTTGCGGCGCTTGCGCACCTCCGCCGCGACCAGGCCCAACGCCAGGAAGACGCCCACGATCAGGGACAGCACCCGGAAGTCCGTGCCACCGAACGGATCAGGCAGAAAGCCCGTGCTGATCCGCTGAAATCGCAGCGGGAACGGCCCGACCGATTGGCCTTGCAACAGCGCCAGTGCGAGCCCCTTGAAAATAAGCATCCCTGCCAGCGTCACGATAAACGACGGAATGCGCGCGTAAGCCACGAACCAGCCCTGCGCCGCACCGATCAACGCTCCCACCAGAAGCGCCACGATGATCGTCGGCACTACAGGCCACGAGTACTGCACGATCAGCACCGCGGCTAGCCCGCCGATAAAGCCGCTGACCGATCCGACGGACAGATCGATGTAGCCGGCCACGATGACGAGCAGCATGCCCAGCGCCATCACAATGATGTAGCTGTTCTGCAGAACCAGATTGGTGATGTTCAACGGCTGCATCAGCACGCCGTCGGTCTGGAACTGGAAGAACCCCATGATAACGACCAACGACAGCAGCAGGCCGTAGTCGCGCAGATTGTTCTTGAGAAAGCCGAGTTTCATTAAATGGCCTTGATTCGATGTAGATAGGTCACGCATGACCGGCATTCACAATGGCGCGCATGATACGTTCTTGGCTCGCTTCGTTTCGATCGAGCTCGACCACGAGCCGACCTTCGTTCATCACGTAGATGCGGTCGCACATCCCAAGCAGCTCCGGCATTTCGGACGAAATCATCAGAATCCCTTCGCCCCTGCGCGCCAGCTCGTCGATGATGGTGTAGATCTCGTATTTGGCCCCGACATCGATACCTCGCGTGGGTTCATCGAGAATCAGCAGACGCGGCTTTGTAAACAGCCACTTGCTCAGCACGACCTTCTGCTGATTGCCGCCCGAGAGATTGACCACCCGTTGCTGGATGCCCGAACTGCGGATGCGCAACGATTCGCGATACTGCTGCGCAACCTTTGCCTCGGCGTGTTCATCGATCACACCGTGATCGGACACTTCGGCGAGATTGGCGAGCGACACGTTTTTGCGGATTTCCTGCTCGAGGATCAGGCCATACCCCTTGCGATCCTCGGTCACATAGGCAATGCCATGCTTGATGGCCTTGCCGATGGTCGATACATCCACTGTCTGGCCGTCGATCAGCACCTGTCCGCTGATCCGCCGACCATACGAGCGCCCGAAGATACTCATGGCCAGTTCGGTGCGGCCCGATCCCATCAGTCCGGCGATGCCGACGACTTCGCCCTTGCGCACGTTCAGGTCGATGCCCTTGATGACCTCCCGCTCCGAATACTGTTCGTGGAACACGTGCCAGTCGCGTACTTCGAAGATGACGTCGCCGATCTGCGGCGTGCGCTGCGGATAACGGTGTTCCATGTCACGGCCGACCATGCCGCGAATAATGCGATCCTCGCTGATCTCGCTTGCGGCGCAGTCGAGCGTCTCGATCGTGCTTCCGTCGCGGATGACGGTAATCTGATCCGCGACCTGTGTAATCTCGTTGAGTTTGTGCGAAATGAGAATGCAGCAAATACGTTGTGCCTGGAGTTCCAGCAGCAGTTTCAGCAGCGCGGCACTATCGGTCTCGTTCAGACTCGCAGTGGGTTCGTCGAGGATCAGCAGCTTCACGCGCTTTGACAGCGCCTTGGCAATTTCCACCAGCTGCTGCTTGCCGACGCCGAGCTTTCCTACAGTAGCATCGGGCGACTCGTTCAGACCGACGCGCCGCAGCAATTCGCGCGTGCGCTTATGCGCCGCGTGCCAATCGATCACGCCACATCGCGCCCGTTCATTGCCAAGGAAAATGTTTTCGGTGATCGAGAGCATCGGCACCAATGCCAATTCCTGATGGATGATGATGATGCCGCGCTCTTCGCTATCGCGGATGTCCGTGAAGCGTTGCACCTGCCCTTCGAAGTGGATTTCCCCCTCGTAGGACCCGTGCGGATATACACCGCTCAGCACCTTCATGAGAGTGGACTTGCCCGCGCCATTCTCACCGACGATCGCATGGATTTCTCCGGCTTTGACCGTCAGATTGACATTATCGAGTGCTTTGACACCCGGAAACGTCTTGGTGATGCTGCGCATGGACAGGATGGTCTCGTCCGCCACGCCGTCTCCTGAATTTGTGATGTTGTGCAGGGTCCGCTAGCCGGAGCGCGCGTGGCGCCTCCGGCGACAGACTTGACTTCGATATTGCCTTACTTGACCTGCGCTTCCGTGTAGTAGCCGCTGTCAATCAGGATCGGCTTCCAGTTGGAGCCATCCACCAGTACCGGGTTGAGCAGATACGACGGAACAACCTTCACACCGTTGTTGTAGGTTTTGGTGTCGTTCACCTCCGGCTGCTTGCCTTGTGCCATCGCGTCGATCATCGCAACCGTCACCTTGGCGAGCTGACGCGTGTCCTTGAACACGGTCGAGTACTGCTCGTTGTGCAGAATGGACTTGACCGAAGGAACCTCGGCGTCCTGCCCGCTGACGATCGGGCACGGCTGCTGAGCCGTGCAATAACCCACGCCCTTGACCGACGACAGAATGCCAATGCTCAGGCCGTCATACGGGCTCAACACGGCGTCGAGCTTGGCATTGCCGTAGTAAGCGGACAGCAGATTGTCCATACGGGCCTGAGCGACGGCGCCATCCCAGCGCAACGTACCGACCTTGTTCATACCAAACTGCTTGCTGCGCACCACCAGCTTGCCGCTCTTGATGTACGGATCCAGCACGCTCATCGCGCCGTTATAGAAGAAGAAGGCGTTGTTGTCGTCGGGCGAACCACCGAACAGTTCGATATTGAAAGGGCCTTTACCCTGTTTCAGACCGAGCTTGTCGACAATGGACTGCGCCTGCAGCACGCCGACCTTGTAGTTATCAAACGTCGCATAGTAATCGACATCGGCCGTGCCCTTGATCAGGCGATCGTATGCAATGACCTTGATGCCCGCATCGTGCGCCTTTTTGAGCACATCGGTCAGCGTCGTCCCATCGATTGCTGCTATCACCAGCACCTTCGGTTTCTTGGTGACCATGTTCTCGATTTGCGCGAGCTGATTCGGAATGTCATCGTCGCCATACTGGAGATCGGTGGAGTAACCATCCGCCTGCAGATACTTGACCATGTTATTGCCATCGGCAATCCAGCGCGCCGACGACTTGGTCGGCATGGACACAGCAACTAACCCCTTGTTGTCGGCATGTGCGATACCGATCATTGGCAGCGCCATGACCGCAATTAGGGTTTTCAAGAACAGACGTTTCATCGGTAAGTCTCCTTCGGCGTATGAATGAGTGCCGCTCTGGCCGCGGTCCAGGCGAGCGTATTGTTAAAACACCGCGAATTGATCTTTACTTGTCCGTGTCATGCCCGCATTCAGGTGGTCTCGGTGATGGAACGGAACCCTCTTCATCAAGCCCCGGCTCGCGCGCACTCAAGCTTGCACCCGTCTTGTAGGCCTGCGCCCGGTCACCGTGCGTATAGCAGGCGACCACTTCACGCCCGTCGGGGGATTGTTGCAATACCCCTTGTGACGCCGCTGACCCGGCGCCCATTGATGTAATTCGTGTCTCCCGCTCCGGTTTCGCTCGTTTTGATTTTTGCCCTCAGGCGGATTGGAAGCAAGTCTACGTCCGGCGTCAGCATGCGTCCAATATAAAAATCCCCTAGCATTGATATCATTTTTGGTATCGCCCGTTGCACTGCCCTCTACACCCGCTGCAACGAAATCGGCTAGCTGATTGCAGGGCTAGACGGTGGGATTGTGTTTGGCCGGACTTATATAGCTATCCGTGCTGGGGGAAGCCGGCGTCCTGCCGCCCCATCGACAAATGTCCGGTCCCAATCGCGTAGCCGCCGCCCGAACGCCCCGTCCATGTAAGGCACTAACGTCCCTTGATGGCCGTCAGTTCGCGTTCAAACCACTCACCAGAAAGGCGACGTCGCGGATCATAACGTCGGCTCGGTAGAAGCTTCATTCCATTGGGGCTCTCGGCCAGGAAGCGTCATTCGCCCATACTGTCGCTCGGACATTCACGAGTCGGTTTCACTCGGGGACCGGCCATTCAATTCGCGATGGCGAAGTGTTGCTTGACGGCGTTTCCTGTCATTAGAGCGTCGGTCTCCGGCGGGCAGCTTGGAGTACATCTCGTTCAACTGCCACCACGATATCAACGCCATGCTTTTCAGGCTAACGTTCGCGGAGCGTCTGTGAGTCCGGCTAGTGGTTGCGTTATTTTTGTTTTCCTCCTCGTTATGACTAGACTATTGATCGCGAGGTCGATTCTTCCTTTGCAATAGCAGTGTCGCGGCCGTGTCTGAGACTGGTCAACGTTGACGAAGTCGAGGCCATTCGTTATGTTCGATTTCCTCGGAAGAATACGCGTCCCGACTGCTCATAAAGCATCGACTCGCGGACGTACACCCCCCGCGCGGACACCAACGGCACATCAAGAAACGAATGACCCGGCCGCAAGGCCGGGTCATTCCCCTACGACCCCGCCACCGCCGCTTCCCCTTCCTCCGGCCGAGCCGAAGCCTCCAACGCCGGATCATGCGGCAACAGCAAAACGGCGCCAACGCCAACCAGCCCCGCCCCAGCCAGACAAAGCAGCCCGGCCCCAAACCCCCCGGTGCTATCCTTGATCCACCCCATAGCATAGGGCCCAAAGAACCCCGCCAGATTCCCTAAGGAATTAATAGCAGCAATCCCTCCCGCCGCAGCAGCTCCCGAAAGAAACGAAGCCGGCAGAGTCCAGATAATCGGCAAGCAACCAAAGATCCCGAACCCGGCAACCGACAAAGCAATCATCTTAAGCACAGGATTATCGAGCCCAGCCGAAGCCGCAATCCCTCCGGCAGCAACCATCAGTGCCAGCGCCACATGCCACTTCCGCTCAAGCGTCCGATCCGAGTGCCTCCCCCAAAGCACCATACTGATGACACCGACGACATAAGGAAGCGAAGTAACGAACCCTGTTTGCAAGTTCGTAAGTCCAAAGGCCTTAACAATCTGCGGCAAGAAGAAACTCAACCCATAATTCGTCGCATTAGCGCCAAAGTAGATCAAGGCAATCGCGAGCACCTTGGGATTGAAGATCGCTTCTTTAACACTAAACGAATGCACCGCTTCCCGATGCTGCCTCTCATGCGCTTGCCGATTCACTAACCAGTCCCGCTCATCTTTAGGCAGCCAATGCGCATCCGCAGGCTTATCGGTCAAATAGAAAAACACCACGAACGCCAGCACCAGCGCGGGCAACGCTTCGATGAGATAAAGCCACTGCCACCCAGCCATCCCTTTCAGCCCATCGAGCGACAAAAGCGCTCCGGAAATCGGCCCACCGATCACTGTGGAAAGCGGAATCGCAGCCATGAAGTACCCGACGACACGCCCCCGGTAAGCCGCAGGAAACCAGAGCGTCAGCAGAAAAATGATCCCTGGAAAGAACCCAGCCTCAGCGATCCCCAGCAAAATCCGCAGCGTATAAAACACATGCGCGGCCGACATCCCCGTGTACTGAGAGATCTGCGGAATATAGGCCATCGCGGCCGCAAGAATGCCCCATGTGAACATGATCCGCGCGATCCAGCGTCGCGCGCCGAACCGCTCCAGCAGCAGGTTCGAAGGCACCTCAAAGAAGAAGTAAGCGATGAAAAAGATACCGGCGCCGAACCCGAACGTACTTGCCGAAAACCCTAACGCCTTGTTCATCTGCAACGCCGCAAACCCGACGTTGACCCGATCAAGATAAGCAATGAAATAGCAAAGGATGAGGAACGGCACGAGCCGGACCATCACGTGCCTCATGGTGCGAGTTTCGATCTCCATCTATGTCTCCTCCGAATCGAGTCGGCTGGTCGTTGATGTAGATCGAGACTACTCTTTACGCGGTGACTTCTGAAGTAGTGTTTTCGATCGCCCGTACACATTCCGGCGGCGAAGATCGGCAGGCATCCCAAATTGTGCGTGATTACGCGTTTGTAATGCGCCGTGTGGTTGTTGTAATCACACGTAGCCGCCTAAAACCACTTATTGATGCCCACCCGAAAACAGCGTCTCAAGCGGATAGTGGCTTTTAACAAACGGCGACTTGATGATCACATAGCTGAAGTATTTCTCGATGCCGATATCGCGCTCGAGCAGTCCTTCGATAATGCTCTGATAGTGGCTCACGCTGCGCGTTACGAACTTGAGCAGGTAGTCATACCCGCCGCTCGCGAGATGGCACTCGACGATCTCGTCGATATCCTTGATCGCGTTGACGAACTTGATAAAGTCCTCGCGACGATGATCGGCGAGCGTCACTTCGGTGAAGACGATCTGTACGTCGCCGAGTTTCTCCAGCGAAATCTGCGCGCCATATCCGACGATATAGCCCGCCTTCTCCAGCCGCTTCACACGAATCAAACAAGGGCTCGGCGACAGCCCGACCGCGTCGGCAAGCTCGACGTTTGTGATGCGGCCTTTCTTTTGCAATTGCGAAAGGATCCGCAGATCGATACGGTCAAGCTTGCAGTCGTTGCTCATCTTGGTGGTGTCGTTCGGGCATCTCGAAAATGTCCGTCGATCTTATCACGCGGGTTTTGTTACGCCGCCGCGCGTGCCGTCTTGCCCTGCGCGCCGAGCGCGGCACGCACGTCGGGCTGGGCGAGCACGTCGTCGAGGGTCTTTTCGAGGCGCTCGAACATCATGTCGAACTCGCTTTCCGTGTAGCAGAGCGCGGGCGCGAAGCCGAGGATGTTGTCGTTGAAGGCTCGGAACACGAGGCGGTTTTCATACGCGGCCGCAGCTATCCGCTCGGACAGTTTCAGCGACGCATCGAAGCCCTTTTTGCTCTCCTTGTCCGACACGAGTTCGAGCGCGCCGAGCAGCCCGCGATGCCGCGAATCGCCCACCAGCGGATGCGCGAGCAGCGCATCAAGCCCTTGCGCGAAGCGCGGCCCACGTGCGATGCCGTTCGCGAGCAGCCCGCCTTCGTGATAAAGCCGCATCACTTCGAGGCCGATCGCCGCGCTCACCGGATGCGCGGAATACGTGTGCCCGTGGCCGATCGCAGCCGCGGCATCGCCGCCGTCGGCAATGCCCTGGTAAATCGCGTCGGACATCAGCACCGCGCCCATCGGCGCGTAGCCGGCGGTCAGGCCCTTGGCGACCGTCATCAGATCCGGCTCGACGCCTTCGCCTTCGCACGCGAAGAGCGGGCCGGTGCGCCCGAAGCCGGTGATGACTTCATCGGCGACGAAGAGGATGTCGAGCTTGCGGCACGCGTCGCGCATCGCTTTCAGCCAGCCCTTCGGCGGCACGATCACGCCGCCCGAGCCCTGGATCGGCTCGCAGAAGAACGCGGCGACGTTTTCCGCGCCGAGCGCCGCGACCTTAGCTTCGAGCGCGGCGACCGATGCGGCGATCAGCGCGTTGTCGTCGGCGAACGTGTTGCGGTACGCGTAGGGCGATGCAATGTGATGCTGCGTCGAAAGCGGCAAGTCGAAGTTGCGATGAAACGCGGGCAGGGCGGTCAACCCCGCGCCGACAGACGACGATCCGTGATAGCCGCGCTCGAGCGCGATGATGTGCTTCTTCGACGGGCGGCCCGTCGCGTTGAAATAGTGCGTGATGAAGCGCAGCGCGGAATCGACGGCATCGGACCCGCCGAGCGTGAAGTACACGTGCTGCAGCGAAGCGGGCGACAGTTCGACGAGCTTCGCCGCCAGTTCGATCGCGGGCTCGGAGCCGAAGTGGAAATAGCCGGTGGCGTAGGGCAGGCGCGTCATCTGCTCGGTCGCGGCCTTGACGATGCTCTCGTGTCCGTAGCCCGTGTTCACGCACCAGAGGCCGGAGAACGCGTCGAGCAGTTCGTTGCCGTCGATGTCGCGCAGGAACACGCCGTGCGCGGATTCGAGGACGGTAACGCCGCGCGCTTCGTGTGCGCGATAGCTGACTACCGGGTGGATCAGGTGCTTGCGGTCGGCTTCGATGAGCGAAGGATTCGGCATGTCGGTTCTCGTCTCGGGATGGGCTATTGACCGTTCCATACTACTGAGAGAGCGCCCCTCGCCGTACCGCCAAAAAAATGCCGAAAAAGCGTGGATGCCGCGTTTTACGATGCGCTCGCAGCATTTTGTGCTGTGCGCGCTTGAATCCAGTCAGTAACCGCGGCTCCGGTCGATCTGACCGATCATCGGCTGCCCCGCGCGATGCCGGCGAATATTGTCAAGCACGACATCGACGGCGGTGTCCGGCCGCGTCGCGCTCGCGATGTGCGGCGTGATGCGCACGCGCGCGTGCGTCCAGAGCGGATGCGAAGCGGGCAGAGGCTCGGGATCGGTGACATCGAGAATCGCGTTTTGAAGCTGGCCGCTTGCAAGCGCCGCGAGCAGATCGTCCTGATTCAGCTGCGGTCCGCGACCGACGTTCACGATCGAAGCACCCTCCGGCAGCGCCGCAAAGAGCTTTGCGTTCAACAGGCCGCGCGTCGCATCGGTCAGCGGGAGAAGGCAGATCAGGACATCGGTGCGCGCGAGAAACGCATCGAGCGATTCGGTGCCCGCATAACACTCGATGCCATCGAGCGTGCGCGGCGAGCGGCTCCATCCCGCGCACGGAAAGCCGAAGAGCCGCAGGCGTTCCAGCACGGCCGTGCCAAGCACGCCAAGCCCAAGCACGCCGACCCGCCGCGACGCTGCCGCGCGCACCGGCATCTCGCGCCACTGGCGCTCTTGTTGCTGCAAGCCGTAGTCAAACAGATCGCGATGAATCGTGAGCACCGCCTGCGTCACGTATTCCACCATCCCCTCGACGATGCCCGGCTCGATCATGCGCACAACCGGCACGTGCGCAGGCACGCCCGACAAATCGAACTGGTCGATACCCGCGCCCACCGAAAACACGACTTCGAGGTTCGGCAGCGTGCGCGCGGGGTCTTCGGGCGGCTGCCAGGCGGCGAGATAGCGGATCGCCGCCGGATCGCCGACGTCGGGCCACACGCGGAATTCGAGGTCCGGCGCCTTTTGCGCGAAGAGGCGGGCCCATTGTTCGCCGCGAGCGGGATCGGCTTTATAGAGGAACGTCATCGTGTTAGCAGACCGCCTGGTTGATGATGCCAAATTGCCGCACTTCGCCGTCCACCGCGAGCGTGCCGTTGCGTGCCATCTTCACGACGGTATCGACGCGCGCGAGACCCAGCCCTTCGAGCCAGTCCGAGAGGCCGCTGTCGCCGGGGGTATCGATGCGCACGAACACGCCCGCGTTCAACGCGAGCCAATGGCTGATGAGCGCCTTCGCGCGGCTCGAATCGTCGGAATCCGGCGCGACGACCGGGCCGATCGCATAACCGCGGCCGAAGCGCCGATAGAGCGCGAAGCCGAGCAGCTCGCCATCGCGATCGAGCGCGATGCCGCCCGCGACGTCGAGCAGAGAAGGCAGAAGCGCGCTCCGGTCCAGCCCGCTCGCTCGCGAGGCCATTTCGATCAGGCGCGGCGTATCGTTCGAGCCGAGCGGGCGCAGGCGCTCGCCGGGCGGCAGCGAAACGAGCGGCGGATGGAACGCGGCGCCCTGATGCTGGTGCAGCGTTCCGATTTCGCGAAAACCGAGCTTTTCATATAGAGGCTTGCCGGCGGGTGTTGCGTGCAGGAGCGTCGTGCGATCGCCGAGTTCTTCCAGCAGCAGCTCCATCAGCTTGCGTCCGATGCCGCGCCCCTGCTGCTCCGGCGCGACGATCACCATGCCGAGCGAGGCCGTGTCGCGGCCGTACTTCCAGCAGAGCGCCGTGCCGATCACGCCGCTCGCATCCTCGGCGACGAAGCCCGTGCCCGCGTCGGCGACGAAACGCCAGTCGTCCGCGCGATGCGGCCAGTTGAGCCCGGTCGTGAGCGCGTGCGCGGCGCCGATGTCGCCGGTCGTGAACGGCCTGTATGAAAGCGCTTGCTTGCTGGCTTGATCGTTGTTTGGGTCGGACACGCCGCCCTCCTTTGGCTAGAGACTCACGCCCTTACTCTCGCATTGCACTGCAGCGTTGACTAGGACGATCTTTCTATCGCCTCCGCGTTTGCCGTGCTGGCCGCAGATCGATGCAAAACGCGCAGTCGGCGCGTCGAGAACGCGCGCGATGTGCTGAATCGGCCTTTTTGTCGGTGAGTTATGCGGCACGTGAAGGCCTACGATTTCAGTCACCCAAGCACGCTGCAAAAGGACCCAGGCAATGGACAGTTTCGATCCGGCAAAGATCGTCGTACGCGGTGGACATTTCATCGGCGGCGAATATGTCGACGAGGGCGCGGTGCGCATCGACGTGGCGCGGCCGTCGGACGGCGTGGTGTATGCGTCGGTGCCCGTCGCCGATGCCGCGATGATCGATCGCGCGGTGGAAAACGCGTGGACGGCGTTTCGCACGAGCGGCTGGGCGCGCATGGCGCCGCGTGAAAGGGCGCGCATCCTGCGCCGTTTCGCGGACCTCGTCGCCGCGGATGTCGAGACGCTCGCGCCGCTGGAAGCGATCGGCTCGACCCGCCCGGTGCGCGATGCCGCCGCCTGGGACGTGCCGTACACGGCAGAAGGCATCCGCTTCTACGCGGAATTCGCCGACAAGCTCGGCGGCGAAGTGATGTCGACCGATCACGATCACCTCGGCCTGACGATTGCCGAGCCGTACGGCGTGATCGGCGCGATCGCTCCGTGGAATTTTCCGCTGGTGATGGCGTCGTGGAAGATCGCGCCGGCGCTCGCGGCGGGCAACGCGGTCGTGCTGAAACCGTCGGAAATGACGCCGTTCTCAGTCCTGCGGCTCGCGGAACTCGCGATCGAGGCGGGCGTGCCGAGGGGCATCTTCAATGTGGTGCAGGGCGACGGCCGCACGACCGGCGACGCGCTCGTGCGTCACCCGCGCATCGGCAAGGTGACCTTCACCGGCTCGACGCGCACGGGCGCCGCGATCATGGCCGCGTGCGCCGAGACCGGCACGAAGCCTGTCACGCTCGAACTGGGCGGCAAGAGCCCGCAACTCGTTTTCGCCGATGCCCCGCGTCTGGACGACGTCGCGCGCCGCATCGCCGGGGCGATTGCGGGCAACGCGGGGCAGGTGTGTAACGCAGGCTCGCGGCTGCTCGTCGAGCGCTCGATCGCGGACGATCTGGCGCTGCGCATCCAGCGCGTGTTCGCCGAACTCAAACCCGGCGCCACCTGGGCGAGCGGCACGACGCTGCCGCCGATCATCTCGGAGCCGCAGGCGGCGCGCATCGAAGCGATCGTCGGGCGCACGGTCGCGAGCGGAGCGCAGTTGCGCTTCGGCGGCGAGCGCGCCGACGGCGGCACGCCGGGCGCCTTCTACACCCCGACGATTCTTTCGAACGTGACGCAACACTCCGAAGCCGTGCGCGAGGAAGTGTTCGGCCCGGTTCTCACGCTCCAAACCTTCGACACCGAAGAAGAAGCGCTCGAACTCGCGCAGCATCCCGAATACGGCCTCGCGGCTGGCGTGCATACAGCCGACCTCGGCCGGGCACTGCGTCTCGTGCGCGGCATCGAGGCAGGCAACGTATGGGTAAACCGCTACGGGAGAACCAGCGATTTCATGATCCCGACAGGCGGCTACAAGCGTTCGGGCATCGGCAAGGACCTCGGACGGCAGGCTTACGAGGCGAATCTGCGCTTCAAGAGCGTGCTGATCGACCTGCGTCCGTAAGCCCCGGCGCGCCGTTGAAGGGCCACCGCAGACTCTGCTGTGGAGGCCCCTCAAAACGCACAGTTTGTGTTTTTGCAGGCCCCGAATCAACGACACCCCTGCTTTTTGCGCTGTTTAAATCTTCCACAGGAATGAGCTTTCCTGTTTTCGCCACTGAACCCGACGACGGGTTCAAAACAACGATAGGACCTTCATCATGATCGATTTCGAGCCGAAGTACATCACGTTCGACTGCTACGGCACGCTGACCAAATTCCGCATGGCCGACATGGCACGCGAAATGTACGGCGACCGTCTGCAGGGCGCGGAGCTGGAGAAGTTCGTCGCGTTCTTCTCGGGCTATCGCCGCGACGAAGTGCTCGGCGCATGGAAGCCGTATCGCGACGTGATCGTGAATTCGGTGCGCCGCACCTGCGAACGCATGGGCGTAGAGTTCAACGAAGCCGAAGCCGAAAAATATTACACCGCCGTCCCGACCTGGGGCCCGCATCCGGACGTACCGGAAGGCTTGTCGCGTCTCGCAAAGAAGTACAAGCTGGTGATTCTGTCGAATGCGTCGAATGATCAGATCCAGAGCAACGTCGACAAGCTCGGTGCGCCGTTCCACAAGGTCTTCACGGCGCAGCAGGCGCAGTCGTACAAGCCGCGCATGCAGGGCTTCGAGTACATGTTCGACCAGTTGAACTGCAATCCGGAAGACGTGCTGCACGTGTCGTCGAGCCTGCGCTACGACCTGATGACCGCGCACGACATGGGCATCAAGCATAAGGCGTTCGTCAAGCGCGGCCACGAACCGTCGACGCCTTACTACGACTACCACGAAGTCGACGACATCCCCGGCCTCGCGACGCTGCTCGGCCTGTAAGACCCGCCACGCCAACGCTCAGGGACACCCGATGAAGCTCGATTCCTATTGGCTCGACACCGCGCCCACCTGCTCGCTCGTGAGCGAAGGACCGGTCGAAGGCCAAGTCGATGTCGCCGTGATCGGCGGCGGCTTCACCGGCCTGTCCGCTGCGCTGGCGCTCGCGAAACGCGGCGCGTCGGTGGCCGTGCTCGACGCGGGCCGCATGGGCGGCGGCGCGTCGGGCCGCAACGGCGGGCAGTGCAACACGGGTGTGGCGCAAGACTACGTGGCGCTCTATGCGCAACTCGGCGCCGATCGTGCGCGCGGCTGTTATCGCGCATATGCATCGGCGGTGGAAACCGTCGAGCGCCTGATTCGCGACGAGCAGATCGATTGCGACTATCTCGCTTCGGGCAAGCTCAAGCTCGCCGCGAAGCCGCATCACCTCGAACACCTGGAAAAGACGGCGGAACTGATCCGCCGCGAAGTCGATGCCGATATCGACATCATCGGCCGCGACCGGATTCGCAGCGAAGTGCAGTCGGACAGCTTTTACGGCGGCTTGTTGCAGAAGCATGGCGGCCAGATGCATATGGGCAAGTTCGCCGTGGGCCTCGCCAATTCAGCGGCGCGCAACGGTGCGCGGCTTTTTGAAAACGCATCGGTTTCGTCGATCGAAAAAGATAGCGGCGCGTACCGCATCGCCTCCGCGCGCGGCGAACTGCGCGCCAAGCAAGTACTGGTCGCGACGGGCCCGTCGCGGCATGGCCCGTTCGGCTGGTATCGGCGAAGGCTCGCGCCGGTGGGTTCGTTCATCGTCGTGACCGAGCCGCTGCCGGCCGCCGAACTCGCGCGCCTGTTGCCGCAGCGCCGCTCGTACACGACGAGCCGACTGATGCACAACTACTTCCGCGTGACACCGGATTCGCGGCTTCTTTTAGGCGGCCGCGCACGCTTCACGGCATCGGAACAGCCTTCCGATGCGAAAAGCGGCCGCATCCTGCAAGAGAACCTCGTGGCGATGTTCCCGACGTTGAGCGATGCGCGCATCGACTATTGCTGGGGCGGTCTCGTCGATATCACCGCCGACCGCCTGCCGCGCGCCGGCCAGCACGACGGCATCTATTTCTCGATGGGTTACAGCGGCCACGGCACGCAGATGGCGACGCACATGGGGCAGGTGATGGCCGATGTGATCGGCGGCAACGCGGACGCGAATCCGTGGCGCGAATTCGACTGGCCCGCGATTCCGGGGCACACGGGCAAGCCGTGGTTCCTCCCGCTCGTCGGCACGTACTACCGCATCAAAGACGTCTTTTATTGAAACAGAAACAGATTACATAAAACCCATAGCACCCCTCACGCGGAGAAGTTTCATGACCAAGGACAAATCGCTTGACGTAGTCGCCAACGCTGGCATCCGGCTCGACGAGTTGACTCGACGCGGCGCCTCGCGGCGCGACGTCCTGCGTGCGATGGCCGCTGGCGGACTGATGTCGATGACGGGCGCGGGCCTCCTCACCGCGAGCGGCGGTGCCTTCGCCCAGCAGGCGAAACCGAAGCAGGGCGGCAAGATCCGCGTGGCGACGCAGTCGGCCTCGGCCGCCGATACGCTCGATCCCGCGAAGGGCGCGCTCGGCACGGATTACGTCCGCGCCAACATGTTCTACAACGGCCTGACCGAACTCGACTCGCATCTCGGCGCGCGCATGGGTCTCGCGGAATCGCTTGAAACGAAGGACGCGACCGTGTGGGTCGTGAAGCTGCGCAGCGGCGTGCAGTTCCATGACGGCAAGTCGCTCACGCCCGCCGACGTCGTCTATTCGATCATGCGCCACAAGGACCCGGCGACGGCATCGAAGGCAAAGACGCTCGCCGACCAGATCAAGGACGTGAAGGCCACCGGCCCGAACGAAGTGACGATTACGCTCGAAGGCGCGAACGCCGACCTGCCGGTGATCCTCGCGACCTCGCACTTCCTCATCATCAAGGACGGCACGAAGGACTTCAAGACGGCGGTCGGCACGGGCCCGTACAAGGTCAAGGAATTCTCGCCGGGCGTGCGCACGGTTGGCGTGAGGAACGAGAAGTACTGGAAGCCGGGCAAGCCGTATATTGACGAGATCGAACTGATCGGCATCGGCGACGAACCGGCGCGCGTCAACGCGCTGCTTTCCGGCGACGTGCAGCTGATCAACGCGGTGAGCGCGCGCTCGACGGAGCGCATCAAGGGCACGCCGGGGTTCGGCGTGCTGGAAACGAAGACCGGGACGTACACCGACCTCATCGTGCGCGACGAAGGCGGCATCACCGGCAGCGACGATTTCCGCCGCGGCATGATGTACCTGATGGATCGCGAGCAGATCCGCCGCGCGGTGTTTCGCGGCTACGGCGCGATCGGCAACGACCAGCCGATCGATCCGACCAACAAGTACTACATGGCGGGCCTCCCGCAACGTGCCTTCGATCCGGAGAAGGCCAAGTTCCACTTCCAGAAGGCGAAGCTCGGCAGCGCGCCGGTGGAGATCGTGGCATCGCCCGCAGCGGACGGTTCGGTCGAAATGGCGATGCTGCTGCAACAGGTCGCGCCGCAAGCGGGGCTCAACCTGAAAGTGACGCGCGTGCCCGCCGACGGCTACTGGTCGAATCACTGGATGAAGCATCCGCTCGGCTTCGGGTCGGTGAACGGCCGCCCGAGCGCGGACGTGATCTTCACGCAGTTCTTCAAGTCCGACGCACCGTGGAACGAAGCCAACTGGAAGAGCCCGCAGTTCGACCAGATGCTGATCGCGGCTCGCGGCGAACCGGACGACACCAAGCGCAAGAAGATTTACGGCGACATGCAGGTGCTCGTGAACCAGTCGGGCGGCATCGGCATTCCGCTGTTCCAGAGCTCGCTCGATGCCTACACGAGCAAGCTCAAGGGTCTCGGCTCGGTGCCGCTCGCGGGCCTGATGGGCTTCGCGTTCGCGGAGAATGTCTGGCTCGAAGCCTGAGGCCGTTTTCGTCACAGCGCGCGCCGCGCTTTCGCGGCGCGCGGTCTCAACCCAGGAGGCGTTTCCGATGAAAGCACACGCGCAACGACTCATCGCCGCGCGCCTCGGCCTCGCGCTGCTCACGCTGCTGCTGGTGTCGGCGGTCGTGTTCGCGATCACCGGCCTGCTTCCCGGCGACGCCGCGCAACAGGCGCTCGGACAGGCGGCCACGCCCGAGGCCGTCGCGGCGCTGCGCCATCAGTTCGGGCTCGACCAGCCCGCGCTGCAACGCTACTTCCAGTGGCTCGTTCATATCGTGAGCGGTAATTTCGGCACGTCGCTGTCGAACAATCTGCCCGTCAGCGAACTGATCGCCACGCGTCTGCCGAATTCGCTCGTGCTCGCCGGACTGACCGCGCTCGTCTCCGTGCCGATTGCGCTCGTGATCGGCATTTCGTCGGCGATGTTTCGCGGCTCGCTGCTCGATCGCACGCTGAACGTGCTCACGCTCTCTACCGTCGCCGTGCCCGAGTTCCTGATCGCGACGATCGCCGTGCTGATTTTCGCGGTGAAGCTGCGCTGGCTGCCGGCGCTGTCGTATCTGTCGGAGGTGTCGTCGTTCGGGGGGCTCTTGCGCATCTACGCGATGCCCGTGATGACGCTCTGCTGCGTGATCGTCGCGCAGATGGCGCGCATGACGCGCGCCGCCGTGCTGGATCAGCTGAACGCGTCGTACGTGGAGATGGCGATCCTGAAAGGCGCCTCGCCGATGCGCGTCGTGCTGCGCCACGTGCTGCCCAACACCATCGGCCCGATTGCCAATGCCGTCGCGCTTTCTCTGTCGTATCTGTTCGGCGGCGTCGTGATCGTCGAATCGATTTTCAACTATCCGGGGCTCGCGAGCCTGATGGTCGATGCCGTCACCAACCGCGATATGCCGCTCGTGCAGGGCTGCGTGATGGTGTTCTGCGTGGCGTATCTCGCGCTCGTGCTGATCGCCGACCTGTGCCAAATCGTCTCCAACCCGAGGCTGCGTCAACGATGAACCGACCCGCCACACCCCATGCCGCAACCGTGCTATACGCCGTGTCCGATAACGACGCGCAGCACGTCTCGCCCGCGCTGCAAGAGCCGCTACCCGAAATCCGGCCGGTCGAGAAACGCGGCCTCCTGAAGCGCCTCGTTCATCGCTTTTCGGTGCTCGGCCTGATCGGGCTCGTGATCGTCGTGTTCTGGCTCGTCGTCGCGTTCATCGGGCCTCTGGTCGCGCCGTACAAAGGCGGCGCGCTGACTTCGATCGACATCTTCGGGTCGTACAGTTCCGCCTACCCGCTCGGCACCGACTACCTTGGCCGCGACATGCTGAGCCGCATTCTCTACGGCACGCGCTACACGGTCGGGCTCGCGCTCGCGGCGGCCGTGCTCGCGAGTTGCATCGGAACGTTCTTCGGGCTGCTCGCGGCGGTGTCGGGCCGCTGGGTCGATGAAATCCTGAGCCGTCTCTTCGACGCGCTCATCTCGATCCCGAGCAAGGTGCTCGCGCTCGTGGTGATCGCGGCGTTCGGATCGTCGATCACGATGCTCACGGCGGTCGCCGCGCTCGCCTATATCCCCGGCGCGTTCCGCATCTCGCGTTCGCTCGCCGTCAACCTGATGACGCTCGAATACGTGCAGGTGGCGCGGGCGCGTGGCGAGGGTTTGTTCTATATCGCGCGCGTCGAAGTGCTGCCGAACATGATCCATCCGATGCTCGCCGACTTTGGCCTGCGCTTCGTCTTCATCGTACTGCTGCTGAGCGGCCTGTCGTTCCTCGGCCTGGGCGTGCAGCCGCCGAACGCGGACTGGGGCTCGCTCGTGCGCGAGAACATCGGCGGATTGTCCGAAGGCGCGCCCGCCGTGCTGATGCCGGCCGTCGCCATCGCCACGCTGACCATCGGCGTGAACCTCTTGATCGACAACCTGCGTCGCCGTGGCGGCCGTGGGCAGGGAGCCGCGCAATGAATATGATCGAAGTGAAGGGCCTGCGCGTGGTCGCGGGCGCCGCGCCCGATCCGGTAATCGAAATCGTGAAGGGCGTCGATTTCTCGGTGAAGAAGGGCGAAGTGCTGGCGCTGATCGGCGAGTCGGGTTCGGGCAAGACGACGATCGCGCTCTCGCTCCTCGGCCACGCGCGCTCGGGATGCTCGATCGCGGGCGGCTCGGTGCGGATCGGCGACGTGGACGTGCTCGCACTCGATCAGCGCGGACGCCGCGCGTTGCGCGCGCGCACCGTCGCTTACGTGGCGCAGAGCGCGTCGGCCGGTTTCAACCCGGCGCGCACGATCATGGACCAGGTGACCGAGCCCGCGCTCCTGCACAAGCTGATGTCGCCCGCCGCCGCGCGCGAGAAAGCGATTGCGCTGTTCCGCTCGCTCGCGTTGCCCGCGCCGGAGACGATCGGCGCGCGCTATCCGCACCAGGTGTCAGGCGGGCAGTTGCAGCGCCTGATGGCGGCGATGGCGCTGATTACGGACCCGGCCGTCGTCGTGTTCGACGAGCCGACGACCGCGCTCGACGTCACCACGCAGATCGAAGTGCTGGCCGCGTTCAAGAAGGTTATTCGCGAACTGGGCACGACGGCGGTGTACGTGTCGCACGATCTCGCAGTGGTCGCGCAGATGGCGGACCGCATCGTCGTGTTGAACGGCGGGACGGTGCGCGAGAACGGCGCGACGGCGCAGGTGCTCGATGCGCCCGTCGATGCGTACACGCAGCAATTGCTCGCCGCGACGCGCCGTCCGGAGCCGGAACTCGCGCCGGTTGCGCAGGAAGCGGCGCCGCCGCTTCTCGAAATCCGCGGCTTAAGCGCGGGCTATGGACGCATCGATCGCAACGGCGTGCCCGCCGTGCGCGTGCTCGACGATGTAAGCCTGCGCATCCCGCGCGGCAGCACGCTCGGCGTGATCGGCGAATCCGGTTCGGGGAAGACGACGCTGGCGCGCGTGGTGGCGGGTCTCGTCGACCGGGCGCGCGGCGAGGTGCTGCTCGACGGCAAGCCGCTGCCAGCGCAGTTGAGCAAGCGCACGCTCGATCAATACCGGCGCATCCAGATCGTCTTCCAGAACGCCGATACCGCGCTGAACCCGAGCCGCACGATCGCCGATATTCTCGCGCGGCCGATGAATTTTTATCACGGCCTGACGGGCGCCGCCGCGCAAAAGCGCATGCTCGAACTGCTCGATCTCGTGAAGCTGCCCGCATCGATTGCGAAACGCCAGCCGGGCGGGTTGTCGGGCGGGCAGAAGCAGCGCGTGAATCTCGCGCGCGCCCTCGCCGCCGATCCCGCGCTCATTCTTTGCGACGAAGTGACCTCCGCGCTTGATACGGTCGTCGGCGCGGCGATCCTCGAATTGCTCGCGGAGCTGCGGCGCGAGCTGGGCGTGTCTTACATGTTCATCAGCCACGACATTTCCACCGTGCGCGCGATTTGCGATGAAGTGATCGTGCTGTACGCGGGACAGCGCGTCGAAGCGGGCCAGCGCGACGTGCTCGCCGCGCCGCCGTATCACCCGTACACGGGCCTGCTCGTCGATTCGGTGCCCGCGTTGCAGCCGGGCTGGCTCGACGCGCGTCGCCTGATCGCGAGCACGGCGCTCCCGGCGATGGGCGAAAGTCACGACGTCGCCGAGTTGTGCAGCTTCCGGGCGCGCTGTCCGGTGCGCATCGACGGACGATGCAACGTCACGCCGCCGTCGCTCAGGAAGCTGCCTTCGGGCGCCGAAATTCTGTGCCATCACTCGATCGAGGAGCTGAACCGGATGCAGACCGTCGATACGGTGGCCGCATGAGTGGACGTTTCGTACGCGTCGCGGAAAAAGGGCGCAGGACGTTCGCGATCACCATCGACGGCGCGCGCGCGGAAGCTGCCGAAGGGGACACGCTGATGGTCGCGTTGTTGACGTCGCAGAACGCGTTACGCGATTCCGAATTCGGCGATGGACGCCGAGCGGGCTTCTGTTTGATGGGCGCCTGCCAGGACTGCTGGGTCTGGACGGCAGACGGCACGCGTGTGCGCGCCTGCACGACGCCTGCCGCGCCCGGCATGTCGATCGTGACAAGACTCGCGACGGCCGGGGAGGGCGTATGGCCGCGCGCGTAATCGTGATAGGCAGCGGACCGGCGGGCGTGCGCGCCGCGCAGGCGCTGGTCGAGGCAGGGCTGCGGCCGACCGTCATCGATGAGGGACGGCGCGACGGCGGGCAGATCTATCGACGGCAGCCGGAAGGGTTTTCGCGTTCCTATGAGGCGCTCTATGGCACGGAGGCGAAGCGCGCGGCGTCGCTGCATCGCGACTTCGACGCCCTCAAGAGTCGTATCGACTATCTGCCCGAGACGCTCGTCTGGAACATCGGACCGAAGAGCGTACATCTCGTGAGCGGCACGCGGTATCGCGAACTGGCTTTCGATGCGCTGATCATTTGCAGCGGCGCGACCGACCGGCTGATGCCCGTGCCCGGCTGGCATCTGGCGGGGACGTACAGCCTCGGCGGCGCGCAGGTCGCGCTTAAGTCGCAGGGCTGCGCGATCGGCGCGCGCACGGTGCTGATGGGCACCGGGCCGCTGCTGTACCTCCTCGCCGCGCAGTACGTGAAGGCGGGCGCGACGGTCGCGGCGGTGCTCGATACATCGACTGCGATGCAGCGTCTGCGCGCGCTGCCGGGATTGCTTGCGATACCGGCGGCCTTGAGAAAGGGCGTCGCGCTGATCGGCGTGTTGAAGAAGGCGCGTGTGCCGATTCATCGTGGCGTGACACCTTCGCAAATCATGGGCTCGGCGGAGAACGGCGTGACGGGCGTTCAGGTCGGGCTGACCAGCGGCACGAAGCTCGAAGTCGCGTGCGATGCCGTCGCGCTCGGCTATCACTTGCGCCCCGAGACGCAGCTCGCGGATCTCGCCGGCTGCGAATTCCGCTTCGATGACGACGCGCAGCAATGGCTCCCGCATATCGACGAAGACGGCCGCAGCACGGTGAGGGGTGTCTATCTGGCAGGCGACGGCGCGCGCGTGCGCGGCGCCGATGCCGCCGAGTGCTCCGGACGGCTGGCGGCGCTGGCTGCACTGAATGACGCAGGTGTGAAAACCGAAGGCGCGGAAGGCTTGCGCGCCGAACTCGCACGCTTCACACGCTTCGCCGCAGGTTTGCGCGCGGCGTTTCCGTGGCCCGCGCGCTTTGCTTCCGCGTTGCCGGACGAAACGATCGTCTGCCGCTGCGAAGCGATCACGGCGGGCGAGTTGCGACGCGTCGTGCGCGAAACGGGCGCACAGGAAGCGAATCGTGCGAAGGCATTTTCACGCGTCGGCATGGGGCGTTGCCAAGGGCGATTCTGCACGCATGCGGGCGCCGAAGTGATCGCGGCGGAAGCGCGCGTGCCGCTGGCATCGGTCGGACGATTGCGCGGACAGGCGCCCGTCAAGCCTTTGCCGATGGCGCTGGAGCAAGAAGTGGAGAACACGCAATGAGCGAGCAAGCCGACGTGATCGTAATCGGCGGCGGCATCATGGGCACGTCGACGGCGTTCTTCCTGCGGCGTCGCGAGCGTTCGGTGATCCTGCTCGAACGCGGCCTCACGGGCCAGCAGGCGAGCGGCGTCAACTTCGGCGGCATCCGCCGGCAAGGGCGCGCATTGCCGCAACTCGCGATGGCGAACCGCGCGCTTGAAACGTGGCGCCGTTCGAAGGAACTGCTGCACGAGGACGTCGAGTTTCTGGCCTCCGGCCACACGCGCGTTTGCTATCACGAACACGACGCCGAGTATTTCGACCGCTACGCCGCCGACGCCCGCGCCTACGGTCTCGACCTCGAAGTCCTGCACGGCGCGGCGATGTTCGAGCGCTTTCCTTTCCTCGGACGCGAGGTGCTGGCCGCCTCGATCTCCCCGTTCGACGGTCACGCGAACCCGCGTCTCGCCTCCCCCGCGTTCGCGCGCGCGGCGGCGCGGCTGGGCGCGCGGATCGTCGAGAACACGGAGATCGTGCGCGTCGAGAAGGACGGCGGTGGCTTTCGCGTCGAGAGCGCGGCGGGCGACGTGTATCGCGCGGCGCAGCTTGTGATCTGCGCGGGCGCGTGGGCGAGCGCGCTCACGCAGCAGTTCGGCGAGCCGGTGCCGCTTGAAGCGCGCGGACCGCAGATGGCCGTGACGGAGCCGGTGCCGTATGTGTTCAAGTCGTCGATGGGCGTGTACACGTCGGTCAAGGAGGAGAGCGTGTACTTCCGCCAGATTCCGCGCGGCAACATCATCCTCGGCGGCGGCCCGGCCGGTCCCGCCGATGCCGTCACGCGTCGCGCGTCGGTTGTGCCGCGCAATACCGTCGGCCAGATCGCGCAGTTCCGGCGGCTCGTACCGTCGCTCGCGCCGCTCAATGTGATTCGCGTGTGGAGCGGCGTCGAGAGCTATCTGCCGGATTCGGAACCGGTGATCGGCCCGAGTTCGAAAGTCGATGGCTTGTTCTACGCGTTCGGTTTCAGCGGGTCGGGATTCCAGATCGGACCGGGTGTGGGCGAGACGCTCGCCGAACTCGCCGATACCGGCCGCACGCCGATCCCGCTCGATCCGTTCTCCATCAGGCGCTTCGCCGCCGCGCCGCAGACTCCGGTGCTTTCGACATGATGCCCGCGAAATCAGCGGCCGCGCTGGATGACGCGCTCGCGTTCATCGAAGCGCATTTCGACGAACCCGTGCGCCTCGCGCAGCTTGCGGAGCTTTCGGCGCTGTCCGTCTCGCGCTTTGCGACCGTGTTCAGGCAGCAGGTCGGGTTGTCGCCGTACCGGTATCTGTGCGGCGTGCGCATCCGGCGCGCGCAGACGCTGCTGCTCGCGGGCGTGCCGGGTTCGGTCGTCGCGGCGGAAGTCGGTTTTTTTGACCAAAGCCATTTCGCGCGGCATTTCAAGCGCTTTTGCGGGATGACCCCGAGTTCGTTTTTGCAGAGCGCGCGATCGGTGAAGGCCGGCTGAAACGCTCACCCCAGCACGAGCCCCGCGTCTCCCAGCGCTTCACGCAAGCCGAGCGCAGGATACGCCCGATCCACCGTGCGCATATCCGCGCGCGTCTCTTCGATGATCCAGTCGCGCACATCGGCGACGATCGGCCGTAGCGGCCGGTTCTCCGGCCACACGAGGCAGCAGCGCCGGTTCGTCACTACGATTTCCTCTTCCGCGGCCACGAGCGCCCGCTCCGACAGCCAGTGCGAGACCACGTTCAGCCACCCGAGCGCGATGCCCTGCCCGAGCAGCGCCGCTTGCACCACGATCGCGTAATCATTGAAGCTCAGCATGCTTGCCGCATGCCTTCCGTGTGCGGCGAAAGCGGAAAAGCGGTCGTGCCAGCCGCGCTCGCCGTCGTCCATCACGATTACCGTGTCGCCGTGTTCGCGGGCCGCCTCCGTGCCCGCCGTCTCGTGATAGCGCTGATTACACACGGGCAGCAGCGTTTCGGGCATCACGAGCACGCTGTTCTCGCCGATTTCGTCCTCGCGCATGAAGCGCATGCCGAGATCGACGTCGACGAGTGGCCCGCCGATGCGCCCTGAAATCAACTGAAACCGCAAATCGACAGTCGGGAATGCGCCGTTCAGCCGGCTCATGCGCGGCATCAGCCAGTGCGTCGTGAACGCCGTCGACACCGAGAGCGTCACCGACTCGACGCCCGTCGCACGCGCCTCGATCTCGCGGATCGCGCCCTCGATGCCGTTGAACCCCTCCGAAATCTTGCGATAAAGGATCTTCCCGTTCTCCGTCAATTCGATGCCGCCCCTCACGCGCTCGAACAATTGCACGCCGAGATGGTCTTCCATGCGGGCGAGCATGCGGCTCACGGCGGGCTGGCTGACATACAGTTCCTGTGCGGCGCGCGTGAAATTGCCGCAGCGCGCGGCCGCTTCGAACACGAACAGCGCATTGGCGCTCGGCAGTTTCTTTCGGAGATTGGGCATGACCTGATGTTATGCCTGATCCAACAATTTGGGAATTGCCGCCAAAAACATGGCGGCCTATATTTTCTTCAACGCAGGCCTTACCAGCGAGACAAAACGCAATGGACGCACGAGCGAAAACAGGGGTTTCGATCCGATCGGCAGCGAAGCGCTACGGCCCCGTAGTCGCGCTCGACGACGTATCGCTCGAAATCGAGCCGGGCGAGTTCGTGTCGCTCCTCGGGCCTTCCGGATCGGGCAAGACGACGCTGCTCGGGATTCTCGGCGGCTTCGTGCAGCCGAGTTCGGGTGCGGTCTGGGTCGGCGATCGCGACATTACATTTGCGCCGCCGCACAAGCGCGACATCGGCATCGTGTTTCAGAACTACGCGCTCTTTCCGCACATGAGCGTCGGCGAGAACGTGGCCTTTCCGCTGCGCGCGCGGCGCCAGCCGAAATCGACGTGGGCGAAGAAAGTCGCCGATGCGCTCGCGATGGTCGAACTCTCGGGTTATGAGCATCGCGGCATCGGCCAGTTGTCGGGCGGCCAGCGGCAACGCGTGGCGCTCGCCCGCGCGATGGTCTTCGAGCCGCAACTGATCCTGATGGACGAGCCGCTCTCCGCGCTCGACAAGCAACTGCGCGAAACCATGCAGATCGAATTGCGCCGGCTGCATCGCAAGCTCGGCGCGACCATCGTCTATGTGACGCACGACCAGCGCGAGGCGCTCACGATGAGCGACCGCGTCGCCGTGCTGAAGAACGGCCGCCTCGTGCAGATCGACACGCCCGAGCGCTTATACGACCGTCCGTGCGATGCGTTCGTCGCGAGCTTCATCGGCGAGGCGACGCTGCTCGACGTAACGCGTGTCGGCGACGACGCCGTGCGCCTCGGCGACACGGTTCTGCGCACGGCGCACCCGCTGCCGCGCGGCGACAAGCTGCTGCTCGCGGTGCAGACCGAGAAGCTCGTGATCGACAGCGGCGAAGCCCGCGACGGCATGAACCGCCTGTCGTGCCGCGTCACCGAGGTGCTGTACCAGGGCGAGAGTCTGCGCGTTTTCGCCGTGCTCGCCGATGGCACCGCGATCAGCCTGCGCCAGCCCGGCAGCCACGATGCGCGCCAGCGCATTCCTCAACCGGGCGCGCAGATGAGCGTCACGCTCGATCCACAGGACACGATCGTCGTGCCTGCCTGAATTTTTCCGCTGCCCGCGCGCGGGCGTTCTTTCTCCCGATTCAAAGCAAACTGCACAAGGATGATTTCATGAAGCTCACCGATTTCAAGGTCCTGACGTTGGATGTCGTCGGCACGCTGATCAACTTCGAAGCGGGCGTGCTCGCCTCGGTGCGGCGCCTCGGCGGCCCGGCGGCGAAGGACCTGACCGACGACCAGATCTTCGAGCCGTACATGCGCGGCCGCGCGACGTATCCCGGCCGGTCGAGCCATGAAATGGCGAATGTGTATCTATCGCTCGCAAAGGAACTCGGCTTGCCCGACGATCCGCAATCGGCCGCCGCCTTCCAGCGCGACGTGCTCGAATGGCCCGCGTTCGAGGATTCGGTCGCGGCGTTGAAGCGCCTGCGCAAGCACTATCGACTGGTCGCGATGACGAACGCGGATCGCGTCGCGCTGTCGGCGTATGCGCACACGCTCGGCGATCCGTTCGACGACTCCGTCTGCGCCGATGAAACCGGCGTCGCCAAGCCCGACCCGCAATTCTTCGCATACAACCGCGGCCGTCAGGCAGCGTTCGGATTCAAGTTCGGCGAGATCCTGCATACGGCGCAGAGCCAGTATCACGATATCGGCATCGCGACCGAACTCGGTTATTCGACGTGCTGGATCGAGCGCCGCCAGGGTCTGAAGGGCTTCGGCGCGACGCCGGTGCCCGAAGCCGTCACGACGCCGACCTTCACGTTCCCGACGCTCGCCGCGCTCGCGGACGCCGTCGAAGCCGAAGCCCGCGCGGCCTGAACGCATGCTCGCGCCGACGACACCTTCGAGGCCGCAGCCCGATTCGCTCTGGCGGGCGCTGGCCGGTCCCGCGCCCGAAGGCGCGCCGCTCGAGCGTGACATCGATGTCGAGGTCGCGGTGATCGGCGCGGGTTATTCGGGACTCGCCGCCGCGTATGCGCTGCAAAAGCGCGGCGTCGAGTGCGTGGTGCTCGACGCGAACCCTGTCGGATGGGGCGCGAGCGGACGCAATGGCGGGGTGGTGTCGTCGAAGTTCAGGCTGTCGTTTCCGACGATCGACAAGCTGCACGGCATCGAGACGGCGAAACGCATGCACAGGCTCGCGCACGATGGCGTGCGCGTCGTCGAATCGTTCGTCGATGAATTCAAGCTGGAGCGCGCGCGCTTCGAGCACACGGGCAGCCTGCGTTGCGCGCACACGGAGCGTGCGCTTGCCTCAATCTGTGCCGAAGCCGACTGGGTCCGCCAGGCGCTCGGCGATACGTCGATGACCGTGCTCTCGCGCGAGGACGTGACGCGCGAGACGGGGTCGAAGGGCTTTGTCGGCGGCGTGCTGAGTGCGGATGCCGGCACGATCCTGCCGCTCGAATACGTGCGCGGACTCGCGCGCGGCATCGCGGCGCGCGGCGTGCCGATCTACGAATCGACGCCCGTTCTGGAAATGCGCCGCGCCGCTGGCGACACGCGCGTCACGCTGCGCACGCCGGGCGGCACGGTGCGCGCGAAGCAGGTGATCGTCGCGACGAATGCGTATTCGGACCTGACCTCGGCGACATCGAAATATCAGCGTGAACTCGTGCCGTTTCGCAGCGCGATGATCGCGACCGAGCGCCTGCCCGCCGAACTCGATGCGCGCCTGATGGTGGAAAACCGCAGTTACACCGAAACGCGGCGCATGATGAAGTGGTTCCGCAAGGCCGATGGCCGCATGCTCTTCGGCGGCCGCGACGCGTTCGGCAAGGAAGGCCAGATGACCGGCTTCGATGCGCTGCAACGCGCGATGGTCGGCCTCTTTCCGGAGCTGGCCGGCGTGCGCGTGGAGTATCGCTGGTCGGGTTACGTGGGCATGACGTTCAATTCGCTGCCGCATGTCGGCAGAAGCGATGATGCCACGACGTTTTGTCTGGGGTATAACGGAGCGGGGGTCGCGATGGCGAGCCTGCTGGGTCAGCACGCCGCGGCGCTCGCGCTCGGCGAGACGCCCGAGCTGGCGCTGCTCGCGGCGCCCGGTTTGCGGCCCGTGCCGTTTCATTCGCTGCGCGCGCCGGGTGTGAGACTCGTCGCGGCGTGGTATCAGTTCCTCGACGCCGTGGGTGCATGATGACGACCGCCAAGCGGATTCTCCAAGGACCCTCCCTGATGCAGGCAACCCAGTCCGATCCATCCGTTCGCTATCAGCGCCGCGAGGATCGCACGATGCTTCTTCTCATGACGCCGGCGCTCCTCGTGATCGTCGTGCTGCTGCTCGTCCCGCTCGTGTGGCTCTCGTGGCAATCGATCTGGCACGACGGCTTCACGTTCGAGAACTATCGGCGCATGTTCACGGGCGCTTACGTCGACACCTTCCTGCTGACCTTCAAGCTGAGCATCATCGTGACCGTCGTCACGCTGTTGCTCGGTTATCCCGTCGCGTACTTCGCGGCCTCGCTGCCGCCGAAACTGAGCGCGCTCGTCCTTGGCATGGTGATTTTGCCGTTCTGGACGAGCGTGCTCGTGCGCACTTACGCGTGGCTCGTGCTGCTTCAGCGCACCGGTCTCGTGAATAAAGCGCTGCTGGCGTCCGGCCTGATCGACCGGCCGGTGCAACTCGCGTACAACCAGTTCGGCACGATCATCGCGATGGTCCATATCCTTCTGCCGTTCATGGTCCTGCCGCTCTACTCCGCGATGCAGAAGATCCCGCCGAATCTCTCGCAAGCCGGTGCGAGCCTGGGCGGCTCGCCGCTGCATGTGTTCCTGCGCGTGTTCCTGCCGCTCTCGATGAGCGGCGTGCTCGCGGGCGTCACGCTCGTGTTCGTGCTGTGTCTTGGCTTCTACATCACGCCCGAGCTGATGGGTGGCGGCAAGTCGATCATGGTGTCGATGGTGGTGAGTCGCAACGTCGAGATCTATAACAGTTGGGGCGCAGCGAGCGCGGTGAGCGTCGTGCTGCTGATCTGCGTGTTCGCGATCTTCTATGCCGCGAGCCGCGTTGTGCCACTCGAAAAGACCCTGGGCGCGAAATGAAAAAGCTCTCGTTCGGACGGATCGTGCTTGGTGCCGTGGTCGCGCTGATCCTCGTGTTCCTGATGGTGCCGATATTGATCGTGGTGCCGCTGTCGTTCTCCGATACGCGCTTCATGACGTTCCCGCCCCCCGCGTACTCGCTGCGCTGGTATCACTCGTTCTTCGACAACCCCGCGTGGATCGACGCCGCCCGCACGACGCTCACCGCGTCCGTATGCGCCGCACTGATCGCGACGCCTCTCGGCGTGGCCGCCGCGTACGCGATCCAGAACGGCACGCACTGGATCATGCGCTACCTGCGCACGCTGCTGATGCTGCCGCTGATGGTGCCGATCATCATCGTCGCGGTCGGCGTGTTCTTCGTGTATTCGCAGGCGGGATACGTGAATACGCTCGGCGGGCTGATCGTCGCGGATACGATGCTCGGGCTGCCGTATGTGCTGATCTCCGTCGGCGCCGATCTGCGCACGTTCGACCGCACGCAGGAGATGGTCGCGCGCAGTCTCGGCATGAACCGTTTTCGCAGCTTCATGACGGTGACGCTGCCGCAGATCAAGGCAAGCGTGATTTCGGGCGCGGTGTTCGTGTTCATCCAGGCGCTCGATGAAACCGTCGTCGCGTTGTTCATCTCCGGCGGTTCGAACCAGACGCTCACGCGCCGCATGTTCGTCACGCTGCGCGACGAAATCGATCCGACCATCGCCGCGATCAGTACGATGCTGACTGCGCTGACGCTGTGCCTCGTCATGATCGTCGTGGTGAGCCGCCGCTCTTCGGCGGCGCGGGCCTGAACCTTCTTTCTGGATACCTGCTGCATGAATAACGCACTGAAGTTTTATATCGATGGCGCGTGGGTCGAGCCGTCCGGCACGGCCCGCTTGCCCGTCGTCGATCCGTGTACGGAGGAAGCGTTCGCCGAAGTCGCGATGGGCACGCCTGCCGACGTCGATCGCGCTGTCGCCGCCGCGAAACGCGCGTTCGCCTCGTTCTCGATGACGACGCCCGCCGAGCGTCTCGCGCTGATCCGACGCATCCTCGATGCGTTTCTCGCGCGGCACGACGAGATGGGCGACATCATCTCGCGCGAGATCGGCGCGCCGAAAGCGATGGCGCATGCGTGGCAGGCGGGCATCGGGAGGCGGCATCTGGAGGAACTGATCCGCACGTGCGAAACGTTCGAATGGCAGCGCATGAAGGGCACGACGCTCGTCAATCATGAACCGGTCGGAGTCGTCGCGCTGATCACGCCGTGGAACTGGCCGATCAATCAGATCGTCTGCAAGGCTGCGCCAGCGATTGCTGCGGGTTGCACGATGGTGCTCAAGCCTAGCGAGGTTTCGCCGCTCAATGCGGTGCTGTTCGCGGAGATTCTCGATGCGGCTGGCGTGCCGGCTGGCGTGTTCAATCTCGTGCACGGCGACGGGCCGACTGTCGGTGCGGCGCTTGCGGCGCACCCGGATGTCGATATGGTGTCGTTCACTGGCTCGACGCGTGCGGGTATCGAAGTCGCCAAGCTGGCGGCGCCGACGGTCAAGCGCGTGCATCAGGAGCTGGGCGGGAAGTCGGCGAATATCCTGCTCGATGACGTCGATTTCGAAGCGGCGGTGACGGCGGGGGTCAACTCGTGCTTTGGCAACAGCGGCCAGTCGTGCAATGCGCCGACGCGGATGCTCGTGCCTGAAGCTCGGCATGATGAAGCGGTCGAGATTGCGCGGCGGGCGGCCGAGGCGCATCGGGTCGGGCCTGCCGACGATGCTGCTACGACGATGGGGCCGGTTGTCAGCGATGTGCAGTTCGAGCGCGTGCAGCGGTTGATCGCGATCGGGATCGGTGAAGGGGCGCGGGTCGTGGCGGGTGGCTTGGGACGGCCGCAGGGGCTTGAGCGCGGGTACTACGTGCGACCCACGGTTTTTGCAGACGTGAAGCCTTCGATGACGATCGCTCGTGACGAGATCTTCGGGCCTGTGCTCGCGATCATGCCCTATCGCGATGAGGATGAAGCGGTAGCCATCGCTAACGATAGTCCGTTTGGGCTCGCGGCTTATGTTCAGTCGGGGGATTCGGAGCGGGCTCGGCGGGTGGGATTTCGGCTTAGGGCCGGGAGCGTGTATTTGAATTACCCGTCCTGGGATGCAGGGGCGCCGTTCGGCGGTTACAAGCAGTCAGGGAACGGACGCGAGTATGGGGAATGGGGGCTTGAGGCGTTTTTGGAGGTTAAGGCTTTAGTAGGGTTTGGGCGCTAGCGTTGCGACGTTGGGGCGCCTGGGCTTCGACGGAGATCATTTTCTTAGCGATCGATAGAACGCTAAAAATGCCAATTCCTTGGAAGCCTAAGCGCGCTAAATGGTCTTAAACGACCGCATCCCGTGCGCCGTCATCACTCGGCCAGCAACAGATCCCCGATCCTCTCAGCCACCATAACCGTCGGCACATTCGTATTCGCACAGGGGATCGATGGCATCAACGATGCGTCGCAGACATGGAGCCCCTCGACGCCATACACCGCCCCACGCGCATCGCAAACGGCGAGCGGATCATCAGCGGCACCCATGCGGCAAGTCCCCACCGGATGCCACGTGCCGCCCACGGAACGCGTCACGAAGTGCGTCAAAGCGCTGTCGTCGGCAAGCAGGTCGCGCAACGTCACACCTTGCGTGACAACGCGCCGCACGAGCCAACCACGCAACGGCCCGGCAATATCGAGCAGGCCGCTAAGCGCTCCGCGCTGCAAAGCATTCCAGGTGCCGGGCACCGCGACACTTGCCACACGCGGCGAATAGCTCGACGGAAACAGCGTCCCACGATGCTCTGCCATCATCGGATCACCAAGCGTCTTGGCGCCGAAGCGCAACGCAAGCTTCAGGCGCTCAAGATCTCGGGAATCCGAGAGCATGTTGAAGTTGACGGCGGGTTCATCGTGAGGATCGGTCGATGTCAGCTTGACGCGCCCGCGCGAGTACGACTTGTTGACCCAAAAGAATATCGTCCCCAGCCGATAACCGACCGAATGCCACCCTGATCGCGATAGGATCGCACCGTGCATATCGCCCGAAACCGTCCCGGGCACGCCCGAAGAAAACCGCACGATAGCCTGTTCATGATGCTCCTCTGGAAACGGTGTGCGAGCCGAGCGCGGCAGAAACGCCGACACCGCGATCGACGGATGCTCCATCAGATTGCCACCGACCCCGGCGCGATCGGCAACCACATCGATACCAAGCGCGGCAAGATCATCAGCCGGACCGATGCCGCTTCTCATGAGCAGCGCGGGACTATGAATTGCGCCCGCGCAGACGATCACACGCGCGGCGCGCAGCACCTCACGCTCGCCATTCCCGCCGATGACACTCGCGCCCACCGCGCGCTTGTCCTCGAACAACACGCGCTCGACAACGTGCCCCGTGCGAATCGTCAGGTTGGCACGCTTGCGCACGGTGTCGTCGAGATAGCAAACAGAAGTCGGGATGCGCTCGCCCGCATCGCTAACCGCGATCGATCCGATGAACGTTCCATCTTCCCACGGACCGTTCTGATCATCACGGCGGACGTGGCCGCGCGCGTCGAGTGTTCCGAGCACCGCGCGCACGAACGGCGAGATGCGGTCCCACGCTGCGCGCTGGATGCGCAGCGGACCGCTCGTGCCGTGCAACTCGCCGCCGAAGTCGCAATCGGTTTCGAGCTTGCGGAAGTAGGGCAGGCACGCGGACCAGTTCCAGCCTTTGGCGCCGAGCGCTTCCCATTCGTCGTAGTCGGCGGGAGCGCCGCGGTTCGCCATCAGCGCGTTGATCGCGGAGCCGCCGCCGAGCAGGCGCGCCTGTTCATAGCGCCTTGGTGCCGCAGACGACGTGCTCATGCGCGCCTGTAGTCTCTTCCAGATGTTCGATGTATCGAGGTAAGCACGCCCCGGATAGCGGCTGCGCACCGCGGCGGGCATGTTCGCCTGTGAGATGTCGCGGCCGGCCTCGACGAGGCATACGGTCTTGCCCGCATCTTCGGAAAGACGCGCGGCCAGCACGCAGCCGGCCGAGCCGCCGCCGAGTATCAGATAGTCGGTCAAAGACCGCTCACTGCATGAACTTGAGCCACCGCGCCTTGGCCTGCACACCGGCTTCCGATGCCCACCAATCCTCCGACATCAACGCCTGCTTCGCCGCATTCTCCGGCGAACTCGGCAATTCGCTCGCACGCTTGGGATCGATCTTGCCGGTCTTGAAGGCCGCCGGATTACCCGGACCATAGTCGATATAAAGCGGCAAGTTCGCCTGCAGTTCGGGCGACACAGCCGCATTGACGAAGCGAATCGCCTCCGGCAGATTCGGCGCGTTCTTGAGCACGCACAACTGCGTGTTCTGCAGGATGCCGTCGTTGAACGTGAAGTCGACGTCCGGATTGTCCTTGCGCACGGCGCTCGCGCGGCCGTTCCAGATCATCGTCATGTCGACTTCGCCGTCGTGCAGCAGTTGCGCCGATTGTCCGCCCGACGTCCACCACACCGTCACGTCCGGCTTGATCTGCTGCAGCTTCTTGAACGCGCGATCGACGTCGAGCGGATAGAGCTTGTCGCGCGAGACGCCATCGGCGAGCAGCGCGGCTTCGAGCACCGTCTGCGGATCGTTGCGCAACGCGCGCGTGCCGGGGAACGCCTTGACGTTCCAGAAATCGGCCCAGCTTTGCGGTACTTTCTTGAGCGATTTCTTGTTATAGCCGATGACGGTCGAATAGAACTCGTACGCGACCGAGTACGGCGTGCGGTACTTCTCGGGCATCGCGGCCGCGTTAGGGATCTTCGAAAAGTCGAGCGTTTCGAGCAGCCCTTCGCGGCCGCCGCGCAGACAGTTCGACGTCGGCGTATCGACGACGTCCCAAATGGGCTTGCCCGTCGCGGCCTGCGCCTTGATTTGCGGCCAGGCGTCCGGAATGCTTTCCTGGTTGATCGTGATGTTCAACTGCTTGGCAGCCGGGTCGAGGATGGCCTTGGTCTGCGCTTCCTGATACGTGCCGCCCTGCGAGACGAAGGTGATCTTGCCGGCGGCAAACGCGGGCGCATGGCTCGCAATGCCCAAGATTAGTGCGGCGGCAAGCGGGCGCAACAATGGCTTTGTTATCACGACTTTGTCCTCGAGACGGTTGGGCAAAAAAGTTCGTCGATGTAATGCTGTTTTTTGGCGCAGCCTGGGCGTAGCGGCAGCAAAGCGGCAACGGCGACGATATGCGAAGATACGACGCGCCGTCTTGTCTCCGCTTTAGCGTCGTCACTAAAAATATAGTGAGTCAATATGCTGGCGACAACGCCGGAATTGTTTGAGGCCCCATGACGTCATGTTATGGCAAGCTTGATCATGCGGTTTAAATTACCTGCTTGGCGGTAAAAATCTCCCAGATGAAATTATTCGATGATTCGCGCTAATCGATGAACGCAAACGTTTGCGCGCGCATTCTGTTTCAATCACACTCTCCAGAACAATTGCGCGGGGTGGATCGCGCTCGCGGCAAAATGCAGTGCGGTTCAATCAATAACAACGGAACGGACCATGCGCTTCCAATACGAGGCTTCGTCACCAGTGGAAAAGCAGTCGGAGCGCAGCCGGCAGGCGCACTTTCAGAGGTGGTTCTCGGCGTTTGCGAGTCTCGCGCACTCCAAATTGCCACTCGGTCCTTATCTGCAGCAAGTCACCGACACGCTCAAGGAAGTATCGGGCGTCGCGTCCGCTGTCGTCGAATGGATCGACGGCGAGGAACTCGTCTACCGCGCGGCGAGCGGCGAGGCAGCACGTCATATAGGCACGCGGCTTGCGGCGAGCGGAAGCCTGTCGGGGCTATGCATCACGCGGCAACAGGCGCTCATCTGCCGCGATACGTCCACCGATCATCGCGTAGACCGCGCGGCTTGCGAAGCGGTGGGTGCGATATCGATGGTCGTGGCGCCGGTGGTCTGCGAAGGACGATCGGTCGCGGTGCTCAAGCTGATTTCGCGCAAGGTCGATTACTTCAAGGCCACCGACGTCGGCATTCTGGACGCGTTCTGCGCCTGCATCGCGGTGACGATCGCGCGGGAAGAGGTCGCCTCCGAGAACGAGGCGCTGCAGAGGCAGAATGAAAGCGTCAGCGCGAATCTCACGGTCGAGTCGTCGCTGCGCATCGAGTACGAGAAGAAGCTCGCCGATGCGCTGAGGCGGCGGCGCACCGTGCTTGAAAACGCGCACGTTGCCTTCGTCTCGATGGACGAGGCGGGCATGATCGTCGACTGGAACAACGCGGCGGTGAACCTGTTCGGCTGGCGCGCGCAGGACGCCGTGGGCAAGGAACTCGCGGCGCTCTTGGTGCCCGAGCGCTTTCGCGACGCGCATCGCGCGGGCCTCACGCGCTATCTCGCGACGGGCGAGGCGCGCATGATCAACAAGCGCGTCGAGTTGCCCGCGTTGCGCCGCGACGGCTCCGAATTCCCGGCCGAACTCACGATCAGCGAGGTCTGGTTCGAGAGCCAGCGCCAGTTCACCTGCTTCGTGCACGACATCACGGACCGCCGCCGCGCCACCGAGGCCGATGAGCGCCTGCGCTCGCTGATCAATTCGGTCAGCGACTATGCGATCTACATGCTGGACCACGACGGCTTCGTGCGGTCGTGGAACGACGGCGCCCGCGCGATCTTCGGATACGTGGCGGATGAAGTGGTCGGCCGGCACATCGCGATGTTCTATTCGCCCGACGACCTTAACCGCGACATGCCCGGCGAAGAGCTGCGCAAGGCGGCCGCGAGCGGCCGCGTGGAAGAAGAGGGCTGGCGCGTGCGGCGCGACGGCTCGGCGTTCTGGGCGCATGTCATCATGACGGCGCTGCGCGATGGCGAAGGGCGGCAGCAGGGCTTCGTCAAGATCACGCGCGACATGACCGCGCGGCGCAGGCTGGAGGAACTGGAAGCGTCGAGCCGCAGGATGAACGAGTTCCTCGCGCTCCTCGGGCACGAGTTGCGCAACCCGCTCGCGCCGATACGCAATGCGGTGAGCATCCTCAAGGTGCAGGCATCGGACGATGCGAACGTCGTGAGGAGCCGCCAGATCGTCGATCGGCAGCTCGCGCATCTGACAAAGCTCGTCGACGATTTGCTCGACGCGGGCCGCATCAGTTCGGGAAAGATTCGCCTGACGAGCGAGACCGTCAACGTCGCGGATATCGTGCAACTGAGCGTCGAGGCGAGCCAGCCGCTCGTCGACGAGCGGCAGCAGCGGCTTGTCGTGGAGGGCGCCGGCATACCGCTCTTTATCCGGGGCGACGTGACGCGGCTCGTGCAGGCGCTCAACAATCTGCTGAACAATGCGTCGAAGTTCAGTCCGGTCGGTTCGGCGATTTCGCTACAGACCGGGGCGCATGCGAACGCGCTCGTGATCCGGATCATCGACAACGGTCGCGGCATTTCCGCCGAAGCGCTCGACAGGGTCTTCGATCTTTTCGTGCAGGAGCATGCACCGGGCGCGCATCCCGATGAGGGCGGGCTTGGCATCGGCCTCACGCTCGTGCGGGCCATCGCGGAGTTGCATGGCGGACACGTCGAAGCGCGCAGCAACGGCGCGGGGACGGGCAGCACGTTCAGCCTGTGGCTGCCGCTCGCACAGGCGCCATCGCGCGAAACCATCGCGCCGCCGCCAGCGGACATGGCGAAGAACCAGCAGCTCGACGTGCTCGTCGTCGATGACAACAAGGATTCCGCCGACAGCATGACGCTGCTCGCCGAAATGCTCGGGCACACGTCCCGTGCAACATACGACGGCCCCGGCGCGCTCGAGGAATTCGAGCGCCGCACGCCGCAGGTCGTGCTGCTCGATCTCTCGATGCCCGGCATGACCGGCTTCGACGTGATTCATCGGATGCGTGCGCTATGCGGCGAGCGCGTGATCATTGCGGCGATGACGGGCCTCGGCTCCGATGAGGACATCGCGCGCACGCAGGCGGCCGGTTTCGACGCGCATCTCGTCAAGCCGGTCGATCTGCCCGAACTCGAAGGCGTGCTGGCGCGCGCCGTGCGTTAAGTCAGCGTCTGCTGAACTCGCACCATGCCTCTGGGGTATGGTGCGAGACTCGATCAGTATTGGACGGCGTGTGTTTGGCTCGCCTATTCTGGCCCGGCAGTGATCCATCAAGCCAACCAGAACAACGCGTCAAACGCACGGAGACACAATGAGTACCGCACTCGACGTATCGTCGCTGATCGACCGGGAGCCGATCCGCCCGTACCAATGGATGATCTTCGCCCTGTGCTTCGCCACGACGCTTTTCGACGGTTTCGATACCCAGGCGATTGCATACACCGGCCCCGCGATCGTTGCGGCGTTCGGTCTTCGGCCCGGCGACCTTGCGCCAATTTTGATCGCAGGCACGCTCGGCATGACGATCGGCGCGATGACGCTCGGCCTCCTCGGCGACCGCGCGGGACGGCGCCCGGCTTTGCTCGGCGGTGTCGCGCTCTTTAGCGTCGCCTCGCTGCTGACCGCATTTGCCGGAAGCACCAGCCAGATACTGATCCTGCGTTTCATTGCCGGGCTCGGCATGGGCGGCTGCACGCCCGTGCTGCTCGCGCTTGCCGCCGAATTCGGACCTGCGCGGCATCGCGGCGCGATTATGACGGGCGTGCTGCTGGGCCTGCCCGCGGGCGCGATGCTGGGCGGTCTGCTCGCGGCGCGCATGATGCCGGTCATCGGATGGCAGGGCGTGTTCATCGTCGGCGGCGCGGCGCCGCTCGTGCTGCTCGTCGTGCTTTATTTCGCGCTGCCCGAATCGCTCAATTACCTTGTTAGCCGCTCACGCACGAACGGTATGCAGACGGTGCGCAAGACGCTGAGCCGGATCATACCCACAACGCTGCCCGCCGATATCGTATTCAAGGCACCGGAAGCGGCGGCGTCGCGCGCAAGCGTTGGGGCGCTCTTCAAGCATGGCAACGCACGCAACACGATCGCGATCTGGGGTGTCTATCTCTTCAACTGGATCGCGTGGTTCATGCTGCTCTCCTGGCTGCCGACGGTCCTCAAGGCCGCAGGTCTGCCCGCCGCGCAAGCGCCGATGGGAACGGTGGTCGTGAACGCGGTCTTCATCGTCTGCGCGATTCCGCTTTCCATTCTTCTGCCCAGGATCAACACGCGGCGCCTGCTGATCGCGCTCCTCGCATTGGGCATCGCGATTGCGATCGGGCTCTCTTATGCGGGTACGTCGTGGGACCTCGTGTTCGTGCTGGCAGGCGCGGCGGGGCTTGGCATCGGCGGTCAGCAGATCGCGCTCAACTATCTCGTGGTCGGCGCCTATCCGACGACGCTGCGTGCCACCGCAACAGGCTGGGCCATCGGCATGGGGCGCGTCGGCGCGATCGCGGGCTCGGCAGTAGGCGGCAGCGTGCTCGCGCTTGGCGGTCCAAGCGGGTTCTATATGGCGCTGGCTGTGCCGCTCGTCGCGGCGCTGCTGGCGGTCATCGCGATTCGCACGAGTGGCGATGTGATCGATCGCAATCTTGCGGCGGCGCATTGATGTTCGTTATCTAGCTGTTCTGGCCTGAGAGAAGGCTCGACTCGATCGAAGAATCGGCCAGCCGCGCTTGCAGTTTTCGAAGCAAGACAATCTTAAAAAAATCGGTTGGCGCCGTTCCTTGGCGGCGCAAGCAAAAGCCGATGTTCAAAGCAACCTTTCCAAATCTTTGAGTGAGCGTGAGCGCTTTTTGGCCCTTGCGCTCAGCGCTTCGTCGTGCCCTAAAGCAAGGTGCTACCAGGCGCCCACCAGCATTTCAGACCGACAGCGAAGGAGATATCGCATGCGTCAAATCGATGTTCACAAACTCGCGGACGATGCCCGCTTCAAGGGCTTCCACGCAATCGTGCTTTTCTGGTGCGCGCTGATCATCATCTTCGACGGCTACGATCTGGCTGTTGCCGGTATCGCGTTGCCGTCGATCATGAAGGACATGGGCGTCCAGCCGACGAGCGCTGGCTTCATGGTCAGCTCCGCGCTATTCGGCATGATGTTCGGCGCCGTATTCTTGGGAACGATCGCGGACCGAATCGGCCGCAAGCGCGCCATCGCCATTTGCATCGTGCTCTTCAGCGTATTCACGGCGGCTGCAGGTTTCACGAGCGACCCCGTGATGTTCAGCGTCACGCGTTTTCTCGCGGGGCTGGGTATTGGCGGGGTGATGCCGAACGTTGTCGCGCAGATGACTGAATATTCGCCGCGCAAGATCCGCAGCACGATGGTCACGCTGATGTTCAGCGGCTATTCCGTGGGCGGCATGCTCGCGGCGCTGCTCGGCAAAGGGCTGATCGAGCGCTTCGGCTGGCAGTCGGTGTTCATCGCCGCCGGCCTGCCGATCCTGCTCGTCCCGGCGATCCTCAAGTGGATGCCCGAGTCGATGCCGTTCCTCATCCGCTCGGGACGCATCGATACGCTGAAGGGCATCGTGTCGCGCATCGAGCCCGGCTACCAGCCGCAAGAAAGCGACCGCTTCGCGCTGCCCGGCGAAGACACCCGGCGTGCGCCGCCGATCGGCAAGCTGTTCACCGATGGCCGTGGCTTCAGCACGGTCATGCTATGGATCGCGTTCTTCATGTGCCTCTTCATGGTGTATGCGTTGAGTTCGTGGTTGACCAAACTCATGGCAAGCGCCGGCCACAGCCTCGGCTCGGCACTGACGTTCGTGCTGGTGTTGAACTTCGGCGCGATGATCGGTGCCATCGGTGGCGGATGGATGGCCGATCGCTTCAACATCAAGTACGTGCTGATCGCGATGTACGCGTTGGCGGCGGTATCGATCAGCCTGCTCGGCTTCAAGGTGCCGACGTGGGCGCTCTTCGTGCTGGTCGGGCTCGCGGGCGCATCGACCATCGGGACGCAGATCGTGACTTATGCATTCGCCGGCCAGTTCTATCCGATGGCAGTGCGGGCGACGGGTATCGGCTGGGCATCGGGCGTCGGGCGCAGCGGGGCGATTCTCGCGCCTATCGTGATCGGCGTGCTCGTCAGCATGGCGCTGCCGCTGCAGCAGAACTTCCTCGCGATCGCGGTGCCGGGGGTGATCGCGGTGCTCGCTGTTTCGTTGATCAATCAGCGACGCTCCGCCCAGCACGATCATGCGACGGCTGATCCATTAATAACCGAAGCGGCTTAGACGCCGCGTGTGTTGAATAACCACGGCTGGCGCAGCGTCATTGATCGCGAGTGCGTGAGAGATGCGCGTGGACAGGAGCTATACCCGCTTCCGTCTATCCGCCGCTCCCAGTACGAGATGGGCCAACGACCCAATCACGATGCCCCAGAACGCGGACCCGAGCCCAAGAAAGCTCATGCCCGATGCCGTGGCGACAAAAGTAATGAACGACGCTTCCCGGTGCTGTTCATCCTGCACGAGCGCGATCAGGTTCGATAGCGTCGCGCCGAGCAGTGCGAGCCCGGCGAGCACCGCAACGAAGCCTTTGGGAAGCGCTGCAAAAAGCAAAACGACTGTCCCCGCAAAGATGCCGCCGAGCAGGTAAAAGAAGCCATTCGCGATGCCTGCGATGTAGCGTTTATTCGGATCGCGGTGTGCATCAGCGCCCGTACAGAGCGCCGCGGTGATCGCGGCGATGACCACGGTGATCCCGCCGAACAGAGCGACGACCATCGATACCGCGCCCGTAATCATCAGGACGGGACGCGCGGGCGTCTGATAGCCGGACACTCTTAGAATCGCCAGCCCCGGAAGGAATTGACCAGTCAGGCTGACGAGAACCAAAGGCAACGCGAGACTGACAGTCGATTGCAAGGTCCAGTGCGGAACGATGAATTCGGGCCGCGTAATCTGGAGACTAACCGACTCGAAATGTGCCGTGCCGTGCACGACGGCAAAGATACTGCCAAGCACCAGCACGACGATGAGCGCATAACGCGGCAGCAGCCGCCGGAAGATCACATAGGCGGCCACCATGCCTAGTGCGAGCGCGGGATCGACGGAGACTGCCTTGAACACGCCGGTCGTGAATTGGAACAGGATGCCCGCCATCATCCCTGATGCGATGCCCGGCGGGATCTTCTTGATGACGAGGTCGAAGTAGCCCGATGCGCCAAGCGCGAGAATGATCAGCCCGGCGGTAATATAGGCGCCGATCGCTTCGTTGAGCGGCAGCGCGGGAAACAGCGTGACCAGCAGGGCCGTGCCGGGCGCGGACCACGCGGTGATGATCGGCTGCCTGAGCAACCAGCTCAGCGTGATGCCGCAAATAGCCGATCCGATCGAGATTCCCCATACCCACGAGGCAACCGTCGCGTTGCTGGCGTGAGCCGATCTCCCTGCTTCGAACAGGATCGCGAGCGGTCCCGCATAGGAGATCAGCACGGCCAACAGGCCGGCGGTGATTGCTGAAAGGGACAAGTCTTCCCGCAGGCTGCTGCCCTGTATCTGTTTTTGGCCGTCGAGGCTCATGGATCACATCGTCGTGTAAGGAAACAGCGCACGCAACTCTACATCGAAATCGCTGCATCGTCCTCCTCCCCAGATGCGATTCTGCTTCGCTACGAACAAGCGCGTAATCTGTCGGCTTGGATGCATCGGCGGGGACCGGTCGACGGTCTTCGAATCTCAGTCACTCACACGGGACGCTTCTCCATCATGGAATATCGACAACTCGGCCGCTCGGGCCTCAAGGTCTCCACTGTCACGCTCGGCACGATGACCATGGGCGGCAAGGGCAAGTTCGCTTACGTCGGCGACGTCAGCCTTGACGACGCGCGCCGCCAGATCGACATGTGCATCGACGCAGGCGTCAACCTGATCGATACCGCCGACGTTTATTCGAACGGCGCGTCGGAGGAGATCGTCGGCGAGGCGCTTGACGGCAAGCGCCGTGGCGGCGTGCTGATCGCGTCGAAAGCGCGCTTCCCGATGGGCGACGGCCCGAACGATCGTGGCCTCTCCCGTCATCATCTGGTGCGCGCTTGCGAGGCGAGCCTCAAGCGCCTCAAGACGGATGTCATCGATCTCTATCAAGTGCATGAATGGGACGGCATCACGCCGCTCGAAGAAACGCTCGAAGCGCTCGACTTGCTCACGCGGCAGGGCAAGATCCGCTATGTGGGCTGCTCGAACTACTCGGGCTGGCATCTGATGAAAGCGCTGCACGTCAGCGAGCGCGATCGACTGCCGCGCTTCGTGAGCCAGCAGATCCACTACACGCTCGAAGCGCGCGAAGCCGAATACGAGCTTGCGCCGATCGCGCTCGACCAGGGCTTGGGCATCCTCGTGTGGAGTCCGCTCGCGGGCGGGCTACTGTCCGGCAAGCACCGGCGCGACACGACGCCCGAAGGCACGCGCCAGCTCGCCGGCTGGACCGAGCCGCCGATCCGCGATGCCGAAAGGTTGTGGTCGATCGTCGATACGCTCGTCGAGATCGCGGGCGAGCAGAACGTGTCGGCTGCTCAGGTCGCGCTCGCGTGGACGCTTGGGCGGCCGGCGGTGGCGTCGGTGGTCATCGGCGGGCGCAACGAGGCGCAATTGCGCGACAACCTCGGCGCGGCCGATTTGAAGCTGTCTGCCGATCAGCGCGCGCGGCTCGACAAGGTCAGCGCGCCGCCGCTGCTTTATCCCTACTGGCATCAGATGCAGACCGCGAGCGACCGACTCAGCCCCGCCGATCTGTCGCTGCTTGCACCGCATATCGATGCATCGCGCAAGTGAGAGGCACACCGACATGACAGGCCATAGCAATCCGCTGCTGCGAGGCTGGCAAGCGTTGCCGCCCTTCGACGAGATTCGTGCGGAGCAATTCGCTCCTGCCTTCGCGGAGGCTTTCAAGCAGCATCTGAATGAAATCGATGCACTCGCCGACAACCCCTCCGCGCCCACGTTCGACAACACCGTCGCCGCGTTCGACGCAGCAGGCGCAACGCTTGATCGCGTGCGGTTGACGTTCGAGAACCTGTGCTCGTCGGAAGCGCCGCCTGCGTTGCAAGCGGTCGAGCGTGAAATGGCGCCGCTGCTCGCCGCGCACGACAGCAGGGTCACGCTGCACGCCGGTTTCTTCGCAAGGCTCGATACGATTCACCAGCAAGCCGACACGCTCGGTTTGAGCGAAGAGCAGCAGCGTCTGCTGCAACGCCTGCATACCGATTTCGTGCGCGCGGGCGCCACGCTGCACGGCGCCGATCGAGAGCGCTTTGCGGCCATCGCGACGCGGCTCGCCGATCGCCAGACGCAATTCGCGCAGAACGTCCTCGCCGACGAAGCCGCCTACCAGTTGCGCCTTTCTTCCGAAGCCGACCTCGCCGGTCTGCCCGAATTCCTGCGTCAGGCCGCGCGCGGCGCCGCACACGAACGCGGCGTGGACGGCTACGTCATCACGCTCGCACGGTCGCTGGTGCAGCCGTTCCTCACCTGGTCGTCGCGCCGCGATCTGCGCGAAGCGGCGTGGCGCGCGTGGACGAGTCGCGGAGAAACAGCGGCGCGCGACAACCGTCCGCTGGCGCGCGAAATTCTGGCGCTGCGGCAACAGCAGGCTCGCCTGCTCGGCTACGACCACTACGCCGACTACGCCCTGGCCGATCGCATGGCGGGAAGTGCCGCCGCCGTTCATGGGTTGCTTGCACAGGTGTGGGAACCGGCGAAGGCGAGCGTCGAAGAAGAATTGAAAGCGCTTGCCGCGCAAGCCTCCGCACTCGGCGAGCCGACCGACATCGAGCCGTGGGACTGGTATCACCTCGCCGAGAAAGTACGTGCGGATCGCTTCGCCCTCGACGATGCGCAAGTGAAGCCGTACTTCAGCCTCGATGCAATGCAGAACGCGATGTTCGATTGCGCGGGCCGGTTGTTCGGTCTGGAGTTCGTCGAGCAGCGAGGCGTGCCGTTGTATCACCCGGACGTGCGACTGTGGGAAGTGCGCCGGGGAGGGGAGCGCGTGGGCGTTTTCATCGGCGACAACTACGCGCGGCCGAACAAGCAGGGCGGCGCGTGGATGAGCATCTACCGCAGGCAGAAGCGCGATGCCGGCGGCGGCAAGGTCGAGCCGATCGTGGTGAACAACACCAACTTCTCACGCGTCGAAAACGGCCCGACGCTGCTCGGTTTCGACGACGTCCGCACGCTGTTCCACGAATTCGGCCACGGCCTGCACGGCTTGCTGTCGGATGTCACGTATGGCCGGTTGTCGGGCACGAACGTGCCGCGCGATTATGTCGAGTTGCCGTCGCAGTTGATGGAGCACTGGGCCACCGTGCCGGAAGTGCTCGCGAAGCATGCGCGGCATGTGACGACCGGTGAGCCGATTCCCGCTGTGCTGATCGAGCGCATCAGGGCTGCGCAGACTTTCAATCAGGGGTTCGATACGGTCGCGTACACATCGTCGGCGCTGATCGACATGGCGCTCCATTCGCAGAAGGACGCTGACGGTATCGATATCGCGCGGTTCGAAGCCGAGGAGCGCGAGCGTATCGGCGTGCCGCGCGAAGTGGGCATGCGTCATCGCTTGCCGCACTTCGGGCACATCTTCAGCGGCAGCTACTATGCGGCCGGATACTACGTGTACATGTGGGCGGAAGTGCTCGAAGCCGATGCATTCGATGCATTCGAGGAAGCCGGCAACGCGTTCGATCCCGCGCTCGCGGACAGGCTGCAACGCCAGGTGTACAGCGCGGGCGACAGCCGCGAGCAACGCGCCGCGTACCGCGCGTTTCGCGGCCGTGATCCGCGCGCCGAATCGATGTTGCGCAAACGCGGCTTGCTGGCGGGCTGATCAGACGTGATCTGATCGCGGTCCCGATGCCGCGACGGGCATCACCTCGTCGGTCCGGTCGAAGACTTTTTCGGGCTCGTCGGCTTCTTCGGGCGTTTCGTTGTCGAGGACTCTGCGCATCCTGTCTTCGTCGAGTTCGCGGGTCCACTTGGCGACCACGAGCGTCGCCACCGCGTTGCCGATGAAATTCGTCAGCGCGCGCGCCTCCGACATGAACCGGTCGATGCCGAGAATCAGCGCGAGTCCTGCGACGGGTACGTGTCCGACCGCGGCGAGCGTTGCCGCAAGCACGATGAACCCGCTGCCCGTCACGCCGGCGGCGCCTTTGGACGTCAACAGCAACACGGCCAGCAGCGTGAGCTGATGCGTGAGGTCGAGTGGTGTGTTGGTCGCCTGCGCGATGAAGATGGCCGCGAGCGTGAGGTAGATCGACGTGCCGTCGAGGTTGAACGAATAGCCCGTGGGAATCACGAGCCCGACCACCGATTTTTTCGCGCCGAGATTCTCGAGCTTGACCATCACGCGAGGCAAAGCCGCCTCCGATGACGACGTGCCCAGCACGATGAACAGTTCTTCCTTGAGATACTTGATCAGTTTGAGCACGCTGAAGCCGTGAAACCGCGCTATCAGTCCGAGCACGACGAAGATGAACAGCAGGCAGGTGGCATAAAACGTCAGCATCAGCTTGCCGAGCGAGAGCATGCTGCCGATGCCGTACTTGCCGATCGTGAAGGCCATCGCGCCGAACGCGCCGATCGGCGCCACTTTCATGATGATGCCGACGATGCCGAAGAAGACATGCGAGATCTTCTCGACGAAGTCGAATACGAGCGTGCCCCGGCCGCCGAACCTGTGCAACGCGAAGCCGAACATCAGCGCGAACAGCAGGACCTGAAGTATCTCGCCCTTGGCGAACGCGTCGACGACGGTCGAGGGGATGATGTTCATCAGGAACTCGGTCGTGCTCTCCATCTTGCGACCGCTGGTGACGGTGGCGACCGCCTTGGCGTCGAGCGTCGAAGGATCGACGTTCATGCCGGCGCCCGGCTGCACCAGGTTGACGATCACGAGTCCCACCACGAGCGCGATGCCGCTGACGATTTCAAAATAGAGCAGCGCAAGCCCACCGGTCTTGCCGACCTTCTTCATGTCCTCCATGCCGGCAATGCCTACCACGACCGTGCAGAAGATGATCGGGGCGATGATCATCTTGATGAGCTTGATGAACGCGTCGCCGAGCGGCTTCATCGTTTCTGCGGTGTGCGGCGCAAAAAATCCGAGCAGAACGCCGGCGATGATCGCGACGATCACCTGAAAATAAAGTGATCTGTAAAGCGGTTTGTGCGCTGCCATTTGAGCCCCCAAACAGTCACTTCGGTCGTCGTCAGCGCCCTCACGCGGGCCGCCGTCGCGATACCGGTCGATCAAACATTATCTGCTTACCGGATCATTACGAAGGCTAGGCTTCCCGTTCGTCGGCGGCAACCGGGCAAACCCGAGGGTGCGTTGCAGCAAAACGTTTGCAAGAGCGGGCGTTCCCGGGCGATTCGTCAAAAGGCGCAACGCATTACAAAGCCACTACGCGCTTAAGCCGCTCATAAGGTTCGGCTCGCTATGCTCTGTGGCACTCTTTTTTTGATCGCCGCAAGCGTGATTGACCACCGATCGCCACTCACAGGAATTCGACATGACCAAAGACGCCCATACCGCAACCGAATATGCCCTAAGCAAAGTCCCTCAGATTACCCTGGGCTTCTGGGTCATCAAGATCGCCGCCACGACGCTCGGCGAGACGGGCGGTGACTGGGTGACGATGTCATTGAACCTCGGCTATCTGATCGGCTCGGCGATCTTCACGTTGTTCTTCATCGTGCTCGTCTCCGGGCAGATCAAGGCCGATCAGTTCCGACCGTTCCTCTATTGGGCGACCATTGTCGCCACGACGACGCTCGGCACGACGATGGCTGATTTCGCCGATCGATCGCTCGGTGTCGGCTATCCCGGCGGCGTCGCGATCATTCTGGTGCTCCTCGTCGCGAGCCTTGCGATCTGGTATCGAACCGAAGGCGACGTCTCCGTTCAAAGCATCACGACGCCCAAGGCCGAATGGTTCTACTGGATCACGATCCTGCTTTCGCAGACGCTCGGCACGGCGCTCGGCGACTGGCTGGCCGGCGACGATCGCGGCGGCCTCGGGCTCGGCTACGAATATGGCGCGCTGATCTTCGGGGCGGGTCTGGTGGTGGTCGCGGTGCTCTATTTCCGCACGGCGATATCGCGCACGGCGCTCTTCTGGGCCGCTTTCATCCTGACGCGGCCGCTCGGCGCGACGCTCGGCGATTTTCTCGACAAGCCCGTCGCGCAGGGCGGCCTGCATGTCAGCCGGCTGTACGCTTCGCTGATCCTGCTTGCGTTTATCGTCGTCAGCGTCGCGCTGATTCCGCAGCGCGCCGCGCAGAAAACCGAGCCGGTTTGAGCGGACGCGTTACAGCGTTATCGGCCGAAGAAGACGTTGCACTGCGGGTCCGAGCGGCATGGCCGTGACTGGTATCGTCCCATTTGCTTCCGGGTGTCCGGTACCGCTCCGTACGATGTGTCCGGGGTCGACTGGCTCGTCGCTGCGGCGTTGGTGGGATCGGCGGCGCCAGGCTGGCCCTGGGCGTAAGCCGTCCCTGTCAAGGCGAACAAACCGAGCGCGGTTGTCGCCAAAATCTGTGCTGATTTCATGTTAGCTCCTTGGATACACGCGAGTGCGGACCGCCAATGACGGCTCATGATGTCGATATGACGGGTTCTTTAGGGTCTCGCATCCGGCACGCGCAAGGCATGGCGTGGTGCGAACCTCGTACGAGGGAACATCTGCTCGGCGGTCGCCGGACAGTGCAGAGAGGCGGGCGAAATCGGCGGAAGCCGATTCGACTTCGTGAGTCGTTCGGTGCGGCAAGAAAGCGGTCTGCCTCTACGTTATAGACCGTCCGATTGCTTGGTGTGAGGAATTGCGCCTGGCGCCTCGTTGGTGGCAAGAACGGGCGGCGTGGAGACTCGCAGGTCGCTAAAAAGAATCGTCGCTCTGGTGTGGGAAACACACGAACGCAGCGCACGCAACCGATGCTATCGTTCCTGCCATCCGTCGTCATCGAAAGGAGAGGCTCGTGAACGCATGGCTGCATCAGGCGTGGTCGACGGTGCAGCGCGAGTTTTCGGATCTGAACGACACGGAGGACGTGACGCAAGTCGTCCTCCGGCTGGGTCTCGCGCTCGTGCTCGGCGGTGTGCTCGGTTTCGAGCGAGAAATGGCGGGCCGGGACGCGGGCTTGAGGACCCACATGCTGGTGTCGGTCGGTGCGGCGCTGTTCGTGCTCGTGCCGCTCCAGTCGGGTTTCTCGCAGGAGAACATGAGCCGCGTGATTCAGGGGCTCGTGTCCGGGATCGGCTTTCTCGGCGCCGGTGCGATCATCAAGCTGAGCGCCGAGCGCGAGGTGCGAGGGCTCACGACAGCGGCGAGTCTCTGGGTCAGCGCGGCCGTCGGCATGGCGGCGGGCTTGGGGCGCGAGGCAACCGCGATTCTCAGCGTGGCGATCGCGCTGATCATTCTTTCGGCGGCACGGGTGCGTAGACCGGCGGAGTCGTCGGAGACATCAGAACCGCCGAAATGATCGAATGACGAGTTCCAGCGACGGTACGGGAGTCGCGCCTCTTTGAACTCGTGCAGCACTTCCCTTTCTTCGACGCAGAACTTCGGCTGCGGGCGTCGGCACAACTCTGAAGCCCACATGTCCTGCGTCCAATCGTTCGCTGCGATGACTTCGCGCGCGAATTTGTGCTGCTGGTCGGCTCAGGGCCGATCCCGGCAGAGCAAATCACGCACGTTTTGATTAGGGTTTATACTTATATACATCTGTGATCGTTCCAGAGCTAGCGCAATGCCGCCCTTTTTACGCCCGCATCAGCGCAACTGTTGTCGAAGAAACATATTCAGAGGTACCACGCCATGAAATCGCTTTTTGCCATAGTCATCTGGGCTACTGTCCTGACTCCTGTCGTCACAAGCTGGATTCCGAGAATCCGCGCATCGGTGCTGGAAGCGCTGCAAGTGCGCGCCGAGGTCAGTGAAATCATGGCCGAAGCGTATCGTCGTCAGCGCTAGGCTCAGGCGCAGCCAGGCAAGCAGGGGCGACGCAATGTCGCTCTCGTCGAGCAGGTCTTAAGACAGCCTCAGCGCGGCAACTTTATTCATACAACCCGCTCTGCATCGAGCCCCACCTTCGCGCACAGCCAGTCGCAGAAGCACTTCACCTTCTCTGCGTTGCGTTCGTTCACGCGATACGACAGAAAATGCGTCTCCCGGGCGAGCGGCTCGAAAACGTCCGCACCGAATTCAACCAGTTCTCCACGCGAGAGCTCGCGCTCGGCGAGTCGCGTAGTTTCGAGCGCAACGCCCATGCCGTCGACCGCCGCCGATATCGCGAGCGCGCCGCGATCGAACGACGGCCGCGCGCGCGGTGGCAACGCAAGTCCGTTGAGCGCGAACCAGTCGGACCAAGTCACGCGGCTCAGTTGGGAATCGATGAGCGTCAGTTCGGCCATCTGTTGCGCGGCGGGCACATCGCGCCGCACGAGCGCTGGCGCGCACATCGGCACGATACGCTCGGCGCCCAGCGCGCGCGTGACGACCCCCGGACGCAACTGAGCGATCGCATACGAAATCGCGACATCGACTTCATGCACGCGCGTGAGATCGATCGGCTCCGCCCCGGACGACAGCCGGATCGTCACTCCCGGATACGCCTGCATGAACTCGGGCAGGCGCGGACCGAGCCACTTCGCCGCGAAGCTCGGCGCGCTGTGAACGGCGAGCACCTGGGCGTCGGGCGCGAGCGACACCTCGCTGCACGCCGCCTCGATCACATCGAACACGCGGCCGAGGCTCTCAAAAAGACGCCGCCCTTCCGACGTCGCCTCCACCCGCCGATTGCGCCGGTAAAAGAGCGGCCGCCCGAAATACTCCTCGAGCTCTTTCACCTGATGGCTGATCGCGGACTGCGTCAGATGCAGTTCTTCCGCTGCAAGCGTGAAACTCTCCAGCCGCGCGGCGGCTTCGAAGGCGCGCAGCAACACGAAACTCGGTATCCGTCTCATGCCTCTCACCGATACATGAATGTCGTTCATCTTTCTATGAACAGCCATCGTTTGTCAATGAGGGCCGCGGCCGCGACCATAGGACCCGTCGAAGCAATCCGTTCCCAACACTTCAAAGGAGTTCCGTCATGGCCGCAGTCATGGATGCACCGCCGCAATCGATCGTCAAGGCAGGCAAGGTTTCGATCTACCAGCCCGAACAGCAAGGCCTGATCTTTCCCGAGGTGCCGTCGTTTTCGCATCACGCGGCGCATCGGCAGCATCTGAAGGAACGGCTCGTCGGCGCGTGCCGCGCGTTTGCGCAGCAAGGATTCGACTACGGCTTCGCCGGTCACCTGACCGTGCGCGATCCCGAGAATCCCGGCCTCTACTGGACCAATCCGATGGCCGTGCACTTCTCGCAAGTGAAGGTCTCGAACCTGATCTGCGCGGACCACGAGGGGCGCGTCGTGGAAGGCCGTCACGCGATCAACCGCGCCGGCTTCGTGCTGCACGCGGCGGTGCACGAGATGCATCAGGACATCGTCGCGATGTGCCACGCGCATACCGTATATGGCACCGCGTTCGCGTCGCTCGGCAGAAAGCTCGAGCCGATCACGCAGGACGCCGCCGCGTTCTTCGAGGATCACGTCGTGATCGGCGACGAAGCGGGGCAGGTCGCCGTGGAAGTGAAGGCGGGGCACAAGGTCGCGAATGCGTTCAAGGGCGTGAAGGCCGCGATCCACCAGAACCACGGGCTGTTGACGGCTAGCCGGCACAGCATCGAATCGGCGGCGTTCTGGTTCATCGCGCTCGAGCGTTGCTGCCAGCAGCAACTGCTCGTCGAGGCGACCGGCATCGCGCCGAAGCTCGTAACGCCCGAACGCGCGCGCTATAGCCGCGAGCACGTGGGCAGCGATTACATCGGCTGGCTGCACTTCCAGGCGATCTGGGATGACCTCGTTGCTGCTCAGCCCGACATGTTCGACTGAACACGTATTCAAACACCGCGACATACCGCACGGCGGCACGCAAAAAGAGCGCGAAAGACGCCAGGCCGCCGCAATTGGCACCCCAGCAACCATCTTGCATGAGACCAGAGTCAGCGCTAAAGCGCCAAATCTCGTCGACATGCTCTGCATGGGGTCACAGTAAGCGCTAAAGCGCTAACTGTGGCCGACATACGCTGCATGGGGCCACAGTAAGCGCTAAAGCGCTAACTGTGGCCGACACAGGAGACACACAATGAGTTCCCCCAGTCCGGTTGCGTATTACGAAGGCTCGGAGTCGTCCACCTATGCGAAGGTGACATGGCGACTTCTACCGTTCCTGTTCCTATGTTACTTGTGCGCATATCTCGATCGCATCAACGTGAGCTTCGCGAAATTGCAGATGCTGCAGGATCTCCATTTCAGCGATGCCGTCTACGGCGCGGGTGCCGGCGTCTTCTTCGTCGGCTATCTGCTTTTCGAAGTGCCCAGCAACCTGATCCTGCTGCGCGTCGGCGCCCGACGATGGATCGCGCGCATCATGATCACGTGGGGCGTGATCTCGGCGGGCATGATGTTCGTCACCACGCCGACGAGCTTCTACATCATGCGTTTCCTGCTCGGCGTCGCTGAAGCCGGGTTCATCCCCGCGATCCTGCTTTACCTCACGTACTGGTTTCCTGCGTCGCGGCGCAGCAAGGTCACCGCGCTCTTCATGACGGGCATCCCGATGTCGGGCGTGGTCGGCGGGCCGCTGTCGGGCTGGATCATGAATCACATGAACGGGTCGCACGGCATCGCCGGCTGGCAGTGGCTGTTTCTGCTGGAAGGCATTCCGACGGCGATCGTCGGGCTCATCGCTTTTTTCTATCTCGACGACAAGGTCGCCGATGCAAAGTGGCTCACCGGTTCACAAAAGGCGATGCTCGAAGCCAACCTGAGGGAAGAGCAGCCCGCCCACGCGCTGCATTCGGTAAAGGACGGCCTGATGCATCCGAAGGTGCTGCTGCTGAGCCTGATCTACTTCTTCTTCACGATGGGCCTCTACGGCGTGAGCTTCTGGCTGCCGACACTCGTGAAGGCGAGCGGCGTGGCCGATCCGCTGGACATCGGCCTGCTCTCCGCGATTCCTTATGCGGCTGCTGCTGTGTCGATGTTGCTCGTCAGTCAGAGCTCGGACGCACGCGGCGAGCGTCGCTGGCATCTGGCCGTGCCGGGCGTGGTCGGAGCGGCGGGATTGTGCGCGAGCGTCGCGTTCGCCCATTCGACGCCGATCGCGATGATCGCGTTGACGATCGGTACGATGGGCGTCATGACGACGATCTCGCAATTCTGGGTGCTACCGCCCGCCATCCTGAGCGGCGCTGCGGCCGCCGCAGGACTCGCGTTGGCGAACTCGATCGGCAGCGTTTCCGGGGTCGTCAGTCCGTATGTGATCGGACTGATCCAGACCGGCACGGGATCGACGGGTAACGGCGTGCTAGGGCTGGCGGTGAGCCTGATCATCGGCAGCGTGCTTGTTTTCACCGTGCCTGCTGCGCTCGTAAACAGCCGTCGCAAGGACGGTTCGACGTAACTGCTCCGACCCCTTGTTTTGTGAGGTTCTTTGCTTTAGCTCGCTCGTTCTTCCATGTCACTCAACACACGGCCGAGCCGCTCGACGAGATTTTCGCGCGCGCGGGTCGTGTGCAGGTCGGTGAGTTCGGAGGCGAGCTTCGGGTCCTTGTCGGCGATGGCTGCCGCGATGGCCGCATGTTCGTCCCAGATCGACTTGCGCTGCCCGGTTGCCTGCAATACCGCGCCCATCACGCGGCGCAGATGCACCCAGTGCATCTGCGCCGTCTCCGCGATCAGCGGATTGCCCGACGCCGCATAGATTGCCGCGTGGAAGGCCATGTCAGCGTCGATCATTGCCTTGACGTCGTCACCCTTCGAGGCACGGCGGCCGTTGGCGATCAGCGCCTTGTCGAGCTTCGCGCCACGCTCGGCGGCGAGCCGCGCGGCGAGCGAATCGAGCGCGCCGCGAATCTCGTACAGATGGCTGATCCACCCGGCATCGAGCGGCGTCACGAGCAGGCCGCGGCCAGGCGCGTCCTGCACGAGTCCGTCCTTCTTGAGGAGCCGCAGCGCCTGCAGCACCGGCGAACGCGACACCGCCAGTTGTTCCGCAATCTCCTCCTGCGTGATGCGCGTCCCCGGCGCGAGCGTCCCGGAACTGATGGCGTCGAGAAGCACCTTGTAGACCTCGTCCACGTAGTCGGTGCGCGCCTGAAGCTTGAGCAGTTTGGCCGCCATGATTTAAACACTCTCACTGGATACAGAATACGCCAAGGTTACAGCCGCGCTGCGTGGACAGTCAATGCCGGCGCTGCGGCGAGTTGTGCGAATCCTCGCGTTTACCCATAGAGACAGCGCCGGATATCACGACTAATCTTTGGATACAGAGTACGGAGTTCTGAATAGCAAAGTCGATATTCAGAGGAACCGCTGATTTTCCCTCCCCACGAACAGGATTTGCCATGACGATCAAGGAAGACAAGCTCGAAGGACAGAAGACGAGCGGCGGCAAAGTCGTATCGAAGAAGCTGATTCCGTTTGGCGGCTACTACACGAACAAGGTCCCCGGCCACGACCCCGAACTCACGGAAACCGGCCCAGGCACGCCGATGGGCGAATACATGCGCGCGTTCTGGCATCCCGTGTGCATGTCGATCGAACTGACGGACACACCGCGCTTCCTGAAGATTCTCGGCGAGGAACTGGTGGCGTTTCGCGATGGCAGCGGGCGCATCGGTGTGCTGCACGCGCATTGCGTGCATCGTGGCGCGTCGCTGGAATATGGCGCAATCCAGGAACGCGGCATCAAGTGCTGCTATCACGGCATGGTCTTCGACGTGGACGGCACGTGTCTCCACGTGCCCTTTCCGAACGGCGAAGAGAAGGAAGCCGAGAAATACGCGTGTTCGATACAGCAGGGCGCGTACAAGGCGGTCGAGCGCAACGGCCTCGTATTCGCCTACATGGGGCCGCCGGATGCCGAGCCGCCGTTCCCCGAATGGGAAGGCGACTACACGGTGCTGCCCGGCGACGAGCTTGTGCCTTACAGCAACTTCCAGCATTGCAACTGGCTGCAGGTGCAGGACAACGCCGCCGACAACTATCACCCGACCGCGCTGCATGCAGGCAAGAACGTCGTCAACGGTCACTATCAGGGCACGACATTCGACGAAGTCGGCGCGGCCTCGATGGAAGTCGCGCCCGACATGCATTTCGTGCCGGTGCAGCAGGGCCGCAGTCTCGCGTGCGCCGGTGCGCGCCGCGTCGACAAGGATCGGCTCTTCGTGCGTGTTCAGCATCAGGTGCTGCCCAATCTGAGCCTGCATGCGTACACGTCGGAAGACGGCTCGAAGAAAAAGCTCTTCAGCCGCTTTCACATCGTTCGCTGGACCGTGCCCGTCGACGATGAAAACAGCAAGATGATCGGCTGGCGCGTGATGGGACCGGGCATCGATACACGCGGTGTGGGCGACAAGGAACTCGTTGGCTACGAGTCGATCGACTTCCTCGAGGGACAGGTTGCGCTGCGCCGCCCCGAACGCTTCGGCGAATACAAGCTGGAAGATCTGCCGCCGATCCCGGCGAACCATCGCGAGCGCCCGAACTATAAGGCCGCGCAATACGCGCCCGGCGACTACGAAGCGATCATCAGCCAGCGGCCCATTGCTGTACACGCGCTAGAGAATCCGACCAAGTTCGACGCGGGCCTCTTTCTCTTTCGCAAGATGCTGCGCGATGCGGTGCGTGGCACGAATCCGGCGGCATCGGCGCAGAACTTCGCCGAGTGGTTCCGTGCCAATGCGGGTGCGCCGAACAGCTTCTGTTCGGGCAACGTGTTCGACATTCCGGAAGGCGCGACGGTCGAAGAAGAAGTCACGCGGCGCCGCAAGGTGACCAAGACGATCGTCGCGATCCTCACAGAGAGCGAACGGTTAAAGGGCGATGAACGTGCCGCGTTCGTGCGCGGAAAGTTCGAGGAACTCGAGCAATCGCTGAAGAGTTGAAGCACACGTGTCGCACGGGGCGCGTAGTGCGTCCCGTGCGCGAAGTCAGCACCATTCAGGACATGCAAAATGGCAAGCGAACCCACATCGACATCCGGCGAGCGTACGTTGCAGTTGCTCGTGCGGCAGATTCGTTTCGAGGGCAAGGGTATCAATTCGTATGAGCTCGTCGATCCGCAGGGCGATGAGCTTCCGGTTTTCACGGCGGGCGCGCATATCGACATCCACATCGGCGACGGCATGGTGCGCCAGTATTCGATCTCCAATTCGCCCGCCGAACGCAAGCGCTATGTCATCGCGGTGCTGCGCGACGAAAGTGGACGGGGCGGTTCGAAGACGCTGCACGAGCGCGTGCGCGTTCAGGACATCGTGCGCGTGAGCAGGCCGCGCAACAACTTCCATCTCGTCGATGATGCGAAGAAGGTGGTCCTGATCGCGGGCGGAATCGGCGTGACGCCGTTGAAGTCGATGGCGCATCGGCTCGAAGACGCGGGCATCGATTACGAAATGCACTACTGCGCGAAGGACGCGGGCTGTACCGCGTTTTCAGCCGAGCTCGAACCGATGCGTGCGAATGGCCGCGTGCATTTTCACTTCGATGGCGGCGATCCCAAGGCGGGACTCGACCTTCGACGCTTGCTGAGCGAACCGTCGCAAGGGCAGCACGTGTATTACTGCGGGCCAGGCGGCTTCATGAGCGCATGCGCCGAAGCGACTGCGCATTGGCCTGCCGGTACCGTTCATCTGGAGCACTTCAAGGCGCCGGAACGCATCGTGTCGGAGAGTGCGGCGAATGAACCAGTCGATACGTTCAGCGTGAAGATCGCGAGCACGGGGCAGATGATCGAAGTCGCGAAGGACCAGAGCATTGCCGAAGCGCTCGACAATGCTGGCGTGACGATCGAAACGTCGTGCCACGCGGGCTTGTGCGGGACGTGCAAGGTGCGATATTTGTCGGGCGAAGTGGAGCACAACGACTGCATTCTCGACGACGGTGAAAAGGCCGAGTATCTGACCGCTTGTGTATCGCGTGCGCGAGGCAAGGTGCTGGTGCTCGATCTTTAATCGGCATCCACGCGTCGGCGCCATTCCAGGCGCGTGCGTCCTTGAGGTTCGTAGTGCGTGCCGAAGCGCACGAGGCCATGCTTCCTCAGATGGCACGTCATTTCATAGCTCACGAGCATACCGTTCTCGGTCGGCAGCACGTCAAGGTCGATCGAACGGATGCGCGGCTCGTAGACAAGTAACGTCGCCTCCATCTGCGCCTTGAGTTGATGCGCGGATGCCGGCAGGTTCCGGTAGATGGTGCTCAAATCGGGCAGGCCATAGTCCGGCAGATGTTTGAGCGTACCGGCGCGTGTGTTCAGGATGCGCCTCAGGTTTTCCAGCACGCTCAGGATTTCAAGCGTGTTGTTGTCGTGGCCATCGAGCGGTTTTCCGTCGATATGGCCGAGCAGCAAGTCGTAGAGCGATGGCCCGATCGTCATGCGATTGTGCCTGCTTCGTCGAACTCTACCGCGATGCCTTCGTCATCGGAGAACGAGAGGCGCACGCCTGTGCACGCGTGCTGAGTGGCGGCGCGTGCGAGCAACTCGCGCGCGAGTACCGGCAGGATCTGCTGGTCGAGCAGGCTGTCGATATTGCGCGCGCCCGAATCTGGCAACAGACAGGCACGCACGAGTTCGTCGACCAACGCGTCATCGCAGACGAGCGGCACGTTGAAGCGCCGCTCGATCCGTCTTGTGACTTTATCGAGTTTCATACGCACGATCGACGCCAGCGCATCCGTCGACAGTGGCCGATAGACCACCGTCTGGAACCGCGCGAGCAGCGCCGGCTGAAAGTGCTCGACGAGCAACGGACGGAGCAATTCCATCAGCATGGACGTAGTTGGCACGCCCCCGGGCGCACCCGCTGCCATGATCTCCTCGCTGCCGAGATTGGATGTCATCAGGATCACGGTATTGCGGAAGTCGATCACCCGGCCTTCGCCATCGCGCATGAATCCGCGATCGAACACTTGATAGAACAGGTTCAGCACATCGCGGTGCGCCTTCTCGACTTCATCGAGCAGGATGACGGAGTAGGGCCGCTGACGCACGGCTTCGGTCAGTACGCCGCCTTGCCCATAACCCACATAGCCCGGCGGCGAGCCCTTCAGTTGCGACACGGTGTGCGCTTCCTGATGCTCGGACAGATTGATCGTGATGAGCGCGCGCTCGCCGCCAAACATGAGATCGGCGAGGGTACGCGCGGTTTCGGTCTTGCCGACCCCCGACGGCCCCACGAGCAGAAACACGCCGAGCGGCGCTTCCTCCGACTTGAGCCCCGCCTTGGCGGCGCGCAGGCTCTTGCCGAGCATTGCAAGCGCATCGTCCTGACCGACTACGGCGCGGCCGAGTAGCGATTCGAGATCGAGCAGCGTAGCGAGTTCATCGGACAAAAGGCTGCCGGCCGGAATGCCGGTCCAGTCGGCGATGACGCGGGCGATCGCCGCTTCATCGACCTCCGCGTGGATCAGCGCATCCGAGCCGTGTTGCGCAATGGCCGCATGCGCTCGCGCGCTCGCGCGTTGTAGATCGCGTCGCGCGGATTCATCGGTAGCCGCAGTCCACATTTCGCGGTGTTCGATGAGCGTTTTAATTTTGGCCTTCTGCTCGACGAACGCACGTTCAAGCCGTTCGAGTTCGATCGCGAGCGCCGCAAGCTTCGCGTCGATCGCGGTCAATCTCTCGCTCACATCAGCCGATATGGCGCCTTGATCGCGCACGAGCGCCGTGCGTTCGACTTCCAGCGCCGCGCGTTCCGCCATGCAGGTCGAGATGGCTAAGGGCGTCGCTTCCATGCTCATCTTCACGCGCGCGGCGGCGGTATCGAGCAGATCGACGGCCTTGTCGGGCAACTGGCGCCCCGTCAAATAGCGGCGTGACAGACGCACCGCCGCGCCAACCGCCGCGTCCGTTATATGCACGCCATGGTGCTGCGCATAGCGCTCTTTCAAACCGCGCAGCATCAGGCAGGCGCGTTCGTCGTCGGGTTCATCGACCTTGACCATCTGAAAGCGCCGTTCGAGCGCGGCATCGCGTTCGAAATATTGTTTGTATTCGGACCACGTCGTCGCGGCTATCGTGCGCAACTCGCCGCGCGCGAGGGCGGGCTTGAGCAGGTTCGCGGCGTCCGCTCCACCCGCTGTATTGCCCGCGCCGATCAGCGTGTGCGCTTCGTCGATGAACAGCAGGATCGGCGTCACGGATTGCTGGACGGCTTCGATCACGTTCTTCAAGCGCTGCTCGAATTCGCCCTTGACGCCCGCGCCCGCCTGCAACAAGCCGAGATCGAGCGTGAGCACGCTCACGTTGCGTATGACGGCGGGGACGTCGCCTTCCGCGATTCGGAGCGCAAGACCTTCGACAAGCGCCGTCTTGCCGACACCCGGCTCACCGACGAGGATCGGGTTGTTCTTGCGGCGCCGCGCGAGAATATCGACCATCTGACGAATCTCGACATCGCGCCCGAACACCGGGTCGATCTTGCCGTCGCGCGCCTTTTGCGTGATGTCGATGGTGAAGCGCCGCAGCGCTTCCGACTCGGGTTCCTGCTCCGTTGATGCTGCATAAGACGCTTCGACCGATACCCGATCGAGCTCACTGCGCAAGCGCTCGATTTGCGTCGTGGACACGGAGAGCAAGGGCCACGCATCGGGGGCGCGCAAGAGGTGAGGCGCATCGGCGAGTGCGGCGAATAGATGGGCGGAACGGATCGATGGCGAGTCGCCTTCGAGCGACGCGCGCACCCACGCCGCTTCGAGCCACACTCCAAGCCGTTGCGATAGCCCCGGCTTGCCGCGCAATTCGTGCGGTAACCGGTCGATGGCGGCGAGCAAACCGTTCCAGATCGACTCGACGTCCAGTTCATAGTGTCGCAGGATCGCGACGAGATCGCCGTCGCCCAGTTCGAGGAACTTGATCAGCCAGTGTTCGACATCGATATCGCGATGCGCGCGCGTTTCGCACAGACTCGCCGCAGCGGCGAGCGCGCGGGCGCAATGATCGTTGAGCCGGCGCAGGTACGGGGAAAGTTCGCGTTGGGTCATGACGAAAAGGGCAAGGATGGCGTCGGTCCGCGCGGCGGACCGACGAAAAGAAAACGCTGTTACGAGCGCTCGTTCCAGCTATCGGCGTGGATGATGTTGCCATCCTTGTACGACCACGTGATCTTTTCGTAGCGCAGTTCGATGTCTTCGAGATGATTGTGTTTCTCGAACGACGGGTTCTTGATGTCGAGCATCTTCGGCTTCACCGCGACGACCTTCACGTTGTCGAGCTTCGTGTTGAAGTACTCCTTTTCCTTGCCCGCATCGTCGATCTTGTACCACTTGATCTCGATCGACTTCAGCGTCTGCCCGCTCGTGACGGCCTTGTAGAGATACGGCGTGGACGCGTCGGTTTCCTTCGTGAAGGTGATCGGCGCATGCACACGCGTGCCGGTCAGCTTGCCCGTGTTGTTGTCGGTCGGAATGTTGACGCCGTGATTGAACTCGACGATTTCGACACTGCCTTCACGGCCATTGACCGTGACCGAGCCTTTGATGTCGGCGCCGCCATCGTCCTTGATCCACATGTATGCCGGAATAGCCATTTCTATTTCTCCTTGGTGGGTTGCAGCAAAAGTCCCGAAGCGCCTTGCTTTGGGAAGGATTCGGGTTCACGGAATATCCGGAACCAGCGTGATCTCCACGCGCCGGTTGCGCGCGCGGCCTTCGGGCGCGCGGTTGTCGGCGATAGGTCGCGTGTCGCCGTAGCCCTGGATCGCGAATGCCGATGCGGGCGTCGCGGACGCTTCCATCAGCCAGTCGCGCACGGCGCTCGCACGCGCGATCGAGAGGCGTTGATTGGTTGCGCCGTCGCCGATGTCGTCGGTGTGGCCGGCGATGAGGATTCGCTTGCCGCGCTGTGCGTTGATCATCTCCAGCGCGCCGACCAGCGCGCGCGTCGAGCCGGGCTTGAGTTGCGCGCGGCCGCTGTCGAAAAGCGACATGCTGTCGAGCGTGACGATCGAAGGACTCGGCTCGTACGACGCGATCTTCTGGTTGAGCACAGGCAACAGCGCTGCGCCGCGATACATGCCAAAGCTCAGGCGCAGTGGTACGCCCGTGCGTTCGTATCGATCGAGTTGGTCACGATTGGCGACAAGCGCGGACAATGCGTCGCGGCGCGTGGCGTCGTTGCTGTCAGGTGCGCTTGCATAACGCGTGAGGTTCGCAGTGATCTGATCGATCAACGCCCGATTGTTCTTCGCTGCGCCCCAACACGCGAGCGCCACGGCGCAGGCGAGTATCGCGATCGCGTGGGCGAATGCGCGCAGACGCGGCGGAACCCACGCGCGTTTTGGACATGCGTCGATCAGCGGCTCGGGCAAGGACCACGGTCTCTCCGATCCGGTGAGTGGTGGCAGGACGAGATGCGTGAGCGACCGCAAATGCGCGAGCCAGGGCGAAGCGGGCTGGCTCGCCCCGCCGCAATCGATCCACGCTGCGCCGTGCAGTGGCCACGGCGCGGCGGGCTGGCGAGGGTCCTGCAGCACGCCGTTGACGTACCGCCAGGTCCAGTCGATCAGCGACGCAAGACCCGCAGCACGTGGTTCATGCCGCTCAGCTTCGGCTGCGTGGATGACGGCGTCGAACTGACTGACCGCTGTTACCGGCGCTTCGGCGGACAGGCCGTACCAGTGCGAAGTCGGGCCGTTCTCCTGCGTGAGCCGCTGATACACCGCCAGGTACGCCGGCACACTCGTACCGAGCAAGCGCGTCGTATCGCTGAGCGCCTGCCGATGCGCGCGCAGCATCTGCGTGAGCGAGTCGTGCGTGTGGGCATCGGGTGCGAGCGTCAACACGACGCCATCCAGCGTACGATCGCCGCGCCACGCTCTCGCCGCGAGCGCGAGATCGGGCAGCTTGCGCGGCTTGTCCACGCGCATCCAGATCGCAGTCGCGCCGACATGGACGCTTCGTCCGTTCGCGAAGAGATGTGCGAGCGCATCGCCGAGCACCATGACGAGCGGCATGCGCGAGCGCAGTGCATCCGGCAGATCGCTGACCGCCCGCAACGTCGCGGCGTTGTGTTCCAGCGCGCGTCGCACGCGCATCGAGTGCCACGCGATCAGGGCCGCAGCGGTTACGACTATCGCGAATGTGATACTCCACGCGATGCCACGGCTCAATGGCAGGACCGCGAGCACGACAGCCGCCGCGAGTAGCGCGGCAAATGCGACCAGCGCGCGAAACGGGTAAGCATGGCTGTTCATTTCGCTCGGGCTGCAATCAGGCGCGCGACCTCGGTATCGAGTGCATGCCCCCAGGCGAACCAGACGAGAGCCGCCACGACGCACGCAAACCCCGCTATGGCCCACGGCGAAACGTGCCGCAGCCAGCCGAAGCGATTGCCGCCGCCGCTATCGATGATGAAGCTCGGTTGCGCACCCGGCCGCGCTTTGGAGATCTGCGCGTTGAGCGTCTTGATCAACGCAGCACGTTCGTGCTCGTTCTCATCGCGCGCGTAGCGTCCACGAAAACCGAGGCCCAGTACCGCGGCATAGCATTCGAGCAGTTCGATGTTCGACGGCGTCTCGCGCATGCGCACTGCGAGCCGTTCATACACCTCTTCTCCGGCGTTGTGATTTCCCGAGCGTTCGACCTGCAGCGGATAAGCATCCCATTGCGAGCGTCCGTCGGGCGAAAGGTGCGTCATCGCCATCTCGTCGAGCAGCCCGCATTGCGCATGGATCGCGTCTTCCTTTACGTCGCGCGGAACGTGGCGAGCTTCGAGCGATGCATCGAATTCGTGGACCAGATGCAGACAGCGCTGGCGCAGCACCGGTACGGATTCAGTCGTCGCGCCTTGCGCGAGCAGCGAAACTTGCAGCGCCGTGTCGCGCAGCAAAGCGCGCATCGTGGGTGCTTCGTTCATGACGTCAGCACCGCGTAGAGCTCGAGTGAGGCCTCCGGCACGGAAGCCGGCAGATAGAGCTGGCAGGCCCGTGCGGCGAGCATGCGCGCGTGTGCGGGATCGCTGGCATCGAGGGAGAAGTACTGGTTTTCGAGGCGCACCGGAATGGCGGCCGGCACCCGCTGTACCGCTTTCAAGGGAATACCGGCGAGCGCCGAGTTCACGATGTGTTCGATATCGTCGGGCGAGCCGATCTTGCAGAGCTTCGGAATCTGCTCGATAAGTTGGAATGCGGGCAGCGCGGCATTCACCGACAGGTAATAGTCGGCGCCTTCGAGCAGCCGGTCGTCCCTGAACTGACCGGTCCAGGATGTTGCGCTCCTGTGCGAGAGCCCGATCGGAATGACACGCGACGGGATGATCGCATCGATCAGGTCGCGGATCAGCGTTTCAAGCGTCGTGAAGATCTCATCCTGTTTCGTGTGTTCATACGGCGGGATGGAGGTGAGCGACGTGCCCGTGGAGAAGGTCATCAGCGCGCCGGACAACGTCGCCAGCACGTCGTACAGGCGCTCGGGCGGCTGGTTCGGATGCGTGCCGAGAAACGACAGCCGCGGCCAATGTGTATGCATGCAGTGCAGCAGCCAGAAGAGCGAAACATCGGCGACGCCGAACTCCGCGATCTGGTCGATGCGTTCGCTGCGTCGCGCAGCGAGCGCCGTGCTCTTTGCGAGCAGGATGTCCGAAAGACGCGCGACGCGTTCCCGATGGCGTTCATGCGCGACGAGCGTAAGGCACGGCGGCACGAACGCGCGGTCCAGCTCGAACTGGCCGCGCGCACCGCGCACGAGCCGCGCGATCGGGCACACGACGTCGTCCGCATGCGGCTCGAAATCGAATAGCAGATGCACGGCCTGACGCTCGACCGACAACTCCTCGACGCCGGTTCCATTGAGGTCGGGCACTTCCACGAACTCGTGAAAATAGCGACGCGGACGCGAAAGCGTTTCGTCGCCGAAGCGGCAGTTGTTGCCGTCGGCATTCAGCAGTGGCAGCGCGGCGAGCACGGTCACGCTTTGCACGTCGGCGCCGATGTCGCGCGAAAGATCGCGGGGACGCGGCAGCACATCGGCCCCCGACGTATCGACGAGTGTGCCGTCCGGAAAGCGCAATTTCAGGCGCGTGAGCGTGAGCCGGTTGGCGGCGAATGTGTCTTCGTCGAGTTGAACATCGATGATTCCCCATGGCTCGGCGATGAAGAGGGAGGCAAATTGCCGGTTTGCGGCATTAAGCCATTGTTCCTGTTGCTGAAAATGCTGGGGTGTGAGAATCAGCCCCTCGTGCCAAAGCGGCTTGAAAGTCCGCATAACGATTAATCGCTTATTTTTGGTTTATCGAATGTTTTGTCATTTTAAACATGAACTATGAGGCCTCGTCTATTATTGAGATGAATGTCCTGATTTTGAATGTGTCTCCAAATATTAGGAGCGTGTATCGAATTTAAGAGACTTTCAAGATTTGTCTGTAATGTTCTGCGATTTGTATTTTTCTGGCTCCCTGTCCAGCCACGACAAGCGGGCAATTCCTGCGCTTTAAAACGTTGAATCCATTGGACGCGTTGGACGATAACGAAGAATGACGAATTGTCCTGAAATAATCTTCGTCTTATCTCAAATTAATCCGTGTCTTTACGCTTGACGAAAGTCGGTCTTGCCTGATCTAATAAAAAGTAATAAAAGGGGCGCAACAACGATTCTCGCGCAATATCGCGATGACGCAGGCTGATTCAAAGCAACTGGATAATTGCGGCATTCAACCGGACATGGCCGTGAGTCGTGGCGGCGTCGCTTGCGTGTCGTATAACCATCGATAAAAGAAAGGCGAAACCATGTCAGAAAGTTTCCAGAAAGAGATTCCCAAAGCGCGCGTCAATATTTCGCTGGATTTGCATACAGGCGGGGCGCAAAAGCGCGTGGAGTTGCCGCTCAAGTTGCTGGTCATGGGCGACTACAGCGCGGGTCAGGCCGCTGGCGCGCTTGCCGATCGCAAGAAGATCGACGTCAACAGGAACAACTTCGATGCGGTTCTCGGCGAATTGAACCCCCGGGCTCGTATCAACGTGGAAAACACGCTTGCCAACGACGGATCGGACACGACGGTCGCGCTGAACTTCAAATCGATGAAGGACTTCGAGCCGGAACAAGTGGCCCGCCAGATTCCCGAACTGCAGACGCTGCTGGCAGCGCGCAACCTGCTGCGCGACCTCAAATCGAATCTGCTCGACAACAGCACGTTCCGTCGCGAGCTGGAGAAGATCGTCAGGAACCCGGCGTCGACGGAAAGCTTGCGCGCGGAGCTGGAGAAAATCGGCACCACCGTTTTGCCGCCGGCGGATCACGACTGAACGCCTCTTCGACCGCCAATCAAATCAACTACGCATAACGGGAAGACCATGTCACGCAATGAAGCAGAGGCGCTCGGCGCCGAGACGATCACGCTGGAAAAAGACGGCCCAAGCGTCTACGCGACGCTCTTCGAAAAGATCAACCTGAAGCCTGTTGCGAGTGCTCGTCCGCTCGAAGCGTTCCAGGACAACGACGCGCTCGCCGAAGCGCCGACCGACGAGCGCCTGTCGCGCGCGGTGAGCGTGTTCCTGAAGATGGTCGAGGAGGCGAGCCGCCCGGTGGATCGGGTGGACAAGTCGCTGCTCGATTTTCATATCGATACGCTCGATCAGAAGATCAGCCGCCAGCTCGACGCCGTAATGCATTCGGAGCAGTTTCAGCAGATCGAATCGGCGTGGCGCGGGCTCAAGTTCCTCGTCGACCGGACGGACTTTCGCAAGAACGTGCGCATCGAATTGCTCGATTGTTCGAAGGAAGCGCTTCAGCAAGACTTCGAGGACACGCCCGAGGTGATCCAGAGCGGGTTGTATCGGCACACGTACATCCAGGAATACGACACGCCTGGCGGTCAGCCGATTGGTTCGATCATCTCGAACTTCGAATTCGCCAACTCGCCGCAGGACATTGCGTTGCTGCGCAATATCTCGAAGGTCGCGGCGTCCGCGCACATGCCGTTCATGGGATCGGTCGGGCCGAAATTCTTCGGCAAGGAAACGATGGAAGAAGTGGCCGCGATCCAGGACATCGGCAACTACTTCGATCGCGCCGAGTACATCAAGTGGAAGAGCTTCCGCGATACCGATGACGCGCGCTACATCGGCCTGACGATGCCGCGCGTGCTGGGCCGCCTGCCGTACGGTCCCGATACTGTGCCGGTGCGGGCCTTCAACTATCAGGAAGCGGTCAAGGGTACCGATCACAGCCGCTATCTGTGGGTCAATGCGTCGTTCGCCTTTGCCGCGAACATGGTCAACAGTTTCATCAAGAACGGCTGGTGCGTGCAGATTCGCGGGCCGCAGGCGGGTGGGAAGGTCGCGGATTTGCCGGTGCATCTGTACGACCTCGGCACGGGCTATCAGCCGAAGATTCCAACGGAAGTGCTGATCCCCGAGACGCGCGAATTCGAGTTCGCCAATCTTGGTTTCATCCCGCTGTCGTTCTACAAGAACCACGACTTCGCGTGCTTCTTCTCAGCGAATTCGGCACAAAAGCCCGCGTTGTACGACACGAAGGAAGCGACTGCAAACAGCCGCATCAATGCACGTCTGCCGTACATCTTCCTGCTTTCGCGCATCGCACATTATCTGAAGCTGATTCAGCGCGAGAACATCGGCACGACCAAGGACCGTCGGCTGCTGGAGATGGAGCTCAACAACTGGATCAAGAACCTCGTCACCGAGATGACCGATCCGGGCGATGACTTGCAGGCTTCGCATCCTTTGCGTGAGGCAAAGGTGACGGTGGAGGATATCGAGGACAACCCGGGCTTCTTCCGCATCAAGCTTTTCATCATTCCGCACTTCCAGGTCGAAGGTATGGATATTGGGCTGTCGCTCGTGTCGCAGATGCCGAAGGCGAAGAGCTGAGAGTCGCCGCCATGGGTTCGATGACCTTACCGACGCAGGCTTATACCTTAAGTCTCGCGAAGCAGCCCGCGCCGTTCTCTATGCTGTCGTTCGAGGGGCGCGAGGCGATCAGCGAGACGTACCGGTTCGCGATCGAATTCACAAGCGCGCGGGCCGCGATTCCTGTCGCGGACGTGCTTGGCAAGCCAGCCAAGTTCGCGATCGAACCGATCGACACCCACGCCGGACTGCCTGCGGAACTCGTCGCGCGTCTTGCGAAGGAGCCGGCGCGGATCTTCAGCGGGATCGTCACGGCGTTCGACGAACTCGGTTCGTCGGCCGATGAAACGCGCTATCGCGTCGTGCTCGAGCCGCGTCTGTCGGACCTTGGGCTCGAAATCGGAAGCCGGCTGTTTCAGAACCAGACGGTGCCTGCGATCATCGAATCCGTGTTGCGCCACTATGGCTTTGCCGCGATCGATTTCCAGTTCAAGTTGCGCGCCGAGTATGACAGCCGCGAGTACACCACGCAGTACGGCGAATCGGCGCTTGCGTTCGTCAAGCGCATCGCGGCCGATGAAGGGATATGGTTTCGCTTCGAGCAGAGCGCCGAGCGCGAGATGATTGTGTTCGGCGACGATCTCGATGCCTACGCGCGCGAGCCAAAATTGACCGCACCGTATCGTGAGGAAGGGGGCATGGCGAGCCCGGGCGTGGAATCGGTGATGTCGCTGAGCGAGCATCGTACGCGTGTGGTGCAGTCGGTGACGGTGGATGACTACAACCATCGCACGGCAGGGGTGACGTTGCTGACCGAAGTCAACGCGGCGCGTGACGATGGAACCACGGCGGGCAGCCAGTATCGCTGGGGTGAGCATCACGCGACACCTGACGCGGGCAAACGTGTCGCGACGCTGCGGCATCAGGCCGAGCTGGCGCGTCAGGTGATGTTCGAAGGAAGCGGCAACGTGATCGGCATGACGCCGGGCGCAGTGTTTCGCTTCGGCAATCGGCAGCTTGGCAACGCAGAACATGGCCTGTTGCTGACGACCGCCGTTCACCGCGCGTCTCGCAAGGAAGCTTATACGTGCGCGTTCACGGCGATTCCTTCGGATCGGATCTATCGGCCTTTGGTCGATGAGTCCGCGAAACCGAAGATTACCGGCATCCTTCCTGCGCGCGTGATGTCGCCGGATAACTACAAGTATGCCTATCTCACGCCGCAGGGCTGGTATCGCATTCAACTTCCATTTGATCTCGATACGTGGAGCCCCGGTGGCACGAGCCGGCCGGTGCGGCTTGCGAAGCCCTATGCGGGGCGGGATTATGGGTCTGTACATTATTCATCCGTGACTTCAGCTCCCGATGACAGCACTGCCGTGTGCTACATGGTTCCCGATCGTGTGATTCCGGTCGTCGTGGTGCCGGGGGTGATGGGAACGAATTTGAGTAACAACCAAGACGAGCCCGTATGGGTCGTGGACGATATTGAGTCCCTAGCAGGCTGGTTAGTGAAAGGCGCGGAGTACAGGAAAAACAAACTCGATCCTACTCAGACGAAAGTTATAGACGTTGGATCAATTTCGGCTGGAACGGCGCTTTCCGAAATCAAACTACGTGAGCGCGGGTGGGGAAGCATATCCAAGATGTTTTATGGGGACTTTCTAGTATGGCTGCAAAACGCCCTGAACGATTGTCATCCGGACACCGATCATGGACGAAGCGGTTTGCGCGTCAAGTTGACGCGAGAGCTTGTCGCGCCAAGTCTAGGAAAGCTTTCTGACCCAGAGGTTTCGCTTTCGTATAAATATCAATTCCCGGTGCACGCGGTTGGTTACAACTGGCTCCAATCGAATGCCGATTCCGCATCTCGGCTTGGCAAACAGATCGACGCGATTATCGAAGGCTACCGCAAGCGTCGTTACCGATGTGAAAAAGTCATTCTCGTCACGCATTCGATGGGCGGCCTCGTGGCCCGATATTGCTCGGAAGTCCTCGGATACCGCGAGAAGATCCTCGGCATCGTGCATGGCGTGATGCCTGCGACCGGATCGGCCACTGCCTATCGACGCGTGAAGGCGGGGACCGAACCGGGCGGGGACGTTGTGAGCTATGGCACGAGTCTGATTCTAGGGAACACGTCGAGCAAAGTTATGCCGGTCTTTGCGCAATCGCCTGGTCCGCTTCAGCTTTTACCAAGCCCGGAGTACGGTTCGGGTTGGTTAAAGATCAGGGATGGCGCGCGTTTGATCGAGTTGCCGAGGTTCAATGATCCGTATGGCGAGATATATACGAAGCGCGGCGCGTGGTGGAGCCTCATCGATGAAGAATTACTGGATCCTGAGAAGAAAACCGCGACTGAGAAAAACTGGACGAGTTTCGCAAAGCTAATAACGGAACAGGTTTCTCGATTCCATCAATCGATTAGTGGCCGATACCACTCGCAAACCTATGCATTTTGGGGAGATGACGATCAGCATAAAACATGGGGCGACGTGATATGGCAACGCACTCAGATCTCGTCCTTGTTGAATGGTGATGCATATGACGTCGAGAACAAACCCGTCAATGCGAACGACCTGATGGGAACAATCGATGTAGTGGCGGGGAGCGTTGGCCCAGTCGACATTCACAAGACCTTTAATCTGCAAGCTGCAGCGGAAGACGGCGACGGTACGGTTCCGGTCCGCTCGGGGCGTGCGCCGGCCCGCCACGCTCAAGCGGCGGTCGGGTACAAGGGGGTGGAGCACGGTGGCGCGTATCGCGGACTCCCTCAACAAAAGTTTGTGTTGTGGGGAATCGTGAAACTACTGAAGAACGTGGCGGACACGCCCCTGGAATACAAGGCATGAATCTGCGACGCCTGGTGCAGATCGCGCCGCTGCTGTTGCTCATCGCGGCCTGCAGCAAGAATCCGTTACCGCTGACACAGCCGGAGAAGCAAACCATGACTGAACTGACAGCCAGCCTGAAGACTCGCTGCGTGGGGCGATATCTGATCGACATGCCAAGCGATGCCTTGTCGACGGGATCGGCAACGATTCAGGGCGTCACGTTCGAAGCGACGTCGATGACGAATGAGACGTTTGAACAAGAGATGACCGCACGTGAAACCGAACTGAAGTCAAAGGTCAACCGGCATGGCTACCGAGTACTGTACGACTATGGGCAGATATCGAACACGCCACACAGTCGATATTTCGTCGCATTGCGCGATGTGGACGACACGGCGGATCTGAGTCGGGCAATTGAGGCATACAAGTGGGACGCTGGATATCAGTTGAAGCTCCGGATCGAGGCATCGGATTGGGTACATTCGGAATATAAAAAGAAGGTGCAGGGTACTCCCTATGCAGTTCCTGACATGAGCCTGAACGACGTACCGGAGAAAACGAATCTGGTAATGGATCTCATCAGGAAGGTTCGAGGTCGCGCAGACGACGAGATACCGGCGGAGCCCGGCGTGTGTTTCCTCGGTGGATTTCTGCCGCGAAAGGCAGCGAATGGCGAGGATATTAGTGTGCTGTTTGCGATGAAAGACCGTACCGACGCGTTTTTTACGTTGCAAACTAATACTGACCTCCGTGAACTGCCAAGAGACACTCTTCTCAACCGATTGCCTGATATCCGTTCAAAGATCAAGGATCCCAACGCTAACGGACGCATCATCCGATCAGGAACGGTGCAAGTGGGCGGCATCAAGGCGGAGGAGTTGCTGCTTTCCGGCACAACCACTGCTCGTATAGCGGGACATGTTTTCACGCTGGAAGCAAATACTGCTACGAGTGGTTCCATGACGCCGTATCTTGTACTCGATATGGGCAATGGAAGCATTAATACCTTTGCTCGAAACGGTATCCAGAAGGCCTCCCTAACCGATGGCGAAGCGATCGCCCTGTGGGACACGGTCTCGCGCACGCTACGGCCGCGGCCGAACGGCTTTTAACGAGCGAAGGGGGTCCGATGCTCATTGATTACACACTGCCGTCGATCACACATTCGTTATTAGGTGACGTGCTGTGGTGCATAGTGGCGACCGCAAAGGGCAGCACAGGCACGCCTCTGGAATACAAGGCATGAATCTGCGACGCCTGGTGCAGATCGCGCCGCTGCTGTTGCTCATTGCGGCCTGCAGCAAGAATCCGTTACCGCTGACACAGCCGGAGAAGCAAACTATGACTGAACTGACAGCCAGCTTGAAGACTCGCTGCGTGGGGCGATATCTGATCGACATGCCAAGCGATGCCTTGTCGACGGGATTGGCAACGATTCAGGGCGTCACGTTCGAAGCGATTCCGATGGCGCGGACGGAGTTCGAAGAACAAATAGCCGCGCGCGAAACCGAATTGCTAGCGACAAAGAGTCGCGACGGGTATCAGTTCATGTATGACAGAGGTGAAGTGCGTGGTGTGCCAAACAGCAAATACTTCGTTACGTTGGGCAACTCTAACGCCGACAGCGATCTAGGCCGTGTGATCGAGGCGTACAAGTGGGATGCCGGTTATCAAGTCAAGCTTGAGGTCAAAGCGACTGATTCCATTCACTCGGAGTTTGAGAAACGGGTGAAGGGAACGCCGTATGAGTCCAAGGACTGGAAAGTGAACGACGTACCGGAGAAGACGAATCTGGTATTGGATCTCATCAGGAAGGTCCGAGGTCGCGCAGACGACGAGATACCGGCGGAGCCCGGCGTGTGCTTTCTCGGTGGATTTCTACCGCGAAAGGCAGCCGTCGGCGAAAGCATCAGTGTGTTTTTCGCGATGAAGGACAAGTCGGATGTGAGTTTTGAACTCGCGACCGACACTGACGTGCGAGATAAACGGGAAGACACGCTTCCTGGGCGCCTACGCCAGATCCGATCGGAGATCAAAGAGGCCAATGGTCGTATTATTCGAACGGGGGCCGCAGAGGTGGAAGGCATCGATGCGCAAGAAGTGCTGATATCCGGTACGAGCGTGACCAAGACCGTGGGCCACACCTTCTTGCTGGAGGCCAATACGGCAACCAGTGGAGCGTTAAACCCATTTCTAACGGTCAGCCTTTATGACATTCAAATAGGCGCACTGACAGAAGGGGAAGCGATCGCCCTGTGGGACACGGTCTCGCGCACGCTTCGGCCGCGGCCGAACGGTTTCTGACGGTGCAACACAAATGCCTGTCGATTTCGATCTGCTGCCTCCGGCCCAGTCCCTGCCGTCGCCTCCATCTCGTCTCGTCTGGACGACAGTGTTCTTCGTCGTAGCGCTTATCGGGGTTTTCGCGGTCCTGCTTCTCTGGCCGAAAGAGGAACCTGTCCAGACGCCCTGGTTTTGGACCTGTGTTTCCGTCTATCCGGCCGGCGTCGCCACGTTCGTTGTGTTGCGTCGATACAGTGTGTACGAAGGCGGACGTCTTGATGCCATCGCCTGGAACAACGCGCGTGAAAGATACATGAACGAGATTTTTGACAAGGCGAGCCGCCCCTTGAGCATCCTCGCATCAGGCTATCGGTTCTCGAGCGATCCGGTGGAAAACGCGATCGACGGCGTGCTTTCCGGATTTCTCAAGCTCGCCCAGCAAATCGCACCTGCACCGGATACGCCGCCGGTCAAGGCGCGTTGGTTCGCAAGCCCGGATCGGGACGAGAAGAAGGCAAAGCACGTCAGCGACAGTGACAGACAGCGAGACGTACTCAAATGGCTCTTCGGAGAACTTCTGGACGATGTGGCGGCAACCGTTCGTGACCTTCCGGATGGGACAAGACTGTCGGTGCAACTCGTCTTTGCGGGTTCGGCTATTCCGGACAACGCGCGCAAAACGTGGGAGACAACATGGGCAAATCGAAAATTGCCGCGCGCAGGCACAACGTCACAAATCGAACCCTGCGATCTGATGTCGCTGGATACGTGGCTCGATCGTATAAACGACCGCTGCGATACGGAAGTGCGTCTGTTGGTTTTTGTTCAGCTGCAGCAAGTTATCGAACGCTCACCTCCTCCTGGAAGTGCAGAGGCTGCCGTTGCGATTCTGTTGGCACCGCCGTCGATGATCGAGCAACTGAAGTGGGCGTCCGTCGCGGAAATCCATAGACCGATGACCAGCGAGAACACGTCTGTGGATGAGGCATTGGCATACGCGTGGAAGTGGGGGAAGGTCGCGCCGTCGGACGTCGGGCGCATCTGGCAAAGCGGTCTCGACGTGAGCGCTGCAGGTGACGCGACGCAGTCGTGGGTTAAGGCCGGTGTCGGCGCGACGGCGATCGATCTGGATCACATCGTCGGCCATGCCGGCGTAGCAGCGCCGTGGCTTTCGCTCGCGTGTGCTGTAAAGGCCAACGGATCAGGGAATACGGCCCAACTTCTCGCTACCGGATCAACGGATGGCTCGCAATTCTCGATCGTCCGCGGCACGCAGATCGACATGGTTGATACGAAAGCCCCGCAGCGAGTAGGGACAGACGATAAAACCGGTAGCGACACATAGAGGAGGGTAGAACGATGACTAGACGCTATGACATCGCAAAAGGCGATCGAACAACAGCAGGTGGCATCGTGACCACTGGAGATCCACTTGACAGACTCGGCAATCGGGAACGGGCCTATGAAGGCGATGAAGTCTGGTGCACGGCTTGCCACAACGTCGGGAACATAGTGTGTGTCGGCCCGCGCCTTTCAATGACAGGCCCGGACGGACGCGAAGCAGCGCTAAGCGGCGATTTGTGCATATGCCAGTGTGATCCCCGTCCACTTCTCGTTCCGTCTCAATACGACTCGTTCGTTGACGCATGAACGCCGATTTCGATAAGCCTTTTGGCGGCTTGCCTCGTCAGGTCATTTCAATAACGCTTCGCCTGCATTTGCGTTCATTTGTACGGCGCATGACGTCACCCGCTCGTTGCTCACTTTAATGACATACCGATTCCGGATCGACATCGCCAGCAGTATTCTGTTAGTTGTCTTGTCAGGCGTTGCCGTCTGGTTGAAGGGCAGCGACTGGTTGCATCTTCATTCTCCCGAGCAACGGGCCGGAGTGTTTCTTTTGCTGTGCATCCTGTTCGGTGCGCTGTTTGCGTGGTTCAGTTTCGACGAATCATCGCGACCGGCAGTCGCAGTGCGTCGTATCAAGCACTGGGTCGGCGAGCAAGTCAAAGCGTCGTCCGCGTCATCGTCTGCAGGTGTCAGCGCGCAGGTACATGGTGCACGAGCCGAGTCGCTATACAACGCACTGCGCCAACGCCACGGCTGGCGCTGGCGATTCAGCGATCGCTGGATCGTCGTCACCGGCGATGATCACGTCGTCGTGCGCCTCGCACCAGGTCTCGTCGAAGGCGGCTACGCGATCTCGGACGGCATCGTCGTGCTCTACTCGAAGCAGAAGGATCATCAGATCGACGACGCGTGGATGGATCAAATACGCCGCTTGCGCCGCCGGCGCCCGGTTGATGCGGTCGTCGCAGTCGTGGATTGCCATGTATCCGGCAATCAGCCGATCGACGCAGACCGAACTACGCAGCGTCTCGCGCGCGTCACTCGTTCACTTCGTTGGGCCGCTCCGGCATACCTGCTGAACGTGGCTGTCTCGGATAGCGCGACGTCAGCCCAAGGTGAAGCGTTTGGCTGCACATGGGCGAGCGAACGGATCCTTCAAGCCGACGTCGATGCTTCGGTGCATGCGCTCTCCGACGAATTGGCGGGTGTCGGTGTCGAACGCATCGCAAGCGACAAGACTGATCGCTTTCCAGCCGAACTCTCACGTCACATCGCGCGGGACGCAAGCTCGTTGACCGATCTAGTCACACGAATTGGACTTTCCCGAGCCTCGCACAATGCGATTCATGGCGTGTTCTTCGCTCCCTTGAAAGAGAGCGCTGCCGGAGTTACCGCACCCGAGAAAGCGCAGGATAAAGCCCCTATTGATCGACCGCATGCGGTTTGGCAAGCCGTCGCCGAGCATGCACACCGCCTCCGTGGCCATCGCGTCGGCTTTTCACTATCGTCCGCAACAGCGTGCCTCGTCACATCCGTCATGGCTCTGTGGATCGCCGGCACTTTGCTCTCCGGCTTCTCCAACCGCGTAACGATCCAGACCGCTGCCGACACGGCATCGAAGCTCTCGACCGCGCAAGACCGCACGCAAGCCTCACTCACGCTCGACGCCCTGCAAAAGACGATCGACACCTTCGAAACCCGCCAGCGCAAAGGCAGCCCGTGGTACACCCGCTTCGGCCTGAACCGCGATAAGGAGACGCTCAGAGCCCTCTGGCCCTTCTACGCCGCAGCCAGCAACCGCACTCTGATCCAACCGATCCGCGCAAACCTCGAAGCCGACCTGCGACAACTCGGCGCGCTAACCGATCAGCAGTTCGCGAACGGCGGCGAAGCGCAGATCAAGCGCGCCTATGACAAGCTGAAGGCTTACCTGATGCTGGCCCAGCCGCAACACGCGGACGCCAGCTTCCTTATCCCCGAACTGATGCAAACATCGGAACCCGTGCGCCCCGAATCGTCGCAGATGAGCCCGGGCGCCTGGCACGACCTGACTCAACGCCTCGTCATCTTTCACGCGAACCATCTCGCGCAGCACGGCCCATCGCTCGCGTTCCCTGCCGACGCAAGCCTTGTCAGCACGGCGCGCCAGACGCTCGTCAGCGTGGTCGGCCTGCAGAACTCGACCGACACCGTCTACGAGCAGATCCTCGAAGAAAACCGCAGCAAGTACCCGCCGATATCGCTACAAACGCTGCTAGGCGATGACAACACCAGCCACGGCCTCTTCACCACGAAGGAAACCGTGCCCGGCATCTACACGCGCGCCGCTTGGGACGAACGCATCGGCCGAGCAATCGAAAAAGCCGACGAGCAACGTACGATCACGGCCGACTGGGTGTTAACGACCGCACCTTCGACCACCTCCAAGGGCGTGCTAAAAGAAGCCCTGCGCCAACGCTACTTCGACGATTACGCGCGCAACTGGCAGCAGTTCCTCAACAGCGTGCGCTGGCAGCCGGACACGACGCTATCGGGCACCGTCGACCAGTTGAGCCTCTACGCCGACGCCCAACGCTCACCGCTCTCGGCGCTGTTCAAGGTGATCGCGTTTCAGGCCGCAACAGGTACGAGCGGAGAGTCGCTGTCGGACACGCTCGTCACGAAAGCGCGGGAGTTGATCAAGAGCAGCACGAAGGAGGATCCGTCCAGAGCAAGCCCGCCCTCTGACGCACCGCTCGCCGCCGCATTCGCGCCGCTCCTGCGCTTGGCCGGAAGCGATAAGACTTCGACGCCACAATCCGATCTGAGCCTCCCGCGCTACCTCGAACGCGTCACGGCGGTGCGCCTGAAGCTGCAGCACATCATGGCGAGTCCCGATCCCGACGCCCTGTCCCGCGCGGCGGCGCAGGCGGTCCTGCAGGGCAAGACTTCGGACCTCGGCGACAGTCGCGACTATGCGGGCCGGGTCGCCGCGAGCCTCGGCGAACAGTGGGCGGGTCTCGGCGATGCGCTGTTCCAGCGTCCGCTCGACCAGACCTGGGAGGTCGTGCTCAAACCCGCATCGTCGAGTTTGAACGAGACGTGGCGTGCCTCGGTCGTCGCCGCATGGAATAAGTCGTTTGCCGGGCGCTATCCGTTCGCGGACTCGGACAACGACGCATCGCTGCCGGAGATGGCGCGCTTCCTGCGCGCGGATAGCGGCGTGATCGCGCAGTTCGTCACGACGCAACTCGGTGGCATCCTCGAACGTCAGGGCGACCAGTGGGTCGTCGCGCAGGGGGCGGGACGCAATGCACTGGCCGTCGACCCCGAGTTCGTGCGTTCGCTGAACCGGCTCACGCGCGTATCCAACGTATTGTTCCCCAACGGCGACGCGGGCGTGCGGTACGAACTGCGCGCGATCCCGACGCCCGGCGTCATCGACATGAGATTCAAGCTGTCGGGCCGTGAGCTGCACTATTTCAACCAGAAGGAGGAATGGACGCCCTTCATCTGGCCGGGCGATGCGCTGGAGAATAACGCGCACGTCGAATGGCAGACCGAGCAGGCGGGCGTTCGTTCGGACCTCGATTTCGCGGGCCGCTTCGGCCTGATCCGGCTGCTCGAGCGCGCGACGGTGACGCAGCAGGACGGCGCGCGCTATGTGCTGAAGTGGATGCCGGGTGGACGGACTTCGGTGCCCGCGGCTCGTAAGGACGAACCCGCGCGTCCGCGGATCGAAGCGAGCGTACCGGCTCCGGCGAAAGCGGTGCACATCCGCGACGACTGGAGCGCAGACCCGTCCGCGACGCTCGTGTCCACACCGCTCGCGCTTGCGGCCATCGAAACCAAGCCGGCATCCAGCCCCCGCGCGCCGGTCCAGCCGATCGCGTTGCAGGTGCAACTGCGCAGCGAATCAGGCGCGGGCCCGCTCGATGCCTTGAAGCTGCGCCATTTCACCTTGCCCTCGCGCATTTTCCTGAGCGGCGTCGCAGCAAAGAGCGTGTCGTCGAATCCGCCGCCCTTGCCCGCAGCGGCAATCGAAGCGGCGAAGCACGCCGCGACGCCGTTGCCGCGCAATGCGATGCCGGAGATCGAATGAGCGTCTTCTCGACTCTGCTCAAATCGCTGTTCGGCGCGCGCGATCCTGACGACTTGCTGCGCGAACGCATCGAATCGTGGGCCGCGTGGCTCGAGCCGCTTCCTGGCGACGACGGCATCGGCCGCGACCCGGGCTACGAAGATGCATTCTTCGCGATCAAGGACGAACTCGCGAAGCTCTCCGGCATCGACGTTGCATTGATCGTGCGTTCTTGCGAGCAGTTGCTCAAGGAGTCCGGCAAGGATCTGCGCCTCGCCGCCTACTACGCGTACGCGAGGCTTCGACAGGACGGCACGGCCGGTTTCACTGACGGGCTCGAACTGACCGCCACGCTTGTCGATCGCTTTGGCGAAGCGCTGCTGCCAGCGCGTCTGGAAGCGAAGAAAGGCGCGCTCGACTGGCTCGCGACATCGCGCATGATCGACCAGCTCGCAAGCGTCGGCGATAACGCGTCGTTCGCCCCGGCCGATCTCGAACGCGCGATGGCTGCGCTGAACCTGCTCGTCACGCACACGGCGCAGTGGTCCGAAGCCGCGCGTCCGAACCTGCAGCCGCTCATCTCTCGCTTCGAATCGCATACACAGCCGCTGCAGCCAACGCCCGTGCCCCTGGTGCATGCGGTGGCGCAAGGCGTCGCCGTGCCGATCGCGTCCTCACGCGACCTTCTTGAGCAGACCCGCACGATGGCCCGCTACCTGCGCGATCAGGAGAACGGCTATCTGCCGGCTGCGCGGCTGATTCGCTGCGTGCGCTGGGATACGGTCCACGACCTGCCGCCAGCCGATGCCCAGTCGCGCACGCGTCTGCCCGCGCCGCGCGCCGAGTTGCGCCAGCAGTTTCGCCGGCTCGTGCTGCAAAAGCACTGGCACGAGTTGCTCGAACGAGTAGAGGGCGCGTTCACCGAGGACGCGAATCATTTATGGTTCGACCTGCAGTTCTTCCAGCACACGGCGCTCGATCACGCGGGCAGCCCGTACACCGAATGGCGCGATCTGTTGCGCACCGATTTCGCGCTGCTGCTCGAGCGCCTGAACGGCATCGAGCGGCTCGCCTACAACGACGGCACGCCCTTCGCCGACGACACCACGCTCGACTGGATCGCGCGCCACGCTGTGGTGCGCGATCTGGAGGCAGGCGAGACGCTGGCGCCGCTGCCCGTATCGGGCGACGAAAACGATACGAGCGGCTGGGTCGAGATGGAAGCCCAGGCGCGCGATCTGTTCGCAAGCCAGGGGCTCGATGCGGCGTATGCGTGGCTGTCGGGCCTGCCCGGCATCCAGTCGGATCGACAGCGCTTCCTGCAACGCTGGCTGATGGCGCGGATCGCGGACCACGGCGGTAAATCCGACATCGCGCTGCATCTCCTGACCGATCTGAACGAAGCGACCGGACGATTCGGCCTTGTGCGGTGGGAGCCCGCATTGACCTTCGAGGTCAAGCATCACCTGCTGCGCGTGCTGAAAGCGGCGCTGACCCGGAAGGACGCCGACAAACCCGCGTTGAGCCGTCGCGTCGAGCAGCTACAGAGCGAACTGACCGTGCTCGATCCGGCTCGCGCCGTAGCGCTCTAAACGAACCAGGGAACTCAAAAAAATGGATGACTCGATCCTTCGCTACTACGAAGCGGAGATGCGCTATCTGAGCGAGGCCGGCAAGGAATTCGCCGAGGCGCATCCGGACCGCGCGCGCATGCTGAACCTCGATCGCGTGGGCGATCGCGATCCGTATGTCGAGCGTCTCTTCGAGGGCTTCGCGTTTCTCACGGGCCGCCTGCGCCAGAAGCTCGATGACGAATTGCCCGAACTGACCGAAGGCCTGGTGAGCCTTTTGTGGCCGCATTACCTGCGCATGATCCCTTCGCTGTCGATCCTCGAAATGACGCCCGCGCTCGAAACGCTGCAGCAAACGGAGATCGTGCCGGCGGGGCTCGCCGTGCGCTCCGGCAAGGTTGGTGCGAGCGGCGTGCAGTGCCTGTATCGAACCACACAGCCCGTCTCGCTGATGCCGATTCGTCTGACCGATGCCGCGCCTTCCGTCCGTCACGACGCCCGCTCTGTGATTCGATTGAGTTTCGAGATCGATCGGTCGGCGCGTCGCGAGGCGCTCGATCTGTCGCGCATCCGTCTGTATCTGAACGCCGATTTACCGGTGGCCTTTGCGCTGCATCTCGCGTTGACGCGACAGGCGCAATCCGTGTCGCTGCGCATTCCTGAAGTGCGCGACGGCGTGTCCACGCAAGTCAAAAGCGCGCGGTTCGAAGCGGCGGGCTTCGCAGCGGACGAACGTCTGTGGCCCAAGGCCGATATCGCTTTCTCGGGCTATCAGTTGCTGCTCGAATACTTCACGTTCCGCGAGAAGTTCCTGTTCGTGGACCTGTGCGGCCTGAGCATGGACGCCTTGCCGCCCGATGCCTGGAGCTTCGAAGTCGAAGTGCTGCTCGAACAAAGCTATCCCGCCGATCTGCGCTTCACGGCGGCCAACGTGCGCCTCTTCTGCACGCCGATCATCAACCTCTTCGAACTCGATGCCGAGCCCGTGCGCATCGATCACCACGACACCGAATATCGCGTGAAGCCGATGCATCACCACGGCGGTTTCGTCGAGACGTATTCGGTCGAAGCGGTCGAATCGTTCGATCACGAGAGCGCCGAGCGCTTCGAGTACGTGCCGTTCTCCACGTTCCGCCATCGCGGCGGCATGCTGCGCCACGAAGCGCCGGAGCGCTACTTTCACACGCGCGTGAGGCAGGGCGTCAAAGGTCTGTTCGACACGTGGATCATCCTCGGCGGCCACGCCTGGGAATCGATGCAGGACCTGCCCGAGGAGACGCTGTCGCTGCGCGTGACCGGCACCAACGGCATGCTTCCGCGCAAGGGCCTGCGCGAAGCGAGCATCGTCGATCTCGTGGAAAGCGCGCCGAACGTGGCGCACGTGCGCAATCTCACTGCGCCGACGCTGCCGGTCTATCCGCCTGTCGACGATCGCTTTCAATGGCGCGTGCTCTCGCATCTGGCGCCGAACTTCCTGTCGCTGATGGACGCGGAAGTGCTGCGCGGCGCGCTTGCGCTGTACGACTGGACGAGCGACGAAATGAACCGTCGCAGGCTGGCCGGCATCCAGCATGTTTCGCAGACGTTGAAGCGGCAGGTGAGAGGCGGGGGCGTCGAGCGCGGCGTGCTGATCGAAGTGACGCTCGACAGCCACGCGTTCGCAGGCGAAGGCGATGTGTGTCTCTTCGGTGAACTGCTGCATCGATTCTTCGCGCTCTATGCGGAAATCAATCTTTTCACGCAACTAACGGTCATTTCGCTGCCATCCGGCAAACGCATCGGTTGGCCGGCGAGTCATGCCGAGCGGGCGCCGCTATGAACGCAATGGAAACCCGAGCCAGCAAGCCGGATGTGCGGCCGCTCATGCGTGCGGTGCTCGCGCGCGCGTCGCGGATGAACTTCTTCCAGTTGTGCCAGTTGCTCGAACGTCTTGCGCCGGACCACGCGGGGCTTGGCCTGTCCGACAGCCTTGCCAGCGAGTCTGTGCGGTTCCGGCCGTATCCGAAGGTGGGGTTTCCCGGCACGGAGGTCGCCGCCGTCGAATTCGATGACGAGCGTCCGTATCGGCCGCCATCGGTTCGCACGACGTTCCTCGGTCTTTACGGCGTGAACGCGATGATGCCGCCGCACCTGATTGACGACATCGTCCTGAAACGCGAAGGGCACGAGGAAGTCATGGCCTTTCTCGACGTATTCAATCACCGGATCGCGACGCTCTTTTATCGCGCGTGGCGCAAGTATCGGTACGCGGCGGGTTTCGAGCCGGGCGGCACCGATGCAATGTCGCGCGACCTGCTGTGTCTCGCGGGCTTCGGTCTCGGCGACAAGGCCGCGCGCGCCGGGTTGCCTCCTGCACGCGTGCTCGGCTTACTGGGCCTGCTTACGCAACGCACGCGCACGGCCGAAGGGCTCGCCGGAATCGTGGCGCTCGCGGTGCCCGGTGCGGGCGTGAAGATCGACGAGCGGTTCCCGGTTTGGGTCCGGCTTGAAGATCAGTGCGGGCTTGGATCAGGCGAAGGGCTCGGGCACGGACATGTGCTCGGGCGGCGCATCCTCGATCGCGGCGGGGCGGTGCGCATCACGCTCGCGCCCGCAAGTGCCGCGCAGGCGCATGCCCTCTTGCCCGGCGCGCCGCTCTATCGCGAATTGATGAGCCTGCTGCGCGTGTACCTGGGCAACAAGGCGGATGCAGTGCTGCGCATGGAAGTGTCGGCGGCTGTAGCGCCCGTGCTGCGGCTCGGGACGACCGCTGGAAAAGAGGAAGGCGGCCGTCTAGCCTGGACGACGTTGCTGAAACCCGTCGGGGATCGTGTGATTACGATTCCGCTAGGCCGCTACAAAGCCATTTGAACCTGGAGTCTGCATGCGATTCATCGTTGTTGTCGTAGCGCTTGCGCTGAGCGCGTGCGGCGCGTGGCAGTCGGTATCCGACAAGACATCGGACACGTATCGCGCCGTGTTCTACAAGCAGGTCAAGACGCTGAACGTCGATTTCACGGCGCGCGCGTCGCTCAATCCGGACGAGGCGGATCGTCCGGTCTCGGTCGCGGTGCGCGTCTATCAGCTGAAAGACCGCAAATCTTTCGATGCCGCTTCCTACGACGATCTCCTGAAAAACGACCGCACCGCGCTAGGCGGCGATCTGCAGGACGCGGCGGGCGTCGTCGTCAATCCGGGGAGTGCGGCGAGCCTGTCGCAACCGATGCGCGCGGACACGCAATATGTGGCGATCGTCGCGTTCTTCCGCGATGTGCGCAATGAACGCGACTGGCGCCGCGTGATCGCGAAGAAGTCGATGCCGGCAGATGCGCCGCTGAAGTTCGAACTGATCGATCGCGAGTTGATCAGTTCGAGCGACTCACGCTAAACCGGATTCGCCGCGATGAAGTTTTTCATCGTCGCGTAGGCCGGGTTGCGGGTCACGCCATCGGGCTGGATCAGGCCATAGTTGCCATCGATCACCGCGTACATCATGATCGACTTGATGTTGTACTTGTCCTTGATCTCGCGATACGAGCCGAGTGCGTATGCGATGTAATCGGCGGCCGATTGCGGCGTGTCCTTGGCGTCCGACCAGCCGAATTCGGTCAGCCAGATCGGTACGTTGAACGAGTCCTTGAGCACCTGAAGGATGTTCACGCACGCATTGTTGCGCCCGGCGCATTCGATTTTGCCCGAGCTCTTGTACCAGTGATACGTCGTAAAGTCCCAGCGCACTGGCGCGGCGCCGCTCACGCCCTGCGCCGTGCCGTTCGGCGATACGCCGGTCCACAGCATCTGCAGCGCGCGATACCCCATCGGGATGCCGACGTTCACGCCGCAATCGATCTTCGGATCGACCGCCTTGACGCCGTCGATCATGCCGCGAATCACGCCGCGGAACGACGGCCAGTGCGCGGGATTCCAGTCGGACGTCTGGCTGCCGTCGCCAGCGATCTTGAGGCCGACGGTATCGAGCTCGTTGCCGCATTCGATGTACTTGACGAGGCCCGCGAGCGGCTTCGTCACGCGCACGGCGAGGTCGTAGCCGAGCGTGTAGGCGGCGGCTTCCGTGCTCTCCGGGTCCCAGCGGGCGGAGCGCGGGTTGATCACCGGGAAGATCGCGACGCCGCTGCCCGCGAACGGGCCCTTCAGCGCGGTCGCGAGATAGGTGGACATGCCGGCGTCGGCGGTGTCGCAGCGGTAGTTCGTGACGCCGAGGTCCTTCAGGATCGCGAGCTGCTGCTCGGGCGGCATCGTCTGGTAGATGCTGTTGTTGCCCCACGCCATGTGGCCGTTGATGCCGTAGAAAAGCGCGGCGTCGGCGGCGGCCGTGTTGCCGCGCGGGTCGGACGTGCCGATCGAGGTCCACGGACTGCCGCTCTTGTACCAGCCGCCGATCGAGTTTTGCGCGTAGATCTCGCCGTTGAAGAACAGCATCAGGACGAGCGGTTTGGCGGAACCGGTCGAAACGCCGGCGCCGTTCTTCGTCACGCGGCTGTTGACGAGCGTCCAGACGTTGCCGGTGTTGTCCGTGATCGATGCGGCGGGCGGGATGACGGTGCTATTCGGCGATGCCTTGCCGGTGGCCGCTTTCGAAACGGGAGCGATGTCGACGGCGTTGTCTGGTTCGACTTCGCCGCTACCGCCGCCGCATGCGGCGAGCGCTGCGCTGCCGGCGCCGGCTATTGCCAGGGAGAGAAACTTTCTGCGGGTGAGGAGTGATGTTTCGCGTGAATAATGGTTCATGAGTAACAGGTTTATCCGATCCGATTTTGTCAATGGACCGAATGGTATTTAACGAATTTTTACCTGTCAGCGTTACGGATTCTTAAAAAAATGTGGATGAGTTAATAGAATTGGAAAATGCCGGATTGAGAGGGAATTTGCTCTTTCATTCGCTCTAGCGGGAATTTATTTCAATGCGGATTAATACGAGAAACGATCAATATCGATTGGCTGCATAAACGCTGCTCGCAGAAAATCCGATCGAGCTATTGGAAAGTGATTTAGCGGATTTATCCTATTTACCGGATTTGAAATTCGCTGAAGCGCGGTAAATATCGCACCTCCCCATCTCAAACACTACCCAATTCGCGCTGCTTTCAATCCGGCAAACAAGCGCCCAAACCCCCGTCTGTTCGACGCGCCGAGTTCACGCCTTCGCTGCGACACTCCTTCCATGCTCGCGAAGAACCAGCCAGAGCCGATTACAGAAGCGTTTCCCCAATGATCCCGATTGCAGTCAGTGGATGGTCCGTTTGAAAACCGTCGTCGAACAACGGCGGGAGGCCGATCACGTCCGGCATCGGCTGGAAGACGAAGGCGTGACCATCGCGCGGCATCGCTCGCGTTCGGCACGTGGCAGGCGCACGCGCGACGACTGGCTGATCCTCGGCGGCCTCGCGCTGTTCGTGGCGTCGGTCGCCGTGTTCGGGGTGATCGCCGTATGGCAGGTGGCCCAGTGGCTGCTGCCGTTTCACTGGATGTCGTTCGCCGACTGACCGGGCGCCAGGCATCCGACGTAACAATCCCGGTCCGCGGCGCTCTTGCACCGCGCGGCCATTTACCTTGATGAAGGCACCCGCGTGAACCGATTGACGATTCGACAACGCATCCTGGCGAGCTTCGGCATCATCCTCGCGCTGATGCTCGTGATGGCCGCGCTTTCCTACGCAATCCTGCGCGGCATCGATCATGATGCGAACAGCCTGCAGGAAGACACGATGCTCGGCACGGCGATCTCCAGCGACCTGCGCGCCGCGTGGACGGAAAGCTATGCGACAGCCGAGCGGCTCGCCTACATCGACGACGATCCTGAACAGACGAAGCGCGACACGCTGCTGCTCGCGGAGTCGCGCACGTCGATCGAACGTCTGATGGACCGCTACGTGCCCACCATCTTCGACGATCGCGACCGTCAACTGTTCGAGGACTTCAAGCGTCATAGCGTGGTCTATGGCCCTGTGCTCGACCAGTTCCTGCGCGAACGGGCGGCCTCGAAAGACGCCGCGACCGCCACCTTCAACACGAAGCTGACGCCGGCATGGGAAGCGGGCCAGAAGGCGGCGCGCGTGCTCGTCGAGAACAATCAGGTGGCGCATGCGCAGTCGGTCGCGAGCATTCGTGAATCCGTACGCGAATCGCAGATCATGCTGGCGGTGATCATGCTGATCGCCGTTGCAGCGGCCGCGGTGCTCGGCTTCATGCTGCTCAAGTCCGTGACCGTGCCGATGCTGCGTCTCGTGGACGTCGTCGACAAGATGCGTACCGGCGACCTCACGCAGCGTCTCGCACTCGATCGTCGCGACGAGTTCGGCACGCTCGAAGCAGGCTTCAACCGCATGACGGACGAATTGACCGGACTGGTCGGCCAGGCGCAGAAATCGGCGGTACAGGTGACGACTTCCGTCTCTGAAATCGCCGCGACGGCGCGCGAACAGCAAGCCACCGCGAGCGAAACCGCCGCGACGACGACCGAAATCGGCGCGACATCGCGCGAGATTTTTGCGACCGCGCGCGACCTGGTGCGCACGATGAACGAAGTGTCGGGTGTGGCGGAACAATCGGCGGCGCTCGCGGGCACGGGGCAGACCGGCCTCACGCGCATGGAAGAAACGATGCGCCTCGTGATGGATGCGGCTGGCTCGGTCAACGGCAAGCTCGCGATCCTCAACGAGAAGGCGGGCAACATCAATCAGGTCGTCGCCACGATCACGAAGGTCGCCGACCAGACCAACCTCCTGTCGCTCAACGCCGCGATCGAAGCCGAGAAAGCGGGCGATTACGGCCGTGGCTTCGCAGTCGTCGCGACCGAAATCCGGCGTCTCGCGGACCAGACAGCGGTTGCCACGTTCGACATCGAGCAGATGGTGAAAGAGATTCAGTCGGCCGTGGCGGCGGGCGTGATGGGCATGGACAAGTTCTCCGAGGAAGTGCGGCGCGGCATGCTCGACGTGCAGCAAGTGGGCGGCCAGTTGTCGCAGATCATCCATCAGGTGCAGACGCTCGCACCGCGCTTCGTGATGATCAACGAAGGCATGCAGACGCAGGCGACCGGCGCCGACCAGATCTCGCAGGCGCTCTCGCAACTGTCCGAGGCCGCGCAGCAGACGGCGGAGTCGCTGCGCCAGTCGACGCAGGCCATCGACGATCTCACGCACACCGCGAACGGGCTGCGCACCGGCGTGTCGCGCTTCAAGGTCGCGGCCTGAACGCGGGTGAATGAACCGATGCTCTTCGTCCAGTTCTCGCTCGGCTCCGACCGTTATCTGCTCGACAGCGCGCAGATGGAACGCATGCTTCCGCTCGCGCCGCTGAAGGCGCTGCCGGGTGCGCCGGACTGGGTCGCCGGCGTCATGGATTACGAAGGGGAGCCGGTGCCCGTCGTCGATCTCAGTGCACTCGCGCTCGCGCGTGCCTCGCGCGAGCGGCTTTCGACGCGGCTCGCGCTCGTGCGCTATCCGCAGCGCACGGCGAGCGGCATCGAAACGCGGCGTCTCGGGTTGCTGCTCGAACAGGCGACGCGCACGATCAAACTCGATGCCGCCAGTTTCCGCGATGCGGGCATCGATACGCCGCACGCGCGCTATCTCGGGCCGCTTGCGCACGATGGACTCGGTCTGCTGCAATGGGTCCGCATCGAACATCTGCTGCCGGACGACGTGCAGGCGCTGCTGTTCGCGGAGCGTGCCAGGTGAACCATTCACACGTTCAATACGATCACGCGCTCACCGAGCGCTTCGTCGCGCTGTTGCACCGGACGATCGGGCTCGATGCCGAATCGATCGGTTCGGGCGCGATCGTGCGCGCGGTGCGCGAGCGCTTTACGGCATGGCGCGAGGCCAACGCTTCGGAAGCCACGCTCGACGACTACTGGCACGAAGTCAACGCCGCGCCTGAACAACTGCAGGATCTGATCGAAGCCGTCGTCGTCCCGGAAACGTGGTTCTTTCGCGATGCCGAAGCGTTTGCCGCGCTCGTGCGTCTCGCGCGGCTGCGGCTTCACGATCATCCGGAGAAGCGCGTGCGCGTGCTGAGCCTGCCGTGCTCGACGGGCGAGGAAGCGTATTCGATCGCGATGGCGTTCTGCGACTCCGGCATCGCGCCGGAACGCTTTGCGGTCGAAGCCATCGACGTGAGCGAGCGCGCGCTGGCTAACGCCCGCCGCGCGCATTACGGACGCAACGCGTTTCGTGGTCATGCGATTGGCTTTCGCGACCGACACTTCGAACGCACGAACGATGGCTGGCGTCTGAATGCGGCTATCGCAGAACGCGTGCGCTTCACGCATGCGAACCTGCTGCAACTCGATCCGCATGCGTTCGAGCGTTTCGACTTCGTGTTCTGTCGCAACGTGCTGATCTATTTCGATCCCGCGACGCAATCGGCCGCGCTGCGCGTGCTCGATGCCTTGCTCGCCGACGGCGGCATGTTGTTCGTCGGTCCTGCCGAGACGGGCCTCATGATGCGCGAAGGGATGCGCTCCGCGAAAATTCCGCTCGCGTTCGCGTTTCAGCGCGCGGAGCCTGAGGCGCAGCCGGTTGCTGCGGCGCCGATCAAACCGTGGATCGCGCCGTCGAAGCCGCTTCCGGCGTGGACGGTTCCCGCGCCGCGTCCAGTTACGCCCGCGCCATGGTTGATCAAGCCGGTTGCGGTAAAGCGCGACGATACCGCCGCGACCCTCACCCAAGCACGCGCCCTCGCCGACGCAGGTCAGCTCGATGCCGCCGAAGTCGCCGCACGCGCTTATCTGGAAAGCCACACATCGAGCGCCGACGCCTACTACCTGCTAGGCGTGATCGCCGACGCCCGCGACGACCGCGCTGCCTCGCGCAGCCAGTACAAGCGCGCGCTCTATCTCGATCCCGCGCATCGCGAGGCGCTCACGCATCTCGCCGCTCTCCTGCAAATCGATGGCGACGCAGCCGGTGCGGGGCTTCTGCTCGCACGCGCCGAGCGGCTCGAAGCGAGGCCGCGATGAACGATCGTTTAAATAGCGCAGTCGATGTCGCCCACATCGACAGGATCGACGACTGCTGGAACCGCATCGGCGTACGCGGAGACGGTTCGTGCCCGAAGCTCGAAGAGTACGTGCATTGCCGCAACTGCCCCGTGCACGATGCCGCCGCCGCGCGCGTGCTCGACCGCGTCGAGGCACGCATCGAAGCACATGATTTCGCCAAGGCGCCGTCGGCGGAGCAAAGCGCGGAAGCCGTGTCGTATCTCGTGTTCCGAATCGGCGACGAATGGCTCGGCCTGCCGACCGCGATCTTCCGCCAGGTCGCGCAACTGCGGCCGATCCATTCGTTGCCGCATCGGCGGCATCGCGCGGTGCTGGGCGTCGTGAACGTGCGCGGACGTTTGCTCGTGTGCGCGTCGCTTGCGCGGCTCTTCGGCATCGAAGCCGCGCAACCGCAGGCCGCGAGCCGCGCGTCGAGCACGGCCATCGACGCACGCGAACTGGGACGCTTGCTCGTCGTCGAAGGGCAGGGCGAAGCGAACGCGGGCCCGATCGTTTTCCCCGTCGATGCAGTCGATGGCGTGCATCGCTTCGCGCGCTCCGCGTTCAAGCCCGTGCCCGCGACGCTCGCGCATCACGCGGCGTCGCATGCGCGCGCGGTGGTCGCGTTCAAGGGTGTGACCGTGGGCCTGCTCGACGCCGAACGCCTCCTCGATACCTTGAACCGGAGTCTCACATGACGAGCGGCGACACCATTCCGCCGTCGCTGATCGAGCTGTTCTGCGAGGAAGCCCGCACGCAAGCGCAGATTCTTTCGGACGGCCTGCTCGCGCTCGAACGTGCGCCGCGCGAGCCCGTCACGCTCGAAGCGTGCATGCGTGCGGCGCATTCGCTGAAGGGCGCGGCGCGCGTGGTCGGCGTACCGGTCGGCGTGACGCTCGCGCATGTGATGGAAGATTGCTTCGTCGCGGCGCAGGAAGCGCGCTTGACGCTGGATGCCGGGCATATCGACATGTTGCTGCGCGGCGTCGATCTGATCGTGCAGATCGGGATGACGCGCGGCGCGGAAGAGGAAGCGCAACTGGAACGCAATGCCGATGCGTTCGCCGCCGAGTTGAGCGCGCGGCTGGAAGGCACGGCGGCCCTCGCGCCGGCGCATGACCGCTTGGCGATCTCTCCGGTCGGAACGAATGCGAAAGCGGCCGCGCCATTCGACTTGTCGAGCGAACTCACGCTGCCGGCCGTTTCTGTCTCCGCGCCAGATCGAAGCGAAGAACGCGAAGAACGCGAAGAACGCGAAGAACGCGAAGAACGCGAAGAACGCGACGAACCCGCAGAACCCGCGTACAACGCTCCCTCTGGCCCGCGCATGCTGCGCGTGCGCGCCGACACGCTCGACCGCCTGCTGAGCCACTCCGGAGAGTCGCTTGTCGAATCGCGCTGGGTGAAACCGTTCGCGCAATCGATGCTGCGCGTGAAGCGCATCCAGCGCGACGCGAACCGCGCGCTTGAACGCCTGCACGAAACGCTCGCCGACGTCCCCGAATACCAGCAACTCGACCCGCGCGCCCGCGCCGCGCTCGACGAAGCGCGCCAGCTTTCCGCCGAAGTTCACCGGCATCTCAACGAGCGCCTGGCCGAACTCGAAAACTTCGACCGCCGTTCGACGCATCTGTCGCAACAGCTTTACGACGAAGCGCTCGAATGCCGCATGCGTCCTTTCGTCGACGCCACAGGCGGCTTCGCGCGCATGGTGCGCGACGTCGCGCGTTCGCTCGGCAAGGAAGCGCGGCTCGTGATCGTCGGCGAATCGACGCAGGTGGACCGCGACATCCTCGACATGCTCGACGGCCCGCTCGGGCACTTGCTGCGCAACGCTGTCGATCACGGCATCGAACCGCCGTCGGTGCGGCGCGCGCTCGGCAAGCCCGCCGAGGGCACGATCACGCTCGAGGCGCGGCACAGCGCGGGGTCGCTTTTCATCAGCGTGACCGACGACGGCGCGGGCATCGACATCGATGCGTTGCGGCGCGTGGTCGTGCAGAAGGCGCTCGCGAGCGAAGCGACGGCGGCGCGCATGTCGGACGTGGAACTCTCCGAGTTCCTGTTCCTGCCCGGCTTCTCGATGCGCGATACCGTCACCGACGTCTCGGGCCGCGGCGTCGGGCTCGATGCCGTGCAGGACGCCGTGCGGCAAGTGCGCGGCAGTGTGCGCGTGATCCACGACGCCGCGCAGTCGCACACGGGTACGCGCTTCCTCTTGCAGTTGCCGCTCACGCTTTCGGTGATCCGCAGCCTCATCGTCGAGGTCGCGGGCGAGCCTTACGGGCTGCCGCTCGCGCACGTCACGCGCACGATGGTGCTGCCCGCGAGCGCGATCGACATGCTCGAAGGCCACCAGCATTTCTCCTTCGACGGCCGCCGTCTCGGCCTCGTCACGGCGCATCAGGTGCTGCAGGCCGGCACGTTTGACGCTACCGGCGACCAGTTCAACATCGTCGTGATAGGACAAGGCGCGGTGAGTTACGGCATCGTCGTAGACCGCTTTCTCGGCGAGCGCATGCTCGTCGTGCAACCGCTCGACAAGCGCCTCGGCAAGGTGCGCAACATCGCGGCGGGGGCGCTGATGGAAAACGGCGACCCGCTCCTGATCGCCGATCTCGACGACTGGCTGCGCTCGGTGGAGAAGCTGGTCGCGGGCGGCGAGATCGGGCGCGTGGGAGCGGGCGCGGCGCGCACCGAGGTGGCGGCGAAGCGTGTGCTCGTCGTCGATGATTCGCTGACCGTGCGCGAGCTGGAAAAGAAGCTGCTCGTCTCGCGCGGCTACGACGTGACCATCGCGGTCGATGGCATGGACGGCTGGAACGCCGTGCGCGGCGAGCGCTTCGACCTCGTCATCACCGATATCGACATGCCGCGCCTCGACGGTATCGAACTCGTGTCGTTGATCCGGCGCGATGCACAACTGTCGAATCTGCCGGTGATGATCGTGTCGTACAAGGACCGCGCGGAGGACCGCCAGCGCGGACTCGACGCGGGCGCCGACTATTACCTCGCCAAAGGCAGCTTTCACGACCAGACGCTGCTAGACGCCGTGCGCGACCTGATCGGCGAGGCGAAGTCATGAAGCAAAGCAACCAGGAGCCGCGATGAGAATCGGCATCGTCAACGACGTGTCATTGGCCGTGGAAGCGCTGCGGCGCGCGCTGACCGCGCGTCCGGACTTCGAGATCGCGTGGGTCGCGCACGACGGCACGCAGGCCGTGGACTACTGTGTCGCGCAGACGCCCGACGTCGTGCTGATGGACCTCGTGATGCCGAATCTCGATGGTGTCGAGGCGACGCGCCGCATCATGGCGCGAGCGCCGTGCGCAATCCTCGTCGTGACCGTCGATGTCGGCGCGAACGCATGGCGCGTCTACGAGGCGATGGGCGCGGGCGCGCTCGATGCCGTCGATACACCTGCACTCGCCGGCGCCGACGCGCGGCGCGGCGCGGCGGCGCTGATCGCGAAGATCGACCAGATCGGCGCGCGGATCGCGGCGGCGAATGGCGCACTCGCAGCGCGCGTTGCTCCGCGCGTGACGAAAGGCGGCGCGCTGGTTGCGATCGGCGCGTCGGCGGGCGGGCCTGCCGCGCTCGCGACGCTGCTCGGTGCGCTGCCTGCGGATTTCGCGGCTTCGATCGTGATCGTGCAGCACGTCGACCGGGCGTTCGCCGAAGGCATGGCGCAATGGCTCGACGCGCAAACGAAGCTGCCCGTGCGCATCGCGCGCGAAGGCGACACGCCCGTGCCAGGCACGGTCCTGCTCGCCGCGACGAACGACCACCTGCATTTCGCCGATGCCACGCGGCTCGGCTACACGGCGGACCCCGTGGATCTGCCATACCGGCCTTCCGTCGACGTGTTCTTCCAGAGCGTCGCCGAGCGCTGGACGGGACGCGCGCTCGGCGTACTGCTCACCGGCATGGGGCGCGACGGCGCGATCGGCTTGAAGACGATGCGCGCGAAGGGTTATCACACGATTGCGCAAGATGAAGCGACCTGCGCGGTCTACGGCATGCCGAAAGCGGCGGCCGCGCTGAACGCGGCCGTCGAAATCCTGCCGCTGCCGCGCATCGCGCCCGCTATCACGGCCGCACTCAGAACGGCTGGCTGACACCACTTATTGACCAAGGACATCTCAATGGAACATCCCAATCCGGATTCGCTTGCCGAACGCGCCAGACGCGCTGTCGGCGCTGCCGGTGTGGCGGGAGCCGCGACGGCCGCAGGGGCGGTTGCCGCGAGCATCGAACGGGCCAGCGCGCGCTCGCACGCCGACGAGCGCGCGGTCGCCGATCTGCTCGCTGCCGCGCTGAACGCGCCGCCGGCCGCGGAATGCCCGGTGATGGCGCTGCTCGTCGACGATCAGGCGATCATCGCCGAGGCGCTGCGCCGCGCGCTCGCCGGCGAGCCCGATGTCGATCTCCACTACTGCGCGAATCCCGAGGACGCGTTGCGCGTCGCACGCGAGACGCGGCCGACCGTGATCCTGCAGGACCTCGTGATGCCGGGCGTCGACGGGCTGACGCTCGTGCGCCAGTATCGCGAGAATCCGTCGACGCGCGATATCCCGATCATCGTGCTCTCGACGAAGGAAGAGCCGCGCATCAAGAGCGCGGCGTTTTCGGCGGGCGCGAACGACTATCTGGTCAAGCTGCCCGATACGATCGAACTCGTCGCGCGGATTCGCTATCACTCGCGCTCGTATCTGAACCTGCTGCAGCGCGACGAGGCGTATCGGGCGCTCAGGCAGTCGCAGCAACATTTACTTGCGACCAATCTCGAATTGCAACGGCTGACGAATTCGGACGGGCTGACGGGGCTTTCAAACCGCCGGCGTCTGGACGACTACGTGAGCGCCGAATGGCGTCGGGCAATGCGCGACGGGGCGTCGATCGGTTTCCTGATGATCGACGTCGACAACTTCAAGTCCTATAACGACACCTACGGCCACGTTGCCGGCGACGACGTGCTCAAGTTGATCGCGCATGCGATCGAAGCGAGTCTGAACCGCTCGTCGGATCTTGCTGCGCGCTTTGGCGGCGAGGAGTTCGCGGTCGTCCTGCCGGGAACGTCCGTGCCCGGGATGCGGCTTTTGTCTGAAAAAATCCGCATCGCCGTCGAGGCGCTGGGCGTGCCGCACTCGGGCTCGCCGCACGGACGGGTGACGGTCAGCATCGGCGGCGTGACGCAGACGCCGCATAGCGAAGACGGTTCGAAACAACTGATCGAAGCCGCCGACGTCGCGCTGTATCGGGCGAAGCGCGACGGGCGCAATCGCGTGGTGGTGGGATAGCGTTGTCGCGGCTGACCGACACGCGGGTAAATGACAGGAGAGGCACGACGCCGGATTGCGGTGCGCCGTTTGCGCAACGAAATAGCAATCCGCATCGATTTCGTGCTCGCGGTTGAGGACATTTGCGCGATAAGGCAGATGAAAGCACCTGATCCCTGATTCGGAGCCGCGTTTTGCGACCCGGACCTTTTTTGCACCAGTTTGACGTGCATGATTCATCTGGATAATCTTCGCCTTCTGAAGATAGCAGGGTCTGTAATGAGCGAGCATCAAGAAGTAGCGGCGCTGGACAGTTCTGCTCTCGATATCCCCGTTCCGCCGCGCGATTTTGGTGCAACACGCCGCCTGCTGATCATCGTTCTGGTTGCGTCGATCGTTACACCCCTGTTTTTCATCGTCGGCTACGGTTATTTCGGATACCGGAGCAGGATCGCCGAATCGTCTGAAGTTATCGACCGCCTGGCACGCGTCGCCGAGGAGCAGGCGGTCAAAGTGCTCGATTTGAACCGCGAGATGTCGTCGCGGCTTGTCGGCATGCTGGGCACTGACGGCGACGTGCAAATCCTCGCGCGCCAGGAAGAATTGCATCGCGAATTGCGTGCTATGACCGAACGCCTGCCGCAGATCGCTGCTATCGCGATCTTCGGGCGCAACGGCGACCTGCTCGTCAGCAGCCGCGGATTTCCGGCGCCGCGCGTCTCAATCAGCGATCGCAGCGACTTTCGCACGGGCCGCCGTTCGGCCGCGACGCAGATCGAGATTTCGCTGCCGTTCACCGGCGTCGTCACCGGCGCCGACGTGTTCAACACGAGCACCGCCCGGCGCGACGCCTCCGGACGCTTCCTCGGGATCGTCTCCATCTCCCTGCAACGCGCCTATTTCATGTCGTTCTACCGCGAACTCGCGGCTCAGGACGGCGCGCTCACGCTCGGGCTTTATCGGCGCGATGGCGGCATTCTCGTGCGATCGCCCCCTCCCCGGATACAGCCCGCGCCCGCGCGCAACCTGCCGCTCGTCAACGCAATCGACGGCGCGGGACCGCACGGCCGCATCCGCTTCGAATCGGCACTCGATGGCGTCGACAAGCTGCTCGCGTATCGGCAGGTCGGCGCGTATCCGCTTTACGTGACAGCGGGAATCGCCGTACCGGCGGTGACGAACCGCTGGCTGCAGCAAGATGGCCTGATCGCGCTCGCGACCTTGCTTCCTTGTAGCGGAATCTGGATTCTTGTTGGTTTTTCGTTGCGTCGTCTGAAGGAAGAGCAGGCGGCGTGGGAAAGCTGGCGCACCGAAGTGGGCATGCGTCTTTCTGCTGAAGCGACAGCGCGCCAGATGCGACGGATGGGCGCGCTCGGCAATCTGGTAGCGAACGTCGCGCACGACTTCAACAATCTGCTGATGGTCGTCAAGGCGAATATGGAACTCGCGCGGCGCAAAGGCTTCAACGGGCTGGAGAAGGAAGTGACGGCGGTCGAGCGGGCATCGGTCGGGGCGGAAGTGCTGGCGCGCAAGCTGTTGAGCGTCGCGCGCAAGCAGCCCTTGCGGCAGGAAGCCACCGATCTGAAAAAATGGCTCGCGGACGCCACGTCGCTGATCGAGACATCGCTCGGCGAGGACGCAGAGCTGACGATCTTCTCGGCGCCCGGTCTCTGGCCCGTCTACGTCGACGCAACCGAAATGCAGGCCGCGCTGATCAATATCGCCGTCAATGCGAAAGACGCGATGCCCGACGGCGGTGAGTTCGCCGTGCGCTGCGAAAACGTCCAGTTGAAGCACACGTCCGGGCGGCTGAAGCCGGGCGAGTACGTCGTCGTCGCGTGTTCCGATGACGGCACCGGCATGCCGGCGGCCATCGCACAACGCGCATTCGAGCCGCTCTTCACCACCAAGACGACGAGCGCGGGGACAGGCCTCGGGCTCGCGCAAGTGGCGGCGATGTGCGAGCAGGCGGGCGGCACGGCGCGCATCGACAGCGTGCCGGGTAAAGGCACGACGATCCGCCTTTTCCTCCCGCGATGGGCGGGCGAGGCGTCGGATGCTGCGGCATCGGCGCAGTCGGCGGCATCGGCCGGAGCGTCGAGCCAGGGCTCTGTGCTGCTTGTCGAGGACAACGAGGAGGTCGCGGCGGGCCTGGCCGCCGTGCTGGAAGTGTTCGGCTGGGATGCCCGTCACGAGCTGACCGGCGACGCCGCGCTCAAGGCGCTGGAGGAGGGCGCGACGTTCGACCTCATCCTCTCGGACATCCAGATGCCGGGCGCGAACAACGGCATCGACGTGGCCGAGAAAGTCAGGCGCACGTGGCCGCATCAGGCGATCGCGCTGATGACCGGTTACGCCGACGAACTGGAGCGGGCGAAACACGTCGGCGTGACGATCCTCGCGAAGCCGTTCAACATCGACGACTTGCAGGCGCTCCTGCAACGCGTGCACGTCTCGACGCGGCTGGCCGGAGCCGGCACTGAACTCCGGCTGAGCTAGTTCGTGCCTTAGTGCGCATGATGCCTGTCGTGCGCAAACACACGCGGCGTCCACGTTTTGAAGGCATAGAATGAGCGCTCGTCTGTCTGGGCGCTTCACATGCCGATCCACTATCTTCGCAGCCTGACTGCCCGCAACCGCACCGGCGTGGCCAACCGGCGCCTCGGCCTCGCGCTGGCGTTCGTCGCGGGAGCCGCGAACGCGGGCGGTTTTCTCGCGGTCGGGCAATACACGTCCCACATGTCGGGCATCGTGTCGGCGCTCGCGGATAACCTCGTGATCGGCGAAACGATGTTGCTCGTCGGTGGCCTGAGCGCGCTGACCGCATTCATCGCGGGCGCGGCGGCTTCGGCGATGCTCATCAACTGGGGGCGCCGCCGTCAGGCTCACAGCGAATACGCGATGCCGCTCCTGATCGAAGCGTTGCTGCTGCTCGTCTTCGGCCTGCTTGGATCGAACCTCGAACGGCATCGCGTGCTGTTCATGCCCGCGACCGTGGCCCTGCTGTGCTTCGTCATGGGTTTGCAGAACGCGATCATCACGAAGATATCGAAGGCCGAAATCCGCACGACGCACGTGACGGGGCTCGTTACCGATATCGGCATCGAATTGGGCAAGCTCTTCTACTGGAACCTCGGCGACGGGACAGCCAAGGTGCGCGCCGATCGCGCGCGCCTGCGGCTGCTGTCGTCACTGCTCGGGATGTTCGTCGCGGGTGCGCTCGCGGGCGCCTTCGGATTCAAGCATGCCGGTTTCATCGCGACGGTGCCGCTCGCGACGATCCTCGTCGCGCTCGCGGCCGTCCCCGTCCTCGACGACTTGCGCAGCAAGAGCATGCGCGTTTGAGATCGACATGAAACGTCAATTCGACGACTTGCAGATCGGCAGCATCGAACTCTTTTGCCTCGCCGCCGAACTGAGCAGCTTCAGCGCGGCCGCGATCGCCGCCAGCGTGACGCCGGCTGCCGTGAGCCGCTCCGTGTCGCGGCTCGAAGGAAGACTCGGCGTGCGGCTTTTCGTGCGCACGACGCGCCAGATCCGTCTCACCGACGAAGGCCAGATCTACTTCGAACAATGCCGCGGCGCGCTCGCGCAACTCGTCGATGCCGAGCGTCAGGTGAGCGGCCAGCACGGCCACCCGGCGGGCACGCTGCGCATCAGCCTGCCGACGCCCTATGCGCACTATCGCGTGCTGCCGCTGCTGCCTGAATTCAGGCAGCGCCATGCGGATGTCAGGGTCGAGACGCACATCAGCAACCGCAACGTCGATTTCGCCGACGACGTCTTCGATCTCTCCGTGCGCGGCAAGGCACCCGACGATTCGAACCTGATCGCACGCAAGCTCGAAGATGCGGAACTCGTCGTCGTCGCGACGCCGGGTTATCTGCGCCGCGCGGGAACGCCGGCGACGCCTGAAGATCTCTTGCGTCACGAGTGCATCCAGTTCGATATGCCGAGCAGCGGGCGGCGTCTCGTGTGGACGCTGCGTACAGACGCCGAAGACATCGACGTGCCGACCGCCGGCAGCTACGGCTGCGCGGAAGACGTGCTAGGTGGCGTCACGCTCGCGCGCGCGGGGGCGGGACTGTTCCAGACGTATCGCTTCGTCGTGGAGGAGGACCTGCGCGCGGGTACGCTCGTCGAAGTGCTGAAAGAGCACGGCGGCGCGACGCGCCCGTTCGTGCTCCTCTATCCGCATGCGCGGCACATGTCGTCGCGCGTGCGCGCCTTCGTCGATTTCCTGATCGAGAAGAAGCGGCTCGTGATTTGAGCGGCGCGTCAGTCGCCCTGCGGCCTGATCTTCGCGATGACCACGAGCACCACGCTCGCGTTCGCCGGCAACTGGCGGTGCGAGAACGCGGATCGCGCGTGACCGGCCTTCGATTCGAGCACATCGGCGAAGAGATCGGATGCGCCGTCGATCACGGCGGGTTGCTCGAAATTGCCATCGGCGCTCGCGACATGCCCCTCGACCCGCACGATGTGCTCCAGCCGATCGAATCCGCCCAGATGCGCGTGGATTTGCGCGAGCACGTTGAGCGCGGCGATTTCGGCGGCCTGGCGGCCTTCCTCGACGCTCACGTCTTCTCCGACGCGCCCTTGAAACGCGACGCGGCCATCGCGCAGCGGCAGTTGTCCTGACACGAACAGCAGGTCTCCGGCTTCACTTGTCGCCGTGTAGCGGCCGAGTGGCTTGGGCGGCTCGGGCAGGGCGAGGCCGCGTGCGGCGAGACGGGTTTCGACGGACATCATGATCTCCTTGCTTGGTTTGGCTTGGGTTGAACTATAGAAAGCGGCAGCACCGCGAAAAAGCCCCTGAGCCGAAAAGGAGTTGATACATGAGGGAACAGGCGACGCTGGATTGCCTGATTCTCTGCCTCTGCGGCTCGTCATGCACCACGACAAGGCACCAATCCGGTGAGTTCTGCAAGACCCTTGATGCGATGTTATGTTGCGGCAACGACTGGCCCGGAATCTCCTCCGCTGCCGCACAACCTTAAAAAAACCTATCGATGGAAAACGTCTCCTCAACCGTTAGCGATCTACCTCTAAGCGACACACCTTCATCGTTGCGCCAGTGGCTCGCCGTAGCAGCGGTGACGATCGGCGCATTCGCGTTCGTCACGACGGAATTCCTGCCGGTCGGACTGCTGCCGCACGTCGCCAGCGAACTGGACGTGCTGCCGGGAACCGCCGGACTGATGGTCACGACGCCGGGAATCATCGCCGCGATCTCGGCACCCGGATTGATGCTCGGCGCGGGGCGCATGGATCGTCGTCATGTGTTCCTGCTGCTCACCGCGATGCTGCTCGCGTCGAACCTGTTGTCCGCGTTCGCGCCGAATTTCACCGTCATGCTGGTTGGGCGCGCGCTCCTGGGCGCAGCGTTGGGTGGTTTCTGGACGCTCGCCACGTCGGCAGCAAGACGCCTCGTCGAGCCCAGAGACGCAGCCCGGGCGATGGCGATGATCCTCACTGGCGTGACCTGCGCGACGGTGATCGGCGTGCCGCTCGGCACGTTCATCGCGAGCCTGGCATCGTGGCGGGTCTCGTTCATGGCGACGGGCGGACTCGTCGCCGTCGCGCTGGTGGCACAGTTGCTCCTCGTGCCGTCGCTGCCGTCGGCGGCGGCGTTGCGGCTCTCCGATCTCACGCTGCTGCTGCGGCGCTCGCATCCCCGCAGAAGTTTGCTGATGGTGGCGCTCGTGTTCGGCGCGCACTTCTCGTCCTATACGTACGTCACGCCGTTCCTGCTCGGCGACGCCCATCTCGATATGTCGACGATCACGTGGCTCTTGCTCGGCTTCGGTGTCATCGGCTTCGTTTCGAATTTCGTGGCATCGGCTGCGGTTGTGCGCAACCTCAAGCTCTCCGTCGCGGCGATGGTGTCCCTCTTGATGTTCGCGTTGCTGCTGATGCCCGTGCTGCGTCACTCGGAGTTCGGCGTAAGCGCGGTCGTGCTGGCGTGGGGCATCGCCTTCGGCGCATTGCCGCTTTGCTTCAGCGTGTGGATCCAGCGTGCGACGCCCGAACAGCCGGAAGCGGGTTCGGCGCTTTTCGTGAGCATCATCCAGGTGGCGATCGCGGCGGGGTCGTTCGTCGGCGGCACGGTGGTCGATCACGTCGGCATTCCCGCCGATTTCATGTTGGGCGGCGCGCTGGCCTTGCTGGGGCTGGCGGCGCTCGCGAGCATCGGGACAGAGGCTTCCGAGGGCGCCGCGATTCCCTGCAACGCGACGCCGGAGTGATGGTTCAAGATACTCACCCGTCAAGGATAAATGTTAGCCAGCGCACATTAGCCTGAAGCCGGATGGATCGACACTCCCGGGATTGCTTCGCCTGACAGGAGCGCGACCATGATGCGACGAGCCATCGGCTCCAGACTGTTTCGCGATCGCAATCGAACCATCAACGCGCCGGACACGCAATCCGCTTCCAAGTCCGACGAACGCGCGATGGAGGAGTGGCGGCAGTTGCAAGCCATCATCGGACGCTACGATGGTTTCGATTTCTCCATTCGCGGCTGGTTGCTGGTACTCGTCGGCGCGGCGATGACCGCGCATTTCTCGAAGGGCTCGCCGATCAGTACCGGCCTGTTCGTCCTGCTCGCGCTGACGGCGATCATCGCGTTGCTGATGTCGGAGCTTTCGATACGGGTCGTGAAGCGGCGCGCGATCAACCGCGTATTCGTGATCGAAGAAGCGCTGCGCAAGGAAGCCGACTACGACGGCCCGCGAATATCACTCACGTTGTCGAGCCAGTACACGGCGGACAAGGAAAGCATCGATTTCGGCGAGCGTGTATCCGGGAAGCTGGAACGGTGGGGCTGGAAGGAAAGCCGCGCAACGAGGGTCCGTAAGGTCGTCGTATCGACGCTTCTCTGGTTCGGCCTGATGTTCCCCGAATTGCTGTATCCCCCCGTTCTGCTGTTCTACGTTCCGCTCATTGCCGTGGTCATCGCCGCTTCGTTTCCGGGCGCGGCGTGAATTTATCGCTTCGCCGCGAACGTATCAGGGGGTGGTCGGCATGTGTCGGGATGATTCACGCCGTCACCGCGAGCCTCCGGTTCAGCCGGCGCATGCCGTTGAAAATCGCATCGGCGACGTCCAGCGGGAAATCGCGCGGCAGCAGCGCGGCTATTTCGTCGATCACGCTCGCCGTTCGCGCCGTCAACTCGCCGATCATCGCTTCGACATCCGCCTTCGAAAACCCGACTCGCTGACCTTGCGCGATCCAGTGCCGCTGCTGGATCTCGTTGATCAGGTAGTGGACGTTGCGGCTGCGCACGGCCATCGCGAGTTTCACGCGCTGCGCGGCGAACTGGTTGCCTTCGGTGCCGATGATGGGATGCGCGGAAAGTACGTCATAGAGCGGTGTCGAGCGGTAGCGGTTGCCGGGAAGGTGCGCGATGCTGAAGTTCTTCGCGTGGCCGTCGGTGGCGGCGAGCAGCCAGAAGACCATCTGCGTCATGAAGAAGTCGCGCCGGTCTTCCACTGCACGCTCCGACGCCGACAGCACTTCCATGATCGCCTCGATACCGGGACCGCCGTCCGCCTGATACTTCTGTAGCGCGGACGTCCCTGTCGCCTGGCACATGTCCTCCTGCGGCAGCCGCACGATCCAGGTCTCGTCGCTCGACGGGCTTCGATCGAACCGCTCGACGACGAGCACCTTCTGGTCGTCGAAACGGGCAATCTCGCAGCGGGCGATCGGCAAGCCGTAAGCCGCGACGATCTTCGAGCAGAGCCATTCGTTTTCCACCGAGGTCCGCATGTCGGCGCGCATGTTGCCGACGAGCCCGAGCGGCAGTTTGAAGATGTGCGTCGTCGGCGTGCTGCCTTCGGGCAGAAGCCACTGATCGCCGTGCCAGAGAAGGGCGGTTTTTTCCTGCGCACCGGCAATCGAGAGGCGCAGATCATCGACCGATTCGTGCTGTCCCATCGTGGGCGCCGCGATGGTGTCGCGTAACAGGCGCGCGATGTCCGCCTCGCTCAGGGCTCGCCCGCGGATGCTCTCCAGGTCGACGGGTTCTTCGTCGGGCGGCAGCATCTGGATCGCGCCGACGCAGTCGCGGCCGAGTTTCGCGAGCAACTGGAAGGGCGCGGTGCCGCCGGTCCGGTAGCGCGCGGCGATACGTCGGCGGATGGGCTCGCTGTCGGGCAGGAGGTTGTCGAAATAGTCGGTGACGACTTGCCCTCGATACGGCTGGTTGCCCGGCGTAAAAGGCAGCGAAAGCGATAACGGACGGCCTTGGCGGTCGTCGATCCAGTCGTCGCGGTAAACGAGGCGCTCGGCCCCGCGCGCCGTCTCCCAATAACCGACAGGCAATCCGTTCATCCACAGGTCGAGCCGTCCCGGTTGCGTGCGGCGCGCCATGCTTACCAGTTCTCCCTTTTCTTCGCGACGGATGCCCGCTTTGCGGGCGTCGGGCTTTTCTTTCGTGCGGCGGGTTTGGGCACGTTGTACTCGGGCATGTGCTCTTCGGCCAGAGCGGGCTTTGACGGGGCGTCTTGTGGATAGACGACATTGCCGGCATCCTCTGCGGTTTGCGTCAGCATCAGATCGACACCCAGCACGCGCAAAACCTTGAACAGCCGCTCCACGCTGACGGCGGCGGGGTTCGCCTCCAGTTGGGCATACGTCTGCTGCGTCACACCGAGGTGAGCGGCCATTGCGGCCTGCGTGAGTCCCCCAGCCTTGCGGAAGCCCAGCAGGATCGGCCGTAGCTGGCTAAGTGTCTTGACCGGATAGTCCACCGGAGGCTCCTACAGGTCTAAAGCTGTAAATCGAAATAACAGTCTATACGCTGTTTTGTATCGATACAAGCTAATGACTGTAAAAAGTGGCGGTCGATAGGTCAAAAAAAGAGCCGGACAAAGCCGGCCCATGAAACCTCTCAATTGCGCGCGGCCCGACCCTACACCGGAGGCCGCACGACAAGCACCGGCAGGTGACTATGCGTGAGCACCTTCTGCGTTTCGCTTCCGATCAGCAGGCCGCGAATGCCGCCATGTCCGTGCGACGCCATTACGATAAGGTCGCAGTTCCGCTCTTTCGCGGTATCGAGGATCGCCTCGTACGGATGCGAGCCGCTCGCTGCCACCGTGTCGCATTCGACGCCCGCGTGCGCGGCGATATTCCGGACCGTCGTGAGGTATTCCTCGGCGCGCGCGCGATCGGAGGCGAGGAATTCGTCTTCCGTATAGCCGACCATTTCGGCGCTATAGATGGTCATATGGAACGGGCGCACCATATAGATCCCCGTGACCGTCGCGTTGTTTTCCTTGGCGAGTCCCACGGCCATCTGGGCCGCGCTTTCCGACAGCGCGGACCCGTCCGTCGCCACAAGCAGGTGCTTGAACATGATGACGTCCTCCAATCGCGTTCCGGGCCCGCCCGACGCATCGAAAGATCGCCAAGCGAGCCTCGTCAACAAAATATTACATCGCGATTACAGTATAGGCGACGGTTGGGCGAAGGCGCCGTGCGGAGAATTGACGCGTGACAAGAAAGCTCGCCTTTCCGGCGGTCAACCGCGTCGCCGCTTCCTCGTCAGCGACCCGACCGCGAGCCCCGCCAAAAAAAAGTGACCATCGCAGCGCGAAGCTTCATCACGTCTCGAATGCCACCCCGCGCCTGCGAAGCTCCCGCATGGCGCTGTCGAGATGCGCGCGAGCGCTTTCCTTGTCGCCGAGACGCATCTGTTCGTAGGCACGTTGCGCGATATCCGCCGGGACGGGCTTGAGCGGGCGATTGGCGCTCATCGCTTTGAGTTGCACTTCGGCCGCGCGTTCGAGGTAATACAGGTCGTCCCAGGCTTCCGCGATGCTCGCGCCCGCCACCATCACGCCGTGGTTTTTCAGGAACAGGATATCCGCGTCGCCGAGCGCGGCCGCGATCCGGTCGCCTTCCGATTGGTCCAGTGCGAGACCGTTGTAGTCCTCATCCACCGCTGTGCGGCCGTAGAACTTCAAGGCGGTCTGACCGAGCCACAACAACGGCGGCCCTTCGAGCAGACACAACGCCGTGGCGTTCGGCATGTGCGTGTGAAAAGCCGCCTTCACGCGCGGCATCAGGCGATGCAGCCGCGCATGAATATAGAACGCGGTGGCTTCGGGCTTGCCGTCACCCTCGATCACGTTGCCGTCGAAATCGCAGATCAGAAGCCGCGACGCCGTGACCTCGGAGAACGCGTACCCGTACGGATTCACGAAAAACAGATCGTCATGTCCGGGCACGACGGCGGAGAAATGGTTGCAGATGCCTTCCTCGAAACCGAGCTGCGCCGCGAGCTGAAAACACGCAGCCAGTTCGATGCGTGCCTGCACGATCTCGTCGCTATCGAGTCGCCGGTGGCCTGCCGACTGAGCGTTGGAAACGGATGAAAGCGTATGCGCCATATGTTGTCCCTGGGATCACCAGCCGAGCGAAGCAAAGAGGGGCGGCACTTCATCGAGCGTCGAAAGCGTCGCGTCCGGGCGATAGTCGGGAAGCAGCGTGCGCCCCGTGCCGCGGTCGATCCAGATACACCGGAACCCGATATCGCGCGCCGCCCCATGATCGAGATGCGGGCTCGCGCAGATGTGCACGACGTCGTCCTTCGTGACGCCCAGTTGTTCGTGGGCGTAATCGAACAGCCGGCGATCCGGCTTGTACGCGCCGGCCTGCTGCGCGGTGATCACGCGATCGATATGACCGCCGAGCTGCGCGACGTTGCCGGCGATGATGTCGTCGTCGGTATTCGACACGATGCACAGCCGATAGCCTGATTTCTTGAGCTGCCGCAGCGTATCGACGACTTCGCTGAACGGCGGCATCGCGGAGATGCGCCCGGTCAGCAGTTCAGTGTCGCCTGGTGCGCTGGGCAAACCGAGTTCCTCCATCGCCAGCCGGAGCCCGGCGCCTGCCACCTCGCGAAAACTCCGATGCGGCGACGTCTGTTCCAGCGCGTGCTCGTGCCGATCGTACACCGCGATAAGTCTGGCAGGGTCGATGTCGTGGCGCGGCTTCGTCGCCAGGATGTTGCGCACCGCGGCCTGCAGGCCTTCATCCCACTGGATCAGCGTGCCGTAGCAATCAAATGTCAGCCACTTCGGGCGAGGAGTCGCGTGCAATGTCATGGGAGCATCCGTCGAAAAGTTGGGGATGTCGATAGCGTAGGTCAGGCGTCAGATAGTGGGAAATTAAATTTATATGTTAATCTCAGTGATAAAGTAAATATCGATCGGAAGAGACCATGCTCGATCTCGAACTCTTGAACACACTCGTTTGTGTGGTCGAAGAAGGCAGCTTCACGCGTGCCGGTGAGCGCGTGCATCGTACGCAATCGACGGTGAGCCAGCAGATTCGCAAGCTGGAAGAGTCGGTGGGTTGTGCGCTGCTGCTGCGCGATCGCACCGGCAATCAGGTGACCGCCACGGAGCACGGTGAAGTGCTGGCGCAATACGCGCGGCGGCTGCTGTCGCTCGCGCAGGAAGCGCACGACGCGCTGACGAGTGACGTCGAACTGGTGCCGCTTCGCATCGGCGTGCCGGAGGATTTCGACGCGAAACGCATGACGGCGATGCTCTCCGGCTTTATGAAGGCGCGGCCCGGCGCGCGGCTGGAAACCGTCGCCGGCATGAGTTTCGACTTGCAGCGCAAGCTCACGGCGGGCGAGATCGAAATCGCGTTGGTGAAGCGCGAGCCGGGCAGCGGGGAGTGTCTCGCTTCGTGGCCCGAGTCGCTCGTCTGGGTTCAGGGACCGCAATCTCAGATCGACGACGAACCCGTCGCGCTGGCGGTTTTTCCGCAAGGCTGCATTTATCGGCAGCGCGCGATCCGGAGTCTCGACAAGGCGCACCGGCGCTGGCGCATCGCGTTCGGCAGTCATAGCCTGACGGGGATTCAGGCGGCCGTATCGTCGGGGCTGGGAATTTCGGCGCTGCCCACCACTGCTTTGCTCCCCGATCATCGTCTATGCGACGGGTTGCCGCCTTTGCCTCCCTCGGAACTCGCGCTCGTCAGTTCGGGCGGGCCGCTCAATGCGCTTCAGCGATCGCTGGTCGATTTCTTGCGCTCGGAGATCGCGGTTCAGGCGTCGTCTAGCTAAAGCGCGGACGCGCGATGGCAACGCTCAAGGTCGCGCTGAGTTGTCTCGGGCCACTCGATCGTATTCACTGTCACTCAGTTCAATGCGGGTTCATGGCAACTCTTGCCGCAATGACCGCACATTAAAGAATCGTCGATGACGAACCACCTACGAACGACTCGACATGACAGCCGGCTGCATGATGGAAACGTACCTGAGTGTGAGGTCGCGAATGCGCGTGACGCCGCGAAGAACCCACACCTGCATATGAGTCGGACAAACCAATCGCAGCGTCGTGCGAACGAACGTAGGGATGGTTCTGGCGATACCGATTCGCTACTTTGAATGGACCCGCCGTGCAGCGTCATGTCAACGCACCATGACGGCCAGATACAGGTTTGATAACGGCCGGATGAGGTTGGCCATACGCGGGCGTGAACGTGACGGCGGTGCGCTTCCTCGGTACGATGCATGATTTCATGATGCTGAACCCGCTGCGCGACACGCTGGCGGCGCTGGCGGGCAGCATGCTGAATCAGGCGTTAACGACATAGGGAGCGTCGAGCGTGCAACCCGCATCCGGACCGTTTGCTGTTAGCCATGCGTTGCGGTGGGGCGTTGTCGTCGGCTTGACAGGGCTCGCTGGTGGTCTCAGCGGGCTGGGGCTCGCCGCGCTGTTGCACGCGATCCAGCATCTCGCGTATGGCTACGGCTTCGCGTCGCTCTTTCACGGCGAGAGCTTCCTCGACGGCGTCGAGGCGGCCAGCCCGCTGCGTCGCGTGGCTGTGCTCGGCGTCTGCGGTTTGCTCGCGGGAGTCGGCTGGTGGGCGGTGTATCGCTGGTGCCGGCCGCTCGTCAGCATCGCGCGTGCGGTGAAGGGCAACGATCCGCGCATGCCTGTCGTCGCGACGACTTGTCATGCGTTGCTGCAGATCGTGACGGTTGCGCTCGGGTCGCCGCTCGGACGCGAAGTCGCACCGCGCGAAGTGGCCGCGATGATCGCGGGCAAGCTGTGTTCATGGGCGCGGCTCACGTCAGACGAATCGAAGGTGATGGTGGCTTGTGGCGCGGGGGCGGGGCTCGCAGCCGTCTACAACGTGCCCGTCGCAGGCGCGCTTTATGTCCTTGAAGGATTGCTCGTTAGTTTTGGCTGGCGTGCGCTGGTGCCTGCGGTCGTCACGTCGGTGATCGCGGCGCTCGTCGCGCGACTGGGTCTCGGCGACTTGCCGCAGTACGCGGTGCCGCACTATGCAGCCACGCCTTCGCTGATGATCTGGTCGGCGCTGGCCGGGCCGCTTATCGGTCTCGCGGCGTATCAATTTACGCGGATCACCGGTTCAGCGCGCGCTAACGCTCCGCGTGGTAACTGGCTGCCGTTCCTGTGCGCTCTCAACTTTCTCTTCATCGGCCTGCTTGCGACGCAATTCCCGATACTACTCGGCAACGGCAAGGGGCCCGCGCAAGTAGGCTTCGATGGTTCCATACCGTTGCGCCTCGCCGCTATCCTGTTGATGCTGCGCGTGCTGATCACATGGACGAGTCTCCGCGCCGGTGCAGAGGGCGGCTTGCTGACGCCTGGATTGTGCAACGGCGCGCTGCTGGCGATCGTGCTGGGCGGCGCATGGTCGATGCTCTTGCCGGGCACGCCGCTCGGCGCGTTCGCCGTGATCGGTGCGGCGGCGTTCCTTGCTTCCTCGATGCGCGTACCGTTGACAGCGGTCACGCTGATCTTCGAATTCACGCAGCCGAGTCAGGCATTTTTGATCCCGGTGTTGATTGCGGTTGCGGGGTCGGTGGCTGCGTCGGAATGCGTGAGTGGCGTCGTAGCGGCACGCGTGCGAAATAGCGTCGTGGCCTGAGCAATCTTTCCGCCGATGAATCCGGTGCTGCCCGATCCCGTCCGCCACCAAACGCTGTCGCCAACACCACGCTCGCCGCCAGTCGCCGCGCCTGAATCTGCGCTTCCAGAACGCCGCATTTGCCTGACCGATCTGCGCATTCGCCGCGGCTACGCGCCGCTCGGCCGCCGCGATATCCGGCCGCCGCTCCAGCAGTTTCGAAGGCACGCCTGCGGGAATCTGCGGCACGGCCGTCGTCTCGATCTTCGGCGGCAATGAAAACGACGATGCCGGCACGCCGATCAGCGATCGCGATCGCATGCGTCGTCTGCGCGATTTGAACGTCGATGTCGGTGGCCTGCAAGCGGGTGCTTTCGCGTTGCGTTTGCGCTTGCGCGGCGGCGGAAGCGTCGATCGCGCCGTCGGCCACTTGCTGCTGGAGAATCCTGAACGCAGCGGCGTAAGCGGTGACGCTGTCGTCGAGGAACTTCTTCTGGATCTCCAGCGCACGCACCAGGAAGTAGTGGCGGGCGAGATCGCTGCGCATCGCCAGGCGCACCACTTCGAGAACGGCTTCGCTTGCCTGCGCGTTGTCGCTTGCGTTGACCACTTCAGCCTGAAGCACTGTCGTTGCCGATTCGCACGATGACCTTCAACGAAACAAGCGACGAGTTCGAGCGTGCGAATCCAAACAATCCGGGCGATATGAAACAGGCGTCTCCTGGCCGTCGCGAATACTCACTGTCACGCATGCCACGACGGCGCATGGCGTTCAACCAGACCGAAAGGAGCAGTAGAGATGGCTTACTTCACAACCAGGGACGGCACGGAGATCTATTACAAGGATTGGGGCACGGGCCAGCCGATCACGTTCTCGCACGGCTGGCCGCTCGACGCGGACGCCTGGGACGCACAGATGATGTATCTCGCCGAGCGCGGCTATCGCGTGATCGCGCATGACCGCCGCGGCCACGGGCGTTCGTCGCAGCCGTGGAACGGCAACGAGATGAACACCTATGCGGACGACCTCGCGGAACTGATCGAGTCGCTCGATCTGAAGAACATCGTAATGGTCGGCCATTCGACCGGCGGCGGCGAAGTGGTGCGCTATATCGGCCGTCATGGGACGAAGCGCGTGGCGAAGGCGGTGCTCATCGCTTCCGTGCCGCCGGTCATGCTGAAGACGGAAGCGAATCCGGGCGGTTTGCCGCTCTCCGTATTCGACGATATTCGCCACGGCGTCCACGACAATCGCTCGCAGTTCTTCAAGGACCTGGCGCTGCCCTTTTACGGTTTTAATCGGCCGGATGCCAGGGTTTCGCAAGGCACGATCGACTCGTTCTGGCTGCTCGGTATGCAAGGCTCGATCAAGGGCTTGTACGACTGCGTGAAAGCGTTTTCAGAAACCGATTTCACGGAAGATTTGAAGAAGATCACCGTGCCGGCGCTCGTCCTTCAGGGCGACGACGACCAGATCGTTCCGCTCGACGATTCGGGCAAGCTGTCGGCGAAGTTCATGCCGAATGCGAAGCTTAAGATTTATGCGGGCGCGCCGCATGGGATGTGTACGACGCATGCGGATCGCGTGAACGCGGACTTGCTGGAGTTCATCCGGTCGTAGCTACATTTGTTGAAGGAAAACGCCGCTCCAGTCGAGACAGAGCGGCGTTTTGCGTTTGGAACCTATACCTGAGTATGACTCTGTCTGGGCTTTATTCATCCCGCGCCGCAGCCCGCTAAAGCCGCAAGACTAAACCTGAATATGAGTCGCCCCAACCATTGGTCACGAGAGTCAACCTAAGGTAGGGATGGGCGCCGCGTTTGCCCTGCGATACCTTGGAGTCGTCGCAACCCCGACCTACTCAACCGGACGACCAGATCATGACCAGCTCGATGACTTTTCTTCCCGACGCCGCCGTGGATGTCGCACCGACGAGAAGGGCCAGCCCGATCGGCATCGAGCATCAATGGCGCCGTCCCGTCGATCCACAGTCGCCGTCCAACATCGTTGTCTCTCGCTGGACGCGGAACGTGGCGCACCCGCTGAGGGTCGTGAATCCGGGCAACGCCGAACACCATTGCATCGCGATGAACCTCAAGTGCGCGTCGTTGACGTTCAAGCATGAGGGCGCGCCGCTCGTGCGCGGCCGGGTCGCAGCGGGCGCCGTTCAGGTGACGGCGCCGGACGTGGCCTGCAGCGCCGAGTTCGAATCGTCTGCCGACGTATTGCATCTTTTTGTCTCGCAGCAGGTACTCGCCGAATGCTACGAAGACATGTTCGGCCGTGTACATGCAGGCGATATCCGCATCGACGATCCCAGGCTTGTGCGTGATCCCGCGCTCGAACGTCTCGGGCAGGCGCTCGCGGTCTCGCAATCGGATGATGCCGCGCTCGGCAAGGTCTTCACGGACAGCGTGAGTCTCGCGGTCGTATCACGCGTGGTCGCGCGTCACTTCACGCTCGCGGAGCGCCGGACACGCGAGGCGAGCCCGCTGCCGTCATGGCGTCTGAGCCGCGCGATCGAATACGTCGATGCGCACCTCGCCGAACCGATCGGACTCGCGGACATCGCCAGCAGCACGGGTCTCACGCGCATGCACTTCGCCTCGCAGTTTCGCCGTACGACGGGGATGCGTCCGCACGAATATCTGACGCGTCGCCGGATCGAGCACGCGCAGCATCTTTTGCTCACTTCGAAGCACAACGTTCTGGACGTCGCGCTGAGCTGCGGCTTCCGCTCGCAGGCGCACTTCACGACGGTGTTCAAGCGGCTGGTCGGCGACACGCCTTCCAACTGGCGGATGAAGGAGAACATCGACCGGTAAGCGTGAGCGTCGAAGGTCAAGCGGTCCTACTGGAACAGGAGAGAGCGAACATGCTGGACGATGCGAGTTTCACCGATCCGTGGTTACGAACCCTCGGCTTGCTGTCCGCGATATCGGACGGCACGGGCGTCGATCAACAAGCCGCGACCGCCGTACGATTCGGACGCAAAGGCGGCCAGCCGGCAGTCGCGGGGCAGCGTTTCGAGGCGCAAGTCCAGGTGCTCGACCGGCCGACGCAATCAACCGCGACCGTTGCATGGCGCAGCTCGACGCTTTGTTCCTACGGCGATCAGGTCTGGCACGCGAGCCGTGCGCGCGTGGCCGGCACCTGCGTGATGAGCGGACTGACGATCGCTCCGGGTGATGCGATCTACAAGCCGCGTCCCTATCGCACCTTGCCGCTGAATGCGGGAGCGATGATTCTGCAGTCCGTGTTGCACGAGGCCGTGTTGATCGACCCTGCGACCGGTGCGCCATCGTGCAAGTCTGAAACTCAAGCGGCTTGAGCAACACGTTTCACTCGCCGCGCGATGCGACGACGATTCAACCAACTGGCGCTTCTATGTCAGCCAATAGCCCAATTCCTCCCTTTCCTCCATTCACGCTCGAAACCGCCGCGCAAAAAGTGCGTGCTGGCGAAAACGGCTGGAACTCGCGCAACCCGAGAACGTCTCGCTCGCATACTCCGTGGACAGCAAATGGCGCAACCGCGCTGAATTTGTCACCGGCCGCGAGCAGATCGTTCCGTTTCTGCGGCGAAAATGGGACCGCGAACTGGAGTATCGATTGATCAAGGAACTGTGGGCGTTCACGGACAATCGCATCGCCGTCCGGTTTGCGTACGAATGGCACGACGATTCGGGTCACTGGTTCCGATCGTTCGGCAACGAGATGTGGCAGTTCGATGAAACCGGGCTGATGGCCGTGCGCCACGCATGCATCAACGACATGCCGATTCACGAAAGCGACCGCAAGTTTTTTTGGGCGCTCGGAGCGCGCCCTGAAGATCATCCGGGGCCGAGCAGTTTCGGCTTCTAGAGGCGCGCCCGGGGACGGTCTTCGTCGTTAAGGCTATACTTGACGGATCGTCGGCAATGGTGTCGAGGCGTGCCGCAATGGCTACAAAGCGTTCACACCCACCGTACGCAGCCGACGAAAGAACACGACCGTGCATCACGATAAAGGGGACTATGCGATGGCCAATCAGGTGATTTTCAGCGGCGCGCCGTCGCAGGCCTGTAACCTTCCGGCGCTCCTCAAAGGCATCGCTGTCATGGCTGTGATCGGCGGCATCCATCTTTGCTTGTCGGGTTCCTTTCCGCTTCACTGGCCCGTGTTGCTCGCGCAAGCCGGAGCGGTGTTGATCGGTGTCGCCTTTCCGTTCAGCAAGACGGCCTTCACGCGGATCGTCATCGATACCGCGCGGATCACCTGGACGCAGGGCATCTTCAATCGCCGCTCGTCGATTCTCGAGCTTTCGCGCGTTCAGACCATCACGTCGATTCATCCGTGGTGGCTGCGTATGTTCGGTGCCGGCTCGATCATCCTGACCACCGACGATCTGGCTCATCCTGTGCGGCGTTTGCCCGGCATCCACGACGTCGATCAGCTTCGCGCGAAACTGGTCGAGGCGGTGACGCTGTGTCAGGAGCGCCTCAGTGCTGCGAAGACATTCGATCCGAACGCCGCCGACTACAGTCAAGCTCACGGCGTCTGAATAGACGCTTATCCCGTCCCTATCCGCGACCGGAGACACTTGCACGCTCGCTTCCGTCCGTCTATTGGACTAAAGTCTCATGGCGCTGCTGCTAAAACGGGAGCAGATTGCGCGTTGAGCATCGCGCGCTCGATCCATTGAAATGAGGCGCGATATCGAACGATCGTCCATCCCCGCAAGAGTCGCCACGAACGCGCGGCTCGCACTCACCGGAGCGAACAATGAATGCAATCAAGACACTCAAGTTGATGGGCGGAGCTTTGATCGTCGTCGCGTCGTTCAATGCCTGGTCGCAGACGAGCGATGCAACGGCAACGCCGAGTCAATCCGGCGCTACGGCCAGCGCGGGAACGTCGAAGTCCACTGCCAGAAAGGCGAATCGGGCGCTAAGCAAGAAGGTGCTGCAGGCGTTGTCGAAGGGCGGCGTCAATACCGCTGGAATCAGCGTTCTCGCGAAGGGCGGCGCCGTATCGCTGGCGGGACACGTTTCGGACCCAGCCGACATCGACAAGGCCGGCTCGATCGCGAAGGGCGTGTCCGGCGTGAGTTCGGTTAAGAATGCGCTGTCGATCAATCAAGGCGGGCAGTAAGCGGATCACGCATCGGCCACGCGGCTCCCGGTCTGGCGAACGGGAGCCGCGTTTTTTTTCAGGGTTTCTCGCAAATCATCAGTCTATTGACCGCGATCCGCAACGCGATCAACTCCCCCGATACGTCCCGAAGCTCCACGGCGAGCACAGCAGCGGCACGTGATAGTGCTGCGCCGCATCGGCGACGGTGAAGCGCACTGGCACGACATCCGCGAATACGTCGGGCGTCCGGAAGTAGTCCGCTACCCAGAACCGTAGTTCGAAGTCGCCCGCGCGAGCTTGCGCGGCGGGCAGGATCGGCGTATCGGTGCGACCGTCGCGATTGGAGCGCGTGCGGGTGATGAGCTTCGGCGGCTGCGTGCTCATGTCGAAGAGTTCGATCTGCATGCCGGCGGCGGGCTTGCCGAGCGCTACATCGAGTACGTGGGTTGTGATGCCAGCGGCCATGTCTTTCTCCTGTGTCGACCGGAGTTAGCGCTTCAGCGCTTACTGCGGTCCCATGCAAAGCGGTCGACCGGAGTTAGCGCTTCAGCGCTTACTGCGGTCCCATGCAAAGCGGTCGACCGGAGTTAGCACTTCAGCGCTTACTGCGGTCCCATGCAAAGCGGTCGACCGGAGTTAGCGCTTCAGCGCTTACTGCGGTCCCATGCAA
>NZ_FCNW02000007.1 GCF_001544475.1 Caballeronia humi | reverse complement strand
CGCAGTACAACGGACCGGTGCAGCAGTCATACATCCGTCCTCGCGCTACGCGCTCAGACGTTGGGTGCACCGCGCAGAGAATCCAAGGTAACAGGAAGCGCAAGCACAAGATGGTTTTGGTGAACCCGACGTCGGAGCGAAGCGAGGACGGAGCCAACCGGAGCGCATACCACTTAGAGGAAGTGCGCGTTGTCACAGTGGGTCCGCGAGCCAAGCCCGGTTCCACCGTGAGGGCGACACTTACTCTCCAGCGCCAATCCGTTCTTATGCGAGTCAAGGACCGTTAGCACTGGCGGTTGGAAGCTGCTTTCTTTGCTTACTTTCTTTGCAGCAGCAAAGAAAGTGAGTCCCGCCCCGGACAGAGGCAGAGCAAATAGACCGAGAAGAAAACAAGTTTCCTAGGAGCCTAAGCGCATCAAACGGTGTTGAACCACAAACCCAAGCGCCAGCGTAAAACCTTGTGCAAAGAAAGTGAGTCCCGCCCCGGACAGGGGCAGAGCAAATAGACCGATAAGAACACAAGTTCACAAGAAGCGCAGGCGCATCAAACGGTGTAAACAACCCACCCGCCCCAAGCGCCTGCAAAAAAAATTTCCCTATAGATTCTTAACAGGAGACACAACATGATTATCTACGGAACTGCTCTTCTAGCGTTCTGCCACCTGGCAGGCCTCTTCCTCGGCGACCTACTAGGCGTCGCCATTGGTGTAAAGACAAACGTCGGCGGCGTCGGCATCGCAATGCTGCTCCTGATTTTCCTGCGCCTTTATCTTCACAAACGAGGCCTCCTGCCGAAGGAAACGGAAGCCGGCGTCGGCTTCTGGGGCGCGATGTACATCCCCGTCGTCGTCGCAATGGCGGCCAACCAGAACGTCGTCGCCGCGCTCAAAGGCGGCCCCGTCGCGCTGCTCTCGGCCCTCGGCGCCGCAGCAATCTGCGCGGCCTGCATCGCCGTCCTTTCCCGCACCGGTCACGACAGCACGTCGTTCGTGAACGCCCCGCACCTCGAAGAAATCTGAAGCAGGAGACCGCCATGCTGCATATGCTCGACAAGATTCTGATCCAGAACGGCCTCGTCACCGCGTTCTTCCTCGTGGGCCTCATCATGTGGGCGTCGTCGCTGATTTCGCGCAAGCTCACCTTCGGCCGCGTGCACGGCTCGGCGATCGCCATCGTCATCGGCCTCGTGCTCGCCTACATCGGCGGCGCATTCACCGGCGGGCAAAAGGGCATCGCCGATCTGCCACTCTTCACCGGCATCGGCCTGATGGGCGGCGCGATGCTGCGCGACTTCGCGATCGTCGCGACGGCCTTTGAAGTGCAAGCCACCGAGGCGCGCAAGGCGGGGCTCATCGGCGTGGTGTCGCTGCTGCTCGGAACCGTGCTGCCGTTCATCGTCGGCGCGAGCATCGCGCATGCGTTCGGCTATACCGATGCGGTCAGCATGACGACCATCGGCGCAGGTGCGGTCACGTACATCGTGGGACCGGTGACGGGCGCGGCGATCGGCGCGAGCTCGGACGTGATCGCGCTCAGCATCGCGACGGGCCTCATCAAGGCGATCATCGTGATGATCGGCACGCCGCTCGCGGCAGGCTTCATGGGACTGAAGACGCCGCGCTCCGCGATGATCTTCGGCGGCCTGGCGGGCACGGTGAGCGGCGTAAGCGCGGGGCTCGCCGCGACCGATCGCCGGCTCGTACCCTACGGTGCGCTGATCGCGACGTTCCATACGGGCGTCGGCTGCCTGCTCGGGCCTTCGCTGCTGTTCTTTGCCACCAAGGCGCTGATGGGCGCTTGAAAACATGCTCGTGTCCACGTTCGACGAACCGCTTCGCCCGCATGATCTTTTGTGGGTCTCAGGGCCTGACGACATCCGTTCGATAGCGGAAGTGCCGTCGTGGGCAGCGCGCGAATGGCTCTTGCAAGCGCCTGTAGTTGTGCGGCGCGAAGCGGTTAGCGAAGCTGGCGTCGTACCGGTCGGATTGCGCGGACGGGCGCGCAACGAGCGATTTGCGGCTTACGTTTCGCATGAACACATCGTTCGTCGCGTCACGCCCGAGGCGCTTGCCGAGGGCCGCGCCTGGCACACGAATGCAGCACTCGCGGACGTGCCCTGCGTGCAAGCGTTGAGCCGCATCGCGCCCGAACTAGATCGGCTTCGCCTGACGTGGGGCATCACCGGCAGCGTCGGCTTTGCGCTGGCAAGTGGCGTGAGCACGTTGCGACAGGACAGCGACCTCGATTTGCTTCTGCGCTCACCGAAGCCTCTCCCGCGCGATGAAGCCCGCGCGCTTCTCGCGTTGCTGCAAGCGTCCCCCGCCGCGCGCATCGACATGCAAATCGACACGGGTCATGGTGGCTTCGCTCTCGCGGAGTGGGCGGGTTTAACCGATCGCGTGCTGATGAAGACGGCGCACGGTCCTGTCCTCGTATCCGATCCCTGGGGCACCGACGCATCATGAGCGTCCTTTTCACTTTCCCCGGCCAGGGCGGACAACGCGCGGGCATGCTGCACGCGCTGCCCGCTCACGCCGAAACCACGCACACACTCGAAGAAGCCAGCGACACGCTGGGCTACGACGCCCGCTCCCTCGACGATGCCGCCACGCTCCGCTCCACCGTAGCGGTGCAACTGTGCTTGCTGATCGCAGGCGTGGCAGAGGCTCGCGTGCTGCGCGCCCACGGTCACGAACCGGACATGGTCGCGGGCCTTTCGATCGGCGCGTATCCGGCCGCCGTGATCGCAGGCGCGCTCGAGTACGCCGATGCCGTGAAGCTCGTCGAATTGCGCGGCCAGTTGATGGAAACCGCGTACCCGAGCGGCTACGGCATGACGGCGATCATCGGCATGACGCAGCGGGCCATCGAACGGCTGATCGCGCAGGTGAACAGCGATGTCTTCCTCGCGAACATCAATGCGGAAACGCAGATGGTCGTTGCGGGCAGCGATGCCGCGATGCAACGCCTCTCCACGCTCGCCATTGAGCAAGGCGCGCAACGCAGCGAGCGTCTCGACGTCGCGGTTCCATCGCATTGCGCGTTGCTCGACGAACCCGCTGCCGCGCTCGCCGATGCATTCAAAAACGTCGTCATGAAAAGGCCGCGCATCGTGTACCTGAGCAGCAGCATCGCGCGGCCGGTGTTCGATGGCGCGCGCCTCGCCACCGATCTCGCAAGCAACATGGCGCATCAAGTGCGCTGGCGCGACACGATGCGCCTCGCGTGGGAACGCGACGCGCGCCTCGCGATCGAGATGCCGCCCGCCAATGTGCTGACCCGCCTGACGAGCGCGACCTTCAACGAAGGCATCGCAGTGAGTTGCAGCGAGACCGCGCTGTCTAACCTCGGCGCTTTGATCGAGCGGGAACATGCACGCGCGATCTGAAGACGTCAGCCGGCGCTTCTTGTACGCAACCGGCAGACGGCCATCAATGCAAGCAGATTCGGATCGCGCTCGCGGGCGCGCAGGAAGCTGACGCCGATCGTCTGCCGCATCAGGTATTGCGGCTTGAGCGGAATGAGCTGAACCTTGTCCCCGAACACACCGCGCACGCGGCCCGGCAATAGCGTATAGCCGACACCGCCGCTCACCAGATTCATCAGCGAAAAGATATCGCCGACGCGCATGGTGACCTTCGGCGTGAAATCCGCCACGCGAAACGCTTCGATAAACCCGCGATACGTGACAAAGCCATCACCGAGCGAGACGAACGTTTCGTCGCGGCAATCCTGCAAGTCGATGGCTTCCTGCTTCGCATACGGCGATCCGGCAGGCGCCGCGAAAAAGATATCGTCTTCGAAGAGCGGAATCGATTCGACTTCGGGATCGGTGTCGGGCAAGGCCATCAGCGCGGCATCGATGGCGCCTTGCTTGAGCTTGTCGAGCAGTTCGGCGTTCGAGCCGAGCGCGAGTTCGACTTGCAGCGTCGGCCGCCGCACCTTGATATCGACGACGATGCCGGGAACCGTCTGGATCGTCAGCGAATAGAGCGATCCGATCTTCAGCCGGTCCGACGAATAGCCCGCCGCCTCGCGCGTCGCGCGGATGCCGTCGGACATCAGCGTGATCACTTCCTGTGCGACATCGGCGAGCATCTGCGCCGCTTCCGTCGACTTGAGGTTGCGGCCCTCGTGCCGGAAGAGCGCACAGCGCACGCCCTGTTCGAGCGAATGCAACGCCCGATGCACACTGACGGTGCTCACGTTCAGCGCCTCGGCCGCCTTCGCGAGGTTGCCCGTCTCCATGAATGCGAGCAGGACTTCCAGCTTGCGAAAGGTGATCTCCTCGTCGATGCGGTCGCGCATTTCGTTCCATGCAAAGGTTGAAACCGGCCATTATCGGCTCGCGGCCGAACGGGACAAAATAGCGTTAACCCCCGCTCGGGTCGAGGTCCTTCATCACGAGCCTCGCTTCCAGCCCGCCGCCTTGCCGGTTGTGCAGCGTGAGCGTGGCGTTCATCGCGAGCGTGAGCTGACGCGCGATTGCGAGGCCCAGACCCGTGCCGCCGGTGTGACGGTTGCGCGATCCTTCCAGCCGATAAAACGGCTCGAACACCGCCTCGAGCGATTCGGCAGGGATGCCCGGACCGCGATCGAGCACGGAGATCATCACCTCGCGCCCTTCCAGCCTGGCGAGCCTGATCTCGGCCTCGCCGCCGAACTTCAGCGCGTTATCGGTCAGATTGCCGACGATCCGCCGCAACGCCTGCGGCCGCGTCACGAGCGGCGCATCGAGACGGCCTTCCAGCGACACCGTCTTGCCCGCATCGATGTAATCGAGGACGAGGCTGTCGAAGAGCGCATCCGGATCGATGCGGCAAGGCACTTCAGTAGCGCCATGCATCGTGCGCGCGTACGTCACGCCTTCCTTGACGAGCGTTTCCATTTCCTGCAAATCCTGTTGCAGCTTGCTGCCCTGCGCGCTGTCGTCCATCACGTCGACGCGCAGGCGCATGCGCGTGATCGGCGTCTGCAGGTCGTGCGAGATCGACGCGAGGATCTGCATGCGCTCGGTCATGTAAGTTGCGACGCGGTCCTGCATCGCGTTGAATGCCCGCGCGGCGCGTGCCACTTCGTCCGGTCCGTCCTCGGGCAAGCGATCCGCCCTGAGGTCGGGTCCGAGCGTATCGGCGGCGAGTGCGAGCTGCTTCAACGGCCGCGTCGCGAGCCGCACCGCGAGCCAGCAGCACGCGGCGAGCACCACGAGTTGCAGCACGAGCACGAGCGGCAGCCAGCGCGAAAGCGGCGCACCCGACATCGGCCGCATGTCGATCGTCAGCGGCGAGCCATCGGACAGGCGCAGGTGGACTTGCAGGCGCTCGGCGTCGCCGGGAATCGCGTTCACGGTCAACGGATAGCGCTTGCCGATGCCGTCCGCGATCGATTCGGCCACGCGCGCCGAAAGTTGCGCATCGGGCGGGCCGCCGCTCTCGCCGGGTTCGAGCATGAAGCTGTAGCTGCGACGCGCGAGCCGCGGCAGCCATTCGGCGCGCTCGGCTGGCGGCAGGTGATCGAGCAGCGCGACCGAACTCGCGACCTCGCGCTCGATGTATCCCATCATCACGTTGGTCATCGTCTGGTCGCGCTCGGTCATCGTGAGCCAGAACGACATCGTCTGCGCAAGCGCGAGGCCGACGAACAGGATCAGCGCGAGCCGCGCGAACAGCGTGCGCGGCCAGTGCAGCAGCGAGTGCAGGTTCATTGCGGGCCTTCCATCGGGACGACCTCGGCGGAGAATACGTAGCCTTCGCTGCGCAGCGTCTTGATGTAGCGCGGCTCGCGCGCGACGTCCCGCAGACGCTGGCGCAGGCGGCTCACGAGCAGGTCGATCGAGCGGTCGAACTGATCGGCCTGGCGGCCTTGCGTTAGGTTGAGCAACTGGTCGCGCGTCAGCACGCGCTGGGGGTGATCGAGGAAGACGCGCAGCAGCCGGTACTCCGCGCCGGAGAGCGCGACCATCGTGCCTTCGGCGTCGAGCAGATGACGCGCGGTGGTGTCGAGCCGCCAGTCGCCGAAGCCCAGTATCTGGGCCGATTCGGTCACTTCCATGCCGGGCGGCAGCATGCGCACGCGGCGCAGCACCGCGCGGATGCGAGCCAGCAGCTCGCGCACGGCGAACGGCTTGGCGAGGTAATCGTCGGCGCCCATCTCCAGCCCGACGATGCGATCCGCCTCCTCGCTGCGCGCCGTGAGCATCAGAACCGGCACGGCGCGAAACTTGCCGGCGCGCAGTTCGCGGCACAGCACGAGGCCGTCTTCGCCGGGCATCATGAGGTCGAGAACGATCAGATCGGGCACGGCCTGTTCGAGCGCGGCGCGCATCTGCCGGCCATTCGCGGCAAGCGACACGCGCATGCCGCTCTTCTCGAGATAAGTGGCGAGCAACTCGCGAATGCCTCGATCGTCATCGACGATCAGTACGTGGTCGGTGGTTTCCATTCGGGATCATGCCCTTCTGCGTTTGACCTGCACCCGGCCCGGCGTGGTGAGCAGGCACTGAACCGGATGCGCCAGTTCCGCCGCGATTCCGCCGGCGAGGAACACGACGATCGACAGAAAGCGTCTCATGCATCCTCCACCACGGAGGAACTTGCGCCATCGCCGATGGACGCTTCGAGCGCATACGGATCGACGCCTTCGATACAGCCAAGGTTCACGCGCCAAAGAAGCGGGTTCGAGCGCGTCTGGTGGAACGGATAGATACCGCAGTGCTTGCAGAAATAGTGCTTCGCGACGCGCGTATTGAACTGATACAGCGTGAGCGAATCCTCGCCGCTCAAGATCTTCAGCTCACTTGCGGCGAACGGCGGCGACATCAGCGCGCCCTTGCGGCGACACAGGCTGCAGTTGCAGCGCATGGCAGGCTCGACGGGCGTGCGCACTTCGAAAGTGACACGCCCGCAGTGACAGGACCCCTTCAGCAATCCGGCATTCATACGGCTCTCCTCGTTTAGCGATGTCTGCGTTATAGCGCCGATCGCGCGGCGCTTTGTATCGCAATGTATCTCGCGCGGTACGGGACACACAACATTGCATGAAAGCCCCTTTTCCGACACATCCCGGATACGAGCGGGCCTTCAAATACAGCCATGCCCACCACCGGAAGGTCATCGTGCACAACCTCATCGAAACACCGCTCGCCTTTGCGGCGTGTCTTCTCACGATCGCATCGCCCTGCATTCTTCCGATCATGCCGATCCTGCTCGGCACTTCGGTCGATCGTCCGGATCGCGTGCGACCGCTCTTCATCATCGCGGGCTTCATCGTGACCTTTGCGTCGTTCGCGATGCTGCTCGGCGCCGTGTCCAGCTCGGTGCACGTCGCGCAGCAGGCGCTGCGCAATTCCGCGATCGTGCTGCTCGCGCTTTCGGGCTTCCTGCGCGTGTGGCCGCGTCCTTACGACTGGGCCGTCGCGCGCCTTCAGGAGCCGCTGCAACGCCTGTGGCCGGCCTCGCTCACGCCGGCCACCACCGGCAGCGGCAACGCGGGTGGCTTCGTGCTCGGGATGTCGCTCGGCGCGGTCTGGACGCCGTGCGCGGGGCCCGTGCTCGCTTCGATTCTAGTCCTGGTCGTGAAGGCGCAGGACGTCCAGTGGTCGGGGCTCCTGCTCGGGCTGTACGCAATCGGTGCCGCCATTCCGATGCTCGCGATCATCTACGGCGGGCAGTTCATGACTCGACGCGTGCGGCTCCTGGCCCGTCACGCCCATCGCATCCAGCAGGTGTTCGGCGTTCTGGTGATGCTCACCGCGCTCGCCATCTACCTGCAGTACGACGTCCTCGCTTATGCCTGGATTTCCTCTTTCCTTCCTGCCCTCAAAGGACTTTGACATGCTCTCCCGACTCAAGACCGTCGCTGCCGCCACCCTCGTCGCCGCAGCCACCTTAACCGGCGCCGCCGCACATGCGGGCCCGCTCAGGACGAGCGCACCCGCACCGGAATTCACCGGCATCGACAAGTGGCTCAACAGCGAGCCGCTGACCTTGCAGCAGTTGCGCGGCAAGGTGGTGCTCGTCGACTTCTGGACCTACACGTGCATCAACTGCATCAACACGCTGCCCTACGTGAAAAGCTGGGACCAGAAGTACAAGGACCAGGGTCTGGTGGTGGTCGGCGTGCATACGCCCGAGTATCCGTTCGAACGCGACACCGGCAACGTGAAGACCGCGATCAAGCGCTTCGGCATCACGTATCCGGTCGCGCAGGACAACCGCTACGCGACGTGGAGCGCCTACGACAACCAGTACTGGCCCGCGTTCTATCTGATCGACAAGAAGGGACAGGTCGTCTACACGCACTTCGGCGAGGGTGATTACGCGCAGACCGAGGCGGCGATCAAGAACCTGCTGGCGCAAAAGTAGGACGGGGTTTGTATCGCAATGTATCCACCACTTCACCGATACACAAGCTTGCAAAAACCCCGTCGTACGACACAAGCCAGATACGTCAGCGCGTTTTAATGCTTCAACGACGGATGACAGGCAGTTGCAGCGCAATCGATGAAATCCGGGCGTCACTTATCCACTAATCGTTCAGGAGATTCACCATGAAAACCACCCTCGCAGCTTTGGCCTTTGCCGCTTTCGCCGTGTCCGGTCTCGCTAACGCCGCAACGAACACAGCCGATCAACCGGCCGCCATGCAGACGCAGCAGGCCAAAGCCAAGACGCGCGCCGACGTGCGCCATGAACTGATTCAGGCGCAGATGAACGGCCAGATCGCCGGCCTGCAAAACCTCTATCGCGGAAGCTGATCGCCGCGCGCTCATCCGGACACATCCAAATTCTTTCGAGGTTCATCATGATCAAGCATTTCATCGCCGCCGCCCTCATCGCCACCACGGCTGCCGCCGCCGGTTCCGCCTTCGCCAGCAGCGGCTACGGCCCCGCGCCGCACTACGATCCGTCGGCAGGCGCGCCTGCGTCGCAACGCGGCCCGAGCAGCCAGACGATCGGCATCGGACACGCCGACCTTCGCGCCTCGTCCGACGCTGGCGCGCAATCATTCGGCGGCATGCCGGATGCCACGTCGGAGTCGGGCGTGCGCTTCACGAACGATATCCGCGCGACGTTCGCGCATCACTAAACAAGGAGTGCAAGATGACCCGAATCGAAAAGGTGCTGTACACCGGCAAGACTCACACGACGGGCGGCCGCGAAGGCGCGTCGCGCAGTTCCGACGGCCGTCTCGACGTGAAGCTCTCGACGCCCGGCAAGGGCGACGGCACGAATCCCGAACAAATGCTCGCGGCCGGCTGGTCGGCGTGTTTCATCGGCGCGATGGGGATAGCTGCGGCGAAACTGAAAGTCGTGCTCCCCGCCGATACCGCTGTGGACGCTGAGATCGATCTGGGCACGACCGACGGCGGGTACTTCCTGCAAGCGCGGTTGAACGTGAGCCTGCCGGGCGTGACGCGCGAAGTCGCCGAGGCGCTGGCGCACGCCGCGCACGAAACCTGCCCGTATTCGAAAGCGACGCGCGGCAATATCGATGTGGTAATCAACGTGGTTTGACTTCGGCGTCGTTGAGCAACAAAACAAAAAGCCCCGCCGTGCGAAGAACGAACGGCGGGGCCTCTCTCAAGGATTTTTCGTCGACGGAAAGTAGTCGGCGGGTTGTGCTCTACCGCGCCATGACGCTATCCGGATCGGCTCTCACACTCTTTGGCGGATACGCTCAATGTACATACCATTGTGCGGGTCGTCGGTGTGGGGGCACACATTTCCCTGCGTATTCAAGGCACCGATATCGCTTGCTTACCCGCACCATTCAGCGCATTGTTGAACAGTTAGATGCAGACGGCAGCCTTGTTGCGTCGGCATTCCATCCTTGACGGTCGGCGCGGCATCAGGCGCGCACCATGACCTTCCGTGCGTTGCAATCGTGGCACGAGCCTCGTGTCCTGCCCGCGCAGACTTTTCCTCCGTCAGTCGACATCGTGGACACGCTCGCGTTTCCACGTGCTTTGAATTGCACAACCGAGAACCCTCATGATCGACGACCAAGTGAATCCCGACGAAATCGCGGAGAGCAACAAGCTTCCGTCCACCGATGAAAGCAAGCGCGAACGCCACGGCGACGCCGCCGCTGCGCTATACGGATCGCAACCCGTCCCGCAAATGCGCTGGATACGGCACGCGAAACAATGGTTCGGCGCCGGCGCCGGCGTGACGCGGGCGAAGTGAACCAGGGGAAGATCCATCATGAACGACGACACTACACGCACTTATCGAGGCCTCGGCATCTATCCGCTGATCTACCCGCACCGGCCTCGCGGCGCCGATGGCGCACGCCATCCCGACGAAGGCTTCGATGCATCGGTGAGGATCACGCGGCCACAGCAAGGCGCCGCTCCGGCGTTGAGCCGCGTATTCCGAATCCCCGCGGTTAAACCCTTCGACGGATCGGGCGAAGCGCGCCTTGCCTCGACGAGTTACGCGGAACGCCTGATCGATGGCCAGATCGAAGGCATCTCGTTCGCCGCGCCTTAAGAACGGAGAGCGCTCACTCCACCGTTTGTTTGCGCCAGCCGCGTGATGAGCGCGGTCAGATGCGCGGGCTCCTGCCCTTTCTGGCAGTAACCGTCGAATTCGTGGTTCGTGAGATGCCTGCGAACCTCGGACTCATCGAGCGCCGTGAATGCGATGATCGCGATGGGACTCGTGCGTTCATCGTGCCGCAGTGCGAGCGCTGCCTGGAAGCCGTTGCATTCCGGCATCGAGATATCCATGATGATCACGTCCGGATTCCAGTCGGTGCCCATCCGGATCGCTTCCGCGCCGCCGTAGGCCAGGCGGCACTCCATCCCTTCGAAAGATAAATACGCGGCCAGCGCCTGCGCTGCATTGATGTTGTCGTCGACGACCAGCACATGCAATCGCGACGAATCCGCCTGCACCTTTCTCTCTGTCCAGGGGTGACACCTTCTTGAATGTCGGTCCGAGGTCATGGCTTTGCTCCCATTGTTCCTTTAAAGGGAGCATGCGCCGTACCTGCCGGATCTGGCGACGCTAGACGTCCGACCGTTTGAGACGCATCGCGACTGAAAAGCGCTCGGCAGGATGGACGCTGATCGATATCTCGAAGGTCGCGCCGGACGAATCCAGATAGCGCCGCACGATTTCGAGTGCGGCCGTGCCTTTTTCGACGCGCAGCCGTTCTGCCATCTCTTGTGACACCAATACCGCCTGCACGCCCTGCTGGATTTCCGCGATGCTGCGTCCGTGGCGCGCCTCGATCAACGAGCTGATCAGCGTGCCGGGCTCTTCGCGCGCGGCTTCGGCTACGTCGATGTAGTCGGGATCGATGTAGACATCCGTCCAGCCAACGGGCGGGCTGTCCTTGCCGCCATCGATACGCAGACTGGATATACGCAGCCAGCGCGCGCCGTCCGTGCACTTCAACGTCTTCGCGAGCCTGCCTTCCGCGACGATCTCCTCCACCGATTGCACCAGCCGCAAGTGCTCCGAGCCGAACTGCACGAGGTCATCCACCGAGGCGAGCGTCGGCCGGAACTCATTTCGCGGACGCGCCGATTCGACCCGCGTCCCCGCGTTCTTGCGCCTCGAGACCAGTCCCATTTGTTGTAATTCGTGCAACGCGGCCCGCACCGTGTGACGGCTCGTCTGGTACTGATCGCGTAGTTCGAGTTCGGTCGGGAGCACCGAGCCCACTGGATAACGGCCGGAGGCGATCGCCTCGGTCAACTCTCGGGCGATATCGGCGAAATGCGGTCTGTTCATGGTCGTTTTTGTGAGGTTTTGCTTGGCCTAGGGTAAATCATAGCTTGTTGCATATGTTCGAACATATTAATCTGTATATGTCCGGACATATTGAGCGTTTTGGCTCTGACTGCTCCGTCTCTTTCCCGCAAATTCGTGAGGTCGCAATGACGAGTCGCACTATTCCGATGGCCAGCACCGTGGTCGATTCCATCCTGTTCCGTGACGCATTCGGCACCGCGAAGATGCGCGCGCTCTTTTCCGATCACGCGCTCGTGCAGCGCTACATCGATGTGGAAGTCGCGCTGGCGAGAGCCGAGGCGCGCGTTGGCGTGATTCCCGCCGATGCCGCGCAGGTCATCGCGCGGGAATCGACGATCGAGCGGATCGACTTCGACCACATGCGCGAGGAAACCGACATCGTCGGTTATCCGATCTTGCCGCTCGTGCACCAGATGGTCGAAATGTGCGGCGACGCCGGGCGCTACGTTCACTGGGGCGCGACCACGCAGGACATCATGGACACGGCGGTCGCGCTGCAAGTGCGCGATGCGCTCGACGTGATCGACGGCGACATTCGCGAGTTGCGGGCGATCCTCGTCGATCTCGCAAGCAAGCATCGCGACACGCCGATGGCCGGCCGCACGCATTTGCAGCAGGCGCTGCCCGTCACGTTCGGCTACAAGGTCGCCATCTGGCTCGCGATGTTCGACCGGCATCAGGAGCGCCTCGCAGAACTGCGTCCGCGCGTGGCGGTGGTCGAATTCGCGGGCGCGGCGGGCACGCTGGCATCGCTCGGCGACAAGGGCTTCGAGGTGCAAAAGGCGCTCGCCGAGGAACTGAAGCTCGGCGTCCCGGCAACGACGTGGCACGTCGCCCGCGACGGTTTCGCCGAAGCGGTCAACCTGCTCGCGCTCGTGACGGGTTCGCTCGGCAAGATCGCGCTCGACATCATGATCATGGCGTCCACCGAGTTCGCCGAAGTCTACGAGCCGTTCGTCAAGGGCCGTGGCGCGAGCAGCACCATGCCGCAAAAGCGCAATCCGATTTCGAGCGAACTGATGCTCGCCGCAGCCAAAGCGGTACGCCAGCACGCGGGCCTGATGGTCGACGCGATGATCCAGGACTTCGAGCGCGCGACCGGCCCGTGGCACGCGGAATGGATCGCGATCCCCGAGAGTTTCATCCTGTCGGCGGGCGCACTGCACCAGGCGAAGTTCGCGCTCGGCGGGTTGATCGTCGATACGGAGCGCATGAAGCACAACCTCGGCATCACGAAGGGGCTGATCGTCGCGGAGGCCGTCATGATGGGCATGGCGCCGTTCACCGGCCGCCAGCAGGCGCACGACATCGTCTATGACGCGTGCCGCACCGTCAACGAAAAGGGCGGCACGCTCGCCGAGGCGCTCGCGGCGCTGCCCGAGGTCACGAAGCACTTCGACCGCGCCGAGATCGATCGCATGACCGATCCCGCCAACTATCTCGGCCTCGCTCCGCGCATGGTCGACCGAGCCATCGAACTGTCGAGCGGCATCTGACCCACGACGTGGAGGAGCACATCATGAACAACGAAATCGCTTCACATGACGAGTCGATCGTCGCGCCGCCGAAGAAGCTGCCGTGGTATCGCAAGCTCGGCATGCAAGTATTGCTGTCGCTCGTGCTGGGCATCGCGGTCGGGCTGATCTTTCCGAAGTTCGCCGCGCAACTGAAGGTGATGGGCGACATCTTTCTCTCGCTGATCAAGGCGGGCGTCGCGCCGCTCGTGTTCCTTACGATCGTGCACGGCATCGCATCGGCGGGCGACGTGAAGAGCGCGGGACGCGTCGGCTGGCGCGCGATCGTCTACTTCGAAGTCGTCTCGACGATCGCGCTGATGGTCGGTCTGCTTGCCGGCAACCTGCTGCAGATCGGCAAGGGCATGACGTCGGTTGCGGTGGGCGCCGTGCCCGCGACGGCAGCGAAAGCCGCGCCGCAAGGCTTCACCGAGTTCATCATGCACGTCGTGCCGGACAACTTCATCGGTGCGTTCGCGAAGGGCGAATTGCTGCAGGTGGTGGTGCTCGCGGTGATGGTCGGCATCGGCATCCTCGCGATTCCCGAACGGCGGCGCGTGCGGATCAACGAAGGGCTCGACCTCGTCTCCGAAGTGCTGTTCTCGTTCATCAACCTCGTGATGAAGCTCGCGCCGCTCGGCACGTTCGGCGCGGTTGCGTACTCGGTGGGCAGCAATGGCACGGCTGTGTTGATCGCGCTTGCGCAACTCGTGCTGAGCTTCTATGGCGTGGTGTTCCTGTTCATCGTCGTCGTGATGGGATTGATCGCGAAACTCGCGGGCTTCTCCCTCTGGCGCTTCCTGCGCTATATCAAGGACGAGATCTTCATCGTGCTCGGCACGGCTTCATCGGAAAGCGCGCTGCCGCGTCTTTTGATCAAGCTCGAACGGCTCGGCTGTGCGAAGCAGACGGTCGGCCTCGTGCTGCCGACGGGGTACGCGTTCAACCTGGATGGCACTTCGCTCTTCATGTCGATGGGCGTGATGTTCATCGCTCATGCGTACGGCGTGCCGATCACGCTCGAACATCAGATCGGCATCCTGTTGCTGATGCTGCTGACTTCGAAGGGCGCGGCGACGGTATCGGGCGGATCGTTTGTTGTGTTCGCGGCGACGGTGACCTCGACGGGAATCCTGCCGGTCGAAGGACTCGCGGTGATCTTCGGCGTGTACCGCTTCATGTCAATGGCGATCGCGACGTGCAACACGATCGGCAACAGCCTCGCGACGGTGGTCATCGCCAAGTGGTCGCGGACGTATGACGCGAGCGTCGCCGAGCGGCATCTTTATCCGGAGCGTTATCCGGAGACGGCATCGGCCGATGCCAGCCTTGCCGACGGCAACCTGCTGCCCGAAGACATGAACGACGCGAATCCGCATCCTGCCGGTATTTCGATGACGAGCGCGGGCACCACGCGTTGAGCATCCAATGCCCGCGCCAGGTTAGCGAACGTTACTGCTGGGCATGCTTCGCCGCATCCTCGATCACAGCGGCGACCTGCTGCGGGTGCGACTCGTAGACCGAGTGACTCGCGCCCCGAATGACTGTCGTGTGACTATGCGCCCGCTCGTAGTACCAGCGTTCGAGATCGGGATTGATGATCTTGTCGCTGGCGGCGACGACGCCCCAACTGGGCTTCGTCGTCCACGCGGCGGCGGTCAGCGGCGTGCTGAACACTTTCGCCGCGGTCAGGATCTGGCCATGCGATTCGAATTGAGCTTGGCTAAGCGGCAGATCGGCCGCGAAGTCTTTCGGGAACACTGCGGGATTGAGGTACGTGTAGCCGTCAGCGGTCTTCTCGACGGCGCCCGCCTGTTTCGACGTATAGCTCGGCGTCTTCTTGCCGAGCGACCCTTCATCCTCGCCGACATTCGGCGCATGCGCTGCAACATACACGAGCCCGACGATCTTCGGATCAACGCCGGCTTCCGTGATCACCGAGCCGCCGTAACTGTGGCCGACGAGGATCGCCGGCCCGTCTTGCAGATCGATCACGCGCCTGGCTGCGGCGACGTCGTCTTCGAGCGAGGTCAGCGGTTCCTGCACGAGGCTGACGTGATAGCCGTCCTTGGTCAGGATGTCGTAGACCGGCTTCCAGCCCGATCCATCCACCCAGGCACCATGAACGAGCACGATGTTTTTGACAGGCCCGTGGGCCGGTTGAGCATCCTGCGCCATCGCGCCTGCAGATGCAAAGAAAGAAACAGACAAGGCGATAACCGATGCTGCGCGCGGCAAGAGGTTCACGGGTGACTCCAGAATGCTAAAGGGGTGAGACGCCAAAAATGCTGCGCACACGGCTCGTGCCGCAGCATCATGACCTGACCAACTCAGCTCCCGAAATACAGGTTGCAGAAGCTGGCCGGGCCGACGCATGCCGACTTCATGGCGACACGAGCAGGCTTGCCGGAAGCCGACGACGTATCCGCGACGCCGCCGTAGCTTTGCTTGCCTTGATCGTCCTGCCTGGAGATCTTTGCTTCAGCGGCTTGAATATCTTGCGGGTAGTAAGGGTCGCTGGCGAGCGACGGGTTGTAGCCGGCCTGCTCGACACGCACCAGATCAGCGCGGACTTCCGCACGCGTGACCGGATCGTTCGATTGCGCGAAGCTCACGGCGGGGGCGGCGAAAACGCCGGCGGCAACAGCGAGGCAAACGAAGAGGTTCTTCATGGCAGTCATACTCCTTAGATGGGTGGGCGATTCTTTTGTCGAACATCGGGTTTTAATGACACTGCAAACAAATCTGATGTCTTAGTGATGTGAACACCGCTAGCGATTCATCCATTCCACGCGTGCCAAAAATTTTTTGATTCGGGCTTTGCGGCTTGAAGCGTTACGGTGAATGCAGTCTAGGCCGAGGCCGATGCGAGACCAATCCCTACAAAGGCACGTTCTTGTGGAACGATCGTTGGATCAGCCGATACTTCGAGATGGATTGAGTGCAGGGTCGAGCGACCATGCACATGTAAAGAATCACGCCCGAGGATGAACGGATAAGCCGCGCGTCTTAGCGATCTATACGAAAGTATGGATCGCTTGTCCTGGTGAAAAGCGCGGCGACGATAACGTCGCCAAAGATTCAGGAAGTGATCGATCCTTGACGCGCGGTGCGAACGGGCGCCGCTGCCGCCCGACGACGCGCCGAGCGCTTACGCAGCCAGATCATGAGACCGGTCGCGCTAAGCACCGCGACCGCGACGCCTACCACGCTGATCAGAATGCGTCCGGGAAGTCCGATGATGCGTCCCGAGTGCAGCGGGAATTGCGCCTGCATGAAGATGTCGCCGGCGGAACCTCGGCCGGGAATGTTCGAGCCTGCCAGCTTGCCCGTGTTGGCGTTGTAGTAGAGCCACGCGTTGCCGAGGCCCACGTCGCCGTGATCGTGGCCCGGCGCGAAAAAGCCCACCGCGTATCCATGCAGCGGCGTCGCGTAAAACAGCGCACCAGGCGCCTCCGCAATCCCGTGCGCCTTGCCATCAACGACCGCCGTGGCGAGCACCTGTTCGCGCGTGAGCGGCACCGCGCCTGCTTCGGCCGAACGCGCGAGTTCGGGATTGGTGAGCAGCGTCGGCGCGAGCTTCGAGAACGTCGAAACGTGAACGGCAGATGCAGCGTGTAGTGGAGCTTGTAGATAACGTCTACGTGCAGGACGGCGAGTCGGTATTCCAGGGCATCGAAACGGGCGGCGATGTTCAGCTCGGTAAACTGGACGGTGGGCGGCAACCTGATGTGGATCGCGACACACTACGAGAAAGGCTCGACGAACAACGGAATCGCGTGGCGGGCGCGCCCGGCTTTGTCGCGGCGGCGCACGTGAATTACGCGGTGCCCTACGTGCCGGCCCTGCTGAGGATCGGCGCCGATGCCAAGTTCACCGGCAGTACGACGGTGCGTCCATCGGGCGACCTGAAGACGCCCGGCCACATGCTCGTGAACCTCGGCGCGACTTATGCGACGCGTATCGCCGGGCACGTTGTCGCGTTCCGCGCGGCGATCGACAATCTGACGAATCGCCGCTATTGGGAGTTCCAGTACGCGGATTACATCGCGCCGGGCGAGCCGCGTACGCTGTCGCTCAACGCACGACTGGATTTTTGATCATGCGATGAAGGCGCACGTGCGCGATCGGCCGACGTATATGATGTCCACGTCAGCCAGAAAGCGAGCAACGTCATGCGCATCACGCCCCTTCCCCCGCTTCAATGTCTCGTGGCATTTGAAGCCGCCGTCAGGCATTCGAGCTTTACCAAAGCCGCAAGCGAACTCCATCTCACGCAAAGCGCGATCAGCCGGCAGATACAGCAGCTAGAGGAATTCCTCGGGCGTTCGCTTTTCGTGCGCGAACACCGGTCGTTGCGTCTCACGATCGCCGGCGAAAGCTACGCGGCGCATGTGCAGTGGCTCCTCGCCAATTGCGCGGAGGCTACGCTAGAAGTCATGAAGCGCTATGGCGATCTCGAACTGACAGTCGCCTGTTCGTCGGGCGTCGCGGTGTTGTGGCTCACGCCGCGCCTGCCGCACTTTCGCACAGCCTATCCGAACATCAAGCTGCGCATGATCGTGCGTGATGGGCTTGCATCGCTGTCGCCCGCTGAATTCGACGTCGGCTTCTACTATGCCCGGCAGCACGTCGCGCCGCATTTCACCGCGCGCCGCATCTTCGACGAAGAAGTGTTTCCCGTCTGCTCGCCCGCCTACTTGCGCGGCCGCGTGCTGCGGCCCTCCGACCTCGCGAATGAAACGCTGCTGATACAGGAAGACGGCCAGCGACAGTGGATGTCGTGGCCCGAATGGCTCGCGCTCAATGACGTCGAGATGCAAAAGACACCGCAAGCCGTCACGATCAACCACTACCCGCAACTCGTACAGATGGCGATCCTCGGGCAAGGCATCGTGCTCGGATGGCGTCATATGATCGACGCCTGCATCGACGACGGCCTTCTCGTTCGGGCGACCCGCGAGTCGGCGAGTCACGGCGGAGGTTACTACATCGTGTCGCCGAACGATCGCGCGCAGAACCAGGCCGCACGTCTTTTCACGCGCTGGGTGTTCGAACAGGCGCAGACGCCGGCAGCAAGCTGAACGCCTTCGCATGCGCTGTACGCATGCAAGCATGCGAATCTTTCGTTTCAGAAATAAATCGATGCTCTTCTAGCATGTGAGTCATACGTCGCAGCTCCATCTGACCCAAGGAACGACATCATGCAGGGAACGCTTTCACCGCACGCGGCCTTATCCGTCGAAACGCTCGCACAGCAGCGGCGGCGAGCCATTATCGCCACCGTCCTCGGCAACGGCCTCGAATGGTTCGACTTCACCGTCTACAGCTTCTTCGCGGTGATCATCGCGAAGCTGTTCTTCCCGACCGGCAACGAACTCACATCGCTGCTGCTCGCGGTGGCGACCTTCGGCGTCGGCTTCTTCATGCGTCCGGTGGGCGGCATCGTGCTCGGCATCTACTCCGACAAGATCGGCCGCAAGGCAGCGCTTTCGCTCACCATCCTGCTGATGGCGTTCGGCACGGCGATCATCGGACTGGCGCCTACGTATGAACAAATCGGCGTGGCGGCGCCGCTGCTGATCGTGGTCGCCCGGCTGCTGCAGGGATTTTCCGCCGGCGGCGAGATGGGCGGCGCAACCGCCTTCCTGACCGAGTATGCCCCGCCTGAAAAGCGCGCTTACTACTCGAGCTGGATTCAGGCGAGCATCGGCTTCGCGGTGCTGCTCGGCGCGGCGGTGGGTACGTTCGTCACGTCTTCGCTCGATACCGAATCGCTCAATCGCTGGGGCTGGCGCCTGCCGTTCCTGCTCGGCATCCTGATCGGACCAGTGGGCTATTACATTCGCAGCCGCATGGACGAAACGCCCGCGTACAGCGCGGTCTCCGAGGAAGCGAAGGCCAAGTCGCCGCTCAAGGAAGTGCTCGCCGATTTTCCGCGCGAAACCTTCGCCAGCTTTTCGATGGTGATCCTGTGGACGGTCTGCACCTACGTGCTGCTCTTCTACATGCCGACGTATTCGGTGCGCACGCTGCATCTGCCGCAATCGACGGGCTTCATCGCCGGCATGATGGGCGGGCTCATGATCATGTGTTGCTCGCCCGTGATCGGCAAGCTCGCCGATACGCACGGCCGCCGCATCTTCCTTTCAGGCGCTGCGCTTGCGATCCTGCTGATCGCGTATCCGATGTTCGCGTGGATCAACCATGCCCCGAGCCTCGGATCGCTGCTCGTGTTCCAGGCGGTCTTCGGCGTGCTGATCGCAGCCTACACCGGTCCGATTCTCGCCGCATTCTCCGAGCTGTTCCCGACCAAGGTGCTCTCGACCGGCCTCTCCGTCGCCTACAACTTCGCCGTGACGATCTTCGGCGGCTTCGCGCCGTTCTTCATCACGTGGCTCATCGCGCGTACCGGCAGCAACATGGCGCCCGCGTTCTACGTGATGATCGCCGCGGCCATCAGCCTTGCCGGCACGTTCTATGTGAAGGACGTGAAGCACATGAAGCGCACGTCTGCTTCGATTCGATAAGGAACCAAGCAATGACCATCACCGTGATTCAGGGCGGCAACGTACTCGACCTCGCACAAGGCGTCTTGCTCGATCATCATCATGTCGTGATCGAAGACGGCATCATCGTCGACGTGACCGATCGCAATGTCGATCTGCCGGGCGCGCGTGTCATCGATGCGCGCGGCAAGACCGTGATGCCGGGCTTCATCGACTGCCACGTCCACGTGCTCGCGTCGAATGCGAATCTCGGCACGAACGCAGCGCAGCCGAACATCCTCGCCGCGATCCGCGCGCTGCCTATTCTCGACGCGATGCTCTCGCGCGGCTTCACGAGCGTGCGCGATGCGGGCGGCGCAGACTGGGCGTTAATGCAGGCCGTCGAAACGGGGCTCGTGCCGGGCCCGCGCATTTTTCCGTCAGGCAAAGCGCTTTCGCAGACGGGCGGCCACGGCGACTTCCGTCCGCGTGGCGATCTGCTCGAACCGTGTTCGTGCTGCTTCAGGGCGGGTGCGATCGCGCGCGTGGTCGACGGCGTCGATGCCGTGCGGCTCGCGGTGCGTGAAGAGATCCAGAAGGGCGCGACGCAGATCAAGATCATGGCTTCCGGCGGCGTGGCGTCGCCTACCGATCCCATCGCCAATACGCAGTATTCGGAGGATGAGATCCGCGCGATCGTCCAGGAGGCGGAAGCGGCCAACACGTATGTGATGGCGCATGCGTACACGGGTCGCTCCATCGCGCGCGCCGTGCGTTGCGGCGTGCGGACGATCGAACATGGCAACCTCGTCGATGAAGCGGCTGCGCAAGTCATGAAAGAACATGGAGCGTTTGTCGTGCCGACGCTCGTCACCTACGATGCGCTGGCGAAGCACGGCGCGCAGTACGGCATGCCGCCGGATTCGATTGCGAAGGTCGCATCGGTGCAGCAGGCGGCGCGTGAGTCGCTGGAGATTTACGCGCGTGCAGGCGTGGCGATGGGTTTCGGTTCGGACCTGCTCGGCGAGATGCACGCGTTTCAGTGCGGCGAGTTCAAGATCCGCGCCGATGTGCTCGGCAATCTCGAAGCGCTGCGCAGCGCGACGACGGTCGCGGCGGACATCGTCGATATGCGCGGCAAGCTTGGGACGATCGCAGTGGGTGCCATCGCCGATGTGCTGGTCGTCGATGGCAATCCGCTGGCCGATATCAATGTCGTTGCGGGACAAGGCGAACGCATCGAGTATGTGTTGCAGCGGGGTGAAGTGGTGAAGGCCAACGCCTGAAAAAAAGGCGGTGCCGTCGAAAGCACCGCCCGCTTGGCTTACCCGAGCCAGCCCTTTATCGTCGTCGCCATCACACTGGTCGAGATGCCGTAGCGATCATGCAAAGTGGGCAACGCGCCCGCTGCGAGGAACTCATCGGGCAATGCGATCTGCCGGTACATCGGCGTGACGCCCGCCGTGAGCAGCGTCGTCGCGACGGCTTCGCCGAGACCGCCGATCGTCGAGTGGTTCTCGGCGACCACCACCATGCGCCCCGTGCGTCTGGCTTCACGCAAGATCGTCTCCGTGTCGAGCGGCTTGATGGTCGGTACGTGCAGCACGCCCACGCCGACGTTGTCCGCTTCCAGCGCCTTCGCCACTTCCAGTGCACGCATCGTCATGATGCCCGAGGCGATGATCAGCACCTCCGCGCCGTCGCGCAGAAGCTTCGCCTTGCCCAGTTCGAACTTGTAGTCGTATTCGTCGAGCACGGCGGGGACGTTGCCGCGCAAGAGGCGCGCATACACCGGCCCCTTGTGCGCGGAGATCGCGGCGACCATCTGCTCGGTATCGAGCGCGTCGCATGGGTCGATCACGGTCATGTTCGGCATCGCGCGCATCAAGGCGAGATCTTCCGCCGCTTGGTGGCTCGGACCGTAGCCGGTCGTGAGTCCGGGCAACGCGCAGACGATCTTCACATCGAGGTTGTCTTCGGCGATCGCCTGATGCATGAAGTCATAAGCGCGGCGAGTCGCGAACACGGCATACGTCGTGACGAACGGCTGTGCGCCTTCGTGTGCGAGACCCGCAGCCGCGCCCATCAGCAACTGCTCGGCCATGCCCATCTGATAGTAACGTTCAGGAAATTCCTTCGCGAAGATATGCAGGTCGGTGTACTTGCCGAGATCGGCAGTCATGCCGACCACGTTCGTCTTTTCGCGGGCGAGTTGCGCCAGCGCGTGACCGAACGGCGCGGAACGCGTGACCTGTCCTTCGCCCGCGATCGATGCGATCATCGCGGAGGTCTTCAAACGCGGCTTCTTGGTGATGGTGGTATCGCTCATGCTTGTCTCCCTGCTTCGAGTGCGGCGAGCGCCAGTTGCCATTCGTGGGCATCGACGCGGATAAAGTGGTTCTTCTCACGTTCTTCGAGGAACGGCACGCCGCAACCCATGCGCGTATCGCAGACGATGATGCGCGGCTGCGGCTTCGGATGATTGCGTGCGTTGTCGAAGGCGGCCTTCACGGCATCGATGTCGTTGCCGACCACGCGTTGCGTGTACCAGCCGAACGCTTCGAGCTTTTCGACGAGCGGTTCGAACTGCATGATCTGCGTCGAAGGTCCGTCGGCCTGCTGGTTGTTCACGTCGACAATGGCGATCAGGTTGTCGAGCTTCCAGTGCGCCGCCGACATGATCCCTTCCCAGATCGCGCCTTCATCGAGTTCGCCGTCGGAGAAGAGCGTGTAGACGAATGCGTCCGAGCCTTTGCGCTTGAGTCCGAGACAGCGGCCCACTGCAATCGTGAGGCCGTGCCCAAGCGAGCCGCCCGACATCTCCATGCCCGGCGTGTAGCTCGCCATCCCGGACATCGGCAGGCGGCTGTCATCGCTGCCGTAGGTTTCGAGTTCCTCGGCGGGCAGGATGCCGGCTTCGAGCAGCGCCGCATAAAGCGCAATTGCATAGTGGCCGTTGGAAAGCAGAAAGCGGTCGCGGCCTTCCCAGTGCGGGTCCGCGGGCTGGTAGCGCATCGCGCCGAAGTACGCGACGGCCAGCACGTCGGCGATATCGAGCGCTTGACCGATGTAGCCCTGCCCCTGCACTTCGCCCATCAAGAGGGCATTCCTGCGAATCCGATAGGCGCGCTCGGCGAGCGGCACCGCAGATGACGGTGTGTTCATGGTGTCTCCTTGGATTGACGTTGATTAGCGATTGACGGATTTCGCCGGCACGAGGAAAACGAGCCCTGCCCCCAGCACGATGGCAACAGAGATGAAGATCAGCCCGGCCGTCGACTTGCCGGTGAAGTCGTTCAGCCAGCCGACGATGGCCGGTGAGAAGAAGCCCGCGAGATTGGCGAAGCAGTTCACCGCGGCGATGCCTGCCGCGGCCGACATGCCGCCGAGCAATGCGGTCGGCAGCGACCAGAACTGCGACGATGAAGCGAGGATGCCCGCCGCAGCCACGCTGACACACACCAGCGACGCGCCGACTCCACCGAGCATCGGAAGCGTGGCGAAGCCTGCTGCGGCGACGAGCATCGGGATCGCCAGATGCAGGCGGCGTTCACGATGACGGTCCGCGCTTGCACCGACGAGCGGCAACGCGATGATGGCGCACAGGTAGGGAATCGCGGTGAAGATACCCACCCACAGCGGATCAGCGACGCCTGACTTGCGGATGATCGTCGGCAGCCAGAACGTGAGGCCGTATTGACCGAGCACGACGCAGAAGTAAATCGAAGCCATCAACCACAGACGACGATCGCCGATGAACGAACCGATCGAAACGTGCGACACCTTGTGTGCGTTGTCGTTGGCGACGTTGCGGGCGAGCAGGGCCTTTTCGGCATCGGTGAGCCATTTCGCGGAAGCAATGCCGTTGTCGAGATAGAACAGGATCGCGACACCGAGCACGAGCGAGGGCAGCGCTTCGAGAATGAACAGCCACTTCCAGCCCGACAGGCCGTGCGCGCCCTGGAACGCATGCATGATGTAACCCGACAACGGTCCACCGATCATGCCCGCAAGCGGAATCGCCATGAAGAAGAGCGAGAGCGCCTTGGCGCGCCGTGCCGCAGGGAACCAGTACGTCAGGTAAAGAATGACGCCCGGTGCGAACCCCGCCTCGGCCACGCCCAACAGAAAGCGCAGCACATAGAACGTAGTGGGCGTCTGCACGAAGGCGAAGCACGCTGAAATGACCGCCCACGTCAGCATGATGCGAGCGAGCCAGTTGCGCGCGCCGACCTTGTGAAGCAGCAGGTTGCTCGGCACCTCGAAGATGAAGTAACCGAGAAAGAAGATGCCGGCGCCGACGCCGTAGATGGTTTCGCTGAAGCGCAAGTCGCTGAGCATCTGCAACTTCGCAAAGCCCACGTTCACGCGATCCAGATAGGCGCCGAGATAGCAGAGCATCAGGAACGGGATCAGGCGCCGTCCGACCTTGGCGTAGGTTTTAGATTCGAAGCTCGCCGAATCGGCGTGCGTCATCATCTCGGCCGTCACCGACGGCGCTGTGGATTTGGTTTTCATGCTTGTCTCCTGTCGACCAGAGCTGGCGCTTTAGTGCCTTACTCTGGTCCCATGCTGGTTTATCGCAACCATGTCGCCCCGGGTGGTGCCCGGGTGCATTGGCGTTCGTTGCGGAACGCGACGAATATTCACTCAGTGAATCAGCATCCCGCCGTTGACGTCGAGCGTGATGCCCGTGAGATACGTCGAGAGGTCGCTCGTGAGGAACAGACACGCGTTCGCGACATCGTTCGCGTCGCCGAGACGACCGAGCGGAATGCCCTTGATGATGTCGGTGCGCATCTCCGGCGTGAGCTTGTCGCCGGTGATGTCGGTCTGGATGAGGCCCGGTGTGATCGAGTTGACGCGGATGCTGTCCGCGCCGAGTTCACGCGCCATCGCACGGGCAAGGCCGAGCACGCCTGCCTTGGCGGCGCTGTAATGCGGGCCGCCGAAGATGCCGCCGCCGCGTTGCGCGGATACCGACGACATGCACACGATGCTCCCGCTCTTCTGCTCACGCATCTGCGGAATCACCGCTTGCGACATGTAGAGCGTGCCACGCAGGTTCACGTCGACGACAGCATCGAAGTTAGCCGCTTCGATATCCATCGTCTTGAGCGGCTGCGTGATGCCGGCGTTGTTGATGAGCGCGTCAATGCGGCCGTATTTTTCGAGCACGGCGGTCGCCGCCGCAATGCAGGCCTTCTTGTCGGTCACATCGCAGGCGAGGCCCAGGTGGCCTTCGCCGAGATCGCTGGCGGCGCTCTCTGCATCTTCGAGTCGCAGGTCGAGGATCACGACGCGCGCGCCTTGTGCGGCCAGCGCCTTCGCGGTCGCCCGGCCGATGCCGCGCGGCGATGCTGCGCCGGTTACGAGTACCACTTTGCTGTTGAGCAACATGTTGTCTCCATTGATCGTTGGGTTGGTGTAGGCGCAGTTTCGGCGCAAGCACCAACGCGATCAACGCAGATTGGCTCAGCTATCGTTGAAAAATTTTCAGGTGTCGGCGGATCATCGGGCCTGATGTTGCGTCGCGCCGCGCGCAGCCTGGTTCTCGGCCCATGCAAGGAACCGGGCGACACGCGGCAGATCCGCGTTCTGGGAAGGGTAAACGAGGTGATGCGCACCGACCTCCACCGCGAAGCTGCGATCGAAGACCGGCACGAGCGAACCGCGTTCGAGATGGACCGACGCGAGCATCGTGCTTTCGAGCGCGATGCCGTGACCGAGCGCCGCCGCTTCGAGCGACATGTACGAGCGGTCGAAGGAGAAGTCAAACGCCTTGCGGGTCACCGCGACGCCGAACTTGCCGAACCATTGCTGCCACTGCACGAGCGGCGTTTCAGAAAAGATCAGGCGCCGTTCGAGCAGGTCGTCAGGCTTGTTCACGGGAAAGCGTTCGAGATAATCCTTCGACGCAAGCGGCGCGATGTATTCATTTCGCAGCGTCTTTACGTGAACATCGGTCCAGTGTGCGTAGCCGTGGCGGATATCGACGTCGTAGTAGCCCGACGTGAACGACACATCTTCATACGAACACGCGAGGTTCAACTGGATATCGCCATTGGCTTCCTGAAACGAGGCGAGCCGTGGCAGCAGCCACATCAGGCCGAAGCTCGGGCTCGAATGAATGCGCAGGATTTCGACGCCCGTTTGCGATGATGCGCGCTCCGTCGCGCGGCTGAGATCCGCGAGCGACCCAGTGACATCGGCGAGATATTGCTGGCCTGTGGGCGTCAGGACGAGACCGCGTCCGAGTCGCGTGAACAGGGCCCGGCCGACCGCCGATTCGAGATTCGCAATCTGATGGCTGACTGCGGAAGGCGTGAGGCCGAGCTCGTCGGCCGCCCGGTTGACGCTCTTCGTGCGCGCGACACTTTCGAATGCGATGATGGCTTTGAGCGGTGGAATGCGCATTGTCGTTCAACACCTGGTTCGCAAAGGTGGCCGGCTGGCGGGCTTCGAACGCTAGTGTATCGCTGCATGCGCATTTATCGCGCTCATGGTGTTTCGGGTGCGCTTGCGGGTGGTTCTATCGAAGGTACTGCAAGCGCTTCTGCGGGCGCGCTGGCAGCCTCGGTCACTTCAGGCATCGATGGAATGATCGGCGGCATTCCAGGCGCCTCTGAAGGCGCTTCCTGCTGAACGACCGGCGCATGACGCACCGGAGATCGCGCCTTCGCCTGGGGTGCCGCAGGCGCCGGCTTCGCGGGAAACAGCTTGTCGAACCACGCGCGCGCATCGGCGCTCCACGCGCTGAACATCCCATGCGGCTCTTCCTTCACGAAGCGCACCCGCTGGTCGATCAGGCGCGAGCGCAACGAGCGCTGGAAGAAATCGCCGACAATCGGCAGCGCACTATGCGCGCCCTGCCCCCAGTAGTCGCTGCGCAGCGTGACGCGGCTATCGTTGAAGCCAACCCACGCGCCCGCCACGAGTTGCGGATGCATCAGGATGAACCAGCCGTCGGCGTTGTCCTGCGTCGTGCCGGTCTTGCCCGCCACGTCGCCGCGTATGCCAAATCGGCTGCGAATGCTCGTGCCCGTCCCGCGATTGATCACGTCGCGCATCACGTCGAGCAGTTCCTGAGCGGCTTCCGCGGACAACACCTGCTCGGGTTTCGTGGGCTCGAATTGCGCCAGCACCTCGCCCTTGCGATCTTCGATGCGCGTCACCAGCACCGGCTCGATGCGGCCGCCGCCGTTCGCGATCGTCCCGTATGCCGCGACCATTTCCCTGAGCGTCACCGGGCTCGTGCCGAGCGCAAGCGACGGCACCACGTCGAGCCTGCTGTCACGCACACCCATCGCACGCGCGAGTCTCGCGACCTTCGCCGGCCCGACGTTCTGCATCAGTTGCGCGGTGATGCGATTCTTCGAATACGCGATGCCGTCGCGCAGCGTGACGGGCCGGCCGCTCGGCGGCGCATCGTCGGTGGGACGCCAGATTTCGCCGCCCGCGAGCGGTATCTCAACCGCCTGATCGATCAGCGTGTCTTCAGGCTTCGATCCTTGCGCGAAGGCCGCGCCATAGACGAACGGTTTGAAGGTCGAACCGGGCTGACGGCGCGCCTGCGAAACGTGATCGAACGGGTCTTGGCTAAAGTCGCGGCTTCCGACCCATGCCCTGATCTGTCCATTGCGCGGGTCCAGTGCGAGGAAGCCCGCCTGCATGCGCGTCTTGTTTTCACATAGCGTGCGCATGAAGCCGCGGTCGGAGGCGAAGCGTTTCATCGCGTCGTCTTCGGTAAGGCCCGTGTCGCGCGCCGCGCGATACTCGGGCGTCTCGCGCACGAACGCATGCACGAGGTCCGCGTTGCCAGCGTTGCATCCCGCATGCGCGCCCCATGCCGCGTTTGCGATCGACTGCAGCTGATTGCCCTGCCACACGACGGCCTGCGTCGCCATCGCCTGCAAGCGCGAATCGATGGTCGTGCGCACGACGAGCCCATCGGAATAGATGTTGTAGTCGTTGTCGTCCGCCCAGGCGATCAGCCACTTGCGCAACTGCTGCGCGAAATGCGGCGCGCGGCCGGGTGCTTCCAGTTGCCGCTCGAAATCGACGCGCAACGGCCGGCGCTTCAGTGACTCATATGCGGACGGCGCGAGATGGCCGAACTTGACCATCTGCGCGAGCACGATGTTGCGTCGCTGTAGCGCACGCTCGGGATTGATCACGGGGTTGTAGTAACTGTTGCCCTTGAGCATGCCGATGAGCGTCGCGCTCTCGGTGACGTCGAGCTTTCCGGCGGACTTGTCGAAGTACGTGCGCGCCGCCATCTCGATGCCATACGCGTTGTAGAGGAACGGCACAGTGTTGAGATACGTCTCGAGGATCTCTTCCTTCGTATAGACGGCTTCGATCTTGAACGCCGTGATCGCTTCCTTCACCTTGCGCGTGATGGTCTGCGAGCGGCCGATGTCGTCGGGATAGAGATTGCGCGCGAGTTGCTGCGTGATCGTCGAACCGCCCTGACGGTTGCCCGAGAACGTATGCAGCGCCGCCGATGCGGTGCGACGGAAGTCGAGCCCGTGATGCTGATAGAAGCGATGGTCTTCGGTCGCGACGAGCGCATCGACCACGTGCGGCGAGACATCGGCGAGCTTGACCCACTCGCGGTTCGTGGGCCTGAACTCGGCGAGCAGCTTGCCATCGGAGGAGAGAATCTGCGCGGGCTGCTCGACCTTCGCCTTGCGAAGATCGCCGATGCCCGGCGTGAACGGAATCAGGACCAGCACATAGAGCAGCACGAGCGCCGGTACGGCGCCTGCCGTCCAGGCGAAGTCGCGTCGCGTGGGACGCCTCAGGCGCGCCAGTGCGCGGGCGGCGTGGGGCTTGATGCGGGCGATGGACCGTACAAAAAGGTCTCGAACAACGGATACGTCTGCGTGCTTCACACTGGCATACCGGCAACTGAGAAAGGCTGCATGCTACCAAACGATCGCACGCGAGCCGTTCTTCATGGATTCATCGTCCGGCGCCGCAATCGAGAATGGCAAGCAGCGCATCCACCTGCCGCAGATGCGCCCTCGATAAGTGCTGAACGCTCATTAGTTGATTCAGGCGGCGCCGCCAGTACTCGGCGCCGAGCGCGGGATTGCCGGATTGATCGCCGAGCGAGCGCAGCATGGCCGAGCGGACGTGCCGGATATCCGCATCGATAATCGCCATTTCGTAGGCACCCGCAGGCATGTCGTTGTCGTGTTCCATGCCCTTGTTTACGGCCGATGCAGTCCAAAAGTTGAGACTTAAGATCGGTGATGTTCGTTATCGCACGGCCGTTATATTCGAGCATCTTTTGTCCACAGCTTGCGCGACGACTGCAGCGCAAGCCGCGCTTCACCCTCCAATCACCTTGATCAACGCAGGCACGCTGAGCACGGCCGTGTAGTAGCCCATGAACTGCACGCCGGTATTGAACCCGAAGTTGCGCGACAGCAAGCCGCCGAGCAGGCCCACCGTCAGGATCACCAGCAGGCCGAGCAGTTGCCCTTCCCACACGCTGATCACGACGATCAGCCCGACGAACGTCGCGATGATCGCTTCGTGGCTCAGCTTGCGCGCGACGAACGACGCGGCGCGATGCGCGTAATGCATCGACAGCGGGTACGCGATCAGCGCGGCCAGCACGACGGCGAGCAAACCATAACCGAGGAACTCCCAGGTCGTCATCAGCGTGTGCAGGTTGTTGATCTGCCCGGTCGCCGAATCGACGAAGAAGCGCGGCGGTGCGTTGAACAACGGCGCGGCGGGACCGGCGGCCACCGGGCTCAGCGGCAAGCCGAACGCGATCAGCGGAATCAGCGCCTCGGCGATATACGTCGCTTCGGTCACGCCATTGCGTGCGGAAATCACGGTGGTGAGCCGGTGATACGCATGCTTCACACGCGACCCGACGAGCTCGCCGAGCACGACCGTCATCGCGACCGGGCTGAATACGAACGTCGCGCTCGAGATCGCGGCAGTCGCGGCGACCCAGCCGCGCTGCTGTTTGTCGAGCACCTTCAGCGGGTTCGGAAAGTAGCCGCTCCAGCTCTTCACATCCGGGGCGAGCGAGAACGTGCGCACGCGCTCGCGCTTCATACGGGCACGGTCGGCGGGAGAGAGGATCGAGAACAGGTCGGCGATCAACGGTCCGATTGCGATGCCGAGAAAGTAGCTCACGCTCAGCTTCACGCCATACTTGCCGGTGAGCGCCTGCAAGCCGACGATCACCAGCACGAACGGCACGAGCAGCAGCACCGACGCCCAGCGTCCCGACGAGAAGTACGCAATAGCAAGCGCCGCCGCGAGAAAGACCCACGACGCGGCCTTAGTGATCGTCGGACCGAACGGCGCGAGCAGCACGGCGAAGAGCACGGCGAGCGGCACCGCGACGAACGCCGCGACGATCGCGCCGGAGATCATCTTGCGCAACGCGATGTGCGGCACGCCGAGATTGCGCAGCATCGTCGCTTGCTGAAGGAGCGGCGTGGCAAGTGTGTCGCCGGGAATGCCGAGCAGCGCGGTCGGGATCGCGTGCGTCATGTGCTTCGACACGGCGCCCGCCATGAAGAACGAAAACACGCCGACGGGCGGCACGCCGAGCAGCACCACGAGCAACGTGAGCGGCGCGAGCGTGGTGGTCTCGTCGGTGCCCGAGATGAGGCCGATGCCCGAGAAGACGATCGCGCCGATCAAACCCATCGAGAGCGCGACGATGAATTGCGAAAGCAGATGTTCCATCAGATCACTCCTTCGCGGCTGGCGTGAAGAACGGGCGTTTTCGTATCGGGCGCCACGTCGTGTTTTTCGTAATCGGCGAAGAGGTCGTACAGGCCGAGTTCCTTCATCTCGGCTACAACCGCAGGCGGCAGGTCCGCCACGCGCCCCAGGCCGCCCGCTTCCGCCGCGAGTTGCGCCAGTACTTCCTCGCGTCCGCCCGTGCCGATCGCTTCCTCTATCACCTCGCGTTTCGGCTTGAAAAGCCTCGCGCAGATGACGCCCGCGACAAGGCAGCCGCCGAGGCCGACGAGCATCGCGTAGGCGCGCGCCATCGCCGGATCGTGGACGTATGCCGCGAGCACGCGGCTCGCCACGAAAAACGCCCCAAGGCTCACCACGATGCCGATCGCGACCGACCACGCGAGATGCCGCGTATCGACGGTATCGCCCCATATCTCGACGAGCTGATAGCCGTCTTGCCTGACCCTGCGCTGTTCCATCGTCTCCTCCTTGTGGAGTTATCGGTGCCCGCGAAGACGCGGGCTTTTGTCTTCAAGTACCGCACGTCTCACGATGGCGCTTTCCTTCGATCGCACGCGCGACACGCGACGACGTCTCGCGCTTTAACGCCTGCGAAATGAACGCGCCGGCATCGGCGAGCTTGTACAGATCGATGCCGGTTTCGATACCCATCCCCTCGCACAGGTAGACGACGTCCTCCGTCGCGACGTTGCCCGTCGCCCCCGGCGAATACGGACAGCCGCCGATGCCGGAAACCGAGCTGTCGAACGTCGCGACACCGCGTGCGAGCGCCGCGGCCACATTGGCAATCGCCATGCCCCACGTATCGTGGAAATGCCCAGCCAGCGCTGTCACTGGAATGCTTTCCATGCACGCATCGATCAGCGCTTTTGTCTTGTGCGGCGTGCCCGCGCCGATCGTGTCGCCGAGGCTGATCTCGTAGCATCCCATCTCGAAGAGACGCCGCGCGACGCGCGCGACCGCATGCGGATCGATCGCGCCTTCGAACGGACAGCCGAGCACGCACGACACGTAGCCGCGCACCCGCACGTCCGCTTCGCGCGCCGCCGCGATCACCGGCGCAAAGCGCGCGAGGCTTTCATCGATCGAGCAATTGATGTTCTTCTGCGAGAACGTCTCCGATGCTGCCGCGAACACCGCTACCTCTTCGACGCCCGCTTGCAGCGCCGCTTCGAGTCCCTTCATGTTGGGCACGAGCGCGGCGAGCGTCACGCCTTCGCGGCGACCGATGCGCGCGAGCACATCGGCGCCGTCGGCCATCTGCGGCACCCACTTCGGTGAGTCGAACGAAGCGGCCTCGACATACGTGACGCCCGCATCGATCAGGCGCTCGATCAAGCCGACCTTCACCTCGGCCGATACTGGCGACGGCTCGTTCTGCAAGCCATCGCGCGGACCGACTTCGACGATGCACACGCGCGCAGGCATCAACGCGGCATCACGCATCGCGCGGCCCCTGCAGCAGGCTCATGCCATAGTCGACGCTCACGTTCTTCGCGGCCACCATCTTCCTGACGACCCAGTCGACGTCGCCGCCCGTCGCGCCCGCCGCGAGCGCGATGTTGCGCGCGTGCAGCGCCATGTGGCCGCGCTGGATGCCTTCGGTCGAGAGCGCGCGCAACGCGCCCATGTTCTGCGCGAGCCCGACTGCAACCGCGATCTCGCCGAGCGCCTGCGCCGACTTCACGTCCATGATCTTCAGTGCGAGGCGCGCGAGCGGATGCGTCTTGGTCGCGCCGCCGACGAGTCCGACCGGCATCGGCATCTCGATCGTGCCGACGAGGTCGCCGTTGTTCGCCACTTCCCACGTCGTGAGCGACGTGTAGCGCCCATTGCGGCTCGCGTATGCATGCGCACCCGCCTCGACCGCGCGCCAGTCGTTGCCCGTCGCGACGATCACGGGATCGATGCCGTTCATGATGCCCTTGTTGTGCGTCGCCGCGCGATACGGATCGATCGCCGCGAAGAGGCACGCATCGACGACGCCCGCAATCACGTCTTCGCCCGAATACTCTTTCGTCTTCAGTGTCTCGGCCGAATAGCGGACCTGGGCGCGCGCAAGGCGCAAGTCGGCGAGATTCGACAGGATGCGCAGCCGCACCTTGCCGCCCGTGATTTCCTCGATGCGTCCCGCCACCGACTCCGCCATCGTGTTGACCGTGTTCGCGCCCATCGCGTCGCGCACGTCGACGATCAGATGCGCGACCACCATCGCGCCACGCGGTGTGTCGGGAAACACGTGCACTTCGATGTCGCGGCAGCCGCCCCCGAGCCCGATCAGCACCTTGTCGCGGGCGTTCGCGAGTTCGACGAGTTCATCGCGATGCTTGAGGATCGACAGGCGCGCGCCGTACGGGTCCGTCACGCCGATCACCTGCACCTGCGCGCGCATCAGCGGGCCGGTGCTCGATGTGCGAAAGCCGCCGGCCTCCCGCGACAGCTTCGCCATATACGACGCCGCCGCGACGATCGACGGCTCTTCGACCGCCATCGGCACGAGCACGTCGCGGCCGTTGATCTGAAAGTAGCCGGCGACAGCCATCGGCAATTCGAACGTACCGATCACGTTCTCGATCATGCCGTTCGCCGTCTCGAGCGATAGCGCGCCGGGCTTCGCCAGCAGCGCATGTTCGGCATCGTCCAGTTCGACGGCGCGCGCGATGTGCCCGAGTCGTTCCGCAGGCGACATCGCCCGGAAGTTCGGCAGCTTCGAATCGATCATGTGTCTTCCTCTCCTGATTTTGGGCGCCGTGCCGGCGGGACTTGCGGGCACTCGGCGGTTGAGCGAATAATAGGCTGACTGTACCCACTTGAAAGGTACAATTCAGGAAGACAGTCTACGTACTGTACCCAAAACAGTGACACGTTCATCGGGAGGATTCGAGATCATGCGCGGCGAGAGGAAGAGCCTGTCTGGCGTGCTGGCGGACAATTTGAGCAGACAGATCGCCGAAGGCCTCTTGCGCGCCGGCGACAAGCTGCCCTCCATTAGGGAATATGCTGAGGCGAATGGCTGCTCGAAAAACACCGTCATCAGCGCATTCGATGCGCTGGCGGCGAACGGCCTGATCGAGCCGCGTCGCGGCGCGGGATTTTTCGTCGCGAGCGCGGGCAAGGCGCCGCAGCACGACGAGGACACGCGCACGCTCGATCGCGCGATGGATTCTGTCTGGCTGATGCGCGAGCAGTTGCAGAGCAAGCCCGGTGTGCTGAATCTCGGCGAAGGATTTCCACCGGTCGAATGGCTCGAAGAGACGCGGCTCGACCACTTTCATCAGCGCGTGGTGCGTACGGGGGTCGCATCGCTGTTTCGCTATGGGAGCCGCTTCGGGTATCTGCCGTTGCGGCAGCATCTGCAGCAAAAGCTTGCGGGCTACGAGATCGAAGCGGCGCCGCAACAGATCGTGATGACGCACGGCGCCAATCAGGCGATGGACATGGTCGTCCGCTATTTCGTGCGGCCGGGCGATGCCGTGCTCGTCGACGATCCGGGGTATTACGCGCTCTTCGGCAAGCTCAAGCTGAGCGGGGCGAATATCGTCGGCGTGCCGCGCGGGATCGACGGGCCCGATATCGCTGTGCTGGAGGAAAAGCTCAAAACGCATCGGCCGAAGCTTTTTTTCACGCAATCGGTCGGACACAATCCCACCGCCACCGATACCAGCGCCGCCAAGGCGCATCGCATCCTGCAACTGGCGGAGGCGCACGACCTGATCGTCGTCGAGAACGATGCACTCGCTGATCTCAAGCCGCGCTCGGCCATGCGGATTTCCGCGCTCGATCAGTTGCGGCGCACGATCTATATCGGGAGCTTTTCGAAGTCGGTTTCCGCGGCGCTACGAGTGGGATTCCTCGCGTGCGATGCGCATCTCGCAAGCGATCTCGCCGATGTGAAGATGCTGATTCACGTGAGCAGTTCGGAGTATTGCGAACGCACGCTCGATGCCATCGTCAGCGACGGGCATTTCCTGCGCCATACGAATCGGTTGCAGGAGCGGCTCAGGCGTGCGACGGCGGCGGGCGTTGTCGCGCTCGGCAAGCTGGGAGCGGAGATCTATAAGGTCAGCGAGCAAAGTCTTTATCTTTGGGCTGCGCTGCCCGGGCACGACGATTCGATCGAACTCGCGAGAAAGATGCTGGAGCACAACGTGATTCTGGCACCGGGGACCATCTTCTCCGCGCATGCGGATGGCACTTCGAAGTGGTGCCGGTTCAATGTCGCTTATCTCGGGGACGAGCGGTTTGTGAAGGCGTTGGAGCGGTGTCGATGAACAAGCGTGCGAGCAGGCCCGCACGCCTTTGTCACACGATCATTTTCAGAACTGCAGCGTAGCGCTCGCCACCGCCGTCCGCGTCGCCGACGGCACCACGTAGTAGCCCCACGCCGTCGTCCAGTAGCGACGATTCAGCAGGTTGTTGATACCCGCGCGCAGCGTCACGTCCTTGCCCGCGATCCGCGTGTCATAGCGACCGCTCAAGTCATAGATCACATAGCCCGGCACGTACTGCGTATTCGCGGCATCGACGGCCATGTTGCCGACGTACTTCCCGCCCAGCGCCACCGTCAGCGAACGCAGATACGACGGGTTGTACTCCACCCGGCCCGTTGCGGTAAAGCGCGGCGCGCCGTAGACACGGTTGCCTTCGATCGTCGGATCGTCGACATCGACTGCCTTCGTGTTGAGCCACATCACGCCGCCGAGCAGACGCCAGTCGCTCGCCAGTTGAACCCAGCCGCTTGCATCGAGACCGGTGTAGCGCTTCGTGCCGCTTTGCACGTATACGTTCTGCGAGTTCGTGTAGTTATAGCCCTGATCGACGCGGAACAGCGCAATATTGGCGCCCCATTTCTGACGATCGGTCTTGAAGCCCACTTCATACTGCTTGCTCTTCAGCGGCCCGAACTGCGCCGGGAAGTTGACGTTCGTGTTCGACGCCGACCCGCCCTGCTCCAGCGACTCCACATAGCTCGCGTAGACCGTCGAATACGGGTCGGTCTTGAACATCAGCGCGACGGTCGGCGTGACCGGATTGGCATCGTATTGCGACGCTACCGCGCCCGTCGGATCGTAGGTGTGCTGGCGATACTGCGTGTAGCGCAAGCCGAGCAGCGCGGACCAGCGCGAGCTGAACTGCAGGGTGTCGCTGGCATAGACGGCGGTCTGCGTCGTGAGCGACTGGCGATACAGGTTCCCGCCGATGTGCACGGCATCGTTCGTCAGCAGCGTGCTGCCGTAGATGTTGCTCTCGCCGAGCGGATAGCCGACGTTCCAGCCTTCGCTGTTGTCGTACTCGCTGACCTGCGCCTGATAGCCCGCGCCGAACACGACATCGTGCTTGATACTGCCCGTCGAGAACTGGCCCTGCACCATCGCGTCGACGTTCTGGTAGAAGTAGCGCGTGAGTGCCGCGTACAGCGTGTTCGAGTAGTTGCCGGCACTATCGAACACGTACAGTAGGCTGTCCGAGTTGTAGCGGTTTTCCTTCGCGAAACGATACTTCAGGCTCGCGTGCCAGTTCTCGCTCAGGCGATAGTCGAGGCCCGCGCCGAACGACGCCATCTCGGTCTCGTACCAGTTCTGCGGTTGCGTCAACTGGTGCGTGACCTGGCTCGCATCGGGAATGCCGAGGCCCGAGCCGAACAGCAGGCCGAACAGCGTGCCGTTGGTCTTGCGCTTCTGATAGAACGCATCGGCGGAAAGCACGAGGTCCGGCGTGATGCGGAAGTCGAACGCACCCGATGCCACCTGACGACGCAGATGACCGTTCGCCTCGGCCGTGTTGCCCTCTTCGTTCACGAGGTTCACGCGATAGCCGAAGCGCTTGTCGGTGCCGACGCGCCCGCCCACGTCGATCTTCTCGCTGAACACGCCCGCCGACTGATAGCCGATCGAGACGCTGCGATACGGGTCGTCGGTGGGGCGCTTGAGCACGTAGTTCACGATGCCGCCCGGCGCGCCGAAGCCGTACATGAAGCCCGACAGGCCCTTCAACAATTGCACCTGCTCGAACGGTTCGAGCGACAGGTCCGTGTCCCACGAGGGGAAGCTCTGGCCGTCGACCTTGATGCCGTTCAGCGTATCGATCGGGATGCCGCGCACGGTGAACATCGCGTTCTCGGCGATCGCGTTGTTGCTGATGTTCGACACCGCCGGGTCGTATTTGAAGAGGTCGTTGGCGGTCGTCGCGAACATGTCCTCGCCCTCTTCGCTCGACACGACGACCGTCGAAAACGGCGTATCGACCTGTTTGCGCGAGCCCAGCGCGCCGGCGTTGACCGTGTCGGTCGGCACGACGGCGCTCTCGCGCGATGCCGTGACGCTCACGGCGGGCAGCGTCGTCGAATCGGCGGTCGTTGCGGCGGCGGCGTCTTGCGCCCAGCCGGCGGATGAGAGCGTCGAGAGCGAAATGCCCACGCTCGCCATGAGCGCGGCACTGAGAAGCGACGGAGTACGGCGTGTGGCGCGCACAAACGCCAGACGGCTGGCGACGGAAGAAGTCTGCATGTTTTTTTGGTCGAGCAGGGGCGTACGCCGCGCAGCCTTGGAATAGCTGGGCGTCATCGCTCGTAGCGCGTGAATTAACAGTGGTTGAAAGCGGTAGGTGAAACGAAGATGGCGAGCGCAATCATAGATGAAACTGATTCGCATTTACAACACTTTTTTACAAAAATACAACGCCTAAGTAAGCGTCTTCCTGACTTGCGCCGCGCGGCCATGTAGTCCCACGGATCGACAGCAACCGCGACGCCCGATGCCCGATGCCTATTGCGCGCGCATCGTCTTCGGCGGCGTCTGCACGATGGGCGCGGCGGCTTGCAGAATGTCCTCGCGCACGCGCGTGCGCGGCGGGTAGATGCGATCGCAATTGATCGTCTGCTTGGTGCGCTTCGCTGCCTCGCCTTCCGATACCAGGTGGCGGTCCCACCCTTCCGTGTAGACCGCGCCCCACGGACCGAGGTCGAGAATCGTCGTGTACCAGTCGATCCGCAGCGGCAGCATCGGCAGGCCGTACAGATCGCAGACGACGTTGTGCCCGGCGTAGCGCCCCATCGGCCGGCCGTGCTGGCAGGACATCACCGAGGGCCTCATGCCGTCGATCGGCAGCCACGCGCAGTCGCCGGCCGCGAACGCGCCGGCGACGCCCTCCACTCGCAGGAACACATCGACGGGCACGCGGCCGAACCCGTCCGCCACGACCGGAAACTGCGCCGCGAGCGGACTCGCGCGCATGCCGCCGCACCACGCGACCGTCGCGGCCTCGACGCGCTCGCCGTTGCTGAACTCGACACCATCGGCATCGAGCGATTTGAGCGATACGCCCGGCAGCAGCTCGACGCCCAGCTCGCGCATCGCGCGTTCGATCACGGGCTGCGCGCCGCCCATCGCCTGGCCGATTTTCGGCGAGCGGTCGGCGAGGATCACGCGGATCGCCTGACGATCCGCCTCCGGGACGATGCCGCGGAGCCGCGCTGGCAATTCGGCGGCGAGTTCGACGCCCGTCAGCCCCGCGCCGACGACCACGGCCGTATAGCGCCCCGCCGGCGCCGCGCGCGACGCAAGCCCGTGCAGATGCGCCTGGAGCTTGCAGGCGCTGGCATAGGTATCGACGTCGAATGAGTAGTCGGCGAGGCCCGGTATCGCGGGATGCACGAGCGTGCTGCCTGCCGCGAACACGAGGCGGTCGTAGTCGAGTTCGAGCGGCTCAGTGGAATCGACCGACACGCGGCGGTTAGCCGTGTCGATTTGCGAGGCCGCCCCTTCGATCAGACGAACGCCGATCGGATCGAACACGTCGGCAAGCGGTACAAGCGTTTCGTCCAACCGTGACTCATAGTTGCGCACGCGAATGCTGTGATATGCCGTCGGATTCACGACGACGACCTCCACGTCGTCCGCGCTCACATGCAGTTCATCGAGCTTGCGCGCCGCACCGACCGCGCTCCACAGTCCCGCGAAACCCGCTCCGATTACCACGATTCGCTTCATGTGCCTCTCCCATGAATGCCGGTCGGCGGCGCGTTTTCAATTGCGCTATTTGCAAGCGCGCCCGAACACCGGCCCGACCCTAACGCAACGTTCCGAAGAACGTCCGCACATCATCGGCAAGCAATTCCGGCTGCTCCAGCGCCGCGAAGTGCCCGCCCTTCGGCATGACGGTCCACTGGCGAAGATCGGTGAACACGCGCTCGGCGGCCGAATGCGGTGGCCGGATCATTTCGCGCGGGAACGCGGCGTGCGCGGCGGGCACCGAAATCGTGTCGCCCGGCGGCAGGATGACCGCGCCGTGCAACCGCCCGTAGTATGGCCAGAACGACGCGTTGATCGACCCCGTGAACCAGTAGAACGCGATATCGGCGAGCATGCGGTCGCGGCTGATCGCGCGCTCGGGTTCGCCGCCGCAATCCGACCACGCCTGAAATTTTTCGACGATCCACGCCGCGAGCCCGGCCGGCGAATCGGTGAGACCGAACGCGAGCGACTGCGGCCGCGTCCCCTGGATCGCGATGTAGCCGCCCTCTTCCTGCGTCCAGCGTGCGAGTTCGTCGAGGTAGCGGCGCTCGTCGTCGGTCGGGTTCGGATAGGCGGCGGGATCGCGGCTCACAGCCGACAGCAGGTTCACATGCACGCCGATAATCGCGTCCGCGCGCGCGTACGCGAGACGGCTCGCTACCGCTGCGCCCCAGTCGCCGCCTTGCACGCCGAAGCGCTCGTAGCCGAGCACGTCGCGCATCAGGTCGAAGACGCAGTCGGCCATTGCGGGGACGTCGAAGCGCGGCTGGTTCGGGCTGAACGACAAGCCGTACCCCGGCAACGACGGCACGACGACCGTGAACGCATCGCGCGGATCGCCGCCGAAGCGTGCGGGGTCGGTGAGACGCGGGATGATTTCGAGGAATTCGAACACCGAGCCGGGCCAGCCGTGGAGAAGCAGAAGCGGCATCGGCGCGGGGCCGTTGCCTTCGATATGAAGGTAGTGCAGACGGATGCCGTGCAGCCCGACCTCGAATTGCGGAAACGCATTGAGCGCGGCTTCCTGCGCTCGCCAGTCGAAATCGTCACGCCAGTAGTCGACGAGATCGCGCAGATACGTCACGTCGGTGCCAAACTGCCAGGCGTCGCCGGGCGCCTGATCCGGAAAGCGCGTTCGGGCGAGGCGTGCCTTCAAATCGGCGATGTCTTCATCGGCGACTCGCAGTGAAAACGGAATCGGTGCGTGGTTCATGGCGTGGCCCACCTTTTCGACGACGAGCGTGACATCGCAGATTATCAGCGCCCGCGAAATCAGGCATACATCACGTTCCGCTTGACATGCAACCAAATGGTTGCATGATGATTCCATGAACGACGACGCGGTGTTTCGTGCTCTCGCGGACTCAAGCCGCAGGCTCTTGCTGGACCGGCTGCACGCGAGAAATGGCCAGACGCTCGGCGATCTGTGTCAGGGGCTCGCCATGTCGCGTCAGGCGGTCACGAAGCATCTCGCGATCCTTGAAGAAGCGAACCTCGTCGCGTGCCAGCGCCACGGCCGCGAGAAGCTGCATTTCATCAATCCCGTTCCGATCAACGAGATCGCCGAGCGCTGGATCGGCAAGTTTGAACGTCCGAGACTCAGCGCCCTGTCCGACCTCAAGAAGACCCTCGAAGGAGAAGATCATGACTGACGTGCCCACTTCCACATTCGTCTACGTCACGTTCATCCGCACCACGCCCGAGAAGGTATGGGCCGCGCTGACGAGCCCCGAATTCGTGAAGCAATACTGGTTCGGCATGCATCAGGAGAGCGACTGGAAGTCCGGCTCGTCGTGGCGCATGGTCTTCGAGGACGGCCGCATCGCCGATGCGGGCGAAGTCCTGGAGAGCGATCCGCCGCGCCGTCTCGTGCTGAAATGGCGCAACGAGTTCAAGCCGGAACTGGCGGCCGAAGGATTCTCGCGCTGCGTGTACGAGATCGAACCCGTTGATGGCGCGACGAAGCTGACCATCACCCATTCGATCGACCGCGCCGATTCGAAGCTCATCCACGCCGTGTCGGGCGGATGGCCGCGCATTCTCTCGAACCTCAAGTCGCTGCTCGAAACAGGCGAAGTCGTGTTTGCGAAGAAGGTAGACTGACCGTTCTTCATCGGCCCGGCAGAGAGCGAACCTTATGAGCATCGACACGCGTTCCATCGCAAATGACACCTGGCCCGCGCAAGGCCTCGCGCCCACGCGCGAGCAGATCGTGCGGCATCTGCGGCACGCGAGCGCCGTCGCCGAGCGCGCGACGCTGATGGGTCATCATCCGTTCGGCGCGATCCTCGTCGGACCGGATCAGGAGAGCGTGCTGATGGAGCAAGGCAACGTCGATACGGTGAATCACGCCGAGTCGGTGCTGGCGCGCGTTGCGGCGCTCAACTTCACGCCAGGGTATTTGTGGAGTTGCACGCTCTACACGACCGTCGAGCCGTGCTGCATGTGCGCGGGCACGGCGTACTGGGCGAACATCGGCCGCGTTGTGTTCGGCATGACCGAAGCGCGCCTGCTCGAAGCCACCGGCGACCACGCCGAGAATCCGACGATGAGCGTCGCGTCGCGCTATGTCTTCGATCACTGCCAGAAGCCCGTCGATCTGATCGGGCCGGTGGCCGAGGTCGAAGAGGAAGTGCTGCGCGTGCAGCGTGAGTTCTGGGCTAAACGCCGATAAAGCACCGTAACGCTTGCCGAAACCCCCGCTCGCTTCGGCAAGTCTTTCCCCCGCCTAACTATTTCTCCATCGCCGTGCATCCGTCCGGATCGCGCGCTCGTAACTGCATCTGAATGCGGCACGCAAGCTCGCGCACGTTCGCGACCGATGCCGCTTCACGCCCGCGAGTCCCATCGTCCTATCGCGCAAGGCCGTCTCTTGTCCCCAGAGCGCGCTGCTTCGCAGGCATGCCTACAACCAGCGAATCCATGAAGGAGATGACCATGAACGATGCATCGGTGCTGATGGGTGTGATGGACCGCCGCGGTGAGCGGCGCGCGCAACGCCGGCAGTTCTTTCGCAATGCGGGCGGCCTGGGGCTGGGTCTGATCGGCGGCACGCTGATCAGCGCGTGCGGGGGCGGCTCGGGCAATAACGTGATGGCGAGCACGACCACGCCGACCGACGAAGAGATCCTCAACTTCGCGCTCAACCTCGAATATCTGGAAGCGCAGTTCTATGCGTACGCGGTGACGGGCGCGGGGCTGCCCGCCGGCATGCTCGGCGGACAAGGCACGCAGGGCGCCGTGATCGGCGGATCGCAGGTGCCGTTCCAGGACCCGCTCGTCGCGCAGTACGCGAAGGAGATCGCGCGCGACGAGATGGAGCACGTCGCCTTCCTGCGCACGGCGTTGGGCGGCTCGGCGGTGGCGCAACCGGCGATCGATATCGGCGGCATCGATCCGAACGGCGCGTTCTCGACGGCGGCTCGCGCGGCGGGACTGGTCGGCGCGGGCGTCGCGTTCAATCCGTACCTGAATGACAACAACTTCCTGCTCGGCGCGTTCATCTTCGAGGATGTCGGCGTGACCGCGTACAAGGGCGCGTCGCCACTGATCACGAACAAGACGTATCTCGAAGCGGCGGCCGGCATCCTCGCAGCCGAGGCGTATCACGCGGGCATCGTGCGCACGACGCTCTACGCCAAAGGCCTGCAGACGCCGAGCCTGCGCACAGCCGCCGGCGCGATTTCGGACGCACGCGACAGTCTCGACAACACCGTCGACGACGATCAGGGCATCGTCGGCGCGACGCCCGACATCGCCAACATCGTCCCGCTCGATCAGAACGGCCTCGCGTTCAGCCGCAGCCCCGGCGACGTGCTCAACATCGTGTATCTCACGAGCGCGTCGGCCACCAAGGGCGGGTTCTTCCCGGCGGGCGTCAACGGGACGCTGCATATGAGTTCGTGATCATTGCGCGCGCTGGACAAGACCACGCAACACAGACTCGAGGCCAGTATCGCCCTTCACGATATTGGCCGCGTCCTGTTCGAACGCGATCCAGCCTTCGTTGAAGCCGTCGAGCATCTGAATGCGCGGCATCGGATCTCTCGTGCCTTGAGAACGAAAGAGCGTGCCCCATGTCTCGCGCTCGACGGCTTCCGCACGCACCGGACGACCGAGGATGCGCGCGAACGTCGCGGCAATGTCGTTGGGTGTCACGCGCTGCGGTCCTTCCAGTTCGACGATGCGATGGCCGCTCCAATCCTCCATCAACAACCGCGCGGCGACGCGTCCTATGTCCGCCGTCGCGACCATCGGCACGGGTTTGTCGAGCGGTTGCAGAAAACTCGCGATCACGCCCGTATCGCGCGCGGGCGCCACGTCCCACGCGGCGTTCTCCATGAACCACGCGGGACGCAGGAACGTGACCGGCATCGGCAGACCGGCGAAGGCGCGTTCCATCAGCGTGCGTTGTGTCAGCAGGTTCGATTGCGTGGCCTGCGCGCCGATCGTCGAAAGACACACGACCTTGCCCGGACGCGCCACTTCCAGCGCGGTCTTCACGGCGTCGATGACGGCGCGCGCTTCCGGAAAACCCGGCGCCGGATCGAACTCGGGCGGCGGGAGAATGAAGACGCCATCGGCGCCTTCGAACGCTTTTGTCAGCGCCGCCGCGTCGGACATATCGGCGAGTGCGAGTTCGCAGCCGCGCGCGGTCCATGCGTGGCCCTTGCGCGCATCGCGCACGACGGCCCGAACGTCCTGTTGCGCCGCCAACAACGCTTCCGCGAGCGCCCCACCGACTTGTCCGGTAATGCCTGTGATTGCATACATGGGGTCTTTCTCCTTGGGTAATTGAGTGCATCATAGGCGCCATCGATCGTTGATGGAATCGACTGCGTGTCACATAATTAGTGACTTCGAATCACGAGTGATGAACATGAATTTCGATGGACGGATGCTCGCGAACGTCAGCGTTCTCGCGGCGATCGTGGAAAGCGGCAGCTTCGCGCGCGCCGCCGAGACGCTGGGCCTGACACCTTCCGGCGTGAGCCGCGCGCTCGGCCGGCTGGAGTCGCGCATAGGCGTGCGCCTCTTCGACCGCACGACGCGCTCCGTCGCCCTCACTGACGAAGGCCGCCGTCTCTACGAAGACATCGCCCCGTTGATCGCCGGCATCGGCGATGCGATGACGCTCACCGCGGGATCGTCGGAAGCGGTGCGTGGGCGCCTGCGCGTGAACGTCGATCCGTTTTTCTCGCGACGGATGCTCACTCCGCACATCGCGAAGTTCCTCGACCGCTATCCGGAGATTTCGCTCGAACTCGCGTCGCGTGAACAACTGGGCGACCTGATCGCCGAAGGTTTCGACATTGCCGTGCGCTTCGGACAGCCGCCCGCATCGACGCTCGTCGCACGAAAATTGCTCGATACGCGCACCGTGACGGTCGCGTCGCCCGCGTATATCCGCAAGCACGGACGGCCTGCAACGCCCGCCGATCTCGCCGGTCACGCGTGCATCCAGATGCGCAGCACGGTGACGGGGCAGCCGCTCGAATGGGCATACAAGTCGGGGCGCAAGGTCATTCCCGCGAAGACGTCGGGGCGTCTCCTCGTGAACGACGCGGGAACGTTGCTCGGCGCGTGTCTCGCGGGCGCGGGTATCGCGCGTATCAAGGCGAGCGGCGTGCAGGCACTGATCGATAAAGGCCGCCTTGTCGAACTGCTTGGCAACTTTACGGGCGAGTCGTTTGGGCTCTACGCGCTTTATCCGTCACGCCACTTGCCTGCGGCAAAAGTGCGGGCGTTCATCGACTTCGTGATTGAAGCCCTGAAGGCGGATGAGGCTTAGCCTGCTCCAGCAGGTTCGATAACACGATCACCTGATTCACCGCGTCGGTTTCCAAACGCGTGAGACGCGTTGTCGGGAACGTGCGCAGTGCTTCAGCGCGTTCGTTGGCGGTGAGCCTTGCATCGAGCGCGTGCGCGACCGCGCGCACCCAGGCGACCAGACGCTCGTCGGTCGTTGCGACGCCGACGGTGAGCCTCGCGCGCGTCGCCGTCCCCGCGATGCGCCGCAACAGCGCGAGCGCGGTCGAGCCGAATTCCTCCGTCGCGGACGTATTCAGCCGTTCGAGCCGCAGGCGCGCCAGCGTCTCCTCCGCGTTATTGCTCGCCAGCCCCGCCGCGCGCCGCGCGCGTTCGATTTCGGCGTCGGCGATGCGGGCCCGCGCGAGTGCCGCTGCAAGGTAAGCGAGATTGGCGCTGATCGCGCGGGCGAGCTTGTCGTCGAAGCTGGCGGGCTCGCGGCTCGGCCACAGGAGAAACGTCGCCGCGAGCGCGATCACGCAGCCGAGCACGTTGTTGCCGAGCCGCGTCGCGGCGTGCACGAATTCGCCCGCGCCGACGCTCGCCGCGAAGTCCGCGACGAGCACGAAGCTCGGCGTGATGAAGAACACGAAGAGCGCATAGCTGACGGTGCGCAACGCCATCGTCGCGCAGACGAGCGGGAAGACAAAGAGTGAGATCGCGAGCGGCGTATGCACGAACAGCCCGAGTCCGGCCGCGAACAGCGCGCCGGCGACGCTGCCCGCCGCGCGTTCGACACTGCGTGTCCAGCTCGTCGCTAGCGATGGCTGGAGAATCAGCAGCGTCGCCATCGTCGCCCAGTAGCCGAACGGCACCTGAAGCGCGCGGACGATGAGGAACGCGAGCGTCGTCGCCACGCCGACGCGCGCAGCATGCCGCATCCCGATCGATTCGATCGACGCGTTCGCCTTTACCGTTTCGCCCGCGCGCCGCAGGACACTCAGCAGCGCGGCGCGCCAGTCTTTGAGCGGCGCGGCCGCTTCGACCTCGGCCGGCTCCGTGCAGAATTCGAGCGACGTCCGCTCGCCGATCGCGGCGTCGAGCCGCTTGCCGAGCGCGTGCAGGCGCTCGTGCGGTTCCGTCGATAGTTCTCCGGTTTCGCCGGTCACGATCTCGGCGAGGCGCTGCAGCGTCGCTGCGATGCCGTTCAACGCGCGCGCCGCTCGACGGGGATTCGGCAGCGTGTCGCGGCTGCGCTCGCAGGCGTCGGTCACGGCGATCAGGTACGCGAAGATCTGCTCGCTGTTGGCGAGCGCAATCAGCAGATCGCCATAGGTGCGGCGCCGGTCCGTGCGCGCCGACGGCATTTTGCCGAGCGCCGCGCGTGCCGTTTCCACGGCGCCGCGCGCCTGGCCCCGGAACGTCGACGCATGGGCGGCCCATTGCGCTGCATCGGCGTCATCGCTTTCGAGCAGGCGGGCGCAGTCGCGCGCCATGTCGGCGAGACGCAGGTACGCCGCGCGCAGCGCAGCGCGGGGCGGGCCAAAGGGATGGATACGCCAGATGGTGAAACTGAGCAGCGTCGCGAACGCGCAGCCGAGGAAATAAAGCAGCAGGAAGCGCGCATCGTCCACGCCGCCGTGCATCGGCCGGTCTACCATCACGACGCACGCCGTCGCGCCGAGAATCGCCACTTGCGACGCTGCCGCGCCGAAGATGCGCGCCCCCGCGCCGAGCGTCGAAAAGACCAGCACCGCGGCTGTCGCGGGCGCCGCGCCGAGTCCGGACGCCCACGCGGTCAGCCCGCCGCAGAGCGTCGAGAGGAACGCGAACGCCGTCATCGAGGCGAAGCGCATGCGGCTGGTGCCCGCAGCATCGGCGAGACAGGTCCAGAAAGCGCCGATCGCCGCGTACGAAAAATCCGGCTCGTGCATCAACTGACCAAGCAGGAGCATCGCCGTCGATGCGCACGCCGCGCGCAACCCTTCCGACAGGTTCGCTTCGGCAAACGCCAGCGACAACATCCACGCCGGACGGCGCCGCGCGAGCGCATCGAGAAACGCGGACCAGGTCCGCGCGTGGCGGCCCGTCACGGTCGCCGACCAGGCACGGAAATCGTCCAGATAACGCATGAATCGGCCTCGAAATCGTGCGGTCGTTCGCTTCATGCGGCCGCTCCGCGCTGCCCGCGACGTTTTTTTCGCGAACTTGACAGGCAATTATGAACGGGGCAATTTTGTGTTGCGACGCAGCAAAACGTGTGCCCCGGCCCTTCTCTTCTACGCGAGGCGAGTCATGTGGAAAATCATTCTTTGCGGTGGTGTGATCGTCGTGGCGTCGACTTCCGTATCGGGGGAATCGGCGACATCGGCGGGTGCCGCAAGTCAGGCGTTGCTTCACGAATCGGCAGCGGATCAAAACATGCGCTTGGCGAGCGTGGCGCCGTCCGCGATGCGCACGAGTTACGACAGCGGACCGTGCGGCGCGAATGCACGCCGTGTGCAGATCGACATGCGCGGTTCCATCGATGGCGGCGCACGCTGCAAACTCTATTCGAGCGAGGACGATTGAGTTTTCTGACCGCCGCTCGCAGCGAACGACGCGAGCGGCGGCCGAAGCCTTAACGCATCAATGCGCTTCGTGCTTCACATGCTTGGCGTGCGTGGACTTGTGATGATGATGCGTCGACTTGGCAAGCGCCGCAGTCGAAACGGCAAAGGTAGCGAGAAGCAAAACGGCAACACTTTTTTTAGCGAAAGCTTTCATCTGACAGTCCAGGTTGTAAGGTCGGTTTGGCCGCATCGGCGATGGTTCGTCGATGCCTGGATAGTCTAGCGTGTCAATTTTGGATTGTCGGGATTCGCCCGCGCTTTACCTCCCGCGTAATTGTTCTCCCTCCCGCGAATTGCGACGATGAAAGCATCGAACGGCCCGACGCCGTGCGACTTTAACCGCTTCGATCGAGGAGAACGACATGCCTGCCAACGCAATCACCCGCCCCAACTTCGTCACGACGCGCGACGGCGTCGAACTCTTCTATCGCGACTGGGGCACAGGCCGGCCGATCGTCTTCGTCGGCAGCTACTCGCTCCCGAGCGATATGTGGGCCTACCAGATGCTGCCGCTCACGCGCGCGGGCTTTCGCTGCGTCGCATTCGACCGCCGCGGCCACGGACGATCGAGCGACCCGGGCCGAGGCTACGACTACGATACCCTTGCCGACGACATCGCCGCCGTCATCGAATCCCTCGACCTGCGCGACGTCACGCTCGTCGGTTATTCGATGGGCGGCGCCGAAACCGTGCGCCACGTCACGCGCCACGGAACGGCGCGCGTCGCGCGGCTCGTGCTGATCGCCGCGACGCTGCCGATGCTCGCGCAGACGCCGGACAATCCCGACGGCATCGAGCGCGCCCACGTCGACGCCTTCCAGCGCGATCTCGCCACCGACTATCCGCGCTGGCTCGCCGAGAATGCGCGGCCGTTCGCGGGGCCGGACGTATCGGAGGCGATAATCGAGTGGATTTGCGAGATGGCGTTGCGCACGTCGCCGCTTGCGCTGCACGAGTGCTACGAGACGATCAACGGCGGCGATTTCCGCGCGGAACTGGCGGCGCTCGGTTTGCCGACGCTCGTCGTGCAAGGCGACGACGACGTATCGAATCCGCTTGAACTGACGTCCCGCCGAACGGCCGCGCTCGTGCCGAACGCGCGGCTCGTCGTCTACGAAGGCGCGCCGCATGGAGTCTTTCTGAGCCACACGGAGCGCCTGAATGCAGACATCCGACGGTTCGCGAGCGAAGCGTGAGCCGTTTGCGCGCGATGGTGCTATGTTAGAAAGCCGAGCCCAGGAACGGAGCATCGCGATGATCTTCCACGCATCGATACCCGCGCGCCAACCCGAGCACGCCGCCGGCGTAATCGCCGAATTGTGGGGCGGGTTCGCCGCGCCCTTTCCGGCGTTTCCCGGATCGTGGATGGCGGTGGCGGGCGACGAGCGCGGCACCGTGCTGGAGGTGTATCCGGCCGACCGCGTCCTGCATCCGGGCGACGTCGACTCCATCCCCGGCGACGCGCCACCGGCTGGCTACAGCGCATTCCACCTCGCCGTCGCGACGAAGCTGCCGGCGGAAGACGTGATCGCGATCGGCGCGCGCGAAGGCTGGCGCGCCGTGCGCTGCACGCGCGGCAATCACTTCTTCGATGTGATCGAACTGTGGATCGATAACGTCACGCTGATCGAATGCCTGACGCCCGAGATGCAGGCGCAATACCTCGCCTTCGCGAAGCCCGAAACGTTCCGCGCGATGGCGGGCGCGGGCGCACGCTAGAAACCGCGCTTGGAAGGCTCTTTCGCGACACCCAGCATCAGCGCAAGTCCGCTCAACAGCAACAATCCGGCAAGCAGATAGACAGCGAGATCCATACTGCCGGTCGTCGTGCGAATCTGGCCGATGGCCCACGGACTCACGATCCCGCTCGTGATCCCGATGCTGCTGATGAACGCGATGCCGGCCGCCGCGGTCTTGCCCGTCAGATAGCTCGGCGGCACCGACCAGAAGATCGGCAGCGCTGCGAAAATCAGCACGCAGGCGACCGAGAGGATCGCGAGCATCGCCGGGAAGCTCGGCAGGTGCAGCGTGAGCGCCGAGAGCGCGAGGCCGCCGCCGATCGTGCAGAACGCGAAGTGCTTGCGGCGCTCCTTCACGCGGTCGGAATGGCGCGCGATCAGAATCAGCCCGACCGCGCCGATCGCATTCGGCACGACCGAATACAAGCTCACCGACACGACGTCCTTGATGCCGAAATCGCGGATCATCAGCGGCATCCAGAAGCTCAGCGTCAGCGAAGCACACGTCAGCGAAAAATAGATGAACGCGAAGAGATAGACGCGCGGATTGCGCAGCGCGTCCAGCAGACTGTGCGAATCGTGAGCGTTTGGCGCGGCGTGGCTTTCGGCGCAGAGCGTCTCCAGCCGATCACGCTCGAAGGGCGTAAGCCACTTCGCGTGGCGTGGCGAATCGACGAGATAGACGAGCGCCACGAAGGCGAGCAGCACGGCCGGCGCGCCTTCGATCGCGAACATCCATTGCCAGCCGAAGAGGCCGAGCACGCCGCCCATGTCGCGCATGATCCAGCCGGACACGAGCCCGCCGAACACACCCGCCACCGCGACGCCCGCGAAGAACACCGACAGCACCGCCGCGCGCCGGCTCGCCGGGAACCAGTAGGTCAGGTACAGCACGATCCCCGGAAAGAAACCCGCCTCGAACACGCCAAGCATGAAACGCAGCAAATAGAAGTGGCCGGGCGTCGAGACGAACATCATCCCGACCGAGGCAAGTCCCCACAGCAGCATGATCCGCGTGAACGTGCGGCGCGCGCCGTATTTCGCGAGCAGGAGGTTGCTCGGCACCTCGAACATCACGTAGCCGATATAGAACACGGCGGCGCCGAGGCCGTACATCGCGTCGCTGAAACCAAGATCGTGCTTCATCTGCAACTGCGCGAAGCCGATGTTGATGCGGTCGAGAAACGACACCACGTAGCAAAGAAACAAAAACGGGATGATTCGCCAGGCGACCTTGCGCAACAGCAGGTCGTCCTCATCCGCGACGGCGGTCACGGGGACCGTCGCCGTACTGATCGGCTTCGACATGTCTCACTCCAGGAACAGGATGGCCGGCGTCTGATGCGCCGTGGATTGAATTGAAGAGGGACGCGAACGGCGGGCGCCGTTCGCGGTGATTTGACTAAGGAGGCTCAGTCCTGCAGCGCGGCCCACATGTCCTTGTCGCGCTGCGCGGTCCAGATGCGCGGATGCGTGATGCCGCTCGCTTCGTCGAACGCGCGCGAGACGTCGAACGGCAGGCAGTGCTCGTAGATGAACACCTGGCCGAACTTCGGGTCCATCGATTTGCGCGTATGCGCCATCGCGCCCTTCAGATCGAGCTTCTCCTCGACGGCTTCGCGACCCGCCTGCAGGAGTGTCGTCACGAAGTCCTTTGTGTAGTCGATGCCCTTGTTCACGTCCGCCGGCGACAGCAGCGCGGGGCCGCGCCCCGGTACGAGCTTCTCGGCGTTCAGCGCGCGCAGGGCTTCGAGCGTCGTCGGCCATTGTTCGAGTTGCGCGTCGCCGCAATAGCAGGCGGCATCGTATTCGACCAGGTCACCCGAAAACAGCACTTTCTGCGACGGCAGCCAAACGATCGTATCGCCCTTCGTGTGGCCCGAGCCGAGATGCGCGATCTTCACTTCGAGCTTGCCGAGCCACAGCGTGATTTCCTTCTCGAAGACGAGCGTCGGCCAGGTCAGGCCCGGCACCGTTTCGACGCCCGCGAAAAGCCGCGGAAAGCGCTCGATTTCGGATTTCATGTCCTGCTCGCCACGCTCGACGATCATCTCGTACGTGCCGCGACTCGCGATCACCTGCTGCGCGCCCTCCGCGAAATACGCCGACGCGCCCAGCACGCGCACCGCGTGATAGTGCGAAAGGACGACGTACTTGATCGGCTTGTCGGTGACGCTGCGGATTTTCTCGATAAGGTCTTGCGCCATTGCGGGCGTGGCCGTCGTGTCGACGATCAGCACGCCGTCGTCGCCGATGATCACGCCCGAGTTCGGATCGCCTTCCGCCGTGTACGCGTAGGCGTTCTCGGAAAGCTGCGTGAAGGTGATCTTCTTGACTTCCAGGTCGGCCTGGGATGCAAATGCCTTTGCCATTGTCGTCTCGCTTAAGTGTTCTGTGAGGGGATGGGACGATGATCGGCGTCACACGAATATTTGTCAACAGCAAGTATGCTTGCTATACGCAAATTACGGGTAAACGCCGGGTAGCGGGCGCCGCTTCTGGTTTTAGGGCGCGTCTCGGCTACCATCTCCCTTTCTCGAAATCTTGCCAACCGGGATTTGCTTGGGCGAACCATCCATAAACGTCGCGCCGGAGAAGAAACAGCGCGGTATTCAGAGCGTCGAGGTCGGCGGGCGGCTGCTTGATGCGCTCGCGCGCCATCGCGCGCCGCTCGCGTTGAGCGTCCTCGCCGATGCCGCGCAATTGCCGACTGCGCAGGCACATACCTATCTTGTCAGCCTGACGCGGCTCGGGCTCGTCAAGCGCGACGCGCTTACCGGCAATTACGAGCCCGGTCCGTTGTCGCTGCGGCTCGGTTTGCTGCACCTCGAACAACAGAGCGCGTATCGCGTGGCCGTGCCGCACGTCGCGGCGCTCGCGGAATCGACCGGGTTCAGCGTAGCGGTGTGCGTCGGCGGACCGCAGGGGCCAACCATCGTGCGCTACGAGCGCGGCGGGTATCCGCTGCATGTGAATCTGCACGTCGGCACGGTGATGTCGCTCTCAGCGACGGCCACCGGCCGCGTCTTCCGCGCGTTCCACGATTCCGCGCAAGTCGCCGCGATGCTCGTGAATCAGCGAGACGCGCTGCTTCCCGACGAGCGCATTGAGGAAATCCGCGCACGCGGTATCGAGCGCAGCGTCGATTCGCCGAGCCCCGGCATCAGCAGCCTGAGCGTGCCCGTCGTCGATGCGTCGCAGCGCATGCAACTCGCACTGACAGTGATCGGCCCATCAGGTTCGATCGATGTCGGGTGGGACGGCCCGGTCGCGCAAGCGCTCCTCGCGACGGCGCGCGACATCGCCGCACTCTTATGACGCCTTCCACCGACGACACCAAAGCCCAGCGCGGCATCAGCGCGCTCGACAACACCGGCGACCTGCTGCTCGCGCTCGTGGGCGCGGGGCGGCCGCTGTCCCTGCGCGATCTCGCGGCGGCCGCCGGGATGCCCGCCGCGAAGGCGTTCCCGCATCTGGTGAGTCTGGTCAAGATCGGCCTCCTGACCCGCGACGACGCCGGCCTGTTCGAAGCGGGGCCGTTGAGCCTGGAACTCGGCTTGATCGCGCTTCAGCGCCTTTCGCCGATCCGCGACGCCGAGCCGGAAATCGCCGCCCTCGCCGCCGACACCGGCATGAGCGTCGCGGCGGCGGCGCTCGGGCCGCTCGGGCCGACCGTCGTGCGATTGGAGGAATCGGCGCGACCGCAGCATGTGAGCTTGCGGATCGGCACGGTAATGTCGCTCGTGAATACGGCGATCGGGCGGGTGTTCGCGGCGCATCTCGCGCGCGACGTGCTCGCGCCGCTGTTGCAGCAGGATGGCATCCGGCTCGCGGGCCGGGCCAGTCCGCCAGACGACGCCTACGAGACGCGCCTCGCCTCGATAAAGCATGAAGGCTTCGATACCGCGCTGGACGCGCCCGTCCCCGGCATCCACACGCTGGCGGCGCCGGTCTTCGACCACACGGGGAGCGTGTGTCTGGTCATCGCGGTGATCGGCTCGTCGGGCGGGTTCGACAGCGATCCCGCCGGCGCGCTCGCGCAGCGCCTGCTGACCGCGACGCGCCGGCTTTCATGGCGCTTCGGCTTCGCTCAAGGCTGATCCGACGGCCTCAGCCCCCGATAAATCTCCGCATAATCCTGCGCTGCCGCTTCCCAGCCGAAGTTCTTCGTCATTGCGCGGCGCATCACCGTTTTCCACTCGGTACGGCGTGCCTTGAGCGCGAACGCCCGTCGGATCGCCGCGACGATGCCCGGCCGCTCGAACGCGTCGAAGACAAAACCCGTCGCGAGATCGTCGGCGAGATTTTCCAGCGACGAATCCACGACCGTATCAGCGAGCCCGCCCACGCGATGCACGAGCGGCAGCGACCCGTAAGCGAGCGCATACAACTGCGTGAGGCCGCACGGCTCGAAGCGCGACGGCACCATCACGATGTCGCAGCCCGCGATGATCGAATGCGACAGCGTCTCGTCGAATCCCAGTTCCACCGCCACCGCGCCCGGATGCGCCGCCGCCGCGTTCTTCATGCCGTTTTCGAGCGCCAGGTCGCCGGTGCCGAGCACGGCAAGCTGCCCGCCGCGCTGAACGATGTCCGGAATCGCCGACAGCAGCAGATCCAGCCCCTTTTGCTCCGTCAGACGGCTCACGACGCCGAAAAGCAGCGCGTCGTCGTTGCGTTCAAGCCCCAGGCGCTCCTGCAGCGCCGCCTTGCATTTCAGCTTGCCGGTGGGCTTGGCGGGCGTGTAGCGGGTGTCGATCGTCGTATCCGTCGACGGATTCCAGATCGAATAATCGACACCGTTCAAAATGCCGCTGATGTCGTGCGAACGCGTCTGGAGCAGGCCGTGAAGGCCCGCGCCGTGTTGCTGCGTCTGGATTTCGCGCGCGTAGGTGGGACTCACCGTCGTGATGCGTTCAGCGAAATAGAGCCCCGCCTTCAGGAACGACAGGTGGCCGTAGAACTCGACACCATCGACCGCCAGGAAATCGGGCGGGAGTTGCAGAACGCCGAATTGCTCCGCCGGGAAGACGCCCTGGTATGCCAGGTTATGCACCGTCATCACCGACGGGATGCGCGGCGTGCCGCTGGAACGCTCGAACGCGCGCAGATACGCCGGCGCCAGGCCCGCGTGCCAGTCGTGCGCGTGGAGAATGTGGGGATGCCAGTCGGGATCGGCGCCCGTCGCGACGCGCGCCGCCGCCCACGCGAGCAGCGCGAAGCGGCGGTCGTTGTCGCCGTACGGATGATGCGACGCGTCCAGATACGGGTTGCCCGGACGGTCATAGAACGAATCGGCCCGGACGACGTACACCACGACGCCGTGCGGCTCCAGAAGACCACGCTCCAGCCGGACTTCGCCCGCGCCGAAGGCGTGGCCGAGCACGGCGACCGGCTCGATGCCGGTCAATCCCGCGAGCACTGCCGGAAAACCCGGCAGGATCACGCGCGCGTCGGAGCCCAGTTGCGATTGCGCGGGCGGCAGCGCGCCCACGACATCGGCGAGTCCGCCGGTTTTCAACAGCGGATACATCTCAGCTGCGACATGCAGCACGCAAACGGTCATCGGCTCTCCAGTCGATTGCTTTTATTGGTCGGGGGCGGCGCAAATCCGCCGCGCCGTTATGTGAGCCGTCGCAGCGCCTCCTGCGTAACGAGCGTAATGCCCGTCTCGGTGCGGAAAAAGCGCCGGGCGTCTTCCTCGGCGTCCTCGCCGATCACGAGCCCCTCCGGCACGGTGCAACCCCGGTCGATCACGACGCGCGTCAGGCGGCAGTTCGGTCCGACGGTCACTTGCGGCAACAATACTGCCTCGTCGATGTGACAGAACGAATGCACCCGCACCGCCGACGACAACACCGACTTCGACACGTGCGAACCCGAAATCACGCAGCCGCCGCAAACGAGCAGGTTCGTGATCTCGCCCTGCTCGCCTTTCAGGTCGCGCACGAACTTCGCGGGCGGAAGCTGCTCCTGGTTGGTCCAGATCGGCCATTTGCGGTCGTAGAGGTCGAGTTCGGGAATCGTCGAGGCGAGGTCGAGGTTCGCGGCCCAGTACGCGTCGACCGTGCCGACGTCGCGCCAGTAGGCCGGCGCGTTCGGGTCGCTATCGGAGGTCACGCACGACATGCCGAACGGATGCGCGATCGCGCGGCCGGTCGTCACGACGCGCGGGATAATGTCCTTGCCGAAGTCGTGATCCGTGTTCGACGCCGCGATGTTCTCCTCCAGCAACTGGAACAAGTACTTTGCGTTGAAAACGTAGATGCCCATGCTCGCGAGCGCGATGTCCGGCTTGCCGGGCATCGGCGGCGGGTCGGCGGGCTTTTCGAGGAAGGCCGTGACGCGGCGGTCTTCATCGACGTGCATCACGCCGAATGCGACCGCCTCCATGCGCGGCACCTCGATACAGCCGACCGTGCAGTCCGCGCCGCTTTCGACGTGATCCAGCACCATGCGCGTGTAGTCCATCTTGTAGATATGGTCGCCCGCCAGCACGACGATAAACTCCGGCGCGATCGACCGGATGATGTCGAGGTTCTGGAACACGGCGTCGGCGGTGCCGCGATACCAGCTCGAATCGACGCGCTGCTGCGCCGGCCAGATATCGATGAACTCGTTGAACTCGCCGCGCAGGAAGCCCCAGCCGCGCTGCAGATGGCGCAGCAGCGAATGCGCCTTGTACTGCGTAACGACGGCGATGCGCCGGATGCCGGAGTTCAGACAGTTGGACAGCGCGAAATCGATGATCCGGTATTTCCCGCCGAAGTGAACGGCAGGTTTGACGCGCTTGTCGGTGAGCGGTCCGAGCCGTGTCCCGCGCCCGCCCGCCAGTACGATTGCGAGCGTGGACTTCTGCAAATCGGTGCGATTCTTTGCCAGCGTCTCCATTCCAGCCTCCTGATTTGACTTGCGGTTATTGATGTCTGTCCGTCTTCTGATCGCCCCGCTTTCTTCGTGGATCTGTTTCCTGTATTTCTTTAGCGCATAGGTAGTATGAAAGTGAATGCGCGGCTTTGCGCGTGAAAAGCATTATCGGGCTCGCAAGCGAAATAGTGTGCCGGCATTACCCGTTTTTTTCGAGTGGCGAATAATCGTTCGGGTCGGAGAAATAAGCCGCTGTTTAGCGAAGACAATCAGCAATCGCCATGCCGTTTGTTGCATCGGCGCTACCATTTGCGCACCGCGCGGGCGCACTGGACCGTAAAACCTCGCGCGTTTGCACGAGTTTGCAATTAATAACCAAGTGGCAATGCCGCAGCGCGCCAAGGCGCGGCACAATAGGACTCATGCGCCGGGCGGTCCTTTCGGGCTTCAGTGCTCCGGCGTTCTTTAGCTAAACATGCAAATCGCCGCTCTCGTTTATCGTTTGCGGCGCGCGTGTTGTTTCGACGAACCGAGCATCCCGTTTCAAAGGGCGCCGTCCGCATCCCGGAAGAGATCATGAACAACGTCCTCAGTATTCAGTCGCATGTGGTTTTTGGACACGCCGGCAATAGCGCGGCGGTGTTCCCGATGCGTCGGCTCGGCGTCAACGTCTGGCCGCTCAATACCGTCCAGTTCTCGAATCACACGCAATACGGCCGCTGGACCGGCAGCGTCTTCGATGCCGACGAATTACAGAACGTGATCGACGGAATCGGCGCGATTGGCATGCTCGCGCGCTGCAACGCGGTGCTCTCGGGCTATCTCGGCTCGACCGAGCAAGGCCGCGCGGTGGTCGAGATCGTGCGAACGGTGAAATCCGTGAATCCGCGCGCGATCTTCTTCTGCGACCCGGTCATGGGCGCGACGGGTGGTTGCACCGTCGAGCCGGCCATTCAGGACTTCCTCGTCACGACGATGCCGGAAGTCGCCGACGCGATGATGCCCAACCATATCGAACTGGAGAAGCTTTCCGGCCGGACGATCGAAACGGTGGAAGACGCCGTCGACGCGTGCCGCGAGGTGATCGGGCGCGGGCCGCGCTTTATTCTGGTGAAGCATCTGATCGACCGGAACAGCCGCGCCGATACGTTCAACATGCTTGTAGTCAGCGCGACCGAGGCGTGGTTCGCGCAGCGGCCGCTGTATCCGTTCGCGCGACAGCCGGTAGGCGTCGGCGATTTGACGAGCGCGGTGTTCGTCGCGCGCACGCTTCTCGGCGATTCGCTGCGCGACGCGCTCGAGCACACGCTCGCGGCGGTGAATGCCGTGGTCAAGGCGACTTACGAGGCGGGACGCTACGAACTGGAGATCGTGGCTTCGCAGGATGAAATCGCGCATCCGACCGACCGGTTTCCCGCGATTCGCGTCGCCGGCAACGACATGGCGCGGCGTGGCCTTGGCCTAGGGGTGGACCTGGGCCTGGACCGTGCCTTCGACTGAGGCCTGAGCATGCGATGCGCCGCGGTGGTGAAGCTCGCCAGGCAGTTGTCGTAGACGGGGCGCTCCGCCGCGAACACCAGCGGGATGAGGCGCTCGTCGAAATGATGGCGCAGCGTGGGTTCAGTCGCGGTGCGATGAAGGGCGCGGCGGAGGGTGTCGAACGGTTCGTCGGCGAATTCCTCATGCTGGGCGCCAAATTCCGCGACATCTTTCATCACCAGCGCTTCGAAAACGATGCTCGCCTCGTCCACTGAATCCGGGCTGATCGCGCAGATGCGCCATGTGTCGTAGATGTGGCGGACGAGGGCAGCATCGAAACTGCCGCGTTGGCGGCCGTCCCAGTGCCACGCGCAACGCCGGAGCAACGACAGGATTTTCTCGCCGAGCGTCTCCGCGACGGAAATGCATGGCATCGAAAACGGTTCGGCTGACGCGCGGCCAACCAGATGGTCCAGCAGATAACCCATCTCGCGCGGCTCGATGGGCAGCATCGGCGGGCGGTGAATCAGTTCGATTTTGAGTTCGGGGCGCAGGGCAAATTCGCTTCCGCCGAATTCCGCCCGAAAGGCAAGATGCAGGAGGAAATAGCGGCGATTGTCGCGTGAGCGCGGATTGTCTTCGTCCTCACCTTCAATGAGCGTAAAACCCAAACCCTTCAGCCGTTCGCAGACTTGAGCCTGCAGTTCGCCCAGGCGGCTCCTGTCACCGCGCCCGCCCGCGAGCGCATAGCCCTCAGGCACTTCATCCAGCACCACCTTGATGTCGATGTCCTCCGACATTCGCTCGATCAACCCGTGCGCCTTTGCGAGACAAGTGCCGCCCGCAAAAATCATCCGCGTCTCGACGGTCACTTCAGCCGGCCGCGTGTCACGCTGCGACCGCCGATCCTTCCGATACGCCGTGTGACTTACGCGAATGCTGGCCAGCGCGGCAAGCGCGTCGGTAACGTGGATGTCCTTCTCCAGGATCGCGGGCCGCAAATGTCCGAGCAGTTTCCCAGCGCGAGCGTCTTCGATGTCATTGTGCTGTTCGCGTGCGATCGTTCTCATATTTCACCATCAGTCCTGCGACTTCAATTTTCCGGCTGATGCGCCGTTTGCCCGTGTCGGCGACAAGTTCCACCGGGATCTGCGTCGTCTTGCGCTCGTTGTATTCGCGTATCAGGCGGCCGGGCCGCACCGGGATACCGAGCTTCCTGAAGGTCTCCGACGCGATGTTTTCGAGCGACCCCGCCACCGTCAACGTCCCGGTGAACTTGTTGACACGCGTCTTCGCAAACACGCCTTTGCTCACGCGCACAAGCTTTCCCTTCTCCAGCAATTGCGCGAGCACGCGCGTAATCTGCGCGGCGCTGCCGAGCGGGGCGAGTTCCGAGCGCAGCACGACGGTTCCCTTGCGCAGGCTGATCGATCGGACGATGCGGTCTTCAAGGTTCATGACGTTTTCGTATGCGTTTTTCAATAGAGGTCACCATCCTATCAAAATCCGACAAAACTTATGTGTAGCAATGTGTTGCACGAACAATGATTGCTCATCGCCAAGCATTTTCTGCAGAAAATCTCGACTTGCGCCGAAGCCAATACAAAGCCTTCAGGCGCGCCCCTTGCTCCCGCATCAAAACGCCCGCCTGACTCAAGAAAACGCCAAGGAACACCATGCACAAACCCCTCGAAGGCCAGATCGCCCTCGTCACCGGCGCGAGTTCCGGCATCGGTTTCGGCGTCGCGCAGGCGCTTGCCGACGCCGGCGCGAGCGTCGCGATCAACTATCACTCGCACGGCGCGCCCGCCGACAAGCTCGCCGCCGATATCGAACAATGCGGTGGCCATGCATTCGCCATCGGCGCCAACGTCGCCAACGAATCCGAAATCGACGCCATGTTCGACGCCGTCACACAGCGCTTCGGCACGATCGACATCGTCGTCGCGAACTCGGGGCTGCAGAAGGACGCGCCGTTCGCCGACATGACACTCGACGACTGGCACACCGTGATGAACGTCAACCTCGCTGGCCAGTTCCTGACCGCCCAGCGCGCCGTGCGCGAATTTTTGCGGCGCGGCCCGCGCCCGGTCTCGAAGGCGCTCGGCAAGATCATCTGCATGAGTTCCGTGCACGAGATCATCCCGTGGGCGGGACACGTGAACTATGCGGCGTCGAAAGGCGGCATCCAGATGATGATGAAATCGCTCGCACAGGAGGTCGCGCCGCAGCGCATTCGCGTGAATTCGATCGCGCCCGGCGCCATTCGCACGCCGATCAACAAGGAGGCGTGGGACAGCGAAGACGCGCTTCAGAAACTTCTGAAGCTGGTGCCCTACGGCCGGATCGGCGAAGTGGACGACATCGGGCGCGCGGCCGTCTGGCTCGCCTCGGACGAAAGCGATTACGTCGTCGGCACGACGCTTTTCGTCGATGGCGGCATGACGCTCTATCCGGGGTTCGCCGGCAATGGCTGAACAAACGCAGACACAAACACAGACGAAGCGCGTTCCGTGCAGCACGCCTATCGAAGAGCACGGCGTGATCGGCAACATGCGCACGACGGCGCTCGTCGCCACCGACGGCGCGCTCAATTTCATGTGCTATCCGCGCGTCGATTCGCCGACGATCTTCGGCGCGCTGCTCGATGCGCAGCGCGGCGGGCACTTCCAGATCGCGCCCGTGATCGACGCCCCGCGCGTCAAGCAAATGTATCTGCCCGAAACGAACGTGCTCGTGACGCGTTTCATGTCGCCGGATGCGGTGTGCGAAGTGATCGATTTCATGCCGCTCACGCGCTCCGGCGACGATGCGCCGAATTGCGTCGTGCGGATAGTGCGGGCGATATTCGGCCGCGTCTCGATGACGATGCGCTGCGCGCCGCGCTTCGATTACGCGCGCTCGGAACACGAAGTCGTGCAAGCCAGCGAGCGTGCGGTGCGCTTCGAACCGGCCGAGTCCGAAGCCCTGACCCTCTGCGCCACCGTCGACGTTTCGATTGACGGCAACAAGGACGCCATCGCCCGCTTCGACCTCGACGAAGACGAAACCGCGTGCTTCGTGCTCGGCGGCGCGTCGGAACCGCTCGAACGCACCCAACCCTGCGACGCGTCGCTCGACGAAACCGTCGCGTACTGGCGCGCTTGGGCTACGCAATCGACGTATCGGGGGCGCTATCGCGAAGTCGTGATGCGCTCGGCGCTCTTGCTGAAACTCCTTAGCTCGCGCGAGCACGGCGCGATCGTCGCGGCGCCGACGTTCGGACTGCCCGAGACGCCGCAAGGCGGGCGCCGCTGGGACTACCGCTACACGTGGATTCGCGACGCCGCGTTCTCCGTCTACGCGCTGCTGCGGCTCGGCTACACGGGCGAGGCGCAGCAATTCATGCACTGGATCGCCGAGCGCAACAAGCGCTGCGACTCGGACGGCTCGCTGCGCGTGATGTACGCAGTGGATGGCGAGCCGCCGCCGGAAGAAACCGTCGCCGGCGAGTTGCACGGAAGTGGCATCGAGCCACCGCTCATCGGCAACGCGGCGCGCGACCAGATGCAGCTCGACGTTTACGGCGCGCTGATGGACGCCGTCTACCTCTACAACAAGTACGGCGCGGCGATCTCGCACGACGGCTGGCAGCACGTCACGCGCACCATCGATTACGTCGCCGCGCACTGGGAGGAGCCGGACCACGGCATCTGGGAATTCCGCAACGGCGCGCGGCCGCTGCTGCATTCGCGCCTGATGTGCTGGGTCGCGCTCGATCGCGCGCTGCGGCTCGCACAAAAGCGCTCGCTGCCGGCGCCGTTCGCGGAATGGTTCGACGTGCGCGACCGCATTCATCGCGACATCCATGAGAATTTCTGGAACGGCGAGCTGGAAAGTTTTGTGCAGACGCCCGGCTCGAAGATCCTCGACGCGTCCGTCCTGATGATGCCGCTCGTGCGCTTCATCGGCCCGAAAGACGCGCGCTGGCTCTCGACGCTCGATGCGATCGGCCGCGACTTGCGCGTCGATCCGCTGATCTTCCGCTACACGCGCGGCGGCGCGCTCGACGGCCTCGACGGCGAGGAAGGCGGCTTCAGCGCCTGTTCGTTCTGGTACGCGGAGGCGCTGGCGCGCGCGGGGCGCGTCGATGAAGGCCGGCTCGTCTTCGAAAAGATGCTTGCCTATTCGAACCATGTGGGGCTTTACTCGGAAGAAGTCGCCGTCGATGGCGCGTCGCTCGGCAATTTTCCGCAGGCGCTCACGCATCTCGCGCTGATCAGCTCGGCGTTCCAGCTCGATCGCAGTCTGGAAGGCCGGCATGCGCCGTGGTCGTGAACGCCTTGAATCGAACGTCTGGAAAGGACTTATGAAAAAAGAACGAGTAGACGTCGCCGTGATCGGCGCGGGGACGGCCGGGATGTCCGCATTTCGCGCGGCGCGTGCGGCAGGCAAGCGGGCTGTGCTGATCGAAGCCGGCGAGTTCGGGACGACTTGCGCGCGCGTCGGCTGCATGCCGTCGAAACTGCTGCTCGCCGCCGCCAACGGTTTGCACGACGCGCAAGCGCTCGCGCCGCGCGGGATCGAAGGCACGCACGCGCTCGAAGCGAACGGCGCGCAAGTACTCGATTACGTCCGCCGCGAACGCGATCATTTCGTGAAGGGCATCATCGAAGAAACGGATTCGTTTCCCGCGGATTGCGTGATCCGCGGACGCGCGCGCTTCGAGAAATCGGCGGCGGGGCATCATGTTTTATCGATCGATGAGACGCAGAGGATCGAGGCGACCAGCGTCGTGATCGCGACGGGCGCGCGGCCAGCCGTCCCCGATGGCTTCGACGTCTTCGGCGATTGCCTGCTCACGAGCGACGACGTCTTCGAACTGAAGACCTTGCCGAAGCGCGCCGCCGTGTTCGGCGGCGGCCCGATCGCGCTGGAACTCGGACAGGCGTTCGCACGGCTCGGCGTCGAAGTATTCATGTTCGGCAAGGGCGGACGCGTGGCTGCGCTCTCGGATACGCTGGTGCGCGACGCGCTCACGGCGACTCTGCGCGACGAATTCTATTTCGATCCGGACGCCAGAATCGAAGCGATGTCGATGCAGGACGGCGTGCCGACGATCCGCTTCAAGTCGTTCGACGGCGCCACACGCACCGAGCAGTTCGACACGGTGCTCGTCGCGACGGGCCGCGCGCCTGATCTGAAGCCGCTACGTCTCGAAAACACCGGCATCGCATTGAACGACAAGGGCGTGCCGCTCTTCGACGAAACGTCCATGCAATGCGGCGACAGCAGCATTTTCATCGCGGGCGATTGCGACGGCACGCGCCCGTGGCTATCGGACGCCGCCGACGAAGGCAAACTAGCCGGCGACAACGCCGCGCATTTTCCCGACGTACAGCACGTGAAGCGCAAAGTGCCGTTTGCGATCGTGTTCAGCGAGCCGCAGGTGGCGATCGTCGGCGCGTCCTACGACGACCTGGACAAACAGATGACGGTGACAGGATCGGCGTCGTTCGAAACGCAGGGGCGCAGCCGCGTAATGCGGCAGAATCACGGCCTGCTGCACGTCTACGCCGACGCGAAGACGGGCAAGCTGCGGGGCGCGCAGGCATGCGGTCCCGTGGTCGAACATCTGGGCCATTTACTCGCGTGGGCGCTGCAGCTTGAACTTACTGTCGAGGACATGCTCAAGCTGCCGTTCTATCACCCTGTCGTGGAAGAAGGCGTGCGCACGGCGCTGAAGGATGCGAACCGGAAATGCTACGAAGAACGCGCGCAGACTCCGCCCGCGTTGCCGACCGCCGCCGGCTGCTGAAAAAACAAAGCCGGTTGCGGGAGCAACCGGCTTTCTCTTACCGCGCAAAAAAATCAGCGCTTCTTAGATCGCATATTGCAGCGCAAGGTCGAATCCGAGCACGACGAGCGAGCAGAACAATCCGAGCAGCAGGTTCGCCATCCGATGGCCAAAATCATGATGCTTGGTCAATCCAGCAGCAGCGAGAAACGCGATTTCGACGATCACTTGCATGGCGAAAACGGCGACCATCAACGCGAACTCGTAGCCCATCGACTTGAAGTTCATGAAGTTGAAGCCGTTCACGGCCACCCACGACCCCACGCGCCACGCTTCATACGCCAAAAGCAGCAACGGGAACAAATAGCTGGCCACGTACGTAGGCATCGTGGCGTGCCGCAATTCCATGTTCAGGTGACGGGTTACTTGCATCGCGTGCTCCTTTGTCCAAGTCGGCAACATGCCGAAGTTCTACGTGCATCGAGCGTTTCGTCCGTTGATTCGAAGCGTTAAGCAGCTACTTCGTTTTCACGGGAGCAGAACGTCGTGCTTGCAGAATAGGACATTTTTTGGGAAAGCGAATCATCGTAATCCCGATGCCCATGACAGCCGTGCGATTGCGGTCGGCGTTGTGCAGTGCAGCTTAGTAAAGCAGTTATTTCCTTGCAAATTCAGGCACGTACGTGCGTGCCTGAGAGCGGTTTCTAGCCCTTGCCGTACAGCTTGATAATGCCCGAAAAATCGAGACCGCCCAGGCCCTGCTGGCTCATCGACTGATAAAGCTGTTGCGCGAGCGCGCCCATGAAAACCGGTTGTTTTGCCTGACGCGCTGCATCAACGGCGAGGCCCAGGTCCTTGAGCATCAGGTCAGCGCCGAAACCGCCCGTGTAGCCGCGTGATGCAGGCGCAGTCGGCACGATATCGGGATAGGGATTACACGTCTCCGAGCTCCAGCAGCGCCCTGTCGATGTGTTGACGATGCTCGCGAGTTTTCCCGGATCGATGCCCAGCGATTCGCCAAGTTTCATGGCCTCGGCGACGCCGATCATCGAAATCGCGAGCAGCAGGTTGTTGCAGATTTTCGCGATCTGTCCAGTGCCCGTTTCGCCGCAGCGCACCATGTTTTTACCCATGCCTGAGAAGACGGGGCGCAGCGTTTCGAAGAGCGCTTCGTCGGCGCCGACCATGAACGTGAGCGTCCCCGCCTGCGCGCCGACGACGCCGCCCGACACCGGCGCATCAGCGAATGGATTGCCGCGCGCTCGCGCTGCCTCGCCGATCATGCGAGCGGTTGCCGGATCGATCGTGCTGCTGTCGATCAGCGGCACGCCGGGGCGTACGCCTGCCAGGACACCATCGTCTTCGTTCAGATAAACGGCTTTGACGTGCGCGGCCGCTGGCAGCATCGTGATGACGACATCGCTCGCCTGGGCCACCGCACACGGCGAGGCGGCGAGCGTTGCGCCGGCTTTTCTCGCTTCGTCGAGCGCGCCTTCCGACAGGTCGAAGACCGTCAGCGCATGGCCCGCTTTCAGCAGGTTCGCCGCCATCGGACCGCCCATGTGCCCGAGTCCTATGAAACCGATTTGCATCGCCTGTCTCCTTTGTCGACAGCGTCTTGCTCTCGCCAGATGCAACGTAACTGCATCAACGCAGTGAAATCGTCGTGTTGACCCCGTCGTTCACCGTCGCGTCGTCGAACCAGCGCGCGGTCACGGTTTTTGTCTGCGTATAGAACTGCACGACCTGCTTTCCATACGGCCCCAGATCGCCAAGCTTCGATCCGCGCGAACCCGTAAAGCTGAACGACGGCACCGGCACCGGAATCGGAATATTTATCCCCACCTGGCCGATGTCGATTTCGCTCTGGAACTTGCGCGCTGCCGCCCCGCTTTGCGTGAACAGGCCGACGCCGTTACCCATCGGATTGCGATTGACGAGCGCGATGGCGTCATCCAGCGAAGCCGCTTCGAGCACGCAAATCACCGGCCCGAAGATCTCCTGCTTGTAGATCGTCATCTCGGTCGTGACACCGGAAAAAATCGTCGGCCCGATGAAATTGCCTTTCTCGTAGCCTTCCACCTTCACACCGCGACCATCGAGCGAGAGCGTCGCGCCTTCATCGACGCCCTTTTCGATCAGCCCCAGAATCCGCTCCTTCGCCGCGCGCGAGACGACCGGCCCGACGTCCGTGTTCGGCTCCGTGCCGCCGTTGACCGTTAATCCGCGCGCGCGCGCGACGAGTTCCGGCAGCCAGTCCTTCGACGCCCCGACGAGCACCACCACCGACGTCGCCATGCAGCGCTGCCCCGCCGCGCCAAAACCCGCGCCGGCGAGCGCGTTGAGCGTCTGCTCCTTGTTGGCATCGGGCAGGACGACGGCGTGATTCTTCGCGCCCATCATCGACTGCACGCGCTTGCCGTGCTGGCTGCCCAGGTTGTACACGTGCGTGCCGACGTGCGTCGAGCCGACGAACGAAATCGCCTTGATGTCGGGATGCGTGCAGATCGCGTCGACCACTTCCTTGCCACCGTGCACCACGTTCAGCACGCCCGCCGGAATGCCGGCCTGCACGGCGAGTTCGACGAGTTCCATCGTCGAGAGCGGGTCCTGCTCCGACGGCTTCAGCACGAACGTGTTGCCGCAGACGATCGCCATCGGGAACATCCAGAGCGGGATCATCGCGGGGAAGTTGAACGGCGTGATGCCCGCGCAGACGCCGATCGGCTGGCGCAGCGTGTACGTATCCACGCCGCCCGCGACGTTTTCCGCGAACTCGCCCTGCTGCAGCGTGCTGATCGAGCACGCGTGCTCCACGACTTCGAGGCCGCGGAAAATGTCGCCTTCGGCATCGGGCAACGTTTTTCCTTGCTCGGCGGTGAGCGTCGCCGCGACGCGCTTCATGTTCTGCCGCACGAGATCCTGAAACTTGAGCATCAGGCGCATGCGCACGCCGAGCGGCGTCGTGCGCCACGTCTGGAACGCCTTGTGCGCGGCGGCGACGGCCGCGTTCACCTCCTCGATCGTCGCAAACGGCACGCGGCCGATCACTTCCTGCGTCGCCGGATTGACGATATCGCGCCCTTCGGCCGATTTCGATTCGACGAACTCGCCGTCGATCAGCAGTTTGGCGGTGCGCACGCCTTGCGCGGCTTGCGCCGGATGGTCAGCAGCGTTGTTCACGGATGGCTCCTTGGGACGGGATCGGGGGAGAGGACGAAAAGGCTCGGACGCGGCTTGTGCGCGTCGATGGGAAAAGGCATGTCGTCTCCGTTTTGTGTGCCCGCCGGTCGGGCAGCGGGTCGATACCTTTTAGTATAGTTATGCAAAAGTCCATCAAGTATCGATAAAAATACCCGACTGACATGCAAAAAAATATCAACCTCGACCTGACGAAATTGAACTGGGACGACCTGCGCTATTTCCTCGAAGTCGCGCGGACGCAGCGTGCGAGCGGCGCGGCGAAGCGTCTGGGTGTCGATTACACGACGGTCGCGCGGCGCGTGCGGGCGCTGGAGGATGCCCTCGGAACGCTTCTCTTCGACAAGTCACGCAGCGGCGGTTTCGTGCTGACCGCCGAGGGCCAGCGCCTGCTCGGCTACGTCGACGCGATCGAAACCACGGTGCAATCGGCGACCGAGCAGATCGCGAATACGGGGCACGCTTTATCGGGGCATGTGCGCGTCGGTTCGACGGAAGGGTTCGGCTGCTTTTTTCTCGCGCCGCAGCTCGCGCGTTTTCAGGATACGCATCCGAACATCACAATCGATTTGCTGCCTGTGCCGCATTTCGTGAGCTTGTCGAAGCGCGAGGCGGACATCGCGGTCACGCTCGAGCGGCCGGAACAGGGCCAGTACGTGTACACGAAGCTCTGCGACTACCGGCTGAAGCTATACGCGACGGCCGATTACCTCGCGCGCCACGCGCCGATCGCCTCCGCCGACGACCTGCGCGGCCACCATTTCGCGAGCTACATCGACGATCTCGCGTTCAGCTACGAGTTGCTGTATCTGGAGCGCGCGGTGCCGGGCGCGCAGTCGCGCTGGCGCAGCACGAGTGTGATCGCGCAGTATTTCGCCGCGCTGCAGGGGCGAGCGCTTGCGATCCTGCCATGCTTCATGGGCGCACAGGACAAGCGGCTCGTGCCGGTGCTGCCGGACGAGATCGTGGTGACGCGTGCTTTTTATCTGTCGTGCCGCGAGGATTTGCGCAAGTTGAAGCGCATCACGACGGTGTGGGACTACTTGCGCTCGGCGGCGGAGGGAAATCGCGCGTTCCTGATGGGCGACGGCGACGTGATGCAGTGGGTAGAAACCGGGACGCCCTGAAGCGCGGGCGCCCCGCTTCGGCCGATCAGCGCGCCGGCATCACGGCAACGGACACGGACTCCGTGTAGAGAAGCGTGACCTGGTCGCCGGCCTTCACCTTGGCAAGCTTCGCGCGATCCTGAACCTGCACGTCGAGCAGATTGCCTTGCGGCCCCTTCAGTTGCACGACGCCGCCCTTGTCGTCGACCTTCACGATGTCCGCGACGATCTTCACCTGCTGCGCGGCCACCGCGCCCGGCTTCGCACCGGCCGGCGCGCGGGCGGCGGCTTCCGTCTCGACAGCGCTGCGCAGCCCGCCGCCCTTCGTCACCGCGACGACGACATCGCGCGTCATGCGCACGCGCACTTCGTCGCCGACATTCAATTGCGCGAAATTCTTCGCTTCCGGCCCGACCGTGAACGTCGCCGTGCCGCCCTGCTTGCCGGCGATCGTGACTTCGCGCGATTCGCGGTTCACGGACTGGATCGTGCCGACCGCCTCCGCGACGCTGATCCCTTCGATCGCATTCGGCTGAACGGTTGCGCTCGCGGCTGAACCCGTAGGCGCAGCATGGGCGATGGACAGGATGGCGGGAGAAATCGAAATCAGCGCGCCGACGATGACGCGAATGGCCTGTTTGTGCATGTTTCCTCGAGACGTTGAGAGGTGCTGCAAGAGTTGAAATATCGAAGGTGAATTCGCAGCCAAATCGTTTCGTTTTGCGAAATCAAGTCAATCGTGGGGTTTCCGAATTTTCTGAAGCGCCACTGGGTCATGCAGTGTGTTTTTCGAGATACCATTTGTCAACGCTGCGCCCGCGACCACCGGCAATGCGTCGCAACGCCCTATTAAACAAGGATTTCACCCCTTCGACCGATCACCGCTGCCCGGTGGACATCTGTACGCATCACGCGCAACGCAACATCCTTCTGGAAGCTTGCATTGCAATCCTTATAAATTGAGATGAGCCGCGCACGAGACGTTGCATAATCGCCGCCTCACTCATATCTGACCGCGAAACAATGCGGGCATTTCATCATCGACGTGACACTTATTCTCTGCATGCCGAACGCGTTGTGCGCGCGCCCCCGCCTTGCCTCGCTCGCCTGCGAAGGAAGGAGGCGCTGATGGCCTTCGTCATCTGGTCGCGCCGTTCGGTTTCGAGCCAGCGTATCCGTTTCGTCGAGGCACGTACGGTGCGGGTGATCGCGGTCGTCGCCGTGATCGCGATGATCGTCGCGGCGCTCGCGCTCGGCGTGGCGATCGGCTCGACGCTCGGCACGAGCCACGCCGCCGACGAGCAGGCGCAAGCCGCCCGCCGTTCGTACCAGCTCGACGAGCTCGGCAAGGTCAGCGCGACGCTCACGCAGATCGAGCCGCGCGTGGCGCAACTGAGCGCGCAGGTGAGCGAGCTGCGCGGCTTCGAGGATCGTCTGAAGGCGACGCGCAAATCCGCCGACGGCCCCGACGTCCACGTCGTGCCGCCGCTGCCCGACAGCGAGGAAAGTGAACCGCTCGACGGCGCCGGCGGCCCCCTGCTGCCGCCGCATGTCTGCGACGCGGATCGCGTGAAGAAAGACGGCTCGGCGCCGCAGCGGCTCAAGCGCACGCAAAGCGTCATCGATTGCCTGAACGACACGCTCTCCCAACTCGAAGACGACGTGCTGCTGCACTACGCGTCGTATATGTCGTATCCCGGCCGCGATCCGGCGCCGGGCGCGCGCTCGGGTTCGCCGTACGGCAATCGCGTCGATCCGTTTACGCGGCACGCGAGCTTTCACCCCGGCATCGACCTCGTCGCACCGACCGGCACCACGATCGTTGCGACGGCGGGCGGGCGTGTGATCCAGTCGGGTCCGCACGGCGGCTACGGCAACGCGATCGACATTCGTCACAGCGACGGCATCGTCACGCGCTACGGGCATACGTCGAAGATTTTCGTACGTGTCGGCGACGTCGTGACGCCGGGACAGAAGATCGGCGAAGTCGGCTCGACCGGGCGCTCGACGGGTCCGCACCTGCATTTCGAGGTGATCGTCGATGGCGCGCAGATCAATCCCAAGCCGTATCTGGCGCTCTTCAGGCTGAAGCCCAATGCGCAAAGTTGACCGCAACCGCACCACGCATCAACTCGCGCGGCGCACCTACTCACTTACGCCGAAACGCGGCCCGGTGCTGCTGCTCGGCGGGATCGCGGCTGCCTGCGCGATTTCGGCGATCGCGGCCGCCGGCTTCGCGCTGATGAGCTCACGCGAGCACAGCCGGCAGGTCGACGCGATCTGCGCGCCGCCGCTCTCAGAGCAGGAACTGCGCGACGAACTCACGGCCGCGCGCCTCGCGCTCGACCACGAAGCCTCGACGCGCGCGACCCTGCAAAAGCAGGCCGAGAGCACCGAGGCCGAACTGATCAAGCTGCGCACGGATCTCGCGTTCTTCAAGCGTCAGCGCGACAAGTCCGACTGATCACCGACACGCATCTCCGCTTTTCAACGAAACGACGCAACGGAAGGCTCAAGCCATGTTCAGCAAGAAGAAAAATGCCCCCGGCATACAGCAAGCGAAGCTCGCGACGCTCATCGCGCACGACGTCCATCTCAAGGGCGATCTCGAATTCAGCGACGGCCTGCGCATGGACGGCCACATCACCGGCAACGTGACCGGCCGCGCCGGCGAACAGACGCTGCTCGTCGTGAGCGACCAGGGCGCGATCACCGGCAACGTCACCGCCTACGATATCGTGATCAACGGCACCATCACGGGCGATGTGACGGTCGAGCACTTTGTCGAGCTTCAGTCGAACGCGCACGTGAACGGGAACATCTACTATCAGCAATTGCGCATGGACGTGGGCGCGTCGGTCGAAGGCAAGCTGACCAAGCGCGAAGCGGCGCCCATGCGCCACGACGCGATCTCCGACATCACCGCCGATTGAGCCCGCCCGGTCTTTTACGCCGGGCAAACACGCCCAAATCCGCTAAGATGCCGACGAAGGGTCACGCGCAACAAGCCGCCGCCAATGGAGCTGGAACGGCAAGGCGGCGCGATAGTGCGCGGACCTTCCTCCACTGCATCCGGGGCATCCATCCATGCTGGTTAATTGCGCGGCTTACCAGAACGGCCGCAAGCTCGCCGACGTTTCCATCGACGATATCAACGCATATCGCGATTTGCCCGACTGCTTCATCTGGGTTGCGTTGAAGGAGCCCGGCCCCGGCGAACTCGCGCACATGATGCATCAGTTCGGCTTGCACGAACTTGCGGTGGAAGACGCGCAGAACGGCCATCAGCGGCCGAAGATCGAGGAATACGCCGACTCGCTTTTCGCCGTTTTTCACACCGTCGAATTCGACGAGGAAGGCGAATTGCTCGTCGGCGAGATCAATGTGTTCGTCGGCAGGAATTACGTGCTTTCAGTACGTAATCGGACTACGCAAGGCTTTCAGGAAGTGCGCAAGCGCTGCGAACGTGAGCCGCATCTGCTCAAGCACGGCCCGGCGTTCGTGATGTACGCGCTGCTGGATAATGTCGTGGACCGGTATTTTCCCGTACTCGAAACGCTCGCCGCTGAGCTCGACGAAGTCGAAGAACGCATCTTCGCGCGCAATGGCTCGGCGGCATCGCGCGAGATCATTGAAGACCTCTACTCGCTCAAGCGTCGGCTCGTCTTGTTGCAGCATCATACGGCGCCGCTGCTCGAAGCCGTCAGCAAACTGTATGGCGGCCGGCCGCCCGGCGTATGCGCAGGCATGCAGGAATATTTCCGCGATGTGTACGATCACTTGCTACGCATCGTCAAGACCATCGAGGGACGGCGCGAAATGATCGTCACCGCGATCCAGGTGAACCTCGGCCTGATTTCGCTCGCGGAAAGCGAGGTGACGAAGCGGCTCGGCTCGTTCGCCGCGCTGTTCGCCGTGCCGACGATGATCGCCGGCATCTACGGGATGAACTTCCACCGCATCCCCGAACTCGACTGGAATTACGGCTATCCGGCCTGCATCTCCGTGATGCTCGTCGTCGACATCCTGCTGTATTGGAGGTTCCGCAAGGCAGGTTGGTTATAATGGATACTTCGATGCGTTGAACGCGTCTATAGAGCGGCATCGAGAGGCGGGGCTTCCGGCGACAGCGGAACTATTTTCCGGTTTACGCTGTCTAACAAGACTTGACGCGCCACGGCGCAGCAAACTTTCCCCGGCAGTAGCGACCACCCAGCATGTCAGCGCGCACGCGACACACCAGATTACAAGCGCTGAATGTCATCGCCCCGGCAATGTCGGCAGCAGTTTCGCGGCATTCGTCTTCAAGTTTGGCTCAGGTTTGAGCATTAGCGACGTCGGCGGTCATGTGACCTCCACGTTCTTCATCACCTAAAGCACATCGAGCGACCGCGCCCCAAGCGCTGCGCTCTTGTTTTTTTGCTCGCGTATCAACCGGGCCCCGGCAGGAGCCGCTTGTAGCCGTTTTGCCGCTTGGCGGACGTCTCGCGGCAGGAGCACCGTTCAATGCTCGCGCAAGAAGTGCGAATGGCCCCGGATCGAGCGCAACACAGGACACCAGGAAACATGAAAGACACAGTCAAGACGTATAAGGGTTACGAGATTCATCCGCTGATCTATCCGCGGGGGGCGCGTGATGGCGTCGCGGTGCGCGCGGCGGACGCGGGCTACGAGGCATCGGTGCGGATTCGCCGCGCGGTGCCGGAAGGCGAGGAAGCGGCGGGCGACAGCCGCGTCTTTCGCGTGACGCAGCCGGGTGCGTTCGAAAACGGCGGTCAGGCGCGCCGCGCGTGCATGTTGCATGCAGAGAAACTGATCGACGGACAAATCGACGGGCAGACGGTCGCCGATCTTTGATGTTGCGTTGAAAACGCAATACGCATAATGGCCGAGGCGTAAAGCCCGTGCGTCACCTACAATCTCATTATTATTGTTTAGTCAGGAGCTATATATGGCGAAAGAAGAACTCATCGAGTTGGACGGCATTGTCGACGAAGTGCTTCCCGATAGCCGCTACCGCGTGACGCTCGATAACGGCGTCGTGGTCGGTGCATACGCGTCGGGCCGCATGCGCAAGAACCACATCCGTATTCTCGCGGGCGACCGCGTGACGCTGGAACTGTCGGTGTATGACCTCACCAAGGGCCGCATCAACTTCCGGCACAAGGACGAACGCGCAGGCGGCGGAGCACCGCGCCCGCAAATGCGCCGTCGTTGATGCATTGCTGATGCATCGTCGCCCGCCCGGCATCCTTTAGCCGGCAGGCGCCAGGAAGAGCACGGTTCGACGCCGCTGGAGCACTCTGCCATGCAGCAGTGCGCGCGCGTCGAGGCCGCTCTCCGCTCTCCCTCTCTCCCGTTTTATCCCGTCACGGCATCGCGCGCCGCCAGAATCGCGTCGATCGCGACTGCAAATCCCTCTTCATCGTTGCTCGGCGACACCAGGCACGCCCGCGCCTGCACGGCCTCCGACGCCTGTCCCATCGCGATCGCGAGCCCCGCGACATCGAACATCGGGACATCGTTCGACATGTCTCCCAGCACCGCCACGCGCCCGAGCGGCACGCCCGCATGTCGCGACAGCTCGCGCGCCGCTTCGCCCTTGTTGGCGAGCACGCTTGTGATGTCGAGATAGTAGGTCTGCGAGAGCGCGGCGAGCGCCTGGCCGTGCAGCGTCGCCTGCAATTCGTGCTCGATGCGCGCGAGCAGCGGCTCGTCCGCCGTCGATCCGACGATCTTGTCGACCGCCGCGAGATCCAGCTCGTCGAAGCGCTTCACGACCACGCCGTCATAGCCGACTGTGCGGCGCTCGAGCGCGACATAGGTGCCCGCGGGGTTGGTCAGATACCAGTTGTCGCCGATGAACACCCACGCGTCGATGCCCTCGCCCGCCAGGCGCCCGAGCACGGTCTCGACGGCCTCGCGCGGCAGCTTATGCGCGCCGAGCACGTCCCACGACCCCGGCGCGACGATGTTGCCGCCGTTATACGACGCGAACGGCAAGTCCACATCCAGCGCCTCGACGATATGCCGCATGCCCTTGCCCGGCCGGCTGCTCGCGACCGCGAACTTGACGCCCGCCGCGTGCAGGCGTCGCACGGCATCGATAGCGGCGGCCGAGAGCGACTTGTCGGTGTGCAGGAGCGTGCCGTCGCAATCGGTGATGACCAGGTCGATCTGCGCGAGTTGATCGAACGCGGCCTGGCCGTCGCCGATCACCGGGCGCAATCCGTATTTACGGTAGGGACTCATTCGAACGCTCCCGTGCGCAGGTTGGCCGCTGGCAGTTGCCGCGATTCGCGCACCGAACGCGGATGCCAGAGCTTCGCGCCGCCCTCGATGCCCGCCGCGTTCGAGACGACCGCCACGTTCGGCGGCAGGTCGAATTTGAGATGCGCCGCATTGCCGCCGCCGATCCATAGCTTGTCGTAATTCACGAGCGACGCCAGCACGCCGATGATCTTCTCCACCCGTTTATTCCAGCGCTTGCCGCCCGCCTTCTCGCGCGCGGCGTTGCCGATATATTCATCGTAGGTCTTCTTTTTCGCGACCGGATGATGCGCGAGTTCCAGATGCGGCATCAGTTCGCCGTCACGGAAAAGCGCCGTGCCCGCGCCCGTGCCGAGCGTCAGGACGAACTCGATGCCGTGGCCTTCGATCGCGGCAAGCCCCTGCATTTCTGCGTCGTTGATCATGCGCACGGGCGGGTTGCCGAGGCGCTCTGCGATCATGTCAGCGAGCGGTATGTCGTGCCAGTTCTCGTTGCCGAAGTGCGGCGCCGTCAGCACGTGGTTGTTGCGCACGACGCCGGGGAAACCGATCGAAATATGCGTCGGCGGCGGGTCGGCGAGCGGTGCGACGAGCTTCACGAGCGCATCGACGATCACGTCCGGCGTGTACGGCGCAGGCGTCTCGACGCGCAGGCGCTCGGTTTGCATGTGCCCGTCGGCGCTGACGATCGCCGCCTTCAGTCCCGTCCCGCCTACGTCGATCGCCAGAATCCGCTCGACTTTCTTATGTCCCTTTCCGGTTGTCACGCTTTGTCCTCCTGTTTCTTATTGCTTTTGTCGATAAGTGACCGCCACGCGCGCCCGTCGGCCGCGAGCAGCGCGTCCGCTTCCGCCGGACCTTCGCTGCCGGCGGCGTACCCATGCACGTCGATCGGCGCGCCTTGCGGATGCAGCACCGGATCAACCGCGGCCCACGCCGTTTCGATGCTGTCGGCGCGCTGAAACAGCGTCTCGTCGCCGAGCATGCAGTCGTACAGCAGCGTCTCATAGCCGACGTTCGCCCGCTCGTCGAAGAAGTCGCCGTAATTGAACGACGACTGCACCGCGCCGACCTGCATCACCGGCCCCGGCACCTTCACGTTGAAATCGAACGTCGTGCCGTGCGCCGGATCGATGCGCAGCGTCAACACGTTGGGCGTCAGCGCATCGACGGGTGTGTCGCGAAACAGCCGGAACGGCACCGCCTTCAACTGCACCGACACCTCCGTGCGCCGCGCCGCGAGCCGCTTGCCCGTGCGCAGATAAAACGGCACGCCGGCCCAGCGCCAGTTCTCGACGTACACACGCGCCGCCGCGTACGTTTCCGTGCGGCTCTCCGGCGCGACGTCCGGCTCCTCCCGATACCCCGGACCCGCCGCTCCCTTCTCATACTGCCCGAACACGACGTCGCGTGCGCCGAGCGGCTGGATCGCGTCGAAGACTTCGGCCTTCTTGTCGCGCACGGTCTCGGCATCGAAGGAGTTCGGCGGTTCCATCGCGATCATGCCGAGCAACTGGAACAGGTGATTCGGCACCATGTCGCGGAACGCGCCGGTCTGCTCGTAGAAGCGCCCGCGCCCTTCCACGCCGATCGTCTCGGCCGCCGTGATCTGCACGTGATCGATGTATTCGCGCCGCCACATCGGCTCGAAAAGCGCGTTGGCGAAGCGCACGGCGAGAATACTCTGCACCGTGTCCTTGCCGAGAAAATGGTCGATGCGATAGACCTGCGATTCGCTCGCGTAACCGAGGATGTGCGCATTCAGGTCACGCGCGGAGGCGAGATCGGTGCCGAACGGCTTTTCGATCACGATGCGCCTGAAGTTGCCGCCCTCTTCCTTCAGCAGCCCGGCGCGGCCGAGATGCTCCACGATCGGCTTGAAAAAGCGCGCCGTCACGGCTAGATAGAAGACGACGTTGCTGGTTTTCATCGTCGCGATGAGTTGGGCGAGCTGGCTGAATGTTTCGTCCGATTCGAACTCGCCCGCGAAGTACTGCAGCCGCTGCGAGACCCAGTCCCACGCCTTCTCGTTCAGTTGCGATGTGTGGAACGTGCTCGCGCGGTCGGCGGCGAACTTGCGCAGCGACTCGGACAGTTCGTCGCGCCATTCGCTCGTCTCACGCTGGCCGTGATTCACGCCGATGATCTGCATCTTGTCGTCGAGCAGGCCGTCGGAGGCGAGGTTGTAGAGCGCCGGCATGAGCAAGCGCTTCGTCAGGTCGCCGCCCGCGCCGAAGATCACGAGCGTGCAAGGCGGCGCCGGATGCTTGCCGGCAAGCGGCGCGGCGGGTTGGTCTTTATCCGTTGGCATGGCGATGCGTTTTCCGTGAAGAAGTGATGAAGCGGACAAACCAAACTCGAATCAGGAAAGACCTCGTTTCGCGCGGCACAGTTCAATAAAGGCTCGACGACTGCTCGCAGCAAGCGGAGTGCCGTAGGTATTTTGTAATTTTTAACCTTACGTGTCGTAAAATATGCGCCATTTGGCGCTCGCGTTTCTCGCGCTTATTCAAGGGCAGGACTTCGAACATGAACGCAAAAACCTCTCCGATCGACCTTGACGCCTACTTCGCCCGCATCGGTTTCGACGGCCCGCGCGACGCCTCGATCGAGACGCTCGACGCGCTGCATCTGCTCCATCCGCAGGCGATTCCCTTCGAAAACCTCGATCCGCTGCTCGGCCGTCCGGTCCAGCTGGATGCGCAATCGATCCAGCGGAAACTCGTCGGCGCGCGGCGCGGCGGCTACTGCTACGAACACAATCTGCTCTTTCGCGGCGTCCTCGATGCGCTCGGGTATCGCACGCGCAGCCTTGGAGCGCGCGTCGTATGGGGCAGGACGGATGCCGAAATGCCGGCGCGCACGCACATGCTACTGCTGGTCGATCTGGAAGGCCGCACTTATCTCTCCGATGTCGGCTTTGGCGGCGTGACGCTCACCGCGCCGATCGTGCTGGAAACCGGCCGTGAGCAGGTGACGCCGCACGAACCTTTCCGCCTCGACAGCATCGGTGAGAACGACTTCCTGCTGCAAGTGAAGCTCAACGACGCCTGGACGCCGCTCTATCGCTTCGACCTCGAACCGCAGTTCGACATCGACTTCGAAGTGGCGAACCATTACGTATCCACCTACCCGCAATCGATTTTCCTGCACAACCTGCTGGTCGCGCGCGTCGCGGGTGAATCGCGCTACGGCTTGTTCAACCGCCGCCTGAACATCCACGGCGCGACTGGCGGCCAGCGCGAACTGACGACCGTCCAGCAGATGCGCGACCTGCTGCAAAACGAAATCGGCATTCGTCTGCCCGATGAGGCGGGCGATGTCACTTCGTCTGAACTCGACGCAATGCTCGCCCGCCTGCCCTGAAGAATCCGCAATGCTCAACAAGAATAAAACGCCCAGCCGCGACGTTTATCAGACGCCGCATCAGAATCCGATGCTCGCGAGCCGCCTGCCGAAGTGGCGCTCGACGCTCGTCGTCGTTTTCATGTCCTGCGCGTTCATCGCGCTCGCGGGCCGCGCGCTATGGGTCCAGGTGCTCAACCAGGATTTCTACATCAACGAGGGCCAGAAGCGCTACCAGCGCACGCTGGAACTCACGGCAACGCGCGGCCGGATCGTCGACCGGAACGGCGCGATGCTCGCCGTGAGCCTTGCCACGTATGAGGTCTGGGCGTCGCCCAAGCAGTTCGATACCCAGCACGCGCCCGATGTCGCCCGGCTGCTCGACATTCCGCCGAAAGAATTGTTGCGGCGCGTGAACGCGGGCCGGTCGTTCGTGCTGCTCAAGCGTCAGGTCGATGCCGACACCGCCACCAAGGTCGCCGGGAAGGCGCTCGCCGGCATTACGCTCGTGCCGGACACGAAGCGCTTCTACCCGGAAGGCGAATCGGCGGCGCATATCGTCGGCTTCACGAATAACGAGGACAACGGCCAGGAAGGCATCGAACTCGCGGCGAACGCCCGGCTCACCGGCGAGCAGGGCCAGCGCGAGGTGATCCGCGACCGGCTCGGGCGCGTCATCTCGGAAATCGGCGAATCGGACCCCGCGCACAACGGTGAAGAGATCCAGTTGACGATCGATCGTCGCATCCAGGCGCTCGCGCACGCGCAACTGAAGGCCGCGATCACGAAACATCAGGCGAAAGCGGGAAGCGTCGTCGTGCTCGATGCGCGCAACGGCGAGATTCTCGCGCTCGCGAACTATCCGACCTTCGATCCCAACGACCGCGCGCGCCTGACCGGCGAGCAGTTGCGCAATCGCGCGCTCACCGACACCTTCGAACCCGGCTCGACGATCAAGCCGCTCGTCGCCGCGCTTTCAATCGATCTCGGCAAGGCGCGGCCGGATACGCGCATCGACACGTCGCCGGGAAGCTTCAAACTCGGTCCGAACGTGATCCACGATACGTCGAATCACGGCGTGATCACGGTCTCGCAGGCGGTGCAGATGTCGAGCAACATCGCGCTTACCAAGCTCGCGCTGCAGCTTCGGCCTGAAACGATGTGGCAAAAGTATCGCGAGTACGGCATCGGCAGCGCGCCCGAGCTGACGTTCCCCGGCGCCGCGACCGGCCGGCTGCGCGCCTACGAGCGCTGGAAGCCGATCGAGCAGGCGACGATGGCCTACGGCTACGGCCTCTCGTTGTCGCTGTTGCAAATTGCGCAGGTTTACACCGCGTACGCCGGCACCGGCCATTTCCACCCCGCCACGCTCGTCCTCGACGACAAGCGCCATGCGCCAGTCGCCGTCACGAAGCCCGCGACGGCCGCCGCGATCCGCACCATGCTCGAACTGGCGATGGGCCCGGAAGGCACGGGCCGCGCGGCGAACGTGGAAGGCTATCGCGTCGGCGGCAAGACGGGCACGGCGCGCAAGCAGGTCGGGCGCGCGTACGCGAAGAACAAATATCGCGCGTCGTTCGTCGGGATGGCGCCGATGAGCGAGCCGCGCGTGATCGTCGCGGTGATGATCGACGAGCCGTCGGGCGCGTCGTATTACGGCGGAACGGTGGCGGGGCCGGTATTCGCAGGCGTCGTCGGAGGGACGATGCAACTGCTCGGCGTGCCGCCCGACGCGTGAGGCAGCAGAAAGCGGGCGCGGCCCTTGCTGCCCCGTTTCTGCCAAAACCGTAAGGGGGCTATGCTCTAATGTCATGTCCAGAACGAGACAATCGCGAAAATCGTCAACAACGCAAAGGGACCATGAAAAAACTCGTAGCCGCGCTCGCACTGCCGCTTCTGCTCAACGCGTGCGCCTATTTCCATAACGAAGACGCCGGCCAACCGGAAGTGGAAAAGGCGTCGTCTCAGAATAACGTCGACAGCATCGTGCAATGCATCAGCGACGAAGCGAAGAAACATGACGCCACCTTCAAGAAAACGTCGATTCCGCAGGGCGTGATGCTCGAATTTGGCGATTCGAACGTCGTCAAGGTCCGCTTCGACAACGGCGAAACGACCTATCGCTTCTATCCGGGTCAGCGCCACGCGTCGAATATGTGGATCGAAGGCGCCAGCAAGAAGTGCGCGCCCTGAGTCCCGTAGACCATGCGCTCCACCAAGGCAATCAACGCGGTCGAACGGCTCAAGACGCGTAGCGGCAATCCGCACTATGCGGCCGTCAGCCTGAGCGGCGGCCTCTTCTACCTCGTCGACAGAGCGGCGAGCGGCGACCAGAAAGTCTCCCAACCGCTGCCGATGGACGACTTCGTCGCATTCGTCAACGCGCTCAAGCCCGAAAAGCCGCGCAAGGTCAGCAAGCTCGACCTCGCGATGGAAGCGCAGATCAAGCGCAGCGGTAAAGCGCGCGAATCCGGCGAAAACTGACCTTTTTCACCCTTGCATCGCACCCGACGCACGGCACAGCATTGTGCTGCTCAATAGCCCTTCGGCGAAACAATGTGCGATGACAGACGGTGCACCCCCGCCTGCGTTGCGTACATTTTTGATAACGGTCGCAGAACCAAAGGGCCGCCCAGAACGACGACGAGCGTTCGGGCGAACGGGGTGCCTGCGCGGCGTCGGACGAGCTTTCAGCGTCCTCCGCCGCGTGGCTCGAAGGGTGACGAGTAAATGAAAAAGAAGAAAACCGAGACCACGGGCAGTTTGCTGCCTTCGGCCATGGCCGACGTAGAACTCCAGCATATCGAGCGCGCGCTCGCTCAGCTCAGAACGATGAGCAACCAGTCATCGGGAACCTTGAACGTCGAATACTGGCGCGAACGGCTGAACGCCGTCAGCGCCGGGCACGCGCTCGTGCCGGCGCAGAAGCGTCGCATCGAGTCGCTGCGCGCGGCGCTCGACGCGGTCGGCAAAGGTCCGCGCGACACGACGCCCGGGCGCCGAAAGACGACCAACAGGCTTTGGGCGAAAGCGGCCTGACCCGCCGCTTTCGCCATCTCGCGCCACGGCGCGACCAGGTTGCGCCGTCGCGGTTGCGACGGCGCGCGTACGCTTGCTGGAATGGTTTCAGGCATTGAACGTGCTGTACCGGAAGGGCCTTTAGCCGTCTTCCATGGAGCACGCATGACCCATTCCAATTCGATTCTCCGGTTCGTCACGCAGCGCCGCGTGGTGTCGGTCGCGCTCGCTTCGTCGATCGCGGTGTGCAGCACCTACGGCTTCGCGCAGATCACGAGCGGCGGCGGCTCCGAGCAGCAGGAAAGCCGCAGCACCGCGACCGGCACACAACCCGCCGCCGCGAACGCGACGGTCCACGAATCGCAGAAACCGCAATCGCAGGATGCCGCCGGCAAGAATCGCGGCGTCACCGCCGGCAAAGGCCACAAAACCGAAGGCGCCGGCGGTTTCAACAACGGCCTTTACGGCACCGGCGCGGGCAGCAACAAATAAGCGTCGAATCAATCCTGCCGCGTCGGCATGCCCGTGATCTCGGGCGCGATCGCGGCATGATTGATGATCGCGACGAGCGAAATCCCGCCGATCATGTTGCCGATGAACGTCGGCACGAGAAACACGCCGAAGTAGTCACGAATGGTCGCCGCCCCGATCATTACCGCGTACGACGCCTCCACCGATCCCGCGATCACGTGCGTCAGCTTGCTCACCGCGACCGTGTAGGTAATCAGCACGATCGTCAGCAGGCGCGCCGAGCGGGCGCTCGGGAGCAGCCACACCATCAGCGCGATCAGCCAGCCCGAGAAAAATCCGCGCACGACCGTCACGCCGAAGCTGCCGGAGAGCGGCAGCATCGCGACTTTGGCGAGCGAATCGTCGACCTCCGGTGAAAACACGCCGTCGATTTGCAGGATCGCCGCGAAAATCACCGTGCCAACCAGGTTGAACAACAGCACGATCGCCCAGAGGCGCAGCGTTTTGAAAAGCGTCTTCAGGTCGCGTCGCGTGAGGACGGGCAGCACGGCGGTCAGCGTGCTCTCCGTAAAAAGCTGCTGGCGGCCGAGAATCACGATCACGAAGCCGATCGTGTAGCCGAAACTCGACACGAGACCGCGCCAGCTCGTCTCGGGCAGCGCGCTTTCGAGAATTGACTGCACGAGAAACGAAAATCCCATCGACAACCCCGCCGCGAGCGCCGACCACATCAGCGCGGCGGCGGTGCGGTCCATCGCGGCTTCGCCCTCCTCGCGCACGATTTCGTGGACGACGAGCGCCTGCGGGATCGAATGCTCGGCGGCCTGATCCTGCTCTTCGCTGCTGAGGTTGGGGGAATTGGAACCGGCTTGCTGTTCTGCCATGACCTTCTTTTCTCCGGAGTGCCCGTCGCTTTTCGGCGGTGATCGGAGCCAGCTTTTTCGGCCGGCTTGTCCGCTCGTGCGGACGCATCGTTAAAGCACGAACGATGCCCGCGCGACGCCTTTTATCAGCCTGCGGCATATCGTCAGGCGCAATCGTTGGTTGGGGCGGGCGGGGCGCGTCGCTACTATTTGGGCTCGCCATGACTCCGACTGCCCATGTCCCTCTACCTCGATGACGCCCAACGCCAGGAAATCCAGCGCATGCGCGCGTCGATGCGCTGGCGCAGCGAATGGCCGACGTGGCTGTTGATCGCGGGCGTGTATGGCGGATGGTTCGGAGTCGCGCTGAACGCCCAGGCGCTTGGAATGCCGCTCGCGCTCGGAGCGCTGGCGCTTTTGTCGTGCTGGTACATGTCGCTGCAGCATGAGCTTCTGCACGGCCACCCGACGCGTTCTCCGCTCGTCAACGCGCTCTTCGGCATCGCGCCGCTCGCCGTGTGGTTTCCATACGCGGTTTATCGCGAGTCGCACCTGCGCCATCACGACGACGATCATCTCACCGACCCCGCCCGCGACCCGGAAAGCTATTTCGTGTCGCCGGAGCGCTGGGCATCGGCTGGCCCGACGATGCGGCTGTTGCTCGCGCTGCGCAATACGCTCGTCGGCCGCGTGCTGCTCGGCCCGGCGTTTTCGATTGCGGGTGCGTTGCGCGGCGTCGCCGTCGCAGTCGCGCGCGGGGACGTCCGCGTCGCGGCGAGCTGGGCGCTGCATCTCGTGCTACTCGCCGCGCTCGTTTACTGGCTGGAGCATCGCTGTGGCATCCGCTGGTTCGCGTTCATGTTCGGCGTCGGCTATCCGGCGCTCGCGCTCGGCGCGGTGCGCTCGTTCCACGAACACCGCGCAGTCGCCGATGCGCCGCAGCGCACCGTCATCAACGAAGCGGGATGGTTCTGGCGGCTGCTTTTTCTGAACAACAACTATCACGCGGTCCATCACGACCTGCCCGGCGTGCCGTGGTTCGCGCTCGGGACGGTCTATCATCGGCGGCGTGAGGCTTATGCCGAGCGGACGGGGCGGTTTGTGGTGCAGGGATATGGCGAGTGGCTGAAGCGGTTTGCGCTTGCGATGGTCGCGCCGGTCGTGCATCCGTTTGCGGGTCACAAGGTTCCGGCTGCACGCGTCACGCGCATCCGCGATACGTTCGCGCGGCCTACCGCGAACGATGCTTCGAATCGCCTTGCGGGATGATGCACCCGCTCGAGTACCTCATGGAGCCGCTCCAGTTTTTCAAGATAGCTCGCCTATGAACTGGGTCGCCGCCTTGCCGATGTACAACGTGACGCCCGCTCTCGCCGCTGACTGGCGCGCGTTGCTCGCGCACGTTCACACGGAACTCGCGGACTGGCTCGCCGCGCACGGCGAAACGCTCGAAATCGTCGATGCCGGCGCTGCGCTCGAACCTTTCTGGCTGCGCGACGATCTGCTGCTCTCGCAGACCTGTGGCTATCCGCTGGTCCACGCGCTCGACGGCCGCGTGCGCGTCATCGCGACGCCCGATTTCGCCGTCGATGGCTGCACGAACGGCACCTATCGCAGCGTGCTCGTGACGGGCGCGCACGTAGATGCGCCATCGCTCGAAGCCTGCCGGGGCGTGCGCGCCGCCTACAACGACGACGATTCGAACAGCGGCATGAACCTTCTGCGCGACGCCGTCGCGCCGCTCGCGCGCGGCTCGCGGTTCTTCGCCTCGGTGCACAAAACCGGCGGACATCTGGCGTCGCTCAGGGCGCTCGCGATCGAGCAGAGCGCGGACGTCGCCGCCATCGACTGCGTGACGTTCGCGTTCGTGCGCGAGCATCTGCCGGAACTGGCGGCCGGCGTGCGTGAAATCGGCGTGACGAAGAGCACACCGGGGCTGCCGTTCATCGCATCGAACGCGTTACCGGCCGATGCAGCCGCCCTCCTCGCCGATGCCCTCGACGATGCCGTCTCCGCCAATCCGTCGCTCGCGACACGCCTGAAACTCAAGGGTTTCGTGCGCCACCCCACCGCCGATTACGCATCGATCCTCGAGATCGAACGCGCCGCGATCGGCCTGGGGTATCCGCGCCTCGCCTGAAAAACCCTACCGCCCGCGCAATGGGCAGGTTTTCGCGACATTCGGCACAATCGGCTTTTAAGTACGCATTGCAGCGCGCATCGCACGCGCCTCGCAGCGTCAAGCCACCGGACAGCCGAATGATCCCCTTCTCAGTACTTGATTTATCCCCGATTCCCGCCGGCTCGACCGCCGCCGACGCCTTCCGCCACTCGCTCGACCTGGCGCAGCACGCCGAAAAATGGGGCTACCAGCGCTTCTGGCTCGCCGAGCATCACAATATGACGGGCATCGCGAGCGCGGCGACGTCGGTCGTGATCGGCCACATCGCCGGCGGTACGAAGACGATTCGCGTCGGCTCCGGCGGCGTCATGCTGCCGAACCACGCGCCGCTCGTGATCGCCGAGCAATTCGGCACGCTGGCGTCGCTGTATCCGGGACGCATCGACCTGGGCCTCGGCCGCGCGCCCGGCACCGACCAGACGACCGCCCGCGCGTTGCGCCGCGACCTCCAAGGCAGCGCGGACAATTTCCCCGACGACGTCGTCGAACTGCAGCGCTATTTCGCCGATCCCGTCGAAGGCCAGCGCGTGCGCGCGGTGCCGGGCGCGGGCCTGAACGTGCCGATCTGGCTGCTCGGCTCGTCGCTGTTCAGCGCGCAGCTCGCCGCCGCGCTCGGGCTGCCGTTCGCGTTCGCGTCGCACTTCGCGCCCGATTACCTGCTCACCGCGCTGCAGGTTTATCGCGCGCAGTTCAAGCCCTCGAAGACGCTCGCGAAGCCTTACGCGATGGTCGGCGTGAACGTCTTCGCCGCCGACACCACCGACGAAGCCGAGTTGCTCTTCACCTCGCTGCAGCAGCAGTTCATCAACCTGCGGCGCGGCACGCCCGGCCAGTTGCCGCCGCCCAGGCGCGACATCGCGTGGAGCGAGGCCGAGCGCGCGGGCGTCGAGCATTCGCTGGCGTGCTCGGTGGTCGGCACGCAGGAAGACGTGGAAGCGGGACTCGCGTCGCTGATCGAACAGACGCAGGCCGACGAGCTGATCGTCACGGCGCAGATCTTCGATCATGCCGCGCGCCTGCATTCGTTCGAGATCACTGCGGCAGCGCACGCAACGCTCGCACGCGCGAACTGAGCGCGCGCCGACGCCTTTTACTCCGCGCGGCGCTGGACGCGCGGAGTTTTGGCAAGCAATAATGAGATGGCCGCCTTGGGTAGGACAAATGGGATCGGCGCGCCACTCATGTGGCCATCATGTGCCACTCACGCGCACGCTCAGCGTGCATGCACGGCGCGGCGGCCACGACAACAAACGGAAACGGAACGGAGAATGCTGATGCCGATAAGTGCCGCCACAGGATCGATGACCTTGCTGACGGAGCTGGACGAAGCAAGCGGACAGGAATTGCGCACGCTGCGCCTCGTGCCGGCGGAGGACGGCAAGGCTGTTGTGCTGATCGAAATCGACGAACGCAAAGCCGGCATTCACCGTGAAGTGCGCTATGAAATCACGACGGCAGAATTGATTGCGGCGATTCGCGCGCATGGCGCCGAATTGCCGGGTGAACAACATAATCGCTAGAATCGATTTAGCGCTTACAATAAGCGGCATACAATAGAACACATCGAGGTTTTGAAGCGCCTTGGTGTCGCTGGCCGGCTTCCCGGATTTCGTAAAAAGCACCCTTTACGTGCCTGTCTTTCGCAACGCCCGCCAGCCGTGCCAGAGCGCCGCCGTCCCTTTTTCGGGGTATTTCGGCATTTGCGGTATTACACTAATTGACGCGCGGTTCGCCGCGCGCCACGCTTTGTAAAAATCACTTAACTCATCGAACCGCCCGGTCCGCGCGGGATATCGGTTCGCCCTCCAGAAAGTTAAAAAGCTGAATCAGGACAGCCGTGGACGAAAGAAAGCGAGACAGCATCATTGCCTATTTACGCAGCCGAATGGCTGAGTTCGGCATTACCGAAACCGCGCTGGCCGAGGCACTGGCCGAAGCACCCGTGGCGGCGGCACCCATTCCCTCGAAAGCCAACGGCAACGGCCTGCCCAAGCGGCCTATGCCGCAAATGCCTTCCCTGCCGCGCGCCGAGAATGGCGCGACGCCCGCATTCAGGAACGCCAGCGGCGATACGTGGGACGGCGTCGGCGATATGCCCGAGTGGCTCAAGCGTGCGGTTCACGCGGGGCAGGACATCGAGTTTTATCGCGTGTGACGCGGTTTTGAACGAAGGCTGTCAACAGGCATCCCGGGGCCCCGTGTTATCGGCGCGGGCGGTGGCTGCGTTGTTCCCTGCGATTTGCCTTTACGCGCACGCCCTTTCCGTGCGTCCCGCCTGCTCGCGCGCGTGCTCATAGACGCGCGCGCGTTCCGCCGATGCAATCAGCCGCTTCTGCTTCATCGTCACGTACTGAAGCGGCGACGATCCGACCACCGCCGCATATTCGCCGTTGCGAAATTTGCGAAAGCGCTGGAAGAAGTCGGGGCCGGGCAGGCCGTTGTCGCAGGCGAGCAGCACGCCGTAATCCACCGCCGATACATCCGCGAGCGTGCGCACCGCGCTCTCCAGCACGCGATATCGCTCGGTGAGCGGCACCGTGCGCTCGAACATCGCGTGGAATCTCACGTAGGGCAGCACGCCATCGGCGGCCGCTGCGCGTACGAGCGCGCGGGTGATGCGTTCGGCGATCGGCCGTGAGGTTGCCCCGTTCGTCGTTGTGTTCATGATGGCTCCTTTACGTGTTCTCACTCGAAGGTCGCGCTGACCGATAGCTGCACCGCGTTGCCGCGCGGGCGCTTGTGCGCCTCGACTTCGTTCACCCAGCGAAACGCCGCCGATACCGGCGTCTTGCCGACCTTGCCCGCCCACGTCACGATCGGCCCCAAGCCCACCGAGTTGCCGCTCGCTCCGCCCAGACGGTCCGCGAGGCCGCCGGTGTCGTCGCCGAGCTGCTGGATCCAGCCGCCCACGACGCCCACGCCCCAGCCGCCCTTGAAGCGTTTAAGCGCGAGCACGTCGAGGACGGAGAGCGGCGCGTTGTGGTAATCAGTCGCGTTGTTGGTCGTGTAGAAGTTCACGCCGTAGTTCACCGACAGTTCCACGTCCTGCGCCGGGAAGAGCTTCGTGTACGACACGGTCGGGATGAACGTCCACGTGTTTTGTCCGGCATTCGCGAGGCGGTTCTCGTTGTACGCGCCGCTCGGCGCATACATCTGCACACTGAACGCGATGTGGTCGGTCTTCGTCAGGTGGTAGCCCGCGATGACCGGCACGAAGAAGAGGTCGGCGAACTCGGTCGAGTGGTCGTTGGGCAGGATGCCGTTGAACGACGACGCGTTCGTGTACTGCACCGGCACACCGATTGACGATGCGAAGTTCCAGCCGCCCGCCGTGATTCCCCAGGTCTTGATGAGGTTCGCCTGCACGTAGACGACGTTGTAGTCGAGACCCGCCGTGACCGTGCCCGCGATCGGAATCGTCTTGCTCGCGCCGAGCTTGCCTTCGTAGAAGATCGTCGTCAGCGTGACGATCCAGTCGGAGGTCGGCGGCACGACGCCCGCGTAAGGCGTCACCTGCTGGCCGGTGATCGGCCGGCCGATGCCGCCTTCGGTTGCATGGAGCGGCATCGATGCGACGAGCGCCGCCGATACCGCCGTCGTCACGATTGCCGCCTTCGATGTTGAGCACCATGCGTTCATGACGACCTCCCGGGCCATCGGTTGGGATTCGAGCCAGAGTGCGTGCGTGGTTTCATTCGATCAACCGCCCGCCTTGACCGGCTTGACGATCTGCCAGCTGCCGTCGAAGACCGGTGCCTCCGGACCATAGATGCGCATGATCACCGTGTAGGCGCCGGCCGGCGCGGGCAGCCAGTTCGACGCCTTATCCTTGCCCGGCGAGACGTGCTGCACGTAGAGATCGAGCGAGCCATCGGCGCCGTACTTGAGGCCCCGCGTGCGATCGCCGATCGAATAGCGATTGATCGGATTCGCGACGAGACCGCGCCCTGGCAGTTCGTACATCGTCATCGACCAGAAAAAGCGCGCGGGCGGCAGGTCTTTCTTGTCGAAATGCAGCACGTAAGGCTGCGTGCCAACGAGCGGCCTGTGCTCAGCGTCCTCGTGATAGCCGACGTAGACCGCCTCGTCTTTCGTATTCCCGTAGATGCCCATCGCGGCCGCGACGGCGCGCTTCATGTAGTCGTTCTTCATCTCCTCGCGCGTGCCGAAGAGATCGTAGGAACTCGTCGTCGCCTTTATCGACGTGGCCAGCGCGGCCTTGCCGTCCTGCACGCCAGCCGCGATCGCGTCGCGCGTCGGTGCATCGAGCTTCGCGGCATCGAAAGGCCTGCCTGCGCCGATGCCGATCTTCTCGAAGCGCTGCATCAGCGCCACTTCAGACGCATTCGCCGGCTGCGTGAATTGCAGCAGGAAGTTCAGGTAAGCAATGAAATCGATGGACGTCGCGCGCGCCTCGTCCCACTTCGGAAAGCTGACAGCGGGCATGGGCGGCGGCGGCGCCTTGTGCTCGAACGCGGAAAGCGGCGCGACCTTGTACTGCTGCTGGATGCGCTGCACGTTCTTGACATCCGACGGACCATCGAGCGCGGTACGCCCGAGCGCGACGATAAAATCCGTTTCCGAGCGGAACACGCGGTCGATGCCCGGCGGAGTCTCACCGTTCCAGTGCGGTCCGGCGAAGAGATAGTGACCTGCCTTCTCACCCGTCGTGCGCGATCCGACGTACGCGAAGTTGTACGTGAAGAGGTCGATCCACTGAAACACGTAGTAGCGCTTGTCGGGAATCGCCGGCACGCTCAGCACCCACGGTTCGTGGCGCAGATCGAGCCACACCCATGAATAGGGCGTGTCGTTGTTAGGCGTGACGATGTCCTTGTTCTGCGGACCATACGGTTGCGAATAATGACGGAACCTCCCGAAGCCGCCAACGTACGAATTCGATTGCTTGTCGACGGTCTGCTGATAGAGCGTCTTGTAGTTGAAGAGCATCGGATACGCATAAATGAACGCTTCCTTTGCGGTTGCCCGCGTCTCATCCGGCGCGGCCTGCGCATGCGCCGCGCTGCTCATGATCAGGCATGCGCATAAAGCACCGAGCAATGGCGCGAATATTCGACTCAACAGTTCGAGTGCACTTCGTCGAATTGCGTTCATCTCGACCCTTCAGGTTTCCATTCGATCTTCGCAAATAAAAAGGCGCAGGAATCTACCCGTCCTTTTGAAAAGGGCGTTTAGAGAAATACGATCGAATTCTGGCGGCGCATGGCTGCGCCGATTCGGCAGAGGTCCGGCCGAAAGTGCTGCGTCAATCGAACAGCAGGTCCCGGCTAGCGGGCAGACAGGGAAGCACGGCCATACACGTTCCTCGGAAAACGTGGGCAGACGCGCGATTTTCAGCGTTCGCGCGGATGGATGCTTACAGCGAGCTTATGCTTGATTGTTGATAGATGCTAACAAACGTTTTTCGCCGATGCCAAGAACATTTTGTGACTGACGCCAAATTTGCAACGCGAGCGCTATCCATTTCATTAAGCGTTTTCACCTGCTTAATTCATTCGTTGACGCGGTACCCATAGGAAAAATGAAATGAAAATTCAAGAACAAAATTTAAATGCCATTTGCCCAAATCTCCGATAAAACGTTTATTGATACATGCTGTAAGGAGCTTCGGGAAATCGGCGTCGGCAATACGGAATGCGCTTCTTTCGACTCGCGGCATGGCGCTCTTCATGACCGGCGCCAGTCCGATGCAAGGCAATCACAACGGCGAGTGCGCAGATGCTTTCTCGACCAGAAAACCTTCCGAGCGTCGTGAGGCGAATGACCGCCGGCAGGATGCTGCTCGACGGTGCATCGGTCGAAGACGTCGCCGAGCGTCTGCATCTGTCGATGCAGACGGTCAAGCGCTATCAGGCGATCGTATCGGCGGGCGGGCTCGAAGCGCTGCAGAAGATGGGCGTCGGTGGACGCGCGTCCGCGCTCGACCAGCAGGCGCTCGAATGGATCGCGGCTGCGCTAAAAGGCTCGGCCCGCGAGCATGGCTTCGAAAGCGATGCGTGGACCAATGCGCGATTGCGCGCGTTGATCGAGCGGCGCTTCGGCGTGCGCTTCTCGCGCGTCTACATCTGGCAGATCGCAACGAATCTCGGGCTGGGGCATTTGCTGTCGAAATCACGGCGCTAGGCGGCATGGCGCCAAATCTTCTCTCACCTCCATCGAAGGAGCACCGCATGTCATTTCAAGCTCAATCACGCGTCCTGCACGCGGTCCTCGTCCGCAGCGTGGCTGTTGCTACGCTCGCGCTCGCTTACCCGGCGTTCGCGCAGGACGCGGCATCGGGCGCGAGTACCGATGCGCGCGGTGCTGCCGCGATTGCGGAGGTGCAGGCGCATGTCGTCGGCATCGATCCGGCGACGAACAGCGTCGCGTTGCAGGGGCCGCAGGGACGTATCGTCGAGATCGCGGTGAATCCGGAGGTCGGCGATGTGAAGAAACTGCGTATCGGCGATACGGTCAACATCCAGTATCGCAATGCGCTGCTCGTGCGCGCGACGAAGGTCAAGTCGAACGGTATTCGCGAGCGTGTCGAGACGGAGGCGGTGATTCCTGCTTCGGGCGGCGTGACGGCGACGGCGCGCAGTGTGCAGATCCTTGCGACGATTCAGAAAATCGATGCGAAGAAGCGGCTGATCACGATGCGTGGGCCTTCACGTACGGAGGTATTCGAAGTTTCGCCGGATGTTTCGCTCAAGGACTTGAAGGTGGGCGATTCGGTGCAGGCGGAGTTCGTGTCGGCCACGGCGGTACAGGTGCTGCGGAGTGGGACGGCGGTGAAGTGAGGGGAGTGGTCCGCTCAGCTGTGGGTACATCACACCCTGTGATTAATCGGCCTGCCGCATAAGCGTTTGCGGGCGGCGGGCGGGTGGGGAAAATTTTGTTCCCCACCGCCCCGTCAAGCATCCATTTCCCTACATTTCCCACAGGCTGCGGCGCGGGAAAACCACCGTCCTTAAGTTGCAAGCTATCTCAACTGCTAACGGAGCGCCGCCACCGGAAAAACGCAAAAGCCAACAGGTAAGCCGGAACAACCCGCTTGCCTGCTCAATCAGCCTAGAAATTGAAACTATCAATATTCGCGCTATCAAACGTAGTCGGCGGTCCGAGAATCACTTCGCCGCTCTTGCCGACCGTACGCTTGCCGAGCTTGCCCGCTTCAAACGACTCACCTTCCTTGCCCGAGATCGTCCCCGATGCGAGATTAGCCGCCGCGAACGCTGCGAGATAGCCGAGTTGACCCGGATCCCACAACTGGAAAGCCTTCACGGTACCGTTCTTCACGAACGCGCGCATCTGGTTCGGCGTGCCGAGCCCGGTCACCGCAACCTTGCCCTTCGACGGCGACGACTGGATATAACGCGCCGCCGCCGCGATCCCGACCGACGTCGGCGCCACAATCCCCTTCAGGTTCGGATAAGCCTGCAACAAGCCCTGCGTCTCGACGAACGACTTCTGATCATCGTCATTGCCATAAGCGATCTTCACGAGCTTCAGCTTCGCATACTCGGGCTTCTTCAATTCCTCCTGCATCCACTTGATCCACGTGTTCTGGTTCGTCGCATTCGGCGTCGCGGAGAGAATCGCGAACTCGCCCTCGCCGCCGACGAGCTTCGAGAGCAACTGGATCTGTCCGCGTCCGATCGATTCCGAATCGGCCTGGTTCACGAAGATCTGACGGCCTTCCGGCGCGGTATCGGAGTCGAACGTCACAACCTTGATCCCTTGCGACATCGCCTTCTTCAGATACGGCACGACCGCGTTGGCATCGTTCGCTGCGATCACGACCGCGTCCTGCTTCTGCGTGATGAGCGTGTTGATGTACGACACCTGCGACGACGCACCCGCATCCGAGGGCCCCACCACCTTGCCCTGCCCCTTCATCTCCTTGATGGCCGCCATGCCGCCATCGTCGGCGATCACTTCATACGGGTTGTTGATCTGTTTGGGCACGAAGGCGATCTTGAGACCGCTCTTGAGTTCGGCAGCGTTGGCCGTCATCGCCACGCACGCCGCCAGCAACGCAGCGGCCAGCACCGGCTGGCGGATCGATCGTAATGGTCTGAACATGTGCTGAGTCTCCTGATGTCGCGCGCGGCTTCTACGAAGTCTTCGACGCGCGGTTATGAAAAACTTCCTTAAAGCGTTTGCGCCATCAAGCGCTTTTCACGCGTCGCCCTCCAGCGCGCGACGAGGTTAGGGATCAATACCGACGAAAGCAGCAGCGCGCCGGTCACGATGGTGAGCGTTTCGCTCGATACGTCAGCGAGCGTCAGCGCGTTGCGCAACACGCCGATGATGAGCAGCGACAGCAGCACGCCGATCATCGATCCGCGTCCGCCAAAAATGCTCACGCCCCCGAACAGCACCGCCGCGATCACCGAGAGCTCGAAGCCTTCGCCGTTGTCGCCGCGCGCGCTCGTGAAGCGCAGCGTGTAGACGACGCCCGCAAGCGCCGCCATCGCGCCCGAAAGCATAAAGAGCCTGAGCTTGGTGCGCGCGACGTCGATGCCCGAAAACTGCGCGGCCACCGGGTTCGCGCCGATCGCATAGAGGCTGCGGCCAAAGGGCGTCGCCTGCAGCAGCACCGTGAAGACGATGGCGCCGAGTATCACAAGGATGAACGGCATCGGCAGGAAGGTGGCCGCAATCGTTTCGATGCCGAACGCCGTGTACGACGCCGGAAAATCCGCGATGGCCTGATCGCCGAGCAGCACGTAGGCGAGCCCGCGAAACAGCGCGAGCGTGCCGATCGTGACCGCGAGCGACGGCAGGTTGAAGCGCACGATCACGAGGCCGTTGAGCAGCCCGGCCAGCGTGCCGGCAACGAGCACGATCGCGATGACGAGCGGCATCGGCAACCCCATGTGCCACAGCACGCCCATCAGCGCGCTCGATGCACCGAGCACGGACGCCACCGACAAATCGATCTCCGCCGCGATGATGATGAGCGTCATCGGCAAGGCGATCAGCGCGATCTCGGTGAAATCCGCGAGCATGTTGGAGAGGTTGGCGCCGGAGAGGAACATCGGCGAGAGCACGCGTCCGCCGATCAGCGAGACGGCGAGCACGATCACGAGCATCGCTTCCCATTGCAGGTGGCGGCGCTTCGTGGTGGACAGAGCGGAATCGGGTTTAGCCATGATCGCGTTTCCTCATCATGCGTTTTGCGACGGAGCGGGCAAGCAGCGTATCGAGCGTGATCGCCGCGACGATCAACGCGCCTTGAATCGCTTGCTGCCAGAAAGGCGATACGCGCAGCACGACAAGCGCGATGTTGATCACGCCGAGCACGAGCGCGCCGAGCGTCGCGCCGGTCACCGTGCCCACGCCGCCCGTGATCGCGACACTGCCCACGACCGCTGCAGCGACCACCTGCAGTTCGATGCCCTTGGCCGTGCTGGCATCGACGGTGCCGAAGCGCGCAAGCCACAGCACCCCGGCAAGACCGGCGATCGCGCCCGACAGCAGGAAGCCGATCATCACGCGGCGCTCGACGCGAATCCCCGCGAGCCGTGCGGCCTCCGGATTCGAGCCGATCGCGTAATGCTCGCGTCCACCGCGATATTGCTTCAGATACACCGAAAGCGCGATGAGCACGACGAGCGCGATCAATACGAGGTTCGGCACGCCGAAGAGCGATCCCGTCGCGATGAGCGCGAACGCATCGGGCAGGCTCGTTGCGTTGATCTGGCCGCCGTGGACCCACGCATAATCAGCGCCGCGCACGATGTAGAGTGTGGAGAGCGTGGCGACGAGCGACGGCACGCGACCGAACGTAATGAGCACGCCGTTCACCGCGCCAATCGCAAGACCGATGCCGATGCCCGCGAGCATCGCGACGATCACCGGCATCTGCGGAAACATCACGAAGAGGCTGCCGACCGCATACGCGCTCACTCCAACGACCGACGCCACCGACAAGTCGATATGCCGCATCAGCATCACGACGGTCATGCCCGCCGTGAGCAAGCCGATGATCGACACATTGAGCAGGACGTCCCGCAGATTTTGCAGATTGAGGAACTCGGGCTTCACGGCAGCCGTCGCGGCGACAAGCGCGATCAGCACCGCAAAGAGCGTCGCTTCGCGGCTTCTTGCTAGTCCGCCGAGAAGGTTCGGGCGCTTGTGTTTCGGCGCGTGCATCGCGGGCATAGTTGAGGAATGTCGTGTCATGCTGCGCGTCCCAGGGCTTGCGGCGATGCGCCCAATGCGGCGCTCATCACGCGTTCTTCATTCGCATCGGCGCGCGCGATATCGGCGCTGATGCGGCCTTCGTGCATCACGAGCACGCGATCGGCCATGCCGAGCACTTCGGGCAGTTCGCTCGAAATCATCAGCACCGCCATGCCTTCGCGCACGAGATCCGCGAGCGTGCGATACACCTCCGCCTTCGCGCCGACATCGATGCCGCGCGTCGGTTCATCGATGATCAGTACCTTCGGGTTCGTCGCGAGCCACTTGCCGAGCACGACCTTCTGCTGATTGCCGCCTGAGAGCGTGCCGACCGGTGCATCGAGATCGCTCGCCTTGAGGCGAAGACGCTTGCCCCAATCGGCGGCGAGCGTCGATTCGCTTTTCGCGCTGATCAGCCCGTGCTTAACGAGCCTGCCGAGCACTGTGAGCGATGCGTTGCGCGCGATGCTTAACTCAAGCGCGAGTCCTTGCGCGCGACGATCCTCCGGCACGAGCGCGAGGCCCGCGCGAACGGCTGTCGCTGGCTTGCCCAGCGCGAGCGGTTTGCCCGCGATCCTGACCTCGCCTGCATCGACTGGATCGATCCCGAAAATCGCCCGCGCCACTTCGCTGCGCCCCGCGCCGACGAGCCCCGCCAAAGCCACGATCTCGCCCGCGTGAACGTCGAACGAAACGTTCTTGAACACACCCTCGCGCGTGAGACCGCGCACCGACAGCCGCACTTCGCCGCGTGCCACATCGGCTTTCGGATAGAACGTGTCGAGATCGCGGCCGACCATCTTGCTGACGATCGCATCGATGGTCATGTCGGCGGTGAGTGCGTCGAAGACCTTCACGCCATCGCGCATGATCGTCATGCGCTGCGTCAGCGCAAACACTTCGTCGAGCCGATGCGTGATGAAAAGGATCGCGACGTCGCGTTCACGCAGCGCGCGCACGATTGCAAACAGGCGCTCGACTTCGGGCAGCGACAGCGCGGCCGTCGGTTCGTCCATGATCAGCACGTTTGCATTCAGCGACAGCGCCTTCGCAATCTCCACCACCTGCTGATCCGCAATCGATAAACCACGCACGAGTCGCTCCGCGCGCAGGTTGACGCCGAGCGTAGAAAGCAGCGCATCGACTTCGCGATTCATCTCGTCATAACGAATGCGGCGCAGTCCATCGCGCGGCTGGCGGCCCATGTAGATATTCTCCGCGATCGAGAGATCGGCGAAGAGCGTCGGCTCCTGGTAGATCACAGCGAGCCCGGCATCGCGCGCCTCGGCGGGATTGGCGAAACGTCGCGCGATGCCTTCGACGAGCAGTTCGCCCGAGTCCGGCTGGTGCACACCTGCGAGAATTTTGACGAGCGTCGACTTGCCCGCGCCGTTCTCACCGAGCAATGCATGGACTTCGCCGGGCCATAGTTGCAGGCTGCCGTCGCCGAGTGCGCGCACGCGCCCGAACGACTTGCTCGCATGCCGCAGTTCAAGCCGCGGCGGTTTGTTGTCTGTCATGCTGTCTCCGTGTCGGCCAGAGTTGGCCCTTTAGGGCCTTACTCCGGCCCCACGCAACGAAGTTGCGCTAGATGCGGTAAATGCGTTCCGCGTTGCGCCTGAAGAGCGCATCCTTTTCGCTATCGGTTGCGTCTGCAACTATTGACGCATACGCGCTCCAAAGCGCGCCGTAGGAACCAAACAACCGGTCCACCGGAAAGTTCGATGCAAACATCGCGCGTTCGCAGCCGAACGTATCGATGGTTTCGAGCACATACGGCCGAAAGCTCTCTACGGTCCACGCGTGATCGAACATCGCGAGGCCGCTGATCTTCACCGCGACGTTTTCACAAGCGGCAAGCGTGCGCATGCCTTCGCGCCACGCGCGATAACCCTGCGGCGACGTCCGGTCGGCAAACATGCCCGCGTGATTCACGATGAACTGCGTCTCGGGATGTTCATGCGCAAGCGCCGCAGCATCTCCCATCTGCGACGGATATAGTTGCATATCGAACGACATCGCGTGCCGCTTGAGCAACGCAAAGTTCCGGCGCCACGCGGGCTCACGCATGTAATGACGCCCCACGTAGTCATAAAGCGGCTTCTCATGCACGTTGAGAATCTGCCGAATGCCACGCATATTGCGGAAACCCGCATGCGCTTCGAGCACGGCCTCGGCGTTATCCGCCGACAAATCCGCATACGCGACGATTCCATTCGGCATGCTGCGCCCTTCCCCGTCGGCGATGCCTTGCAACCAGCGCGTCTCTTCGACTGGATCGGCCGGATCGTGATTCGCATCGACGTGCACGACCTTGAGTACCTCGACCTCGCCTGCCTCACGCAGCAAATCGCTGATCAGGTAATCGTGCTTCAGGTCCCGCGCATCGCCGACGAACGACGTCTGAGGATTCGCGAGCCACGGATAGTGATGCGTCTTCAAGTCCCACAGGTGAATATGCGGATCGACAACCTGCATGTTGGTGCCCTCGTGCCGCTCGATGAAAGACAGGTTCAGGGAAGATGAAAGACAGGAACGAGCGGCGTCGTGACGGGCGAATTGTCCGCGTTCGTCTCCATCAGCTCGGCCATGTAATCCCACCATTTGCGCATGATCGGAAGTTGCGGCAGCGCATCGGTCGAATGCGATGCTTCGCGCTTGAACGTGGCAAACAGATGGTTCGTCGATTCGTCGAGAAAGATCCAGTAATCGCGAATGCCGGCAGCGACGAGCGCGTCGGCGAGCACGGGCCATATCTCGCGATGGCGCCGTTCGTATTCATCGCGTTTGCCCGGCTTGAGCGTCATTCGAAACGCAAGTGTCTCCATTGCGGGCCGCCCTTTGATCGTTTTTTCGACCGTTGAAAGTATGTTTATCCAGGCTCTTGTGCTGCGACTATAATGCGCCGACCGATAACATCACAATCCGATTGCAGGATTGGCCGATCGCAAAACCGTATCGCTCGAGCGCGCCGCAATGAACGAAAACGTCTCCCCGCTTGCACTCGTCAACCGCCTCAAATTCAAGCACCTCGCGCTGCTCGTCGCGCTCGACGACGCCCGCAATCTGCACCAGGCCGCCGATGCGATCAATGTCGCGCAGCCGAGCGCGAGCCGCATGCTGTCCGACATCGAAGAGGCCTTCGGCTTCCTGCTCTTCGAGCGCAACGCACGCGGCATGCAGCCCACGCCGCTGGGCACTGCGACGCTGGCGTACGCGCGCCGCTCGCTTGCGGACCTGACGCGCTTCGCTGCCGACCTCGACAGCAAGCGACGCGGCGGCCACGGCCAGTTGACGGTCGGCGCGATCATGGGCGCGGCCCCCGATGTTCTGGCGATGGCGGTGACCGAGCTGAAATCCGAGCGGCCGCTCCTCAACGTGCGCATCCTTGGCGAAACCAGCGACCAGGTCGTGCAACTGCTGCATCGCCGCGAAGTCGATCTTGCGCTCGGACGCCTTACCACACCGCTGCAACACAACGACTTCGATTTCGAGCCGCTCGCGCGCGAAGCGATGCGGCTCGTCGTGCGCGCATCGCATTCGCTCGCGGGCAAGGCGCCTCTCTCGCTCGACTCGCTCATCGCGTGGCCCTGGGTGCTGCAACCAATCACGAGCCCGGCGCGCGGCCTCTTCGAAGAAGAACTCGCACGCGCAGGGCTTTCGTCACCGTCGAACGTGGTCGAATGCGCATCGATCTTCGCCACGCTTCAACTGCTGCAAAACAGCGACGCCGTCGCGATGCTGCCTGAATCCGTCGTGCGCGATTATTTGCGCGCACACTTGCTGATCGAATTGCCCATCGAGATCGGCAAGAGTCTCTCGGGCTTCGGCCTCTTGCGCCGCAAACATGAAACGCTGAGCGAGCCCGCCGAATACTTCATCGCGCTGTTGCGCAAATACTCGGCGGCATCGCTTACTGCAGGTTGACGAACAAGCCGCCATCGACGAGCAGCGACGCGCCTGTCACATAGCGCGCGCGATCGGAGGCGAGAAACACCACGCATTGCGCAACGTCGTCGGGGGCGCCGAGCCGGCCGAGCGGGATGCGCTTTTCCATGTACTCGCGCTTCGACGTATCGGCGAGATCGTCGGCATTGAGGTCGGTCGCGATCGTGCCCGGCATTACCGAGTTGCAGCGGATGCCGTAAGGCCCAAGCGCAATCGCGCACGACTGCATCAGCGAATGCACGCCTGCCTTGGTTGGCGTGTAGTGCGTCTGCATGCCGCCGCCGACGAGCGCGCTGATCGAACTCGTCGCGACGATCGCGCCGCCCGTCCCCTGCGCCTTCATCTGGTTCGCGACCGCCTGCGTCACGTAGAACGCGCCGTTCAGATTGACCGCGACCGTCGTCTCGTAGACCGATGCGGGCATGTCGAGAAACGCATGAAACGGGCAGATGCCTGCGTTGCTTGCGAGCACGTCGACGTGTCCGAACGCATCGACCGTTCGCTGCACGAGCTCGATGCCCGTCTCGCGCTCCGCGACGTTGCCTTCGACCGCGATCACGCGACGCCCCAGCGCCTCGATTTCGCCGACCACTTCCTCGACCGCCGAAAGCCGTCCATACGATTTGTCGTTATCGCCCCAGTAATTGAGCGCGACGTCCGCACCCTCCTTCGCGCAGGCCACCGCGATCGCGCGTCCGATACCACGCGAGCCGCCGGTGACGATTACGACCTTGTCTTCAAGCAACACGATGTTTTCCTCAGTGTGAATAAGGCCGCGTCAACGCACATTCCGGATTCAGCCGCACGCCGAAGCCCGGCGTCTCCGGCACCTTCATGCGGCCGTTCACGGGCACGGGTTCGTCGAGCAGAAGCGGTGTGAACATCGGCACGACTTCATCGGCCTTGGGCGCCATCATCAGGAACTCGGCGAACGGCGAGTTGTGACGCGTAACGACGAAGTGATAGCTGTACACCGACGAGCCATGCGGCACGACGAGCACGTTATGCGCGTCCGCCAGCGCCGAAATCTTGATGAGCTCCGTGATGCCGCCGCACCAGCCCACGTCCGGCTGAATCAAATCTGCGCATCCCATCTCGAGCAGCATGCGAAAGCCCCAGCGCGTCGCCTCGTGCTCGCCGGTCGTCACCATCATGCCGCGCGGCACCGAGCGGCGCAGTTCGGCGTAACCCCAATAATCGTCTGGAGGAAGCGCTTCTTCGATCCACTTCAGGCCGTGTTCGCGCGCGGCGTTCGCCAGGCGCTTCGCATAGGTCACGTCGAGGCTCATCCAGCAGTCGAACATCAGCCAGAAGTCGTCGCCGACTTTCGAGCGCATGTCCGCGAGCTTCGCGATGTTCTTCGCCAACCCTTCCTCGCCTTCGGCAGGACCGTGCTGCAACGGCATCTTCCCGCCAATGAAGCCCATCTCCTTCGCGAGATCGGGGCGCGCGCCCGTCGCGTAGAACTGCAGCTCGTCGCGCACGGGTCCGCCGAGCAACTGGAACACCGGTTCCTTGCGCACCTTCGCGAGCAGATCCCACAACGCGAGATCGACGCCCGAAATCGCGTTCAGCACGATGCCCTTGCGCCCGTAGTAGAGCGTCGCGAAGTACATCTGGTCCCACATCTTCTCGATGTCGGTCACGCGCTGGCCTTCGAGAAAGCGCGCCAAATGCTTCTCGACGATGAACGCGCCGACTTCGCCGCCTGTGGTCACCGCGAAGCCGACAGTGCCGTCGCTTGCTTCGATTTCGACGACGAGCGAGCCGAGCACGTTGATGCCGAACGACTGGCGGCTCTGGCGATACTCGGGGTAGCGGGCCATCGGCGTGGAAATGTGATCGTCGATCCAGTGGCCGGCGCCCTGGTCGTGATAATCGGCGCCGCCGCCCCGGACGGTGAAGGCGCGCACTTGCCGGATGGTTGGCATGGACATGATGATCGGACTCCGTTTGTAGGATGTGTGGTTATGACGCTTTGGCGGCTTTGCTTTGCCGCGCAAAATCGGCGGCTTTCGGCTGGCGCACGAACACGACGATCACGAGCGCCGCCAGCACGCTCGCCACGCCGAGCACGACGAGCCCCGCACTCTTCGATGCATACGCCTGCTCCGCCGCCGTGCGCAGCATCGGCGCGACGAAGCCGCCCAGGCTGCCGAGCGAATTGATCAGCGCGATACCGGCCGCGGCCGCTGCGCCGGCGAGATAACGCGTCGGGAAGGTCCAAAAGAGCGGCTGTGCGCTGATGAAACTGCTCGCGGCGAAGCAGAGCGCGATCATCGAGACGAGCGGATGGCTCGCGAGCCCCGACACCGCGATGCCCGCGCCGGCGATCACGAGCAGCGTCACCGCGAGCCGCCGATGCAAGCCGGTGCGATCGGCGTAGCGCGGCACGAACCACGTCACGACGACGGCGCACAGCCACGGAATCGCGGTCACGAGGCCGACTTGCAGGCCGACTTTCGTGCCGAGGAGCGCCGCGACCTGTTGCGGCAGATAGAAGATCACGCCATACACCGCGATCTGGATGAGGAAGTAGACGCTCGAAAGAATCAGCACGCGCACGTCGACCAGCGCGCCGAGCACGCTATGCGGTCCGTGCGAGCCGGCCGCGCGTGCATCATGTTCGATGCGCGCGGTGAGCAACTGGCGCTCGTCGTCGCGCAGCCATTTCGCCTTCGACGGCTCGTTGTCGAGATACCAGAACGCCCACACGCCGACGATCGACGCCAACCCGCCTTCGACCACGAACAGCCATTGCCAGCCCGCAAAACCGAGCGCGCCATGCAGATCGAGCAACAAGCCCGACAGCGGACTGCCGAAGATGAACGCGAGCGGCGCGCCAAAATAAAAGACACCGAGCGCACGCGCGCGTGCCGATTGCGGAAACCAGCGCGTGAGGTAATAGACGATGCCGGGAAAGAATCCCGCCTCCGCCACGCCGAGCAGAAAGCGCAACACGTAGAACGTGGTCGATGAATGCGCGAACGCCATCGCCGCCGAGACAAGGCCCCACGTCACCATGATCCGGCACATCCAGAGCTTCGCGCCGACGCGATGCAACAGAAGGTTGCTCGGCACCTCGAAGAGCGCATAGCCGACGAAGAACACGCCCGCGCCGAACGCGAACGCGGCGTTCGAGAGCCCCGTGTCCTGCTGCAGCGCCTTCTGCGCGAAGCCGATGTTCGCGCGGTCGAGAAACGCGAGCACATACATCAGAAGAAGAAAAGGCAGCAGGCGGCGCATGACTTTGGCCGTGACTGCATCCTCCGCGCGTTGCGGATCGCTCATGCTTGTCTCCAGTGCCGGCCACAGTCAGCGCTTTGGCGCTTACCGTGGCCCCATGCAAGATGCTTGCTGTTTTTATGCAGGGCGGCGATCAGTACGTCGCGCGTCCGCCTGAAAGGTCGAACACGGCGCCCGTGCTGAACGCGCAATCCTCGGACGACAGCCACAGGATCAGCGACGCCGCTTCGTCAGGCTGGAGAAAGCGGCTCATCGGAATCTTCGAGAGCATGTAGTCGATGTGCTGCTGCGACATGGAATCGAATATTTCGGTCTTGGCCGCGGCCGGCGTGACCGCGTTGACGAGGATGTTCTTCGTCGCGAGCTCCTTGCCTAGCGACTTCGTGAGCCCGATCAGCCCGGCTTTCGAGGCGCTGTAGTGCGACGCGTTCGGGTTGCCCTCCTTGCCCGCCACCGACGCGATGTTCACGATCCGCCCGTAGCCGTTCTTCAGCATGTGCGGCACGATCGCGCGGCACGTGAGGTACGGGCCGATCAGGTTCACGTCGATGACACGGCGCCACACGTCGGGCGCGAGTTCCCAGGTCGTGCCGTTGCCGCCAGTGATGCCCGCGTTGTTCACGAGCACGTCGATCTTGCCGTGTGCGGCGAGCGTGTTCTGCACGGCGGCTTCGACGGAGGCCTCGTCGGTGAGCTCGACCACTGCCGTGCTGACTTTGCCCAAAGGTGCGAGTTCGTCGCTGGCGCGTTGCAGGCGCTCGGCGTCGATGTCCCACAACGCGACCTGCCCGCCCGATTTAAGCGAGCGCTGAGCGACGGCGTAACCAATCCCGCGCGCGCCGCCCGTGACGACGACCGTCCGTCCCGCCAGATCGATCTGGTTCATGTGTGTCTCCTTCGTTGTGTAGTTGGATTTCGAGTTGAAACAACTATAGAGGCCCGGCAATAGCGGAACAATTCGTCTTCCAGATGGCGTGATAGCGAAAGTGGATCGCATGCCGCGGACGCGGCACGACGATTGCAGTAGACAAACTGCGTAGTCGCATCGACCTCGCATGCGACTTCCAAATCAACTCAAGGAGATAACCATGAAACACGCTACGAAAAGCATGCTGATATCAGCACTTGTGCTGGGCCTGTCCGGCGCTGCCTTTGCGCAGGGCGCGGGCGGCGGTGCGGGCGGCGGATCGGCGGGGGGCAACGGCGCGGGCCAGGGCGGCACCGGTATGTCCACGCCCAATGCCAACGGCACGACAGGCTCCAACTCCACCGCGAGCGGCGGCAACACGATGGGACAGTCGAAGTCCTCCGGCATGTCGCACAAGAACATGAAGAAGAAAGGTTCGTCGACGATGGACGCCCCCGCTTCCGGCGGTTGATCGTCATTGGCTGTGAAGCCCGCGCGCGGCCAGTGCGCGGGTTCGAAACGGGGCACGCTCGTACCCCGTCCAGCACCGCGTTTTTTGCGATCTGTCAAACCGCTTTACAATGTGGCGGCATTCGATAACAACACCCTGCCGTGCGCGCATCGTCTGCACGCTGCCCAAGCAGGAAATCAAGCGCTCTCACCGTCGAATCGGCAATGGTCACTGAAACATCTTCATCGGAATCGCTCGCTGTCGCCGAGCGCGTGCGCGAGCTCATGAGCCGTCATGGTATCGGCAAGCGCCAGCAGACCGCCGAGCTTTGCCGCATCCTCGATCTCAGTTTTTCGCAGGGTCATCGGAAGCTGCGCGGCAACAGTCCGTGGACACTCACACAGATCCGCCGCGTCGCCGATGCCTTCGACGAACCCGCGCTCCAGCTTTTCGATGCAAAGAATGCCGATGTCGACGACACCGAAGGCACCGCGCACGACGCCGTGTTCAAGCTGGGATCGGCGGAGATTCCGTGCATGGCGTGGGTCGGCGCGGCGCTCGATGCGGGCAGCCGGCCCGATTTCATTGCGCAAAAGCTGAACAACCGCTGGCTCGTGACCAAGCATGAAGGCGTGCTGCTGCACGCTGCTTTCGACGTTCACAAGATCGAGATTCAGCCGCGCCGCGCCGATATGGAAAAGCCGGTGATCGCGGTCGTCGACGATGATCAGGCTTCCGCCGATAACCTGCACGACTACCTGGAATGCACCGGCTACACGGCGATCGCGTTCTACAACCTCGACGCGTTCCTCGAATCGCTGCAGACGCAGGTGTTCGACGCGGTCGTGATCGACTGGCTGTTCGGCGTGCATACCTCCGCGGGCGCGATCCGCGCGGTGCGCGAGTCCGACAACCCGGACGCGCCCGTCTTCGTTCTCACGGGCGAACTGACGACCGGCAAGGCAAGCGAATCGGATATCAGCCAGGTGATCCGCGATTACAACGTCGCTTGCTTCGAGAAGCCCGCGCGGCTGGCGATTCTCGTCGCTGATCTTTCCAAGCGGCTATTGCGCTCGTAAAAACCGCTCAGGAAATTCTCCGCGTCGCCGACACCGCGCGTGCCACGGCGCTTCTCAGCACCTCATAGCGCACCGGCTTCAGCAAATAATCGAAGAACAGAATGGCCGCGCCCGGATCGACGAGTTCCGGCGCGTACGCGCTCACCGCGATGATCGGCACGCTCGCGCCCGAGTCGAGCCGTCCGCGATATTCGTTCGCGAACGAATATCCGTCCTTGCCCGGCATGTGCAGGTCGGCGAGGATCACGTCGGCCTCGTTCGCAGCGAGCCAGGCGAGCGCGCTGTCCACGTCGCCCATCGCCACGACGGAATAGCCGAGGTGCGTGAGCATTTCGCTCAGCGATTCGCGGATCGATTCATGATCGTCGATCACGAGGACGCGCGATTTCTGCATCGGTTCGAGATCGGCGGCAATCTCGCGGCTTTCCGGCAGGCTTTCCACCGACGGCGCCGGCAAACTCACGCGAAACGCCGCGCCCTGCCCGACTTCGCTCGACACTTCGATCCTTCCGCCCAGCAGATTCACCAGCCCGCGCACGACCGCGAGCCCCATCCCGGCGCCGTCGAAACGCCGCGTGCTCGACGAATCGAGTTGCGTGAACTCCTGGAAGATCAGCGGAAGCTGCTCGCGCGCGATGCCCGGGCCGGTATCGATCACGGAAATATCGAGACGCTCTTCAAGGTGCTCGAAGCGCACGTCGATGGAGCCGGCGTCGGTATATTTGATCGCATTGGTGACGAGGTTCGTCACGATCTGCCGCAGCCGGTGCGGGTCAGATTCGATCAGCCCGCGTGGCCCGACGAACTGCCCGCGCAACGCGAGCCCCTTCGCGGCCGCGGCCGGCGTGTTCGCATCGACGATCGAGTCGAGCAGTTCGATCGGCTCGAACACCGATATTCGCAGTTCGAGCTTGCCCGCGCCGAGTCGCGCGTAATCGGTCAGGTCGCGCATCTGCGCTTCGAGATGGCGCGCGCCGGTTTCCAGCCGCTGGATGATCTTGCGATCGGCGTCTTCGTGCAGGTTCAGCCCGAGCAATTCCACCGACGATACGATCGCGTGCAGCGGCGTGCGCAACTCGTGGCTGATCATGCCGAGGAACGTGTCCTTCGCGACGCTCGCCTCGCGCGCCGCGCGCGTCGCCTGATGCTCGGCTTCGAGCGCGGCGCGCTGCTGGTCGATCAGGCGCGTGCGTCGATAGCCGTTGAGCAGCAGCAGCGTGGTCGCCGCCGCCGACAGCAGCGCGAGCAGAATGCCGCCGTAGATCAGATAGCGGCGCTTGGTCTCGAAGTCGCTCACGATGTGCTCGCGCTCGGCCACGTCCACCATGCGGCGGCCGTTGGACAGCTCGCTCACCGCCGCGAGGTTCTGACGCAGCACGCCGGTGATGCGCAGCGTTCGTTGCGGCTCCGTCCGGATGTTCTCAACATCGCCCGAGATCGACGCGAGCGCCGTGCCGAGCTGCCGCACGATCTCTTCCTGACGGCTTCTCAACGGCTCGTGCTCGGCCAGCATCTGCGTCGATGCAGCGGCCACGTTCAGCTTCGACTGGAGAATTTCGTAGCGCAGCATCACGCCGGACGCGTCCTCGTCGATGCCATTGCGATACAGCAGCACCTGATTCGCGAAGCGCCCGTAGGCGATCTCCAGTTGCGCGGCGTCCCAGTAGAAACCGTCGTACGGAATGATGACTTGCGGCGGCTGCTTGACCAGCAGGCCGGTATAGAGCATGTAGGCGACCGCGCCGATCGGCGGCGCGATCGCCAGCGCGATCAGGGCCGCGTACCAGAGGCGTCGCAGCGAGGGCGCCTTCATTTGAGAATGAGCGCTTTCACCTGCCACACGAATTTCGCGTCGGCCAGCGCGCCGGTCAGTTCGGACGGGTACGCGTCGCGGGGATAGATCAGAAAGAGCGGGCCGAAGTCACGCACCTCCAGCCGCTTGCCGTTCATGCTGTACGCGAGGATCGCGCCGTAGCGACGCGCGTCGGCGACAGTCACGCTCACCGTGTAGTCGTCGAGTGTGCGCAGTTCCACGACGTCGCCCGTCGCACCGACGCGCTTCAGCACGTCGGTTACGAGCGGGCCGGTGAAGGTCGACTTGGGCGTCCAGCGCGTCGAGGTCGTGATCGTGTGCACGGGCAGGCCCAGCAATTCCGTGTCGGTCATGTGATAGACCGTGTGCGAGACGTCGTTGCTCCTTGTAATTTTTCCCTGCACGTCGAGCGCGAGCGGCGTAGCGTGGGCAGCTTGGGCCATCACAACGAAAAAGAAGCAGAGCAGCCGCGGTTTCATCAGCGCGCCTCGTCGAAAGCCTTCGCGGCGCGTTCCGATGCCACCACGATCAGCTTCATGGTCGCCCGCGTCGAGCCGACAAAAAACTTGCGCGCGGCCTGTTCGTCGAGTGCGTCGAAATCGACTTCGGTCAGGATCACGCACGGCGCCGACTGCCCCTTGAAGCGGTAGATCGATTCGAGCAGCACGTCTCCCTCGCGATACTCCGGGTTGCCGAACAGGTCGTAGCCGCCGGTGAAGCTGCGCAGCCGATGCGGCCCGAGATGCTCGACGGCCGTCAGCACCGAGCCCTCGCGCCCGCGAAACGACAGCACCGCGATGTCCTGCTTCCTGAAGCCGAGCGAGAGCGCCTGCGTGATCGCGCGCTTGGTCGCTTCGATGACTTCTTCAGCGTGGCCGGGCGCGTAGGTCGAAACGCTCACTTCCGAGCCGTCGAACGGGCTGCCCGCGTCGAGCCGCACCCCGCGCCCGACGATTCGCCGGATATACGCGAGCAGATCGCGTGGACTGCGATAGTTGGTGGATTCGCGCAGCGTGGTCCAGCCGGGCAGCGGCACGCTTTCGCGGAAGTACAGGTTCTGCATCGGGTCTTCGAGCCACCACCACGCGCCTTCGGGCTTGAGCAGCCGCGCGAGCGCATCGACCCACGCGGCGTAGAAGTCCTGCCCTTCGTCGACGATCAACACGTCGAATTTCCAGTGCTCCGGCACCGGCACGTTCGCGAAGCGTTCTTCGAGCGTCGTGAACACGTTCGGCTGGCTGAAGTCGGGTGGACTTCCGGCATCGCGCGCGACCGCCGCGCTCAACTGGTGATAGTTCGCGATCTTCGCCTCGGGCGGCGCGACGAGCCGGATGTGATCGGCGAGCGGCCGGTTGAAGCAGATGTACAACACGCTCTTGCCCTTCGCTACCGAATCGCGCATCACCTGCACCGCGAGCTGCGTCTTGCCGGAACCCGCCGTGCCGATCACCCGCAGGCGAAACGGCTCGAATTCAAGGCGTCGCGCCCACGTCGCAAGGCCGCCCGACAGGCGCGTGACGAGCATGTCCGCCTGCCCGACGAGCGCGTTTGTGTCGGGCGTGAGCGCGAGTTCATCGGCGAGAAAATGGTGGATGCGCGCGGCCGAATCGAAGCGCGGTTCGTCGGGCGGAAGGATTTCCAGCACCACGGAAGCGAGCTTGCGCTTGCGGCTTGCATCGACGATGCGCGCGGCCGGTACGCCCGCGATCGACGCGTCCTTCACCGTGTAGTCCGGGCAATACAGCAGCTCTTCGATGCGATACGTGCCCGCGCCGAACGCGGCCGTGAAGCGCCGATGGAGGTTTTCGAGCGTGCGCGCGAGCTGGATTGCGACGTTGCGTTCCTTCTGCAGATAGACCTTGACCAGCCCGGCGCTGGTTTCGCGCAGGAACCCGGCCTTCACTTCGATGACGAGCACGCGTCCCGACGGCGCGACGACCACGAAATCCGCTTCGCCGAAAACAGAAAACCCTTCGTTGATGCGCGTCCAGTGGACGCCGTGATAAACCGTGTAGTCGTCGGGAAGCTTTTCGAGCAGCGAGAGCGTCTCGATTTCGCGAACGGCGGCGCCGGTTGCTTCGAGGTTTTTCCAGTCGTCGGGAACGATTCGAGCCATGCTCAGCCTTTGCGATCAACGCGCTACGTGAATGACGTGTGCGCCATTGTACGCAACGCGCTTCGCTCGCCGGAGCGGTGTCAATCGGCGAAATCGTACTTTCCGCCGCGTTCCAGCGCGCGCCGATACGCGGGCCGCGCGTGGATTCTTTCGAGGAATGCGCGAATGTGCGGCAGCTTCTTCGCACCCGCCCGGTGGCTCGCGGCTTCGAGCGGGAAGCTCATCTGGACGTCGGCCGCACTGAATTCGTTGCCGGCGAACCATTCCGACTTCGCGAGTTCGCCTTCGACGTAGCCGAAGTGCAGCTTGAGCTGCGGATCGATAAAGCTGCTCTGCATCGTCGCGGCGATGCGGCGCGCGACCGGCTTCACGAAGAATGGCATCTTTGCGCTGCCGATGCGCAGCGCGACGAGCTTGAGCAGGAGCGGCGGCATCGCCGAGCCTTCCGCGTAGTGCATCCAGTAGTTGTAACGCACGCGTTCGGGCGATACGCCGGGCGGCGGTGCGAAGCGGCCCTGCCCGTAACGGTCGACGAGATACTCGATGATCGCGCCCGACTCGGCGATGGTCATGCCGTCATCGGTGACGATTGGCGACTTGCCGAGCGGATGCACGGCGCGAAGCTCGGCGGGCGCGAGCATCGTCTTCGGGTCGCGCTGATAACGCTTGATTTCATACTCGACGCCGAGTTCTTCGAGCATCCAGAGCACGCGTTGCGAGCGGGAGTTGTTCAAGTGGTGGACGATGAGCATGGGGATGGGATGGAATGATGTTTGCAGAGCACCTTCCGGCGCCGCTGAACTTATCGCCGCGCAAGCGTCGAACAAGGGAAGGCCTTTCAATAATCACGAAAGACAACGACAGCATGAAAAGGAGAATTCGATGACCCTCGTCATTTATCTGGTGGGCTGGCTGATCTTCATCGGCGGCGTTGCGTGGGCGCTCGTCTCGATGCACGTCGCGCAGCACACGATCTTGATCGTCTGCGTGATTCTGCTCGGCATCGCCGTCATTACGGGCGCCACGCGAGCGCGCAACCGCGACCGGTCATAACCGGGTTAGCAAATAAAGCAGAAGGGGCGCCGCGGCGCCCCTTCTTCATGGCTTACGAAAGCACGCGCGAATTCAGCGAATTGTGGATCAGCGTGACGAGTTCATCCGGATGAGCGGGCTTCGTCATGAAATGCTGAAAGCCCTCGCCAATACTTCGCAATCGATACTCGTCACCGTTGTGGCCCGTCAGCGCGATCGCGACCGAAGGCGGCAAGTTGCCGCGAATCTCGTAGTCGCGCAAACGTTGTATCAGGTAGAAACCGTCCATCATCGGAAGGTCGATGTCGCAGATCACTGCATCGGGCATGAGGCGGATGGCGGTCTCGGCGCCCTCCTCGGCATCGGCGACGGCAACGACATCCGCGCCTTCCTCCTCCAGCAACATCTGCAACGCTTCCCTGCTCTCCGGATCGTCTTCAATCAGCACGATCCGGGCATGCCCCAGTCTTGCTACTTCGTTCATCATTTTGTTTTCAAACTGCCAAAAGCGGAATTCATATGCAAGCGATTCTACTGCGTGGCCGCTCGACCCTCCGTGTATCAGGGTCGCGACATGGATTCCGGCAGCACCATTGTTGATCGGTTGATGGGCCGCGCATGGCCGGTGCGAAGCTAGCGCGGTGCCAGGACACGGAGGTGTCCCGCATCTCTTGCAGCAAAAAGCAGGCCGGGATGGTCACGCGCCGCAAAGCCTTGTGGCGCGGGCGTCGGCGGGCTTCGCGCACACCCTGGGGAGGCGTCGATAAGTACGATCGTGTAATTCCGGGATGATCGTGCCCGCTTTTCTCGTCAGACTTTTTCGGACGTCGCGGCGGCGTGGAGAATCGAACGATATTCGGTGGGCGTGACGCCGACCGTCGCCTTGAACTGACGCGTGAACGCGCTGTGGTCCGTGTAGCCGCAGAGCGCGGCGACATCGGTGACCTTGTCGTTCGTCACCAGCAGCGCGGTCGCGGCATCGAGTCGCGTCTTCAAGAGCACCTGGCGCGGCGTCAGATGGAAGACCTTATGGAAATAGCGCTCGAGCTGCGCGATCGACATGTTCGCCATCGACGCCAGTTGCCGCATGTTCAGCGGCTGCACGTAATTTTCCTGGATGTGCTGCACCACCGCCGCGAGCCTGCTGTAGGCCGGATGCGTGGCTTCGGCCGCCTGCAGGTCGCGCGAAATGCCGACGACGCCGATCACGTTCCCTGATGGATCGTGCAGAGGCTGCTTGCACGTCATGCACCAGCCGGGCTCGCGGCCCGCGTAGAGATGCAATTCGAGTTGGTCGATCAACTGATCGCCCTCCGCGATGATCGCCTTGTCCTGCGCCGTGTAGATGCGCCCGAAGCGGCGCGGAAACACGTCCTCGGCGGTGCGGCCGATCAGCGCCTGCTTGTCCTTCTGGCCGCAGCGTCGCGCGAGCGTGCGGTTCACCATCGCGTAGCGCGCTTGCGCATCCTTCACGAAGAAGACGACGTCGGGCAGCGCGTCGAACACGGGCGCGAGCAGCATGAAGTGCTGGAGCATCGCATCGAGCGTCGATGCGGCGGCCGGCGCGTGCAACGCGGCTACGCTGAGTTCGTCGGCGGGGCGGTCCATCGTGATCGTCAATTCGCGTCTCGCGGGCGTCGTCGGGTCGTGGGGAACGGCTGCGCTCGATTATAGGGGCGCGGTCCGGCGGTCAAAAATTGGGGTTTTACGCGTCGATGCCGGCCGCCGCGATCAGCGTTTCGATGCGCGCGGGCGCCAACGGCGGGCGCGGGGCGGCGGTGTCCCAGCCGAAATACGTCGCGGCCGCCGCGCCGCAGACGCGCCCCTGGCACGGTCCCATGCCGCAGCGTGTATGCAGTTTCGCGTCGCGCCAGTTCGCGTGGCTCCCGACTGCGCCAACGCTCACGTCCTCGCAGCGGCATAGCAACGTCTCCGGCGACGGCAGCGCGCAGGCCGCCTCGCCGAGTTCGAACGCAGCGGCGACACGCGCCGCGAAGCGCCGCCAGCGCTCACGCTCGCGACGATCCCGCGCGGCGCGCTCATCGTCGATGCCGAGCGCCGCGTACGCCGCGAGCGCACCTTCGACGCTCGCCAGTTCCATCCCGCCGACGCCCGTGCATTCGCCCGCCGCGAAAATTTTCGTGACGGTCGTGCGCTGGCTTTCATCGACGCGCACCGCGCCTTGCGCATCGATCTCGCAGCCGAGCGCCTGCGCGAGCGTCACGTTCGGCACGAGGCCGTAGCCGCACGCGATGCGGTCCGTTTCGATCAAGCGCTCATTCTTGCCGACGCGAATCGTCACCGCTTCGACGCGGTTCGTGCCGTGCGCCATCACGACGACCGCGTCAGCCACATATCGCGACCAGCCGATTCCGCGTAACAACTGCACCGCCTGCGCGAGCTTGGCAGGCGTCGCCGTCAGTGACACGCCAAAGCGCAGCAGGCGATGCCACGCCGCCTGCTCGACCACCGCGCGGACGTCGGCGCCGCGCGTGACCGCCGTCGCTGCCGCCGCGAGCAGCAACGGTCCGCTGCCCGCGATCACTACGCGCTCGCCTTTCACCGGCATCCCGCCCTTGATCAGCGCCTGCAAGCCGCCCGCGCCGGTGACGCCGGGCAGCGTCCAGCCGTCGAAGGGAAGCAGGCGCTCGCGCGCACCGGTCGCAAGCAGCAACTGCGCGTATTCGATGCACGCGGGCGCGTCCTCGCGTTCGAGCAAAAGCCGCTTGCCGCCGAGCGTCGCGATGGCTTTCGTGCCGTGCAGAAGCGTGATATTCGATCGCGGCGCGGTGTCGGCGAGCCAGCGTTCGAGCGGCTTCGATGGCGCGAAGCCCGGTCCCTGCCGCCAGATTTGCCCGCCGGCGCGCGGGTTGTCGTCCATCAGCGCGACCCGCGCGCCCGCGCTCGCGGCCACTTCGGCCGCGCGCAACCCCGCCGGACCCGCGCCGACGATAGCGAAATCGAAACGTTCGACGTTCATCGCGCGGTCTCGATCGCGAGGCCGTCGCGGCAGAGCGTCTGGCACGCGAGCACGTGAGCGCGACCGTCGATGCTCACGCGGCATTCCTGGCACACGCCCATGCCACACAGCGCGCCGCGCGGCTCGCCGGACACCGAACGGCGCGTTTGCAACAATCCGTGGATCGCGAGCGCGGCGGCGACCGTCGTGAACGGTTCGACGCTGACCTTTTGGCCGTCGATCGTTATGCAAACCGTATCAGCCATGGGCGTTCTCCATCGAGAAGCGGGCGGGGGAAAACGCGGCGGGATCGATCGGGCAATCGTGCTTCAGCATTTGTGAGACGAGCAGTTTTGCCGTGCCGAGCGACGTCGTCACGCCAAGTCCTTCGTGCCCGACAGCCAGCCAGACGCCATCGGAATACTCGCCGACCAGCGGCAATCCATCCGGCGATGCCGCGCGAAACCCGGTCCACGCGCGGATCGCGTTCATCGCGGGCAAGTCCGGCAGATATCGCGCCGCGCGGGCAAGCATCGCGCCGAGTACCTCCATTTCGACGGCGCCATCGAGCGTGCCGAATTGTCGCGACGATCCGATCAGCAGTTGCCCGGTCGGGCGAGGCTGTGCATTGAACGCGACCGACGTGCCGGTCGCATGATGCGCGCTTTTGATATAGCCGAGTTCGAGCAGTTGATGGCGGATCACGCCGGGATAGCGGTCCGTTATCAGCAGATGGCCTTTTTTGGCTTCGAGTTTAACGCCTGAAATCAAGTCGCGCGCAGCAAGCCCGTTGGCGACGACCACATGCGTCGACGTGCGCGTTTCGCCAGTGGAAAGCGTCACGCGGCCGCGCTCGATCCTCACGGCTTCGCACCCCGTCGATACCCGGATGCGCCCCGCATGCGGCGATTGCGTCAGCAGCCATTCGGCAGCACGCGGCGCGTACACGATGCAATCGTCCTCGATCAGCAAGCCGCCCTGCATCGCGTGACTCAGCGCGGGCTCGCTCGCGCGCAACGCGGACGCATCCAGCATTTCCGCCCGCACGCCCTGCTCGGCGAACGCCTGCTGCATGTCGCGCGCGGCGGCGAGTTCCTCATCGTCCTCCGCGACCCAGAGCGTGCCGCAGCGCGCGAACGCGTCGCACGCGCGCAGTTGCGGCGCGAGCTCGAGCCACAAGTCGCGTGAATAATGCGACAGCGCGAATTCCGCCGGCGAATCGTTCATCACGACAATGTGGCCCATGCCCGCCGCCGTCGCCCCGCCGCCGATACCGCGCGCATCGAGTACCTCGACGTCGAGGCCGTGCGCCGCGAGTTCCGTCGCGCACGCCGCGCCGACGATCCCAGCGCCAACGACGATCGCATCCACGCTCATCGCGCGCCGCTTTTTGGGATGCCCCACGCGAACGGATCGCGCTCGTCGAAGCAGAGGCGGCCTTCGCCCATGATGTGCGCATGGCCGGTTATCGTCGGGATGACCTCTCCGGCGTCGCTCAACGCGTAGCTCGCCTCGAATACGCTGCCGATCACGCTCTCCTGCCGCCACACGCCGTCCGGAGCGAGCAGGCCGTCGGCGGCGAGGCACGCCACTTTCGCGCTCGTGCCGGTGCCGCATGGCGAGCGGTCGTAGGCGCTGCCGGGGCACAGCACGAAGTTGCGGCTGTCGATGCCCTCACGCGGCGAATCCGCGAACAATTCGATGTGGTCGATGTACGCGCCATCCGCGCCCGTGATGTGCTGCGCGTGCAGCGCGTCGCGGATGGCGTCCGTGAACGCGGTGAGCGACGGAATCCGTGCGGGCGCAAGTTCGCGCCCATGATCGGCGACGAGGAAAAACCAGTTGCCGCCCCACGCGATATCGCCCGTCAGCGGGCCGTGGCCCGGCACATCGACCTCCACCGCCCGCCGATGCCGGTACGCCGGCACGTTGCGCACGCTGACGCTGCCGTCGTCGTTGAGCGTCGCCTCGACAATGCCGACCGGCGTCTCAATCCGATGCCGCCCCGGCGCGATCCGTCCCATGTGCGCGAGCGACACGACGAGCCCGATCGTTCCGTGCCCGCACATGCCGAGATAGCCGACATTATTGAAAAAGATGACCGCGGCGGCGCACGTGGGGTCGTCGGGTTCGCACAGCAGCGCGCCGACAATCACGTCCGACCCGCGCGGCTCGGTGGCGATGCCCGCGCGCCAGTCGTCGAATTGCGTGCGAAAGACGTGAAGCCGTGCGCCGAGCGCGCCGCGCCCGAGGTCCGGCCCACCCGACACGACGAGGCGGGTTGGCTCACCGCCCGTGTGCGAATCGATGATGTCGAGGGTTTTCATGCCGTTATCGTAAAAACGCGCGCGCGAAGCGTCTTGGCATGGCTAGCCGGATTTGATGACGATTTCAGCACAACACGACGTGCCGGGAAGCTATGCCGAAATCGGCACGCGAGACGCAAGATTTGCGCAAGACGTGGCCTTTTGTGCTGCTTAAACTTGGCCGTACATTCACTTGAGGAGAGGCGCCGTGGCGCATATCTGGGAAGGCGTGATCCCCGCCGTCACCACCAAGTTCAACGCGGATTTCAGCATAGACCGCGTGTGGACGAAGAAGAACATCGAAGCGCAGATCGATGCGGGCGTCGACGGCATCATCGTGTGCGGATCGCTTGGGGAAGCCTCGACGCTCTCGCTCGACGAAAAGCTCGACGTGCTCGACATCGCCGTCGACGCCTCGCGAGGCCGCGTGCCGGTGCTTCTGACGATCGCGGAAAACAGCACGCTAGACGGCTGCCGCCAGGCCGAACAGGGCGCGGCGCGTGGTGCGTCGGGTTACATGGTGCTGCCGGGGCTGCGTTATCTGTCGGACCGGCGCGAGACGCTGAACCACTTCCGCATGGTCGCCGATGCGAGCCCGCTGCCGATCATGGTCTACAACAATCCGCTGGCCTATGGCGTCGACGTGACGCCGAAGATGTTCGCGGAACTCGCCGAGGAGAAGAAATTCGCGGCGATCAAGGAATCGTCGGGCGACGTGCGCCGCATCACCGACCTCATCAACGAGACCGGCGACCGATACGCGCTCTTCTGCGGCGTCGACAACCTCGCGATGGAAGCGATCCTGATGGGCGCGCACGGCTGGGTCGCGGGGCTCGTGTGCGCGTTCCCGAAGGAAACGGTCGCGATCTACCGGCTGCTGCGCGCGGGGCGCGTCGAGGAAGCGCGCGCGATCTATCGATGGTTCGCGCCGCTCCTCGCACTCGATGTCTCGCACAAGCTCGTGCAGAACATCAAGCTGGCGGAAGCGATCGTCGGATTGGGGACGGAGCCGGTTCGTCCGCCGCGTCTGCCGCTTGCCGGCGACGAGCGCAAGGAAGTCGAAGCGCTGATCCGCCATTCGATCGAAACCCGTCCCGCGCTGCCTTCCCTCTGATCGCACGTTCGACGTGGTCAAGAAAAATGCCGTCTCGCGACGGCATTTTCAGTTTCAGCTTCAGGCGACGATGACTCCATCCGCTTCAAGCTCGGTCTCGATGGCTTCATCGCCATACAGATGAAGCAGGCGATAGCCGCTCTTGTACACCGGCTGCAGCCGGAAATGGTTCACCGGCTCGATTTCCAGCGCAAGGCGAAGCCGCGAGACGTGGCTGTCGATCGTGCGCGTGGTTTCGCGGAATTCGCGGCCCCATACCATCGCGAAAATGTGATCGCGCGACAGCACGCGGCCGACGTTCGAGAAGAACAGCATCGCGAGGCGGAATTGCGTGCCGCTCAACTGCACCGGCTTGCCGCGCACGGTGACGGTCTGCTGGCGCGCGTCGAAGCGATAGCAGCCGACTTCGAGGCTAGTCGACGTCTGTTGTGGATACGCGCGCCGCAACAGTGCCTCGACGCGCGCGCCGAATTCGGCGGCGCGCACCGGGTGGACGAGGAAATCGTCGGCGCCGGCGGTCAGCGCGCGCACGACGTTGTGCTCGGCGCCGTCGGCCGTCACGAACAGCACCGGCACGCGCTCACCGAAGCTCGAACGCACCGACTTCAGCAGATCGAGTCCGCAGAGGCCGGTGGAATGCCAGTCGAGGATCAGCATATCGACGGTGGAGCGCGAGAGCGCCTTGGACATCACGAGGCCGTCGCCGAACACGTGACAGGTATGGCCCAGGCGTTTGACGAGTTCGCCAATGAGAACGCGATGGGTGGGATCGGTTTGAAGTACGGCAACACGCATGAAATCGGGCCCGGTGAGTCTGAAGGATGCGGCGACGTTCGTTTCCCGGGGGCACCGAAGAATTTTCACGAGACCGTGCACAGAGGGCGGATTCTGAACAAGGGCTGTACCGTGTCCCATTAGATAAGTCTTAATTTTTTACATATAAACGGGGCCGGATGATGCGTGAGATGGAGCGTTTGCATACATCCTGTAACATCCGGAGCTTGGCAAAAAACTCCCGCCTTCGCGTGGCCAACAGCCCTTCATGAAGGAAGGTTGCGCCGCGGCTTCCCGCCGCGCCCGCAGCCGCGGTCCTGGCGCTCACCCCGCGCCGCATTTCCGCAGTCGGACGATGCCTGTTCCTGCGCGCACACACTAATTAGTACGGCGCGCGGCTTTTCCATTTACCGACTACTTCAACGATGCAAGCAACACCTTTGGGCGGCACCGTTCCCGCCGCCGGTCGCGCGCTCACGCGCAGCGACTACAAGACCCTGGCGCTCGCGGCGCTCGGCGGCGCGCTCGAGTTCTACGACTTCATCATCTTCGTGTTTTTCGCGCCGGTGATCGGGCAACTGTTCTTCCCCGCGTCGATTCCCGACTGGCTTCGCCAGTTGCAGACATTCGGCATTTTCGCGGCGGGTTATCTCGCGCGGCCGCTCGGCGGAATCGTCATGGCGCATTTCGGCGACCTGCTCGGCCGCAAGCGCATGTTCACGCTAAGCGTGCTGCTGATGTCCGTGCCGACGCTGCTCATGGGCCTTTTGCCGACCTACGCGTCGATCGGACTCATGGCGCCCGTGCTGCTGCTCGTGTTTCGGGTGATGCAAGGCGCGGCGGTCGGCGGCGAGGTGCCGGGCGCGTGGGTCTTCGTCTCGGAACACGTGCCGAACCGGCACATCGGCTACGCGTGCGGCACGCTGACGGCGGGCCTCACCGCCGGCATCCTGCTCGGCTCGCTGATCGCGGCGGCCATCAACAAGAACTTCGCGGCCGCCGAAGTCGCGGAGTACGCGTGGCGCATTCCGTTCCTGCTCGGCGGCGTATTCGGCCTCTTTTCGGTGTATCTGCGCCGCTGGCTGCATGAAACGCCAGTATTCGCCGAACTTCAGAAGCGCAAGTCGCTCGCGGCGGAAATTCCGCTGAAAGCCGTGCTGCGCGACCACGGCCGCGCCGTGATCATCTCGATGCTGCTCACGTGGATGGTGTCGGCGGCGATCGTCGTCGTGATTCTGATGACGCCCACGTTGCTCCAAAAACAGTTCCACATCGCTCCCGCAACCGCGCTGATCGCGAACTGCCTCGCGACGCTGTGTCTGACCGTCGGCTGCGTGCTGGCTGGCGCGATAGCGGGCCGGATCGGCGCGGGCAAGACGATTTTCATCGGCGGCATCGCGCTTGCGATCTCGTACTACACGCTGTTCCAGCAACTGGCCGTCGACACATCCGTGCTGCTGCCGTGGTACGCGTTCACCGGCTTCACGGTCGGCGTGATCGGCGCGATTCCGTTCGTGATGGTCAAGGCGTTCCCGGCCGTCGTGCGCTTTTCGGGCATTTCGTTCTCGTACAACGTCGCGTACGCGATCTTCGGCGGACTCACGCCGATCGTCGTCTCGCTGATGATGAAATCCAATCCGATGGCGCCCGCGCTCTACGTCGCGGCGCTGTGCGTCGTGGGCGCGGTGACGACGCTGTTCATCCGCAACGCGCCGGAAACGCGCTGAGCTTTTCCATCGGCTGAGTGAAATGGCGTGCCCGCGTGGCACGCCTTTTTTTTGCCGCGACGCCGCGCAGTCACGTTTCACCGCAGCCCGAAACATCGGACGCAGCGCATCCGTACGATGGCAGCATGAACTCGAACCTCACCTCCTCCCCCGCCGCGCTCAGTGCGCGCCAGATGCTGATCGTCGGCGCGACGAGCGTCGGTTTCGTCGTGTCGCAGCTCGATGTGTCGATCGTCAATGTCGCGCTCGCGAGTCTCGCGCACGATCTCCACGCGAGCCTGCCGAGCCTCCAATGGACTGTCGATGCCTACGCGCTCGCCTTCGCTTCGCTGATGCTCTCGGCGGGCGCGCTCGGCGACCGCTTCGGCGCGCGGCGCCTGTTCGTCGCGGGGCTCGCGCTTTTCGCGCTGGCGTCGCTCGGCTGCGCGTTCGCGGCCGACGCGCCGCAGTTGATCGCGGCGCGCGCGTTACAGGGCGTCGGCGCGGCGGCGATGCTGCCGAACTCGCTCGCGCTCCTCAACCACGCATGCGGCGACAACCGGCGCTTGCGCGCGCACGCCGTCGGGCTGTGGACGGCGGCGGGCGCGGTTTCGATAGCGGCGGGGCCGATCGTCGGCGGGATGCTGATCGCGGGCTTTGGCTGGCGCGGCATCTTTTGGGTGAACCTGCCGATTTGCGCGCTGGGGATTGCGGCAACCTGCGCCTGGGTCGACGACACACCGCACTCGGGCGATGCACGCAGTATCGATCTGCCGGGCCAGGCGCTCGCGGCGGTCGCATTGGCGGCATTCGTCGGCGCGATGATCGAGTTGCGACCGCTCGGGATCGCGCATCCGCTGGTATGGGGCGGGATCGCGCTGGCGTTGGTCGCGGGCGGCCTTTTCATCGTCGTCGAAAAAAAGAGCGCGGCGCCGATGCTGCCGCTCTCGCTTTTCGCCGACCGCACATTCAGCGCGGCCGTCACGTTCGGCGTATTCGCGAATTTGACCTACTACGGGATGGTGTTCGTGCTGAGCCTTTACTTGCAGCGCGTCCTTGGTCATACGCCGCTTGCCACCGGCCTCGCTTTCTTGCCGCTGACGGGCGGGTTCCTGCTGTCGAATCTTGCGAGCGGGCCGGTCGTTGCGCGCTTCGGGTCGCGCGGACCGATGATCGCGGGCGCGCTTCTCGACGCCGCCGGGTTCGCCGCGCTCGCCTTCGTCGATGCCTCGACGCCCACCATCGCGTTGGTGATCCCGTTCCTGCTGATTCCGTCCGGCATGGGCCTGGCCGTCCCGGCGATGACGACCGCCGTGCTCGGCGTGGTCGCCCGGGAGCGGGCGGGAACGGCGTCGGCGGTGCTCAATACGGCCCGGCAGGCGGCGGGGGCGATCGGCGTCGCGGCGTTTGGCGCGCTGGCCAGTCACGGCGCGGGTGGGGCAGAAGCGGCGCAGATCGTCGCGGGCGTGAAATGGTCGGCGGGGATTTCGGTGGGGCTTTTGATATGCGGGGCGTTGACGGCGCGGTTGGTAGCGGTGCGGCAGACAGGCGGCGAAGGTTCATCCGGGCGGGCGGCGCGGCTGGGGGAATGAGGGATTCTGGCGCGAATTGCGGGTTACGCGGCGTCGACGGCGCGGTTTTCTCGCGGCGCGGCAGAGCGTGTGGAGCGCGCGTGGCTTTGCGGCCCGTGCCGCGCCTCACAAGCCCTCGCGCGTATATCGCGCCTGACACATGAGTCCGCGCATGGCGTCAGCTGCGCGTATTGAAATGCAATCGGCCTCATGGCAACGGGCATCGCATGCCATGCGAAGCCTGTCGGATTATGCTTATCAACGATCGATGGCGTCAGCTCGCGTGTTTCGCAACCGCATACCGCGTGGCAAGCGCATATCGCGGACCGCCTGACGACACCCTACGCGGGAACGCCTGTTGCGCCATCGAATCCGCACACGCCGTGCAACGCCCGGTCCGCAGGCCGTTACGAGGATAGCCACCATGTCAACGCCACACGATCCCGGCCAGCCGCTCGATCCCGATCCCGACACCCTGCTCGATCCGGATGCCGCGCCGAACCCCGACGACCCCGATCTGCCCGACGGTCCCGATTCCGCGACGCCTTTCGCGCCGGGTGACGCCGTGACAGGCGCGTAGTTCCGTCAGCGCGCCCGGGATGAGCGCAAAAACGCCCGCACTGCGACACATCGCAGGCGGGCGTTTTAATCAAAGGGCAATACCAACGCAGGCTCGGTCCAGCGACACCTGCTCATGTTCGATCGCGGGCGCACACGCCAAAACGCCCGCACCGCGAAAATCCGCGTGCGGGCGTTTTAGGTACAAAGCGGGTCAAAAACGCCACAATCAGCCTAAAAATTTAACTTTCCGCGCAATCTCGAATTTCTAAAGACTCGTCGTCTGCACTTCACCCGTCTCCAGCGCCCGTTCGATCAGCGCTTCCTGCTGCGCCTTCCTGACCGCATCGGCGACGAAATTCTCCGGCGCTTCCACTTCCGCCCGAATCGCGCCGATGATGCCCGTCGCATCGACGATCACGAGCGATTCCGCCGAATCCGCGCGGCTGATGATCACGCGGTGCGGCCCTCCGCCGTCGGCGATGCTGGCGCAGAACTGCATCGGCTGCCCGCCGATGGTTTGCTCGAATGTCTGGATCATCGCTCTTTAGCCTCTGGTTGATTGAATGAGGAAACCTGCCAGCGTGTCGGTCGCAAGTCTTGTTCCATTGATCGGCACGCGCGCCGGAGGTTCAAATTTTGTAAGAATCGGCCTGGAGGGACTGGCGCAAGGCGTCGGCCGTCGCGGCATCGGCGGGAAAGAATGCCTCGATCGCCAGCTCCGACAACGTGATGTCCACCGGCGTGCCGAACACGGTCGTCGTGCTGAAAAAAGACAGCACGCCCGAGTGCATGCGCAACTGCAACGGGACGACGACCGCATTGGTTTCGCCGCCGTGCGTCGGCGCGCCGGCATGCGCGGGCGCCGGATACGCCTCCAGTTCGCGCAGCAGCGCGCCGAGCGTTGCGTCGCCGGAAACTTCCACCTGACGCCGCACGCGCGCAAGCAAATGCGCGCGCCACTCGTGCCAGTTGACGATCGCGTTGGCCAGTCCCTGCGGATGCAGGCTCAGCCGCAGCACGTTCACCGGCCCTTCGAGCAGCGACGGATCGGCGAGCGCGACTAGCGGCGCGATCGCGGCGTTGGCCGAAACCATCGTCCAGTGGCGATCGACGGCGAGCGCCGGATACGGCTCGTGCCCTTTCAGCACGAGTTCGACGGCCCGGCGCGCGGCCGACAATTGTGGATCGCCCAGATGGCGCTCGCGGTACAGCGGCGCGTAACCGGCCGCGACGAGCAGCGTGTTGCGCTCGCGCAGCGGCACGTCGAGTTGTTCGGCAAGGCGCATCAGCATCTCCCGGCTCGGCACGGAACGGCCCGATTCGACAAAACTCAGATGACGCGTCGAAACCTCGGCGACGCCTGCGAGTTCGAGTTGGCTCATGCGTCTGCGCTGCCGCCACTCGCGCAGCAGAGCGCCGACGGGCGGGGGCGGCGCGGCGTGGGCAAGGGTCGAGTTCATGAGCCGATCTTAGACGAAGCAGGCGAGCTTTCCATTACTCGCCACGTAATCGACAGCCCGCCGCCGGTTTCCGATAGTGGAGCCACGCAGACGCAAAACGCCGCTGCGCCAATGTCTACTCAAGGAGCCGAGCATGAACACGCAAGCCAATGTCCACGACACGTTGATCGATCGCTACTTCGAAGCCTGGAACGAAATCGACGCTGAACGCCGCGCGTCGCTGATCCGCGAGAGCTACGCATCGAACGCGTCCTACCGCGATCCGCTGTTGCGCGGCGACGGTCACGACGGCATCGACGCGATGATCCGCGTCGTCCACGAACGTTTTCCCGAGCACACGTTCCGCCGCACGACCAGCATCGACGGCTTCGCGAACCATTTGCGCTTCAGTTGGGAACTGCGCACGCCGGACGGCCAATCGATCGTGAAAGGCACCGACTTCGCCACCGTCGATGAAAACGCGCACATCGTCTCGATGACCGGTTTCATCGATGAAGCGCCCGGCATGTAAAAGTAAAAATTACCGCGCAAACGTTCCGCGTAAAGTTTCTCTGTCTATCCCCTAAATCTCCGATTAACCGGGCCGTTAAGAACAAAGACGACTTCGCGCGCCGAGCATGCCTGCAAATGCAGACCCACACGCAGACAGCCCGCCGCGCGAAGCCCTGACTTCCCGGAGAAATCATGTTTGTCGCAATCGGATGGATCGTGGTGATCGCCTCGGTGATCGGTAGTTTTGTCGGCGTCGGCGGCCATCTTGGCGCGCTCGTGCAGCCGTTCGAGTTGCTGTGCATTTTCGGCGCGGCGCTCGGCGCGTTCGTCGTGTCGAATCCGACGGCGACGCTCAAGAAAACGCTCAAGGCCCTGCCGACCGCGTTCAAGGGCGGCGCGTACACGAAGGAAAAGTATCTTTCCCTGATCGCGCTGCTTTACGAACTGCTTCAAAAGGCGCGCAAGGAAGGGATGATGGCGCTCGAAGCGGACGTGGACGCGCCCGAATCCAGCCCGCTCTTCCAGAAGTACGACCACGTGATGAAAGACCATCACCTGCTCGATTTCATCGTCGACTATCTGCGCATGATGTCGAGCGGCAACGTGAACGCGCTCGAAATGCAGGATCTGATGGACGAAGAGCTGGAAACGCACCACACGGAAGCATCGGTTGCCGCGAACGCGATCCAGAAGATGGCCGACGGCCTGCCCGCGTTCGGCATCGTCGCGGCCGTCATGGGCGTCGTGCACACGATGGGTTCCGTGGGCGCCGCGCCCGCCGTGCTCGGCGAGATGATCGCCGGCGCGCTGGTCGGCACGTTCCTCGGCATTCTGCTCGCGTACGGTTTCATCGGGCCGCTCGCCGACCTGCTCAACGCGAAAGGCCAGGCCGAAGCCAAACCGTATCAGTGCGTGAAGTCGGTGTTGCTCGCGTCGATGAACGGCTACGCGCCGACGCTCGCCGTCGAGTTCGGCCGCAAAGTGCTCTTCACCGCCGATCGCCCAAGCTTCAAGGAACTCGACGACGCCGTGCGCGCCACCAAGTCGCCGAAATCGGCGTGACCCTGAGCCCGACGGAGCACGAACATGGCTGAAAAACCTTCCCGCGATCCGCTGCAATCCGTGCTCGCGCCGACCGTCATCGTGCGCCGCAAGAAGAAAGGCGGCCACGGCGGGCATCATGGCGGTGCCTGGAAGATCGCCTACGCCGACTTCGTTACGGCGATGATGGCCTTCTTCCTGCTGATGTGGCTGCTCGGATCGACGTCGAAATACGACAAACAGGGCATCGAGGATTACTTCAATACGCCGCTCGCGGCCGTGTTCGGCGGCAAGGACGGCAGCGGCGCGGCGCGCACGAGCGTGATCGAAGGCGGCGGGCGTGATCTTTCCAGCTCGCGTCCGGGCGAGGCCACCAAGAGCCAGACGCAGCCGGTTCCGCCGTCGATCGCGCGCGCGGCCGTCGCCGCCGAGGACGCGCAGCGCCTGCAGCATCTGAAGCAGAAACTCACCGCGCTGATCGAGAACACGCCGGCTTTGCGCGCGTTCAAGGACCAGATTCGTATCGCGATCACGAGCGAAGGCTTGCGCATCGAGATCGTCGATTCGCTCAAGCGGCCGATGTTCGCCTCGGGCAGCTCGCGTCTCGAAAGCTACGTGACGACGATCCTGTCGCAGATCGGGGCATCGCTGAATGACGTGGACAACCGCGTGTCGATCGCGGGCCACACCGATGCCGTGCCCTACTCCGGTGGCCAGACCGGCTATTCAAACTGGGAGCTCTCGGGCGAACGGGCGAACGCTGCGCGGCGCGCGCTGGTATCGGGCGGCATGAGCGAGAAGAAAGTGCTGCAAGTGCGCGGCCTGGCCGATGTGCTGCCGCTCAACAAGGACGTCGCCGACGAACCGACCAATCGCCGCATCAGCATTCTCGTGCTGAACAAGGCGGCCGAGCAGGCATTCTTCAAGGACGGCGGACGCACGACGGTCGACGAAAACGCGCCTGTGAACGGCGTAGTGCCGGTCGCGGCGACGGCGGGAGGCCGTTCGTCGTAAGGTTGGTCAAGCCTCCGGGTTGCTGATGTCCCCCGCGACGATCCGCGACCCGTAGGTGTCCGCCGCGACGCGCGCTTCCTGCCGCGTCGGAAACGGTCCGATGACCGGCGCGCCCGCAAACGGAAACAGCAGGCGCCCGTCGGTCTTGCGCACGACCTTCAGTGTGCCGATATACAACCCCGCCGCGTTCACCTGATACGACGCGTAGATCTCGAAATCGTCCTCGGTCGGCGGCGCGTGGTGCGCGCCCGGCTTCTGGGCCGCCTTCGAATAGGCCAGTTTGGGTTTTCTCACTTTCTCTCTCCTCAGCCCCTTTTTGCAGTAAGTCGCGCGTAACGCTCTAGCCGAATTGCGATAGCAAACGCTTGCGTCAAACGCACAAGGTCTGCTTTTCGTACGATGGAAAGCTTGGCCTATATGCCTGACGGAGCGATTCCCGCACACGCCGCGCGCCTCCTGCCTGCCCGGAATCGGACGCATGCGCCAAAGGAGATACGCACACAGCGTTCCCTCTCGCGCGATTGCGAGAGAGAACGGGTGCCAAAGGAGAAATTGGGTTTAGTGGACACCCGGCGCGACGAGTTCGCGCAGGTCTTCCATATCGAAGGGCTTCGCGAGAATCAGCACGCCGAGGTGTTTCGCGCGTTCGAGTTCGTCGGCGTAACCGGTCATCAGCACGACCTTCTGCGACGGCAAACGCAGGAGAATCTGCTCCGCGAGGTCGATGCCGTTCATGCTCCCCGGCATCTGGATGTCGGACAGCACGAGGTCGAAGCCGTAGCCCTGCCCGAGAAGTTCGAACGCGGCATCGGCGCTTTCGACGTGATGCACCGCGCAGCCGAAAACCTCCAGCACCGCCGAGACGGCCGCCGCGACATCGGCGTTGTCCTCCACGAGCAGCACCGACATGCCGCGCAGTTCGTGATGGCGATCCGCATCCTGTTCGAGCGTGTTCTCCGCGATGAACGGCTCGGCCTCAGCAGGCGGCGGCGCAGGAGGGAGCGGAACCTCAACCGCCGCCGCATGGTGATGCGGCAGATAGAGCCGCACCGTCGTGCCCGCGCCCGGGACGCTCGTGATGCGCGCCGTGCCGCCCGCCTGCTCGCACGCGGCGAGCACCTGCGCGAGCCCGAGGCCCGTGCCCGCGCCGCGGACCTTGGTCGTGAAAAGCGGTTCGAACGCGCGCTGGCGGACGTCGTCGCTCATGCCTTCGCCATTGTCCGAAACCGAGATCAGTACGTACTCGCCGTTCGGCAGCTCGCTCTCGCCCGCCTTCACGCGCACGTTCTGGCAGCGGATCACGATGCGCCCGCCGCGCGGCATCGCCTCGCTCGCGTTCACGACGATATTCACGAGCGCCAGCTCCAGCTCGACGGGATCGGCGCGCACGGTCCACAAATCCGGCGACAACTCGATCGACACGACGATATTTGCCCGCACCGATGACTTCATCAGCTCCGCGATGCCCGGCAGCCACGCGGCGGGATCGACGAGTTCCTGCTTGAGCGGCTGCTTTCTCGCGACGCTCATCAGGCGGCGCGCGAGCGATTCCGCGCCGGCGGTCGCGCGCTCGACGGCCAGCACTTCGGGTTCGACATCGCTGAAATTCTTGCGCCGCGCGAGCTCCATGTTCGACGCGACGACCATCAGCAGGTTGTTGAAATCGTGCGCGACGTTCGCGACGAGATTGCCGAGCGCGCCCATGCGCCGCAACTGCCGGCTCGACGCCTCGATCGACAGCCGAATCGCGACTTCGGCCTGCCAGCGCTCCCACGCGGCCTGCTCGGAATTCAGCCGGCGGATCGAGAACACGACCAGCAGCCAGACGACTGCGCACGGCACGAGCGCGATCGCCGCGACCAGCGCGCAGTTGCGCCACCAGTTCTGGTAAATCGATTCCATCGCGTAGCCGGCCGCAACGTAGAGCGGATAGTCGGCGACGCGCCGGTAGGCGAGCAGCTTGTCGATGTTGTCCACCGTCGACGTCATGCGCAGGCGGCCATACAGCTCATTGTTGCGAAACGCGTTGGTGAACGGCGTGTTGGTCGCGGGATGGGCGCCTGCGGGCTCCGGCGGATAGCGCACCATGATGCCGCCGTCGCGCCGGTAGAGGCCGATCGTGAGCGCCGGATCGCTCCCCGCGAGTTCGCGGTAGAAGTCGCTGAAGTAGTCGCGTTTCAACGCGATCGATACCGCGCCGAGGAATTGTCCGCCGTGCGACACGCGACCCATCGTCGTCGTGAAGACGTCGGCCTGGCCGACCTTGCCGCGCAGCGGCAGCGAGAAGTACGTGACGGGTGCCATCGCGCGGGTGGAGCGGAAGTCCTCGCGCCCGCCGACGGAAACGCGCGGCACCGGATAGTAGCGGCTGTTCGCGAGCAGGTCGCCGTTCACGCCAAAGACCGAGATCGCCGCCACTTGTGGAAAGCCGCCACCGATATCGTCGAGCGTGCGGTGCAACTGCGACTCGCGGCCCGAGATGTTCTGGTCGTCGCTTTCGCCGAGCATGTCGACGATGCGCGTGACGAGTTGCTGGTTCAGGTCGATGACCTTGACCGCGTGCTCGTTGGCGACACGCACGACGCGCTCGACCAGATCGTCCGCATTGGCGATGCGCCGCTGATAGTCGTAGTAGCCGTAGACGGCGAGGCACACGAGCGGCACCAGAATCGAACCGATGAGCACGAGCAGCAGCACCCGGCGCGTCTCGGCGAAATTGCGCGAGGGCAGCGGCAGGTCGAAGGTCGCAGTCTCTGTTGGATTCAAGCGTCGGCCCCCGGATATGGTCAGTCCATATCATACCGGCGCGCGGGCTGCCTTATCGGACACTCGCGCGTGGCGGAAGGGGATTTTTATGCGGGTTTTGAGAAGCCTCGGCCGTGAGTAGCCAAGGCCGTCGGATTTACTGGCCCTTCGTGTCGCTGCTGGCGTTGGCGCCGGGGAAGTTGGTCGTATCGGTGGCGGCTTTCTTGTGCATCTTGTGCGGCTTGCTCGTCGCCATCGCGCCGGATACGGGGTCGCCGTTTGCCGTCGGTCCGGCCGTCGCGGCGCCGTGCGCGTTGCCGCCTCCCGTGCCGCCCTGCCCGCCCGCGCTGCCGCCGCCGTTCTGCGCCATCGCCGCGCCGCAGCCAAGTGCCAGGAGCGCGGCAAGTGCCACCTTGTTTGCTTGTCTCATGTTTCCTCCGTTGGTTCGAGCGGCCGATGTCGAAAAAGCGCCGCTCCTGCCAAACATTTCAGCAAGCGATGTGCCGCGCGCGATTGGATCGCTTTTTTGAAAGATTCCCGGAGGCAAATGATCGCTCAGCCAGCCAGTTCGCGCTCTGGGGTCGAGGAAACTTGATGGATCGCGAGATCGGCGCCGTTGAACTCGTCCTCGCGATCGAGCCGCAGGCCCACCGTCGCCTTGATCGCGCCGTAGACCAACGCGCCGCCCGCGAGCGCGAGCACGATCGCCCCGGCCGTGCCGATCAGTTGCGACCACACCGACACCCCGCCAATCCCGCCGAGCGACTTCTGCCCGAAGATGCCGACCGCCACGCCGCCCCACGCACCACACAGTCCGTGCAACGGCCAGACGCCGAGCACGTCGTCGATGCGCCAGCGGTTCTGCACGCAGGTGAACATCTGCACGAAGAGCACCCCCGCCACGCCGCCGACGATCAGCGCGCCGAGCGGATGCATCACGTCCGAACCCGCGCAGACCGCGACCAGTCCCGCGAGCGGTCCGTTGTACGTGAAGCCCGGATCGTTGCGTCCGGCGAACCACGCGGTCAGCGTGCCGCCGACCATCGCCATCAGCGAGTTGACGGCGACGAGTCCGCTGATCTTGTCGACGGTTTGCGCGCTCATCACGTTGAAGCCGAACCAGCCGACCGCAAGCACCCACGCGCCGAGCGCGAGAAACGGAATGCTCGACGGCGGATGCGCCGCGATGCGTCCGTCCTTGTGATAGCGGCCGTGGCGCGCGCCGAGCAGCAGCACGGCGGGCAGCGCGATCCATCCGCCGAAAGCATGCACGACGACCGAGCCCGCGAAGTCGTGGAAGGGGGCATCGAATGCGCTTCTGAGCCACGCTTGCACGCCGAGCCGCTCGTTCCACGCGACGCCTTCCAGCAACGGATAGAGGAAACCGACGATCACGAACGTCGCGAACAGTTGCGGGTTGAACTTCGAGCGCTCGGCGATGCCGCCCGAGACGATCGCGGGAATCGCGGCGGCGAAGGTCAAGAGGAAGAAGAAGCGCACGAGCGCGTAGCCGTTGTGTTCGGCGAGGACGTCGGCGCTGTGCATGAACTGCACGCCGTACGCGATGTTGTAGCCGATGAAGAAGTACGCGAGCGTCGAAACCGCGAAATCGACGAGGATCTTGACCAGCGCGTTGACCTGGTTTTCCTTGCGGACCGTGCCGAGTTCAAGAAACGCGAAGCCTGCGTGCATCGCGAGCACCATGGTGGCGCCTAAAAGCAGAAAGAGCGTGTCGGTACTGGATTGAAGTGCCTGCATGGTTCGTCTGTGATTGGCAAAAAAGCGGCTTGATTTGCAAGTTCCGGACCAACGATGGTGCTTTGCGCTCTGCTTCGGTGCGTGACGGGCGTGAGCGCGGTTTGGAATGGTGCAAACACGCTTTACTTCGTGCATGCCGATGGTGCTTCGATCGAAATCTTCGTAAGACTCTGCACCTTATTCGAGCCTCCATGCCCCGCGATGGCGCCTTGCAATCCGTCTGCCGCGAACTAAGTTTCTAAGCATGGATACGGTCTTCGACAATCGCATCGACGCGGGCCGCGCGCTCGCAGCCTTGCTCGGCGCCTACGTCGGCCGCGACGACGTGCTCGTGCTCGGCCTGCCGCGCGGCGGCGTGCCGGTGGGCTACGAAGTGGCGCGCGCGCTCGACGCCGACCTCGACGTGCTCGTCGTGCGCAAGCTCGGCGTGCCGATCCAGCCGGAACTCGCGATGGGCGCGATCGCTTCGGGCGGCGCGTTCTATCTCGACGACAGCATCGTGCGCTACACGGGCGTGACGCAAGCCGAACTCGATGCCGTGATCGCGCGCGAACGCAACGAACTCGCGCGGCGCGAATCGGCATATCGCGGGGCGCGGGGACCGCTCGACGTGGAAGGTCGCGTCGCGATCGTCGTCGATGACGGCATGGCGACCGGCGCCACGATGAAGGCCGCCGCGATGGCGCTGCGCGACCGGAAGCCGGCGCGCATCGTGGCCGCGCTGCCGGTGGCGCCCGCGGATTCGGATGCGCGTATCGAAAGCGCCGTCGATGAATTCGTCTGTCTGAACCGGCCGCGCAACTTCTTCGGCGTCGGGCAGTTCTACGTCGATTTTTCGCAGACGAGCGATGAGGAAGTGTCCAGCTTGCTGAAGCAGGCCCGCGAGGATTCGGAAGCGCGTCGGCGGCGTAGAGGCACTAGTCAGCTCTGAATCGACGCAGGCCAGCGGTTTTCATCGACGCACAACGCCTGCGGCACGCGTTTCGCCCAGCCTTCGGCTTGCAGCATCGGCTCTTCGTAAAAGCGTTCGACGTGCCCGATGCACAGGATCGCGACTGGCTTGGCATCGGCGGGCATGTGCAAGAGGCGCCGCACGGCATCGACATCGAACAGCGAGACCCAGCCCACGCCGAGCCCTTCCGCGCGCGCCGCGAGCCACAGGTTCTGGATCGCGCACGCCACCGAGGCCAGGTCCATCTCCGGCATCGTCCGGCGCCCGAACACGTGGCGCTCGCGATTCTCCATCAGGCCCGCGACCAGCACCTCGCCACAATCGAGGATGCCCTGCACTTTCAGTTTCATGAATTCGTCGGCGCGTTCGTTGAGCGCCTCCGCGGTAGCGCGCCGTTCGGTCTCGACGATATCGTGCAGCGCCAAACGCAACGCGCGATCCGTCACCCGCACGAAACGCCACGGCTGCATGAAACCGACGCTCGGCGCGTCATGCGCGGCCTTTAGCAGACGCGCCAGTTGTTCTGCCGCGACCGGCGCGTCAGTGAAATGACGCATGTCGCGCCGCTCGCGGATCGCACGATAAACGGCGGCGATCTCCGCATCGGAAAAGCGATTGAAAGGCTGATCGGTCATCGGGCTAGGCGTGGACTCGGTGAGTCGCAGCCTAGCAGATTCATAGCGGCTTTAACGCTGCCACGGCGCGTTATCGTGCGTCTTGCCGTAGCGCTCGCGGGCCCGCGCGACGGTCGCCGCATCGATCTCGCCATCATCCGCCAGCGCTTTCAAAGCGGCGATCACGATCGACGCCCGATCGACTTCGAAGAACTCGCGTAACGACTGGCGCGTGTCGCTTCGGCCGAAGCCATCGGTGCCGAGCGTCACGTAGCGGCGCGGCACGTAAGCGCGGATCAGCTCGGGCACGGCGCGCACGTAGTCGGTCGCGGCGATCACCGGGCCGCGCGTTTGCGCCAGCGACGACGTGACGAACGCAGCGGCCGATTCGATGCCCAGCCGCGCGTTGCGCTCCGCCGCCGCGCCATCGCGATGCAGTTCGGTGAAGCTCGTTACGCTCCAGACGGCGGCGTCGATGTTCCAGTCGTCCTTCAGCATGGCTTGCGCCGCGATCACTTCGCCGAGGATCGCGCCCGCGCCGAGCAACTGCACCCGCGCGCGTTCGTCCGACGAAAGCCGGTACATGCCCTTGAGAATATCGGCGCGCAACGCCTCGCTCAGCGCACCGCCCGGCGCCGAAGGATGCGCGTAGTTCTCGTTCATCGCGGTCATGTAATAGAACACGTCGTGCTGGCGTTCGACCATCTCGCGCATGCCTTCATCGACGATCGCCGCGACTTCGTACGCGAACGCGGGATCGTAGGCGCGGCAGTTCGGAATCGTCGATGCCACGAGATGGCTGCTGCCGTCCTGATGTTGCAGGCCCTCGCCGCCGAGCGTCGTCTTGCCCGCCGTCGCGCCGATCAGGAAGCCGCGCGCCCGCTGGTCGGCGGCAGCCCAGATAATGTCGCCGATGCGCTGGAAGCCGAACATCGAGTAGTAGATGTAGAACGGCAGCATCGGCAGATCGTGCACGCTGTAGGAAGTCGCCGCCGCGATCCACGACGACACCGCGCCCGCCTCCGAGATGCCTTCTTCTAGAATCTGTCCGCGCGTGTCCTCGCGGTAGTAGAGCATCGAGCCCATGTCTTCCGGCTCGTAAAGTTGCCCGAGCGGCGAGTAGATGCCGACTTGCCGGAACAGGTTCGCCATGCCGAAAGTGCGCGCCTCGTCGGCGACCACGGGCACGATGCGCGCGCCGAGCGCGGCGTCTTTCATGAGGCTGCCGAGCATGCGCACGATCGCCATCGTCGAGGACATCTCCTTGCCGTTCGATTCGATCGCGAACTGCGCCCAGCTTTGCATCGGCGGGACGGCGAGTCCTTTCGACGCCACCTTGCGCCGGCGCGGCAAGTAGCCACCGAGCGCATTGCGGCGCGCGTGCAGATACTGCATTTCGGGGCTATCGTCGGCGGGTTTGTAGAACTTCAACTGCTCGACGTCCGCATCCGAAAGCGGCAGGCGGAAGCGGTCGCGGAACGCCTTCAGGTCGTCGAAATCGAGCTTCTTCTGCTGATGCGTCGTCATGCGGCCTTGCCCGCCCGTGCCCATGCCAAAGCCCTTCATCGTCTTCGCGAGGATCACGGTCGGCCGGCCTTTGTGCGCGAGCGCCGCCGCGTAAGCCGCGTGCAGCTTGCGCACGTCGTGGCCGCCGCGACGCAAGCGGTCGATGTCCTCGTCGGAGAGGTGCGCCGCGAGCGCGGCAAGCTCGGGATTCTGGCCGAAGAAACGCTCGCGGTTGTAACGGCCGTCGTTGGCCGAGAACGTCTGGAACTGGCCGTCGACCGTATGCGCGAACGCGCGCAGCAACGCGCCCGTGCGATCCCGTGCGAAGAGCGCGTCCCAGTCCGAGCCCCACAGCACCTTGATCACATTCCAGCCCGCGCCGGTGAATTGCGCTTCGAGTTCGTCGACGATGCGGCCGTTGCTGCGCACCGGACCGTCAAGCCGTTGCAGATTGCAGTTGATGACGAAGACGAGGTTGTCGAGTTGCTCGCGCGCGGCGAGTGACAGCGAGCCGATCGATTCCGGCTCGTCCATCTCGCCGTCGCCGAAGAAGCCCCACACCTTGCGGCCGTCGGTTTTTTGCAGGCCACGATTCTGCAGATAGCGCATGAAGCGCGCCTGGTAGATCGAATTGATCGGACCAATGCCCATCGAGCCGGTGGGGAACTGCCAGAAGTCGGGCATCAGCCACGGATGCGGATAGGAACAAAGCCCCGGCCCCGCTATTTCGCGGCGATAGTGCCGCAGATGCGCCTCATCGAGAAAGCCTTCGAGGAACGCGCGCGCATAGACGCCCGGCGACGAATGCGGCTGAAAGTACACGAGATCGCCGCCGTTGCTGCCCTCGCCATCCGCGCGGAAGAAATGATTGAACCCGACCTCGAAGAGATCTGCCGCCGACGCATAGCTCGCGATATGGCCGCCGAGTTCGCCATACGCGCGGTTCGCACGCACGACCATCGCGAGCGCGTTCCAGCGCAGCACGGCGGCGAGCCGCTCTTCGATATCGAGGTTGCCGGGATACGGCGGCTGCCGCGCGACGTCGATCGTATTGCGGTAAGGCGTGATCCGCGCCCGCATCGATTCCACTCCGACCGAAAGCGCATGATCCGACAACCGGTCGAACAGATATTGCGCGCGCTCCATGCCGACATGCTTCACGACTGCATCGAGCGCGTCGAGCCACTCAGCCGTCTCTTGCGGATCGCTGTCTTCGCGACCCTTGGCTATCGAAATGATCTGAGTGGTTCCGCTGGCTAAATCCGTCATGACGCGACTCCGCAAGTGTTCGAGGCGATCGAAACAGGATAGCCATCCTCGTACAGAATGTGCGTCTCTTTTGCCTGGCTGCCGCGCAGCCGATAGTGTATTTATTCTTTATCTCTCGCCATTCACGGAATATTTCGACTATGACGTCCTCGGCCAAGCAGCGGCTCGACCGCATCGATATCGGCATTCTCAATCAGCTTCAGCAGAATGCGCGCATTACGAATGCGGAACTGGCGAGCGCGGTGAATCTCTCGCCGACGCCCTGTTTCAATCGCGTGCGCGCGCTCGAAAAGGCGGGATTGTTCAAGCAGCACGTCACGCTGCTCAATCCTGAAGTGCTCGGGTTGCGCATCAACGTGTTTATCCAGGTGAGCCTGGAAAAGCAGGTCGAAGATGCGCTGCTGCGCTTCGAGGAAGCGATCAGCGCGCGGCCCGAGGTGATGGAGTGCTACCTGATGACGGGCGATGCCGACTATCTGCTGCGCGTGGTCGTGCCCGACGTAATGGCGTTAGAACGCTTCATTCTCGACCGGCTGACGAAGATACCGGGCGTGTCGAATATTCGCTCCAGCTTCGCGCTCAAGCAGGTGCGCTACAAGACCGCGCTGCCGTTGCCATCGGCAGGGCTGACACTTCCAGACCTGCAGGACTCAGCCACTGACTGGACCTGAAACGCCACCGTTCACGTTTCTTGCAGTGGCGCAACCGGTCGCCTATAACTCACCAGGCACAGGGGAAGTATTTCCGATCAGCGCGTAAGGTGAGAAAAATATGAACATCGAAACGGTGCGCGTTTTCATCATGACCCGTGGGGTCGATTTCGCGATCAACGTGATCGCGGCAATCGCACTGTGGATCGTCGGGCGCTGGCTGATCGGCCTCGTGATCGGCGGGATGCGCAAGGTTCTCGCGAAGAACGGCCGCGTCGACCCGACGCTCGCGCACTATCTCGGCTCCATCCTCGGCGCGCTGCTGAATCTCTTCCTGATCCTCGCGATCCTGCAGATTTTCGGCGTTCAGACCACCTCCTTCGCCGCGCTGCTCGCCGGTCTCGGTCTTGCGATCGGCGTCGCGTGGGGCGGGCTGCTCGCGCACTTCGCGGCGGGCGTGTTCATGCAGGTGCTGCGGCCCTTCAAGGTCGGCGACTTCGTGACGGCGGGCGGCGTGACCGGCACCGTCATGGAACTCGGCCTCTTCGGCACGATGATCACGACCCCGGACAACGTCGCGACCATCGTCGGCAACAACAAGATTTTCTCCGACACGATCTGGAACTACAGTCTGTTGCCGACCCGGCGCGTCGAACTGACGGCGAAGATCGCAAACGGCGTCGATCCGCTCGATGCGATCGCGCGCCTGAAGGTGGCCGTCGCGGCGATTCCGAACGTGGCGGAAACGCCGGCGCCCGATGTCGAGATCCTCTCGTTTACGCCTGAAGGGCCGCTCTTGTGCGTGCGTCCGTACACGAGCACGAAAGACTACTGGCAGGTCTACTTCGACACGAATCGCGCGATCGTCGAGACCTTCACGCAGGCGGGCTATCCGACGCCGGAAACGCCGGTCGTGCGTCGCTCGGCGGCCTAGAATGCTTTTTAGGGCTTGTGTTGGAGGAAAGTCATGCCGACCTATCAGTACCGATGCGAAAAGTGCGGCGCCACGTTCGAGCATGCGGAGCATCTCGCGGAGCACGCGACGGTCACTCTCCAGTGCCCCAAATGCGGCAGCGACAAGGTGCAGCACGCCCCGACGCCGTTCGTCGCGCGTACGACGAAGAAGAGTTGAAACGGGTCACATCGCGCGCCGCTTACGCACGATGACGAACGCATAGACCGTTGCGTTCACGGCGATCAGGAGCGACGCGAGCACGTAGCGCAGCGCGGGCGTGAGATCGACGGGATAGAGCACGCGCGAAATCATCCGCTCGATGAAACCGCCCGCATAGCCCGCCTCGCCGGAGAGGCGCAGAAAGTAATTTTCCAACGGCGTCAGCGGACACACCCAGCCCGCCAGTTCGATCGCGATACCCCACGCCAGCGCCGGCAAATGCAGCCAGACCAGCTTGCGATAGCGCAGCACGAGCACGCCGCCGAACACCACGAACAAAACAAACGCCAGGTGCAAGATCAGCACGAAATTGGCGAGCAGGAGGGAGTTCATGCTTCCCGCGCCCGCCTTTGCGGTGCTTTAACCGTTGAGCTCGTTATGCAGCGCGAGATATTCCTGCGCGAGCTTGTGACGAGGTTCCAGATAGATCATCGGCCGGGCATGCTGATGGCTCTCGCGGATTTTCACCGACAGCGAAATATGCGAGTTAAGCACGGGCAGGCTTTCGCTGCGCAATTCGTCGACGAGTTGCTGCGGCAGGCTCGCGCGCGGCTGGAACTGATTGATCACGATACCTTCCACCGCAAGACCGGGGTTGTGGTCGTGGCGGATTTCCTGCACGTTTTCGAGCACCGAATAGAGCGCGCGGCGCGAAAAATCATCGCAATCGAAGGGGATCAGGCAGCGCTCGACCGCGATCAGCGCCGAGCGCGTAAAGAAATTCAGCGCGGGCGGTGTGTCGATATAAACGGCGTCGTAATCCTGCAGACCCTTTAATGCGTCACGCAGCTTATAGATCTTGTAACGCGATTCGAGTTTTCCCATTAACGCATCCAGATTCGGATGCGAAGGAATGATGTCGAGATTTTCGAATGGCGTCGAATGGATGAACGAATTGATTTCGGGTTCGCGAAAGCTGTAGCTCAATGCCGTTTCGAAGAAACTCGCCAGATTCGGCTGGGCGTCCTTCGCATCGGCACCCAGCAAATACTGACTGGAATTACCTTGGGGATCGAGGTCGAGCACGAGCGTGCGCAAACCCTGGGACGCACTAATCGCGGCCAGATTGCATACGATGGTGGATTTTCCGACACCACCCTTCTGATTGAATACGACTCGGCGCATCGAATTATTCATCCTTGATTGAGAACCATCGTTGAAACGAAGTTCGACATTTATTTTCGTATTTTTTAGCGAAATGCTGACTGTTTCGGCGCGCAAGGCGATGCGCATCACGTGCCGGCACGTGATCTTAGCGCATCAGAAAAACCTCGCGGCGAAGGCCTACGGAAACGCGGGGATCGTCGGGTCCGTGCCCTCGACGTCCGCCTCGGGATGGTGGCTCTTGATGACTTCCTCGATCTCCTCGACGCGACCCTTCGGCACGTCGACCATCATCAGCAGCTCGCCGTTCTCGATGGCCTTCTCGAAGCGCCTGAGGCGCGTGTTCGGCACGTCGACGCCGATCATTGTCGCGGTCCATGCTCCGAAGCCCGCGCTCGCGAGCGTCATACACACCACCGCCCCGCCTGCGATCGTCAAGCCCGCCGGCGGAAACGCCATCGCGACGAGTCCCGCGAGCATGCCGGTGACGCCGCCCGCAGCCGTACCGCGCCCGAGCGCGTAAAGCAGGTCGCTGCGCTGCGCGAGCGTCGCCTGCGGCAGGTCTTCGAGCGGCATGTGCGGCCGCGCGAGCACGTGGATGTGCCGCCATTCGACCCGCTTGAGCAGCAATTCGTCGATGATGCCCTTCGCGCTTTTTACGTCGGGCAGGAGAAAATAAATGCGCCGCATGTTGCGCCTCCTTACAGGACGCGCCGTTCAGTCCTGCCCTTTAAATATAGTCGCTTTAGGGCGGTTATTTTTGCCGGATGCGCTGCCCGGTCTGCTGGTCGAAAAAATAAATGCGCTCGCGGTTCACGCGCACGCCCGCCTCGCTGCCGATCTCGCCGGCGAACATGTTTGACACCTTCACGATCACTTTCTGCTCCCCTACATTCAGCGTAACGAGCGAATGGTCGCCGATCAGTTCGACCGAATAGATGCGGCCCCGCATCTCGCCCTCCGATGCCGCGACGAGCGCGCACTCCTCTGGCCGCACGCCGAGTGTGGCATCGCCGCGATGGTCCACGTCGGCGGCGAGTGACAGGTCTTGCGCCTCGAAGCGGTGGCCTCCTAGCGTGCCGCGCAGGAAGTTCATCGGCGGCGAACCGATGAAGCCCGCGACAAACAGGTTCGCCGGGTCGGAGTAGATGCGCGCGGGGGTGTCGAGCTGCTGCAGCACACCCTTGTCGATCAGCGCGACGCGGTGCGCGAGCGTCATCGCTTCGATCTGGTCGTGCGTAACGTAGATCGTCGTGATGTCGAGTTCGTGCTGCATGTGCTTGAGTTCCGCGCGCATGTGGCCGCGCAGCTTCGCATCGAGGTTCGAGAGCGGCTCGTCCATCAGGAACGCCGCCGGCCTGCGGATGATCGCGCGGGCGAGCGCCACGCGCTGGCGCTGTCCGCCTGAAAGCTGGCGCGGATAGCGCGTGAGAAGCGGCTCGAGTTGCACGCTCGCGGCGACTTCGCGCACGGCCGCTTCGATCTCGCCCTTCGCGCGCTTGCGCACGATCAGCGGATACGCGATGTTCTCGAACACCGTCTTGTGCGGATAGAGCGCATACGACTGGAACACCATCGCCACGTCGCGATCGCGCGGCAGGTCGTTCGTTACGTCGCGTTCGCCGACGTGCACCGTGCCTTCGGTCGCCGACTCCAGCCCCGCGATGATGCGCAGCGCCGTGGTCTTCCCACAACCCGATTCGCCGAGCAGCACGAGGAACTCGCCCGCGTGCACGTCGAGCGTGAGATCGCGCAGCACACGCGTCTCGCCGAAGGTCTTGCCGACATTGCGCAGCGACACGCTCTTCGAGTGCTGCGAAGCCGCGATCTGGCCGAGCCTGGCGTCCGCTGCCGGCATGTGCATGTCCGTCATCCCTTGACCGCTCCCACGAGAATGCCCTTCACGATGAAGCGCTGCAGCGTGAGCGTCAGCAACATCACCGGCAGGATCATGATCAGAATCAGCACCGACATGTTCCACCATTGCGGACCGCGCGTCGCGTTCTGCGCAGCCACGAGAAGCGGCAGCGTCTGTGCGTTGGCGGTCGTCAGAAAGAGCGCGAACAGGTATTCGTTCCATGACAGGATCAGCACGAGCAAACTCGTCGCGACAAGGCCCGGCGCCACAAGCGGAAACACGATGCCGAACAGGATCGCGAAACGCGTCGCGCCGTCGATCTGCGCGCTCTCCTCGATCTCCTTCGGCACGCCATCGAAGAAGTCGAACATCAGCCACACGACGATCGGCACGTTCGCCGTCGCGTAGGTGATGATGAGCGCGAGATGCGTGTCGAGCAGGCCAACGCTCTTGAAGGTGAGATAGATCGGGATCACCGTGACGACAGGCGGCAGGATGCGCTGCGAGACGATCCAGAACAGGATGTCGTCGTTGCCGAGATGCCGGCGCGCGCGGCGCACGATCGGACGCAAGAGCAGCACGAAAAACGCGAGGCCCACGGCCGCCGCGATGCGCAAGTCGACTCCGCCCCAGCCCACCGCCGCGATGAGCGCCGCGATCATCACCACGCCGAGGCCAACGGCGGCCACAGGCGGCTTGTATGCAATGCGAGCGAGCGCATACGCCGCCATCGATCCGAAGAAGACGGACGCCGCCGTGCCGCATGTCGCGATGATCAGCGAGTTGAGGTACGGACGGAACGTGTCGGGCCCGAGGTCGACGAAGATGTAGTGCCACGCATCGAGGCTCGGCTTGAAGTCGATGAAGGGCAGATATACCGGGCCGCTCGATACGTCGATGGGCAGTTTGAATGACGTGATAGCCATCCAGTAGAGCGGAAAAAGCACGACGAGCGACCACAGCGCGAGCAGCGCATAAGCGATCACGCGCGAGCCAGGCGGCATCTCGTCGATGCGCGCGCGAACGAACCAGCGCTTGAGCACACTCATGCCGCCTGCCCCCTCGCGCGCCTGACGACGAGCTGAAAGAACGACACGCACGCAATCGTCGAGACGAAGAACAGCATGTACGCCACCGCCGAAGCACCGCCGAGATTCAGCGTGCGCCATTCGATGAACGCGTGCAGCGTCATCGATTCCGTCGCGATGCCGGGGCCGCCGTTCGTCAGCACGTTCGGCAGGTCCACGACCTTGAACGCTTCGATCAGACGGATCAGCACCGCGCTTGCGGCGACCGGCGCGATCGACGGCCATGTGACGTCGCGAAAGATGCGCCAGTTCGACGCGCCGTCGAGCTGCGCCGCTTCGATCTGATCGCGCGACGTGCCTTCGAGCGCGGCGAGCAGCACGAGGAACATGAACGGCACCCATTGCCACGTATCGCCGATCACGACGACCGAGCGCGCAAGCCACGGGTCCGCGGCCCACGCGATCTGCCCGAGCCCGAGCGCCGCCCAGAGCGGCGCGAGCGGACCAACGGAGGTGTCGGCCATCATGCGGAACATGTACGCAATGCCTACGGGCGTGACCATCAGCGGCAGGAAAAAAAGCAGACGGAAGAAGCGCCCGCCCTTGAGCGGCAACGTGCAAAGATAAGCGAGGCCGAGCCCGATGAGAAACTGCAAGGCCACGCCGAACACGACATAGAACATCGTCACCATGAGGCTGCCGAGCGCGCCGCCGTTGCCCGTCGTATTGGTCGCGAGCCAGACGAGCGCGAGGAACAGGACGGCTGAAATCGATCGTCCGATGAAGCCGATGATCGACCGGCGAGCGCCACGCAAATAGCGCACGAACCACCACGCGACGAGCAGCACCGCAACAACCATCACCGCGATGCTTGCGATGCCGGGCGGCCTGAACACGCCGACGAAATGAAACTGCTGCGTGCCGCTGAAGAGCCGCACATAGTTGCGCAGCCCGACGAACGTCAGTTCATAGCCGCCCTCGCCCAGCGAAAAACGCATCAGTGACAGATACGCCGAACTCACGAGCGGAAAGATCGAGAACGCGAGTATCACGAGCACCGTCGGCAGGACGAAAACATACGGCGCCTGCCGGTCGAGCCAGTTCGATACCGACGAGCGCCGCCACGCGCGACGCGGCGCGCCCGCCGACGATGCCTGCGACGAAGATTGCATACGCTACTTCGCTCCGATCGACGCCTTGTACGCGCGCAACTGCGTGTCCTTGTTGAGGTCCTCGGTGATTTCGTCCCAGCCGCTCTGGATCGCCTTCATCGTCGCATCGGCATCGAGTTCGCCCGCGAGGAAGCGCGCCACCGCCGTGTCGAGCACGACCTGTTCATAGCGCTGATTCTGCGGAATGCGCAAGTCGATGATCATGTTCGGGCTTTCCAGGCTCGACTTGATCGCGCCGAGATACGAGTTCGCCGCCGGCTCGCTCATGCCCGCCTTTTTCCACATCGCCATATCGGTGAACTGTGAGCGGCGATACGGATTGAAACCCGTCGCGCCGATCGTCACGTCCACGTTCGATTGCGCCGGCTGGCTCATGTATGAGAGAAACGCGTAAGCGGCCTCCTTCACCTTCGGCTTGGCCTTCGAATTGACCCCGCCCGACCACCCGCCGAACGCGGCGAACGGCGCGTGATTCACGCCATCGACGGCATACGGACACGTGCTCTTGTCGCACGGCACGAGCTTGCCGGTATCGCGGTTCAGCACTTTCGTCGAGCCCGGCAGGATCACGGCGCCGACCTTGTCGATCACCTTCGACTGCTTCGGATCGATCGCCAGCACGCCGACGTCGCCCCAGTCGAGCGTCAACGCACAATGCCCGGAGATGAACGCGCTGCGCGTATCGCCCACATCGAGATTGATTTCGTTGGGCGGCCCGTAGCTCGTCGATTCCTTAAGCACGTTGAGCGCGGCCTTGAACGCGTCGTTGTTCACGAGCGGCTTGAACGTGCGCGGATCGAAGAATGCGCCTTGCGCCGTGCCTTTCGATTGCAGATAGCCGCCCGCGATCGAAATGATCGCCCAGTAAGCCTGCGCGTTGCGCTTCTTCGAAATGCACGATCCCGCTACCGGCTTGCCGTCGCCGCCTTCGAAGGTCTTGCCGTTGGCCGCCTTCGCGATGTCGAGATAGTCGTCCCAGGTTTTCGGCGGCTGCTTGCCGAGCGCTTTCAGGATATCGGTGCGGTAGTAGACCATCTGGAAGTCGCCGTCGAGCGCGACCAGATACGTCTTGCCGTTGAACTTCTGCGAGAAGTCGACGAAGAACGGCATTACGTCGCCCTCCTTCAGCGCCGCATCCTTCGCGATGCGTCCCGAGAGGTCTTCGAGGAAATTGCCCTTCGTGTAATCAACCATCCATTGCGGCGCGAACACGGCGGCGTCCACCGAGTTCGTACCGGAAGCCCAGTCGGTTAGCAGCTTCTGATAGAGATCCGAGAACGGCACCGTCAGGATGTTGACCTTCGCGCCCGTCAGCTTTTCGAACTCGGGCGCACGGCGCTGCAACGGCTCCGCGATCTGCGGTCCGACGAACGTCATCACGTTAACGGTCACGCCCTTGAAATCCTCCGCGGCTTGCGCTGTGCCCGCGATAAGTCCCGCGGCCGCCATTGCAACGGCCGCGCTTGCCAGTCTTAGCAACTTCATTTTTTGTCTCCTCCACACCGGGTTGACTAACTGAGTCATCTCCTCAGTCATGCGTTATGCGTTATTCGTCATTCCCTGAACAAATCCGGCCGTTCGCTGGCGAAGCGCCGCAACTCCGCGACGACTTCATCCAGGTGATGGTGCATCGCATGCGCGGCCGCTTCCGCATCGCGTGTTCGTATGGCTTCGACGATGCGCTCGTGCTCGGCAAGCGTATGCGCGTGGCGTTCGGGGCTCGCCATCAGGCGCCGCGCGCGATCGAGCGCACTGCGCGACACCGCGACGATTTCCTTCACGCGCGGCAAGCCGGTTGCATCGAGCAGAATCTCGTGAAACGCGAGATCGAGCGTATGGAACTCGGGCCGCAAGCCCGCCGCTACGATCTCGCGCTGCCGGTTCAGATTTGCGTCGAGTGCACCGAGCACTTCAATCATTGCATTGGGTGAAGCACTGGTCAGCGTGCGTACCGTTTCCACTTCGAGGGCGCTGCGAATGAACAGATGCTGGCGGATGTCGTGCATCACGATTGGCATCACGCGCGTGCCGCGCTGCGGCAAGACTTCGACGAGTCCCGCCGCCGCGAGCTTCGCGAGCGCCGCCGATACCGGAAAGCGCGACACGCCCATGCGTTCGCACACGGCGAGCTTGTCGATCATCATGCCGGGCTCCATCGCGAGGCTGATGATCGCGCCGCGCAACGCTTCCGCCACGGCATCGGTAAGACTGCCGCGTCCGGCGCCCTGGAGCGTTTCCAGCGCGCGATAGGGGTCGGCGGCAAGACTCGCATCGTCGGTCGAATCGCTCACGCGGCCCCTGATTTCGAACTAACATGCTAGCAGGCTAGGAGGCGGAATCGCGCTTGTCAACGTCGTCCTTCGCGCCGTCATTCGCCTGAACAAATCGACGCGGCTTGCAAGCCGTCATGGTGTTTTCAAGGAGCCGACAATGACCACGATCACCCATCTCTCCGTGCGCGACATTCGCTTTCCGACTTCCCGCTCGCTCGACGGCTCCGACGCGATGAACGCCGCGCCCGACTACTCGGCGACCTACGCGATCCTCGAAACCGATGCGCCCGGAGGGCTCGCTGGTCATGGACTCACGTTCACGATCGGGCGCGGCAACGAGGTGGTCGTGCAGGCCGTGAAGGCGCTGGCGCCGCTCGTCGTCGGCAAACGACTGGAGGACATCGCCGCCGACATGGGCGGCTTCTGGCGGGCGTTCACGTCCGACAGCCAGTTGCGCTGGATCGGCCCGGAGAAAGGCGTGATCCATCTCGCGACTGCAGCGGTGGTCAACGCGGTGTGGGACTTGTGGGCGAAAGCGGAGAAGAAGCCGCTCTGGATGCTGCTCGTCGACATGAGCCCGGAAGAGCTCGTGCGCTGCCTCGATTTCCGCTATGTCACCGATGCGCTCACGCCGTACGAAGCGCTTGCGATCCTGCGCCGTCATGAGCCGACCAAGCGCGAGCGCGAACGCGAGATGCGGGCCGACGGCTATCCCGCGTACACGACATCGGCCGGCTGGCTCGGCTACGACGACGACAAGATCCGCCGCCTCGCGCGCGAAGGCGTCGCGCAAGGCTGGACGCATTTCAAGCAGAAAGTCGGTGGCGATCTCGATGAAGACGTGCGGCGCGCGCGCATCCTGCGTGAGGAGATCGGGCCCGACCGCAAGCTGATGATGGACGCGAATCAAGTCTGGGAAGTCGATCAGGCGATCGCAAACATGCGGCGTCTTGCCGAATTCGATCCGTGGTGGATCGAAGAGCCGACGAGCCCCGACGACATCCTCGGGCACGCCGCGATCCGGCAACGCGTGGCGCCTATCGGCGTCGCGACGGGCGAGCATTGCCACAATCGTGTGATGTTCAAGCAGTTGCTGCAGGCGCAGGCGATCGATTTCTGTCAGGTGGACAGTTGCCGGCTCGGCGGATTGAATGAGGTGCTGATTGTGCTGCTGATGGCCGCGAAGTTCGGCGTGCCGGTGTGCCCGCATGCGGGCGGCGTCGGGTTATGCGAGTACGTGCAGCATATTTCGCTGTTCGATTACGTGTGCGTGTCGGGGTCGCTGGAAAATCGCGTGCTCGAATACGTCGATCATCTGCATGAGCATTTCATCGATCCCGTCGTGATCGCGAATGGCCGCTACATGCCGCCGCAAGCGCCGGGCTACAGCATCGAGATCCATGCCGAATCGCTGGAGCGCTTCACGTTTCCCGACGGCGCGGCGTGGCACGCGTGAGTTTTCACGCCGCGTCTTCTTCCGCCGCGAGGAGGGTCTGGTCGCCGAAAGCGTGCCACGTCGTCGTGCGTCCACCACGGCCGCCCTGCTTCGCCTCGTACATCGCATGATCGGCCTTGCGCACGAGATCGTCGGCCGTCTCGCCGGCGGCGAGCACCGCGACGCCCAGGCTCGCGCGCATGACGTACGGCTTGCCGCGCACACTGATGTCGGCGGCGAGCGCATGCGCGATCGCGTCGGCCGTGCGTTTGGCCGCGAAGAGTGCGTCGTCACATTCGAGCACCACGAGAAACTCGTCACCGCCCAGACGGCCGATCACACCGCGCTCGCCCACCGCCGCGCGCAAGCGTTCCGCGAGCACGGTGAGCACTTCGTCGCCGCATTGATGCCCGTAGGTATCGTTAAGCTGCTTGAAGTTGTCGAGGTCGACGAAGATCGCCGCAACCCTGCCGCATGCATGCTGCCCGGCGGCCGCGTCCTGCAGAAGGTCCTTGATGCGTCCGCGGTTGTAGAGGCCTGTCAGCCGGTCCGTTTCCGAGAGACGGCGCAGCAAGTCCTTGCGGCGATGCAGCGTCGAGACGAGCGCCATGATCCAGATCGCGAAACCGATCAGCATCACGGAGATGACGGCGGCCATCGTCACGTAGACGCGGCGCATGCGGTAGTAGTCGTCGAGCGCTTCGTCGAGCGAGAGCCCCGCGATCACGACGATACCGTAACGATCGATCGTGCTGCTCGCGACGATCCGCTCGATGCCATCGACCGGGTCCACGATCGTGCCGTTCGGCGCGCGTGCAATGTCCTGATAGCTTTCGAGTTGCGGGCCGCCTGTGACGCTGCGCGATTCGCCCGCACGGCGCGACAGCGTGAAGCCCTTGTTCGACACGACCGCGATCAAACCGTGCTTGCCGAGCGCCGCGCTGTTGTAGAAGCCATCGGTGAGATAAGCGGGGTCTTCGGAGATGACGACGACGCCGGCAAAGCTCCCGTCCGGATTATTGAGGCGCCGCGTCGCCTGCACAGACCATTGCTTCGACACGCGCCCGATCACGGGCTTGCTGATGAACAGCCCGACCGAGTCACTCGCGCGATGCACGCGAAAATGCTCCCGGTCGCTGAGATCGACGATACCCTTGACCGGCAATGTCGAACTGAGCACGTGGCCGTTCGGGCCGACGATGGTCACCTGCAGCGCCGTATCGGCGGTGATCAGGCCGTAGGATTGGTAACGCGTGAGATCGAACGTAAGCGGGGAAGTCTCGTAGCCGAACTTCATGAGAAGCGCGATCACGTCGACGTCGTGAATGGTCTTCAACGTGTGCGTCTGGAGCGAATGCGCGATGGTGCGCGCCGCGTCCTGCGTGTCGCGCACGACAGACTCTTTCTCGATCTGCAGTCTCACGAGGATCGTGACCCACAGCACACACAAAACGAGGAGGGTCAGAGCGGGAACGAGCACGAGTGCTCGAAGCCGTGCTTTTTCCCTGTCAATGCCCGGCTGATTCGATTGCATAGTAGCCTTTGGTTCTCTCCCTCGTTGACAGATTCTGCCCACATCGCCGTTGGTGCGATCCGCCAAACAGCGCCCCGTTTGGCGGCTTTTTCGATGAATTGACGACTGCTCGATGAACCCGACCGACGACGACCAATCTGCTCTCAACGCACGATCGTTCGTGACACGTGGCATCGCGTGGATCGAGCGCATTGATCCCGGGACGCATCGCCGGATCAAGGGGCTGCGGCTCGTTACCGCTTACGGCATCGCCGCCTCGCTCGGCACCTTGCAGGACATCACGCACGGCCTGTCCGGCGGCGTGCTGCTCGGCACGCTCGCGAGCGGCTTCGCGCTGTGGGCGAGCGTGTCCGAGGCGCGCACGACGCGCTTCGAATCGAGCCGCGATCTGGCCGTGCTCTGTTTGGCGGCGGGCTTCGGCGCGGCGTTGTTCGTGATCCTCGCGCCGCTGCTGCACGGTGTCGCGCGCGCAGGACCGGAACTCATGCTCGTGACCGGCGCGTTTCTCGTGGGCTATCTGAAGCGCTTCGGCGTGCTCGGCGCGGGCCTCGGCTCGCAGATCTACATCGGGCAACTGCTCGCCTATGGCGTGCAACTCGGCACGGCCGATCTGCCGACGATCGCCGTCGCGTCGGCGATCGCCGCGCTTGCGTCGATCGTGCCGCGCGTCCTGAGCGGCCCTGCCGAGCGGCCGGCGAGCGTCGCTGCGCTTTCGCCTGGACCACCTGCGGGGCGCAACGGGCTATCGGCGGAATTCATCATGGGATTGCAGGCGGCGTGCGGCGCGCTCGTGGTCGTCGCGCTGAACGAGGCGTTCGATCTCGCGGAGTCGGCGTGGGCGATCACGGCCTGCACGTATGTCGTGGCGGGTTCGGCGACCGGCACGGTCGAGCGCGTGCGGCGCAGAATCATCGGGACGCTCGTCGGCGTGCCGATCGGGCTCGCGTGCCTGCCGCTCGCCCTGCACGCGCCGCTTTTGATCTGGTGCGCGGCCGCGATCGCGATGATCATCTACGCGATGGCGCTGCCTGAGCGCTACGACGTCGCGTGCGGAGCGTTCGCGTTCACGCTGATCGTGACGATGGCGGTGAGCGGCCTCCATTCCGTGCCGCTGCTCGCCGCGCGCGCATGGGAGACGCTGATTGGCGGGATGCTCGGCATTATCGCCGCGACGATCATTTTTCCGCTGCGCCTGCCGCGCCAATAATCGCCGCGCTGCGCTACCATCGCTCGGTTTGCTTCAACAATCAGAACGCCAACCAAGAGCACGCATGGACCGCTTTCAGGAGATGCAGGTTTTCATCCGCATCGCGGAGAGGAGCAGCTTCACGCAGGCCGCCGACGATCTGCAGATTCCGCGCGCAACCGTCACGAACCTGCTCAAGCGGCTCGAAGAACGGCTCGGCACGCGCCTCATCGAGCGCACGACGCGTAGCGTGCGCCTCACGCACGACGGCGACGCGTATTACCAGCGCTGCGTGCGTCTCATCGCCGACATGGAGGAAGCCGAGGGATCGTTCCGTCACGTCGCGCCGAAGGGTCTGCTGCGCGTGAATTTGCAGGGCACGCTGGCGAAGAACTTCGTCGTGCCCGCGCTGCCCGGTTTCATCGCGCAGTATCCCGGCATCGAATTGCAGATCGGCGAGGACGACCGGTTAGTCGATCTGGTGCGCGAAGGCATCGACTGCGTTTTGCGCGCGGGCATCCTGCAGGATTCGTCGATGGTCGGGCGGCGCGTCGCACTGCTGGAACAGGTGACGGTTGCGAGTCCCGCGTATCTCGCGCAATTCAGCAGGCCGCAATCGCTCGATGCGCTCGACGGCCATCGCGCGGTGAACTACGTGTCGAGCGCAACGGGCCGCATCCTGCCGATGGAATTCACCGTCGACGACCGCGTGGTGGAAATACCGTTGCCGTCGGTCGTCTCCGTCACGGGCGCGGATCTTTATGCGGGCGCGGCCATCGCGGGGCTCGGCATCGTGCAGGTGCCGCGCTATCGCGTGCTCGGCGAATTGTCGGCGGGCACGCTCGAAATCGTGCTCGATGACTTTCCTCCACCGCCGATGCCGGTCTCCGTGCTGTATCCCCAAAGCCGTCAGCTATCGTCGCGCGTCAGGGTTTTCGCGCAGTGGCTCAGGGACATCTTCCAGCACGTGCGGTGAGCTCGAAATACGCGCAAACGCTTGCGCGACGGGGCCTGGCACGACCTGTGTGGGTTCACGAACGCTCCACGGACGAATCCCGTGTGCACCGTATTGGCAACGAAGCCGCGCGTTGATAGTCTTGCTTTTACCGAACCGCTGACGGTGGACCGAATAAAAATTACCGCGCGGCCCGGTGCTCGTTTGGGGATGTCCGGTCGCGCTTCGCCGCGACCGGATGGCCTCGAAGCCGGTTAAAACAATATAGGGAATACAAGGCGCGACGTCCTCCGTCTGTTCGGAGGAGAACGGCGCTCGCCAGTGGAATACCGCAGCATGTGGCGGCAGAAAAATTTCGCGCCGGCGTTCAGGACCACAGCCACTTCGGGGGAAGTGGCGAACGAGCGGCGCGCGGGGATGACTCTATGAGAAGAAGAACATGAACCATGGATACGAAGCATCGCTCGTGAAGCGTGTGGTGAATCAGTTAGTCACAGGCATCGTCAATGGCGAATACGCGGAGAACCTTTTGCCGCCGCAGGTGATCCTGTCGAAGAAGTACGGCGTCAGCAGGACCATCATGCGCGAGGCGCTGAGCATCCTCATTTCGCGCCGGATGCTCGACGTCCGGCCGAAAACCGGCACGCGCATCAAGCCGTCGAAGGAATGGCTGATCATCGATCACGAGGTCGCGGAGTGGCGCCTGCGCGCGACAACCGACCCCGAGTATCTGCGCGGGCTGATGGAGTTCCGCGCGCTGGTCGATCCGCGTGCTGCGTCGCTTGCGGCGATGCGCGCGGGACGCCAGCAAAGGATCGCGATCGCCATCGCCTATCAGAACCTGGCGCATGCAAGCGCGAATAGCGCGGATTCCTGCGCGGCCGAAGACGCGCTGCTTTGCGCGATCGTCGATGCGAGCGGTGACGAGTTGCTCAAACAGATGAGCAGCGTCGTGCGCATGGGCATGCGGGCGCGGCCGGCCATTCACCCGCACGCGCTCGCTTGCGAAGTGCATCTCGCGCACTTCGCGAAGGTGGTGCGCGCGATCGAGGCGGGCGATGCCGAAGGCGCGAAAGCCGCCATGACGCAATTGCTCGCCAATGCCGCAGAACGTTTGATGGAAGCCGCGTAAAGCGCTTCACCTGGTTCGCTGCACGCCCGCCCTATCTCGCATACGGCGGGCTTTCGTCGTAATGTTGCCTGCGTGGCGCATATATTGCGCACCTCACGTCGCCTGCCGCACGCCTACAATGTCCTGATGCCCTGTCAGGTAGCAACGGCAGCCGAACCAGCGGCGGACCGCGCGATGGCATCCGCCACGGATACACGAACGGAGGCAGCAAATGGCAGAGATCGACAAGGAAAAAGTCGTCGCGGTGCTGAACCAGATTCTCGAATCCGAACTGGCCGGCGTCGTCCGATACACGCACTACTCGTTTCTCGTCTTCGGCTTCGGTCGCATTCCGATCGTGTCGTGGCTGCGCGAGCAGGCCGACGAATCGCTGCTGCACGCGCAGCAGGTCGGCGAATGGATCACGACGATCGGCGCGTATCCGTCGCTTGCGATCGGGCCACTACTCGACTCGCACACGTTCGACATCGCGTCGATCCTGCGTGAATCGCTGCAATCTGAGAACGTCGCGCTCGGCCTCTATCGCGATCTGCTCGCCCTCGTGGAAGACCGCTCCGTCGCGCTGGAGGAATTCGCGCGGCAGATGATCCATACCGAGGAAATGCACGCCGGCGAAGTCGACAAGATGCTGCGCCGCCCTGGCGAGATGACGACATCGGTCGAGCGGCAAACCGGCAAGGCCTGAGTTCGCAGCAGACGAAGCCGCGCTCGTCCGGCGCGACTTCGCGACAATTCAATTAGGGTAATCCTGTGCCGCGGGCGATCGACGCGCATGGAGCCGCCGCTGCACAATCCGGGGAGCAATCGCATCGCCTGATATCTGACCGACCACGTCACCGCTAAACCCACGGGCTATAAAAATGGATAAAGACACGACCGTCAACATACAGACGTTCCTGAACGAGCACCCGTTCTCCGGGTTTCAGTGGCTCATCTTCGTGATGTGCTTCGTGGTCGTTCTGCTCGACGGCTTCGATACCGCCGCGATCGGCTTCATCGCGCCTTCGCTCGTGACGGAGTGGCACATCAGCCGCCCCGCGCTCGCGCCCGTGCTGAGCGCCGCGCTCTTCGGGCTGGCGTTCGGCGCGCTCGCCGCGGGCCCGCTCTCCGACCGTCTCGGACGACGGGTGCTGCTGATGGTCTCAGTGACGATCTTTGGCATCGCGTGTCTCGCCTCCGCATTTTCCGCCGACCTCACGCAGCTCACCGTGCTGCGCTTCGTCACGGGCCTCGGCCTCGGCGCCGCCATGCCGAACGCGGTCACGATGATGAGCGAGTACTGCCCCGACGGCCGCCGCGCCACGATGACCAACCTCATGTTCTGCGGCTTTCCGCTGGGCGCGGCCTTCGGCGGCTTCCTTGCCGCATGGATGATTCCGCACTTCGGCTGGCGCAGCGTGCTCATGCTCGGCGGCGTGACGCCGCTGATTCTCGCAGTGTTCCTTCTGCTCGTCTTGCCCGAATCGGTTCGCTACATGGTCGCGAAGAACCAGCCGGTCGAGAGGATTCGCGCGGCGCTCTCGCGCATCTCCGCAACGGCCTCGCGCGCGACCGCCTTCGTGATGACCGAGCAGGCGCCGCGCACCGATGCGAAAGGCGGCTTGAGCGTCGTGCTCTCCCCGTCATACGTGGTCGGCTCGATCATGTTGTGGCTCGCTTACTTCATGGGCCTCGTGATCTTCTACGCATCGATCAACTGGATGCCGATCCTCTTCAAGGAAGCCGGCCTCGCCCCGCAGCGCGCGACGCTCATCTCCGCGCTCTTCCCGCTCGGCGGCGTGGGCGCCGTGCTGTTCGGCATGTTGATGGATCGCTTCAACCCGAACCGCGTGATCGCAGTCGGCTATGCACTCACGGCCGTGACCGTGTATGCGATCGGGCAATCGATCGGCAACGTCGGCTGGCTCATGGTCAGCGTGTTCGCGGCAGGCATTCTGATGAACACAGCGCAATCGTCGATGCCAGCGCTCGCGGCCGCGTTCTATCCGACGCAAGGGCGCGCCACGGGCGTCGCGTGGATGCTCGGCATCGGGCGCTTCGGCGGGATCGCGGGATCGTTTCTCGTTGCCGAACTCACGCGCCGTCAGTTCTCGTTCGCGGGCATCTTCACGGTGGTCGCGGTGGCGGGCGTGGTCGCGTGCGTCGCGCTGCTGATCAAGCAGGCCGTGCATCCCGTCGATGCCGCCGCGGCGCCTGTCGATCGCTCGGTTTCGGCGCACTGAAAAAAAATGGCCGCTCCTTCCGGAGCGGCCATTGATGTGTCGAGCGCGATTTACTTCGGCTGCTCGACAGTACGCAGATACGGCTTCAGCGTCTTGAAGCCTTGCGGATACTTCTTCTTCGCATCCTCGTCCGACACCGACGTCGGGATGATCACGTCCTCGCCCGGCTTCCAGTTCACCGGCGTCGCCACCGCGTGCTTCGCGTTCAGTTGCAGCGCGTCGAGCAAGCGCAGCACTTCGTCGAAGTTGCGGCCCGCGCTCATCGGATACGTGAACGTTGCCTTGATCTTCTTGTCCGGTCCGACGATGAACACCGCGCGGATCGTTGCGTTGTCGACCGCGGTACGCGGACCGCTGCCGCTAGCATTCGGATGGATCATGTCGTAGAGCTTCGCGACGTTGAGGTCCGCGTCGCCGATCATCGGATAGTTCACCGCCGTGCCTTGCGTTTCCTCGATGTCCTTCGCCCACTTCGCGTGGTTGTCGACGGGATCGATGGACAGGCCGATGACCTTCGTATTGCGCTTCTCGAATTCGGGCTTGAGGCGCGCCATGTAGCCGAGTTCGGTCGTGCACACAGGCGTGAAATCTTTCGGATGCGAGAACAGGATCGCCCACTGGTCACCGATCCACTCATGAAAGCGGATGGTTCCTTGAGTCGTTTCTGCGGTGAAGTCAGGCGCTTCGTCACCGATACGGATGGTCATATTCATTCTCCACAATGTGATTGAACCGGCGCCTTCCAGGAGCTTCGCCATGAACGCGACAGGGCGCCGGGGCCGGGTTGATCAAACTGACAAACAGATTATAGTGCGCGCCGGGCGCAAGTCTTGCTGCCTTTTAGACCTCGAATTCTCCGATGAAATCTGCTATCACGGAACTGGGGCGCATTCGGTCCCGATGACTCCATCGAAGGGAGAACCCATTGTGACCATGATGCAAAGAAAGTCCATCGATTCATTGCAGGCCGAAGCCGATGAAACAGACGAAGCGTTGCAGGAGCATGGGGCGCATACGCTGAAGCGTTCGCTTTCGGGGCTGGACCTGACGATGCTCGGCATCGGCTGCATCATCGGCGCGGGGATTTTCGTGCTCACGGGTCACGCGGCCGCGACCAATGCGGGCCCTGGAATTACCATCTCGTTCGTGCTGGGCGGCATCGTCTGCGGCCTCGCAGGATTGTGCTATGCGGAAATGGCATCGACCGTGCCCGTGTCCGGCAGCGCGTACACGTATGCGTACGCGACGATGGGCGAGTTCATCGCGTGGCTCATCGGCTGGGACCTGATTCTCGAATACGCGGTGGGCGCAACGACCGTTGCGATCGGATGGTCGGGCTATGTAGTGAGCTTTCTGCATTCGCTCGGCATCGACATACCGGCGGCGCTCGCGCAGGCGCCCTTCGTCTTCGATCCCGCTCACGGCTGGAGCCATTCGGGCGCGCTCTTCAACGTGCCGGCGATGCTGGTGGTCGGGTTGATCACGATCCTGCTCGTCTTCGGCATTCGCGAGTCGGCGCGCGTGAATAGCGTCATCGTGATCATCAAGGTAGTGATCGTGATCGCGTTCATTGCGGCGGGCCTCACGTTCGTCGACACCCGCAACTGGGTGACGGGCACCAATCCGCACGGCGCGTTCATACCGCCTAACACGGGCGAATCCGGCGTGTATGGCTGGAGCGGCGTGATACGCGGCGCGGCGGTCGTGTTCTTTGCGTACATCGGCTTCGATTCGGTATCGACGGTCGCCCAAGAGACGAAGAATCCGCGGCGCGACATGCCGATCGGTTTGCTCGGATCGCTTGCGATCTGCACGCTGCTTTACGTGCTCGTGTCATATGTGCTGACTGGCATCGTGCCTTACGACAAACTTAACGTTGCCGACCCGATTGCCGTCGGCGTCGATGCGATCGGCATGAAGTGGCTCTCGCCGATCGTCAAGATCGGCGCGATCTTCGGGCTGACGTCGGTGGTACTCGTGCTGTTGTTGAGCCAGCCGCGCATTTTCTATTCGATGTCGAAGGACGGCTTGCTGCCGCCATTCGCATCGAAGATCCACCCGCGCTTTCGCACGCCTTACATCACGACGATCATCACGGGCCTCATCGTCATGGTGCTCGCGGGGCTTCTGCCGATCGGGCTCGTCGGAGAACTGGTGAGCATCGGCACGCTGTTTGCGTTCGCGGTCGTGTGCATCGGCGTGATGGTGCTGCGCATCACGCAGCCCGAACTCAAACGCGCGTTCAAGACACCGGCCGTGTTCATCGTGGCGCCGCTCGGCGCGCTGTCATCCGTGTTCCTGATGGCAGGCCTCCCCGGCGATACGTGGATACGGCTCATCGTGTGGATGGCGATTGGAGTCGCGATTTATTTCGGTTACGGCATCCGGCACAGCAAGCAGCGCGCGAAGGCCGAAGGGCGTCTGCGATAAAACGCTGAGCCGTCACTGCGATGACGGCTTCGCCGCATGCTCCTGCGCTTCCTCCGGGCTCTCGTAGATGTATGCCGCGACGCCGCGCTTCTTCAGCGCGTCGCCGAGCTTCAGGCGCAGGAAGCTGCTGGTCGTGTAGCGCGTCACGCGTTCGTAGAAGTTGTTCACGAGTTTCATCACCATCTCCGAATAGGCATCGAGCATGTCGGGGCGGATGGAGAAGTTGTCGTAGTTCACGATCGCGTGCGGCTTGAGCGCCAGGCCGCCGACCTTCGCCACGACTTCGCGCCGGATCGCTTCGACGTCTTCGAGCGTCGCGACCTCATGGCCTTCGAAGTTGATGAAGATCATGTTCTTTTCGGCGTCGTAGCTGAAGCGCTCGCTAAGCCGCAAACCCAGCAGGATATTGCGCAGGCCCATCGGCGCATTCTGGAAGATGCGCGCGTCCATCAGGCGCGGCGGCGTGTTGATGATCGGCGCGAACCCCATCTGCGCAACGATGTCCCGCTGCACGTCGACACCCGGCGCCACTTCGATCAGTTCGAGGCCCGCAGGCGTCAATGAAAATACGCAACGCTCGGTGATGTAGAGCACCGGCTGCCCGCGTTCGGCCGCATACGTGCCGCTGAACGTGCGATGCTCGACCGCATCGACGAATTTCTGGCAGTTGCCATCGCGCACGATTTTAAGGCGCCCGCCCTCGATCGCGATATCGAGCTTGCCCGCGTTGAACGTGCCGACGAACACCACCTTCTTCGCGCTCTGGCTGATGTTGATGAAGCCGCCCGCGCCCGCGAGCTTCGGGCCGAATTTGCTGACGTTGAGATTGCCGTCGCGGTCCGCCTGCGCCAAGCCGAGGAACGCGATGTCGAGGCCGCCGCCGTCGTAAAAGTCGAACTGGTAGGGCTGATCGATGATCGCCTGCGTGTTGGTCGCGGCGCCGAAGTTGAGGCCACCGGCCGGAATACCGCCGATCACGCCGGGCTCGGTCGTCATCGTGAAGAGATCGATCACCTGCTCTTCGTTCGCGACGCTCGCGATGCCCTCCGGCATGCCGATGCCGAGATTCACGATGCTGTTCGCCATCAATTCGAACGCTGCGCGCCGCGCGATCACTTTGCGTTCCGTAAGCGGCATCGGCGGCACCGAACTCGCGGCGACGCGCAGTTCGCTGGAAAACGCTGCACTGTACGGCTCGCCGAAGGTCTGCCAGTGATGTTCATGCGGCGCCACGACGACGCAATCGACCATCACGCCCGGAATCTTCACCTGCCGCGAGTTGAGCGTGTTCGACTCGGCGAGCCGCTCGACCTGCGCGATCACGATGCCGCCCGAATTGCGCGCGGCCATCGCAATCGATAACCCTTCGAGCGTCAGCGCTTCCTTCTCCATCGTGATGTTGCCGTTGACGTCAGCAGTGGTGCCGCGCACGATCGCGACATCGATCGGGAAGGTCTTGTAGAACAGATACTCGGCGCCGTCGATGTTAATCAGCGTGACGAGGTCGTCTCTCGTGCTCGCGTTGAGCTTGCCGCCGCCGTTGCGCGGATCGACGAACGTGCCGAGCCCGACCGTCGACAGATGCCCCGGACGATGCGCGGCGATATCGCGAAAGAGCTGTGATATCACGCCTTGCGGCAGGTTGTACGCCTCGATGCGGTTTTCGATAGCGAGCCTTTGCAGCCCCGGCACGAGGCCCCAATGTCCGCCGATCACGCGGCGCACGAGGCCTTCGTGCGCGAGGTGATTGAGCCCTTTCGTCTTGCCGTCGCCCTGGCCCGCCGCATATACGAGTGTCAGGTCACGCAGCGCTTCGCCGCCGGGCACGTCGCCTTCGAGGAAGCGTTCTTCGAGCGCGATCGCGACCGCTTCCGCAAAGCCGATGCCGACGAAGCCACTCGTCGCGAGCGTATTCCCCGAGCGGATCAGTCTCACCGCCTCGCGCGCCGTGACGATCTTGCCGCGCTCGACCGTGCGTGCCGTGGCGGGAAAGTGAGGCCGGGACCCTTCGCTCATGATGTCTCCGTTGCGCACGTATGAGGCGAACCTCCGTGCTTTTCAGTGTTCGATAGACAGCAACCGCACGGCTCAAATCTCGACGCGCGCGCCCAGTTCGATCACCCGATCGGCGGGCAGTTTCAGATAAGCGGCGACGTTCCCCACATTGTGCAGCATCACCGCGAAAAGGCGCTCACGCCACAGCGCCATGCCCTTGCCCGGCACCGGCACGACGGTCGCGCGACTCAGGAACCACGATATCTGCGTCCGATCGAACGTGAGGCCCGACGACGCGCACGCTTCGAGTGCGGCGGGCAGATCGACTTCGTCCTTGAAGCCGTAATGCACCGTCACCTGATAGCAGCCCTGGCCGAGTGCCTGCACGGCGACACGCTCGCTGGCTGGCACCCACGGCACTTCGCTGCTCGATACCGTAAGAAACACAACCGTCTCGTGCAACACGCGGTTATGCACGAGGTTGTTCAGCAGTGAATGCGGCACGCCGTGCGGATCGGCGTTCATGAAGATCGCCGTGCCTTCCACGCGTACTGGCGGGCGCGCCAGCAGCGTCGCGAGAAACGGCTTGAGCGGCGTCGTACCGGCGCGCAGGCGCGCTTCGGCGAGCATCATCTCCCAGCCGCGTCCCCAGGTCGCCATGATGGTGAACATGAGCAGGCCGATCGCGAGCGGGAACCAGCCGCCCTGCCCGATCTTCAGCAGGTTTGCGGAGAAGAACGTCGCGTCGATCACGAAGAAGAAGGCTGTCGCGAAGATGCACAGCCCCCAGTTCAGGTGCCACGCATAGCGGATCACGAAGAAGGTCAGCACGGTCGTGATCAGCATCGTGCCCGTGACGGCGATACCGTAAGCGGAGCCGAGCGCCGTCGACGAACCAAAGGCCAGCACGGCGGCCACCACCGCGATCAGCAGCGTCCAGTTGATGCCGGGCACGTAGATCTGGCCGATCTCCTTCGCCGACGTGTACACCACGTTCATGCGCGGCAGGAAACCGAGTTGCATCGCCTGTTTGGTCATGGAATATGTGCCGGAGATCACGGCCTGCGAGGCGATCACGGTCGCGATCGTCGAAAGGCCGACCATCGGATAGAGCATCCATCCCGGAAACAGGCGATAAAACGGATTTTGCAGCGCGGACGGGTCCGCGAGCAGCAGCGCTCCCTGTCCGAGATAGTTGAGCGCGAGAGCGGGAAAGACGACGGCGAACCACATCAGGCGAATCGGCCGCGCGCCGAAGTGGCCCATGTCGGCATAGAGCGCCTCGGCACCCGTGAGCGACAGCACGACCGCGCCCAGCGCAACGAACGCGAGCCAGCGATGATGCAGGCAGAACGCAAGGCCCGCGAGCGGATCGAGCGCTTCGAGGATGCGCGGCGCGTCGAAGACGTTGATCAGGCCCGAGATCGCCAACACGACGAACCACACTACCATCACAGGCCCGAACACCGCGCCGATGCCAGCGGTGCCGCGCTTTTGCATCACGAAGAGCGCGATCAGCGCGACGAGCGTGATCGGAATGACGTAAGGCTTGAGCAAGGGCGTGGCGACTTCGAGCCCTTCGACCGCGCTCAGCACCGAGATGGCGGGCGTGATCACGCCGTCGCCGTAGAAGAGCGCGGCGCCCATCACACCGATGGCGAGCAGCAAGTGACGCAGCCGCGGCTTGTTCGCCACCGACGATGCCGCGAGCGCGAGCAGCGCCATGATGCCGCCCTCGCCGTGATTATTCGCGCGCAGGATGAGCGTGACGTACTTGAGCGAGACGACCACCGTCAGCGACCAGAAAATCAGCGAGACGATGCCGATCACATTGAGGGGTTCCAGCGGCAAGCCGTTCTCGGAATCGAAGACGGTCTTGAGCGTGTACAGCGGACTCGTGCCGATATCACCGTAGACGATGCCGAGCGCCGCCAGAGAAAGGCCGAGGAGGGCTGGATGATGTGGAGCGGGCTCGCCCGCCTTGCCGCCTGCCGGCGCGCCGGATGCAATCAATCCCATGATGCCTCCCAGATTTACGCTTTTCCGCGCGCCGGTTTATTCGTCAGAGGATGAGCGCTGCTGCGTTTGCTTTGGGTATCAGTATAGGGAACGGTAGAGCGCGGTGTGCTCGTACACCGCGCTCTATGGGTTTACGCGTACTTGATCTGCGATACGGCGCGCAGTTCATCGGCCGTTGCCGTGCCGAAGCCGAAGAACTCCAGGTACGCCGGGATCATCTCGTAGAGCATGTCCGTGCCCACTTGCACGCCGCATCCCTTGTCCTTCGCCGCGCGCAACAACGGCGTGTACTCCGACTTCATCACCACTTCCCCAACGAACGTGCTCGGCGCGATGCGGTCGATGTCGAACGGCAACGGGTCGCCTTCGTTCATGCCGAGCGGCGTCGCGTTGACGATCAAGTCGAAGCCCGCCGGGTCTTTCGAACCCGTCGTCACGACGAGCTGCGCATAGTGCTCGCGCAGCCGCCCCGCGAGCGCCTCGACCGACGGCGTATTCGTATCGAAGAGCGCCATCTCGCCAACCCCCGCCGCCGCGAGCGATGCAGCAATCGCCGAGCCCACGCCGCCGCTGCCAAGCACGAGCACGCGCGCGCCTTTCAGTGCACGGCCTTTGCGCTCGACGCCGCGCACGAAGCCCGCGCCGTCGAACTGGTCGCCGACGAGCTTGCCGTCTTCGCGCTTGAGGATCGCGTTACATGCGCCCGCGATACGCGCGGTGGGCGTGACTTCATCGACGAGGCCGACGGTGGTGACCTTGTGCGGCATCGTGACGAGCGCGCCACGGATGTTGCTCAGGCGGAACAGCAGCGGCAGGAACGCCGCGTAGTCCTCGGGCTTGACGCCCATCGGCATGACGACGGCATCGATGCCGTTTTTGTCGAACCAGGGGTTGTAAATCATCGGCGCCTTGAACGCCTCGGTCGGGAATCCCAGATGGGCGATTAGCGTCGTCTTTCCGCTGATCATCGCAGCGCTCCTTTTCTAACGAGTTCCTGGATCAGGCTTACGATTGCCTGCGGCTCGTGCCGGCCGCGGCAAACGTCATAGTGCGCCTGCCAGCAATGGCACGCCAGTCATTTGCATGCCGGCACGCCATTGTGTACCAGATGGTACATTCTGTGCAAATCGCATCGGCCCTTTCTCAAGACATCGCTTTAAGCGTCTGCCGAATTAGTGACTCGTCCCCAGATAAGCCGCCTTCACCGAAGGATCGTTGCGCAACTGCTCGGCCGGGCCGTGCGTCGCGATCCGGCCGTTCTCCAGCACGTAGCCGTAATCCGCGACGTTGAGCGCGGCAGCCGCGAACTGCTCGACGAGCAGCATCGTCACGCCTTCTTCCTTCAGCCGCGCGATGATGCGGAACACTTCTTCGACGAGAATCGGCGCGAGGCCCATCGACGGTTCGTCGAGCAGCACGAGGTCCGGGTTGAGCATGATCGCGCGCGCCATCGCGAGCATTTGCTGCTCGCCGCCCGAGAGCGTACCCGCGAGTTGATGACGGCGCTCTTTCAGGCGCGGGAAGAGTTCGATCGCGCGTTCGAGGTCGGCTGAGACATCGCCCTTCGGACGCGCCCACGTCAGGCGCGGGAAGGCGCCGAGGATGAGGTTGTCGGTCACCGACATCGTCGCGAAGACGCGCCGGCCTTCGGGTGAATGCGCAAGACCCAGGCGCGCGATCTTGTGCGAATCCATCGCATCGATGCGCTTCGCGTCGCTGCCGAGGCCCATCGTGATCTCGCCTTCGGTCGCCTTGATCATGCCGGAGATGGCACGCATCGTCGTGGTCTTGCCGGCGCCGTTCGAGCCGATCAGCGTGACCACTTTCGCCTTGGGCACATCCATTGATATGCCGTGCAGCACTTTCACTTTGCCGTAGCCGGCGTGCAGGTTTCTGATCGATAGCATTTTTTATTTGGGTCCGTGTTGGGTGGTTGAGCGCCGGCGTCGCTGGCCTTAAACGACCTCTGCCGCCTGCCCGCCCAAATAAGCCTCGATGACCTTGTCGTTCGCCTGAATCTCCGCAGGCTTGCCTTCCGCGATCTTCTGCCCGAAGTCGAGCACCGACACCGTATCGCAGACGCTCATCACCACGTCCATGTGATGCTCGATCAAGACCAGCGTGATGCCGTGATCGCGCACCTTGCGAATGATCGCGACGAGTTCGCGAATGTCCGGCGCGGTGAGGCCCGCTGCCGGTTCGTCGAGCAACAACAGTTGCGGATCGAGCGCCAGAGCGCGTGCGATTTCCAGCAGCCGCTGCCTTCCGTAAGGCAAGTTGCGCGCTTCCTCGGTCGCCACGTCTTCGAGGCCGACGAAGCGCAGCAGATTGAACGCCCGTTCGCGCGCGAACCGCTCTTCACGTCGATAGCGCCCCGTCATCAAGCCGACATCGGCAAAATTCGACTTGAACGTGTGATGCAATCCGACCAGCACGTTCTCCAGCGCAGTCATCTCGCCGAAGAGTTGCACGTTCTGGAAGGTCCGCGCGATACCCGAGAGCGCGATATTCGCCGACGTGCGCCCGGCAAGTGAATTTCCGTCGCATTCGATCGAACCCGCGGTCGGCACATAGATACCGGTCAGCACGTTCATCATCGTGCTCTTGCCCGAACCGTTCGGTCCGATCAGGCCGTGAATCGTGCCGCGCCGCACTGTCAGATTGACGTCGTTGAGCGCCTTGAGGCCGCTGAACTGCATCAGGATGTTGCGCAGATCGAGAATCGTCTCCGCTCCTTCGGGACGCACCTTGAGCAATGCATCGGCTTGTGCGTTCTTCAGATCGGCGGGATCGATCTTCGTCACGCGCACGCGACCGAGGCTCAGAATCTTGCGCACGAAACCGACGATGCCGTCCTGCAGGTAATAAACGACCAGCAGGATCATCAAGCCGAAGATGGTCAGGCGCCAGTCGGTCAGCGCGTCGATCCAGTACGAGAAGATCGCGAGACCCGCCGTGCCGATCACCGGAATGGCCACCTTCTGCGGCGTGCTGATGCGGCGCGCGAGCGCAATCACCGCGCCGATCACGACCACTACCGCGAGCGCGGTCGAGACCATGCGGAACATCGCGATATCGTCGAGCAGTTTCGGCAGGAGCACGATGATCGTCGAGCCGAGCACGGCGCCCGTGCGCGTCTTGCGTCCGCCCATGATGATCGCGAGCAGGAACAGGATCGTCAGCTCGAAGTTGTAGGTATTCGGCGAGATGTATTGCTCCGAATACGAATAGAGGCAGCCGGCGAGACCCGCGAAGCCCGCGCTGATCACGAACGCGTAGACCTTGTACTTGTAGACCGACACACCCATGCAGTCCGATGCGATCGGGCTGTCGCGCAACGCCTCGAACGCGCGCCCGAGATGCGACTTCAGCACGCGATGCACGACCACGAGCGACACCACGAGCAGCGCCGCGACGAGCCAGTAGTACTCGACTTCGTTCAGCGCATGACCCGCGAGCGTGGGCTTCGGAATCTTGAGGCCCATCGGTCCGTTGGTCAGGAAGTCCATTTCGTTGATAAGGATCTGGATGATCGTCCCGAACGCGAGTGTCACCATCGCGAGGTACGGTCCCGAGACACGCAGCGCGGGCAACGCGAGGATCGCGCCGAACGCCGACGTCACCACGATCGACAGCGGCACGGTGACGTAGAACGGCATGCCGAGCTTGATGAAGAGCACACCCGCCGTGTACGCGCCGACACCGAAAAGCCCCGCGTGCCCGAGCGACACCTGCCCCGTGTAGCCCACGACGATATCGAGACCGAACAGCAGGATCGCGTAGATCATGATGGTCTCGACCAGGTGGATGTAATACGGATTGCCCGAGAGCACCGGGAACACCGCGAGTGCGGCGAGCCCGACGGCGGCCGCGACGATTTTGCTTGTTTTCACGCTGGCCTCAGACTTTCTTGATGGCGGTCTTGCCGAAGAGACCGGCAGGCTTCATCGCCAGCACGATCAACAGCAGCACGAGTCCCGGTACGTCCTTGTAGCCGGTCGAGATGTAAAACCCGGTCGTCGTCTCCGCGATGCCGAGGATCATCCCGCCCACGATGATCCCCATGCCGCTCGACAACCCGCCGATGATCGCCACCGCAAATGCCTTGAGGCCGAGGACCGCGCCCATCGTCGCGCCGGTCAGCGTGAGCGGCGCGATCAGCACGCCCGCGAACGCGGCCGTCAACGACGAAAGCGCATACGAAAACGTGATCACGAGGCCAGTGTTGATGCCCATCAGCGAAGCCGCATCGCGATCATTCGCGGTCGCGACCACGGCCTTGCCGAAGATCGTCTTGCGATTGAAGAACTCGACGGCGAGCATCAACACAAGCGCGCCGCCGACGACCAGCAGTTCCATCGGCAGCACGTTCGCGCCGAACACCTTGATCGGCGCTTCGGGCAGCGGCGAAGGAAAGCGCAGGTCGTCGCGGCCCCAGACGTTTTCCGCGACGTTCTTGAAGATGATGCCGAGCGCTATCGTCGACATGATCCAGCCGAATTCGGATTTGATCTTGATCGCGGGCCGCACGCCGATGCGTTCGACGAACGCGCCCTGCGCGAGACCGAAGAGGCATACGAGCGGAATCATGAGCCAGTAGTTCACGCCCATCGTGACGAGCGTGAGGCCGACGAGCGCGCCGAGCATCAGCGCATCGCCCTGGCCGAAGTTCAGCGTGCCGGAAGTGGCGAAGGTGAGTTGATAGCCGAACGCGATCACGGCGTAGATCATGCCGAGCGCGATGCCGCTATACACAAGCTGTAAAAGGATGGCCATCGTCGAGTCGCCTACGGTTCGAACGGTCAGACAACAAAGCAAAGCCGCGCCCGCCATCAGGCGGGCACGGCTCCAACATGCACGAAGAACGGCCTTAGTTCGAGGCGGTCGACTGCTTGGCGCGCAGCGTGCTGCCGCCCTTCTTGTCCGTGTCGTACGCGTAGACCACGCGGCCGCCCTTCACTTCGCCGACAACCGGCACGTTCGGGCTGATCGCATCGTGATCGCCCTTCGTGAAAGGCTTGTCGTAGACCATCACGACGCCTTCCACTTTCGTGTTCAGGCTCTCGAGCGCCGCGCGGATCTTCGGACCTTCGGTCGAGTTGGCCTGCGTGATTGCCGCTGCGAGCAGGTAGATGGAGTCATAGCCTTGCGCCGCCGACACCGGCGAATCGATGCGGTTGTTCTTCGGCTTGAACTCTTTCAGATAGGCTTCGATGAACGCCTTGCGCTTCGGCGTGTTCTCTTCCTGAATGAAGGTCTGCGGCATGCGCGCGCCTTCGCCGTTCGCGCCGGCGTTGTCGATGTAGTTCGCCATCGAAAGCGTCCAGCTACCGATGAGCGGCACCTTCCAGCCGAGCTTCGCCATGCCGTTCGCGATCTGCGCGAGTTCCGGTCCGATGCCGTAGGTCAGCACGGCTTCGGCGCCCGCTTCCTTCGCCTTCAGCAACTGGGCCGTCATGTCGACGTCTTTGATGTTGAACTTCTCTACGGCCACCGGCTTCACGCCCTTCGCCGACAGCGCCTTTTCCAGGTCTTCGCGGCCGAGCTGGCCGTAGTTGGTCGAATCGGCGAGGATCGCGACCTTCTTGAAGCCGCGCTTCGTAACGGCTTCCTCGACGATCATCGGCGCCTGAATGCGGTCAGCGGCGGAATTGCGGAACACATAGTTGTCGGGTTGATCGTCGAATTGACGCGTGATGACGGTGCCCGTGGCGACGTTGTTGAAGACCGGCACCTTCGCTTCCTGGAAGAAGCGCTGCGACGCGAGCGCAACACCCGTGTTGATGTAGCCGACCACCGCGACGACCTTCTCCTTGTTGATCAGCTCCTGCGCGATCTGCACGCCGCGCTCGTTCTTCGCTTCATCGTCGCGTTCGACCAGCACGATCTGCCGGCCGAGCACGCCGCCCGCCTTGTTGATCTCGGCGGTCGCGAGACGCACGCCGTCGCGCATGCTCACGCCCATCGACGACGAACCGCCGGTGAACGGCCCGTCGACGCCGATCTTGATCGGGTCCGCAGCAAAGGCCGAGGCGAACATGCCGAACGCGAGCGCACCCGCGATGAGCTTCAGTTTGATACCCATTTTTTCAGTCTCCGTCGCATGAATCGATTACAGCGTGACGCGGTCGCATCACTCGCTGCCTGTCGCTTTTTTAATCCGAACGTTTGTTCAATACTTATCGGTGTCCGAGTGTAGAAATTGTAAGAATCAGACAATATTCGGAGTTACCCGAGTGTAGGGAGTGCTGGCGCACATTGAAAAAGCGGCGGCTCCGCCGGGGAGTCGCCGCTTTTGCTTGATTCAATTCATTTCGAGCGAAGGCGTTTAGGCGTGCACTGTCTGTGCGCGTCTCAGGCTATGCGATGCGCGGCGTCCGCGCGATGCGTGTCACGTCTTCGTCAGGGCCTCGCCGGCGGGTCCGGTGTCGCTTTGATCCGACGACACGGGTTCCGCATCGTCGCCCACTGCCGCACGCGCCTCTTCCCAAAACTCTTCGGAGCGTCCTTCCGGGCTGCCGGCCTCCTCCCAAAGTTCATACGCTTTCCTGCGAATTTCCTCGTCCTTCGACGTATTGTCCATGCGGCGCTCCATTCAGACATTCGGGACGGATGCACGTTTCGTCGACGTCCGCGAGCCGCTGGCTTTCGGGCGTGCCGCGACGCCATCCGGGATCGCTGCGGCGTAGCCACTACAGCAATCGCTATGCCGATGGAGTCACGTGGGCTCAGCGCGCCTCGTCCGCCTGGAGCGCCTGCGCGAACTGGCGCAGGACAGAGGTCGACGCGTCGCTCACCGCCCAGTAGCTCATGCCGTTGCTATGCCAGTTCGCCAGGCCGTAGCCGTCGTCGGATTGCGTAACGGCGGTCGTCGGCTTCGACGGGGCGTTCGGCGCGCGGCTGTTGTCCGGGAATACGTAGACGTCGATCGGATGCTTCAGGTAGTGGTACACCAGCACCGCGACCGGCCGATGCCCGACGTAGTCGAGCCGTCCGCCGACGAGCGCGAACCCCGGCGTCGCCGGATCGACCACAGGCGGCGCGTAATCGATACGCCCGTTGAACCACGGCTTCACCGTGTGCTTGTCGCTCGATTCGACGTCGATCGTGCGCGTTGAAAGCAGCGCGCGGACGTGGCTCGACACGATCTCCTGCGCGATGGGGTCGGTGGGTGCCGGGCGCTGGAACGTGAGCACGGCGGTGAAAATGAGCGCACAGAGGGCACCACCCGCCAGCCCGCCGCCGGCGAACTGCCACGGCATGCTCCAGGCGGGCCACATCCAGCGCGAGCGAGCGCGCGCCGGACGCGCGGGCGGGGCCTCATTCCAGATACGCGTGAGCACTTGCGCGCGCAGGTGGTCCGGTGCCCGCTCGTAGAGCGAGCCGTCGCGCAGTCTCGTACCGAGCGACGCGATGTCGTTGTCATTGTCCATTGCGCGATTCCCCCGATTCGGCCGATCCCGCCGATGGTTTTTTTACGAGCCTGACACCCGGCCGTTCTCCCGCCGCACCCTGCGCCGCGCGCACTGCCGCGGCAAGCAAGGGCCGTGCACGCGAAAGCCGCGACATCACCGTGCCGATCGGCACGCCGATGACCGCCGCGACGTCGCGATAACTCATGTCCTCCAGTTCGCGCAGCACGAGCACCTCCCGATAGGCGACCGGCAGCGCCTCCAGCGCGCGATGAATCAGATGGATCTCGTCGCGCCTGACGGCCAGCGTCTCCGGATCGTTCCCCGATTCGTCGATCCAGCCGGGCAGCGAGTCGTCGGTGTGCAGTTCGTCGTCATAGGAGACGCTGTCCGCCTTGTGCAAGCGGCGGCGCCATTCCGTAAACCACGTGTTGCGCACGATGCGCAGCAGCCACGCGCGCGCGTTCGCCGCTTCTTCGCCCTCGAAGCCATCGAAAAAGCGGAACGCGCGCAGAAACGCTTCCTGCACGACATCGTCGGCGTCGCTTGGACTGCCGGTCAGCCAGCGCGCGAGGTTGTACGCGGCGTCGATATGCGGCAGCAGCGCCGCTTCAAAGCGCGCCGGCTTCGCGTCCTTCTCCTGCGCGGATTTCTGATGCCACATCGCGCGGCTCTCCAGTCGCCAAGCATGTTCATCGGACGGCGCGAGGCGTAGCGTGCCGCGCGTTCTCATCGATCAATACTGCCGCCGCACCCGGTTTATTCCCGAATTTCATCGCCGATACAAAAAATATATCCGGAATAAGCGCGTCCCGCCGATGGTTCGATGGACGGAAGCCGCACGTCTCGCTCGAAACGGCTCCCTCGTGCCGAAGCTGCTGCGTGCACGAGCCCCACATTTCATTGTTGCAGCCCGCTTCGAGGAGAACAGACATGACCGACGATACACCCCGCGTCCCAGGCGCGGACGAAGAACTCAGCGCGCACGGCCAGCGACGCCGCACGGCGCTCTCCTGCATGGCGTGGGCCGGCGCGGGCGTCGTATGGACGTTGAGCGGCGGCATTCCGGGCTCGCGGCTCATCGGCGGCGCGGAAGCCGCGACCACCGACAGCCGCGCGTTCAGCTTCGTGCAGATCAGCGACAGCCACATCGGCTTCGCGAAGGACCCGAACACGGAGCCGACGAGCACGCTTGCCGACGCCATCGGCCGGGTCCGCGCCATGCCGCAGCGGCCCGCGTTCATGATCCACACCGGCGACATCACGCATCTGTCGAAGCCAGCCGAGTTCGATACTGCCGCGAAGATCATCGACGGCGCTGGTCTCGACGTGCACTACGTGCCGGGCGAACACGACGTGCTCGTCGACAATGGCGATCCGTATTTCGAGCGCTTTTCGAAGCAGAACGGCGGCACGAAGTGGTACAGCTTCGACCAGGGCGGCGTGCATTTCATCGGCCTGGTGAACGTGATCGACCTGAAAGGCGGCGGCCTCGGTTTTCTCGGCGACGAGCAGCTCGAATGGCTCAGGCGCGATCTCGAAGGAAGGTCGAGCAGCACGCCGATCGTCGTGTTTGCGCATATTCCATTGTGGTCGCTGTATCCGCAATGGGGCTGGGGCACGGATGACAGCGCCCGGGCGCTGGCTTATCTGAAGCGCTTCGGGTCGGTGACGGTATTGAACGGCCACATTCACCAGGTGGCGCAGAAAGTGGAGGGCACGCTGAGCTTCTACACGGCGATGTCGACGGCGTTTCCGCAACCCGCGCCGGGCGCTGCGGCCGGACCTGGGCCAATGAAAGTGCCTGCGGACAAGCTGCGTTCGATGCTTGGGCTGCGCTCGGTCAATTACGTGGCCGGACGTGAGCAACTCGCGATCGTCGATTCGACGCTGGGAGCGTGATCATCATGAAACGTGTGACTTTGCTTGCGTTCTTTACGGCGCTCGTGCTGTTCGGCAGCGCGCCCGCCCGTGCCGCCGATGCGACGATTCATATCGACAACTTCGCCTTCAATCCGCCGACCTTGCGCGTGTCGGCGGGGACGAAGGTAACCTGGGTGAATCGCGACGACATGATCCATACGACCGTCGATGCGGCTACGCCAAGGTCGTTCAAGTCGGACCCGATGGATACGGATCAGTCGTACTCGTTCGTCTTCGCCAAGCCCGGCACTTATCACTATTTTTGTTCGATGCATCCGCAGATGATGGGGACGATCATCGTGGAGTAACGCTGCGTTTGCACTTCGCTTCGGGGTTTGGGGACACCGTTTGATGCACTCGTGCTTCGATGGAGCTTGTTTTCTGAGCGGTCTATCTGCTCTGCCCCTGTCCGGGGCGGGAGTCACTTTCTTTGCACGAGGTTTTACGCTCGCGCTTGAGGTGGTTTAGTTTTTTTCTTAGCACCGTTTGATGTGCTTGAGCTTCTAGGGAACTTGCTTTCTTAGCGGTCTATTTGCTCTGTCCCTGTCCGGGGCGGGAGTCACTTTCTTTGCACGAGGTTTTACGCTCGCGCTTGAGGTGGTTTAGTTTTTTTTAGCACCGTTTGATGCGCTTGTGTTCCGATGGAACTTGCTTTCTTAGCGGTCTATTAGCTCTGCCCCTGTCCGGGGCGGGACTCACTTTCTTTGCTGCTGCAAAGAAAGTAAGCAAAGAAAGCAGCTTCCAACCGCCAGTGCTACCAAACCCTCACTTGAGCCTTGACGGATTGGCGCTGGAGAGTAAGTGTCGCCCTCACGGTAGAACCCGGCTTGGCTCGCGGACCCACTGTGTCAACTCGCAGTACACCGGACCGGTGCAGCAGTCATACATCCGTCCTCGCGCTATGCGCTCAGACGTCGGGTGCACCGCGCAGGGAAGCAAGGCAGGCAGGGAGCTTGAGTTTGTGAACCCCACATCTGCGCGAAGCGAAGACGGCGCGATCCTCGCGCTACGCGGTCAGACGTTGGGTGCACCGCGCAGGGAATCCAAGGTAACAGGAAGCGCAAGCACAAGATGGTTTTGGTGAACCCGACGTCGGAGCGAAGCGAGGACGGAGCCAAACGGAGTGCATACCACTCAGAGGAAGTGCGCGTTGTCACAGTGGGTCCGCGAGCCAAGCCCGGTTCCACCGTGAGGGCGACACTTACTCTCCAGCGCCAATCCGGTTTTACGCGAGTGATGGACCGTTAGCACTGGCGGTTGGAAGCTGCTTTCTTTGCTTACTTTCTTTGCAGCAGCAAAGAAAGTGAGTCCCGCCCCGGACAGGGGCAGAGCTAATAGACCGAAAAGAAAGCAAGTTCCTTAGGAGCACAAGCGCATCAAACGGTTTAAACCCCACTCCCCACGCCAACACCAACGAACTTCAAACCGCCGGATTCAACTGCGTCTTATCGGAGCAAAAAAGATCCTGCGCATGGACGACGACGGCAGAAATATTATCTCGCCCCCCGCGCGCCAGCGCGATATCGACCAGTCGTTCCGCCGCCCTCTGGCAATCCCCCGAAGCAAGCTCCCCGAGAATCTCCTGCTCGGACAGCTCGTTACTCAGCCCGTCGCTGCAAAGCAGAAACGTATCGCCATCGTTGAGCGCGACGGCATCTTCATCGAGCTGAAGCGTATCCATCGCACCGACCGCGCGCGTGATCAGATGCTGTGCCGGATGATGCAGCGCTTCCTCAGCGGTAATCTGCCCACGCGCCTTGAGCTCTTCGACATGACTATGATCGCGCGTCAACTGACGCAAACGCCCGTCGCGGCAAAGATAGATGCGGCTATCCCCAGCCCACAAATATCCGCAGAAACGCTCGCGCGCCACCAGCAGCACGACCGTGCTTCCGATGCGCTGAACCTGTCGCTTGGCCGCCTCAAGACGAAGCTGTCCATTCACCCGCACGAGCCGGTCGCGCGCATCGGCGACGAGGCTCGCAAGCCCGTCCGGCGACGACACGCCCGTCAAACTCTCGATGACAAGACGGCTAGCGAGATCGCCGACCGCGTGCCCGCCCATGCCGTCGGCAACGGCCCAGACGCCCAGATCGGGCTGATCAAGGAACGCGTCCTCGTTGATGTGCCGCACGCGCCCAGCATCCGTGCGAGCGGCCGACGTCCATCGAAACTCAGTGGTAAAGGTCACGACAACCTCTCCGATCTTCAATAGCGCGTGACGGCAAACGGCACCGGCAGCCAGTCAATTGTGCACCAACGCGCCACGCCACGAATGGCATTTTCCGGCCCCGCGCGAGTGAGCCGGCAGGCGCGCCACCGCTATCCCTTGGTGTTGCCGGCGATCGCGTTCGGGCTCACGTTGATATTCGAATTGGCGCCGCTGTTGTGAACATCGACCGACTGGAACTGGTTGATCATCTGGTCCGCGGTGAAGTTGTTTGTAATGTCGTAAATGTTCACGACACCGCCGAACCCCGGCTGCGACGGCGAGTACGGCGTGATCCAGCCGTAGATCCAGGGCGCGCCGCCGCCTCCGCTGATGGAGGCCATCGCTTTCTGATCGAGCTCGCGATCGTATTCAAGGTCGGTGACGGTAAGGGCGCTCATTTGGGATCTCCAGGGCATGTGCGACGGGGAACGCGCTTCTTCTTGCAAAGCTCATGCCGGTTTCACAGATGCAACCGCAGATCGTCCTAAGCGCTTGATTTATTGAGCTTTGCTCGACCGGCGCCATCGAACATATCCTTCTCCCGGCCTGCAATCCGTTGGCTTGCAGCCAACACAAGTGTCTGGCCGCCACACGGCGTACCAACACTCCGTTTCTAGCCTCTCCTATGACTTCGCCGCTAAACATGTGCTGAAAGCGGTGGTGGTCAACACCCAACAAACACCGTCAAAAAGTGTTGGTCCACCCAACACACTCATTGGCTTACCGTAGCACATAAATTCGATATTTTCCTTTTAAATCATTAACTTGAAAACACTGGCCCGATTGATGCAATGGAGTTGGCAACGAGGCGTCAAAACAAACACATCGACGCTTCGGACCCAGCTAAAACAAATCGGAGCGAGCCATGTCTATCAACCAACTTTCCGCACTGTTCGAACACCAAGGCACCGCCTTTTCGTTCGACACGGAACCGGCTCTGGGAACACAACTCGTCACGCTTCGCTCCGGCTACGAACACCACGGCATCTATATCGGCAACGGTCGCGTCATCCACTATGCGGGCTTCGCGAAGTCGCTGCATCGCGGTCCGGTCGAAGAAATCTCGATCGAGCAATTCGCCGCCGGCCACGACGTGTCGCTCCGCCTCAACCCCGCCGCGAAGTTCGTCGGGCTCGAAGCGGTGCGCCGCGCGCAAAGCCGCCTTGGCGAAGACAACTATCGGTTGCTGACCAACAACTGCGAGCATTTCTGCACGTGGTGCCTGTTCGGTGTGAATCGCAGCCAGCAAGTGGAAGCCTGCTTCGCCAGCCCGCGCGTCGCGATTCATGCGGTCGCGGGACTTTTCCGGGCGTTCATCGAAGCCAAGCGCAGCCGGTTCTTCACCGGCGCGCAAGCCGCTTAACAGCGCTCTGAAGGATCAAGGGGAAGATCATGCACACCGCCGAAAAGTCACTCCGCTCCGCCGTCGACAAATGGCTCGCGCCGACTCCGGCGATGCCGGCCCGCGTCGTGCGATTCTGCGTGCGAGCGCGCTACGTCTGCGTGGAAGCGCTGCGGCCGACCGGCGTGCTCGCGATCGTCTTCTTCCGCCACGACGACGGCTCGTGGAACGTGTTTCCGCCGCAGATCAAGCGGCCGGCGATGGGTGTCGAGCGGCTGGCTGCCTGAGCCGCGCGAGACGGCATGCTGCTTGCAAGTACAGTCTCGCACTGTCTTGCGTGCCCCTGAAGCGATCGCCGGCTTTGACATTCCGAGCGCGCAACCGCTACTCTACGGGCAACTTTTCCAGCTTTGCAGGATCAGCCGCGCCGTACGGAGCTGCGCGCCGCGAATGCGGGCCTCTTGGGCTGCGCCGCGGTGCAGCACCCGCTGCCGGCGCCGCACGCATGCCGACCCTTTCGAGACCCAGCAGATGACGCATCCCGACTCCGATTCCTCCGCCGATCCGACACCCGACGATGGCGCTCCTGACAACCCGCTCGGCATCGCGGGTCTGGAGTTCGTCGAATTTTCGAGCCCGAACCCCGAGAGCCTCGCTACGCTCTTCGAGCGGCTCGGCTTCGTACCGGTCGCGCGTCACGTGAGCAAGGCGGTGACGCTGTTCCGCCAGAACGACATGCGCTTCCTCCTCAACGCCGAGCCGGATTCGTTCGCGTCGCGCTTTGCCGAGACGCACGGCGTGGGCATTTGCGCGATCGGCATCCGCGTGCTGGATGCGCAGACAGCGCACGAGCGCGCCGTCGATTACGGCGCCTGGGATTTTGAAGGCGAGAAGATCGGCCCGAACGAACTCGCGATTCCGGCGATCCAGGGTATCGGCGATTCGCACATCTATTTCGTCGATCAATGGCCGGGGAAGCATTCGGGAAGCGCGAGCGAAACGTCGATCTACGACGTCGATTTCCGTCCTATCGAAGGTGCGCCGGGAAGCAGCACGGGACTGCTCGAAGTCGATCACTTCACGCAGACGGTCGGCGCGGGGCGAATCCTGGAGTGGCTGGAGTTTTATCGCGAGGTGCTGCACTTCGAGGAGATCCATCAGGTGCATCCGGACTGGCATGTCTCGCAGGATTCGGCGGTGACGGTGTCGCCGTGCGGCTCGATCCGCATCCCGGTCTACGAGGAAGGCACGTATCGCACGGACCTCATGCAGCAGTATCTGCCCGATCACGCGGGAGAAGGCGTGCAGCATATCGCGTTGGCATCGTCGGATATTTTTGCTTCCGTCGATGCGTTGATCCAGCGCGGCGTGCGGTTCGTCGAGCCACCCGCGCGCTATTACGATCAGCTCAATACGCGCTTGCCGGGGCATGGACTCGATGTCGAGCGGCTGCGTGCGCGAGGGATTCTCGTCGATGGCGAGATCGGCGAGGATGGGACGCCGCAGTTGTTCCTGCAAACTTTCCTCGAGCGCGAGCCGGGGGACATGTTCTTCGAGATCGTCGAGCGGCGCGGGCATCACGGGTTCGGTGAGGGAAATCTTGGCGCACTCGCGCTTGCTCGGTCTATGGGATAGAGAGAGCTGGCGTCAAGCCTTGTCGGCCGCCTGATGCCTGAAATCCTTCGAATGAAGTCCATGCTTCTTGAGCAGCATCTGCAGGTGCGACCGGTTCATCTCGAACCTTCGCGCCAGCTCCGCCACCGTCCCTCCGACTTCCTGCAAACCTCGCTCAAGAAACGCGCGTTCGGCCTCATCACTCGCCGTGCGCTTGGCCTCGCTGAGCGACGTCGCACCCGCGATGACGCCCCCGCCCGCCTGCACATCGTTCATCACGGCCGATAGCGCCGACTTGGGCCGGATATCGATCGGCAGATGCTCGACGTCGGCCATGTCGCCCGCAAGGCAAGCGATGCGATAGATGATGTTGCGCAACTCGCGGATATTCCCGCGATAGTCATAGCCCTTGAGAAAATCACGCAGACGCGGCGACAGCTTCACCGGCCGCCGCTTGAGCGTCGCCGCCGCTTCATCGCCAAAGTAAGCGAGCAAAAGCGGTATCTCATCGCGACGTTCACGCAACGGCGGCAGCGTCAAATGAATCACGCTAAGCCGATAGTAAAGGTCCTCGCGAAACCGTCCCTCATCGCAGAACTGCCGCAAGTTGCGATTGGTCGCCGCGACGATGCGCGTATCCACCGCGATCGGCTCATCCGACCCGACGCGCTGAATCTCATGCGCCTCCAGAACACGCAGCAACTTCACCTGCCCCGACAACGGCAACTCGCCGATTTCATCTAGAAAGATCGTGCCCGTGTGCGCACTTTCGAACTTGCCCTTGCGATCGTTCGATGCGCCCGTGAACGCGCCCTTCTTGTGCCCGAAGAGTTCCGATTCGAGCAGATTGTCCGGAATCGCGCCGCAGTTGACCGAGATATACGGCTTGTCCGCGCGCGAGCCGTTCGCGTGGATCACCTTCGCCATCAACTCCTTGCCGGTGCCGCTCTCGCCATCGATGAGCACGGGCAGATCAGTCGGCGCGGCCTTTTCCGCGATTTCCAGCGCTTCGAGCAGCTTCGGGTTATCGCCGAACGTGCCCTCGAAGATGAAGCTGCGTTCGAGCAAGCCTTGCCGCCGCGCTCCAGGCGTCAGATCGACGCGCTTCGGCTCCGCGACTGCCGCCTGCACGAAGCGCTCCTTATGCGACAACTGCATGACCTCGTCGCGCAACGAACTCGCCTGCTTAAGGAGTTTCTCGATCTCGGGCCGTTCGAGCTTGGACGACCATCGCAGCGTCGAACGAAGAATCTCGATCTTCTCGATGAGGCCGGCGTATGAGATCGCCGAGCCTGGCGACGGTGCGCTTTCTTCGGGTTGGTCGAGTATCTTCATGCTGCGCTCAGTTGCTTTTGCACCAGTTGATAGTACATGCCCTTCCTCGCCACGAGTTCATCGTGCTTGCCCTGTTCGACAATGCCGCCTTCGTACAGCACGAGGATCTTGTCCGCGCGCATGATCGTGGAGAGCCGGTGCGCGATGATCACCGCCGTGCGGCCCTTCAATATCTCCTGCATGTTGCCGAGGATGTTGCTCTCCGATTGCGTATCGAGCGCGGAGGTGGCTTCGTCGAACACGAGCAAACGCGGATCGTGATAGAGCGCCCGTGCGATGCAAAGCCGCTGTATCTGTCCGCCCGACAACCCGACGCCCCGTTCTCCGACGATCTGTTCATATCCCAGCGGCATCTTCGCGATAAACGCGTGCGCGTCGGCCATCTTCGCGACTTCTTCGATGCGCCTTCGGTCCGGCGCTTCGTCGCCACTGGCGATGTTCTCCGCGATCGTTCCCGAGAACAGCAGGTTGCTCTGCATCACATAGCCGATCTGCGCGCGGTAGTAGCCCTTGTCGATCACGCCAAGGTCGTACCCGTCGACGACCATCTTGCCCTCGGTCGGCGCGTAGAAACCGACGAGCAGTTTCGCAAGCGTCGTCTTGCCCGAACCACTGCGCCCGACAATGGCAATCAGTTCGCCCGGCTTGATGTCGAAGCTGATGTTTTCGAGCACGTAGTCCGTGTCCGACTCGCCATACTTGAAGTAGACGCCGTTCAGGCTGATCTCGCCCTGCAAATCCGGCAGCATCACGCGCGACGCCACCTCCCCCGGCTTCTGCTCGGGCTCCATGTCGAGCACGTCACCGAGCCGTTCCATCGCGACGCCCGCATCGTTGAGCAGACTCCACAGGCCGATGAGCCCCATCAACGGCGAGAGCACGCTGCCCATGAAGGCGTTGAACGCGATCAGCTGCCCGATCGTCATCTCGTGCGTGAGCACCATGTTCGCGCCGACCCAGAGAATTGCGATCGTCGTCGCCGTGTTGAGGATCTGGCTCGCCAGTCCGACGCCGATATTGAAGGTCTGCGCTCGGTACTGCACCTCCAGCGACTTCGCGTATTTCTTCTCCCACTTGATGCGAACCGGCCGCTCGATGCCCATGCCCTTGATGGTCTCGACGCCGCCGAGCGCTTCCATCAGGAAAGACTTGGCATCGGTGGCGGCGGCGAACACCTCGCGCGCGTAATGCTTGATGCGCGGCGTGGCGACGGCGGTGAGCACCATGATCGGTATCACGAACACGATCAGGATGATCGTCATCTTCACGTTGTAGAGGAACATGATCGTGAAGTAGATGAAGATCATCAGCAGGTTCAGCACGGTCGTGACAGTCGATTCCGTGAGGAACGCGCGGATCGTGTGATTCTCCTGGAAGCGCGCGAAGATGTCGCCGGTCTTGCGCTTCGCGAAAAAACCGAAGGGCAGCGAAAGCGTGTGCTTGAAGAACTGCGACATCATCGCGAAGTCCATGTTGCGCACCATGAAGTTCGCCAGATACGCGCGTATCGTCGACATCAGTTGCGAGAACAGGTTCGAGATGATGAGCCCGACGATGAGCACATGCAGCAAGCCGACGTTCTGATGGACGATCACACCATCGAGGATGTTCTGGATGATGACCGGCGGTATCACGCCGAGCACCTGGATCACGAACGTCGCAAGGAAAAGATGCAGCAGGATCTTGCGATACGGCTTGAGATAGCCGACGAACCTGATCCAGGGCGAGCGCGACACCGACTTCTGCGCCATGTCCTGTCCTGCCGTGAACAGCAGGCACGTGCCGCTCCAGCCGCGCTCGAATTCGCCGACGGTCATCTTCTTGAAGCCGATTGCCGGGTCCGCCACCCATACGCATTCCTTCGAGACGCCATACACGACGATGTAGTGGTAGCCCTCCCAGTGCACGATGAACGGCAGGTCGAAGCCACGCAGCGACTCGAACGTGCACTGCACGCCGCGCGCCGTGAAGCCGAGCGATTCACCCGCGCGCGCGAGGCTGTCGAGCGTTGCGCCCTGCGTCGTGACGTTCGCGAGTTCGCGCAGCTTGCCGAGCGTCATCGAGATGCCGTAGTGCTTGCAGATCATCGCCAGACACGCCGCGCCGCAATCCATTTCCTCAGCCTGCTCGACCCACGCGAAGCGCTTGATGATGCGCTCGCCCATCTCGGGCTTCGTGTGCAGGTCGAGCATCGAAGGAATCGTGCGGCGCTCGGCGAGCTTCTTCTGCCGCTGCAATTCGCGCTCGGTGAAGCGGATGCGTTCCTCCAGCACCTCACGCAGCTTCACGTTGCGTTCAAGGATGAAGTGGACTGTTTTCTCGGGAATCACGAGCAGGCGCGTATCAGCGCTCGCGACGGCCGACGTCATCTGCTCCTGGCGCATCACGCACGCCTTCTCGCCGAAGATTTCGCCGGGGCCGAGCGTCGCGAGCAGATGCTCGGCGTTGCCTTCGTTGCGCACGATGCGCACTTCGCCTTGCCGCACGACATAGAGGCGACGGTCTTCGCGCGAGTCCTGCTTGAGAATCTCCTTGCCTGCGCCGACGCGCTTCACGCCGACGCTGCGCACACACTCCTCGAGTTCGCTCTTGTTGAGCTTGCCGCGCAAATCGAAGAGACGCGCAACGAAGCCGCCCGCCGAGTTGATCGCTACATAGCTCGTGACGAACGCGAGCGCCGCCGGATTGCGCGTGATGATGGGCTCGATGATGCTGCGTGGAATGAAGAGCAGTTCGGTCTTGCCCGACGAACGCACCGACGATTCATGCCGGTATTCGCGCAGCATCGCGATGTCGGCGAAGACTTCGCGCTCCTTCCTCACCCCCATGCTGATTTCCTTGCCGTGCTCCTCCGTGAAGATGCGCACGGACCCGGACTTGATCACGAAGAGTCCGTCGGCGGCATCGCCCGCGTTGCACACGGTCTCGCCGAACGCGAAGAAACGCGACTGCGCGTGCTCGGCCAGCAGTTCGATTTCCTCGCGCGCGAACGGCGACAGAAGCTCGACTGTCGCGAGAAAGTCGGCGGGCGAATCCAGTTTGGGTGGCGCGTCCATGTAGTCTCAGGCCCTCGTCAACGCGCTTCGATGATGTGTTCCTGCGCCCGCGCGATCAGCCAGTCTTCGCGCAGGAGGCGCCGGATCTCGCCGGCAACGTCTTCATCGAGCGTCGCCGGATGCTTGGCCGTTACCGAGAAAATCTCGAACTGCGATCCGTCGCCGGCGGGGAACGGTCCGAGCAGATCGCCGGCGTTCGCGTTGAACACCTTCGCTTCGATATCCGCCTTCAACTGCCCGCGCAAAACGCGACCGATCACACCGCCTTCATCGCGCGTATCGGCGAGCGAATGTTCGCGCGCCATCTCGGCGAATGCGTCGGGGTCATCGTTGAGATAGGAGATCATCTCCTTCGCCTTGCCCTCGGTATCGAGCACGATGTGGCTCACTTCGATGCTGTCGAACTTCGGCGAATTGAGCTTGAAGTATTCGTCGATGGCGTCGTCGGTGCCGACCTGTTCCAGCATCTTCTCCTGATAGAGCGTATCGGTGATGAAGACCTCGAACTCGTCGAGGCTCACGCTGAGCGCGCCGAGATAGTTGTTCATGTCGGCGGCCCGGTGCAGGCCACGGATGCGGCGGAACTGGTCGGCCCGCGTCTGAATGTCGTCGGCGGTCACCACCACGCCGTGCTGCTTCGCGGCGCGCACCGTGATCTTGTCCCGCACGAGCTGTTCGATGAGGGTGTCGAACTGCCCGTTCAGCTTGAGCAGCCTCACGAACTCCCCGACGTCGACCACTTCATCATCGATTCGCACAATCGCCGTCATCTCATTCGCTCCTTGAAAGTGGGACACGCGCTTTTCAAGCGCAGTGGATACGTTATCCAGCCATGTTCCTGAACGGGTCGAGCCCGAGGTCGATCAGCCGCCGCTCGCGCACGACGACCTCAGCCGTCGCCGTCATGCCGTAGCGCAGCGGGTATTTCGTTTCCGACACCTGGTAGTAGTCGCGATTGAGCGTCACGCGGCCTTCGTACACCGGCTGCTTGGTGGTGGGGCTTGGCTTGGTCGCAGGAGAAATGAACGCGAGCGTCCCGTCGATCAGCCCATAGCGCTGATACGGAAACGCGTTGAACTTGAGCTTGACTGGCTGGCCTTCGCGCAGGAACGCGCGGTCCTGTTCTGCGATTTCGATCTTCAGCACGGCCTTCGCGTTCTTCGGCGCGATGCCGCCGAGCGGCGTGTTCGCCTGGATCTTGTCGCCGGGCTGCGTCGAGGTGACGTCAGTGATGACGCCCGATACGGGTGCCAGGATAAGCAGGAAATTGTCCTTGTCGATGTTCTCGAAGCGAATGCGCGCGGCGGCATCGGCGACGAGGCGTGCCGTCTGTAGTTGCAGACGCAACTTGTCCTGCGTGCTCGCGATCTCGCGCATCGCCGATTCGTATTGCAAGCGCAGGTTGATCGCTTCCTGTCCGCTCGTTTCCAGTTGCGCCTTGGCCTGCGAATACTCGTGGCTTAGGCGAAAGTCGAGTTCAGAGAGCTTCGACTGCGCGACGCGAAACGCGCTGTCCGCTTCGAGATACACGTTGCGCTTCTGCTCGACCTGCGATTCCGCGATCCCGCCGCCGCCCGGCAGCGCGAAGAGGCGCGCGAAGCGGTCGAGGTCGATCTTCGCGTTATCGCGGGCACGCCTCGCACTTTCCAGCGCGCTGCGTGCTTCCTGCAACTGCGCCTTCTGCCCTTCGGCGAGCTTGGTCGTGCCTTCGGATACGCGGTTCTGATGCAGCCGTTCTTCCACTTCCATCTGATCCTTGAGCGCCGCCGCCTTGCGTTCCATCAGCAGCTTCTTCTCGGGGAACTGCTTCCATTCGCGCTCGGCGTCGTCGAGCTTGAGGCGCGCTTCGAGCGCGTTGCTCGCCGCCTCGATCGCACCGCGCGCGTTGATGCGCGCGAGCACGTCGTCCTTCTGCACCGGCTGCCCTTCGGCGATATAGAGGTCTGCGAGCTCGCCGTCGATTGGCGCGTAGATGCGGCGCACATCGGACTCGGGCGAGAGCGTGCCGACTGCGGTCACGATCACGTCCGCGCGTCCAATGAACGACCACAGCACCGCCGACACGACTAGCGCCACCATCCCGAGGACGAGCGCCTGCGTGAGTTTCCACGGCTCGGCCGTGAGGATCGCAATGCCCTCAGGCCCGTGATCCTCCAGCGCCTCGGCGAGCGGCTTAAGGTGCGCGTCGTTCTTCACTGGCCGGCCCTCCTATCAACGCGAGCTTCGATTTGAGGAGCCCGGGTTCGAGCACCATGCGCAATTCCTGCAGCGAGCGCCGCTGCAGGAGCGCTTCGGCATCGATCTCGTCGGCCAGCTTCTGCCACTTCGCGGCACCGTCGGCCTTCATCTGCTTGAAGATGCGCATACCATGCTGCGCGCCGGTCTGCGCGTCCGCGAGCAGGCGCGCCTGTGTGCGGAACGTGTCGGAAATGCCGGCTTCGAGCCGCTGCGTGCCGCCGATCGATCCGTTTTCGCGATACTGCGACCATTGCGACTGCGCCTGCGTCATCAGGCTTTGCGCACGCGCGAGGGCCTTGTCCTTAAAAGCCGCGACATCAGGATCGACGGCCTTCGCGAAGAACGCATCGTCCTGCGGATCGAGCGTTTCGTAGAACGACAGCAGCGTGTCTTCGTAGCCCTTCGTACCGCGCGCCTTCTGCACATCGGCGAACTGCGCGGCTACGGCCTTCTTGTGCGCGAGTTCGGTCGCGACCACATCGGACCACGGCCCGGCAGGCATCTTCTGCAAGCCGTCGATGGCCTGAGCGCTCTGGCCATTCTTCCATGCATCGCGCACGGCCTGGTACTGAGCAATCGCTTCCGGCGACGGCAGACGGTTCGCGCTCATCTGCCGGAACTGCTCCTGAAACGGCGGCGTGGTGAACTTCACCTTGTCGAGCGTCGCGACGAGCGGCGCGAGACTCGTGCCACGCGCCTGCGTCTGCAGATCGAGGTACTGGCGCAAATCCTCACGCACACGATCGAGTCCGCCGAGGCGCGGGTACTTGTCCGCGTAATCGTTGAGCACCGGTTGCAGCGCTTCCGGATGATCCTGCGCCAGTTCCTTCGCGATGCTCGCCTTCAATCGCTCGATGGCGGCGAGATACACCGAGTCGTCGCTTTGCAGCTTGCGCAGATGACTGAGCGCTTCGGCGTAAGGCGTCGCGAACTCGGGCACGTAGGACGCAATGCGGTCGAGCGAGCGCTGATGGCTGGAAGCATCGTCGTCCCAGTGCTTGAGGATTTCGCCGATACGGTCCTCGTCGGCATAGATGCGGATCGGCGCATCCGGGCCGCCGCGGCCCAGCACGAAACTTTCGAGCTTGCCGATCCAGTTCAACTCGTTGATGAGTGGCCGCACGTCCGCGTTGTTCGCACCCAATTGATCCATCTGCGCGATCAGGGCGTTCGCGCGTTCGAAATCGCCCTTTTTCAGCGCGGCTAGCCATTCAGGCACCTTCGCCTTCAGCAACGCCTCTGTGTTGAGCGCGGCAAAGCGCGCATCGTTCGGGTGCCGCTTCAGATAATCGTTCGTGACGTTCGCCGCCTGCTCGAACTGACCGCTCGCGATGAACCCTTTCGCTTCCCGCTCCGTCGATCCGCTGAAGTAGATCGTCCCGGCGATCGCCACAATCACCGCGACCAGTGCGCCGACGACGATCAGCCCGCGCCGTGTCGTCACACGCTCGTTGCCGGTGAAGGCCGTGCGCAATTCGCCGAGCATCAACGCGAGCTTGCTGCGCTCGCGGCGGCGCTCGCCGTCCTTCTTTGCATCGGCGGCGTCGGGCAGCGCTTCCTGATTGACCTCGTCCTCCTGCGCGAGCGGCTGATCGACGCAGAAGATATCCAGGAACGAATGCGCGGAGCCAACGAAGGTTGTCTTGTCGTTATCCTCATCCGCGTTGGCCGACGCTTTCAGTTGCGTCAACGTCGAATCGCCTTCCGATTCCTTGTGCACGGCGACGCGATAGACGAAATGCGTCCCGCCGAACGCGACGACATCGCCGTCCTTGAGCGGCACCGCCGACGCGTCGAGCCGCGTGCCGTTGACGAACGTTCCGTTGGTGCTGCCGAGATCCTCGACGAACGGCGCGCCGCTCTTGAGGAACACGTGCGCGTGACGCCGCGACACGTAATTGACCTGATGCGGATACGGCTCGCGATAGCGCGCGAAGAGCGCATCGGCCTTGCTGACGAGAAACGGAAACTGCACGACGTCGATCGGTTGCAGGCCGAGATCGTCGCGCTGGGGCGTGAGCGTAAGCGTGGTCGGACGCGCAAGCGCCGCGCGCGCCTTCACGCGCGGCACGAACTGCACGCGATAGCAGAGCTTGCTGCCGAAGCAGATCGTGTCGCCGCTGCGAAGCTGCGCCGGCTTTTGTCGCACCTCGGCGCCGTTCAGCGACGTGCCGTTCTTGCTGTCGAGATCGGCGAGATAGACGACGCCGTGCTCCGTGAAAATACGCGCATGACGTCGCGACAGTTGCGCAACGGCTTCGGGCGCGCAGGTATCGAACGGTGCTTCGGCCCGGCCGATCGCGAACAGGTTTTCGTCGATGCGGATCTCGGACAGTTCCGGATGCGACAGCGGCTTGAGGACGACATCGAATGCCTCGCCCACGCTCGCGTGCACCTCTGCTATCGAATCGCCTGGAGCCATGTCCACGTCACAGGGAACGTCTAGCCTCTGACGCCCGCGCGTCAGTGGAAAGCCCGCAAACGGCCGGGCAAATAGACTTTGTTGGACTGATCCGCCCGCCGGGCGGCAACTTTAGAAAGTGTAAGTCACGCATTGCCGTAGTCAATCGCCGGGCACTGGCTCGCGACGCCATATCCGAGCCGCTATCGCGTTTCTTGAACCTCATACGAAAACACGTTTTTTATTTCAGCGTTTCTTTAACAGCGTTCTGCACATTCGTGGTCGGCCAGCCGCCGCCGAGGGCCTTGTAAAGCGTCACCGTGTCCGACAGCATCTGCTGATGATTCGCGAGCAGGGCGAGTTGCGCGGCGAGCAGCGTGCGCTGCGTCTCGAACACCTGAAGCTGCGAGATGACGCCTTCCTTCAATTGCGCATCGATCTGCGCCGCGACGATCGACAGATGATCGACTTCCTGCTGTAACTCGACGCGCTGCTTCGTATGCGAATCGAGATTCACGAGCGCGTTCTCGACCTCTTCGAACGCGGCCATCACGGTCGCGCGATATTGCTGCTCGGCGACAGTCGTCTGCGCTTCAGTCGTCTTGACGTGCGCGCGCACGCTCGGATCGAGGATCGGAATGTTGATGCTCGGCAGGAAGCTGAACGTGAAGCTCTTCAGCAAGTCGGTCAGTTGAAAGCTCGCGCTGCCGCCACGGCCCGTCAGGCTGATGGTCGGCAGTTGCGCGAGCTTCGCTTGGCCCACCAGGTCATACGCTTCGAGCACGCGAAACTCCGCCGCGATCAGGTCGGGCCGGCGCGCGAGCAGTTGCGAAGGCAAGCCCTGCGGCACCACCGGAATGTTCACGCGTTTCTGCAAGTGACCGTCTGGGACCTTGAATTCGCCGGCCGGCACGCCGATCAGCGTGGCGAGCGCGTTGTCGGCGAGATCGCGCGAACGTTTCAGTTCAAGCATTTCGCGCGTCAGCCGGTTCAGTTCAGCGCGCTGCGACAGCACCTGCGTCTTCGGCACGAGTCCATTCGTCTGCATGCCCTCGAAGATCGTCAGGATCTTCTGGTTGGTTGCGATCGTCTGCTTCTGCTGCTCGATCTGATCCTCGAATTGGAGAATCTGGAAGTACGTCGTCGAGACGTCCGAGACGAGCTTAAGGTAGCCCGCGCGCCAGTCCCATTCGGTGGCGCGAAACTCGGCCGTCTGCGCCTGCACGCCTTTTTCGACCGCGCCCCAGATATCGATGTCCCAGTTCACCTGCGTGCCGAGGTTGAACTGCTTCGAGAACGGCTGGCCGGTCGTCTTTTCGAAACTCGCGCCGGCGCCGACGTCCATCGTCGGCAACGCGCCCGCGCGCGCCTCGCCGATCTGCGCGCCCGCCACCTGGATGCGTGCGGCGAGCACCTTGATATCGAAGTTGCTGTCGATCGCCTTCTTGACGAGCGAGTCGAGGTAGGGATCGTGGAACTGCGTCCACCAGTCGGGCTGAATCGTTTCGCTCGCCGTGACGACGGGCTTCGAATACGCGGTTTTTTCGGGCGTATCAGGGCGCTTGTAGGTCGGAACCTTCACATCGAAGCAAGCGGTCAGCAGCGTCGCGCACATCGCGCCGCACAACATGAGCTGCATGCCGCGCGTGATTGCGGAGCGCCACGAAGGCAACAAGGCTTGCACGATCTCTCCCCGATGAACGGACCGAACTGTGCGTGATGGACGATGAAACTCAAGTAGAGCACACGGCGCGCGGCGACTCCATACAGGTTCGTCACTAGATGCTTGTCTGCCGCGGGAGTTTCTTTGAGGAAGGAACGCGAGGGTCCCCGGACCCTCGCGTTTTTGCTGCTTTTTTTACAGCGCGCCGCCGCCGTACACGTTGATCGTGTTCGAGTTGTCGGCCTTCTGGATCGGCTTGACCTTCGAGTCGATGTCGGTAGCAAACGCGACGTTGTTGCCATTCAGGTTGTGAACGTTTTGCGTCTGACCGATCGCTTGTTGCGTGTCGAACGAGAAGTCGGTCTTCGAGACGCTGTAGCCGGGGAAGTAGAACGTGCCGCCGCGCACTGCGGACATTTCGGCGCGGCCGAGTTCGGTGGCGTTGGACAGATCGCGGATCGTGAGTTTGGACATGGTGGTGCTCCTTGCGCTATGGATTGGGAAAGTACTGACTGATCAATCGTGCCTTAGACCGGAACGCCGCCGAACACGTTGATGGTGTTCGAGTTGTTGGCTTTCTGGACTGGCTTGACCTTCGAATCGATGTCGGTGACGAACGCGGCGTTGTTGCCATTCGCGTTGAACACGTTTTGCGTCTGGCCGATGGCTTGCTGCGTGTCGAACTTGAGGCTCGTCGAATATTCGCTGTAGCTCGGCAGGAAGAGCGTGCCACCGCGGACGGCGGACATTTCGTTGCGGTCGAGTTCGGCGCTGTGCGAGAGATCGCTGATCGAGAGAGTGGTCATGGAAGTGCTCCTTGCGTTTCGGATTGAGGGTTTGGGTTTGCGCGAAGGTCCCCGGACCTCCGCGCGGTGCATCTGAGTTCTACGTTCAGGCGACGCCGCCGTAGACGTTGATCGTGTTGGAGTTGTTGGCCTTTTGAATCGGCTTGACCTTCGAATCGATGTCGGTGGCGAACGCGACGTTGTTGCCGTTCGCGTTCGAGACGTTTTGCGTCTGGCCGATGAGTTGCTGCGTGTCGAACGAGAAGTCGGTCTTCGAGACGCTGTAGCCGGGGAAGTAGAACGTGCCGCCGCGCACTGCGGACATTTCGCGGCTATCGAGTTCGGCGCTGTGGGACAGGTCGCGGATCGTGAGGGTCGACATGGTGGTGCTCCTTGCGTTTATGGTGGTGTGGGTGGGTTTTAGCCAGCTCAGAACACGTTGATCGTGTTGGAGTTGTTGGCCTTTTGAATCGGCTTGACCTTCGAGTCGATGTCGGTGGCGAACGCGACGTTGTTGCCGTTTTCGTTGACGACGTTCTGCGTCTGGCCGATCAGTTGTTGCGTGTTGAAGGTGAAGTCCGTCTTCGAGACGCTGTAGCCGGGGAAGTAGAAGGTGCCACCGCGAACGGCGGACATGGCGCGGCTGTCGAGTTCTTCGGTCACGGCGAGGTCTTTGATCATCAGCGAGTTCATTTCAGTGCTCCTTGGGAGGGATGAGGCTTTCGGGTTGGTCGAGCATTTCTTGTCTGCTCGGGTGGGATAAATGCATCAGCCGTGCCAAGCGATGCCAGGCAACCGAAAATAGTTT
>NZ_FCNW02000006.1 GCF_001544475.1 Caballeronia humi | reverse complement strand
GGCGAGCCGGTGGACGCGAATTTCCGTTACATGGCGTCAATCTACCAACCAGAAGACTTCAAGGATCGCGAAGACATCTACGCGCCCAACGGCCGGTCGCGAACGCGTGAGACGCAAGACGAGATGCTGGAGCGCATCTTCACCTACGCGCCCGAGCCGACCGATCACAGCAGCGTGCCGGGTAACGCGGAATTCATGAAACGCGTCGTGGCCTTCGATCTTCCGATCGGCTTCTGTGAGGCTCACGACGACCGGGACTTCTGGATCAGGCTGCGCAAGAAAGCGGACTGGACTTCCGGCTACGACTCGTATTTCAACACCGGCACGCTAGGTGATTATGCGATGCCTGATCTTGTCGATAAACAGACGGTAGACCTGGCGAGAAGCGAATCCGACGCACAACTTTTGCGGAAAGAACTCTAACAATGAACGTCGCTAAATTTGCTTTGATTCTGAGCGTCGCCGCGTGTACCGCATGCGTTTCCGATGCGGAGCGCTCGCGCTATTCGGGACCGCAGCCGGTCCCGCACTATGACGTGCCGGCACAGGTGATTTACCGCATCGACAACCATCGGTTCGTCACGCTGGAAAACTACAGCGACTGCCACCACGGCGACACGTACTACAACGATACAAAGGAAAGCATTCGCAAGAAACTCGGTCGCAATGGAATCGAGAATTTTCAAGGCCGGTTGATTAATGCCGACCCCACTGGAAAGAACATCGTGATTCCGTCGTCTCAACCGCCGGAACGCGCGTGCAGTGACCGTGGCTGCTCAATTTCGCTGATCTATTCGACCGACAGCGGACGGACGTTTCATGGAATGATTTACATGAAGACCTTCGATCCGTTCACTAGATCAAAGCGTCACACGATGGCAGTAACCAGTGATGCGCTATATGTGGTTGAACAGATGGATTATGACGCTCTTATCCGCCGATATCCTTTGGTCAGTGGAATCAATTTGTTGCAGCCATATCCCGAGGGATTGCACGACCAATCAGCGTGGGCATCAAAAAGTAAATTGCTGCCTACGGGACTTAGCTCCCCTTCCGGCCAAGAGCGCTTCACCTGCGACGCCTCCATTCGCCCATCCAACTCGCCTATATCTCGATGACCCGACAACCTGTCTGTTTGATCTTATCGACAAACAATAAATTGGAAACTGGCGAGAAGCGAAGCCGACGCAAAATTCTTGCGGAAAGAACTTTAAAAGTGAACATCGCTAAATTTGCTTTGATTCTGAGCGTCGCCCCGTGTACCGCGTGCGTTTCCGATGCGGAGCGCTCGCGCTATTCGGGACCGCGACCGATTCCGCACTATGACGTGCCGGCGCAAGTGATTTACCGCATCGACGACTATCGATACATATCGTTCGAGAACTACAGCGATTGCTTTCATGGCGATTCGTTCTACGTCGACACGCGTCAAGGAATTCGCACCGCATTAGGACGGGAGGCTCTGGAAAATTTCCAAGGCAAAGTGATTAATGCGGACCCGACCGGGCAAAATCTCGTGTTCCCGATGGCAGCGCCGCCCCACACCGCGTGCTCGGATCGCAGCTGTTCTACGCCCTTGGCGTATTCAACCGACAGCGGACGGACGTTTCATGGAATGGTGTACATGAAGACCTTCGATCCATTCAACAGGTCGAAGAACTATACGATGGTCGTAACGAACGACGCGCTCTACGTCGTGAAGGGTCAATCCGACCCATATGTCGAAAAGTATCCCTTGGTTCCTGGCTTTCAGTATGGAACGAATAAACGACTACCCGACGACAAACGCATCGAGTTCGACGTTCAGATGCCTACGGGACTTCACTCCCCCTCCGGCCAAGAGCGCTTCACCTGCGACGCACCCATTCGCCCATCCAACTCATCTATATCTCGATGACCCGACGACCTGTCTGCCCGACCTGTCTAAAAACTCGGCGAGATTAGAGCCAGTCACGACGACGCTCACGCGTCGTCATCCTCACCGTCGATCCAGTCGATATCGCCGCACAGCACGCAGCGCTTCCCGCCGACGCGCGTCTCCACCGAGAGCGTCACACACGGCAGCGCCTCGTTGATCGACAGATACGGCTTCGTCACGTGCACGCGCTCCGGGTCGCCGAGCGCCTCGCGGAAATACGGCCGGCGCAACCAGTTCGCGCCCTGCGCATCGACGAGCGGCATGAAGCGCGCCTCGTGCGCCGCCCGGTCGGCGCGCAGCACGACGTTGCGCCCCGCCTGCCGGCCGTTCTGGTCCAGCAGAAAGCAGCGCGCCGCGTTATCGAGCGCGAGAAAATTCCAGCAGACTTCTTCCAGCGGCTCGCCCGCCGCCAAACGTTCGGCCGCCCGCTCGAACGCGCGTACGTAAGGCTGAAGACGCGTCGCGACACGCCGCTCGCGCGCTTCCGTCTGCATCCGGTAACGCTCCGTCAGCTCGCTGATGATGGTTTGGGCCTGCACGCTGTCGGCGAGGCCGGGGTACGGCCGCGCGAAGAAAAATCCCTGCACGAAGTCCGCACCGCTCGCGAGCGCCAACTGCGCCTCGTGCTCTGTCTCCACGCCTTCGATCAGCACCAGCTTGCCCGCCTCGTGCAAGAGCGACACGATGCCCGAGAGCACCGCTTCCATGTTGCGCCGCTGCTTGGTCGTTCGCGCGGACGTCGGCGCGTGGACGTTGTGCCCCGCATGCGAGAGCATCACGCGATCGAGCTTCACGATATCGGGATCGAGCTGCCAGATCCGTTCGATATTCGAATGACCGGCACCGAAGTCGTCGAGCGCGATTAGGAAACCGTGCTCGCGGAATTGCTGCACGGCTTCCGCGAGCCGTTCGATGTCTTCCGCGCGCTGCTCCAGCACTTCGAGCACGACGCGACGTGGTTCGATCTTCAGGCGCTTCAGGTTCGCGAGCAGCGCGGCGGCGTGGTAGGGCTCCGTCAGCGCGCCCGGATGGACGTTCAGGAAGAGCCACTCGGTCTGCGCGCCGAGCATCTTGAAATTCTCGAGGTGCAGCGCCTGCGAGAGCCGGTCGATCTGCAGCGCCTCGCCGACGCGCGCCGCCTGCCCGAACACATCGAGCGGAGACACGGGGCGGTCGAGCCCGTCATGCGCGCGCAGCAGCCCTTCGTAGCCGACCGCGCGCATGTGCGAGAGGCTGAACACCGGCTGGAACACGCTTGAGAGCGTCAGGTCGCCGTGTTCGACCGAATAGCGGTCAAAACCCGAACTCACGCTGAGTTCGAAGCTGCGCGGAGAGATCGTCGCTTTTTCGGGATTCGCAATCACCATCTCTGCATCCTCGCCTGCATCCGGGTCCGAAGCACCGCCAACAGGCCAGCCCGGACCTTGGCGACGAGGCTTCTACCCACTCCCGGGCCTGCGCCCCGACGCGCGCCCGTTCCCACCGATTCGCTTTTCATGCAACGGCCCTCTTTGATCTCGCCGGGAATCTATGGCGTCCCGTGGCGATCGATAAAGCAAGCTCCGTGCTCAGCTACGAACGCCGGTTTGTCGGGGTTTTGCACGGGCGATGCACCGCGAAGCGTCATACGCGCGCAGGCACGCGTGCGGTGCGCACCAATGCAGTGCAATCGGTCAGACGAAAGCGGTTCCCGGGCGCCCTTTTGCATCGAGGGGCTAAACTTCCGCTCGCTCTTCAATCATCCTAGGCGTCTCGTCGCCCGACTTCCAAGCGCTCGCCGCGCTCTCTCAAAAAAATGGAAATCGTCTTTACCGTTCTGATCCTGTTGCTCGTCGTCTCGCTCTCGGGGGTCGGCCTGAGCCTGTTGCCGTTCAAGTTGCCGCTGCCGCTGATCCAGATCGCGCTTGGCGCCATGCTCGCGTGGCCGGGTTTCGGGCTGCATGTCACGTTCGATCCCGAAATCTTCCTGATGCTGTTCATCCCGCCGCTGCTTTTCGCGGATGGCTGGCGCATCCCGAAACGCGAGCTCTACATGCAGCGCCGCGCGATCCTGATGCTCGCGCTCGGGCTCGTGTTCATCACGGTCGGCGCGCTCGGCTACTTCCTGCACGCGATGATTCCGGCGATGCCGCTCCCCGTCGCGTTCGCGCTCGCCGCCGTGCTCTCCCCGACCGATGCCGTCGCGCTCACCGGTATCGCCGGGCGCAACCGGATTCCGGCGCACCTGATGCACATCCTCGAAGGCGAGGCGCTGATGAACGACGCGTCCGGTCTCGTCGCGCTGAAATTCGCGATCGCCGCCGCGTTGACCGGCGTGTTCTCGTTCCAGGACGCGGCGGTGAGCTTCGTCGTGATCGCGGCGGGCGGGCTCGTGATCGGCGCGGCGATCAGTTGGGTTGTCACGGAGATTCCGTCGCGCCTTCTGAAATTCTCCGAAGACGACGACCCCGCCGCTGGCGTCACGCTCACGCTGCTGATCCCGTTCGCCGCTTATCTCATCGCCGAGCACGTCGGCTGCTCGGGCATTCTGGCGGCGGTATCGGCGGGGATGATGATGAATATCCAGAGCCTGCGCGAAGGAATTCCCACCGTCGTGCGCGTGCGCATGACGAGCACCTGGTCGATGATCGAATTCGTGTTCAACGGCATGGTGTTCATCCTGCTCGGACTGCAGTTTCCGCACATCCTCGGGCGCGCGCTGATCGAGGCGCATCGCGACGGCAGCGAGCAGGTGTGGCTTTTGATCGGCTATGTCGCGGCCGTGATGGTCGCGCTTTACGCGCTGCGCTTCGTGTGGGTCTACCTGCTGCGCTGGTTCGCGAGCCGCAGCGCCGCGAAACAGGGCATCGAGAGCGCCGCGCCCGGCGCGCGCACCCTCGCGATGACGACGATCGGCGGCGTGCGCGGCGCCGTCACGCTCGCGGGCGTGCTCGCGCTGCCCGTCACGCTGACTGACGGCACGCCGCTGCCCGGCCGCGACGTGGCGATTTTCATCGCGTCGGGCGTGATTCTGGCGTCGCTGCTGGTGGCGGTCGTCGGCTTGCCGGTGCTGCTGCGCGGCGAGCGCACGAGCCGCAATCCGAACGCGGCCGAGGAACGCATCGCGCGGCGGCAGGCGGCGCAGGCGGCGATCCGCGCGATCGACGATGCGCACGACCGGCTGATCGACGACATGGACGAAGCGTCGTCGGCGCGCTGCGCGGACACGACCGCGCGCGTGATGAGCACGTATCGTCGGCGGCTGGAAACGCTCGGAGACGACGAAGCGCCGAGCAAGGCGGCGCGTCATAGCGAGGCGGTGGAGGCGAAGCTGAGGATGGCGGCGCTCAGGGCCGAGCGCGCCACGTTGCTGAAACTGCGCGCCGATCAGACGATCAACGACGAAACGCTGAACAAGCTGATGCGGGAGATCGATTTGTCGGAGACGGCGATCGTGACGAGGAAGAGAGGGGCGACGGTTTGAGGTTGTTCAGCGCGTTTTGACCGCGCTTGAGGCGCGCTGGTTAGCGCTTTCTTCCGACCGCGCGCGAGTCGCGCCGGACTGAGCGCATTTCGATCGCTCACGAGCCGCGCCGGTCTGCGCCCGTTTAAACCGCGCGCGAACTGTGTCCCTTCAAGCACCCTCAAACCACCCCCGACCCACGCCGACGCAGCAGCGCGTACAAAATGATCGCGCCGAACGTCGCCGTGCCGATCCCGCCGAGCGCGAACCCACCGAGCTTCAGCGTGAAATCGCCCGCGCCGAGCACGAGCGTGACAGCCGCGACGATCAGATTGCGGTTGTCCGAGAAATCGACCTTGTTCACGACCCAGATGCGCGCGCCCGTCACCGCGATCAGCCCGAACACCACGATCGACACGCCGCCCAGCACAGGACCCGGAATCGTCTGAATGACCGCACCGAACTTCGGCGAGAAGCCGAGCACGATCGCGATCACGGCAGCGATCACGAACACGAGCGTCGAGTAGATTTTGGTGACCGCCATCACGCCGATGTTTTCCGCGTAGGTCGTCACGCCCGTGCCGCCTGCGAAGCCCGACGCGATCGTCGCCAGCCCGTCGCCGATGAATGCCCGGCCGATGTAGCGGTCGAGGCTCTGCCCCGTCATCGCGCCGACCGCCTTGATATGCCCGAGATTTTCCGCGACGAGGATGATCGCGATGGGCGCGAGGAGCGTCATCGCCTGGCCGTTGAAGACGGGCGCCGTGAAGTGCGGCATGCCGAACCACGCGGCGTTCGAGACGATCGAGAAGTCGATCGGTTTGCCGCCGAGGCCCATGCCGTTCGTGAGCACGGCGTAGATCGCGTAGGCGATCGCGAGGCCGATCAGGATCAGGAGCCGCTGCGCCATGCCGCGCGCGAACACCGCGACGCCGCCGACGCACAGCACCGTCACGAGCGCCATCCACGAATCGAAGTTGGTGGCCGAGACGCCCTTTACGGCGATCGGCGCGAGATTCAGCCCGATCACCGCGACGATCGCGCCGGTGACGACCGGCGGCATCAGCGCTTCGATCCAGTTGGTACCGATCGCCGCGACGATCAACCCGATGATCGCGTACACGACCCCGCAAGCGATGATCCCGCCAAGCGCCACGCCGATGTTCAGGTTCGGGCCGTGGCCGCTGTAGCCGGTCACCGCGATCACAAGCCCGATGAACGCGAAGCTCGATCCGAGATAGCTCGGCACGCGGCCGCCGACGAGCACGAAGAACAGCAGCGTCCCGATGCCCGACATGAAGATGCAGAGGTTCGGATCGAAGCCCATCAGGAGCGGCGCGAGCACGGTCGAGCCGAACATCGCGACGACGTGCTGGACGCCCATTGCGAACATCTGCGGCCAGGGAAGCCGCTCGTCGGGCGCGACGACACGGCCGGCGTCGGCGCTCGGCTGGGTCCGCCAGCGCGGGAAATAGGAATCGGACATGGGCGCTCTCCTTCTTGGCGTGGATGCGCCGTCCGTGCGGCGCGCTTGTCTTGCAAACAGGCGCGAGTGTACGGATGGGGATTCGCGCTGACAAGCGAGGGGAACGCCTTTGGACGGCCCGGGCGAGCCGGGCGGCTTTCAATGGAATTTCAAAGCCACCGCGCGCCTTAAACCCTGCGCTCCAGCTCGAACACCGCAACCGCTCCCTTCAACTGCTCGGCCTGATCGGCCATCGCGCCGGCGGCCGCCGCAGCCTGCTCGACGAGCGCCGCGTTCTGCTGCGTCACCTGGTCCATCTGCGCGACCGCGCGGTTCACCTGCTCGATGCCCGTGCTCTGCTCGTGCGATGCCGCCGAAATCTGCGCCATGATGTCGGTCACGCGCTGGACGGCGTCCGTGACCTCGGCCATCGTGCTGCCCGCGCGTTCGGCGAGTTGCGCGCCGCTGTCGACGCGTGCCGTCGATGCCTCGATCAGCTCCTTGATCTCCTTCGCCGACATCGCGCTGCGCTGCGCGAGCGAGCGCACTTCGCCCGCCACGACCGCGAAGCCGCGCCCTTCCTCGCCCGCCCGCGCCGCCTCGACGGCCGCGTTCAGCGCGAGAATGTTCGTCTGGAACGCGATGCCTTCGATCACCGCGATGATGTCCGTCATCCGTTTCGAGCCGGCGGCGAGTTCGCGCATCGTATCGACGACGTCGCCGACCAGTTCGCTCCCCTTCGCCGACACCTCCGACGCCCCGCGCGCGAGCCCGCTCGCCTGCTGGGCGCTGTCGGCGTTCTGACGCACGGTCGACGTGAGTTCTTCCATGCTCGACGCCGTTTCCTCCAGCGACGCCGCCTGCTCTTCCGTGCGCTGCGAGAGATCGGTGTTGCCCTGCGCGATTTCCCGCGACGCGAGCAGAATCGACTCGCTCGACTCCCGGATTCCGCCGACGATGTCCGCCAGCTTCGCGCTCATGCCGGCGAGGCTGTGCAGCATGCTGCTGTCGTCGCCTTCGCGGATCGCGACGCGCGTCGCGAGGTCGCCCGCCGCGATGCGATCGGCGATCTGCGCGGCATACGCCGGCTCGCCGCCGAGTTGCTTCGAGAGCCGCCGGCCAATCAGCGCCGCGAGCAGCCCGGCTGCGACGATCGAGCCGAGCACGAGCGAAATCATCACGATACGCATCGATTCGTACTCCGCCGCCGACGCTTTCTGCGCTTCGGTCGCGCTGCGCCGCTTGAAGTCGACGAGCCGCTCGAAGGCGACGCGCGTTTCACCGCTCGCGGCGATCGCTCGCTCGATGAGGCCCATCTGATCGATGGCGGCAGGCCGCGGCTTCGCGCCGGTCTGCATCAGCACGATGTCTTCCCAGGCGGCGGCGCGCTTGGCGGCGTCGTCGTAGAGCGCGATGCCTTCGGCGGACGAAACGGTCGCGCGGGTGTTGTCGAGCGCGCGATGCATGCTCGCGAGCGATGCGTTGATGTTCTGCTTGAGCTTTTCCTTGCCGGCGTCATCGGCGAAGGTGAGGTTGGCGGCGGCGAGGTCGGTGTCGAGCTTGTGCTTGTTCGCTTCCTCGACGGAATAGAGGCCGTCCATGTGATGCACGCTGATGTCTTCGGTGAGGCCGTGCATCTTCGCGAGCGCGAGGACGCCGGTCCCGCCGACGCACGCCGTAATCACGATCACGACCGCGAACGACAGCAAGAGCTTGTTCATCACGGACAGGCGGTCAAACCATTTCATCTGTGTCTCCCCTTGGTCCGACGCGCCGCCGACGAATTCGACGGGCCGCTTTGATCGGACGCTTCCACGCGAGCTAGTTGTCGCGCACAAAGCTTTTACGGCGGGGTTCTGTGGGTTCTTGAGGGTGGGATAGCGGGTATATGGGTGCTGCGATAAGCGTCATCGTGCTATGCCCCTGTTTTTAGGAGTTTCCGTATGGGGCCCGATCGCTTCGCCAAGTATGCTGACGGACATGCGTATCTCCATGTATGCGCATGTTGTCGTTGTAACTCTCCGATCTTGTCCGCTCACTGCCACCCGGCATTGGGCGGTTTTTTTTGCTTTATCAGCGAATTGGGGAGCACGCGTGATCACAGGTTTGGCTGCCCTTGGTGCCGGGTGCATTGGCATATTGCTGATGCTTTTGCTTCAACATCAAATACGCGCAGCACCAGACGCACGCATCATCGAGGCATTGGAAATTGCGGAAAGCGCATGGAACCAACGCGCAGTTGAGTCCGCGAATAACCAAGACGTTTCCCCGCCGACGACTCGGACACGTTAATGTTTTCTCGGAAAGGACGATCCAACCGAGAAGTCCCGCTGGCACGCGAGCAAGCTTCAAAGATCGATCCAAGCGTTGCCGCGTTTATGCAGGTCGTGATCAGCGTTGCTGTAATCAGTTCGGCACTCTATGTACTTTTACTAGCGCACGAAGTTCAACCAGCGATGCGTGATTGGGCCTGTGGAATGATCGGAACCATCCGGGATCCTAGCTTAGAACGTGAAGCAGCGGGGCGGAGAGGCGTACCATGCCGCCTCCAAAAACAAAAGCGCACTACACCTTCCGATGTAATGCGCTTATGCGTGAACCCTTGGTGGAGAGGAGGAGGATCGAACTCCCGACCTTCGCATTGCGAACGCGACGCTCTCCCAGCTGAGCTACCCCCCCAACGAATTTTGATTCTAGCACAGGGTCCAGACGGTCTGCCAAGTGGTCCGGACCCGAATACATACCGCCCTACTTCGCCGGCGCCCCCGCCAGAACCCAGCTCACCACGGCCTGAATATCGCCGCTGTTCATCGCTGGATGGGAGGGCATCGGGATCATGCCCCACACGCCCGAGCCGCCGTTCTTCACCTTCAACGCGAGCTTCTCGGACGCCTTTGCGTCACCCTTGTACTTCTCCGCGACCTGCTGAAACGACGGCCCCACGAGCTTTCGATCCACCGCGTGACAGCCCATGCATGCGTTCCTGCGGGCGATCGCCATCCCATCGGCCGCAGAAACAGGCTGATCGGCAGCCCAAGCCGACGCGCCCATCAACATCACAGCGCACAACAAAAAAAACAACCGCATCATTTAGTAACCGGCTTCGCAGGATTCCCCGGATGCACGTCCGAGTTCTTCACCGGCGCGGGCGCCTGCTGATCCAGCGGCTTCGAACTCACCGACGAATCCGGCACGGCACCGACTGTCGCTTCCGTCGATGCCGGCGCCGCCGTCGTGGTCGCGCTCGCGCCCGACGCAGCAGCCGCGTTGAGCGCCGTCGCCTCTTCCGGCTTGATGTACTGGAACACCTTCACGACCTGCTCGACCCCCGGCACGCGCGCGGCGACATCGGCGCCATGCGCGCCTTCGTCGGGCGTGACGAGGCCCATCAGATAGATCGTGCTCCGCTCGCACACCACCTTGTAGAAGTTCGCCGACAAATCCTTCTCGCCGACCATCGCGGATTTCACGCGGCCTTCGAGATACGAATCGTTGGCGCGCGACGAAATCGAACTCGCGCCCTGCACGGCCAACTCGTTGACGATCGCGCCCACGTTGTTGATCCCGCGCGCGACTTCCTCGGCCTTCTGCTTGGCGGCGTCGTTCGGCACTTCGCCGGTCAGCAGCACACGCCGGTTGAACACGGTCACGTTGACGTGCGCCTGGTCGGGCAGGTTCTGGTTGATCTGCGTGGCGGCCTTGACCTGGATCTCGCGATCCTCGGTCTGCGCGCCGAGCGTACGCCGGTCGGTCGCGACCAGCGCGCCGCCCGCCACGCCGCCCACGACCAGCAGCGGACATCCCTGCAGCAGCGCGACGCCCGACAACAGGCTCGCTATCAGCGTGGCTCGCGCCAGCGTCGCCTTGACGCGTGTCTTGTTCATCAACTCGGTTCCCCTTGGTTAATCAGTCTTGGTGAATCGTTAGTCAGTTCGTCAGTCTTCGCCCAGCAACATCGCGTCAATGCCGTCGCACAGACAATGAAGCGTCAGCAGATGCACTTCCTGCACACGCGCCGTGCGTTCCGCCGGCACGCAAATATGGATGTCCGTCTCGGCGAGCACTTCGGCAATCACGCCGCCGCCCTTGCCCGACAGCGCGATCACGATCATCTCGCGCTCGTGCGCCTCCTGGATCGCGGCCAGCACGTTGACCGAATTTCCCGACGTGCTGATCGCGAGCAACACGTCGCCCGCCTGGCCGAGCGCGCGGACCTGCTTCGAAAAAATCTGCTCGAAGGCGTAGTCGTTGCCGATGGCGGTGAGGATCGACGAATCGGTCGTGAGTGCGATCGCGGGCAGGCCCGGACGCTCGCGCTCGAAGCGGCCGATCAGGTCGGCGGCGAAGTGTTGCGCATCGGCCGCCGAGCCGCCGTTGCCGCACGCAAGAATTTTGCTGCCGTTGGCCAGCGCGCCGAAGAGCGCATCGACGGCGGCCGTGATCGGGACCGCCAGCGCTTCGAGTGCTTCGAGTGTGACTGCCGCGCTGTCGCGGAATTGCTGTTGAATGCGTTCGACGGACATCGAGTCTTGTGTTTGACCGCGTCGTGCGCGGCGGTTCGTTGCGTGTGACGTTTGAGCTCGCGGCAAGCGCGCTCGAGGTCGGCGAAGGATGCAGGCTCCGCGCAGTTTACCGCATGCATCAGGCGCGGCGAGTTCAAGCGTCGTCGGCGCGAAAGGCATCGGCGAGCCACACGATGCGCCCCGCATCGAACGCGACGACATCGAATCTGCACGCCGGCCACGCGCCACGCCACGCGCTCAGATAATGTTGCGCGGCGCGAATCAGCCGTCGCCGCTTGCGCACGCCGATGCTCGCGGCTGCGTCGGCAAACCGGCGGCTTGCACGCGCCCGCACTTCGACGAATACGAGCGCGCCATCGCGATCGCGCATCACGAGATCGATCTCGCCGCCGCGGCACGCCACATTGCGCGCGACGAGCCGCAACCTATGGCGCTGCAAATATTCGAGCGCGCGTGTTTCAAAAGCATCGCCGACCGTTTTGGACACCGCTCCTCCCTAAAAGTTGTCGCGCGCTCGCGTGGCACAATGTCGTCCTTCAAACGGGCCGCCCTCATGACTCAACTCACGGACCTCGCACAAGGCCAGCACTATCCGGCGGGCGCGCTCTACATCGTCGCGACGCCGATCGGCAACGTCGCCGACATCACGCTGCGCGCGCTGCACGTGCTCGGCCTCGCCGACCGCATCGCCGCCGAGGACACGCGCAACACCGCGCAACTGCTCGCTCGCTACGGCATCGCGAAGCCGTCGATCGCCGTGCACGAGCACAACGAGCGCAGCGCCGCCGAGCGCGTGATCGAGCACTTGCGTAACGGCGAGCGGATCGCGTGCGTGTCGGATGCGGGCACGCCAGGCATCTCGGACCCGGGCGCGAAACTCGTCGATGCCGTGCGCGACGCCGGCTTTCCCGTGATCCCGCTGCCGGGCGCGAGCGCGCTCACGACCGCGCTGAGCGCGGCCGGCGCGTGGGTGCAAGCGTTCACGTTCGTCGGTTTCCTTGCGACGAAATCGAAGCAGCGCGCGGCGCAACTTCAGGCGTACGCGAAGCAGCCGGCGGCGCTGGTGTTCTACGAGGCGCCGCACCGGATCGTCGAAACGGTGCGGGCACTCGTTGATGCGCTCGGCGGCGATCGGCAATTGCTGATCGCCCGGGAACTGACGAAATTACACGAGAGCCTGCATCGATGCACCCTGGCCGAAGGGCCAACGTGGCTCGCGGGCGATGCGAATCGTCAGCGCGGCGAGTTCGTGCTGGTGGTGGAAGGCGCGCCGCAGCAGGAAGACGCCGACGACGCCCATGACGCGCTGTTGGCGATGCTGCTGGAGGAGTTGTCGGTGAGCAGCGCGGCGCGACTCGCGGCGACGTTGACGGGAGCGTCGCGCAATGCGCTTTATGCGAGAGCGTTGCTGCTCAGCAAATCTGCAGAAGAATAGAAAACGGGCCGTTAGAAAACGGCCCGTTCTTGGTGATGCGCATGAAAGCGGCTGATCAGTTCATCGCCTGCGTGGAAGCGTACTCGGCGCGCGCCTCACGCGCTTCCTGCTGCGTCAGGCCTTCGATCTTCACGTTACCCGTGCCGGATCCGCGCATGCCGAGTGCGGCAGCCGCGGCATAGGACAAATCGAGGATACGACCCTTTGCGTACGGACCACGGTCGTTAACCTTCACGACGACCGTCTTGTGATTGGCCGTGTTCGTCACACGAATCCACGATGCCAGCGGCAACGAACGGTGAGCCGCCGTCAGCGCGTGCATGTCGAAGCGTTCGCCGCTCGCAGTCTTGCGGCCGTGGAAACGCGGGCCGTACCACGACGCGCGGCCGTGCTGTTCAAAGTCACTGACGTCGGGACCGCTCGTGATCGGCGCCGCATTCGCAAGCGACGGCGCCTCCGCCGGCTTGGCATCGGCGACGGCCGGCACGTTTTGGAGCTTTGACGCGTACGCAAGCGGTGCGACCGCACGGGCATCGTTTGTGCTGAGGAAATTGTTCCCCGGCTGCTGATTGGCAGCGCTCAAGTCGCTGGAACCCGGCGCGGCACAGCCAGCCAGGATCGCAACGGCAAAGAGACTCCCAATATGTCGAGTAAGTCGAGCATTCATAGACGTGTATCAACGGTTGTCGAGCCGCCCCTGCGCCGCGAAAAACCGCGCGCATGCTGGCGACTCAAGGCTTTTTCCGCGCAACGCGACACGCCGTTCGATCTTCGCGAACGGCGAATCAATGCACGGCTGCGACGTACCTCGCCGCAAACGCCCGGTTAATTTTCACGTCTGGCGCAACCTGTCCCCGGCAGCCTGACCAGACCCCACATGCCGCCATCGAACGTGGCAATCACGTTCTTGCGCGATGAACAACGCAGGAACGGCGGCGTAGGCCCCATCCAGCATCGCGGCAGCTTCGGCCGCAGCAGGCGCATCGCACCTGGCTGGACAAGACGTGTGCATCGAATGAAACGATGCTTGAGTTGCAGTTACGAGGCTTTTGGCCCCCAACAGCTTACTGACAGTGATTGTAAAAACGCGCTGGCGCCTGACAATTCACCTGTTGATGGCATGGAAGAACACATGCACAAGTGATGCCATTATAGCCAAAAACATTAGTTCGACCGGGCGAACTACGATTTTTGTCATTGATTTTCGCTATGAGCGTAAAGATTGCCGTTTTTGAGATGCTTTCGGCTCACTTGCGGCGCCGCAACGAGCCCAATCCGGCCCCGGTACAATGGACATTTTTACGCGTCGTTGTAGCCATGAAAGTGACCCTGATCCCCGTGACGCCGTTTCAGCAGAATTGTTCTATCGTCGTGTGCGAATCGACGCGGCGCGCCGTCGTCGTCGATCCGGGCGGCGATATCGAACGGATCACTGGCGAGGTCGAGCGGCAAGGCGTGAGCGTCGAAAAGATTCTGCTCACGCACGGGCATCTCGATCACTGCGGCGGCGCGAAGGCGCTCGCGGACCACTATGGTGTGAAGATCGAGGGCCCGCATCGCGATGACGCCTTCTGGATCGACCAGTTGCCCGAGCAGATGCAACGCTTCGGTTTTTCCGGTGCGCAGGCGTTCACGCCGGAGCGCTGGCTCGAAGATGGCGAATCCGTCGAATTCGGCGACGAAACGTTCGAGGTCTACCACTGCCCCGGCCACACGCCCGGCCATGTGATCTTTTTCAGCCGTGCGCATCGGGTGGCGTTCGTCGGCGACGTGCTGTTCGCCGGATCAATCGGCCGCACCGATTTTCCGCGCGGCAATCACGCCGATCTGATCCGCGCGATCCGCGAAAAACTGTGGCCGCTCGGCGACGATGTCACGTTCGTGCCCGGACACGGCCCCGCATCGACGTTCGGCGACGAGCGCCGCACCAATCCCTACGTCGGCGACGGAGTCCCCGCATGACCACCAACGCAATTCCCGAAATCTATGTGAGCACCGACATCGAGGCGGACGGCCCCATCCCCGGCCCGCATTCGATGCTGAGTTTCGCGTCGGCTGCCTACACGGCGGAGAAGGAACTGATCGGCACGTTCTCGGCGAATCTGGAGACGCTCGAGGGCGCCGCGCCTCATCCCGTGCAGGCGGCGTGGTGGAAGACGCAGCCCGAAGCCTGGGCCGCCTGCCGCACCGACTTGCAAACGCCCGAGACGGCATTGCGCGCCTATGTCGAATGGGTGGAGGCGCTGCCTGGCAAGCCCGTGTTCGTCGCGTATCCGGCGGGTTTCGACTTCACCTATATGTTCTGGTACATGATGAAGTTCGCCGAGCGCTGCCCGTTTTCGTGGTCGGCGCTCGACATCAAGACGCTCGCCTTCGCGATGACCGGCCTGCCCTATCGCAAGGCGATCAAACCGCGTCTGCCCAAGCACTGGTTCGATGAATTGCCGCACACGCACGTCGCGCTGGATGACGCCATCGAGCAAGGCGCGCTCTTTTGCAACATGCTCGCCGAACTGCGGGCGTCGGGACCGATCGCCGGCAAAACCGACGCTTCCTCCGACAGTGCAAGTCAGACAAATCCGGAAGGTAAAACCGCGCAGTCTTGACGGTGAGTTAGGGAATCTCCCTCAGTTCGGGCGCTCCGCATTGCCTTTATTTTCCGGCGCCTCTACCATGAGAGTCAGGTCGCGACCACACGGAGGCGCAGTTGACTCTCGATACGTTCTCACAAAAAATCCTGCGTCTCCTGCAACTGGACGCACGCCGTTCCGTTCAGGAAATCTCAGATCAGGTCGGGCTGTCGAGCACGCCGTGCTGGCGGCGCATCAAGGACATGGAGCAGTCCGGCGTGATTCAGCGCTATACGGCGCTCCTTGATCGCGAAAAGCTCGGCCTGCATGTCTGCGCGCTCGCGCATATTCACCTCACGCGGCACACCGAAGGCGGCGTCGAGCAATTCGAACGCGAGATCGCGACGTGCCCCGAAGTCACCGAGTGCTACAGCACGACCGGCGAATCCGACTACATCCTGAAAATCGTCGCGCCTGACATCAAGGCTTACGACGCCTTCCTTCACGATCGCATCTTCAAGATTCCGGCCGTCGCGCAAGTGCGCACGAGCGTCGTGCTGCGCGAGATCAAATTCGATACGCAACTGCCGTTGTAATTTCTAGCGCGGCTCGGCCGCGGTTTGCGTCGTGGGCGTTTTGATCGCGCGTGCAATGCGGATCTCGCGCGCGCCCAGACGACGCTTCAAAGCGTCGAAATCGACCTGTGCGAGGCGCTCCTGCGACTGCGCCAGTTCCTCCACGCTCGATACCGCCGGCAGCAGCACGTCGACGTCGAAGCCGCGGCTCAGGTAATGCAGATTCAGCGTATCGCAGGCGAGGTTCTGCGCGCTCAACGCGGTTCGCACGGCGTCCTGGACCGTTGTCCGCGTCGGCAGATGGCGGGGCGGCGGATGATCGGCGTCATTTTCGGGATCGACGTGGATCAGCGCATCGACGACACGCGCATCTTTCAGCAATGCCGCCCGCGCCGATTCCGCGATGTAATGCCCCTCCGAAACCGAAATCAGCGGATCGACGAGAATATGCGCGTCGACGATGGCGAGATCGCCCATTTTGCGCGTGCGCAATTCATGCACCTCGCGCACGCCCGGCGTGCTCAATACGGCCGCGCGTAAATCGTCGGCGGTAGCCTGATCGAGTGCGCGGTCCGACAAGTCCTGCAGCGCATCCCAGCCGAAACTCCAGCCCATTTTCCCGACCATGAAACCGACGATCGCGGCCGCGATCGGATCGAGCACCTGAAACCCCGCCATATTCCCGATAATCCCCAGCGCGACAACGAGTGAAGATGCGGCATCGGATCGCGCGTGCCATGCATTGGCGATCAGCATTGCGGATCGAACGCGCTGGGCGGCGCGCAACATGTATCGAAATAGCGCTTCCTTCGAAACAAGTACGACGAGCGCCACGATAAGCGCGCTCGAATGGACAGGCGGAATATCCTGAAGATTCGCAATGCGTTCCCCGGCTCGCCATAACATCCCGACGCCCACTGCGATCAACAATCCGCCGAGAAATAATGAAGCAACGGTTTCATATCGATTGTGACCGTAGTTATGGTCGACGTCGGGGGCGGCGGCACCGCGCCGGTTTGCGATCAGGACGACAAAATCGGAGACTAAATCGGCGAGCGAGTGAATACCGTCGGCGATCAGCGCCTGAGAGTGCGCGAATATTCCGACAAGAACCTGCGCCGTCATCAAAACCGCGTTCAGCGCGATACTCGTGTACGTTGTCTTGCGCGCGATTTCCCGTTTTTCCGCCGGCCGCGGAACATAGAGCGACATAAGATAGCTCTTACTAATTCCAATGCCTTATATTACCAAGCGCGCGACCGGATCGCTGCCTGAGTCAACAAATTACCCTTAGAAATCATCGAGTTATTGGAACAGGACGCGTTCTCATTTTTCCGACCGAGCGCACCCGTCCACACGATAAACCGGGCGCACCAAAACAAAAAAGCCGCGCTATATGGCGCGGCTCGTTGGGCACTGGCTCGATTACTTCTGGATCAGGAAGTTATCGCGTTCCTGTCCTGCGATCCACTTCGGCGGCTTGCCCCGCCCAGACCACGTGCTGCCGCTTTCCGGGTCGCGGTACTTCGGGGCGACGCCCGCGCGTGCACGCGTGGTTTTGGCACTCTTGCCGCTTCGACCGCCAGCCAGTTCCTGGAGAGTGATGCCATAATCAGCCATTTTCTGCTTGATCTCATTAAGTACTTCGGCATATTCCCGCGACTTGGCCTCTTCAATCTGTCGTTCCAGATTCTCGCGCTGAGCGAGGAGTTCCTTGTATGAAGACATGGTATTTCCCTTGTGGTTTGCTAAACAGGCGAGTCGTGTGCTCGCTTCCAATTATTGGTGTGGCCTCGGATTGGAACGCAGATTAACACAGATCGAATTAGATATGCATGTTGGCGCGGACACTAAAAATCGGTTTTTCAGATTTAGTTCGTAACAATTGATGCAGAGTGAACCATGGCGTGTGGCGTTCGCTATTCGCAATAGCCAGGATGCTTCCAAGTTCCCGCCAAATGAAATTGAGTCAAAACCCAAGTGAGCAAAGTTTCATAGGATGAGAGTTCCACCTAGACCTTCCCATGTTCAACCCGAGTTCAACCCGAGTTCAACCGATTGTTACGCCGGCAAATATATCGGGTCGAATCGTTTCTCGCCGCGCGATGAAATTTTAAGTAATGTTAGCGATGCCGCTCTATCCAGTCGAACAAAGCGGCTTTCAGATCGGTAAAGGAAAGTTTCGGCTTATCGAATGTAAAACGATTGCGACGTCCGTTCTGCCGGAAATCGCATCCATAACGGTCGACGCCCAATAAATCGAGTGTCGGCTGGCGCCGTTCAAAATCATCAAAAAAGGCACAAAGCTGCGACTCCTCATTCGTCGATACCGGTTCGAGCGGATCGAGTGCTTCGGCATCGAGCCAGCCCATCGCGCCGAATCCGCCGATAAACCGCATGCGTTCCAGCGACATCGTCCAAAGGGTGAAATCGCCTAATTCGAGATAGCGCCCCGCGTCCGGGTGATAGCGCAGATAGCGGCGCGCGAAAGCCGGCGCGTCTTCGGGCGACGCAGGCGCGAACGAGCCGAGCATCGTGAGCCGCTGACCTTCGAGGACGCTGCCGTCCACGGCGTGCGCGACGAGAAAGCCCGCGCGCGCATCCGCCTGCAGGTTGCGCGTGTGCTCGGCGAGATGGCTGATGAGCAGCATCGGCAGATGGCGCGCGGTCGGCGCGAACGGCAGCGCGGTCGGATACGGGAAGCCGCGCGGCTCGCGTGAATGCGTGGCGAGCGTGCCGTCCGGCACCCGGTGCAGCAGATGGAGCGGCGCTTGCGGCGGAATGTTCACGGCTTGGTTCTCCTGTGCGTTGTGCCGTCCGCGCTTGGCGTCAGGCACCGATCGATCTTAATGCACCACGCGCGAGCATGTCTCTAGGCCGTTCGATAGAATCGAAAGCTCCGCGCATTCGCTTTAAGCTGTCGCGATTCCCCTTCAAAAGAGCCTTTTCGTGTCCGAATCGACGCCTTCCGCCACTTCCCCAGATCACCACGATCACGATCACGACCACGCGCTCGCCGCGCATCGCCAGTTGCCGCCCACCGAGCGCGAGCGCGCCCGCTACGCGACGATGGCGATCTTCTTCATCGCGGGGATGATCTACGCGTCGTGGGGCGTGCACGTCCCGACCGTGCGCGACAAGTTTGCGCTCAGCCCCGGCATGCTGTCGTTCGCGCTGCTCGCAGTGGCGTGCGGCTCGATTCTGGCGATGCTGACCACCGCCTCGTGGATCGCCCGCGCGGGCACGCGCGCCGCCAGCCTCGCGGGCGGCATCGCAATGGCCGTGAGTTGCGCGCTGATCCTCGTTACGCCGTCGTACGGGATGTTGCTCGGCGTGCTTGCCGCGTTCGGCTTCGGCATGGCGACGCTCGACGTCGCGATGAACGCCGAGGCGAGCGCGGTCGAACAGGCACTCGGGCGGCCGATCATGTCGTCGCTGCACGGCATGTTCAGCGTCGGCGGGATGGCGGGCGCGGCCGTCGGCGGCGCGCTGCTCGCGCACGGCATGGCGCCGGAGATGCATCTGGCGCTGGCGTCGGCGGTGAGCGTGGCCGTGTTGCTGATCTCGATGCCCGCCGTCCTGCCGCACGTGCCGCATCACGCCGCGCACGCGAAGGCGTCGTCGTCGAACCGGTGGCGTTCGTCGGCGCTGTGGGCGCTCGGCGGCGTGGCGCTGATCGCGCTGATCGCCGAGGGCGCCATGTACGACTGGGCGACCGTTTACATGCGCGACGTCGTCCTCGCGACGCCCGCGCTGTCGAGCGCGGCGTACGCGGCGTTCACCGGCGGCATGGCGGCGGGGCGCTTCGGCGGCGATTTCGTGCGCGCGCGCTTCGGCGCGCCGCAGCTCGTGTTCGGCAGCGCGGCGCTCGCGTTCGTCGGGATGGTGATGGCGCTCGTGCTGCCCTACGCGTTCGCGACGATGACCGGCTTGACGCTGATGGGTCTCGGGCTCGCGAACATGATGCCGGTACTGTTCGCCGCGGCGACGCGTGTCAAGGGCGTAAGCGCGGCCGAAGGGCTCGCGCACGTGGCGGGACTCGCGTATTTTGGCTTGCTGATCGGGCCGGTGCTGATCGGCGGGGTCGCGCAGGTGAGCACGCTGCCGATCGGACTGTCGGTGGTCGCGGCGTGCTGCGCGTTGATCGCGCTGGTGGGGCCGAGGATTTTGAGGCGGTTGAGGGTTTGAGGGGAGCGAGGCGCGCTTGGATCGCTGGCTTTCGGCGTCGGCGCTCGGCTTTCCCCTTTCTGCCAACGGGCGGCTCTGGCTCTGGCTCTGGCTCTGGCTCTGGCTCTGGCTCTGGCTCTGGCTCTGGCTCTGGCTCTGGCTCTGGCTCTGGCTTTGGCTTTGGCACTCGCTTCGGCTTGGCTTCGGCTTGGCTTCGGCTTGGCTTCGGCTTGGCTTTGGCTTTGGCTTTGGCTTGGCTTCGGCTCGCGGCTCGCGGCTCGCGACTCGCGGCCCTCAGCTTCGGCTCGGCTCGCAGCTTCCCTATTCCCGCTTCGCCTTCGCCGCGCCCCCCGCCCCACGCCCCCACGCCTCACGCCCCAAGCCCCACGCCCCCACGCCCCACGCCCCACGCCTTCAGCCCAAGCAAACCCAACCCACCAGCCCAAAAAAAAGCACGCGATTCCGCGTGCTTTTTTCATCCACGAAGGCGGTTCCGCAAGAAACCGCCCATCGCGAATTTACATCTTGACCACGTCGAGCAGCGTCTTCTTGCCCTTCTTGTAGTCGTACAGCGAGATCACGCCGTGCTTCAGGTCGCCCTTCGAATCGAAGGTCGTCTGGCCGATCACACCCTTGTAGTCGGTGTTCGGCATCGCGGCCAGAATCTTCGCCGGATCGGTCGAGTTGGCGCGCTTCATCGCGTCGGCGACGATGTACACCGCGTCATACGTGAACGGCGCGTAGATCTGGATCGGCTGGCCAAAACGCTTCTTGTACTTCTCCGCGAACGCCGCGCCGCCTTCCATCTTCTCAAGCGCCATGCCGGCTTCCGAGCACACGACGTTGTCGGTCGCGTCGCCGGCCAAGTCGGCCAGCTTTTCGGTACAGACGCCGTCGCCGGCCAGCACCTTGGCGCGCAGGCCGAGCTGCTTAGCCTGCTTGGCGAACGGGCCGCCCGTCGCGTCCATGCCGCCGAACATCACGGCATCCGGGTTTTCGCCCTTGATCTTCGTCAGAATCGCGCGGAAGTCGACAGCCTTGTCGTTCGTCGCGTCATGCGAGATCACCTTCAGGCCGAGCGACTTGGCAGTCTTCTCGAACTCGTTGGCAAGACCCTGGCCGTAAGCCGTCGAGTCGTCGACGATCGCGACGCTCTTGATCTTCAACTGCTTCGCGGCGTAGTTGGCGAGCGCCGGACCCTGCTGCGCATCGGTCGCAACGACGCGGTACGTCGTCTTGAAGCCTTGCTGCGTGTAGGTCGGGTTCGTGGCCGACGGCGAGATCTGAACGATGCCCGCATCGCTGTAGATCTTCGATGCCGGGATCGACGTGCCCGAGTTCAAGTGACCAATGACGGCGACGACCTTGTCGTCGACGAGTTTCTGCGCAACTTGCGTGGCGGTACGCGGGTCGGCCGCGTCGTCTTGCGGGTCGAGGACCAGCGTGACCTTCTGGCCGTTGACCGTCAGGCCCTTCGCGTTGATTTCTTCGACTGCGAGCCGCGCGCCGTTTTCGTTATCCTTGCCCAAGTGAGCAATGCCGCCGGTCAGCGGTGCAACGTGACCGATCTTGACAGTTTCGTCGGCTGCCGCGGTCGTTGCCAACGCAGCGAACATCATTGCTGCAGCGCTGATCGGCAACAATTTTTGAAGCTTGGTGTTCATGTAAGTCTCCAGTTTCGGTCCCAAAAACAACGTAATCGCCCTGTGCCCCGTCTTTCATCACGATCGCTCAGTCCCGTGGACGACCACGCCGGATGCATCGTCATGCACTTGGCAAGTCCTTCCGGCTGGCCGTTTTTGGCAGCCGCCATCCGCACTGCGCGCAAGTGTAGGGTTGTCAAATTAATTTGGGGAAGTTTTTTAAGATAGTGGTGTCACTACTGATTAAAGTCTTGTTGAGAAGCGCTGAGGAATGTGCTGGAGTCCGCGCAAAGCCCCTGTACATGCGGGTTTCCGAGCATCGGGAACGAGTGGGCAATGGTTTGGCGGGCGAGTCGATTCAAGTTTTACGATTGCGCGCCGTTAATCGCCGGACGCGTTTTTTATAACCTTGTTTTTAAAAGCTTATTTGTAGAAGCGATGCTCTAATTCAGAAGCGCCGTCAAGCATCGTGCCTGGTTGGCTTTTCGAGGATTTCCGGCGCAGCGGAAAGGTGTCCGAAAGCGCCCGGGAGCCGCGCCAGCATTGGGTGTTGAATGGTGGCACACTCCCTCGCCTGACCTCTTTCACGCACTATAAGGAGCAACGACGTGACGACGACCGTGACTTCCCGCTGGATCGACATTCCCGCCGGCACCGACAGTTTCCAAGGCTATCTGGCGCTGCCGAAGACGGGCACAGGCCCTGCCGTCATCATCCTGCAGGAGATTTTCGGCGTGAACGCGCACATTCGCAGCGTCGCCGACCAGTACGCCGCCGATGGTTATGTTGCGCTCGCGCCCGATGTGTTCTGGCGCACGCAACCGCGCGTCGAGCTCGGCTACGAAGGCGCCGACCGCCAGAAAGCGATGGAACTGCTGCAAAAAACCGGCGTCGAGCAGGCCGTCGCCGACGTCGGCGCGGCTGCGCAAGCGTTGCGCGCGCTGCCTGAAGTGAGCGGCAAGGTTGCGGCGATCGGTTATTGCTTCGGCGGACGCCTCGCGTATCTGGCCGCGGCGCAGGGCGCGATCGACGTGGGCGTGGCGTACTACGGCGGCGGCATCCAGACGCAACTCGACAAGGCCGACAGCATCAAGGTGCCGATGCAGTTCCACTACGGCGAACTCGACGCGCACATTCCGCCGTCGGCGGTCGGCGAGGTGCGCGAGCGCTTCACCGGCCGTAACGACGCCGAAGTCCACGTCTATCCGAACGCCGATCACGGCTTCAATTGCGGCGATCGCGCGTCGTACAACGCGCAGGCATCGGCGCTCGCGCACGGACGCACGCTCGTGTTCCTCGGCGAACATCTCAGATAAAGGCCGTCTGGCGTCGCGTGAAGAGATAGTGCGCGACGCCCCACTCCGCGCCGCCCGCGTAGCCGAACAGTTCCGCGACCGCCATATAGAACATGCGCCAGCGCTGGAACCAGCGCGCGGCGTCGGCGGGGCCGTAGGTGTCGGTGAACAGCGGCATCAGGCGCGAGCGCGCCGCGTCGAGATTGCTCAGCCAGTCGTTCGCGGTGCGCTCGTAGTGCGTGCCGCTGACCCACCACTGGCGCTCGATCGCCACGTCGTCCTGAAAATAGAGCAGCAGCGACTCCGACGGCATCGTCCCGCCGGTGAAGAAGTATTTCGACATCCAGTCGCGGCCGTCCTTCACCTCGAAGTGATATGCCAAAGTCCGGTGCGCGAACACATGCACGAAGAGTTTGGCGTCGACGCGCATCCAGCCCGCGATTTTCCGCAGCAGGAGCCGGTAGTTCTTCATGTGCTCGAACATTTCGACCGACAGCACGCGATCGAATCCGCCGACTGCGAGCGTCCCGCCGAACTCGAAATCGACGATATCGCCCGTCAGCACGCGCAGGTTCGACAGCCCGCGCTCGACCGCGCGCGCCTCGATGAACTCACGCTGCCCGCGCGAATTCGATAGACCGACGATCTCCGCATTCGGATAACGCGCCGCCAGCCACAGCGCGAGCGATCCCCAGCCGCAACCGAGATCGAGGATGCGCTGGCCGTCGGCCAGTTCGGCGCGCGCGGCATATTCCTCGAACATCGCGCGCTCGGCTTCGGCGAGCGTCTCGCTGCCCTCTCGATACAAACAGCACGAATACTTCAGATGCGGCCCCAGATGCGCGTGGAAAAACGCCGCCGGAAGCTCGTAATGCTGCGCGTTCGCGGCATGCGTGTCGATCGCGATCGGGCTCGCGCGCAGTTCGTCGACGAGGCGATTCAGGCGCAGCGAGCGGGCTTCGCCGTCGCCGGCGGATTCGTCGGCGAGACGGCTTTTCAGCAACTGGCGCATGCCGAAGCGCACGAGCGCATCGGGAATGCGGCCGCGTTCGCACAAGTCGATCAGCCAGCCATCCGGCGCCGCGCGTTGGGGGACGGTCAAGTCGCTCATGGTTTCATCAGGTTCGAGGGCGCGGCGGCCACGGGATCAGCGCGCTAGTCGTGCGCATGTAGTCGGCGTAGCCCGCGCGCTTTTTCGCCGATTCGGCTTCGACCATCGGCACGCCGGAGACGCGCATGAGGAGCCACGCCATCAGAACGGGCGGCAGGAGCATCGCCCAGAACCACGCACCCGCGCCGCCCGGGCCTGACCCAACTGCCAGCGGAATGTACGCGACCCAGTGCACGCATTCGAAGAAGTAGTTCGGGTGCCGCGAATAGCGCCAGAGGCCAGCACGGCAGACCTGTCCGTGGTTCTCCGGATCGGCTTTGAAGTCTCGTAACTGGCGGTCGGCGAGGGCTTCGCCTGCGATCGATGCTGCCCAGATCAACGTCGCCAGCGCGACCCACGCGGGTGCGGGCGGCGTCGCGCGATAGGCGGGGATCAGGAAAGCGATGGAAAGCAGCATCGAAATCACGACTTGCAGCAGGAAGAACAGGAACATGTTGCGGTTCGCCACTTCGCCCCACTTGTCGCGCAATTTCCGATAGCGCGGGTCTTCGGCGTGGCCTGAATTCCGCCGCCACAGGTGCGCGCCGAGCCGCGCGCCCCACACTATCCCGCCGATTCCTACTATCAGGCGTGTGTGTGGGTCGCCGTTCGCCAGGGCCGCGTACAGCACGGCGACGCCGCCGAGCGAGAACGCCCAGATCGGGTCGATCATGCCGGCATTGCGAGAGCGAAGTTGCCAGGCCCAGACGGCTGCGAACACCGCGAGAAGCGCGGCGAGTGCGATAGCGGCGACGGTGAGGAGCGGCATGGGAGCTCGTTGCAATTGATGCTGTGCTGTGAATACGCGTGTCGAAGCACGGTGGATGCGATGTTGCGTGCAGATGGCGTGCCTGGGGGACGGCTCGCGCGCGAACGATGGGGCGTACAACTACGCGCTTATGTCTGATGATCCGAGCGGCTCGCCCTGCCCGGCAGGAGCACGCTACGTGTCTGATTCGGACCCGATGTGAAACTTCGCGGAGAACGGATTGTTTGCATCGCGCGCGGTCGGCGGCATGCGGGTTCGGCTTGGGAGGATCGACGCATGAGTACGCGGCGTCTGCTGGGAAATCGTCGAAGCTTCCGAACCTGCGCGGCAGGATGCAAGATCCGGTTCGGGCGCATCGAAGTATCGGTACGCGGCGTCTGCGCCGCAACGGTCGAGGCAGCCACACCGGCGCAGCCGGTGCACGCCTGGGCGCACGCGGATGAAGAATCGAAACGGGGCGTCTGCGGGGAAACGGTCGAGGCGTCCGAACCGGCGCGGCGTGGAGCGCGGCGCCTCGACACAGCGATCAGAAAACGCGAATCGCAAATCGCGACGTCACGCAGAGGCGTGTGGCGCCGAAGAGAAATGTACCCGCGGGGAAGCGGTCCAGTTTGCCCGGGCGGCCGAAGCGCATGGCGCCAGAACGGAGCGATCCGCGCATCCCTGCGCGAACGTCGGGAAACGCGAAGGCCGCAAGCGAAAACTTTTGGAGGATAAATCCCGAACGTGGCGCGCTCAGACGCTGGGACATGTCGACGCCCCGCGTCAAGCGAATCGCAAAACCGCCGCCAGCGTCGAACGCAAGCACGCGCGTGCGTCACCAAGTGCGCGGCTCGCCAACGCGAAGAAGCCCTATATCAACGCAGGCAGCCCTTCGACCAGCAAAAACGCCACCAGCACGCCGACCAGCGCGCCGAAAGCTCTGAGCACATTGTTCTTGAAGTGAGACGCGCAAGGAATCGCGCCTAGAAACAGCGCGCCGGCGAGCGCCATTGGGATGATCAGGATGAAGTCACCGATTGTGAAGTACGTCGTCATTGCTCGTCTCCCATCGTCTTGCTTTTGCGTCGAGCCGTTCGCCCGGCGCTGCACTGGCGATTCGAGTATAGGCCGCGTATCACGGTGTGTCGCCGGATATCCGCGTTTCTGCGTGGCGGAGCGAACGGCCGTGCCTTATGCCGCAAGCCTTTGCGGGCGGTCGATTTAAGCGGACGCGGAAAAACCCTGATACGCCGGCGTTTTCGTTTTCCTTTCGATCAGACGAAAAGACTATGCCTCCCGCCGACTCAAATGCACCGCCCCCGCCAGCCCGATCAGCAACAACGCGCCGACGAGCCCCGCGACGCCGCCCCATCCGAACCCCGTCCAGAAGTGCCCGCCATACGAGCCGATCAGACTCGACCCGATGTAATACGCCAGCAGATAAAGCGCCGCCGCCTGCCCTTTCGCTTGCGTGGCCAGGCGCCCGACCCAACTGCTCGCCACCGCGTGCCCCGCGAAGAACCCGAACGTGACGCAGGCAATTCCGCCGATGATCATCGGCAGCGAATTTGAAAGCGTCAGCAGCACGCCGCCGAACATCAGCAGAAGACTCGCGATCAGCACGCGCCCGCGCCCGAAGACATCGGCCATCTTCCCGGACCACGGCGACGCCACTACGCCCGTCAGGTACACCGTGAAAATCGCGCCGATCTGCGTCTGGCTCAGCCGGAACGGCTCATCGATCAGCCGGTAGCCGACGAAGTTGTAAAGCGTGACGAAGCTGCCCATCAACACGAAGCCCATCAGGAAAAGGAACGGCAGGTCGCGGTTGCGAAGGTGCGTCGCGAGCGCCAGTCGATGATGGCGAAAGCCCATGCCGCGTCGCGGAACGAAGCGTCGCGAGGGTGGCAGAAGCGCGCGGAACGCGAGCGTCGAGAGCAGTCCGAGCGCGCCGATCCCGCCGATCGCCACGCGCCACGAGAAGAAATCCGCGAGCACGCCGCTGATCACGCGCCCGGCCATCCCGCCGATCGCCGTGCCGCCGACGTACAGTCCCATCGCGAGACCAAGACCTTCGGGCTCGACCTCCTCGGCGAGATAGGCCATCGCGACGGCCGGCACGCCACCGAGCGCGAGCCCTTCGAGCGCGCGCACGACGAGCAACCCGTGCCAGCTTGGCAGAAACGCGGCGATGATCGTCAGCACCGACGACGCCGAGAGCGAAAGCGTCATCAGCCGATGCCGGCTCCATCCTTCGGAGACGAATCCGGCGACGAAAATCGCAATCGCAAGCGATGCAGTCGATACCGACACCGCCAGCGCGCTCTGCGCCGGACTCACGCCGAACGTCGCGGAGAACTCCGGCAGCAGCGGCTGCACACAGTACAACAGCGAGAACGTGGCGTAACCGGCAAACAGCAGCGCGAGCGACGCGTGCCAGTAAGCGCGCGAGCCGCGTTCGAGGTACGGCGTGGGATCGGGGGAAGGACGACGGGCGTTGGAAGAAGACGCAGACGAAGCGGGCCGGTCCGGCGCCGGCGAGGAAGTCACGACAAAGCCTCCTGCAAAGCAAAGTCCATCACCTTACGCCGAACGGCTGCGCCCTGCCCGCTAACGCGTCAGTGGCTTTCGCGCGGCTTTCATTGACGGCGTCTTTACCGGCGGCCTTCGCGGCCCGCAAGTCGCCAAAAATCGCTACGTTGGCTTCCGCGCACGCGCTCTTGGACCGCGTGCATCGCGATGCGCTAAAGTAGTAGCGCAACGTCTTGTCACAAAGCCGCGCGCGCCCGCCTCAGGCGACGCCGAGCGGCCTGCGGTCTGGTGCACGAACCCTGGACAGTCCGTGCTTGGTAACCAAAATTGACCGGTACAGCCGGCACTCTGACGGGGATTCATCATGCAAATCGGCTCGATCGTCCGCTCCGTGCATATCGCCGTGCCTCAAGGGGCGCGCGGCATCGTGATGCGAATTCTTGGCGACATGGCAATGGTCGCGTGGTACGCGGGCGAGCCCGGTGTGTCGCAACTGCTCAACACGGAGCCGTTCTTCCTCGAAGACCTGATCGATACCGGCGACGTCGTCCGGCCGGCGAATTCCGTCGTTCACTGAAGGCGGGTTGGGCGCCGGCTGATCAAAGCCGATGCGCGGATAATGCCGGAATGAACTCAGACCATTCCGAAGCACCCGGCACGCCGTCGTCCGGCGACGCGCATCCGGCTCCCCCCTTCGCCGATCTCACGCCCGAGCGCGTCCTCGATGCGCTCGACAGCGTCCTCCTCCCGCTCGGCGAACGCACCGACGGGCGCATGCTCCCGCTCAACAGCTACGAAAACCGCGTCTATCAGGTCGGCATGGAAGACGGCCCGCCGGTCGTCGCGAAGTTTTACCGGCCGCATCGATGGTCGGATCAGGCGATTCTCGAAGAGCACGCGTTCGTCGCGGAGCTGTATCGGCGCGAAATACCGGCGGTGCCCGCGCGCGTGTTCGACGGCACGTCGCTGCATCGTTTCGACGGCTTTCGCTTTTCGATCTTCGAGCGCCGTGGCGGCCGCGCACCGGATATCGATCGTTCCGACACGCTCGAATGGCTTGGGCGCTTCATCGGGCGGATTCATGCGGTGGGCGGCATCGAGCCGTATCGCGAGCGGCCGACGCTCGATATCCAGAGCTTCGGCTACGAGCCGCGCGAATTCCTGCTGACGCACGGCTTCGTTCCGCGCGACGTGCGCGAGGCTTATGAGACGGTCGTGAAAATGGCGCTGGAGGGCGTCGAGCGCTGTTTCGAACGCGCGGGCGACATCACGCCGATTCGTCTCCACGGCGACTGTCATCCGAGCAACGTGCTGTGGACCGACGCGGGCCCGCATTTCGTCGATTTCGACGACAGCCGCATGGGCCCCGCGATCCAGGACCTGTGGCTGCTGCTGCCGGGCGAGCGCGCGGAGGCGTCGCGCGCGCTGGGCGATCTGCTCGCCGGCTACGAGGATTTCTGCGATTTCGAGCCGCGCGAACTACATCTCGTCGAGGCACTGCGCACGCTGCGGCTGATTCACTACGCGGCATGGCTCGCGCGCCGCTGGGACGACCCCGCGTTCCCCGCCGCCTTCCCTTGGTTCAACACGCAACGGTATTGGGAAGACCGCATCCTCGAACTGCGCGAGCAGGTCGGCGCGATGGAGGAAGGGCCGCTCTGGCCAGTCTGAATTTTTACGCTTTATTGCAAAGCGTTGTCTAAACCCCTTGGCCATGTAATGATAACGATTCTCATTTGTGGCCAAAGTGGGTCGATGCGTCGACCGCTGTTGGCCTTTCTTTTTCTGCCGAACAACGGAGAGACGCGTGAACGCGCCCGAAACCATCAAGCCCCCGCGGACATCGAACGCATCCCCGATGCAGTACAAGGAACACGGCGCGCATCGCCTTATCGACGACGCCGACCAGGCCGTCCGCAAGAACCGCTCGCGTCGCGCGACGTTCATCAAGTGGCTGCGCAAGATTCACGGATGGGTCGGTTTGTGGGGCGCGGTGCTTGGGCTGCTGTTCGGCACGACGGGGTTCTTGCTGAATCATCGCGGCGGGCCGCTGCGGATTTCGACCGGCGAGCCGCAGGTCTCGCAGATGCAACTGGCGCTTCCCGCCGAGGGACTGAAATCGCCGAAGGAGCTTGGTGGCTGGCTCAAGCATGAACTGAAGCTAGAAGGCAATCCCGGACGCGTGAAGCGCGAACCGGCGCGCGCCGTCGCATGGGGCGATCAGAAGACGATGCAGCCCGAACAGTGGACGGTTATGGTGGCGTCGCCGAGTGGCGGGGTATCGGCGGAATATTGGGTGGGGAACGGGTTCGTGTCGGTGAAGCGCACGGACAACAGCTTCCTCGCAACGATGAGCAATCTGCACAAGGGCGTGGGATTGAGCGTCGGATGGGTGCTGCTCATCGATACGCTTGCGGGCAGCATTATTTTGCTGTCGCTGACGGGGGTGTTGCTTTGGACCGAGCTTAATAAGCGGCGGACGGTGGGCGCGGTGCTCGTCGGAGCGTCGATCGTGGCGATGGTGGTTTGCGGGATGATGTGATCGTTTGACTCCGAACAAGGGCCGTATCCGGTCCTTTTTTACGCCGATGCGCCGCGCTTGCGCTTGTTATGGCGCGTCAGCCAGAGATACAAGCCGCTCCCCAAAACAACGATCGTCAATACGTCGAACGCTGCCCAGAAGATCTTGAGCGGCATCCCGCCGAAGTCACCGAAGTGCAGCGGCTGCGAACCCAACAGCAGCTTTAAGTACCACGGCAATTCGCGTGAATCGGTAAGCGCCCCAGTCGATGCATCGATGAGCACCGGCCGCAGCATCCGCGTCGTGAGAATTCCGTCGCCGCGCATGAACACCGTGTAGTGATGCGGGCTGCTGAAGCGCGTACCCGGAAACGCGACGAACGACGGGATCATCTCCGGCGCGACGCCGCGCGCGACTTTCACGGCATCATCGACGGAGGCGCTCGCCACCATTGGCGGCTTGCCGTGATACGGCGCGAGCATCTGCGCGAGCTGATCGTTGCGCCAGGCTTCGAGCAGCAGGTCGGCGAGCGTGTTGATCGACCCCGTCCCGCCGACGATGATCGCCCACACGAGCGTCAGCATGCCGAGCGCGTTGTGCCAGTCTAGCCACACGATGCGCCGCTTCTTCTTCAGCCGCACGCGCCCGAGCCCGACCTTGCGCCAGAACGGCATATACACGACAACGCCCGATACGACCGCCGCCAGGAACATCACGCCCATCGCGCCGAGAAAGAGCTTGCCGGCGAGGCCGGCGAACATGTCGACGTGCAGTTTCAGCAGCACGAACTTGAGCGAGCCCTTACCGGGCGGCAGGCCGAGCGCCTGCGCGGTGCGGCCGTCGACGACGGTGCTCAAGGTGTCGTCGGGCGGGGTATCGGCGCGCGGCGCAGTGACGATGACCGGCAGCAAAGGCTCGTCCGGCTCCCAAATCATGTATTGCGGGACGTGGCCAAGGTGTTGCTTCAGTGCCGCCGCCAGGATCTGGTCGTAGGTCGCGCGCGCGTTTGCCTGCGCGGCGGGCAGTTCGGGCGCTTCGATCGCATCGCCGAGGACGACGTCAAGCTCGTGGCCAAAGACCAGCGGCAAGCCCGTCAGGCAGAGCAAAAGCATGAACGCGGTGCAGATGAGGCTCGTCCAGCGATGCACGATCGACCAGACGCGCAATGAACGCTGGCTCATCCCGCGCTTGCGGTGATTGTCGCCGGCGGTAGGCTGCGAGGGGGCTTGCTCTGATGGCGTCGGCTTGGCGGGGCGTTCGCCGGTCAGGAAGTTGCCTCGCATTCGATAGTCCTTGTTCGTTGCTTTGACCCGCAGATGGCCAAATGAGAATGATTATTATATGGGAGGGTAGGGAAAGGCGTTTGTGAGATGGTTGAGGTTTGCAATCGTTGACGATTTAAAGTGCTTTTTGAGACAAGCCAACTCCTAGAATCGGCTGACGCGGATGTTTGAGGGTTCGATCCCCGGCATCGAGCGATAAAAGAACTGGGAGACAATTTGGCTGATTCACCGCGCTTCTACGCGCATTCAACAAAGAACGCAGATCGCAGCGACTGGCAGCCTCTTGCGGTACATCTGAACAGCGTTGCCGATCAGGCCGCGAAGTTTGCGCGTACGTTTGGCTTCGAAGAACTCGCCCGTGCGGCAGGACTGCTGCATGACCTCGGCAAATACACTGTCGAATTCCAGCGACGCCTCGTAGATGGTCCACGCGTCGATCACGCGACGTGGGGCGCGAAGATCGCCAGTGAGCGTTACGGTCTGCCAGGCCGGTTCATCGCGTTTGGCATCGCGGGGCATCACGCGGGACTCGCCAACGGACGCGATCCCGGCAAGCGAACCGCTTTCGACGAACGGCTAAAAGCGCGTCTGCCTAAGCTGCTGCCTGACTTTGAGCAGGAACTCACGTTACCGGCGTCAGCGGCTGAATTGCAGCCCAGCGGATGGCGACCGGCCATAGCGCGTCCGTTCTTCCAATACTCGCTACTCACTCGGATGCTTTTCTCGTGCGTCGTTGACGGCGATTATCTCGATACGGCACGCTTCTACGGCAGGAAGGAAGACGAGCCACCACCGTCGTTGGAAGAACTGCGCACCGAACTCGATAAACATCTCGCGCGTTTCACGATCAAGAATCCCATCGACGCCACGCGCGCGGACATCCTCACGCATGCCCGCGAGCGCGCGAGGGAAGCGACCGGCACGTTCTCGCTGACGGTCCCAACCGGCGGCGGCAAGACGCTGACTTCGCTAGCCTTCGCACTCGATCACGCGATCGCACACCAGCTCGATCGTGTGATCTACGTGATTCCGTTCACCAGCATCGTCGAGCAAAACGCGGCGGTATTTCGAAAAGCCCTCGGCGAGCTCGGCAAACTGGACGGCGTCATCGTCGAGCATCACAGCGCCTACACAGAGCCCGGCGAACTGGAGCACACCTCCATCGCGAAACTTCGCATCGCGACGGAGAACTGGGACGCGCGCATCATCGTCACCACGTCGGTGCAGTTCTTCGAGAGCCTCTACGCCGCGCGACCGTCGAAATGCCGCAAGCTGCATAACATCGCGAACAGCGTCGTCATTCTCGACGAAGCGCAGGCGCTTCCCTTGCGCCTCTTGCGACCGTGCGTCGCCGTGCTCGATGAACTCACGCTGAACTACCGCACGAGCATCGTCCTCTGCACCGCGACGCAACCCGCGCTCAACGCGCCGCAGTTCGACGGCGGCTTCACCAACGTGCGCGAACTCGCGCCCGATCCGCAGCGTCTCTTCCATACCCTCGCACGCGTGCGCGTCGAAATTGCCGGCCTGCTCGACGACGAACAGCTCACGCAACGCATGCGCGATCACGATCAGGTGCTGTGCATCGTGAACAACCGTCGGCATGCGCAGGCGCTCTTCGAATCGATCAAGGACGAACCCGGCGCGCGCCATCTGACGACGATGATGCACGCGAAGCATCGTACGCGTGTGCTTGGAGAAGTGCGCCAGCGACTGAAAGACAGAAAAACCTGCCGCCTCGTCTCGACCTCGCTGATCGAAGCAGGCGTCGATGTGGATTTCCCGCATGTTCTGCGTGCGGAAGCCGGCATCGACTCGATCGCGCAGGCGGCTGGGCGCTGCAATCGCGAAGGCGAGCGGTCACGCGACGACAGCGTCGTCACCGTGTTCTCCCCTGCAAATTCCGACTGGCAGCCGCCTCAGGAACTCGAAGCACTTGCCGACCGCGCGCGCGAAGTGTGGCGAAAGCATGGTCACGATCCTTTGTCGCTTGCCGCGATCGAGCAGTATTTCGGCGACGTGTACTGGCGGAAAGGCCACGCGGAACTGGACGAGCACAACCTGCTCGGCTACATCGAGGACGACCGCGACGCCTTCGCTTTCGAGCGCATGGAGAACGACTTTCGCATGATCGATAACGCCGACATGCCGATCATCGTCGCCGACGATGTTGAGTCGAAAGGGCTTGTCGCCGAGCTTCGCAAGGCGAAGCAATGTGGCGACCTTCCCCGCAAGCTCCAGCCGTATCTCGTGCAGGTTCGTCCGAAGGTGCTCATGCGGCTTGTCGCGACAGGCGCGGTTCAGCCCGTAAACAAAGATGTGTTCGGCACGCAGTTCATGGAGCTGATCAGACTCGATCTCTACGACCCGAACTGCGGCCTCAAGGTCGATGCCGACAACGGCCCGAGCATCGACAGCCTGATCCAATAGCAGCCGCCGCATCGCGCTCAATCCAGAACCAGCCCGCAAGGCAAACATTAGCGAGACTACATGGCATACGGAATCCGCTTGCACGTCTGGGGCGACAGAGCCTTGTTCACCCGGCCGGAGATGAAGGTCGAACGCGTGTCCTACGACGTGATGACGCCATCGGCGGCACGCGGCATCGTCGAGGCGATTCACTGGAAGCCCTCGATCCGCTGGGTCATCGACCGCATTCAGGTGCTCAATCCGATTCGCTTCGACACGATCCGTCGCAACGAAGTCTCGAGCAAAATTTCCGCGACGAGCGCACGCTCGGCGATGAAAGCGCAGCGCATCGAAGGCCTTGTGAATTACGTCGACGTGGACCGTCAGCAACGCGCGTCGATGATCCTGCGCGACGTTGCGTACGTCATCGAGGCGCACTTCGTTCTGACCGACAAGGCCGCCGAAGGGGACAGCGTCGGCAAGCACCTCGACATCTTCAACCGGCGCGCGCGCAAGGGGCAATGCTTTCACACGCCCTGCTTCGGCGTGCGCGAATTTGCCGCCGACTTCGAGTTACTCGAAGACGGCAAGGTCGCGCGCGCGCCGCATGAATCGCTGATCGACGAGCGCGATCTCGGCTGGATGCTTCACGACATCGATTTCGATGACGGCATGACGCCGCACTTTTTCCGTGCATCGATGAAGAGCGGATGGATCGAGATTCCGTTGCTCCAGTTGAAAGGCGGCGCACGATGATTTTCTCGGCCTTGACACAGCACTACGACCGGCAGGCGAGGCGCGGCGAATTGCCCGCGTTCGGTTTGTCGCAGGAAAAGATCAGCTACGAGATCCTTCTGACGGAAGACGGCACACTCGTCGATGTCAACAACATCCAGGCCAGGTCGGACAAGAAGCCGAAGTGGAGAATCATGACGGTGCCCGCGTCGTTCAAGCGGCCTGGCATCTCGCCCGCACCGTTCTTTCTGTGGGACAAGACCGCGTTCGTGCTCGGCGTCGAGCAGAAGGCGGGGATGGAAGTGCCTGCGCTGAACGAAAAGGCACATGCGGCGTTCAAGGCGCTGCACGCCGAGCGTCTCTCCGATGCAACCGACGTCGGGCTCGTCGCGTTGCGCAAGTTTCTCGATGCGTGGGTGCCAGGGAAGTGGCGTTCGTTCGAGTGCATCACGCGACATGGACCTGAACTGTTCGCGGCGAACGTCGTGTTCCGAATCGATGGCGTGAGAGGCTATGTCCACGAGACCCACGCTGCGAAGGAATTGATCGCACGCTATAGCACCGATGAAGACGGCGCGATCGGCAAGTGCCTCGTCACCGGCGAAACGCGGCCGATCCAGCGAATTCATCAGGCGATCAAGGGCGTGTACGGCGCACAGAGTTCGGGCGCATCGATCGTGTCGTTCAACCTCGACGCCTTCGATTCCTACGGCAAGGACCGCGGCGCCAATGCACCAGTCTCAACGCTCGCCGCCTTCGGTTATACGACCGTCCTCAATCATCTGCTGCTGCGCGATCCGCACCACCGGCAATGCGTCCAGGTCGGCGATGCCAGTGTCGTGTTCTGGGCCGAGGCGGAAGCGCCGCAGGCGCAACACGACGCCGAGACATTCTTCCTGCATGCGGTCGATCCGCCGGTCAGCGATGCGTCAGAGGCGGCGGAGTTGCGGTCTGCGCTGGAAGCGGTATCGGAAGGGCGCGCGGCCGATGTGCTCGATTTGAAGCTCGAAGCCGACACAAAGATGTTCGTGCTGGGTCTTTCGCCTAACGCGTCGCGCCTATCGATACGTTATTGGGCAACCGGCACGCTACAAGAGTTCGCGATGCGGTTGAAGGAGCACTACGACGATCTATCGATAGAACCGGTGCCGTGGCGCACGCCCCCGGCCGCGTGGCGCCTGCTCGCCGCCACCGCTGCGCAGGAGAAAAGCGAGAACGTCCCGCCGCAACTGGCGGGCGCGATGATGCGCGCGGTGCTCACTGGCTCGCGCTATCCGCGCACGCTGCTGAGCGCCGCGGTCACACGCATGCGAGCGGACAAGCAGGTTTCAGGTCTGCGTGCCGCGTTATGCAAGGCCGTTCTCGTGCGCGACCTGCGCTGGAACGTGAAAGGAATCGAAACGGAGATACCTGTGAGTCTGGACAGAAACGATGCCGCACCGAGCTACCGGCTCGGCCGCCTGTTTTCCGTGCTGGAAAGCATCCAAACCGCCGCGTTAGGCGAAAAAGTGAACGCGACGATCCGCGACCGGTATTACGGATCGGCGTCCGCGACCCCCGCGCTCGTGTTTCCGGTACTGATGCGCGGCGCGCAGAACCATTTGTCGAAAGCGATGAAAAACGCCTCGATGAAAGGCTGGGCGGTCGTCCTGGAACGCGAGGCGACTGAAATCCTCGACGGCATCGGCAGTCATTTTCCGCGCACGCTGTCGATGGAAGATCAGGGTCGCTTTGCCATCGGCTATTACCACCAGCGCAGCGAGCGTTTCCGGCGCAAGTCCGGCAACACCGACGCCCCCGACCTCATCGACGCTCCCACCGACGACCTCACGGAAGAAGAAACCGCATGACCACCATCGCCAATCGCTACGAATTCGTCTATCTCTTCGATGTCACCAACGGCAACCCGAACGGCGACCCCGACGCGGGCAATCTGCCGCGCCTCGACCCTGAAACGAATCATGGGCTCGTCACCGATGTGTGCCTGAAGCGCAAGATTCGCAACTATGTGAGCCTGGAGAAGGAATCCGAGGCGGGCCACGCCATCTACATGCAGGAGAAGGCGCTGCTGAACGACCAGCACAAAAAGGCTTATGAGGCGGAGGGGATCGAACCCAGCGCAAAACTTCCCAAGGATCCGCAAGGCACGCAATTGACGCAATGGATGTGCAAGCAGTTCTACGACATCCGGGCGTTCGGCGCCGTGATGAGTACCGGCGTCAACTGCGGTCAGGTGCGGGGGCCGGTGCAGCTCGGCTTTGCGTCGTCGATCGAGCCCGTTGTGCCGATGGAAGTGTCCATTACGCGCATGGCCGTCACGAACGAGAAGGACGCCGAGAAGCAGAAGGAGCAGCGCACGATGGGGCGCAAGCACATTCTTCCTTACGGCCTTTATCGTGCGCACGGGTTTATCTCCGCGAAACTCGCGGAACGCACAGGCTTCTCGGAGGACGATCTGGAGCTTCTGTGGCGCTCGCTCACGAGCATGTTCGAGCATGATCGCTCGGCGGCGCGCGGCGAGATGGCGGCGCGCAAGCTGATTGTTTTCAAGCACGATCATCCGATGGGCAATGCGCCAGCGCATGTTCTCTTCGATGCCATCAAGGTGCAGCGTGCGGCCAAGGACGCTGATCTTCCAGCTCGGGGTTTCGCGAACTATGAGGTGTCGATCGATGCGGCGAGGGTTCCGTCGGGGGTGACGGTGGTCGAGCGGTTTTAGGATGAGCGATGACGATACGATCCTGCTTTCGTCGCTGCAGCACTACCTCTTCTGTCCGCGTCAATGCGCGCTGATTCATGTCGAGCGGATCTGGACGGAGAACGTGTACACCGCCGAAGGACGCGTGTTGCACGAGCAAGCCGACAAGCCGCGCACGGAAAAGCGACGCGGCGTGCGGACGGTCACGGCGATGCCGTTGTCGAACGCGAAGCTCGGCATTGCGGGTATCGCGGACGTCGTCGAGTTTCACCGACCGGACGACGGCTCAGCGGAGCACGCTTATCCGGTCGAGTACAAGCGCGGCCGGCCAAAGGCGCATCGCGCGGACGAGGTGCAGTTGTGCGCGCAGGCGCTTTGCCTGGAAGCGATGCTCGCGCAATGCATCGATGAAGGTGCGCTCTTCTACGGCAAGACGCGCCGGCGTCGGGTCGTGCCGTTCGACGACGAATTGCGGCGCCTGACCGTTGCGACGATCGACGGCGTTCGCGCCCTCTTGCGTGAAGCGCGGACCCCGTCAGCGACCTATGAAGCGCACCGCTGCGACGCTTGCTCCCTGATCGATGACTGCCAGCCCCGGACGCTTGGCCGTCATGTGTCGGTTAAGGCGTGGTTCGCAGCCAAACTCGAGGACTGACGCATGCGACGGCAACTCAATACCCTATACGTCACGACCGAAGGCGCGTGGCTGAAAAAAGACGGGGCGAACGTCGTCATGGAGGTCGAAGGCGATGAGCGAGCGCGACTGCCCATTCACATGCTGAAGAGCGTTGTTTGCTTCGGACGCGTGCTGGTCTCGCCGCCTCTTCTCGGCTTCTGTGCAGAGCAGGGAGTGAGCCTCGCGTACCTGTCGTCGAACGGGCGGTTTCTGGCGCGCGTCGAAGGACCGGTCGCCGGAAATGTGCTGCTACGGCGTGAGCAGTATCGAGTGAGCGACGACCTGCCGCGCGCCGCGCCAATCGTGCAAAACATTCTCGCTGGAAAGCTGTACAACCAGCGAGCGGTAATCAGTCGCGCGCTGCGGGACCACGGCGACAAGCTCAACGACGCGGCTCGCCAAACGCTCGAACGGACCCGGATGCGACTGACGATCATCGCGCGGCGTCTGCCCATCGAGAGCGATATTGATGTTCTGCGCGGGCTGGAAGGCGAAGCTGCGCAGAGTTATTTCGGTGTGTTCGGCCATCTGGTTCGCGTCGACGATCCCGCGCTCCAGTTTCGTGGCCGCAGCAGGCGGCCGCCGCTCGATGCGATCAATGCGCTGCTTTCCTTTATCTACACACTGCTTACGCACGATTGCCGGTCAGCGCTCGAAACAGTCGGGCTCGATCCGGCCGTCGGCTTTCTGCATCGCGACCGGCCGGGGCGTCCGAGTCTCGCGCTCGATCTGATCGAGGAGATGCGGCCGGTCATCGCGGATCGTCTCGCGCTCTCGCTGATCAATCGCAAGCAATTGAACAAGCGCGACTTCAAGACGCTCGACAACGGCGCGGTGACGATGACCGATCAGGCTCGCAAGGCGATCCTCGTCGCTTATCAAGAGCGTAAGCGCGACGAGGTGCTGCATCCCTTCATCGATGAGAAGATCCGGCTCGGCATGGTGCCGTTCGTGCAAGCGCAGTTGCTCGCGCGGCATCTGCGCGGCGATATCGATGCTTATCCGGCTTATCTTTGGCAGTGAGGTGCGAGCGATGATGGTGCTGGTGAGTTATGACGTCGCAACGACGTCCGATGGTGGGTCGGGGCGCTTGAGGCGGGTCGCGAAGGCGTGTAGGGATTTCGGGCAACGGGTGCAGTACTCGGTCTTTGAGATTGAAGTCGATGCCGCGCAATGGGTCATGCTCAAGCGTCGATTGATCGGGGTTATCGATCCCGAGGTGGATAGTTTGCGGTTCTATTTTTTGGGGAATAACTGGGAACGGCGGATCGAGCATGTGGGGGCGAAGGCGGCTGTTGATATAAATGGGCCATTGATTGTTTGACGCTGGTTTTGAGGGCGATTGCTTGGGCGCGAACGTGGAGCGGCTGGGGAAATGGCGGGAGGTTCGCGGGATTTGTAAGTCGTTGATCTTTCTTTGATTTTTCGCTTCGCGTCGGGGGGTGAGAAGCTGGCGTCGTAGTTTGTTGCAGTGAGCCCTCCCGGTTCGCGGGATGGGCTCTTTTTTTTGTTTGCTATCAATCGCTTATGTGCGATGCGGTCGCGCTCTACGCGAGCGCGTGGGTTGAAACCATATTGCAGGCTGGATCAGGAACCGCCCTAAGTCGCGCTCTACGCGAGCGCGTGGGTTGAAACAATGACGGACAGCGCGTGCGGCTCGATTACACGTGTCGCGCTCTACGCGAGCGCGTGGGTTGAAACCATGCGATATATCCACCCGCGTCCGCGAACCATTGGTCGCGCTCTACGCGAGCGCGTGGGTTGAAACTTCAGCGCGCGTCGCTGCAGGCGGACGGCAGCGGCTGGGTCGCGCTCTACGCGAGCGCGTGGGTTGAAACATCTTCGACTCATTCATCCGCATCAAAGCGGCCGTCGCGCTCTACGCGAGCGCGTGGGTTGAAACTTAGGACGTCTTCTCGACAAGTTCCGCGGCGTCCGTCGCGCTCTACGCGAGCGCGTGGGTTGAAACTCCTTCGTCGTTCGGTTTTTTCACGGCGTCCGCGTCGCGCGTCGCGCTCTACGCGAGCGCGTGGGTTGAAACACCGACAGGCCCGGCATCCCCCGTCGCACCCTTGTGTCGCGCTCTACGCGAGCGCGTGGGTTGAAACGAGAGACGCGCGCTCGACCCGGCGCGACGCGTGGGTCGCGCTCTACGCGAGCGCGTGGGTTGAAACGCGCTTGTGGCCGGCCTCGTAGGCGGCTTCATCGGTCGCGCTCTACGCGAGCGCGTGGGTTGAAACACTTGGGCGCTCGCACACCCCGGCCGGATTTGCGGGTCGCGCTCTACGCGAGCGCGTGGGTTGAAACAATGCGGCAAAGGAGGCGCACCACGCCTATCGGAATGTCGCGCTCTACGCGAGCGCGTGGGTTGAAACCATTTGCGCGTGCCGCGTCGGCCTGCTGCTCGGCTGTCGCGCTCTACGCGAGCGCGTGGGTTGAAACGTCCTCGCGCATACCACTCGGCATTTGGGCGCCGGTCGCGCTCTACGCGAGCGCGTGGGTTGAAACGTGATCGCGTGCTTCGGAAACTTTGAGCGGTCCGTCGCGCTCTACGCGAGCGCGTGGGTTGAAACTACTCTATCAAGTTTGGTGCGCGGCAACATTTGGTCGCGCTCTACGCGAGCGCGTGGGTTGAAACCAGCCAACGGCGATTGCTGCGGGACAGCGTTAGGTCGCGCTCTACGCGAGCGCGTGGGTTGAAACAGAAGCAGGACGCGCAAGGATTCGGCTCTGCCATGTCGCGCTCTACGCGAGCGCGTGGGTTGAAACCCATTGCTGCGCTGGCTGTGCGCGCTGATCGGCGTCGCGCTCTACGCGAGCGCGTGGGTTGAAACAGGATCAACGCTTGAACGCGATCGAAAGGCGTCTGTCGCGCTCTACGCGAGCGCGTGGGTTGAAACGCCGGACGACGTCACGACGACGGTAACGCGGGTCGCGGCGTCGCGCTCTACGCGAGCGCGTGGGTTGAAACGCCGGCCCAGGCGTCGAGCGCAGAGAGATCATCGGGTCGCGCTCTACGCGAGCGCGTGGGTTGAAACGGTCGCGGCCAGCTGACCGGCGACGGCGTTACGCCGTCGCGCTCTACGCGAGCGCGTGGGTTGAAACTTGTTCCGGTATATGTGGACGAAGTACTTCCGGGTCGCGCTCTACGCGAGCGCGTGGGTTGAAACTCTGTCCCTCAGGTTAACTCACCGTTAGGTGGCTAGTCGCGCTCTACGCGAGCGCGTGGGTTGAAACAACGCCCAACAAGCTGGCTACGCTCGCGACTAGTCGCGCTCTACGCGAGCGCGTGGGTTGAAACATCTTTGCTGCTCTCCAAATTATGGCCTTATGGCGTCGCGCTCTACGCGAGCGCGTGGGTTGAAACAGGACCAGCGGCTCAATGCGATCGAAAGGCGGCTGTCGCGCTCTACGCGAGCGCGTGGGTTGAAACAGCAATAAGTGGGTGGGCCTCGCGCTCGCGAGTGGTCGCGCTCTACGCGAGCGCGTGGGTTGAAACTTCCGTCGCGCTCATTGCGCCTCCAGTGTGTGGTGTCGCGCTCTACGCGAGCGCGTGGGTTGAAACTTTGCGCACACCGCTCGCGCAGTGCGCAGCGTCGCAGGTCGCGCTCTACGCGATCGCGTGGGTTGAAACCGACTTCCGGCGGCAAGCCGACAAGCCGCGCGAGTCGCGCTCTACGCGAGCGCGTGGGTTGAAACGAGAGCAGCGGCTCAAGGCGCTTTATGGTCCGGTCGTCGCGCTCTACGCGAGCGCGTGGGTTGAAACGACTGGAGCGGCGCGTTCCATGACAGCTTAGGCGCGTCGCGCTCTACGCGAGCGCGTGGGTTGAAACAGCGTGATCTTATTTCCGGTGTCGCTGACAACGTGTCGCGCTCTACGCGAGCGCGTGGGTTGAAACGTCGCCTCCATCACCGTCAGATTGCCTTTGACCGTGGTCGCGCTCTACGCGAGCGCGTGGGTTGAAACGTCTTAATATGCTTGACGACGGCGATCTGGTAAGTGTCGCGCTCTACGCGAGCGCGTGGGTTGAAACGGATTGAGCGGACGATCCCCTTGTGGGGGGTGGGTCGCGCTCTACGCGAGCGCGTGGGTTGAAACCGCTCGACAAGCCGCTGCCGGTCACGATTCCGACGTCGCGCTCTACGCGAGCGCGTGGGTTGAAACTCCGTCCAGTCGTGGATTTCGGCCGATGCGGCGGCGTCGCGCTCTACGCGAGCGCGTGGGTTGAAACGTCGTGCGCGACCGCGCCTGCCTCGGCATACTGCCGGTCGCGCTCTACGCGAGCGCGTGGGTTGAAACGTCAGCGTCACGTCGCCGATGCCGTGCGTCAGCGGTCGCGCTCTACGCGAGCGCGTGGGTTGAAACACTTTCCAGCGCATTGACGGCATCTTTATCCAGCACGTCGCGCTCTACGCGAGCGCGTGGGTTGAAACCTGCGCTCCCCTGTCCGCATTGACCACCACCACCGGTCGCGCTCTACGCGAGCGCGTGGGTTGAAACGCTCGGTGACGCGCGTTCCGGAACCATTGGAGCGTCGTCGCGCTCTACGCGAGCGCGTGGGTTGAAACTGGACGCGCCGGCGAGGGCTGATGAAGAAGGCGCGGTCGCGCTCTACGCGAGCGCGTGGGTTGAAACAATGGATGACTACGCACGCGGTTACGCCCGCTCGCCGTCGCGCTCTACGCGAGCGCGTGGGTTGAAACCACGTGATGATGTTGACCATGCGGCGGTAAGTCGCGCTCTACGCGAGCGCGTGGGTTGAAACACCGTCCTCCCCCAAGATGCGAATGATTCGCGGAGGTCGCGCTCTACGCGAGCGCGTGGGTTGAAACTTTTGCTGCTGGACCTGAGCGGCAAACTGAGGAAGTCGCGCTCTACGCGAGCGCGTGGGTTGAAACTGGCGTACGCGCATCGTCAGTCCGGCGAAGCTGCGGTCGCGCTCTACGCGAGCATCTGGGTTGAAACGCGACCTTCGCCGACATGTTGTCGACGACACAGGTCGCGCCCTACGCGAGCAGGTAATTTGAAACTTGCGTGGATGCCGCAGGATCGCGCTCCACGCGAGCGCGTGGATTGGAACGCCGTACCGAGCGATGCATTGCGGAACTCGAAAGTCCCGCTCTCCATGAACGCGCGACTCCTGACGCGATCCGCCTGGCACCTCCAAACTCAAACCCCGCAAACCACCCCGCTCGCCCCCTCAACTTCCCTGGCCGCTTTAGCCCCTTCCACCTTAAGCAACTCCGGCAACGAAACCCCATTCTTCGCCGCCGTCACTTCGGCCAGAATCGAAACCGCGATTTCCGGCGGAGTGCGACTGCCGATATAAATCCCGACCGGCCCATGCAACCGCGCCAGTTCCAGCTCAGAAAGGTCAAACTCCTTCAACCGTTCCCGCCGCGCCGCATTATTCCGTCTAGACCCTAAAGCCCCCACATAAAACGCGGGCGTTTTCAAAGCCTCCATCAACGCAAGATCATCCAGCTTCGGATCATGCGTAAGAGCAATAACCGCACACCGTTCATCGAGCTTCATCTCCATGACAGTATCGTCGGGCATGGTCCGCACGACGCGGGTCCCCGGCACGTCCCACTCGTCCGTGTACTCTTCGCGCGGATCGCACACCGTCACCTGATAATCCAGTCCCACCGCGATATTGCACAGATACCGCGACAACTGCCCCGCCCCGATCACCAGCATCCGATACCGCGGTCCGTGAATCGTCAGCAGCGTCGCTTCATCGAAGACAACGCCATCGGTGGCCTGCGCCGGCTCCATGCGCACCGCCCCGGTCGCCATATCCAGCGAGCGCGCGACGAGCCGCCCCGCCTCCACCGCCTCGCATAGTTCCGCGATCCCGCTCGACAAAGTCAGCGGCTCCAGCACGAGCTGAATCGTCCCGCCGCAAGGCAGCCCGAAGCGATGCGCCTCCTCCGCCGTGATCCCGTACTTCACGGCTTCCGGCAACGTCTGCTCGATCCCACGCTGCCGCACGCGATCGATCAGGTCGTCCTCGATACACCCGCCCGACACCGAGCCCACCACGTGTCCGTCATCGCGAACGGCAAGCATCGCGCCCTCCGGCCTCGGCGACGATCCCCACGTCTTCACCACCGTGACGAGCAGCACGCGATGCCCCTCGTCGAGCCATCGTGCGCTGTTCTTCAGGACTTCGAGATCCACGCTGTCCATGATTTCTTTCCCTTGCTTTCCCCATCGGCATCGGCGGGCGCTTCCCCTTCCTCCGATGCCTCGTTGCCCTGCGCTTCAGGCGCGCCCTGCAACTGCGCGCTGAAGCGCTTGAAAAATTCCCCGGCGATCTTGCGCGCCGCGCCATCGACGAGCCGCGAGCCGATCTGCGCGAGCTTCCCGCCAACCTGCGCGTTCGCGCTGTACGACAGCACCGTCGACTCGGCATGGTCGCCGGGTTCGAGATTCACCTTCGCGCTGCCCTTGCTGAAACCCGCCGCGCCGCCCTGTCCTTCGAACACGATCGTGTACGTGTGCGGTGCGTCGATGTCGGTCAGGTTCATGCGTCCCTTGAAACGCGCCTTCACCGGCCCGACCGATGCCGTCATCGCCACCGCGTACGCGTTCTCGCCATCGGCATCGATGCTCTCGCAGCCCGGAATACACGCGCGCAGGATTTCGGTGTCGTTCAGCGCTTCCCACGCGCGTTGCTGCGGCACGGGCAGCGTGTGGGTCTCGGTCAGTTCCATCGCATGTCTCCTGTTGGCCGGGCCGCCGTGCGTCCGTTGAGCGACGCCAGTTCCCGCCCGACAGCGGCCAGGCTGTCGAGGTTATGCGCCGCGAGCATCGCATCGACGTGCGGCAGGATCGCGCGCACGCCTCGCGCGCGCGGCGTGAATTCCGGGTATCGCAACAGCGGATTGAGCCACACGAGCCGATGCGCGAAACGTGCGAGCCGCGCCATTTCCTGATCGAGCACGTCGATGGCTTCGTGATCGAGACCATCGGTCACGAAGAGCACCGTCGCCCGACCTGCCAGCACGCGGCGCGCCCAGCGCCGGTTGAACTCGGCGAGCGCCGCGCCGATCCGCGTGCCGCCCGACCAGTCGACGACCTGATCCGCCAGCCCCGCAATCGCGACATCGGGATCGCGCTCGCGCAGCGCGCGGGTCGCATTCGTCAGACGCGTGCCGAACAGAAACACCTGCAGCCGTTCGCGCGATTGTAAAAGTGCATGGCAGAAGTAAAGCACAGCGCGCGAATATGCGCTCATCGAACCGGAGATGTCGAGCAGCAGCACGAGCGGCGGACGGCGCTCCACGCGTGCGCGATATTTCCAGACGGTCCAGTCGCCGCCGGAATGCACGGCGTGACGGGCACTGGCGCGCAAATCGGCATGCGTGCCGTGCGACGCCGCTTTGAGACGCCGCGTGCGCTCGGTCGCGAGCGGCATCCGGTGCGAGCGGATCTGATGGCGCAACGTGCGCCATTCGTCGGCGGTGAGTGTGTCGAAATCGCGATGGCTCAGGCGCTCCTCCGCGCTGAACGTCATACGCGCGTGCAGTTGCTCGGGTTCGCGGTCGTGTTTAGGCGCTTTCGGTTGCGATATCGCCGCGCGCGCCGCGAGCGCATCGGCGAGGCGGTTGTTGCGCTTCGGCGGCGGCGCGCCGCCTTTCACCTTCGGCAGGAGCATCGCGCGCAGCTTGCCTTCCCAATCCGGATCGCGCCAGAAGAGGTCGAAGGCGGCATCGAAGATGTCGCGCTCATCCGGCGCGTGCACGACAAGCGACGCGAGCGTCGCGCGCACGTCGTCCCGCCGTGCGATGTCGATCCAGCGGAGTGCGTCGAGCGCATCGACCGCATGCGACGGCGACATGCCGAGCCCCGCGCCGCGTAGCAGCCGGACAAAATGCACGACGTTGCGCGCGAACGATTCCATCGCGGCTACGCGGGTGCGGCGAGACACTGCGCGATCGCGCCGCCGTCGACGCGCGCGAGATCGTCCTGATACTTCAGCAGGACGCCGAGCGTGTCCTGCACCGATTGCGGATCAAGTTCGCTCACGCTCAACGCGGCGAGCGCGCGGCACCAGTCGATCGTTTCCGCAACGCCCGGCGCCTTGAACAAATCGAGCGTCCGCAGCCGATGCACGAACGCGACGGCCCGCGCCTGCAATTCGGCGCCCGCTTCCGGCGCGCGCGCCGCGACAATCGCGAGTTCGACATCACGCTCGGGATAGCCGATCCACTGATACAGACAGCGCCGCTTGAGCGCATCGTGCACTTCGCGCGTGCGGTTCGACGTCATCACGACGAGCGGCGGCCGCTCGGCGCGCACCGTTCCGTACTCGGGAATCGACACCTGAAAATCCGACAGCAATTCGAGCAGGAACGCTTCGAACGGCTCGTCGGCGCGATCGATTTCGTCGATCAGGAGGACGCGGCGGGCATCGGGATTCAGTGGATCGGGCAGCAGCGCCTGCAACAGCGGGCGCTTGAGCAAAAACTCGCTGCGATACAGCGAATCGTTCGACGGCGCTTCGCCCGATGCTTCCGCGAGCCGCAGCGCCATGATCTGGCGCGGGTAGTCCCATTCGTACAGTGCGCTCGCGGTATCGAGCCCTTCATAGCATTGCAGCCGCAGCATCGACGTGCTGATGAAACCCGCAGCCGCCTTCGCCAGATCCGTCTTTCCGACGCCCGGCTCGCCTTCAAGAAAGAGCGGCCGCTGCATCTTGAGGGCGAGAAAGAGCGCAGTCGCGAGTTCGCGGCTGGCGAAGTACTTTTGCTCGCCCAGGCGGGCGAGCGTGTCGTCGATCGACGCGGGCTCCATGACGCTCCCGAAATACCGCTAGAACGAGTTGGCCCGCTCGATCGCCCGCCCGGCAAGCACCGGGATCAGATGCGCGCGATAGATGGCGCTCGCGTGCATGTCGTCGTTGAGGTTGTCGGGCGGGATCGTGACGCTGCGCGCCGAAACGACCGAGAAATCCGTCGACAACGCCGCCTCCAGCTCCTTCGCGCGAAACACCGACGGCGCCGCGCCCGTCACCGCGACGCGCACACCGTCCGCACCTTTTGCGACGAACACGCCAACCAGCGCGAAGTGCGACGCCGGATTGCGAAACTTCTCGTACGCGGCGCGCTCGACGAGCGGAAACTCGACGGCGGTGATCAGCTCGCCCGGTTCGAGCGCGGTTTCATACATGCCGACAAAAAAGTCGTCGGCGGCGATGCGGCGGCGGTCGGTAATCACCGTCGCGTTCAGCGCGAGCACGGCGGATGGATAGCACGCGGCGGGGTCGTCGTTGGCAAGCGAGCCGCCGATCGTGCCACGCTCGCGAACCTGCCGGTCGCCGATGCGTCCCGCCAGATCGGCGAGACCCGGCAGCGCTTTCTTGACGTCGGCGTTCGCGGCGACCTGCGCGTGACAAGCCGCGCCGCCGATCGTCAGCGTGTCGCCTTTGAACGCGATCTCCTTCATCGACGCGATGCGCGTCACGTCCACGAGCGCGGACGGCTGCGCGAGCCGCAGGCGCATCGTCGGCAGGAGGCTTTGGCCGCCCGCGAGGTATTTCGCGTCGGCGTCGGCGTTCATCAGGGCGGCCGCTGCGTTGGGTTCGCCCAGCCGCTTGTAGTCGAATGTGTACATGTCGAGCTCCTCAGGCGTGGGTGGAAGTCGCGGCGTGCATCGCCTGCCAGACGCGGTGCGGCGTCGCGGGCATTTGCAGGTCCTTCACGCCGAGCGGCGCGAGCGCGTCGAGAATCGCGTTGATGACGGCCGGCGGCGAACCGATCGCGCCCGCCTCGCCGCAGCCTTTCACGCCGAGCGGATTGTGCGTGCATGGCGTGCCCTTCGCTGTTTCGACGGTGAAATTCGGCAGGTCGATCGCGTGCGGCATCGCGTAGTCCATGAACGAGCCGGACAGCAACTGGCCGCTCTCGTTGTCGTACACGCAGCGCTCCAGCATCGCCTGCCCGATGCCTTGCCCGAGCCCGCCGTGCACTTGCCCCTCGACGATCATGGGGTTGATCACGTTGCCGAAATCGTCGACGGCGGTGAATTGTTGAATGCGCGTCTCGCCCGTGTCCTGATCGACTTCGACCTCGCAAATATACGCGCCCGACGGATACGTGAAGTTGGTCGGATCGTAGAACGCGTTTTCGTTGAGGCCCGGTTCGAGCGTCTCCAGCGGGAAGTTGTGCGGCACGTACGCGGCGAGCGACACGTCGACGAAGGTCTTCGTGCGGTCCGTGCCCGCCACGCGGAAGATGCCGTCCTTGAACTCGATGTCCTCCGCCGACGCCTCCAGCAAGTGCGCCGCGATCTTTTTCGCCTTCGCTTCGATCTTGTCGAGCGCCTTCATCAGCGCCGAGCCGCCGACCGCGATCGACCGTGAGCCGTACGTGCCCATGCCGAACGGAATGCGGCCGGTGTCGCCGTGAATGATCTCGACGTTGTCGATCGACACGCCGAGCCGGTCCGCGACCACTTGCGCGAACGTCGTCTCGTGGCCCTGCCCGTGGCTGTGCGAGCCGGTGAATACGGTGACCGAGCCGGTCGGATGCACGCGCACTTCGCCGGCTTCGAAGAGGCCCGCGCGCGCGCCGAGCGCCCCCGCGATGTTCGACGGCGCAAGTCCGCACGCTTCGATGTAGCACGAGTAGCCGAGGCCGCGCAGCTTGCCCTTTTGCTTCGCTGCGTCGCGGCGGGCGGGGAAGCCCTTGACGTCGGCGATTTCGAGCGCGCGGTCGAGGATCGCATCGTAGTCGCCGGTGTCGTAGGTCAGGCCGACCGGCGTCGCATACGGAAACTCGCGGATGAAGTTGCGCCGCCGGATCTCCGCCGGATCGATGTTCATCTCGCGCGCCGCCGTCTCGACCAGCCGCTCGACCACGAAGGTCGCTTCAGGGCGGCCCGCGCCGCGATAGGCATCGACGGGAACCGTGTTGGTGAAGACCGCCTTCACCTCGGCGTAGATCGCGGGCGTCGCGTACTGGCCGGCGAGGAGCGTCGCGTAGAGGATGGTCGGCACGGAGGACGCGAATGTCGAGAGGTACGCGCCCATGTTCGCCGTCGTGTGCACGCGCATCGCGAGGAACTTGCCGTCGGGGTCGAGCGCGAGTTCGGCTTTCGTGACGTGGTCGCGGCCGTGGGCGTCGGAGAGGAATGCTTCGGAGCGCTCGGCCGTCCACTTGATGGGACGCCCGACCTTCTTCGATGCCCACGTGAGCGCTACATCCTCGGCGTACAGAAAGATCTTCGAGCCGAAGCCGCCGCCCACGTCCGGCGCGATTATCCGCAGCTTCGATTCCGGCAGCGAGAGCACGAACGCCGCCATCAACAGCCGTTCGACGTGCGGATTCTGATTCGCGACGTAGACGGTGTAGCTGTCGTCGTGCTTCGAATAGCTGGCGTTGACCGCGCGCGGCTCGATCGCGTTCGGGATCAGGCGCTGGTTCACGATGTCGAGCGTCGTGACGTGCGCGGCCTGCGCGAACGCGGCGTCGGTCTTCGCCTTGTCGCCGTGGCCCCAGTTGTAGCAGATGTTGTCCGCGACGCCGTCGTGCACGAGCGGCTGGCCGGCGTCCGCCGCGCGCGCCGTATCGACGACGGCGGGCAGCACGTCGTAATCGACATCGATCAGTTCGACCGCGTCCTTTGCTTCCTTGATCGACTCGGCGACCACGAGCGCCACCTGGTCGCCGACATGACGCGCCTTCTCATGCGCGATCACGGGATGCGGCGGCTCGTTCATCGGCTTGCCGTCGGTGCTGTGGATCAACCACCCGCACGGCAATCCGCCGACGTTATCGGTGGCGAGATCGGCGCCGGTGAACACGGCGATCACGCCGGGCGCCGCTTTCGCGGCGGCTGTATCGATGCTGCGGATTTTCGCGTGCGCGTGCGGCGAGCGCAGGAAAACGCCGAAGCTCTGTTGAGGGAAAACGACGTCGTCGGTGTACTGGCCCGCGCCCGTCAGGAAGCGATAGTCTTCCTTGCGTTTGACGCCGGCGCCAATCAGGTGCTGCTGTTCAGGGGCATTCATTGCGGTCTCCGGTCGGCCAGGGTTGGCGCTTTAGCGCTTGCCTCGGCCCCATGGCGCTTCAGCGCCTGACCTTGTTTCTGCGGGGAGCAGAGCAAGGCGCGATTCTTCGAAAGATGATTTCGGTAAGGCATGAGCCGAGTCGTCTTTCAACCCGTCTTCATAGCCTGCGCGCCCTGCAGGACCGCTTTCACGATGTTGTGATAGCCGGTACAGCGGCACAGATTGCCGTCGAGTTGCTCGCGCACTTCTTCTTCGGTGAGATCGGCGCTTTGCGATGCGAGCGCGGTCGCGCTCATCACCATGCCCGGCGTGCAGAAACCGCACTGCAAGCCGTGACACTCCTTGAACGCCGCCTGCATCGGATGAAGCTGGCCATCCTTCGCGATGCCTTCGATCGTCGTGACTTCGGCGCCGTCCGCCTGCGCCGCGAGGATGTTGCACGACTTGATCGCGCGGCCGTCGAGATGAACGGTGCATGCGCCGCATTGCGCGGTATCGCAGCCGATGTGCGTGCCGGTGAGCCGCAGTTGATCGCGTAAAAACTGGACGAGCAGGATGTGAGGTTCGACGTCGGCGGTCACGGCTTTGCCGTTGACCGTCAGACTGATGCTGAGCGTCATTGCTATGTCTCCTTGGGGATGGACCAGCCGGCCAACCCAAAGCGCGCACTCACGATCACTACGTCCTTAATCTGCCTTGCTGCCGCTCGTGAGCGTCCGGCTGGGAATTCGTGTTCGTTGTTATCGCAGTGAGTAAAACACAAATCCGCAGGGCTCGCCATCGGGCCTGAGCGCTCGGCGCTACGCTGCTTTGCAGCATTATTCCTTTCAACAGGTGCCGCCCAAAAAAGCGAAGCGCCGCTTTAAAGGGCGGCGCTTTGTGAGTGACGAAAACCCGAATGCTTTATCAACCCGCCATCGCCGGATTCATATCAACAAGGCGATTGCTCATCACATAGAACGTCAACTCGGCGTTGTTCGCGAGTTTCATCTTGTCGAGCAAACGCGAGCGATACACGCTCACCGTCTTCACCGAAAGCGACAGCGTCGTCGCGATATCCGTCAGGCGCTTGCCCGATGCGAGCATGCACAGCGTCTGGTATTCGCGATCCGAGAGCTTTTCATGGGGCAACTGCTCCGAATCCAGCGCGACGTAGGTCGCGAGCGCCTCCGCCATCGCCGGGCTCACGTATTTGCGTCCAGCCGCGACCTGCTGGATGGCGCCGATCATCAGCGCCGGATCGGCCGTTTTCGAGAGATAGCCCGCCGCGCCCGCCTTCAACGCGCGCACGGCGTATTGATCCTCGCGATACATCGAAAACATCAGCACCGGCATACGCGGCGTCTGGCGCTTCAGGCGCTTCAGCACATCGACGCCATTGATGTCGGGCAGCGAGATGTCGAGCAGCGTCACATCGACGGGGCACTGGCCGGCGAGGCTGATCGCCTGCGCGCCGGTTTCGGCCTCCAGCACCTCGGATGCGATGCCGCGCTCAAGCAGCAACTGCGCGACGCCGCGACGCACGATCGCGTGGTCGTCGGCGAGCAGGATCCTGAGTGTCAAGACGAAGCCCTCACGAATCAGGCGCACGCGGCGTCCGGCGGACCGGCGTCGGCACAGCGCTCAAAGGCGCAGTCAGCGGGATTCGCGCGCGTACCGTCGTGCCGCCCGCTTCCGGCGTCTCGACGCGCAGGCTGCCGCCGAGCGCCGCGCAGCGCGCGCGCATGCCAGCGAGGCCAAAACGCCCGCGCTTGCGACGCGCGGTGGCGCTCATGCCGATGCCGTCGTCGGACACGACGAGCGTCACGAACCGCGCGCCGCCCTCGATTCGCACCGACGCATTGTTCGCTTTCGCGTGACGCGCGACGTTGTTCAGCGCCTCCTGCGCGACGCGGAAGACGGCGAGCGCGGCGGCGTCTGAAAGCTGCGCGAGGCGTTCATCGCCGGACGATTCGACGCTCACGCGCAACGACGTGCTCATCGCGAAGCGCGCCGCCCAGCCGGCGAGCGCGCGACTCACGCTGTCTTCGAAGCACGGCCCGTTCAATCCGCTCACGATGCGGTGGTTCGCATCGCAGGCTGCCGCTATCGACTGGCGGGCGGTGTCGAGCGCTTCGGCGCAGGGCGCGGGAGCATCGGCCGGAAGCCAGGTCTCGATGCGCGCGATCGCGAAGCGCGCGGCTGTCAGCGCAGCACCGGCATCGTCGTGAAGGTCCTGCGCGAGCGAGCGGCGAACACGTTCTCCGACGGCAGCAAGCTCCGCGGACAACTGCGCGACGCGCGCGGAAAGCTGCTGGACTTCGCGATCGGCGGCGATTTTCGCGTCGATCAGCGCGGACAATTTCTCGCGCTCGAACGCAGAGGCGCGCGCCGTCGACTGCACCCCGCAGCGCGGCAGGCTCGGTTCCGAGAACGCAACAGTCGACGGCTTCATCTGATCCTCCTGGCTAGGAGCGCATGCGGGGCGGCGTCGCAATCCGACGTCGCAAGTAACTAAATTTACATTCGGTAACAGCGAGAACGGCCGACGAGTCACGTTTCGTCATCGTCCCAATGTTCGCGGATCATATCTCAAAAAAATTAAAATTCCATGCCTGACAAGGCTCGGGAAGGAGAACCTCATGTGTTTTAACAAGTTTGCGACATTTCTGTGTGTCAGAAAAATGCCTACAGCGCGTTGGCGGCTCACGCGAAGTTGTAACCAGCATCACTTTCGGCGCGCGAAAAAAAACCGGAGCACATGGCTCCGGTGTCTATTCCTGCCGCCTTTGTCGCAAAAATCAGCCGACGAACGCCTTCTCCACAACGTAATGCCCAGGATGATTGTTGCTGCCTTCCTCGAAGCCCATTTCATCGAGCAACTGGCGCGTGTCGCGCAGCATGTGCGGGCTGCCGCAGAGCATTACGCGGTCGTTTTCCTTTGAGAACGGCGCAACGTCGAGGTCGGCGAACAGCTTCTTCGTCTCGATCAGGTCGGTGATCCGGCCGCGATTCGCGAACTCTTCGCGCGTGACGGTCGGGTAATACACCAGCTTTTCCTGGATCAGATCGCCGAGATGCTCGTGCGCCGGCAAGTGCTCGGTGATGAAATCCTTGTACGCGAGTTCGTCGACGAAACGGCAAGTATGCGTGAGCACGATCTTGTCAAAACGGTCGTAGACGTCCGGGTCCTTGATGATCGACATGAACGGCGCGAGACCCGTGCCGGTCGAAAGCAGCCACAGCGTCTTGCCGGGCAGCAGGTTGTCAGCGACGAGCGTGCCCGTCGGCTTCTTGCCGATCAGCACCGGGTCGCCCACCTTCAAATGCTGGAGGCGCGACGTCAGCGGGCCGTCCTGGACCTTGATGCTCAGGAATTCGAGATGCTCTTCGTAGTTCGCGCTCGCGAGGCTGTAGGCGCGCAGGAGCGGCTTGCCTTCGACTTCGAGGCCGACCATCGTGAACTGGCCGTTTTCGAAGCGGAACGCGGCGTCGCGCGTGCAGGTGAAACTGAAAAGCGTATCGGTCCAGTGATGGACGCTCAGGACGGTTTGCGGATTAAGGTTGCTCATGGCTTCTTGGATAGTGCGAAAACGGGTGGCGCCAACGGCACGCGGCCGGGCCGGCTAGGAACGGGGCGCTGCGCGAAAAGACTGACGAGTGGGCTGACCCGCGCAACTTCAGTGCAAAAACAGTGCGTTTTCCGCGCTTCTCGCGAAGCTCATGCGGCGACTGCGCAGCCCGGCGCAATCCGCTATTTTAACGCGACACGCATTTTTACGTTGCGGCGCGGCAAATTGTCGATTTGCCGGCGCGGCACGGTGGGCGCGGGGCCGCGTCGTGGGCGGCGGTGGCGCTTTGTGGCTGATGGACTCGGGCGGAGCGGAAAGTCGCCTCCGCCCGATTAAGAACGCGCTGAGCCCGCATGATAGCAACCGGCGAGCACCGCGCCGGCGAATGTCCCTGCTGGCGTCAGGTCGCGGGCAGCGTCAGATACGCTGATCCGTCGACGGTTTTTCCCACAGGTTGACGCCGCCTTCCTGCGCGTACTGGTCGATTTCGGCGAGTTCCTCTTTCGAAAACTCGAGATTCTTCAACGCGCCGACGTTCTCCACGACCTGTTCCGCCCGGCTCGCGCCGATCAGCACGGACGTCACGCGCCCGCCGCGCAGCGCCCACGCGAGTGCCATCTGAGCGAGGCTCTGGCCGCGCCGTTCCGCGAGTTCGTGCAGCTTTTTCACATGGGCGATGTTGGCCGCGCTCAGATGCTCCTGCTTCAGCGACCCGCCGCCCGGCTTGTTGACGCGCGCGTCCTGCGGAATGCCGTTCAGGTATTTGCTCGTGAGAAGCCCTTGCGCAAGCGGAGTGAACGCGATGCTGCCCGCGCCGACGTCGTCGAGCGTATCGAGCAATTCCTCCTCGATCCAGCGGTTGAGCATGTTGTACGACGGCTGGTGAATCAAAAGCGGCACTTTATGCTCGGCAAGCAAACGCGCCATGTCGCGCGTTTTACCCGGCGAATACGACGAAATCCCGACATACAGCGCCTTGCCCGAATGCACCGCCGTCGCGAGCGCGCCCGCGGTTTCCTCGAGCGGCGTGTCGGCATCGAAACGATGCGAGTAGAAGATATCGACGTAATCGAGGCCCATGCGCTTCAGGCTCTGGTCGAGGCTCGCGAGCACGTACTTGCGCGAGCCGCCGCCCTGGCCGTACGGGCCCGGCCACATGTCCCAGCCCGCTTTCGAGGAAATCAGCAGTTCATCGCGGTACGGCTTGAAATCGTCCTTGAAAAGACGGCCGAAGTTCGTTTCCGCGCTGCCGTACGGCGGCCCGTAGTTGTTCGCGAGGTCGAAATGCGTGACGCCGAGATCGAAAGCGGTGCGCAGGATGTCGCGTTGCGTGGAAATCGGCGTGGTATCGCCGAAGTTGTGCCAGAGCCCCAGTGACAACGCCGGCAACTTCAGGCCGCTCTTGCCGCAAGTGCGGTAGGCCATCTGCGAATAGCGTTCGGAGGCTGCTTCATAAGGCATGACGGATTTCCTCGATCGATGTGAAAAGTGGCACAGGAAGCGCACAGGCGTATCAAAAATTGCGCGCCAAGCCTGTCATGGTAGCCAATCGCGCAGCGCGGTGCAGGCTGCGACAGCGGCGTCTCGCTATTGGGACTGGCCTGGGCTGTCCGTTTGGCCGACGCAGGGAACGATCGCGTCCGACAAAAGCCCAACGCTGATCTTTAGCAAGGAGCCACGCATGGAACCCATCGAACGACTACGCCCCGCCTACGACCTGATGATCGCCGCCGGCCTGAATATCCTGATCGCGCTGTTGATCGTCGCGGTCGGCTGGTGGCTGTCGAACCGCGTCGCGAACATGCTGCGGCGCGCGCTCGGCCGCACCAACGCCGACGCCACGCTCACGCCCGTGCTCGCGAGCCTCGCGCTGTGGTCGATCCGCGTGATCGCGATCGTCGCGGCGCTCGGCAAGTTCGGCATCGCGGCGGCGAGCATTCTGACCGTCCTCGGCGCGGCCGGCCTCGCAATCGGCCTGGCGCTGCAAGGCACGCTGCAGAACATCGCGGCTGGCTTGATGCTGTTGCTGCTGCGGCCGTTTCGCGTGGGCGATTACATCGAAGGAATCGGCACGACGGCGGGCACGGTGAACGAGATCGGCCTCTTCACGACGCGGCTCACAAAAAACGACGGCGTCATCATGTTCGTCCCGAACAGCACGATCTGGGCGAATCCGGTGACGAATTACAGCGCGAACGAGCGCCGGCGCGTGGTGCTGACGTTTCACGTCCCGCACGCGCAGAGCGTCGAGCATGCGCTCGGTGAACTGCAAAAACTGGTGGCAAACGATCCGCGCGTGATCGACGTGCCGGCCAAGCCGTGGATCGCCGTCACGGACTACACGGACACGGGCGTGAAGCTGAACGTCGGCGTGTGGACGCGCGCCGGCGACCATGCGGCCCTGCAGGCGGACCTGCTGCGCCGTATCCAGCCGCTGACGAAGCCCGAGCCCGCGCCGACACTGGACGAGCCGCAAGTCGCCTTGTAATCTGGCGCGCCTCGTATCCCGAAAAAGAGGAATTCATGCTCAAGGCGATTTCCGCGGCGCTGCTGGTCGGCGGCATCGTGCTGCTGTATTTCGGCGGCACGTCGTTTCATTCACTGTCGAACGACGTCTCGCGCTTTTTCACCGGCTCGCCGACCGACAAGACGATCTGGCTGATCGCGGGCGGCGTCGTCGCGACTCTCGTCGGGCTCATCGGCCTGACGGTTCCCTCGCGACGCCGCTAGACCTCAGAGCAGGTCGACTTCCGGCTTCGCCGCCGAGCGCGTCCCGGGTAGCGGCGCATTGCTCGCGCCGTGATAGGTGTAAACAAGCGAGAACTTCACCTGATCGGAGAGGTTTTTGCCGGCGGAATGCAGCGTGTTGCAGTGGAAGAACACGACATCACCCGCCTTCAGTTCCGGCGAAACGGCCGTGCGGATCAGCGCCTCGTTCTCGGGGATGTCGGAGCGGAAGAACTTGGCGTCGTCGAAACGTTCGGACGTGAACGGCAACTTGTGCGACATCGGCACGAACCAGAGCGCGCCGTTTTCCACTTTCTCCGACCCGAGCGCGATCCAGGCGGAAACGAGATCGTCGCGCTCGAACGCCCAGTAGCGCACGTCGCGATGCCAGCCCGTCAGGCTGCCGTACGCCGGATGCTTCGTCATCACGCAGTTGTGATGCGCGCGCGAAAGCACCGGCGTCTCGCCGAAATACAGCTCCATCCATGTACGCACGTCGGGTGCCGTCGCCCATTCGGCGAAGAGCGGATCGCGCACGTACGCGTCGAGCAGACGCCGCGCCGTGTGGCCACCGGGCGCATCCTTCGAATCCGGCGCGCCCGGATATTTGAGATCGGCTTCGAACTCGATGGGCGCCGCCGCTTCCTTCAACTGACGTCGCGCGATTTCGAGCAGCGCCGCGCAGCGATCGGGTGGCACGAGTCCCGGCACGATCACATAACCCGTTTCGCGCAGTTCGCGAACCTGATCCTTCTTCGACAGCAACGACTTTTGATCAGACATTTCCAGCTCACATGTAAGGCGCTTTTGCTTCCCTCGCGTGCAAGGCGCGAAAGCAAATTAGGGCGAATACACGATTGTAAATCCACGCGCATTGCCGCGGTTTTCGGGCTCACGCTTGAGACTTCCAAGTTATCTGTCTGAAGCGCTTCCTACGTTAATTGCGGGAAAACGCGGACTTACGACGGTCATCTTTGTCTTGTAACCTTCGCGCATCAATTCGGTGCAACTTCGCCGTCGCAATCGGATCGAACTGAAAAACACGCATTGAACGACTTTTTTGAGACGACTATCGTCGAGTTGAAGCGCGATTCTCGCGAACGCAACCGGCGCACAACCAAGCCATGACCAACCGATTTGCCTTGAGCCTTACCCGCGTCGCCGCTCGTGCGGCGCGTCCTGCCCGTCGCGGCGTCGTTCGCGCGCTGCGTCATCACTCCGCGCGCACGAAGGCCATCGCGGAGCAACTGAAGTACGTGCACCCGGTCGACGGCATCCGTTCGTGGTTTCGCGGATTTTTCCTGACGCTGCGCGTGCGCGCGGCGTCGCGACGTGTCTCGCTGAAGGCGCTGCTGCGGCGTCCGGCGCAATTGCGCGCGCCGGTTCCGAAGCCACGCGCTGCTGCACTCACGAGCCGCCGTCCGCGGCGCCTCTCGACCAGCAGCGCCGGCTGGTTCGCCTTCGCGGCGCGCTGATTTTTTAAGCACCGGCTTCGGTTTCGTCGAGCGTCGGACAGACAGTGCAGCCTCTTCACCGTCGCCGCGTTCGCTGAGCCGCGCGCGAGAGTCTGATGCGCTCGTCCTGATCGGGATTCGCCAGAAACGCGCGGTCTAAGGCTGCAGCATCTCTGCGCTTCGCTTTCCCCGCCGTATTTTCCCGAAGCCGTTGGTTTTTCTTGACGCCAATTCGCCAGAAGCGCGACCAAAGTCCACGGCATCCGCGCGCCCTGATTTCTCCGCATCCCGCCGCCCTTCTAGGTGAACCGCGTTCTCCTTGACGCGAATTCGCCAGAAGCGCGGCCAAAGGGCCACAGCATCCGCGCACCTGCTTTCTCCACCATCCCGAAACCGTTGTAGCGAACCGGGCCTTTCTCGAAGCGAATTCGTCACAAGCGCGCGGCCAAATGCCACGGCATCTGCGCGCCCTGCTTTCACCACCGCATATTCCCCGCAGCCGTCGAAGCGAATCGCGAAAATCGTCCGATACAGCACCGTGCCCTTCGAGCGGACGAAAAAAAACCCGGCGAACCGGGTTTTTTATGAAGCGATGCTGGACCGCTTTCAGGCGACCTGAACGACCGGCTCCGTACCGGCAGCTTCTGCAAGCGCGAGCGCCCTATCGGTGAATTCCCAGGAGAATTCCGGTTCTTCGCGGCCGAAGTGACCATATGCCGCAGATTTTTCGTAGATCGGACGCAGCAAATCGAGCATCTGGATAATGCCCTTCGGACGCAGATCGAAGTGATCGAGCACGAGCTTCGTGATTTCCGCATCCGACACGCGGCCGGTGCCGAATGTGTTGACCATCACCGAAGTCGGGCGCGCCACGCCAATGGCGTACGACACCTGGATCAGGCAGCGCGAAGCCAGCCCTGCCGCGACGACGTTCTTCGCGACATAACGGCCAGCATAAGCCGCCGAGCGATCGACCTTCGACGGGTCCTTGCCCGAGAACGCGCCGCCGCCGTGGGGCGCCGCGCCGCCGTACGTATCGACGATGATCTTGCGGCCCGTCAGACCGCAATCGCCTTGCGGACCGCCGATCACGAAACGCCCGGTCGGGTTCACGAGGAACTTGATGTCGCCCTTGATGAGATCGGCGGGCAGCGTCGGCTTGATGATCTCTTCGATCACGGCTTCGCGCAGATCGGTGAGGTCGATGTCCGGCGCGTGCTGCGTGGAGAGCACGACGGTGTCGATGGAATGGGCCTTTCCATCGACGTAGCGCACGGTCACTTGCGACTTCGCGTCCGGGCGCAGCCACGGCAGACGGCCGTCGCGGCGCAAATTCGCCTGACGCTCGACCAGGCGGTGCGACAGGTGGATCGGCAGCGGCATCAGTTCGGGCGTTTCGTCGCACGCGTAGCCGAACATCAGGCCCTGGTCGCCGGCGCCCTGGTCGAGGTTGTCGTCGTGGGCCGTGTTCACGCCCTGCGCGATGTCCGGCGATTGCTTGTCATAGGCGACGAGCACCGCGCAGCCGCGATAGTCGATACCGTAATCGGTGTTGTCGTAGCCGATGCGCTTGATGGTTTCACGCGCGACCTGGATGTAGTCGACGTTGGCGGTGGTCGTGATTTCGCCCGCGAGGACGACGAGACCGGTGTTGCAAAGGGTTTCAGCCGCGACGCGTGAATACTTGTCCTGTGCCAGGATGGCATCGAGGATGGCGTCGGAGATTTGATCGGCGACCTTGTCCGGGTGGCCTTCGGACACAGATTCGGATGTAAACAGATAGTCGTTTGACACGCTTCAGACTCCATTAAGTACGGTTGATTTGCTCACGTAGCCGACTTCGTTTGGAGTCTGAAGCGGCGACGCTTTAGCGGATTACTCTTTCCGGCCGCCCCTTTTTGGCGCTTCCGGCTTCGCCCCGCAAGTTGTCCATTAACTCGGCGAAGGTTTTATTATAGCGTTTTCCTACCTTTGTCACAGAGCCGAACGCTTGCCGCCATTCGTCCCGCCTCTACTTTCAGCCCGCTCCGAGCGGCCGTCCAATTGCCGGAGCGAGCCATGCTAGGGCGGTTCGGCATCGCGCTCGCAGTCGGTTTCCTCAAATTCCTCGCGATCATCCCGTACGGCATCACCGCCCGTTTCGGCGATGGTCTGGGCTGGCTGCTCTACCAGATCCCGAGCAGCAGAAAACGCATCGTTCACACGAATTTGCGCCTGTGCTTCCCCGAATGGACGCCTGAGCGCCGCGAAGAAGTCGCGCAGATGCACTTCCGGCACGCGATCCGCAGTTACGTCGAGCGCAGCGTGCAATGGTTCGGCTCAGCGAAAAAACTCGAAAAACTGATCGAAGTCGATAGCGCCGTCGATCTCTCCGATCCCGACCTGCCGCCCACACTCTTCCTCGGGCTGCATTTCGTCGGCATCGAGGCGGGATCGATCTTCCTCAATTACTCGCTGCACCGGCAGTGCGGGTCGCTCTACCAGCCGTTTTCGAATCCGCAGATCGAGGACATCGCGAAACGGCAGCGCGCCCGCTTCGGCGCCGACATGGCGAGCCGCGCCGACAGCGCGCGCATCGTGCTGCGCTGGCTGCGCGACCGCAAACCGGTGATGCTCGGCGCCGACATGGACTACGGCATGCGCAATTCGGCGTTCGTGCCCTTCTTCGGCATCCCGACCTGCACGCTGACCGCAGTCGGTCGGCTCGCGAAGGCGGGACACGCGCAACTGGTGCCGTTCATCGGCGAAGTGCTGCCGGGGTACAAGGGTTATCGGCTGAAAATCTTCAAACCTTGGGAAAATTATCCGACCGGCGATGACGAAGCCGACGCGCGCCGCATGAACGAATTCCTCGAAGAGCAGATTCCGCGGCTTCCCGAACAATATTATTGGGTCCACAAGCGTTTCAAGACGCGTCCGCCTGGCGAGCCGGGGCTTTACTGACACGCTGACTGAAAGCCCTCGGCGTTGGCCATTCGGCTGAAGGTCCGGCGCGCTCCGCTCACATACAATAGCGGCCATGAAACTCAAATTCACCAAGATGCACGGCGCGGGCAACGACTTTGTCGTGCTCGACGGCTACACAAAACCGCTCAACTTGAGCGAGGCGCAGGTGCGCGCGCTCGCGAACCGGCACTTCGGCGTCGGCGCGGACCAGTTGCTGCTCGTCGAGAAGCCGACCATCGACGGCGTCGATTTCAAGTACCGCATCTTCAATTGCGACGGCGGCGAAGTCGAGCATTGCGGCAACGGTGCGCGCTGCTTCGTGAAATTCGTGCGCGATCGCGGTCTGACGGGCGCGGCGAGCGTGCGCGTACAGGTCCAGCAGGGCGTCATCACGCTGACGATGCTGGGAAACGGCGAAGTCGTCGTCGATATGGGCAGTCCGGTGTTCGATCCACCCCGCGTGCCGTTCGACGCGAAGGGCCTCGAAGGCCGCCGGGAAGGCGCCGACACGCTCTGGCCGCTCGACTTGAACGGTGAGACGCGCTGGATTTCAGCGGTATCGATGGGCAATCCGCACGCGGTGCAGATCGTCGGCGATGTGGAGGCGTATCCCGTGCTGGAGGAAGGGCCGCTCGTCGAAAAGCACGCGCGCTTTCCCAACAAGGTGAACGCGGGTTTCATGCAGATCGTCGATCGAAGCACGGTGAAGCTGCGCGTCTACGAGCGCGGCGCGGGCGAAACGCTCGCGTGCGGCACGGGCGCGTGCGCGGCGGTCGCGGCGGGCATCCGGCGCGGCCTGCTCGATTCACCGGTGCGCGTCGCGACGCACGGCGGCACGCTGACGATCACCTGGGCCGGCGCCGCGGACGAATCCGCGCCGCTCCTGATGGCCGGCCCCGCCACGACCGTCTTCGAAGGCGAAATCGAACTCGCCGACTGATGCCGCGCGCATCACGCATCAATATGGATAACCAGCCGAGACCATGAACGAACGCGAAGTCGCCGATTACCTGCTCGACAACCCCGATTTCTTCGCCGAGCACGCGGAGTTGCTCGGCACTATCCGTCTTTCGAATCCGCACGGCAAGTCGGCGGTGTCGCTGCAGGAACGCCAGATGGAAATGCTGCGCGACAAGAACAAGCAACTCGAACGGCGTCTCGCCGAATTGCTGCGCTACGGCCACGAAAACGACAGCATCGCGTCGAAATTCAATCGCTGGACGATTCGCGTGATGGGCGAGCGCGATCCGCACGCGCTGCCGAAAACCATCAGCGCGGGCCTCTGCGAAACCTTCGACGTGCCGCAGGCCGCGCTGCGGGTGTGGGACGTCGCCGAGCCGTATTCGCAGGCCGATTTCGCGCGCAGCGCCGGCGAGGAAGTGCGGATTTTCGCGAACAGCCTCGCGACGCCGTATTGCGGCGCGAATACCGGCTTCGAAGCAGCGCAGTGGCTGACTTCGGCGAGTTCGGTGTCGGTGGCATCGGCGACGACGGATGGCGTCGTCGATTCCGCGAACACCACCGAATCCATTGCGCTGCTCGCGCTGCGCGACCCGCTCGCCGGACCGGAAGCGCCGGCCTTCGGCCTGCTCGTGATGGGGTCGCCCGACCCGCGCCGTTTTCACGAAGGCATGGCGACCGATTTCCTCACGCAGATCGCGGCACTCGCCAGCGCGGCGCTGAGCCGCCTGCTGCCGCACTAAAAGCCGAGCGACCAAGCGATGAACGCCGCCGATCCCGTAGCCGCCTATCTGTCGATGCTCGAGCACGAGCGGCGGCTGTCGGCGCACACGCTGCGCGGCTACACGCACGAACTCGATGAGCTGAAGAAGCTGGCGAACGGCCGCGCGCTCGAAACGCTCGCCGCGAGCGACATGCGCGGCGCCGTGTCGCGCGCGCATGCCGGCGGGCTGACGGCGCGCTCGATCGCGCATCGGCTTTCGGCGTGGCGGGCGTTTTATCGCTGGCTGGCGGAGCGCGTGGAGATGGCGGCGAACCCGGTGGCGACCGTGCGCGCGCCGAAGGGCGCCAAAACGCTGCCAAAGGCGCTCTCCGTCGACGACGCCAACACGTTGATGGAAGCGCCCCACGCCAACACGACCGAAGCGCTGCGCGATCATGCCATCCTGGAACTGTTTTATTCGTCGGGCTTGCGGCTCTCGGAGCTCGTGAGTCTCGATATTTTCGAGATCAAGACGAAGGATCACGAATCCGTCAGCTGGCTCGATCTGCCGAACACGGAAGTCAATGTGTTCGGCAAGGGCGGAAAGCGGCGCAAGGTGCCGGTCGGCCGCAAAGCCATTGACGCGCTGCGCGCCTGGATGGATGTGCGCGGTGAGTTCGTCAAGCTCGACCCGTATGCGCTGTTCCTGTCGGTGCGCGGCAACCGGATGTCGCCGAACGTCGTGCGCGACCGCGTGAAACGCATGGCGCTGCTCGCCGGCATCCCGTCGAACGTGCATCCCCACGTGCTGCGGCATTCGTTCGCGACGCACGTCCTGCAGTCGAGCGGCGACCTGCGCGCGGTGCAGGAACTGCTCGGCCACGCGAGTATCACCGCGACGCAGGTCTATACGTCGCTCGATTTCCAGCATCTCGCACGCGTCTACGATTCGGCGCATCCACGCGCCAAGAAGCGCGACTGATTCTCCCTGGCGCACTTTATAAGCGCCCAAACCTGCAGACCCATGAACACCATCACGCTCAAACCGGCGAAGGAAAAGTCGCTCGCGCGCCGTCATCCGTGGATTTACGCGAACGCGATCGAACACATCGACGGCAAGCCGGCGCCCGGCGCGACCGTTATCGTCCGCTCGCACGACGGGCGCTTTCTCGCGCGCGCGTCGTACAGCCCGCAGTCGCAGATCCGCGCGCGCGTCTGGAGTTTCGACGAAACCGAGCCGATCGACCACGCGTTCTTCAAGCGCCGCGTGCAGCGGGCGATCGCCCACCGCGCGGCGATGATCCGCGATACCGGTGCGACGCGTCTGATCTTCGGCGAGGCAGACGGCCTGCCGGGGCTGATCGTCGACTACTACATCGCCGACGATGAGTCGAAGCGCGGCCAGCTCGTCTGCCAGTTCATGGCGACGGGCGTCGAATCGTGGAAGACCGCGATCGTCGACGCGCTCACCAACGCGACCGGCTGCCCGAACGTGTACGAGCGCTCGGACGTGTCGATTCGCCAGAAAGAGGGGCTCGAACAGATCACGGGCGTGTTAGCCGGCGATCCGCCGCCAGAGACGCTGATCGCGAACGAATGCGGCGTGCGCTATCACGTCGACGTGAAAAACGGTCACAAGACGGGCTTCTACGTCGATCAGCGCGACAACCGCGTGCTCGTCGCCGAATACGCCCGCGAGCGCGACGTACTGAACTGCTTCTGCTACACGGGCGGTTTTTCGCTTGCGGCGTTGAAAGGCGGGGCGAAGCGCGTGGTGTCGATCGATTCGTCGGGCGAGGCACTGGCTTTGGCCCAGCAGAACGTGCTCGCAAACGGCTTCGACCCGGAACGCGCCCAATGGCTCGACGCCGACGCGTTCAAGACGCTTCGGCGCCTTTACGACGAAGGCGAGCGCTTCGACCTGATCGTGCTCGATCCGCCGAAGTTCGCGCCGTCGCGGGAGCATGTGGATCGGGCGGCGCGCGCCTACAAGGACATCAACCTCACCGGATTCAAGCTGCTGCGCCCGGGCGGGCTGCTTTTCACGTACTCGTGCTCCGGCGCGATCGACGCCGATCTGTTCCAGAAGATCGTCGCGGGCGCGGCGGCGGACGCAAAAGTCGACGCGCGCATCCTAAAGCGGCTTGGAGCGGGCGTCGATCACCCGCTTCTGACGGCGTTTCCGGAAGGCGAATACCTGAAAGGCCTGTTATTGCAAATCGCCTGACCGACCATAACTGATTAGCCACGAGGCGCGGTCCGCAGAGCGCCAGCTTGACAAATATGTTTCAATAATCGGCTAATCGCCGCTTTCTGGTGCATGACCGGCAAAGAGAAAGCGGCGCGAATCACCTTCTTCGACTTCAAAGCACAGGCGACCACATGATTCCCGTAACCATCCTGACCGGCTTTCTGGGCAGCGGCAAAACCACGCTGCTCAAGCGCATCCTGAACGAGAAGCACGGCATGAAGATCGCCGTGATCGAAAACGAATTCGGCGAAGAGAACATCGACAACGAAATTCTCGTGCAGGACTCGAACGAGCAGATCATCCAGATGAGCAACGGCTGCATCTGCTGTACGATTCGCGGCGACCTGGCCCGCGCGCTGGAAGACCTGGCCGACCGCAAGAAGGCGGGCACGCTCGATTTCGACCGCGTCGTGATCGAAACGACCGGTTTGGCGAACCCGGGCCCCGTCGCGCAGACGTTCTTCATGGACAACACCATCGCCGACGAATTCCTGCTCGACGCGATCATCACGCTCGTCGATGCAAAGCACGGCAACCATCAACTCGACGAGCACGAAGTGGTGCAACGGCAAGTCGGTTTCGCCGATCGCCTGTTCATCACGAAATCGGACCTGATCGATGCGGCGGCGCTGGACGATCTGAAGCATCGCCTCGTGCACATGAATCCGCGTGCCGCGATCCGCGTGGTGAATTTCGGCGACGCCGACATCAAGGAAATCTTCGACCTGCGCGGCTTCAACCTGAACTCGAAGCTGGAAATCGACCCTGATTTCCTCGTGGAAGACGACCACGATCACGCTCACGCGCATGATCACGCCCACGACGACGACCACGATCACGCGACCTGCGGCCACGACCACAGCCACGATCACGAGCATCACCATCACCATCACGCCCACCACGACGACAAGATCAAGTCGTTCGTCTACCGCAGCGACAAGCCGTTCGACGCGAACCGCCTCGAAGACTTCCTCGGCGGCATTCTGCAGATTTATGGCGAGCGCCTGTTGCGTTATAAGGGCGTGCTCTATATGAAGGGCGTCGATCGCAAGGTCGTGTTCCAGGGCGTGCACCAGATGATGGGCAGCGATCTCGCCGGCAAATGGCAACCGATCGAAAAGAAGAACAGCAAAATGGTGTTCATCGGCATCGAACTGCCGCAAGACCTGATCACCGACGGCCTCAACGCCTGCCTCGTGAAGTGAATACCCCGCGATAACCCGCACCCAACGCCGCGCTCCACTGAGCGCGGCGTTTTTTCTGACGGCTTTCGATTCGAAACTGTGACCACTCGAACGAACGCTGGTCGCTTTTTGAACGCTCAGGCGTTATATTTTTGAGATTCAGGCGCTAATCGACAGGGTTTTCCATGGTTATCGTCTGAAATTGCGATTCAGTTACAATACAGCCCCACTGAAGAAGGGCAGCGGTCCGTGTGGCGGGTCAGAGCCGCCGATCGGAACGCAGTAAAACTGAATGGACCTCGCGAATGCGGCGAGTCGAATTGTCCGGGGTATAAGAAGATTTAAGACAATTTGAGACAAAGCGTTCAAAGGTCGGAGGTGCGGGAAGGACGTTTATTTGGGCGTCGTCCCGGACACCCGCAATCGGTTACCAGAGGAGTTCGGCCCCGCGTCGACGCGTAGATCAAAAAAAAGCGCGTCACGGCAGCCATCCATGCGAGCACTTTCGCATCGACGCTGTCAGCGGGCAACGCAGAAGTGCGGGCTGTGCGTAAGACATCGCCCCACATTGAAGAAGCAAGCCAGATGACGACGAAACGACTCTTGACCGAAGCCGAAATCCTGAAGATGGGCGAGAAGGATTACATGAACGAGGATCAGCTCGCTTTCTTCAAGAGCCGGCTCGAACAGTTGCAGGCCGACATTCTTAAAAATGCCGGCCAGACGACCGAAAATCTGCGGGAAACGGTGATCGTGCCGGATCCGGCGGACCGAGCGACGATCGAGGAAGAACATGCCCTCGAACTGCGCACGCGTGACCGCGAGCGCAAGCTGCTGAAGAAGGTGCAGCAATCGCTCGCTCGCATCGATTCCGGCGACTACGGCTGGTGCGAGGAAACGGGCGAGCCGATCGGCATCCCGCGCCTGATCGCGCGCCCGACCGCCACGTTGTCGCTCGAAGCGCAGGAACGCCGCGAATTGCGCCAGAAGCTGTTCGGCGACTGACGGGGGTTTCGGCCGGCGCTTCGGCCTGGTCGCGTTGCGGGTCTTGCCCGCCGTGGGAGACCCGCCGCCTCCTGGCCACGCCGCGACTTTGAAAAGGCACACGTCAACCGTGTGCCTTTTTGCTTTTCGAGCGTCCGGTTCGTCCTTCGCTAAAAGCGTGATTTCTTCCCCCGCCTCCAAAACGCGACTTGATAAATCGGAGCGCGCCCTAAAATGCACTGGACGCGCCCAGTACGGGCGTTGGCGCGGCGCGGCTGCCGGAAGTCGAATCCGCGCGGAACCCCGCGCCGCGCACTCCATCGATTTCTCGACAGCGCGGTGGCTTTCGAGCCGCCCGCGTCCTTCGTTTTCAAAAGGAACGCACATGGAACAATTTCACGGCACGACGATCGTCTCCGTGCGACGCGGCGGCCAGGTCGCGCTGGGCGGTGACGGCCAGGTGACGCTCGGCAACATCGTCATGAAGGGCGGCGCGAGAAAAGTGCGCCGCATCTATGGCGGCAAGGTGCTGGTCGGCTTCGCGGGCGGCACCGCCGACGCGTTCTCCCTCCTCGACCGCTTCGAAGCCAAGCTCGAAAAGCATCAGGGCAACCTGACGCGCGCCGCCGTCGAACTGGCGAAGGACTGGCGCACCGACCGCATGCTGCGCCGCCTGGAAGCGATGCTGATCGCCGCCGACGCGCAGGCCACGCTCGTCATCACCGGCAACGGCGACGTGCTCGACCCGGAAAACGGCATCTGCGCGATCGGCTCGGGCGGCGCGTATGCGCAGGCCGCGGCGCAGGCGCTGACCGAGAACACCGAGCTCTCGCCGCGCGACATCGTCGAGAAGTCGCTCGCGATCGCCGGCGACATGTGCATCTACACGAACCACAATCGCGTCATCGAGACGATCGAGTAAGGCCGGAACAGCCAAAGGACCCAGCGATGACCACCATGACTCCCGCCGAGATCGTCTCGGAACTCGACAAACATATCATCGGCCAGGGCCGCGCCAAGAAGGCCGTCGCCGTCGCGCTGCGCAACCGCTGGCGCCGCCAGCAGGTGGCCGAGCCGCTGCGCCAGGAAATCACGCCGAAGAACATTCTGATGATCGGACCGACCGGCGTCGGCAAGACCGAAATCGCGCGGCGTCTCGCGAAGCTCGCGGACGCGCCGTTCATCAAGATCGAAGCCACGAAATTCACCGAAGTCGGCTACGTGGGCCGCGACGTGGACAGCATCGTGCGCGACCTGATCGAGATCTCGGTCAAGCAGACGCGCGAATCGGAGATGAAAAAGGTGCGCACGAAGGCCGAGGAACGCGCCGAAGACCGCATCCTCGACATCCTGCTGCCGACGGCGCGCCAGGTCGGATTCGGCGCATCGACGGCCGCTGAAGCCACGGACGACTCGAACAATACGACCCGTCAGACGTTCCGCAAGCGCCTGCGTGAAGGCGCCCTCGACGAGAAGGAAGTCGAGCTCGATGTCGAACAGCCGCAGGTCGGCATGGACATCATGGGGCCGCCGGGCATGGAAGACATGACCGAGCAGATCCGCTCGATGTTCGCGAACATCGGCGGCGGCAAGAAGACGCGCCGTAAGGTGAAGGTCAAAGAGGCGCTCAAGCTCCTGACTGACGAGGAAGCCGGCAAGCTCCTGAACGATGAGGAGGTCAAGGCGAAGGCGGTGCAGAACGTCGAGCAGAACGGCATCGTGTTCCTCGACGAAATCGACAAGATCGCGTCGCGCAGCGAAACGGGCGGTGCGGAAGTGTCGCGCGCGGGCGTGCAGCGCGACCTCCTGCCACTCGTCGAAGGCACCACGATCAACACCAAATACGGGATGATCAAGACCGATCACATCCTGTTCATCGCAAGCGGTGCATTCCACCTTGCCAAACCGAGCGATCTGATTCCCGAGTTGCAGGGGCGCTTCCCAATTCGCGTCGAGCTGGACTCACTGTCGGTCGGCGACTTCGAATCGATCCTGAATACCACCGATGCGAGCCTCGTGAAGCAGTACAAGGCGCTGCTCGCGACCGAAGACGTCCATCTCGATTTCGCCGACGATGGCATCCGCCGCCTCGCGGAAATTGCGTACTCGGTGAACGAAAAGACCGAGAACATCGGGGCGCGGCGTCTGTATACGGTGATCGAGAAGCTGCTGGAAGAGGTGTCGTTCTCGGCGGGCAATCACACGGGCCAGCCGGTGAAGATCGATGCGACCTACGTCGATCGCGCGTTGAACGAAGTGGCCGATGATGAAGATTTGTCGCGCTACGTGCTGTAGATAGCGCAACTAGGACTACGGAAATGCCGCTCGGTGGAATGCCGGGCGGCATTTTTTATGGCTTCGAGCTATTCCGCATTCGAGCTTCGAGCGCCCGAAACCAAGGGTTCACACGTTATCCGGGCAACCACGCCGGTAGCTCGCGAAATGCCATATGCAAGCCGGCGTTAAAGTGCCGCAACTGATAGCCCAATGAGCCGAAGAGCGCATCAAGCGAGCGTGCGGTGTGGATCGTGATATGTCCGTTGCGGGGCGCGATATACCAATGATCGAGCGTTCTTGACGGCGGCTCATCGATGGTCAGCGTTGAAAACACCAATACACCGCCTTCCTTCAGCGCGCCGAGCGCCTGTTCGGCGGTCGCAAGCGGTTCAGGTGTGTGCTCGAATACCTCGAACGCTGTTACCAGATCGAACGCTGCGCGCGGGGGTGCCGACTCGCCGTGCGCATCCATGGGGTCCCAGCTCCGCGCATCGATGCCCGCCTCGCGCAGCAGCATGGCGAGTTTTCCATTACCGCCGCCGTAGTCGAGCAGCTTGAGACCGCTGGCATTGCGAACGAAATCGACAATAGCCGGCGCCGTGCCAGAGGGACGCACATCGACATAATCAGGATCGATTTCGACGTACGCGTCGTTATAAATGTGCGCCGAAAAGTCGCTCCGAGACCAGTGGTCAAAACTGCTGGTGAACACAAGGCCACATGAACCGCAACGGTGGTAGTAGATCGGGACACCGCTTAAAGCCAGGAGTTTCCCCCGTCGTTCTTCGCAAGATTTATTGAAATCAACCACACCGCAGAGCGTTGCCTCGGCGCTGCAAACCTTGCACGGGATTGCATGCTTGAGCGTAACGACGGTGGCGTTTGATGACATGACGGTGCTCCAGGGCAAGATCGACTACGGGGCTGGCAGCAGGGACACAATGCATCGGCACGTCGTGGTCCGGATGGGAATGCACAACGATTCGGATCGCTATACGTCTGACTTATTATCTGCGCGTCGGCATTGTAGTGCACTCCCTCTCCGCATCCTGGGTTCCGCTTTCCTAATTTGAGGCGCGCACTGCGTCATTGCCGAACCGGCTTCTTGGCCAGCTTGCGCTGCAACGTCCGCCGATGCATGTTGAGCGCACGAGCCGTCGCGGAAATGTTGCCCTGGTTTTCGGCCAGCACGCGCTGAATATGCTCCCATTCGAGCCGCGCGACGGAAAGCAAAGCGGGGTGCTCGATCGCTTCTTCCGCCGTCTGTTCGCTCGCCTGTTCCTGTAGCGCCGAGAGAATCGTCTCGACGTTCGCCGGCTTTGCGAGATAGTTGTCCGCGCCATCCTTCACCGCCTGCACCGCGGTCGCGATGCTCGCGTAACCCGTCAGCACGAGAATGCGCGCGTCGGGCTGCAAGTCGCGCAGCGGCGCGACGAGCGTCAGTCCCGAATCGTTGCCAAGATGCAGATCCACCGTGATCTGGCTGAACTTTTGCGTATTCGCGAGCTTCAGCGCCTCGTCGGCGTTGTGCGCCTGGTGCGGCGTATAGCCGCGCCGCGAAAGACCGCGCGCGAGGATGCCCGAGAACACCTCGTCGTCGTCGATGATCAGGAAGTTCATGTCACTCATGCTTTTTTCTCCGTGGTGGCGGACGCGTGGCCGCCCTGTTGCATCTTTCCCGCGCGTGAATCGGGTGCCGTCGCGCTCGTTTCCGGCAAGCGCAGCACGGCGCACGTGCCGCGCGGGCTGGCCGCCGTGAGCTCGATCGATCCCCCGAGCCGAGCCGCCGACGCGAATGCCAGATACAGGCCGACGCCGTGGCCGCCCTGCGTGCTATCGACGGGCATTGCGCCGAGCGAACCGCGCAACGACGCCGGAATGCCGGGGCCGCGGTCGCAGACATCGAATTCGATCACCGATTCATCCGCGTCGCGCCTGACCGACGTGGCGAGCGTCACCGACTCGCTGCTCGCCCGCGCCGCATTATCCAGCAGAATCGTGAGGATCTGCCCGACGGCGACGGTGTCGTCGATCGATACGTCGTCGGGCGTCGTGCCCACACGCTCGAAGCGCACATGTGGATGACGCAGCCGCCATTGCGCGACGAAACTCTCCAGCCACCCGCCGAGCGGCTGCCGGCTCGACGGCACGCTCGCGCGGCTGCGCAGGCGCGCGAGCGCGGACGTGCAGAGCGTCATCTGCTGTTCAAGCAGTTCGAAGTCGGCGGAGTAGGGCGCGAGGTTGCGGTCGCTCGATGCGGCATCGCGCAGTTCTTCGGCGAGCATCGCGATCGTCGAGAGCGGCGTGCCGATTTCGTGCGCGACGGTCGCCGCCTGCACGCCCAGCGCGACGGCGCGTTCGTCGCGCAGGAGGCGCTGCTGGGCGTCGCCGAGCGCGGTGTCGCGCTGGCGCAGCGCCCGCGACATGCGCGCCACGAACCAGCCGATCAGCCCGACGCTCACCATGAAGTTCACCCACAGCCCCATGCGGAAATATTCGAACAGATTCGCCGGATTCTCGATGTTGAGCGGCACGTAGTTGTAGCTCAGGAGCGCGTAGCAGATCACGGCGAAGAGCGCGAGGACGGCCATCATCGTCCACGGCAAAACGGCGGCGGCGATCGCGAGCGACGGAATATAGAGCGTGACGAACGGATTGGTTGCGCCGCCGGAAAGAAACAGCAACGCCGAAAGCGCGCCAAGATCGACGAACAACTGCCCGAACAGTTCGAGATTCGTCTCGGGCCGCGCGCGCGAGACGCGCAGCCACGTGAGCCCGTTGAAAAAAATCTCCATGCTGATCACGAGCAGCATCGCGGGGATCGGCAGATGGGCGCCGTAAAAGATCTGCACGACGGCGATCGTCACCAGCTGGCCGATGATCGCAAGACTGCGCAGCCAGAAAAGATGGCCGAGGTTGACCCGCCCCGTGTTCGTTATGCGATGCATCGCTGTGTTTCCGCGCCCGTAATTCGGAATAGTCTAATGGTTAGCGATCGGCCGTTTGCCACACCATCGAAAGTTACTTTCCGACAACGTGGACCGGCCGTCCGCTCAAAAAATGACACGCAGCCCTAAAATTCGCCGCAATCCTACTCCCGCCACCCACTCCACCCGCGCCGTCGTTCAGGACGACATTATCTCGCGCGTGCTGCCTGTCTACTTCGCGAACGCACAAGCCGCCGCGCAGCGCTCGCAGACGTCCGAGCAGGCGGTCTGGCTGCAGGCCGCGCTGATCCTTCAGCCGGAGCACATCGAAGCGCGACTGCAACTCATCGACGTCATGCTCAAGCGCGGCGCGATCGGCGAAGCGATTACGGTCGCGGCGAATCTCGTCGAACGCGAGCCGCAGCACGCGCTCGCGCTGTGGCATCTGGGCTATGCGCTGCAACTCGCCGGCCATCACGCGGAAGCGGTGCCGTTCTATCAGCGTGCATACGACATCGATAACTCCGTGCCGACGCTGCGCAACAACTTCGCGGTCGCGCTCGAAGTGACGGGCCACCCGGACGAAGCGCTCAGGCTGCTGGAAGAAGCCGTCGCCGAGAACAACAACGACATCGAGGCGTGGACAAACCTCACGCGCATCTATCCGCAGCGCTGCGAGCTCGAGCATGCGCTCGCGGCGGGCAAGCGCGCGATGCAGATCGATCCGTCGAACGCGCTCGCGCAATCGAACTACAGTCTCACGCTGAAAGAAGCGCAACGCTGGAGCGACGCGACCGCCGCCGCCCTCGTCGCCGCCGAAACCGCGCCGCAGATGGCGCGCTTTCCGTTCAACCTGTCGCTGCTTGATCTGCTTCAACGCAACTATCCACGCGGCTGGAAGAATTTCGAAACGCGCTGGGACGGTTCGAACGAGCTCGGCGGCTCGCATCCGGAGTTCGCCGTACCGCGCTGGAATGGCGAGGCGTTGCACGGCAAAACGCTCTTGCTGTGGGGCGAACAGGGTTTCGGCGACGCGCTCCAGTTCTGCCGCTTCGTGCCGATGCTGGCGAAGCAGGTTCACGCGCAAGGCGGCAAGCTGGTGTGGGTGGCGTTCAAGGCGCTGCATCCGCTGATGGCGCGGATGGCGCCGAAAAACGTCGAATGCGTTGCCCACGACGCCGAGCTGCCGCCGCACGATTTCCAGTTTCCGCTGCTGAGCCTGCCGCTCTATTTCAACATCGACGACGAATCGATTCCCGCGAAACGCTCGTATCTCTCCGCTGACGTCGACCGCGCCGCACACTGGCGCGCCCAGATGCCTGCTGCGAAACAGTTGCGTGTGGGCCTCGTGTGGAGCGGCGGCGCCACGCATCAGCGCAACATGTTCCGCAGCGTGGGGATCGACCGGTATGCGAAGGCGTTCGGCGCGCTCGAAAACGTCGCGTTCTTCTCGCTGCAAAAGGGCGCGCAGGGTGACGTGGCGTCCGCGCAGCAAGACGGCTTGACGATCGCCGACCACACCGGCGAGTTCGACACCTTCGACGACACCGCCGCCTTCATCAATTCGCTCGATCTCGTGATCACCGTGTGCACGAGCGTCGCGCACCTCGCGGCGGCGCTCGGCAAGCCGACATGGATCCTGCTCGACGCCAATCCGCACTGGGTCTGGCAACTGGAGCGCACCGACAGCCCGTGGTATCCGACCGCGACGCTCTATCGGCAGAAGCAGTTTGCGCAGTGGGAGCCGGTGTTCGACGATCTCACGCGTGATCTGACCTCGTTGGCGACGAAGCACGCGAGCGCGGCGGCGGCGAAGCGGCGCACGGCCAAGAAGCTCACTGAATAAGCGACGAACGGCGACCCCGAAAGCGGTCGCCGTTTTTTATTCGCCGCGCTGCATATTTTCGATTTCCTTCGCAAGACACGCCGGACACAGACAACCGATCCCGCCCTTCAACCGCTCGATCGGCAATCCGGGCATCGACCCGCACCAGCACCGTGCATCGCCCGCGAGCGATCCGCAGCGAAACGTTGCGCCGCATCGCGAACACGACTCTGCGCTGCCATCGCCCTCGTGCTTCTGCTCCGTCGCCATCGTCTTTCCCGCTGAAAATAGGTCGATGATCCCACGCTGGCGGCGCCGTGCAAGCCGCACGGCAAAACGCCCTGCTGCGCTGCGTCAGTCCTGTACAATTCGGCGTGTTTAAACCGCCCTCGCCTCATTTGCCGCCATGTCCGAGCTTCCCGACCTTACGCAGATCGCGCCGACCCTGAAAGCCGAAATTCTGGCCGAGGCGCTGCCCTATATCCGCCAGTATCACGGCAAGACGATCGTGATCAAGTACGGCGGCAACGCGATGACCGAAGAGCGCCTGAAACAGGGCTTCGCGCGCGACGTCATCCTTTTGAAACTGGTCGGCATCAATCCGGTGATCGTCCACGGCGGCGGCCCGCAGATCGACCAGGCGCTCAAGAAGATCGGCAAGCAGGGTACGTTCATCCAGGGCATGCGCGTCACCGACGAAGAGACGATGGAAGTCGTCGAATGGGTGCTTGGCGGCGAAGTGCAGCAAGACATCGTCACGCTGATCAATCATTTTGGCGGGCAGGCGGTCGGGCTGACCGGCAAGGACGGCGGCCTCATCCACGCGCGCAAGCTGCAGATGCCGGATCGCGATAATCCGGGCCAGTTCATCGATATCGGTCAGGTCGGCGAAGTCGATTCGATCAACCCGGCCGTCGTAAAGGCGCTGCAGGATGACGCGTTCATTCCGGTGATTTCGCCGATCGGCTTCGGCGAGGACGGTCTCTCGTACAACATCAACGCCGATCTCGTCGCGGGCAAGCTGGCGGTCGTGCTCAACGCCGAGAAGCTCGTCATGATGACGAACATCCCCGGCGTGATGGACAAGGAAGGCAACCTGCTCACCGATCTCTCGGCGCGCGAGATCGACGCCCTCTTCGCCGACGGCACGATCTCCGGCGGCATGCTGCCGAAGATCTCGTCGGCGCTCGATGCCGCGAAAAGCGGCGTGCGCTCGGTGCACATCATCGACGGGCGGATCGAGCATTCGGTGCTGCTCGAAATCCTGACCGAGCAGCCCTTCGGCACGATGATCCGCTCGCACTGAGCCTTTTTCGCCTCACCGGCGCAGCCCACGCTGCGCCGTCCTTTCTTCTCCCCGCGCATGAAAACCACCCGCACTCAACGGCGGCGTCGCGTCAAAGAGCGCGGTCCCGTCTGGCTCTTCGACCTCGACAACACGCTGCATCACGCGTCGCACGAGATTTTTCCGGCGATCAACAAGGCGATGACGCAGTACATCATCGATACGCTGAACGTCGATCTCGATGAAGCGAACCGGCTGCGCGTCGGCTACACGGTGCGTTACGGCGCGACACTGCTCGGCCTCGTGCGCCATCACGGCGTCGATCCCGCCGATTTCCTGCGCGTCGTCCACACGTTCGCCGACCTGAAATCGATGGTGCGCGCCGAGCGCGGCCTGGCGCGGATGGTACGCGCGCTGCCCGGACGCAAGATCGTGCTGACCAACGCCCCGACGCTCTACGCGCACGCCGTGCTCGCGGAACTGGGCATCGGCAGGCTGTTCGAGCGCGTGATCGCTATCGAGGACATGCAGCATCGCGGCACCTGGCGCGCGAAACCCGACGCCGGCATGCTCCGCCGCGCGATGCGCAGCGCGGGCGTGCGGATGTCGGACGCGATTCTCGTCGAGGACACGCACGGGCATCTGAAGCGCTACAAGCGGCTCGGCATCCGCACAGTGTGGATCGTCGGCCATCTGCCGAATCGGCGCGACGCCAGCGGTCAGGTGTCGCTCCGACGCCCCGGCACTGGAAAGCCGCACTACGTCGATCAGCGCGTGAGGTCGCTGCGTTCGCTCCTGCCGCGCAACTGACGTTTGCGCATTTTCCGCTATACTTCTTCGCTATCTCGAATTGCACTGACGCGCCGATTTGCTGACTCGATTGCGGGCGCGCGAACCCTTCGCCGGGTTCACTATAAATGCGGCTAAAGAGGTCGTCAGCCGCGCATCGTCCCTTCTCGCGCATCGCCGACACCGTTTAGCCGCCTAAGTCACTCAAGGCGGAATGAATGGAATCGATCGGTATCGTCACGCCCCAAACACTGCATTTCTCCGAGCCGCTGCGCATGCAGAACGGCAGTCTCCTCGCCGACTACGATCTCGTCGTCGAGACCTATGGCGAGCTGAACGCCGCGCGCTCGAACGCCGTGCTTGTCTGCCATGCGCTGAACGCGTCGCATCACGTCGCGGGCGTCTACGCCGATAACCCGAAGGACGTCGGCTGGTGGGACAACATGGTCGGCCCCGGCAAGCCGCTCGACACCAATCGCTTCTTCGTGATCGGCGTGAACAATCTCGGCTCGTGCTTCGGGTCGACCGGGCCGATGAGCATCGATCAATCCACCGGCAAGCCTTACGGCGCGAGCTTTCCCGTCGTGACAGTCGAGGACTGGGTGCACGCACAGGCGCGCGTCGCGGATACCTTCGGCATCGAGCGCTTTGCCGCCGTCATGGGCGGCAGCCTCGGCGGCATGCAGGCACTGGCGTGGAGCATGATGTACCCGGAGCGGATAGGCCACTGCATCGTGATCGCGTCGACGCCGAAGCTCTCCGCGCAGAACATCGCGTTCAACGAGACGGCGCGCTCGGCGATCCTCTCCGATCCCGATTTCCACGGCGGCGACTACTACGCGCACAACGTGAAGCCGCGCCGCGGCTTGCGCGTCGCGCGGATGATCGGCCACATCACATATCTCTCCGACGACGACATGGCCGTCAAGTTCGGCCGGGCGCTGCGCCGCGCGGAAGGCGCGCTCGACGCGTACAACTTCAACTTCGACGTCGAGTTTGAAGTGGAGTCGTATCTGCGTTATCAGGCCGACAAATTCGCTGAATACTTCGACGCCAACACATACCTGCTGATCACGCGCGCGCTCGATTATTTCGATCCGGCGAAGGCGTTCGAAGGCGACCTGACGAAGGCGCTCGCCCACACGACCGCGAAATACCTGATCGCGAGCTTCTCCACCGACTGGCGTTTCGCCCCCGCGCGCTCGCGGGAACTGGTGAAGGCGCTGCTCGATCACAAGCGCACCGTGAGCTACGCCGAAATCGACGCGCCGCATGGCCACGACGCTTTCCTGCTCGACGACGCGCGCTATCACAACCTGATGCGCGCCTATTACGAACGCATTGCCGCCGAGGTGGGCGCATGAACCAGAACACGCTCGACTCCCTCTCGCTGCGCTCCGACTTCCGCGCGATCGCGCGCTGGGTCGAACCGCGCTCGACCGTCCTCGATCTCGGCTGCGGCGACGGATCACTCCTGTCGCTGCTCGGCGAGGAACTCGATGTGAACGGCTACGGCATCGAAATCAACGATGCCGGCGTGCTCGCCTGCGCGCAAAAAGGCGTGAACGTGATCCAGCAGAATCTGGAAGACGGCCTGCGCCTCTTCGAAGACGACAGCTTCGACTTCGCGGTCCTCTCGCAGACGCTGCAGACGATCCACCAGACCGCCGCGATCCTGCGCGAGACGGTGCGTGTGGGGCGCGAGTGCATCGTGTCGTTCCCGAATTTCGGATACTGGCCGCATCGGCTGGCGGTGATTCAAGGGCGCATGCCAGTGTCGAAATCGCTGCCTTATCAATGGCACAACACGCCGAACGTGCGCGTTTTGACGATCAAGGATTTCGAGGCGCTGGCGCCCGAAGTCGGCATCGAGATACTCGATCGCGTGGTGCTGCACGGCGGACAGTCGATCCGTTGGGGCGCGAACTGGCGTGGTAGTCTTGCGGTCTATCGCGTGAAGCGCGGCTAGCTGCCGCAACGCTCGCGCATCGACAACCGCATTGCCTCCAACGATATGCCCAACTCGCCACATGAGGCGCCCGCTCTTACTGCTCACGAAGAACATCCCGGCTGGCGCGCGTTCCTCAACGCGCGCATCCTGATTTGCGTCTTTCTCGGCTTCACCTCGGGTCTGCCGCTCTTCACGCTCGTCTATCTGGTGCAGGCGTGGCTGCGCACCGAGGGCGTCAACCTGAAGGAAATCGGCCTCTTCGCGCTGATCCAGTTTCCCTATACGTGGAAGTTCGTCTGGGCGCCGCTGATGGACCGCTACGTGCCGCGCCTGCCCGGCTGGCGGCCGGGGCGGCGGCGCGGCTGGATGATCGTCACGCAATTGCTGGTTGCGGTGGCGATCGGCACGCTGGGCTTCGTTTCACCGGCGAAGGAAATCTGGACGGTCGCCGCGCTCACCGCGCTCGTCGCGTTCTTCGGCGCGAGCCAGGACATCGCGATCGACGCCTATCGCCGAGAACTGCTGCACGACGCCGAGCAGGGCCTCGGCAACGCCGTCCACGTGAACGCGTACAAGATCGCCGCGCTCATTCCAGGCTCGCTCGCGCTGATCCTCGCCGACCATCTGCCGTGGACCACGGTCTTCATCATCACGGCGGCGTTCATGCTGCCGGGCATGGTGCTGACGCTCGTCGTCAAGGAACCGGAAGTGCACGGCGAGCCGCCGAAGAACCTGCGCGAAGCGATCGTCGAGCCGTTTCATGAGTTCATCACGCGCGGCGGCTGGCGCACGGCGCTGCTCGTGCTCGGCTTCATCTTCCTGTACAAGCTCGGCGACGTCATGGCGACCACGCTATCAACGTCGTTCTTCCTCGATATCGGCTTCAACATGACGCAAATCGGCGTGATCGCAAAGACGGTCGCGTTCTGGGCGAGCATCGCGGGCGGCATTATCGGCGGAGTGTGGCTCGTGAAGATCGGTACCGCGCGCGGCCTGTGGATTTTCGGCGTGCTGCAAATCGTCTCGACGCTCGGCTTTGCGTGGCTCGCGAAGATCGGGCCGTCGCCGCTCGCGCTCGGCGTACTGTACGGATTCGAAACCTTCGCGACGGGCCTGACCACGGCGGCGTTCATCGCCTACATCGCGAGCACGACCGACCCGCGCTACACCGCGACGCAGTTCGCGCTTTTCACGAGCCTCGCTTCGGTGCCGCGCACGCTGGCGTCGGCGTCGAGCGGATTCATCGTGGCGCAGACGGGCTGGTTCGAGTACTTCATGATCTGCACTGCGCTCTCCATTCCGGGCATGTTACTGTTGCCGAAAATCGCGCCCTGGAGAGCACAACGATGACGGTGCATGTCCCGTTCCGCGCCGCGTTTTTGAACGTTTTCGCCTTGTTCGCGCTGGCGTTTGTGCCGGTCGCACCGTCTCACGCGCAAGACCCCCAGCGTCCCTATTCCGCGCCCAGCAATCAAATCCGCTTCGGCAATACCGCGCTCTTTCGCAACCTGATTCCGTCGGCGACGCTTGAAACGCAGGCGGCGCAGGAATACGTCCAGATCCTGCGCGAAGCGGAGCACAACAAGACGCTGCTGAATGACGACAACGCGCTCGTCAAACGCGCGCGCGATATCGTGAATCGCGAGATTCCGTTCGCGCTGAAGTGGAACGACCGCTCGAAGCAATGGAAGTGGGAGATCAACGTCGTCAAGTCGAACGAGATCCGCATGTATTGCCTGCCGGGCGGCAAGATCGTGATCTACAGCGGGCTGATCGACAAGCTGCATCTGAACGACAACGAAATTGGCATGATGGCCGGCCATGAGATCGCGCACGCGCTGCGCGAGCACGCGCGCGAGCGGCTCGGCCGGCAGCAGGCCGCGCAACTGTTTTCGGGCACGGTGCCGCAGCTTTTCGGCTACGTGGACATGGGTTCGACGCAGCTAGGCATCGGCGAGCAGTTGCTGGCGATGCGCTACTCGCCCGCCGACGAAACCGAAGCCGACGTGATCGGCAGCGAGATCGCCTCGCGCGCCGGATACGATCCGCGCGCGGCGATCACGCTGTGGAACAAGATCGATACGGCGACGCGACGCTCGGACAACGGCTTCATCTGGATGCATCCGTATGGCTCGGAGCGGAAGCAGGATTTGCTCAAGCGCATGCCGGACATGATGCCGCTCTACGCTAAGGCGATTGGCAAGACGATCGACCAGTTGCCGGCGTATGCGGGAATGGGCCGCTTCAAGAAGAACGGCCGCTAGCTCACTTTTTCACTTTCCAGTCGTAATCGACCGTCAGCGGCGCGTGGTCGCTGAACTTCACCTCGCGATACACCGACGTCCCTTTCGCGGTCGCCGCGACTTCCGCGGTCGCGATCTGGTAATCGATCCGCCACCCGACGTTCTTCGCGTAAGCCTGTCCGCGATTGCTCCACCACGTGTATTGCTCGGGGCGCTGGTCGAGTGTGCGGAAAACGTCGACGTACCCGACGTTATCGAACAGCTTCGTCAGCCATTCGCGCTCTTCCGGCAGGCAACCCGAATTCTTCTGATTGCTCTTCCAGTTCTTGATGTCGATTTCCTTGTGGACGATGTTCACGTCGCCGCAAAGAATCACCTCGCGTTCCTTCGACAACTCCGCGAGATGCGGCATGAATTCGTCCATGAAGCGGTACTTGGCCTGCTGGCGCTCATCGCCGCTCGACCCCGACGGCACGTACACCGACACCACGGAAAGCTTCCCGAAGCGCGCTTCCACATAGCGTCCTTCAGGATCGAACTCCTCGCTGCCGAAGCCGATGACGACTTCATCCGGTTCATGCCGCGTATAGAGTCCGGCGCCGCTGTAGCCTTTTTTCACCGCGTGCTGGAAATAGCCCTGGAAGCCGTGCGGCGCGAGGAATTCCGGCGTGAGATCGTCCTGCGAGCACTTGATTTCCTGCACGCAGACGACGTCCGCGTTCTGCTCGCCGAACCAGTCGAAGAAGCCTTTTCTGGCCGCCGAGCGGATGCCGTTCAGATTGGCGGTGATGACGCGAAACATGTTCTTTTTCCTTCCGTGTTGTGTTTGGTATGCGCTTACTCGACGATGACGCCCTTAAGCGTCTCCTTCGCCGGCGGAAACGCGAGCTTCATTCCCTGAAGCGTGCGCAACAGCAACTCCGCGATCATGACATTGCGATGCGACTTCGAATCAGCCGGAACGACATACCACGGCGCGAATTCCGTGGATGTCGCGCCGAGCGCCGTTGCGTACGCCTTCTGATAATCGTCCCATTGCTTGCGCGCTTCGAGATCGGACGTATCGAATTTCCAGTGCTTGGTCGGATCGTCGATGCGCGCCTGCAGGCGCTGGCGCTGCTCGTCCTTCGAAATGTGCAGAAAACATTTGATGACCGTCGTTCCGCTGTCAGCCTGTAGCGCCTCGAATTCGCGGATATGCCGGTAGCGCCGCTCACATTCGTCATCGTCGATGGCGTTCAACACGCGCGGCACGAGCACGTCCTCGTAGTGGCTGCGATTGAACACGCACAATTCGCCGACTTTCGGCGCCTGCGAATGGATGCGCCAGAGAAAATCGTGCGCCAGTTCGGTTTCGGTCGGCGCCTTGAACGGCACGATGCGCAGGCCAAGCGGATCGACTTCGTGGAACACGGCCCGGATCGTTCCGTCCTTGCCGCTCGTGTCCATGCCTTGCAGCACGAGCAATACGCGCTGGCTGCGCTGTGCGTGCAATTTCTCCTGCAACTCGTCGAGCTGCGCGCCGATCTCCGACAAACGCGCCCGGTCCGCTTCCTTCGATCCGAGCGAAAACGGTTTCGCGGCGCAATCGACCGAGGTGAGATCGAACGTCTTGAGCTTCTTTCCGCCATCGAAGAACGGCACGCGAAAATCGTCGAGTTCGGGTTTTTTTGCCACGTCGCGCTCCAAATGAAAACGGGCCGCTGCCAAGCTAGACCGGCAACAGCCCGTTGATTCCTGACCTGCAAAGGCTATCAGGATAGTTTCTTCTTCAAAAGCTCGTTGACCTGCTGCGGATTTGCCTTGCCTTTGGTCGCCTTCATCGCCTGGCCGATCAGCGCGTTGAACGCCTTTTCCTTGCCCGCGCGGAACTCGTCAACCGATTTCTGGTTCGCCGCGAGCACCTCGTCGATGATCGCTTCGAGCGCGCCCGTGTCGGAAATCTGCTTCAGGCCCTTCGCTTCGATGATGCGGTCGGCGGCCGCTTCGTCGGTGGCTTTTTCGTCCCAGATCGCCTGGAAGATGTCCTTCGCGATCTTGTTGGAAATCGTGCCATCGGCGATACGCTGCAGAATCAGCGCGAGTTGCGCGCTCGACACCGGCGAAGCATCGATATCCAGCGATTCGCGGTTCAATTGCGCTGAAACGTCGCCCATCAGCCAGTTAGCCGCGACCTTTGCCTGCGCCGCGCCCGCCTTGCCGACAAGCGCTTCGTAGTAAGCCGCCATCGCCTTCGACGAAGTGAGCCCCGCCGCGTCGTAACGCGTCAGGCCATATTGCGCTTCGAAGCGCGTTTGCATCGCTTCTGGAAGCTCGGGCAGCGCTTCGCGCACGCGCACGACCCAGTCGTGATCGATCACGAGCGGCATCAGGTCCGGATCGGGGAAATAGCGATAATCGTGCGCGTCTTCCTTGCTACGCATCGACCGCGTTTCGCGCCTGTCGGGATCGTAGAGTCGCGTTTCCTGCACGACGGTGCCGCCGTCCTCGATCAGCTCGATCTGGCGGCGCACTTCGTACTGGATCGCTTCTTCGAGGAAGCGGAACGAATTCAGGTTCTTGATTTCGGCGCGCGTGCCGAATTCCGCCTGTCCGACCGGCCGCACGGACACGTTCGCGTCGCATCGGAACGAGCCTTCCTGCATGTTCCCGTCGCAGATGCCGAGCCACACGACGAGCGTGTGCAACGCCTTTGCATAGGCGACGGCTTCGGCGGCGCTGCGCATTTCCGGCTCGGTGACGATTTCGAGCAGCGGCGTGCCAGCGCGGTTCAGGTCGATGCCGGTCATGCCTGCGAAGTCTTCGTGCAGCGACTTGCCGGCGTCTTCTTCGAGATGCGCGCGCGTCAGGTTGACGATCTTCTCGTACGCGTCCTTGCCGGTTTTCTCATTGGCCGGGACCTGAATCGTCAGCGTGCCGCCCTGTACGACCGGAATCTCGTACTGACTGATCTGGTAGCCCTTCGGCAGATCAGGATAAAAGTAGTTCTTGCGCGCGAAAACGCTGCGCGGCGCGATATGCGCGCCGATCGCGAGACCGAAACGGATCGCCCGCTCGACGGCGCCGCGGTTCATGACCGGCAGCACGCCCGGCAACGCGAGATCGACGGGACAAGCCTGCGTGTTCGCCGGCGCGCCGAATTGCGTCGATGCGCCCGAGAAAATCTTGGAGACCGTCGACAACTGCGCGTGCGTTTCGAGACCGATTACGACTTCCCACTCCATGCTCATACTCCCGCCGGTGCCGATGGTGATTTTTGATGCCAGTCGGTCGCGCGCTGGAACGCGTCGGCGACCTGGAGCATCCGGGCTTCGTTGAAATAGTTGCCGACGATCTGGAGGCCGACCGGCCGCTTAGCATTGGCGCCAGCGCCGAAGCCGCACGGCACGCTCATGCCGGGCAGGCCCGCAAGGCTCGTCGACAGCGTGTAGATGTCGGCGAGGTACATCTGGACAGGATCGTCGGCCTTTTCGCCGAGGTTCCATGCGACGGTCGGCGCGACCGGGCCCATGATGACGTCGCAATGGCTGAACGCTTCCTGAAAATCGCGCGCGATGATGCGGCGGATTTTCTGCGCTTGAAGGTAATACGCGTCGTAGTAGCCATGCGACAGCACGTACGTCCCGACCAGAATCCGGCGCTTCACTTCGGGGCCGAAGCCTTCCGCGCGCGATTTCTTGTACATGTCGAGCAGGTCGGTGTAGTGCGCCGCGCGATGGCCGTAGCGCACGCCATCAAAGCGCGACAGATTGGACGAAGCCTCCGCCGGTGCGATGATGTAGTACACGGGAATCGAGAGCTCGGTTTTCGGCAGCGACACTTCGACGAGCGTTGCGCCGAGCGCTTCGTATTGCTTGAGCGCAGCATCGATGGCGGCGCGCACGTCGTCAGCGAGGCCCGGGCCGAAGTACTCCTTCGGCATGCCGATGCGCAGGCCGGCAAGCGGCTTCGCGGCATCGTCGCCCGACCAGCGCTGGCCGAGATAGCGCGTGTAGTCTTCGTCCTCGCGCTGGAGGCTCGTGGAATCGCGTTCGTCGAACGAGGCCATCGCGTTGAGGAGCGTCGCGCAATCTGCGGCGGTTTGCGCCATCGGCCCGCCCTGATCCAGCGACGACGCGAACGCGATCATTCCGAAGCGCGACACGCGGCCGTATGTCGGCTTGATGCCGGTGATGCCGGTGAACGAGGCGGGCTGGCGGATCGAGCCACCGGTGTCTGTACCTGTCGCGGCGGGCGCGAGGCGCGCGGCGACAGCCGCCGCCGAGCCACCCGACGAGCCGCCCGGCACGGCTTTCAGATCCCACGGGTTCTTCACGGCGCCGAAATGCGAGTTCTCGTTCGACGAACCCATCGCGAATTCGTCCATGTTGGTCTTGCCGAGCGTCACCATGCCGGCGCGGCCCAGGCGCTCGACGACGGTCGCATCGAACGGACTCGCGTAGTTTTCGAGCATTTTCGACCCCGCCGTCGATGCCCAGTCGCGCGTGACGAACACGTCCTTGTGCGCTATCGGCAAGCCGGTGAGCGGACCGGCGTTGCCTTGCGCGATGAGCGCGTCGGCGGCTTTCGCCTGCGCGAGCGTGAGATCGCGATCGACGCTGATAAAGGCGTTCAAATCCTTCGCGGCTTCGATGCGCTGCAGGTAGATCTGCGCGAGTTCGCTGGCGGAGATTTCCTTTCCGTCGAGCGCCGCGCGCAGTTCGGTCAGACTTTTCTGATGCATTGCGTGTTTCCTGATGGGCGCCGCGTCATTCGGGACGCGCGCCGGGCTTGAGTCCGGTAAGCGAAGCCGCTTGGCTTAAGCCCCGCTTATTCGATCACCTTCGGCACGAGAAAGAGGCCATCTTGCACGGCGGGCGCCGAGCGCTGGAACTCTTCGCGGTTTACCTGCTCTGTAACTGCGTCGTTTCGCAGACGCAATGCCACCTCTTCGATCTGCTCGATCGGATGCGCGAGCGGCTCGATGCCGGTCGTATCGACGGCCTGCATCTGCTCGACGAGGCCGAAGAAGTCGTTCAGACGCGCGAGCGTCGGTTCGGCCTCCTGTTCGGGCAATTCGAGCCGCGCGAGGTGCGCAATGCGTTTTACATCGGTCAGGGTCAAAGACATTCGATCACCGGAGAAAGCTGGGACTGTCACGAAAGCGAAAATATTCGTTGCGACAGAGAGTTACGTCACTGGAAGGCGGTCCTGAAAACGGGCCTGATGACGGCAAAAAGTACCGTCCATTTCCTATAGATCATCCAAAATTATAAGGTATCATTACGCGTTCGACCCAAATCCGGATCGATTGAACAGCGGCCTTCTCCCTGATTCACTTTTTGCGAGAAAGGTTTGGCTTGTTGATTCGCATCCTCCGGTAGATTTCTTCGCAGTTTTGCATCACGCGGCGACACCTCTCGCTGCCTGCAAACTGTTATTTTTTCCGCTGCCGTCCCAGGCGCTCGAAGCGAGGCACGGCTCCCAGCGAGACAGGATTTTTGAATGTTCGGTTTTTTGCGCAGCTACTTTTCCAACGACCTGGCGATTGATCTCGGTACCGCCAACACGCTGATCTACATGCGCGGCAAGGGCATCGTCCTCGACGAGCCGTCCGTGGTTTCCATCCGCCAGGAAGGCGGCCCGAACGGCAAGAAGACCATTCAGGCGGTCGGCAAGGAAGCCAAACAGATGCTCGGCAAGGTGCCGGGCAACATCGAGGCGATCCGCCCGATGAAAGACGGCGTGATCGCCGATTTCACCGTCACCGAGCAGATGATCAAGCAGTTCATCAAGACTGCGCACGAATCGCGGATGTTCTCGCCTTCGCCGCGCATCATCATCTGCGTGCCGTGCGGTTCCACGCAAGTCGAACGCCGCGCGATCAAGGAAGCCGCGCACGGCGCCGGCGCCTCGCAGGTCTACCTGATCGAGGAGCCGATGGCCGCTGCGATCGGCGCGGGGCTGCCGGTGTCGGAAGCCACGGGCTCGATGGTCGTCGACATCGGCGGCGGCACGACGGAAGTCGGCGTGATCTCGCTCGGCGGCATCGTGTACAAGGGCTCGGTGCGCGTCGGCGGAGATAAATTTGACGAAGCCATCGTCAACTACATCCGCCGCAATTACGGCATGCTGATCGGCGAGCAAACCGCCGAAGCCATCAAGAAGGAAATCGGTTCGGCTTTCCCGGGCTCCGAAGTCAAGGAGATGGAAGTCAAGGGCCGCAATCTCTCCGAAGGCATTCCGCGCAGCTTCACCATTTCGAGCAACGAAATTCTCGAAGCTTTGACCGATCCGCTGAACCAGATCGTTTCGTCGGTGAAGATCGCGCTGGAACAGACGCCGCCGGAACTCGGCGCCGACATCGCCGAACGCGGCATGATGTTGACCGGCGGCGGCGCGCTGCTGCGCGACCTCGACCGCCTGCTTGCCGAAGAAACCGGCCTGCCGGTGCTCGTCGCGGAAGATCCGCTGACGTGCGTCGTGCGCGGTTCGGGCATGGCGCTCGAGCGCATGGACAAGCTCGGCAGCATCTTCTCCTACGAGTAAAGTCGACAGGGCGCGTTTTCCAGATGACCCCGACGCACTGAAACAGCACCCCGCGTCACGCGACGCCCGCACGGCCCGGCTCATCCCGGGCCGTTGTCGAAACAGCGTAGGGCAGGTCGGGCCACGAGCCTCGTGCCTGCAGCTTCGTCCAACCGCTCACGCCCTCGGCGCCGACCATGGAATACAGTCCGCCGCCACTTTTCAAGCAAGGCCCGTCTGCGCTCGCGCGGCTGATCTTCTTCGTGGTGCTCGCAATCGCGCTGCTCATCTCCGATGCCCGCTTCAACACGCTCGAAATCGTTCGCGGCGTGCTTGGCGCGGGCCTTTATCCTTTGCAGCGCGCCGCGCTCGTGCCACGCGACATCTTCATGGGCGCAACCGATCTGGCCGTCACCAGCGCTGCGCTGCGCAACGAAAACCAGGCCCTCGCCGATAAAAACCTCCAGCTATCGATCAAGGCCGGTGATGCCTCGCAACTGAGCATCGAAAACACGCATTTGCGTGCGCTGTTGAACCTGCAATCGCGCGCAACGACGCAAACCACGCCCGCCGAAGTGCAGTACGACACGCGTGATCCGTTCACGCAGAAGGTCGTGATCGGCAAGGGCGCGCAGCAGGGCATCCAGGACGGCGCCCCGGTCGTCAACGAGGACGGCGTGATCGGTCAGGTGACGCGCGTCTTTCCGCTGCAATCCGAAGTCACGCTGCTGTCCGACAAGGATCAGGCCGTGCCCGTGCAGATCGTGCGGACGGGCCTGCGCAGCGTGATTTACGGCACGCCGAAGGGTGACACGCTCGATCTGCGATTCGTGCCGATCAGCGCCGACGTCCAGGCCGGCGACGAACTCGTGACCAGCGGCCTCGACGGCATTTATCCGCCGGGGCTCGCCGTGGCGAAGGTCGTGCGCGTCGACAAACAGGCGGATACCGCGTTCGCGCGCGTCGTTTGCCTTCCGGTCGCGCCGGTGCGCGGCGCGCGCCAGTTGCTTGTGCTGCATTACAACGTGAACGTGCCGCCGAATCCTATCGAAGTCGAAGCCGCTGCCGCCGCGAAAGAGGCGAAGGAAAACAAGGGCAAGAAGGGTAAGGGATCAAAGACGGCGGTTCCGGCCGCGGGCAGCGCGGCATCGGCCGCAGCGCCTGCAGGGCCGGCCAGCAGCGCCGCCGCCGCGAAGCCTGCGGCACCCGTCGCCGCAAAACCGGCAGCGCCAGCGTCCGGAGCGGCCGCCGCACCCAAGCCCGCGTCCGCAGCGACGCCGCACAAGAGCAGGAAGGCGCATCTCCCGAGAGCCGCGTCCGGAGTCGCGCAATGAATCGTCCGCAATACATCCTGCAACCGGTCAATCCGTACTTCATCACTTTCAGCCTGGCCGCGGCCTTTCTGCTGAACCTGATGCCGTGGGGCCGGCTGGTTGGCGTCCCCGATTTCGTCGCGGTCGTGCTGCTCTTCTGGAACGTCCACCAGCCGCGCAAGGTCGGGATGGGCATCGCGTTCATGCTCGGCCTCCTGATGGACGTGCACAATGCCAGCCTGCTCGGCGAACACGCGCTCGCGTATACGCTGCTGTCGTATGGCGCGATCACGATTCACCGGCGCGTGCTTTGGATGTCGCTGCCCGTGCAGACGTTCGTCGTCGCGCCGTTGCTGGTCGGCGCGCAGATCGTGCCGTTCGTGATTCGTCTTCTGACGGGCGCAGCGTTCCCCGGCTGGGGCTATCTGATCGACGGTTTCGTCGAAGCGCTGCTGTGGCCGGTCGCGAGCTTCCTGCTGCTGATGCCGCAACGGCGCGCAGCCGATCCCGACGACACCCGTCCGATCTGAACACGGCCGCGCACCGCTGATGGCGGTTTCGCGCGGCGTGGCTACACTGAAATAAATCGCGTCCTAGCGCGAAACTTGCATGACCGAAATCAAGAACGCCGAACAACTGTTGTCGAGATTCCGCCTGCGCGTTGCGGCAGCGGGGCTGTTCGTGTTCGTCTGCTTCGGGCTGATCGGACTGCGCTTTTTGTACCTGCAGGTCTGGCATTTCAGCAAGTACTCGCTGCAAGCGAACGAAAACCGCATCTCCGTTGCGCCGATCGTGCCGAACCGCGGCATCATCACCGACCGCAACGGCATCGTGCTCGCAAAGAATTATTCGGCTTACACGCTCGAAATCACGCCATCGAAGATCGGCGGGACGCTCGACGAAGAAATCGACGCACTCGCGCAAGTCATCCCGATCGACTCCCGCGACCGCCGCCGCTTCAAAAAGCTGCTCGAAGATTCGAAGAATTTTGAGAGCCTGCCCATTCGCACGCGCCTGACCGACGAGGAAGTTGCCCGCTTCACGGCGCAGCGCTATCGCTTTCCCGGCGTCGAAGTGCGCGCGCGCCTCTTCCGCCAATATCCGCTCGGGCCGACGGCGGCGCACGTGATCGGCTATATCGGGCGGATTTCGCAGCGCGACCAGGAACGCATCGACAACGCCAGCGACCAGAACGACGCCGATCAGGAACACTACGACCCGCGTCTTGACGCGAACAACTACAAGGGCACGGATTACACCGGCAAGATCGGCGTCGAGCAGAGTTATGAGACGGAACTGCACGGCCTGACGGGCTTCGAGGAAGTCGAAGTGACGGCGGGCGGCCGGCCGGTGCGCACGATGTCGCGCACGCAGGCGACGCCCGGCAACAATCTCGTGCTATCGCTGGATATCGGCTTGCAGCAGGTCGCCGAGCAGACGTTCGCGGGCAAGAAAGGCGCGCTCGTCGCGATCGAGCCTTCCACCGGCGACATCCTCGCGTTCGTCTCCGCGCCGAGCTTCGATCCAAATTCCTTCGTCGACGGCATCGACCAGCAGACCTGGGACACGCTCAACAACTCGCCCGATCATCCGCTGCTCAATCGTCCGCTGCACGGCACGTATCCGCCGGGCTCGACGTACAAGCCGTTCATGGCACTGGCCGCGCTCACGCTCAAGAAACGCACGCCCGGCTGGGGCTTCCAGGACCCTGGCTACTTCACGTTCGGCGGCCACACGTTCCGCAACGACGTGCGTTCGGGCCAGGGCTGGGTCGACATGAACCGCGCGATCGTCGTCTCGAACGACACGTATTTCTACATACTTGCCCGCGATCTCGGCGTGAACGCGATGGCCGGCTTCATGAAACCGTGGGGTTTCGGCCAGATTACCGGCATCGATATTTCGGGTGAGGCGCGCGGCATTCTTCCGTCGACGGAATGGAAGAAGAAGGCGTATCGCAAGCCCGAGCAGCAGCGCTGGTACGAAGGCGAGACCATCAGTCTCGGCATCGGGCAGGGTTACAACTCGTTCACGATCCTCCAGCTCGCGCACGCGACCGCGACGCTCGCGAACAACGGCGTGGTGATGAAGCCGCACCTCGTGCGCGACATCGAAAATCCGATCACGAAGGCGATGCGCGCGACGGTCCGCGGCCCGACCGACAAGATCGCCGTCCGCCAGCAGGACATCGACGTGATCAAGCGCGCGATGGAAGGGGTCGTCACGAACGGCACGGCGTCGAAGGTATTCATCGGCGCGCCGTATCTTGCGGCGGGCAAGACCGGCACGGCGCAGGTCTATTCGCTGCAGGGCGCGAACTACAAGGGCCACGCGATCGCCGAGCATCTGCGCGATCACGCGCTTTTTATCGCATTCGCGCCGGCGGAACAGCCGAAGATCGCGGTGGCGCTGATCGTCGAGAACGGCGGCTGGGGCGCGGAATCGGCCGGTCCGATCGCGCGCAAGGTGCTCGACTATTACCTCGTCGACCGACTCAAGCCCGGCGCGCAGGCGGCGGCCGTGGCGGCGGCGGCATCGGCGACGGAAGATACCGGCATGCCTGTGATCGGCGGCCCGCAAACGGCGGTCGATGCGGCACTGCCGGCATCGGTGGCGAACAAATCGGCGGCGTTTTCGCCGGCGGCGGCGTCGAATCCTGCGGTTGCGAAGGCGGCTTCGCGGGTCGTCGCGGGCGGGGCGCCAGCGGCGGCGCCCGCACTGGCGGCTTCGCGTGCCGTTACGGGCGCGGCGCGCGGTGCCTCCGCTCCGGCCGCAGCGTCGGCATCGGCTGCTGCACCCGCCGCCCCGGCGAGTGCCGTTGCGCCGAACAGGAAGCGCGCGCCGAAAGGCCCGGCGGCGGCATCGACGCCCGCCATCCCGCGCAACGATAGCCGCGACACCGTCCAAACCTTGACGCCTACGGGCGGCATCGACGAATAAGGGAGACAGGATGCAACTCGACAAGCGCGCCTGGATCGACCGGGCAAAGCGCATGTTCGCGGGCTTCGACCGCCCGCTCGCGCTGATCGTGTTCTTGCTGCTGTGCGTCGGGATCGTGACGCTCTACAGCGCGAGCCTCGACATGCCCGGCCGCGTGGAAGACCAACTGCGCAATATCATGCTGACGTTCGGCCTGATGTGGATCCTCGCCAACATTCCGCCGCCGACGCTGATGCGCTTCGCCGTGCCGCTTTACACGTTCGGCGTCGCGTTGCTGATCGCGGTCGCGATGTTCGGGCTCACACGCAAGGGCGCGAAACGGTGGCTGAACGTCGGCGTCGTGATCCAGCCGTCCGAGCTGATGAAGATCGCGATGCCGCTGATGCTCGCGTGGTACTACCAGCGACGCGAGGGGCAGATTCGCTGGTGGGACTACATCGCCGGCTTTGCGATTTTGATGGTGCCGGTCGGCCTCATTGCGAAGCAGCCCGATCTCGGCACCGCGGTGCTCGTTTTCGCGGCGGGCTTTTTCGTCATCTACTTCGCGGGACTGAGTTTCAAGCTGCTGGTGCCGGTGCTGGCGGCGGGTGTCGTCGTGATCGCGTGCGTCGCCGTGTTCCAGGACCGCATCTGTCAGCCCGACGTGAACTGGCCGCTGATGCACGATTATCAAAAGCACCGCATCTGCACGCTGCTCGATCCGACCTCCGATCCGCTCGGCAAGGGCTTCCACACGATCCAGGCGGTCATCGCGATCGGTTCCGGCGGCACGCTCGGCAAAGGCTGGCTGAAAGGCACGCAGGCTCACCTCGAATTCATCCCGGAAAAGCATACCGACTTCATTTTCGCGGTGTTTTCGGAGGAATTCGGCTTGGCGGGCGGACTCGTCCTGCTCTTTCTCTACATGGCGCTGATCGCGCGCGGCCTCTATATCGCCGCGAACGGCGCGACGATGTTCGGGCGATTGCTTGCGGGATCGCTGACGCTTGCGTTCTTCACCTACGCGTTCGTCAATATCGGGATGGTGAGCGGGATTTTGCCGGTGGTCGGCGTGCCGCTGCCGTTCATGAGCTACGGCGGAACGGCGCTGACGACGCTCGGCGTCGCGACGGGGCTGATCATGAGCGTCGCGCGACAGAAGCGGTTGATGCAGAGTTGACCGCTCTCTGCTTCCGATGTCAAAAGGCCGTTCCGGATCGCTCCGAACGGCCTTTTGCTATTGCGGCTTGCTGCGCTCCAGTTCCGCGCTGAGCTGCAGATATTTCAGCTTCGCGGCCGGATCGCCCTGCGCCGCCGCCGCCGCGTAATACGCGCGTGCGACATTCAGATTGCGCTCGACGCCATCGCCGCCGCGCTCGTAGAACGAGCCCGCGACGTATTGCGCGGTCATGTCGCCGCCCTGCGCTGCTTTCTTGTACCAGGCGAACGCCTGCGTGTTGTCGCGCGCGGTGCCGCGGCCGTCGAGGAACTGGTTTGCGAGCGCGAGTTCCGCCTGGACGTGCCCTTGGTTCGCGGCGCGCAGGAACCAGCGATGCGCCTCCGCCGGGTCCTTGTCGACGAACTGGCCGTCGTCGTACATCTTTCCGTAGACGTACTGCGCGTGCGTCATGTCGGCGTCGGCGGCGCGGCGTAGCCATACCTTGCCTTCGTCTACGTCGGCGGGGCCGCCTTCGCCGTTGAGCAGCATCATCGCGTAGTTGAATTCGGCGAGGCGACTGCCTTTCTGCGCCGCGCGCTTGAACTCCGAGCGCGCCGCATTCAGATTGCCCGCGTTGTAGTTGGCGACGGCGTTTTGCGTCGCGAGATCGGTGGATTTGAGCTGGGTCTGCGCATGCGCTGCGCCGCAGAACGCGACGAAGAGCGCCATCGACGCCGCCACTGCGCCCGACCGGAATCCCGTAGTCATGTTCGAACCTCCTGCAACGCCTGACGCGTCGCCTTCAACAGCCAAATCGCATCCGATGCCAGCGCGATCACCCGGACGCCCGCCTGCGCGTACTGCCGCGCGCTCGCGGTATCGAGCGCGAAGATGCCGCTCGCGATGCCCGCGCGCTTCGCGGCATCGACGATTCTGTCGATCGCGGATTGCACGTCGGGATGCTTCGCGTCGCCGAGGTGGCCTAAGCTCGCGGCAAGATCAGCCGGGCCGATGAACAGGCAATCGATGCCCGGCGTCGCGGCGATCGCATCGACCGCTTCGAGCGCCGCCGCCGATTCGATCTGCACGATCGTCGCGATCTGCGCGTTGGCGGTCGTCATGTAGTCGCGACGCATGCCGTACGCCGCCGCGCGCACCGCGCCGGCAGCGCCGCGCAGGCCGTCGCGCGCTTCCGTCGTCGGGTATTGCGTGAGTTGCACGATGCGTGCCGCCTCCTGCGCCGACTCGACGTTCGGAAACATCAACGTTCGCGCGCCGGCATCGAGCACACGCTTGACGAGCCAGCCCTCGGCGGCGGGCACGCGCACGATCGGCTCGCTCGGCAGATGCGCGGCGCCGATCGCGCGCAACTGGTCGGTGACGTCGCGACTGTCGTTCGCCGAATGCTCCATGTCGATGCAAAGCCAGTCGAAGCCGGCGTGCGCGAGCGCTTCGGCGGCATCGGCACTTCCGAGCGACAGCCACAAGCCGTACAGCGTGCCGGATTCGGCGAGACGTTGTTTCAGGGGATTGGTGAAGGTGCTCATCGCGCGGCTCCCCGGGGAGCCGCGCTGCGTGACGGGCAGAAGAAGGATGACGGCATGGTCTCGCTCCGTGTGCGCCGCCCGGATCAGAAGCGGCTTATCGAGCGATCATACCGTGAGAATAATGGAGCGTCCGGACGCGCCCGAAGGCTCAGGCGCGTTCGACGTCGGCCCAGCAATTCGGCGTTTCGTACAGGCGCACGCGCTTCAGCTTGAGGTTCACACCGTAGTGGGCGTCGTAGACATCGGCGAGGATGCCGAACGCCACGGCCGCCATGTTTTCCACCGTCGGAATGCGGTCGAGCACGACGGTCTTGTGGCCCGCCATCGAATCGAGGAATTCGCGCACCTGCGTGTCGCCTTCGTAGACGAGGAACGCGTGGTCCCACTTGTTCACCAGATGCTCCATCGCGAGCGATTTGACGTCGGCGAAATCCATCACCATGCCGCGATCCGGCGCGCCTTCCGTATCGACGAGATCGCCTTGCAGCGTGATTTCGAGCACGTAGCGATGCCCGTGCAGGTTACGGCACTGGCTGCGGTGATCGGGGATGCGGTGGCCCGCGTCGAATTCGAGTTTTCGGGTAATCGTCTGCACGTCGGCTCAATCGTTCTGGATCGTTCTGTATCAGGGGATGTTCAGGTACTTGTGGGTCTGCATCGACAGGCGCCACTTCGGATGGCGTTTACACCAGTCGATCGCGAGCTTCGTGTTGATGTCACGCGACGGGCCGTCCATCGGCTGGACCAGGAAATACTCAAAGTCGAGCTGCGCGTAGTCGGCAAGACGCTGGTTGTCCTGCGGCACGACCACTTTCAGCTCGTTGCCCTTCGTCACGACGAGCGGCGCATCGGCCTTCGGACTCACACAAATCCAGTCGATCGTTTCGAGCACCGGCAGCGAGCCGTTCGTTTCGATCGCGATCTCGAAGCCGGCTTCGTGCAGCGCATCGACGAACGGCTGGTCGATCTGGAGCATCGGCTCGCCGCCGGTACACACGACGAACCTGTGCGCCTCGCCCTCGGGCCAGAGCGACGCGATCATCGCGACCAGATCGGCCGGCGTGCGGTATTTGCCGCCGTTTTCGCCGTCGGTGCCGACGAAATCGGTGTCGCAGAACTGGCAGACGGCGTCCGCGCGATCTTCCTCGCGACCCGACCAGAGGTTGCAGCCGGCGAACCGGCAAAACACGGCCGGGCGTCCGGCGTTCGCGCCCTCGCCTTGCAACGTGTAGAAAATTTCCTTTACCGCGTACGTCATGACTGCTCTGTCGTTTCCAAAAGTGTTCAGACCGGCTCGGTCGTAACCTGCTCGCCCGCGCGATACGCCTCGAAACCGCGCTTGCGCAGCTTGCACGCCGGACACTGGCCGCAGCCGAAGCCCCACTCGTGCAGCTCGGCGCGCTCGCCGACATAGCACGTATGTGTCTCGACGCGAATCAGCTCGACGAGCGTTTCGCCGCCGAGTTGCTCGGCGAGTCGCCAGGTGTCGGCTTTATCGAGCCACATCAGCGGTGTTTCAAGCGCGTAGCGCGTCTCCATGCCGAGGTTCAGCGCAACTTGCAGCGCTTTCATGGTGTCGTCGCGGCAGTCGGGATAGCCCGAGAAGTCCGTTTCGCACATGCCGCCAACCAGCACCTTCAGTCCGCGCCGATACGCAACCGCCGCCGCGATCGTCATGAACATCAGGTTGCGGCCCGGCACGAACGTGTTCGGCAAGCCGCTCGCGGTCGCCTTGATTTCGATTTCGCGGGTCATCGCGGTGTCGCTGATCGCGCCGAGCACCGACAAATCGATCATGTGGTCCTCGCCGAGGCGACCGGCCCATTGCGGAAACTCCCGCACGACCGCAGCGCGAAAGCCGCCACGACATTCCAGTTCGACGCGATGCCGCTGGCCGTAATCGAAGCCGAGCGTCTCGACGGTCGTGTAGCGTTCGAGTGCCCAGGCGAGGCACGTGGCCGAGTCCTGGCCGCCGGAAAACAGCACGAGCGCGCTGTCCTTAGCGTCTATCCGAGTCACCGTGAAACTCCGTGAAAGTGTCTGATGTGGCGCGGCGCGGGATGTCGCGCAAGATTGCGGTCCACATCGGGCGACGCGGCCGGCCGGGCCGGCTCGTCCAGTATAGGCGGCGTGGATCGAGGCAGGCGCGAGCGGTAGTTATGCCGCTGATAGGACGCTGCCGCCAGCGACGAATGCTTCACGTGGACTTTCAGCCGCTCAAACAAAAAGGACCTGCGAGCCGATGAAGGTAGCGCAAGTCCTTAAATCGCTTGAGATTTTAGCACGGCACTATTTTTCCGGCTCAGCGTCACCACAAAGGAAAAAGCCCAAGAACCGATAGGCTCTTGGGCTTCCTTGCAACTTGGTGGCCTGGGTCGGAATCGAACCAACGACACGCGGATTTTCAATCCGCTGCTCTACCAACTGAGCTACCGGGCCAACGAGAACGAGAGTATATCAAAGCGGTTTATGTCGCTCAAGGGCTTTTGGGCAATTTTCCTAAAATCGCGGAAAGGCCGCCAGCAGGGCCTCAGGCCTCGCTTTTGTTCTTTCCGAGATCGACGCCGAGCTGCTTCAGCTTGCGATACAAGTGCGTCCGCTCGAGCCCGGTCTTCTCCGCGACGCGCGTCATGCTGCCGTTCTCGCGTGCGAGGTGATACTCGAAGTACGCGCGCTCGAAGGCATCGCGGGCGTCGCGCAACGGGATGTCGAAGGAAATCGATGCCGTCTGCCCCGGCTGCGCGTGCGCCGTTCCAGCCGCACCGGAGTCCCCCGACGCATTCAACGCCGACGCGCTCGGCAGCGCCGCCGCGGCCGGCACGCTCGATGCGCCCGCCGGCAACGGAGGCTTCGCCGTCGTCGAGAGGATCGGCGCCGCCGCTGTACCGTGCACCAGACCCTGCTCGACCGCCTTCAGCAGCTTTTGCAGCGCGATCGGCTTTTCAAGAAAGTTGAGCGCGCCGATCTTCGTCGCCTCGACGGCCGTATCGATGGTCGCGTGCCCCGACATCATGATGACCGGCATCGTCAGCTTGCCTTGCGCGGCCCACTCCTTCAGCAAGGTGACGCCGTCGGTGTCGGGCATCCAGATGTCGAGCAGGACGAGATCGGGCGCTTGCCGCAGACGGTAGTCGCGCGCCTGCTGCGCATTCTCCGCCGCCTCCACCACATGCCCCTCGTCGCTCAGGATCTCCGAGAGCAATTCCCGGATACCCATTTCGTCGTCTACCACCAGGATGGTTGCCATTTACGCTGCCCTTGTCTGCACTGTTGCTTTTGTCGTTCCGTGACCCAGCGCCGCGCTCGCTGCCGGCGGGCTCGCGCCCGGCTGGGCGGCGTCGTCCGCGAGTTGCAGGAACAAAATCGAAATCTGCGCGCCTTCGATCACCTCTGCCGCCTTCGACCGATTGCGAATGTCGATGCGCGCGCCATGCTCGTCGACGATCTTCTTCACCGTTGCAAGACCCAGTCCCGTGCCCTTCGCCTTCGTCGTCACGTAAGGTTCGAACGCGCGCGACAGTATGCGCGCAGAAAAGCCCGGACCGTTATCCGATACCGTCAGCCGCACCGCGACACGCGCATGGCCGGACGAATCGGGGTCGCCATATTCTACTGTCCTCGTTTCGAGCAGCACGCGCGGCTCGTCGACGTCGGCCACCGCATCCTGCGCATTTTGCAGGAGGTTGTGGATCACCTGCCGAAGCTGCGTCGCATCGCCGCGGATCACCGGCAGCTTCGTGAGATCGATGGCGATCGCGCTCTTGCCTTCCTCGATGCCGTACAGCGTCAGCACTTCGCCGACGAGATCGTTCAGTTGCAGGTTGCCGAGCACGGCCGGCGGCGTGCGCGCGTACTCGCGGAAATCGTCGACCATCTGCTTCATCGCCTGCACCTGGTTCACGATGGTCGTGGCGCCGCGCTTGAGCACGTCGGCGTCGTGCGGCGAGAGCTTGTCGGCGAGCTTCATCTGCAGGCGCTCGGCGGAAAGCTGGATCGGCGTGAGCGGATTCTTGATCTCGTGCGCGAGACGCCGCGCCACCTCGCCCCACGCCACCGACCGCTGCGCCGAGATGACGTCGGAGATATCGTCGAACACGACGACGTAGCCGGTCGTCTCGGCGTCTTCGGTGTCGCTTTCGGTGGCGCTCAGCAACTGCGTGCCGCGTACCAGCAGCGTGAGCGGTTCGTTTTCGCCCGGCACCGCGACGGCCAGTTGCTGCTGCCAGTGTCCGCGATCGCCGACCGGCTGGCCGCTGCCGATCGATGCCGCATCGCGCTCGGCGAACGCCTTCCTGACCATCGCGCCGAAGTCAGCGAGCACGTCGATCTGTTCGAGCGGCAGATTCAGCGACGCGTTGAACGGCTGCCGGAAAATGCGCTCGGCGCCGCGATTCGCGGTGGTCAGTCGGAACTGACGGTCGAAGACGAACACACCCGCCGTCAGATTCGCCAGAATGCTCTCGAGATACGCCTTCGAATGTTCCAGCGCGATGCGATTGTTCTCGACCGCCGCGCGCGCTTCCGATAACTGCCGCGTCATCGCGTTGAACGACTGCGTGAGAAAGCCGAGTTCATCGCGCGATTTCACCTCGCGTTTGGGCGTGTAATCGCCTTCCGCGACCTCCTTCGTCCCTTGCGCGAGCAGGAAAAGCGGCCGCGCGAGCTGATTCCCGAGCGCGAGCGCGAGCATCATCGCGATAAAAGTCGCGAGGAAGAGCGCGAGCGTCAGCGTGCCGATGTACATCTTCCGCAAGCCGGTGCGCCCGAGACGCTTCTCCTGATATTCGCGATACGCGCGCTGCACGGCGTCCGCGTTGTGCGCGAGCGCCTGGCTCACCGGCTGCTCGATCTGCAGGAAGCGCTCGACGGGCTGCAGTTCGGTCGTCGTCGGATCGGGGATTTTCACGATCACGCGCAGACGCAGCGCGCCCTTCGGGCCGGTCACGCCCGGCTCGCCGTCGACCTCGCCTTCGATTGCGCCATACGGACGGTCGCGCGCCTGGTTGATCATCAGCGGCGTAGGCAGGTTGTCCGGCACGAGCGCCGAGAAATTGCTCGACGCCTGCGCGACCACGCGCACGTCGGGCGCGGTGCCGCCGCCGCTGCGCATCGGCTCGACGATGGTCGCGTCCTGCACGTTGAACTGGTCGCGCAGCCGCAGGAGCGCAAGCGTAAGGCTATTCGGATCGGCGCTGGACAGTTGGTCGCTCATCAGCCGGCCCTTGTTCTGCAAGTCCGAGAGCGATGCGTCGAGCATGCCGCGCCCGAGATTGAGTCCGGACGTGAGCGCGGTTTCGACGTTCACGTCGAACCACGATTCAATACTGCGCGACACGAACTGATACGACACGACGTAGATGATCGCGCCCGGCACGACGCCCACGAGCGCGAAGATGAACGCGAGTTTCGCGAGCAGGCGCGTGCCGAACTTCCCCTGCCGAACGCGCGACACGATGATCAGCACGAGCCCCGCGACGATCGCGAGGAACGTCACCGCGACGGCGACGTTCGCGGCATAGAGCCACGAGTAGTAGCGATCGAAGAATTCGGTGTTCGCACTCGCGAGCGCCAGCATCACGAGCAACAGGACTGCCGTGATGGCGACGGTCGAAACGAGCAGTCGAACGACGAAGCTCTTCATGTCCGTGCGACGGCGGCGGAGTTTATTTAGCACGCTCGGCCGCCGTAAAGTTGAATCGTTTCCAGTCGGAAGACAGGCTCCAGTCGCGGTTGTTGACCGCGTCGATCTGGAAGGGCTTGGGCATCAGCGCGATGTCGAGCTGCATGCGCACCGATGCGATATAGGTCTCGCCGGGCTTCACCTGATTGCGGTCGATGACGTGCCACGAAGTCACGTGCTTGATCACGTCGAGCGCTTCACTGAGCGAGCCGAAGCCGAGTTGCAGGCCGCCCGTCGACACGCGGTACTCGCGCGTGAGCGGCTGGAAGGAAAGGCGAATGCTCTGCGACACGTTCACCGGTTCTTCGTCGAACCAGTACCAGCGCGGCCGCGAGAGGTTGAAATCGGTCGTGAAATAGAGGGGGACGCCTTTGTTGACGGCGTCTTCGAGACTGCTGTTGAGGTCGAATTCGAAGCGGGCGTCGATGCTCCAGCCGCTGCCGTCCGCCTGCAGCGACGCGCGCTGAACGGCGATCGGGTCGGCGAGTGCGGGTTCGGCTGCGACGAAGCTCAGAAAGAGCGCCAGCGCAGTCCAGACCACGGCCACGAGCCGAAGCGGGAAAAGGCGTTTGATCGTCACCGTTTCTGAAAGCGCGCGTAGAAGAATCCGTCGTGGTCCGCGAAGGGTTCCGCGTCCCGGTTCGAGGTGGAAGAAGCGGCGCTCGCGCGGGCGTTGGTCGGCAATAATTGCCCCGGCGCGTCCAATCGTACCGCATCTTCGTGCGTGTCTCCAAACCACTGCGCCTGCAATTCGCCCTCTTCGGGAAAGATGGAACACGTGACGTAGAGCAGCTCGCCGCCCGTTGCAACGAGGGGCCACAGCGCCGTGAGAATGCGCCGCTGCTCCTCGACGAGCGCCGCGATGTCCGACGGACGACGCAGCCAGCGAATATCAGGATGACGCCGCACGATGCCCGACGCCGAGCATGGCACGTCGGCGAGAATGCGGTCGAAGGGATCGCCGTCGGACCATTCGGAGGGCTCGCCCGCATCGCCGACGCGGATTTCCGCTTCGAGCTTCAGTCGCTCCAGGTTCTGCCTGATGCGGCTCGCGCGCTGCGCATCGCTTTCGAGCGCGATCAGCTCGACCTTCGCCAGCTCCAGCACGTGGCCCGTCTTGCCGCCGGGCGCGGCGCACGCGTCGAGCACTCGCATGCCGTCTTTCGCGCCGAGCAATTGCGCGGCGAGCTGCGCCCCGGCGTCCTGCACGGAGACGACGCCATCGTCGAAACCGGGGATCTTGTCGACCGGCATCGGCGTTTGCAGGCGAACCGCGTGTTCACCGGCGGCGTGCGCCTCGATGTTCGCGGCCTTCAATGTTTCGAGATAGCCGGCGACGCTCGTGCGGCGCGCGTTCACGCGCAGCGTCAGCGGACCTTGGCGGTTGCCCGCTTCGAGGATGCTTTCCCACGCGTCGGGCTGGCCGCGCTTGACGGCGTCGATCCACCACGACGGGTAGTTCCAGCGCGCCACCGGGTCTTGCGTGACATCAACAAGCGGCTTTTCGCGATCGCGCAGGAAGTTGCGCAACACGGCGTTGACGAGGCCCTTGGCAAATGCGAACTCGCGGCGCGCGGCGATCGCGTTGACCGCCTGATCGACGACGGTGAACGGCGTGTACGCGGCGTGCGCTTCGTCGTCGACGAGCAAGGCGAACGCGCACGCGAGCACGTTCGCGACGTGCGGCGGCGGGGCCTTGCGCATGAGCTTGTGGAGGAGCGCATCGACGAGGGCGAGACGGCGCATCGTTCGATACGCAATGTCTTGAGTCGCGCCGCGCGCCGCCGCGTGGTTGTGCGACGCCATCACGGTTTGCAGCGCCGCGGGCAACGCCGCTCCGGCGCGCACGGCAGCGACCGCTTGCGCAGCGCCATCGAGCGCGAACGCAAGCGAATCAGGAGCGAGATGCAACGCGCTGAGACGGGCGTCGGACGACGCTTTCGGCTGATCGGCCGAGGGAGCGGCGCGCCGGCGGGAAGGCTTGTCGGTCATGTGTGAGCCAGGACGTCGAGCGGCAAAATGCCGGCTCGCACAAACGAGGCATTGTAACTTGCGGGGGAGAGGGGGATTACAGCGGGCAGGAGCGCGGCGGCTGAGCAGCCGCCGCGTCAAGACAAGGCGTGCTTATTCCATCCGCCCCGTGCGCGCCATCTCCATCAACCGGGCGACACGCTCCTCGGTTGCCGGGTGCGTGGAAAACCATCCCGCGATGCCCCCGCCCGACAGCGGGTTCATGATCATCATCTGCGCGGTGGCCGGATGCGCCTCGGCCGTGGGGAACGGCACGCCCGACGCATACGCGTGAATCTTCTCCAGCGCGCTCGCGAGCGCCTGCGGATCGCCGGAAATCTGCGCGCCGCCGCGATCCGCCTCGAATTCGCGCGCCCGCGAAATCGCCATCTGGATCAGCGCGCCCGCGATCGGCGCGAGGATCGCCACCGCGATGCTCGCAATCGGATTCGATGGACGGCCTTCCGAATCGCGCCCGCCGAAGAACATCGCGAAGTTCGCGAGCGCCGATATCGCGCCGGCCATCGTGGCGGAAACCGTCGAGATCAGGATGTCCCGATGCTTGACGTGCGCCAGTTCGTGCGCCATCACCCCGCGCAATTCGCGCTCGGAAAGCACGCGCAAGATGCCCGTCGTCGCCGCGACGGCCGCGTGCTCCGGATTGCGGCCGGTCGCGAACGCGTTCGGCGCGTCTTCGTTGATCAGATAGACCTTCGGCATCGGCAACTGTGCACGCTGCGCAAGGTCGCGCACCATGCGATAGAACTGCGGCGCGCTGGATTCGTCGACTTCCTGCGCGTTGTACATGCGCAGAACCAGCTTGTCCGAGAACCAGTACGAGAAGAAATTCATGCCGAGCGCAACGACGAGCGCGAGCATCATGCCCTTCGACCCGCCGATCATCCCGCCGATGACGACAAAAAGGGCCGTGATCGCTGCCATCAGCATCGCGGTTTTGACCCAGTTGAACATGTGTGGAACTCCTCACCCTTGATCAGATGCGCGTCACGCGCGAACGGCCCGAAGCACGATTGCTCATGGACCCGACTGTAAGCAAAACGTTAGATATGGGCGCCGTCCGATAATTCAATTACCTGTGCGAAGTCGCGAGCTTTATTCCAAGTCCGACGAACGCGCCGCCGACGCCTCGGTCCAGCCAGCGTTTCACACCCGGCTTGCCCGAGAAGCGCTGCGTCACGCTGCCGGCGATCCAGGCCACGAAACCGTTCCAGACCGTGCTCATCAAGATGAATACGAGCCCGAGCGCGAGAAACGCGAGCACCTTGTGCGGGCTGTCGGCGGCGACAAACTGCGGGAAAAAAGACACAAAAAACAGCACGACTTTCGGGTTCAGCACGTTAGTGATGAAGCCTTGCGTGAAAAGCTGGCGAAGCGACTTGGGCTTTTGTTCAGTGGCGGCGGGCGCATCGGCGTCGGGTTTCGCGAAAATCAACCGCACGCCGAGATAGATCAGATAGATCGCGCCGGCGAATTTGACGACGGTAAAAGCCGCCGCCGATGCCGCGAGCAGCGCCGTCAGACCGAACGCGCACGCGAGCGTGTGCACGATGCAGCCGGCTGAAATCCCAAGCGCGGAAACGATACCGGCGCCCCGCCCTTGCGCGACGCTGCGCCCGACGATGTAAGCGGTATCGGGTCCGGGCGTGACATTCAGCAGGAAAACCGCGACGAGAAAGAGCGTGAAACCGGTGATGCCGAGCATGAGGAACTCCAGGCGACTCGTTAGCTATGTTGAGTCTTCAATTCTAGCGCCTGGAGCGGAGCGTCTACGCTTCAGGCAAGCGCGAATCGCTGGCCTTTCGCGAACTGCGCTCCAGCGAGGAATTCGCGCACTGACAAGCGCTTTCCGCCGGGTTTTTGCAATTGCGTGAGCCGCAACGCGCCCTCGCCGCATGAGACAACGACGCCGTCCATCGAGACATCGACGAGCGTGCCGGGTTCCTTCGTGGGCACGTCGCCGGTAATTACTTCGGCGGCCCAGATTTTCACCGCGACGCCGTCGAGCGTGCCGAACGCGCCCGGAAACGGATCGAATGCGCGGATCTGGCGCGCCAGAACATCGGCGGGACGGCGCCAGTCGAGCGCGGCTTCATGCTTCGCGATCTTTTCCGCGTATGTCGTGCCGTTTTCCGGCTGCGGCGTGGACGGGAGCTTGCCGTCTCGTTCGAGATCACGCAGCGCCTGCACGATCAGGTCCGCGCCGAGTTGCGCGAGGCGGTCGTGCAGGGTTGCCGTGGTGTCAGCCGGGAGGATCGGGATGCGCGCCTCGCGGATCATCGCGCCCGTGTCGAGGCCGGCGTCCATCTGCATCAGCGTGATGCCGGTTTCGACGTCGCCGGCTTCGATCGCGCGGTGGATCGGCGCGGCACCACGCCAGCGCGGCAGCAGCGACGCATGGATGTTGATCGAGCCGTGCGGCGCGACGTCGAGCACTTCCTGGGGCAGGATCAGACCGTAGGCCGCCACGACCATGACGTCATGCGGCGTCGTGCGCAATAGATCGATTGCCGCCGAAGCTTCCTCCGGATACTTGCCGTTTCGACGCAGCGAAGTGGGCTGCGCGATCTTCAGGCCGTTTTCCAGCGCATAACGCTTGACCGGGCTTGCGGTCAGTTTCATGCCGCGCCCGGCGGGCCGGTCCGGTTGCGTCAGCACGAGCGGCACGCTGAATCCGGCTGCATGGATGGCCGCGAGCGCGGCCGCGGCAAACTCCGGTGTTCCGGCAAAAACGACACGCAGCGATTGAGTCATTGATCAGGCAGCCTGCAAATCCAAGTCCATGTGGTACGAAAAGCGCGTCACAGTGCCTTCTCGAGCTTCTTCATCTTGCCGCGAATCCGCGTCTGCTTGAGCGTCGACAGGTATTCGACGAACACATGGCCCGCCAAATGATCCATCTCGTGCTGGATGCACACGGCGAGCAGCCCGTCGCAGTCGATCTCGAAGGTTTCGCCCTTTTCGTTCAGCGCCTTCACGCGCACTTTCTCCGGCCGTTCGACGAAATCGTAGATGCCGGGCACCGACAGGCAGCCCTCTTCCCACTCCTTCTTCGTCTCGCTCGACCAGACGATCTCCGGGTTGATGAAGACGAGGAGTTCGTCGTGCGCGTCGGAGATGTCGATGACGATCACGCGTTCGTGCGCGTCCACCTGCGTGGCCGCGAGGCCGACGCCGGGCGCGGCGTACATCGTCTCGGCCATGTCGGCGACGAGCTGGCGGATGCGGTCGTCGACGGCGGCGACGGGTTTCGCGACCTTGTTCAGCCGCTTGTCGGGGTAGTTGAGTATCTTGAGCAGAGCCATGTTGTGGATTATCGGCGCGCACGGCAGCGCGCGAAAGTCGGCCATTCGGCCAGGTTGCGGGTGAGGGCCGGGGTACGGAAGATATGCGGCTGAACCTCGTCGATTCAACGCAGCCGGCCTCTGGAAGCACCGCGTGTAAGTGCGTCGCGAGCGCGCGAGCGCAACCGGACGACGACCCTTTTTGTGTTTCGGAATATGAAAATTTTAGCATGACGACTGCCGACCTGCTGACCGTCTCCGCCGCGCCAGAACGGGCTCCCGCGCTTATTCACGACCTGCGCGCGTGGCTTCGGCTCGCTCACGCGCGCGGTTTGCGCCCTATCGAGTTGCGTGCGTTGCTGGGCGAATTCGGTGGGCCGGAGGCTGTGCTGGAACAATCGTTCGGGGCGCTTGCGGCGGTTGCTGGCGAAAGGGCCGCGAGGGCCGTTCTTGCGCCGCCGCCTCGTTTCGATGAGTACGTGCAGCGCGCCGCTGACTGGGCGTCGATGCCGGGCAACTACGTGATCACGCTCGCCGATATTGCCTATCCGCGCGCGCTCCTCACCATGCCCGATCCGCCGCCGCTTCTATATATAAAGGGGCGGCTGGATCTGCTGCAGGCGCGCGCGGTCGCGATCGTCGGGAGCCGTGGGGCGACGCCGCAGGGTATCGAGGACGCGCGGCGCTTCGCACGCGCGTTGTCGGATGCCGGGCTGACGGTCGTGTCGGGGCTCGCCCTCGGCATCGACGCCGCCGCGCACGACGGCGCGCTGGAGGGCGTCGCGAGCACCATCGCCGTGATCGGCACGGGCGCGGACCTCGTGTATCCGCAGAAGAACCACGCGCTCGCGCACCGGATCGCGGAAGACGGCGCCATCGTCTCGGAGTGGCCGCTCGGTACGCCCGCGCGCTCGGAGAATTTTCCGCAGCGAAATCGGCTGATCGCGGGGCTCGTCGAAGGCGTGCTGATCGTCGAGGCGGCAATGCGCTCCGGCTCGCTGATTACGGCGCGGCTCGCCAACGAAATGGGGCGCGATGTGTTCGCGATACCGGGATCGATCCACGCGCCGCTCGCGCGCGGCTGTCATCGGATGATCAAGCAGGGAGCGAAGCTGGTGGAGACGCCGGAGGATGTGCTGGAGGAATTTGATCTGGCAATGGCCGTCGATAAGCCAGCACGCAGCCACAAAAGCGCCGGGCGAGCGGAAAGTTGCGCGGCCGAATCGGGCGTTACGGCGAAGGCGATCCGCATGGAGAAGGAGGCCGTGACAGAGGCGGAGGCAATTCGCGTTGACGCGGCCGTCATTACAGCGGCGGAGACAACTCGCGCCGACGAAGCTCGCGCCAAGCCGACACCCAGGCGCGCGCCGCCGCCCGCAGCCACCGTCTCCTGGGCCTCCGCCCGCGCCGCACCTGCAACCGACGAAACCACTCGGCTCCTGACCGCGCTCGGCCATTCCCCCGCGACCCTTGAAATCCTCGCAGCGCGCACCGACTTGCAGAGCGCAACACTCCAAGCGCTACTGCTGCAACTCGAACTGGCAGGCCGAATCGAAACACTCCCCGGAGGCCGCTTCGTGCGTATCGAGCGCTCTTGACGCGGCCTCATGCTACATTCGCGGAAATTACCGGCAAAAAAGCCTCGCACTAAAAAGAACCGTCAAGGAAATCCATGCCTGCGCTGAATCTCGACACCGACGCCGAGCAGATCGCCGAACGTATCGGAGACCCTGACACGCTTTTCGTCGCCTGCCTGTGCGCCGACTGGTGCGGGACGTGCCGTGATTTTCGCGAGGGATTCGACCGGCTCGCCGACGCGCATCCGGACATCTGCTTCGCGTGGATCGACATCGAAAACCAGGCGGACCGCTTCGAGGATCTCGACGTCGAAAACTTCCCGACGATCCTGATCGAGGACGCCATTACGACGCGTTTCTTCGGCACCGTGCTGCCGCAGGCGTCGATCGTCGGGCGTATGCTCGTCGACCTGACGGCGCTGCCGGGCATCGTCGGCGCGCCGAAACTGCGTCCCGCGCTCGCCGACGCGTAACCGGCAGGAACAGCCTTCATCGCGGATACGTGAAACGTCCGCGCGCATCATTCGACAGGCCGCTTTTATATGACATGGGAGGCGCGCTCCGCGCACCGTGTGCTATAAAGCGGCGTTAAAGGGTCCCAAACCGGAGCCCAGCCAGTCCCCAACCAAATCGAGTCATGTCCAAAGCCCTGATCATCGCCGAGAAGCCATCTGTCGCGAACGACATCGCGCGCGCGCTGGGCGGCTTCACCAAGCATGACGAATACTACGAAAGCGACGAATACGTGCTTTCGTCCGCCGTCGGCCACTTGCTGGAGATCGCGGCGCCCGAGGAATACGACGTCAAGCGCGGCAAGTGGAGTTTCGCCAATCTGCCCGTCATCCCGCCGCATTTCGACCTGAATCCGATCGCAAAGAGCGAATCGCGCCTGAAAGTGCTGACGAAGCTGCTCAAGCGCAAGGACATCGACCGCCTGATCAACGCCTGCGACGCCGGGCGCGAAGGCGAACTGATCTTCCGCCTGATCGCGCAGCACGCGAAGGCGAAGCAGCCTGTGCAACGCCTCTGGCTCCAGTCGATGACGGCCGGCTCGATCCGCGACGGCTTCGCGCACCTGCGCAGCGACGCCGACATGCAGCCGCTCGCCGATGCCGCCCGCTGTCGTTCGGAAGCGGACTGGCTCGTCGGCATCAACGGCACGCGTGCGATGACCGCGTTCAACAGCAAGGGAGGCGGCTTCTTCCTGACGACCGTCGGCCGGGTGCAGACGCCTACGCTGTCGATCGTCGTCGAACGCGAGGAGAAAATCCGTCGCTTCGTGCCGCGCGACTATTGGGAAGTGCGCGCCGAGTTTATCGCCGCGAAGGGCCTGTACGAAGGCCGCTGGTTCGACCCGAAATTCAAGCGCGTCGAGGGCGATCCCGAGCAGCGCGATTCGCGCCTCTGGAGCCTGGCGGCGGCGGAATCGGTTGTCGCGGCCTGTCGCGGCAAGACCGGTACCGTCACGGAAGAATCGAAGCCGTCGACGCAAATGTCGCCGTTGCTCTTCGACCTGACGAGCCTTCAGCGCGAAGCCAACGGCCGCTTCGGCTTCTCGGCGAAGAACACGCTCGGTCTCGCGCAGGCGCTGTATGAAAAGCACAAGGTGCTGACGTACCCGCGTACCGACGCGCGCGCGCTGCCCGAGGACTACATCGCCACGGTGAAGGACACGCTCGCGATGCTCAAGGAGAGCAACAACTATCTCCCGCACGCGAAGCAGGTGCTCGACAAGGGCTGGGTGAAGCCGAACAAGCGCATCTTCGACAACTCGAAGATCAGCGATCACTTCGCCATCATCCCGACCCTGCAGGCGCCCAAAGCGCTGTCCGAGCCGGAGCAGAAGCTGTACGACCTCGTCGTCAAGCGCTTTCTCGCCGTGTTCTTCCCGCCGGCCGAATATCTGGTGACGACGCGCATCACCGAAGTCGCCGGGCATCAATTCAAGACGGAAGGCAAGGTGCTCGTCGAGCCGGGCTGGCTGCAGGTTTACGGCAAGGAAGTTTCCGGCGAAGACGCCAACCTCGTGCCGGTGCAGAAGGACGAAAAGGTCGATGTCGAGAAGGTCGCGGCCCATGGCCTCGTCACCAAGCCGCCCGCGCGCTACAACGAAGCGTCGCTGCTCTCGGCAATGGAAGGCGCGGGCAAACTCGTCGAGGACGAGGAACTGCGCGAGGCGATGGCCGCCAAGGGCCTCGGCACGCCAGCGACGCGCGCGGCGATCATCGAAGGGTTGCTCGGCGAAAAGTACATGGTCCGCGAGGGCCGCGAGCTGATCCCGACGGCGAAAGCGTTCCAGCTCATGACGCTGTTGCGCGGCCTGGGCGTCGAGGAACTGACCGCGCCAGAGTTGACCGGCGAGTGGGAGCACAAGCTGTCGCAGATGGAGCGCGGCAACCTGCATCGCGATGCGTTCATGCAGGAAATTGCGCGCATGACGCAGACCATCGTCAAGCGCGCGAAGGAATACGACTCCGACACGATCCCCGGCGATTACGCGACGCTCGAAACGCCGTGTCCGAATTGCAGCGGTCAGGTGAAGGAAAACTATCGCCGCTTTGCATGTACGAAGTGCGAGTTTTCGATCTCGAAGATCCCCGGCGGACGCCAGTTCGAGATTCCGGAAGTCGAGGAATTACTGCGCGAGAAGACGATCGGACCGCTGTCGGGATTCCGCAGCAAGATGGGCCGTCCGTTCTCGGCGATCCTGAAGCTCTCGTTCGACGACGAAATCAAGAACTTCAAGCTCGAATTCGATTTCGGTCAGGACAGCGGCGGCGAAGACGGCGAACCACCTGATTTCTCCGAGCAGGCGCCGGTCGGATCGTGCCCGAAATGCCGCTCGCGGGTGTACGAGCACGGCATGAGCTATGTCTGCGAAAACTCGGTTTCGAACCCGAAAACCTGCGATTTTCGCTCCGGCAAGGTGATTTTGCAGCAGGAAATCGCGCGCGATCAGATGGCGAAGCTGCTCGAAGAAGGCCGCACGGATCTGCTGACGAACTTCAAGTCGTCGCGGACCGGGCGCAATTTCAAGGCGTTTCTCGTGAAGCAGCCGGACGGCAAGATAGGCTTCGAATTCGAGAAGAAGGAACCGAAGCCGGGCGCGAAAACCGCCGTCAAGCGCGGTGCGGCGGCAGCGGCACCCGCCGAGAGCGGTGACGATGAAGGTGATGGCGACGTCGCGGTAGCCGCGGCCAAGAAGACGGCCAAGGCACCCGCGAAGAAAGCGCCGGCCAAGAAGGCGGCTGCGAAGAAGGCACCCGCTAAAAAGACCGGCTGAGGCTTCTTGCTCGACTCATGCAAAACGGCCCGTGAATCGCTTCACGGGCCGTTTTTTTAACGCACGAGGCGCTTGAAACTCAATAAGGCGAATGCGCTGGAATCCGCATTCGTGTCCGCGACTGCTTCGCCAGCTTCGGCCCGAGCTCGCCATCGACTTGATGTGGCGTTGAGTGCGCATACGCGGCATGCGCGACGAGCGGCTCCGTCGATTGCTCGCTGATCGCCGGCTTGCCCGCACCGTCCTTCAACCACTGCTCGCCGAGCTGGTGATTCGGTGTCTGGCTGAAATGCTCGACGAGGTGATCGATGAACGTCCGCACCTTCGCCGGCAGATGCCGACGGCTCGGATACGCGACGTTGATCTCGACCTGCGGCAACCGGTAGTCGGAGAGCAGCCGCACGAGCGTGCCGCGCGTCGTGTCGTTGCCGATCAGGTAGCTCGGCAAAATCGCGATGCCCATGCCGAGCAGCGCGAACTGCCGCAACATCTCGGTATTGTTCGCGACGATCACGTTCGACGGCCGCACGCGCACCTCGCCGTCCGGCCCGGTGAACACGCGCTCGTCGCCCCAATATTCCGACGGCAGACTCAGACACGGATGCGCGAGCAGTTCCTCGGGACGCGTCGGCGTGCCGTGCGTTTCGAGATACTCGGGCGTCGCGCACACGGTCATGCAACCGGTCGTCAGGCGCCGCGTCACGACGCTCGCGCTCCGCACCTGCCGCGCGATCACGATGCCCACGTCGAAGCCTTCCTCGACGAGATCCACCTGCCGGTCGACGAGCGTCACATCGGGGACGACCTTCGGATAGCGTTGCGCGTAGGTCTGAAGCACCGGCGCGAGGTTGTGCAGCCCGAACACGACCGGCGCCACGATCCGCAGCGACCCGACCGGCTCGTGATTGCGCGCGACCACCATCTGCTCGACGTCTTCCAGTTCATCAAGAATCTGCCGCGCGCGCTCCAGATACACCTGGCCCGACTCGGTCAGCGAGAGGCTGCGCGTCGTCCGGTTGAGCAGACGCGTGCCGAGCCGTCCTTCCAGATCCGCGACGTGGCGGGTCGCCACGGCGTTCGAAATATCCAGCGCGCTCGCGGCGCGGGCAAAACTGCCGAGATCCGCCACGCGGACGAACACCTTCATCGACTGCAAATGATCCATGGGGACAACTCCTGCCGCCAAAGCGGCTTACCTAAAGATTTTCTGCTGCGCAATTGCGAATTATCCTAGGACTTCCGAAAACGTGCAGAAGTTGCCGATTCTTGGTGTTTTTTCGATGAAAGCTTGCGCCTTTGCGCCCTAAAAACGTGAAAACTCACCGATTGTTGCGCAATACACAACATCAGCGTGGGGATTATGTAAGCGGATGGGTAACGGATAAGCTGGCCGCGCCAATTTTGGCGGGATAGACGCCCCAAAACCGGAATCTGCAGATGCAGACCCGGTAATGGGGATTGATCGATGAAACCGTCCTAATCGACTAAAGCCGAATCAAACGGCGAGGCGTTTCTCGATGCCGGCTTTCGCCTCCGGCAACTGCTCCGGCAGCCCCTGTTCGAGTTTGGTGAACAGTTCGTCATGCAGCGCCAGTTCCGCGCGCCACGCGGCATCATTCACGGAGATCACCTGATCGAACTGCTCGCGCGTGAAGCCGAGCCCGCCCCAGTCGATGTCCTCGTAACGCGGCGAAATGCCGAACGCGTGTTCCTCGCCTTTGGCCGACCCTTCGATCCGTCCGACCATCCAGTTCAGCACGCGCATGTTCTCGCCGAACCCCGGCCAGACGAACTTGCCGTCGTCGCCCTTGCGGAACCAGTTGACGCAGAAGAACTTCGGCGGCGTCACCTGCATTGCGTCGAGCCGTTCGCCCATCTTCAGCCAGTGGCCGAAGTAGTCGCTCATGTTGTAGCCGCAGAACGGCAGCATCGCGAACGGATCGCGGCGCACGATGCCCTGCTGGCCCGCCGCGGCCGCCGTCGTCTCGGAGCCCATCGTCGCGGCCATGTAGACGCCTTCGTTCCAGTTGCGCGCCTCGGTCACGAGCGGCACCGTGTTGGAGCGCCGTCCGCCGAAGATGAACGCGTCGATCGGCACACCCGCCGGGTTCTCCCAGTCAGCATCGATCGAGGGACATTGCGACGCCGGCGCCGTGAAGCGCGCGTTCGGATGCGCGGCCTTCGCGCCCGTCTCCTTCGCGATTTCCGGCGTCCAGTCGCGACCCTGCCAGTCGATCAGGTGCGCGGGCGGCGTGTCCGTCATGCCTTCCCACCAGACGTCGCCGTCGTCGGTCAGCGCGACGTTCGTGAAAATCACGTTTTCCTTGAGCGTTGCCATCGCGTTGAAGTTGGTCTTTTCGCTCGTGCCCGGCGCCACGCCGAAGTAGCCCGCCTCCGGGTTGATCGCGTAGAGACGCCCGTCGCGGCCCGGCTTGATCCAGGCGATGTCGTCGCCGATCGTCGTCACTTTCCAGCCGCTCATGTCCTGGGGCGGGATCAGCATCGCGAAATTGGTCTTGCCGCATGCCGACGGGAACGCCGCCGCGACGTGGTACTTGCGCCCCTCGGGCGACGTCACGCCGAGAATCAGCATGTGTTCGGCGAGCCAGCCTTCGTCGCGGCCCATCGTCGAGGCGATGCGCAGCGCGAAACACTTCTTGCCGAGCAGCGCGTTGCCGCCGTAACCCGAGCCGAAGCTCCAGATTTCGCGCGATTCCGGGAAATGGACGATGTACTTCGTGTCGTTGCACGGCCACGGCACGTCCTTCCGGCCATCGGCGAGCGGCGCGCCGACCGAATGCACGCACGGCACGAATGCGCCGTCGGTGCCCAGCACGTCGTACACCGCGCGGCCCATGCGCGTCATGATCCGCATGTTCGTCACGACGTACGGGCTGTCCGACAATTCCACGCCGATATGCGCGATCGGCGAGCCGAGCGGGCCCATCGAGAACGGCACGACGTACATCGTGCGGCCGCGCATCGAGCCGTCGAAGAGGCCGTCGAGCGTCGTGCGCATTTCCTGCGGGTCGATCCAGTTGTTGGTCGGTCCGGCGTCTTCGGGACGCTTCGAGCAGATGAACGTGCGATCTTCGACGCGGGCGACGTCGGATGCATCAGAACAGGCTAGGAAGGAGTTAGGACGTTTCGCTGGATTGAGCTTCTTGAGGGTACCGGCGGAAACCATCTGTTCGCAGAGGCGGTCATATTCCGCCTGACTGCCGTCGCACCAGACGATGCGGGCCGGTTTGGTGAGTGCGGCGACGCGCTGCACCCAGTCGATGAGTTTTCGGTGCCTGACGTACGCCGGGGCATCGATTTCGACGGTGTTGTTCTGTTCGACTACTGCGGGCTGATTCATCGAGCTGTCTCCGTTCCTAAGGATGAAAACGGTGTTCGCTCATCGACGCTGCCTTGCGAGAGGCGCATTCGGCGTAATCCCGAAGACACGTGGGCAACGTTTGGCGGCGGGCTGCACGCGAAACGGCGGTCATCGGTATTACGCGAAACGGGCATGACGTGATGAGCCGATCAGTCTGCCGGCCGCGGCCGTCTGGAATCGCGGCTTGCGTCGGCACGGAACAAACTGTTAAAAAGAGATACTAATTTGCCTTGTCTCCTCGCCAATAACCGGGTTTACCGGCATTTATCGCATTCGGATCTCTTTCGGTACGTCGTGCTTCGTTCCCAACAAGTGGAGTTGAAGCATACCATCCGAGTGCATGAATTTCCTTGACGCGGTGCAATAAGCGGAAAATCGCCGAATTTATCGGTAATTACCCGAAGTTAGCACGCCCATTTTCTTCCATAGCGAAAAAGCAGCACGTTTGATGCCCAACAAAAGCCAATCGATATCCATGAAAATCGCCATCCTCGACGACTACCAGGACGCGGTCCGGAAGCTGGATTGCTTCCATCTGCTCGACGACCACGAGGTCAAAGTCTTCAATAACACGGTACGCGGTCTCGGACAGTTGGCTAGCAGACTGTCGGAAGTCGATGCGCTCGTTCTCATCCGCGAACGCACGCGGATCAGTTCGCAGCTGCTCGACAAGCTGCCGCGTCTGCGCATGATCAGCCAGACGGGCAAGGCGGGCGGCGGGCATATCGATATCGATGCGTGTACCGAGCGCGGTATCGCCGTGCTGGAAGGCACCGGCTCGCCGATCGCGCCCGCCGAACTGACCTGGGCGCTGATCATGGCGGCGCAGCGGCGCATTCCGCAGTACGTCGCGAACCTGAAACAGGGCGCGTGGCAGCAGTCGGGGCTGAAAACCTCCGCGCTGCCGCCGAATTTCGGGCTTGGACAGGTGCTGCGCGGACAGACGCTCGGTATCTGGGGCTACGGGAAGATCGGGCGTCTGGTCGCGGGATACGGCAAGGCGTTCGGGATGAACGTGCTGATCCACGGACGCGAGCATTCGCTGGAACTCGCGCGCGAGCATGGGTATGACGTCGCGGAGAGTCGTGAAGCGCTGTTCGAACAGAGCGACGTGCTGACGCTGCATTTGCGTCTGCACGACGACACGCGCGGCATCGTCACGCAGCAAGACCTGATGCGCATGAAGCCGACCGCGCTCTTCGTCAACACGAGCCGCGCCGAGTTGCTTGAGGAAAATGCGCTGCTGAACGCGCTGCATCACAACCGGCCGGGGATGGTCGCAATCGACGTGTATGAAAGCGAGCCGATCCTGCAGGGCTACGGCTTGTTGCGCATGGAAAACGTGATCTGCACGCCGCACATCGGCTATGTCGAGCACGAGAGCTACGAGCTCTATTTCAGCGCCGCTTTCAAGAACATCCTCGCTTTCGATGCCGGCGATACGTCGAGCGTGTCGAATCCGGATGCGCTCGTCGGCGGGCGGCGGCGTTAAAGCGTCGAGACGTCGATAGACGGCTCGCAGCGGACCGGAAAATTCACCGAGTTCGCGATGAAACAGAAGCGGTGCGCGTCCTCGTGCAGCCGCTTCGCCTTTTCGATGTCACCGCCCGCGCCGATCGTCACGCGCGGGCGCAGCAGTACATCCGTGAAACGGCCGTCGCCTTTGACGCTCTCTTCCATCGTGCCGAGCGCGGCATCGGCGTAACCCGTCACGACGACGCCGTTCGTCGCGCACAAGTGCAGATACCAGAGCATGTGGCACGACGACAGCGACGCCACGAACAGTTCCTCCGGATTGTGGCGCGTGGAATCGCCGCGAAAGGCCGGGTCGCTCGACGCCTCGATCGCGACCTTGTTCGGCACGCGCACGAGATGGTCGCGCGAGTAGGCGTCGTAGCGCGACGTGCCCGAGCCCTGATCGCCGGTCCAGGCGATTTCCACTTCGTAGCGATGATTTTTCGACACGTTTCCTCCAGTTTCAGAGATGCGCCGCCGCGCTCATGAGACGCGGCACGCGCGTGAGGAACTGCTCGCCGTCGATGCGTCCCAGGTCATAAGCATGCTGCATCTGCGACGGGCTGGTGTAGTCCCAGCTCGAAATCGGCACCTTGCGTGACGGCTGCACGTAGATGCGCTGCTGCTCGCCGTGCGGCACGACGAACGTCTGCGGCCGCGGATACAGGCGCGTCACCATCACGAGGACGACACCCGGCGCGGCATCGAGCGCGCCGACGGGCACGTTGTCGACCATGCCGCCATCGAGCACGGGCCGGCCATTGCGGCGCAGGACCGGCGTGAACGGCGGCGTGCTCGACGATTGCAGGATCAGGTCGGCGAGATCGTCGACTGTCGCGCATTCCTGCGCCGTCACGAATTCGGGATGAAAGCCGAGCGCCTGGCCGAGCGTCGGATGGAGCGTCTTGCGCACGTACTTTTCGATGTTGTACGCGATCAACCCGGCCGCGACAGCACTGCGCGCACCGAGCCAGCGCGGCAAATGCGAGACTCCGATGCGGATTTCCGGCGCGGTTTGCAGCGTCGGGAATTGGTCGCTGAAGATATCGAGGAGCGCCTGACGATAGATGCGGTAGTGCGGAAACACTGATTGTCCGCGCAGCAGGTTGCCCCAGTAGGCGTTCTTTTTGTTGTCGCGCAGCGCGTGCGAGTAGTAGTCCATGACCCACTGCGCGTTGTTCGTGTAGAGCATGCAGGCCGTGGCGGCGCCTGCCGAGATGCCGGTAATCACGCGCGGACGCAGGTTCAGCGCGGGCTGCACGATGTCCCAGAATCCGGCTTGCCACCAGCAGCGGTTGCCGCCGCCCGCGAATACGACTTGATCGAACATGGGTTTTTGTTAGCTGAGAAGCGTATAAGTGGTCGTCGCGTGGGCGGCGAGTTCGCCTTCGGCGTCGCGCATTTCGATTTCGCCGAAGACAAGGTTGCGGCCGCGGCGCAGGACTTTCGCCGTCACGAAGACGTCGCCGGTTTTCACAGGGCGCATGAAACTCGTGTTGAGGGAGACGGTGGTCATCGGCTTGAAACCGCCGAGGACGTGTGAGATCGCGACGACCATCGCGGTATCGGCGGCGGCCATGAAGACCTGGCCGCAGACGACGCCGCCAGCGTGGCGTAGAGCTTCCGAGTATGGGAGGCGGAGGGTGACGGCGTCTTCGTCGGTGCGCTCGGGCGCGAGCGCCAGTTCGCGCACCCAGGGCGCGAGGATGCTGTCGAGGAGTGCGCGGATTGCGTGTTCGTCCATTTTTTTGCCTTTGAGTCTGCTCGCGGTGAAGCGAACGAGGGTTCGATATCTGCCGTAATGATAGCGAGTTGGACGTTTTTGAGATTAGGCCGGCGTGCTGTCAGGCTTTGCGGCGTGGACGTTGGCAGTTTCTTTGAGATTTTTTGTCGGAAAGGACTTGCGCTCGCCAGAAAAACGTCGCTATAATTCGGATTCAGTTTTTCGGGGCGTTAGCTCAGTTGGTAGAGCAGCGGACTCTTAATCCGTAGGTCGAGTGTTCGAGTCACTCACGCCCCACCAGGATATCAAGCAAAAAGCCCGGTCATTTGACCGGGCTTTTTGCTTTCCAATCGCCGTGTGGGCACGTGCAGATTTTCCGCAGAATCAGGGCTGCCATGAGTCGTGAAAGACTTTCAGCCTCGCTCTCGACGCGCTGTGATTGACACTCATGGCCCGTCGCGCACTGGCCAGCATTTCGATCAACCCTCTTTCTGAAGCATCGCGAAATGGGGCTTCTTTCAATCCGTTCGTAAAGAATGTGCGTATCGCCGCGAGGTAGGAAAAATACGTCGACACCTCCTCGACCAACGAAACCAGCGCTTTAACATCCGGCTCGGGTGGAGCGGATTGACCGCGCCTCGGCCTGGGCTGAATCATCAGATCGGTGAGTTTGTCGGAGACTGCTTGAAGTTCGTCGGCGGACACCGTGGAAGACGCAAGCGGATATAAAACTCCTAAAAACTCGCTTCGCATCGGTTCGACGCTCATTCGCTCCACTGCTGCGGTTACAGCCTGAATCTTGGCATCGATATCTGATTTAACAAGTCGATGCGTAATCGATTCAAGGTCGTTGGCGGGCTGCGTCGAAACGAGTTCCGCAAGATCGCGACATGACCGGACGATTTCCCGTGCTAGTCCGCCGGAGATGCAATAACAGAGCGCTTGGAACTGCATCGGCATTCCGACCACGCGCTGGACTATGAGTCGGCGCGCGGTATCGAAATCCATGAAGTCGACTGAGATGATGTCGTCGAAGGAACTGTCGAAGGCGTCTCTGAACGGCAGCCCGCGGCGTTCGAAATTGCTCATCGCGTTTTGCGATACCGAGATCAGGTAATAGACGCCTCTCACGCCGAAAATCGCCTTGATCTCGTTCAGAAAGTTGTGTGCTTTCTCATCGGACTGAAGTTTATCCAGTTCGTCGATGCCGATGATTACCGTGTATTCAAGCGTTGCACGTTCAAGCAAATCCAGCAGCCCGCTCACGATTTCGGGAAGCGTAAGCTGCAATTGCGCCAATGATCGAGCTTTGTTAACAGAGCCTTCGACGCCGCCCGGGATTTTCAACGCCCCGGCCCACCCCGACGAAAAACTCTGCTGAAACTTGATCTCGGTAAGCCATGCGACGGCCCGCCTGAGAAGCGGTGCAAGATTTCGAGGGCGCTCGAGTTCTTTCGCCGTATCCGTTAAGCGCTGAATCTCGGTCAAGAAGCGAATCAGAAATAAAGCTGCAAATCTGGCGCTTGATTCACGCTTGGTAGCGCCGCCTTCACTACGTGCCTGTTGCGCCTGTCCTTCCCCGCCCGGTGCGCGAGCGATTCCCCTGAACTGTTCGAGACGCTGAACGCGCGAGGTGAGAATCAGAGTCAGAAGAAAATTAATAAGAATGCATGCCAATGCGCAAACCAGAAGTTTTCCTGCGCCCATCCCTAATTCGGAGAATAGGTCGCTGACTGCACGCGCTCCGGGATCAAAGGAATTCTTGCTTGGAGTTGCTGACGCGATTGCCGTGCTTGCAGCGGACGCGGGAGCCTGCGCCGCATTGACCGACGACGCACCAGGATTGAGCCTTGCCTCATGGACAATCACATTCAGTGAAGCCACAACAAGCGAGAGCGCTATCAAAGCGATTCCGAGTAAATAGAGCGACCTCGCGACGACCGGAAAATAGCGGTAGACCGTCGAAGCCGGAGCGGAATCAATGTCCTGCCAATCTTTCCACGTCGCCCGGTCGTATTTTTCGTCCGAACACTCCATGATGCGATGGCAGAGCGTCGCGAAAAGATGAAGGATAAAGTCGCGCGCCTGGTATTCCACTGGCGCCGAAGTCGACACCGTGAGCACTTTTTTTCCATCGAGTTCCCGCATCGAATCGTTGCATACCGACGCAATCAAAGTCGATTTTCCCGCGCCGCGCGGTCCCGCTATGCCGATGCTTCCGCCACTCATCGCGCGTAGCAGGAACTGCAATTTTATTAGTGCAGCCGTCTGGACTTCGTCGCCTGGTATCAAGGACGCCGATAATGAAGGCGGCACCGAGAAACTGATGGACGTTCCATATACCGGCGTGATCCAGCGATCGATAATCGTTCGCGTCACTGGAAGTACGCCGTGTTCGAACAAAGTCGAAGTAATCTCGTCCTTCGCTTCGTTCAACAACGACCGCGTGACGGCAGGCTGCCCATTTTCACGCTGATCCTTTATGAATCGTGCTCTGGCAGATTCGAATTTTTCGTTCTGGATCGTGTAGAGGGCAAATACTGCAAGGCAGCCGAGCAGGATCCCGATAACAATCGCTACGCCTGTCGTGCTAACGCCCAGTCCCTTGATAGCTCCCAGATAAATAGAACCGGCGATCAGTGCCACGATCACAACCGGAATTCCGATCCCAACCGTCAACGCGGCCAGTTTCAATCCCTGCGACTCCACGGGAGCGCTCATTTCAATGCTTTGATACTCTTCATCCAAGCGGAGTTCGAGATTATTAAATCTCGATACCTCTGCTCCCGCGGATTTCCAAATGTGATCGGATTGCTGTTTGATCTCCGCCTTGAACTTCGAAACGTCGCGAGGCGTTGCGCCCTTGATCTGTTCGCTGATCTCCTTGCTTCCGAATGCCTTCGAGACCAATTGATCCAGATCGAATGCTTCGATTGAAATTGGCATGATCCGCGTTGAACCGGTTGGCCATCAAAGCGCCCGATGCCTGCTTGAATCAACAGCCTTTTCGCGGTCCGAGCGCGACGATCCGAAAAAGGCAAAGCGGCTATGCGTCCATCCAAAGGACCTTTGCATGTTTTCGGAAGACATACAAGCATCAAATTCGAGTGCAGCCGTGCGTTCAACGGCGTTTTCGACACCAGGGTCGCCGCCTACGACATGCTCGCGGGATTTCAAGCAACCTAACAAGGCGCACAAGCCGCCGTCACTCCCCACTCCACCTCTCCCGCCGGCATCGGCCTGCCCAACAAGAACCCCTGCAACGAGTCACACCCCAGAGTGGTCAGCAGATCTCGTTGAGCCCCCGTCTCCACGCCTTCCGCGACGATATCCAGATTCATCGTCTGCCCAAGCGCAATAATCGCCGACACGATCGCCGCATCCTCCGACCCCTGCGCCAGATCGTTGATGAACCCGCGATCGATCTTCAACTCGCTCGCCGGCAGCCGCTTAAGGTAAAGCAAACTCGAATACCCGGTCCCGAAATCATCGATCGAAATCCGCACGCCCAGCGCCCTCACGCGATGAAGAATATCGAGACTTGCATCGACATCGCGCATAGCCGTCGACTCCGTGATCTCCAGCGTCAGCGCCGCCCCCTCTATCCGATGCCGCGCCAGCGCCGCTTCCACCGCCGGCACCAGCCTGCTGCTGTTGAACTGCAGCGCCGAAATATTCACCGCCACGCTCAACGCCGCATGCCCCGCCGCGCGCCAGATCGCGACCTGCCGGCACGCCTCGTCGATGACCCATTCGCCGATCTGCACGATCAACCCCGTGCGCTCCGCCAGCGGAATGAAGCGATCCGCCCCCAGCATCCCGCGCGTCGGGTGATTCCACCGCAGCAACGCCTCGACGCCCGTCACCGGCCCGCTAGGCGCCTGAAACTTCGGCTGGTAATACAGCATCAGTTGTCCGCGCTTCTGCGCCAGCCGCAAGTCCTGCAACAGCGCCAGATGATCCTCGCTGTTCGCATTCATCGATCCCTCGAAGAAGCACGCCTGATCGCGTCCGAGCGACTTCGCGTGATACATCGCGACGTCTGAGTTCTTCAGCAACTCGTGTTCATCGGCGCCGTTGCCGGGATAAACCGCGATCCCGATGCTCACCGATACCCTCAAATCGTGTCCCGAAATCAGGAACGGCTCGCGGATCGCGGCGACGAGTTTGTCGGCGATCGTCGCGGCATCGCCCGGTTCGCGCACGTTCGCAACCAGCACGAACTCGTCGCCGCCCACACGCGCGCTCGTGTCCTGCGCGCGCACGCTCGCGCGGATGCGATCGGCCGCCTGCGTCAGCAGCATGTCGCCGACGTGATGGCCGAACGTGTCGTTGATCGTTTTGAAGCCGTCCAGATCGAGGAACATGACTGCGAAACGCGCCTTTTCGGCGTTCGCGTGATCAATGGCCTGCTTCAGACGATCTTCGAGCAGCAGCCGGTTCGGCAGCTTCGTGAGGTTGTCGTGCAGGACGAGATACGACAATTCCTGATTCGCCTCGGCGAGCGACGTCGACAATGCAGCCGTCCGAATCTCGAGCCGCATGTCGAGCACCGACGTGATCAGCGCGACGGCCAGTACCGCGATCGTCACGACGATGATCGGCAATGCGAGCGATTCGCTGCCAAGCCCGCCACCCGCCGCGCTGCAAATCGAGCCGAGCGGAAACTCGGCGGCCGCCATGCCGGTGTAGTGCATCGCGACGATCGCGACGCCCATCACCAGCGCCGCGCCCATCCGGTAGCTGCGCACGCGCGCGCTGTGGCGCCGCAACTGGAACGCGATCCAGAGCGCCGCGCCGCCCGCGACCACCGCGATCACCACCGACGCGCCCACGATCCTCAAGTCGTAGACGATGCCCGGCGTCATCTTCATCGCGGCCATGCCGGTGTAGTGCATCGCCGCGATGCCGCCGCCCAGCAACAACGCGCCCGCCGCGAGCCGCCTCAAGGGCAGTTCGGGCCGGCTGCCGAGCCAGAGCGCGAACGTCGAGCAGGCGATCGCGATCAGGAGCGACGCGGCTGTCAGCGCGACGTCGTAACCGAGGGCGATCGGCAGGTCGAACGCGAGCATGCCGATGAAATGCATCGACCAGACGCCGAGCCCGAGCGCCAGCGCGCCGCCGCCGAGCCACCAGCGCGCGGGAACCCGTCGCGCGGCGCTGATGCGGCCGACGAGGTCGAGCGCGGTATAGGACGCGAGCACCGCGACCAAAAAAGAAAACAGCACCAGTAGACTGTTGTAACTCCCGACCAGCATTTGTAGGCCCTCCAGAACCGCGCGCTTCTCGCCGAGCAAAAAGGCGCTCGCGTATTCGCTTATCGTCGCGAGGCTTACGAATCTGAAGGGCTGGACCGCTTTATTTGCACGATTTCCTGGATTTTCTTCACTGTCTGGTTAACGTCCAACACTTTTCGAACCATGCCCACGCCCACTCTTCTCGTTCTGATTCCCCTCACCAGCGAAAACCGCGCGTTGATCGGCGCATTTTTCGGCATCGTTGATGCCTCGGATTCGTCCTCGCGCGACGAAGCTATCGCCGCGCACGGCGAAAACGTTCGCGCGGTGCTGACGAACGGCACGATCGGTATTTCCGCCACCGATATCGGCCGCCTGCCGCATCTGGAGCTGATCGGCGCGCTCGGTGCGGGTTACGAGAACATCGCGCGCGACGCGGCGAAGGCGCGCGGCATCGTCGTGGTGAACGGCGCGGGCACGAACGACGATTGCGTCGCCGATCACGCCTTCGCGCTGCTGCTCGCGGCCGTGCGCGCCATTCCCAATCTCGACGGAGCATGCCGCGCGGGCCGCTGGCGCGACGATTTGCCGATGCAGCCGAACTTCTCGGGCAAGCGGCTGGGCGTCGTGGGGCTGGGGACCATCGGACGCAAGGTGGCGCGGCGCGCGCTCGGCTTCGATCTCGAAATCGGCTATCACAACCGGCGTGAGCAGCCGGAAACGCCCTACGCGTACTTCGATTCGCTGATGGCGCTCGCGGGCTGGGCCGACTATCTCGTCGTCACGACGCCGGGCGGCGCGGCGACGCATCATCTGATCGGCGCGGACGTGCTCGAAGCGCTCGGGCCGCGTGGGTATCTGGTGAACGTGTCGCGGGGCAGTGTCGTCGACACGGCCGCGCTCGCCGATGCCCTCGCGCACGGTGCGATCGCGGGCGCGGGGCTCGATGTGTACGAGGGCGAGCCCGCGCCGCCCGCGCTGTTAACCGGCTCGGAGCGCGTCGTGCTGACGCCGCACGTCGGCGGGCGGTCGCCGGAGGCGCTGGCGGCATCGGCGGCGCTTTTCGTCGAAAACGCGACGCGGTATTTTGCAGGGCAGGCGGTGTTGACGCCGGTTTGACATCGAGTCGACGTCGATTCGATGCGAGTTCGCCAACGAATTGTGGCCAAAAGAACGAAAGTTTGATGCAGGCGGGCGTCGGGCCGCCGGTTCGACGTCGGTTGCACGAGCTAGTGCTCGCCGGTTGAACCGGTCGGCGGTTCCGCGGCTTCGCTTCTTGGCCGTTTGGCGCAGAATCGACGCCATTTGGCCACTGTTACCCCCGACCCGACAACCATTTGAAAGCCTGTGCAGCCTGCCCCTGCGCGATTCCGCGTGATCCCGTATCGTGACGGACTCAACAGCCGCTTAACGTCAGCAAATCCCTCACAATCGTGACCACCGAGAAAAACAACGCCTTCAAGACCCCGCCGCGCGATCCCGACGCGCCGATGACGCCGCTCGAGCGCCGCGGCATGGCGGCCATCCTGCTGGCCGTCGCGCTCGCCACGCTCGACACCGCCATCGCCAACACGGCGCTCCCCGCAATCGGCGCCGATCTGCACGCGACGCCCGCCGCGTCGATCTGGATCATCAATGCCTATCAGCTCGCGATGGTCGCGACGCTCCTGCCTTTCGCTGCGCTCGGCGGGATCGTCGGGCAGCGGCGCATCTACATCGGCGGGCTGGTGGTGTTCACGGTGGCGTCGGCGGTGTGCGCGCTGTCTTGGTCGCTGCCCACGCTCGTCGCGGCCCGCCTGCTACAGGGGCTCGGCGCGAGCGCGATCATGAGCGTCAACACGGCGCTGATCAGCGCGATCTTTCCGCCGCACCGGCTCGGGCGCGGCGTGGGGCTGAACGCGCTCGTCGTCGGCGTGGCGTTCGCCGTCGGGCCGACGGTCGCGTCGATCGTGCTCTCGCTCGGGACGTGGCCGTGGCTGTTCGCGGTGAACCTGCCGGTCGGGGCGCTTGCGCTTTTCATCGCGTGGCCCGCGCTCCCGCAGACGCCGAAGAGCACGCACGGCTTCGATCGCGTCGCGGCGGCGCTGAACGTCGTCACGTTCGCTACGCTGATTTTCGCGCTCGGCGAGGCGGCGCAGCGCTCGCCGTCGCACGTCGTGCTGACGGCGCTGGCGATTGCGTTCGTCGCGGGCGCCTTGCTGTTGCGGCGCGAGCGCGGCCATCCGGCACCGATGCTCCCGGTCGATCTCTTCAAGCGCCCGATGTTCGCCCTCTCGACGATGACCGCCGTCTGCTCGTTCGCCGCGCAAGGGCTGGCGTTCGTGTCGCTGCCGTTTTATTTCGAGGGCGTGCTCGGGCGCACGCAGGTGGAGACGGGCTTCCTGATGACGCCGTGGTCAGTACTCGTTGCGTTGATGGCGCCGATCGCCGGGCGTCTCTCCGACCGGTATCCGCCGGGGCTTTTGGGTGGCGTCGGGCTCGCGATCATGTGCGGCGGCATGATCTCCCTCGCGATGCTTCCCGCTGATCCGCATGCGTTCGAAATCTGCATCCGGATGGCGATCTGCGGTGCGGGCTTTGGATTTTTCCAGTCGCCGAACCTGAAGGCGTTCATGGCGAGCGCGCCGCGCGAACGCAGCAGCGGCGCTAGCGGCGTCGTGGCGACGGCGCGCCTGCTCGGCCAGGCGACGGGCGCAGCGCTCGTCGCGTTGTGCTTCGGGATTGCTGGGAAGCACGGGCCGGCGCTCGCGCTGTCGCTCGGGGCGGCGTTCGCGGGCGCGGCGAGTATCGCGAGCGGGTTGCGGTTGATTACGCGGGATGTGGGGGCGCCGGCTGGGCAGACAGCGAAGGAGTGAGGATCAGGCGCCGCCGAATATCAACGCCTTCCGCACCGCCTCCGTCACGTTTGTCCAATCTCCGAGCGTCGTCTGCTTGAAGAGGCGCATGGTCGGATACCACGGGCTGTCGTCGCGGTCGAGCATCCAGCGCCAGTCGTAATTCTTCGACAGCATCACCCACACCGGCTTCCCCAGCGCGCCCGCCAGATGCGCGACCGACGTATCCACCGTAATCACCAGGTCGAGCTGATCGATGAGCGCGGCGGTATCGGCGAAATCGTGAACTTGCCCGGTCAGGTCGTACAGGTTCAGCGCCGCGCCTTCCAGTTGCGCGCGCGCCGGCCCCTTCTGCAGCGAAAACCATGCGATCCCCGGCGCGTCGGCGAGCGGCGCCAGCGCGGCGAGCGGCATCGAGCGGAATCGATCGTTGGCGAACGTCGGACTGCCCGCCCACACGACGCCTACGCGCCGCCGCCCGCCAGCCAGGTCGGCAACGCGCTGCGGCCAGTCGCCGATCCGCACGCCGCTCACGCGCAGATACGGCACGTCGGCCGGCACGCCCGGCCCGACGCCCGCGACGTGATGCGGCACGCTCATCATCGGCGTCCAGAAGTCGTAGCCCTCTTGCGGCTTTTCGAGCAAGACGCGCCGCACGCCGCGCACGCCGCCGACCAGTTCCGCGATATTCGACGGCACCAGCACGTCGACGGCCGCGCCCGTCCTTTCAAGCACGGCCGCGTAACGCACGAACTGCAGCTGATCGCCGTGTCCCTGCTCGCCGACGAGCAGCAACGTGCGCCCCGCGAGCGGCTCGCCAGCCCATTCGGCGATGCCGGGAAGCTCGATCGGCGTGTACTTGCTCGCACGCCAGCGCGTTTCATAGAGCGTCCAGCCCTGCTCGAATTCGCCGCGCCGCAGGTGCAGCAACGCAAGGTTGTGCTGCGCGTCGGCGTGATTGACGTCGAGCGTGAGCGCGTGCCGATAGTGCGGCTCCTCCTCGCTGAAGCGCCCTTGCGCGCCGATCGACGCGCCGACGCACACGTGAATCTGCGGATCGTCGCGCAGTTTCAGCGCGTGGCGATACTGCGCCTCGGCTTCGACGAAACGTCCGCGCAAGCCGAGCGTCGTGCCGAGATTCACGCGAGATTCGAAGTGCGCGGGCGCCAGTTCGACGGCGCGTTGCAGACTGCGGATAGCGTCATCGAGACGGCCGAGTTCGCGCAGCGCGTTGCCTTCGCCGAAATGCGCGGTGGAATTTTGGGGATCGTAACGGAGGGCGTCGCGATAGGCGGCGAGCGCGTCTTCGTGACGCTTGAGTTTGAAAAGAGCCGAGCCGAAGTTCGTGTACGCATCGATGAAATCGGGCTGCTGGGCGAGTGCTTTCTGATAAGCGTCGACGGCTTCATCGTCGCGGCCGGTCTTTTGCAGCGCGACGCCGAGATTGTTGTACGCGTTCGCAAACGACGGATCGACGGCGAGCGCCCGCCGCTGGCACGCGACGGCAAATTCCGCATCGCCGAGCGCCGCGGCGACGAGTCCGCGATTGCTCCAGCACGCCGCGTATTCCGGCGACAGCACGAGCGCGCGATCGAGAAACGGCGCCGCTTGCGCAGATACGCCGCGCTGGTGCAACAGCACGCCGAGGTAATGCAGCGCCTCGACGTGAGCGGGATTGTCTTCGATGATGCTGCGGTAGCCCGCCTCGGCGGAGGTCAGACGCTCGGCTTGATGGTGGTCGAGCGCGAGATAGAGCGGCGTAAGCGTGTCGGGCATGGGAATCGATCGGCGGATGGGAACCGGTCGATGCTAGTGGAGACGCCCTCGGCAAACTATCGGAATCGTCCGATCAACGGGGCGCCTTTCCTGCATTAGGCGTTTCAGATCCGCCGCACTTTCACCTTCTTGCCCTTCACCTTGCCAGCGCCGAGCTTGCGCACCGCGTCATCGGCGATGCCGCGTTCGACGGCCACGTAGGTGAACATATCGGTCACGTTGATCTTGCCGATCTGCGCGCCCGTGAAGCCCGCTTCGCCCGTCAGCGCGCCGAGCACGTCGCCGGGGCGGATCTTTTCCTTGCGGCCGCCGAGGATCTGCAGCGTCGCCATCGGCGGCTTCAGGTGGCCGGGCGTCGCCGACGTCAGTTCGCCAAGCGGATGCCATTCCACTTCCTTGCCCTGCGCCTGCTCGATGCTGCCGACGCGTCCCATCTCGTCCATGCTCGCGAGCGTGAGCGCCCAGCCCTCCTCGTCCGCGCGACCCGTGCGGCCGATGCGGTGCACGTGGACCTCGGGATCGGGCGTTACGTCGACGTTGATCACCGCCTCCAGTTGCGTGATGTCGAGGCCGCGCGCGGCGACGTCGGTCGCGACGAGCACCGAGCAACTGCGGTTCGCGAACTGCACGAGCACCTGGTCGCGCTCACGCTGCTCCAGCTCGCCGTGCAGCGCCAGCGCCTCGAAACCCTGCGCGCGCAGCACGTCGAGCAGGTCGCGGCACTGCTGCTTCGTGTTGCAGAACGCGAGCGTGCTGACCGGCCGATAGTGATCGAGCAGCAGGCCGACGGCATGCAGGCGCTCGTTGTCGTCGACTTCGTAGAAGCGTTGCTTGATCTTCGAATTCGTGTGCTGCTCGGTGAGCTTGATCTCCTTCGGCTTGCGCAAGAACTGCTGGCTCAGTTTCGCGATGCCTTCCGGATACGTCGCGGAAAAAAGCAGGGTCTGGCGCTCCTTCGGACATTGCCGCGCGACCGACGCAATATCGTCGAAAAAGCCCATGTCGAGCATGCGGTCGGCTTCGTCGAGGACGAGCGTTCGCAGCGCGTCGAGCGTCAGCGTGCCGCGCTCGAGGTGATCCATGATGCGGCCCGGCGTGCCGACCGCGATATGCGCGCCGTGCTCCAGACTCGCGATTTGCGGACGCATCGGCGTGCCGCCGCAAAGCGTCAGAATCTTGATGTTGTCCTCCGCGCGCGCGAGGCGGCGGATTTCCTGCGTGACCTGATCGGCGAGTTCGCGCGTCGGGCAGAGCACGAGCGCCTGCACGGAGAAGAGCCGCGGATCGAGCTTCGCGAGCAGCGGCAGCGCGAAGGCGGCGGTCTTGCCACTGCCGGTTTTCGCCTGCGCGATCAGGTCGTGGCCGTCGAGCGCGACCGGCAGGCTCGCAGCCTGGATCGGCGTCATCGTGAGGTAGCCGAGTTGCTGCAAATTCGCCTGCATCGCGGGCGTGAGCGGCAGGCTGCCGAAGGAGGTGTCGGTGGTCATGGCGTGATTGGCGCTTATTGGGCGCTCTTCGGCGGGATCGAGTTGTCTTGCTCGTAGGTGACGGTGCCATCGGGGGCGTCATGGCGGATCACCTTGTTGCGCGCGCCGCACATCGGGCAGCGGAAGAGCAGGCCCTGGCCCTCGTTCTTGATGACGACGTCGGAGAGTTCCCACTGCGCGCCGCAGGGCTGGTTTCGACAGGTAAACATGATGTTTTCGGGTATTCGATGCGCGCGGGCGGCAGGGCCGGCGCGCTGTGTTTGCGGGTGTGATGCCGAAGTGTACGCGTGTGGGGCGGTGCCGCCGATTTTGGCAAGTCAGCAAGATTTGCTAAACGCGTGCGTGCTAACGTTGTTTCAACGCATTCGAACCGGGGCCGACGATGTCCGACACTTCGAAACAACGATTGTACGAAACGCGCCTGAGCCGTGTGATCGACTACATCCACGATCATCTCGACGACGATCTCGATCTCAACCGGCTCGCGGATATCGCGTGTGTCTCGCCGTATCACTGGCACCGGATCTATCACGCGTTTTATGGCGAGACGGCGGCCGCGACCGTGCGGCGATTGCGGCTTCATCGCGCGGCGAATGAACTCGTGCGCGGCTCGATGCCGATCGATTCCATCGCCCAACGCGCGGGTTATAGCAGCGTGCAGGCGTTTTCGCGCGCGTTTCAGGCGAGCTATCGCATGCCGCCGGCGCAATTTCGAAACGTCGGCGGGGCGGCGCAATGGCGTCCGCTGCCGTCCGACTCGACACTTGAGAGAGGTGATTCCATGCATCCCGTCGACATTCGCACGCACGAAGCGTTCACCGTTGCAGCCGTCGATCACACAGGTCCGTACATGAATATCGGGCAGGCATTCGAGACGGTCGCCCGCTGGCTCGGGTCGCGTGATCTGCTGGAAAAGGAAGCGCGCTGGCTCGGCATCTATTTCGACGACCCCGACGCCACGCCCGAGAGCGAGTTGCAATCGCAGGCGTGCATCGAGATCGCGCGGCCGGACGGGGTGGAGTTCGCGGCGCCGGTTGAGCGCGTCGATATCGCGCGGGGCGAGTTTGCAGTGCTGACGCATGTTGGACCGTATGCGCAGCTTTGCTTCGCTTATCGGTGGCTGTATGGGGAGTGGCTGCCGCAGTCGGGCCGCGAAACGGGTGAGACGCCGGTTCACGAGGTTTATCTCAATGACCCGCGCGAGACGCCGCCGACGGAGCTGGTTACGGAGATTTGGTTGCCGCTTAGACCGAACGGCGAAGGTTGACCGCGTCCTGGCCGCCGGGGCCTCAAATCCACGTACGAGCGGGTGCAGAAAACGTAGCGCATGCCGATGCGCATCAGACAGAGCGCGTGGTCCGACAGCACCTTCAGATGCCCCGGGACGATGCGCAACGCCTCCTCGCTGCGGGCTTTCGCAGGGGCGGGCTTTTTCATGACTGAGTGTCGGCTGAGGTTGGAATCGGTCGAAACACTAAGGTCTTGCGCGGCGTCGTCCGATGCAATCGTTGCGTTATTTGACGATTCGACGCGCGATTCGGACGGCGGAGGAAGTCATCGCAAATCCTGCGTCATTGCAGACGTAAAATCACCGTCTCCCCGACGCGCTTCTCCGAGACGCCCTTGAAACGCAAAATGCCCGCGCTCAACGCGCTGAAAGCCTTCGAAGTGGCCGGCCGCACCGGCAGCTTCACGCGCGCCGCCGAGCTGCTGAACGTCACGCAAAGTGCCGTCAGCCGGCAGGTCCGGCAGCTTGAAATCCAGCTCGGCGAGGCGCTTTTGCAGCGCCAGCATCATCACCTCGAACTTTCCCCCTCCGGGCGCCTGCTGCTGCGCGCGCTCCAGCAATCGTTCGACAGGATCGAGCTCACCGTGCGCAGCATCCAGGAAAAAACGCACCTGAACCGCTTGCGCCTGAACGCGCCGCCTACCTTCACGAGCCGCTGGCTGATGCCGCGTCTCGGCCGTCTTCGCGCTGCGCAGCCGCAACTCGAACTGAGCCTCTGGACCCGCCTCGACGACAACCTCGCCGAATCCGGCGCGCTCGACTGCGCGATCCGCTTCGGCAACGGCGAGTGGGAAGGCTTCGACAATCTGCTGCTCATGCAGGAGCAGCACATCGCCGTCTGCGCGCCCGCGCTGCTTGCACGGCAGGCGGGCAGCGCGACGATCGACCTGAACCAGTTCACGCTGCTGCACGTGCTCGCGGGCGACGATCAGCGCTATCTCACCTGGCAGCACTGGCTGAAGGCGGCCGGCATCGAAAACGTCGATACCGGCGGCGGCTACGAATTCGACCTGCTGGATCACGCGATCCGCGCCGCGATCGACGGGCTCGGCGTGACCATCGCCGATCGGCACATGATCACGCGCGAACTCGCCGAAGGAAAGCTCGTGCAGGTGCTCAACGTGCATGTGGATGGCCACCAGTCGTACTGGCTCGTCACGCGCGTCGAACAGGACGATCTGCCGCAGGTCGCCGTCTTTCGCGACTGGCTGAAGCAGGAAATCTGGCTGTCGGAGCGGGCGCTGGACTCGTCGATGTCGACTGCGACGCCGCTGACCGACGGCCTGTAGCAACCGCCTCAGGCTGCGGCGGGCATCCGCATCACCGGTTCGACGCTCGCCGCGCGCGCATCCTCGATGATCATCTCCGCGCCCTTCTCCGCGACCATCATCGTCGGCGCGTTGATGTTGCCGGACGTGATGTTCGGAAAGATCGACGCATCGACGATCCGCAAGCCGTCGATACCATGCACGCGCAGACGTTCATCGACGACCGACGAGCGCGGGTCCGGCCCCATCGCGCACGATCCGCAGAGGTGGTAGATCGAGCCCGACTGCTCGCGGAAATACTGCAGAAAGGCTTCACGCGACCGCACCTGCGGCCCGGGCGTTACCTCTTCGATCGTGATGTCGGCCAATGCCGGCGAAGCCATCACCTTGCGCACCAGCTCGCAACCCTGGATCACCTCGTCGATGTCCTTCTCGGTCGTCAGCGCGTTGATGCGGATTTTCGCGGCATCCTCCACCTGATTCGACGCGATTTCGATCGACCCGCGGCTCGTCGGGCGGCACGGATTGAACGCCAGAAGGAAGCCCGAATACGGCTCGGGTTGGAGGCTCGCCTTGCTGCTCTTCGGAATCCGGTACGACAGCGGATTGAAGTAGAGCTGCAGGTTCGGCAGCGTCTCGTCCGCATTGCCCTTGAAAAAACCGCCCGACTGATTGACGCTCATCGCGAGCGGTCCACGGCGCGTGAAGAGATACTGCAAGCCGAGCTTGAGCTTGCCGAGGAGCGGACGCATTTCGTCGTTGAGCGTCTTCACGCTCGACCGGTAGTAGAAGCTCACGCACAGGTGATCCTGCAGGTTCCGCCCGACCGCCGGCGACTCATGGACCAGCGCGATCCCGTGCTTCGCGAGCAGCGCCTTGTCGCCGACGCCGGAGAGTTGCAGGAGCTTCGGGGTATCGACGGCACCCGCCGACAGAATCACCTCGCGCGTCGCCATGAATTCCCGCGCGCGCCCGTCCTGCGTCACCGCCACGCCGGTCGCACGCTTGTTCGCGTCGAACAGCACGCGGCTCGCGAGGACGTTGTGCTCGACGTGCAGGTTCGCGCGCGACATCGCCGGATGCAGAAACTCGAAGCTGCTCGACGACCGCTGACCGTTGCGCGTGTTCACGTCGTAGATGCCGGCGCCTTCGAACTGCGCACCGTTGAAGTCGTCGGTGCGCTTGTAGCCCGCCTGCGCGCAGCCCTTCAGGAAGACGTGGCAGATCGGATGCGCGGCGTCCTTCATCGGCGAGATGCTGATCGGGCCGCTGGCGCCGTGGTACTGCGTATCGCCGAGCGGGTGCGTTTCCAGTCGCCGGAAGTACGGCAGCACGTCGCGGAATGCCCAGCCGCGGTTGCCGGCTTGCGCCCAGTCGTCGAAATCGCGCGGCTGGCCGCGCACGTAGATCATCGCGTTGATCGATCCCGAGCCGCCCTGCACCTTGCCGCGCGGACAATACAGCGACCGGTTGCCGAGTTCGGCTTCCGGCTCGCTGTAGTACATCCAGTTGTAGGTTTCGTTGTAGTACGTCTTCGTGAAACCGACCGGAATGCGAAACCAGAACGAGTCGTCGCGACCGCCGGCTTCGAGCAGCAAGACCGAATGCTCGCCGGACGCCGAGAGACGATTCGCCAGGATGCAACCCGCCGAACCCGCCCCGACGATGATGTAGTCATAGTTCATGCTATCTGCCACCCTTTATCTGTCATCCCTTCGCCGGGGCGAGGTCCTTGACGTCGACGGGCCTCGCGGCCATCTGCAGATGCAGCCGCTCGCCGGTGTAGGGCGTATGCGCGCGCACGACGTCCATGTTCAGCTCGACGCCGAGACCCGGCTCGCGCGACGGAATGATGTAGCCGTCCTCCCAGCGGATCGGGCTCTTCAGCACCTGCGCGTGAAAACCGTCCCACGTGCCGATGCTTTCCTGAATCAGGAAATTCGGCGTGCACGTCGCGAGCTGGATGCTCGCCGCCGCGCCGACCGGTCCGTTATAAAGATGCGGCGCGATCTGCGCGTAATACACCTCGGCGAGACTCGCGACTTTCTTCGCTTCGAGCAGCCCGCCCACGCGCGCCACATTCAATTGCAAGATCGACGCCCCGCGCGCTTCGAGCAGCTTGAAGAACTCGTACTTGGTGGTGAGCCGCTCGCCTGCCGCGATCGGAATGCTCGTGTGCGCGGCAACTTGAGCCATCGCGCCTTCCTGACCCGGCGGCACCGGCTCTTCGAACCAGAGCGGATCGTATTTTTCGAGACGCTTGGCGAGCCGGATCGCGGACGAAGGCACCATCTGCCCATGCGTGCCGAACAGCAGATCGGCCTTGCTGCCGACCGCCTCGCGGACTCTTCGGCAGAACGTCTCGCAGCGGTCGAGCACTTCCATCGAGAGTTGATGTCCCGAGTACGCCGTGTAAGGCCCCGCCGGATCGAACTTCACCGCCGTGAACCCGCGCGCGACGTTCTGCGCCGCGCATTCGGCGGCGAGATCGGGATCGTCGTAGTCGTATTCGCCGTCGCGATTCTTCGGATAGAGGTACGTGTACGAGCGCAGCCGTTCATGCACGCGGCCGCCCAGTAACTCGTAGACCGGCTTGCCCGCCGCCTTGCCGATGATGTCCCAGCACGCCATTTCGAGACCGCTGACGACGCCCATCATCGTGAGATCGGGGCGTTGCGTGAAGCCGCTCGAATACGCTTCGCGCCAGAAGCGTTCGACGTGATGCGGATCGTGCTCCAGCAGATAGCGGCCGAAGACATCGTCGATGATGTGCGTCATCGCGCTCGGGTGGAACGTCGCCGAGTAGATTTCGCCGACGCCTTCGATCCCGCAATCGGTCCGCAGCGTAACGAAGATCCAGTACATCCCGCCGATATGCGGCGGCGGCACGGCGACGATATGCGATTCCATCGAGACGATTTTCATTTGCGCACTTCCTCCCTGTTGATCCTGTTGAGCCGGTTTCGCAGCACGAGGCCTGCGCAGCCGCCGATCGCGGCCACCGCGGCCACGTAGCCGAAGTAGAGCTGATAGCCGAAGACGCCCGGGAACGTCTCCGTGAGATAGCCGTTGATGAGCGGCAGAAACACGTCGGGCGAATAGCCGAGCACTGAGATCAGCCCGATCGCGAGGCCGGTCGATTCGACGGGTACGTTGCAGCGATCGAGCAGCGACCAGTAGAGGCCGCGAATCGCGTACGTCAGGATGCCGATGAACAGCACGAGCGCGACGAGCAGCGCGTGACTCGCGATGCGCGGCGCGGCGATCAGCCCGACGAGCGACAGCGCCGCGAGAAAAAGCGCGATCACGAGTACCGAGACCTTCGAAAAACGGTCGCCGAGATAACCCCCGCCGATGCCGCCGATCGGCCGCATCCAGAGCTTGAGCGTCGTGATCGTGCCGGCCATCACGACCGACAAGCCGATCCCGCCTTCGTGCAGATAAGCCGAGAAGCTGTAGGTCGCCCAGAACACCTGGTAGCCGCAGAACACGATCGCCGCAATCAACCACAACTCGGGGATCGCCGCGAGCGTCTTGAGATCGGTGAGCACGTTGTTGCGCTTTTTCACGACTCGGTCAACCTGCGCCACCGACCGGGGATCGCGCACGAGCGCGAGCAGCACGCCGAGCCCGATGCACAGGCACGCGTACATGTAGATCACGAGCCGGAAGCCCGCTGCCGGCGTCTCCCCGCGCGTGTGCGTCATCCAGGCGAAGAGCGTGATCGCGACGGTCGCGAGGAGCGCTTCGATCAGGCCGCGGCCGCCATCGAGGAAGCCGAAGAAGCGGCCCTGTTCGTCGCTGCCGGCGATCATCGTCACGCGCTTGATGACGGCGGCCCAGAACGTGAGGCCGGTGGTCAGGCCCCATCCCGCGAAGATCATGACGAGGATCGGAAACGACGGCGCGGTCGCATAGACGAGCCCGAGCGCGCCCGTTGCAATCAGCGAAAAGCAGATCAGGAAGCGCGGCGCGATGCGATCGGCGAGCCAGCCGCTCGGCAGATAGCTCAGCAGGAAGATAAGGCCCAGCGACGAATAGAGGTAGCCGAGCTGGCTATCGGTGATGTGGAAGACTTCCAGCATCGTCGGCTGATAGACCTGCCGCAGATACAGGATCGGATAGATGGCGCCGGCGGCCAGCACGAGCAACGCGAGTTGCAGATAACGGCCGGCTTTATCGGATTGCGCGACGGCGGCGCCCGTCTCCGGGGCGAGGCCGGCAGGCGATTGAGCGGGTTGAGATGACACAGTGAGTCTCCTGACGGCACGCCGTGCGTGCGTCTTCGATTTGCTTTTATGTTGGAAAAAGCGACGGCCTCCGCACCGTCGCCGATGGCGCTTCAGTACTTCATGACGACGAGCCGCGTCTGCGTGAATTCGAGCATGCCGTGCTTGCCGTCGTCGCCGCCCAGGCCGGAGCGTTTCCAGCCGGCGTGAAAGCCCTGATAGGGATCGGCGGGCGTGCGGTTCACGTAAAGCTCGCCCGCCTCGATGCGGTTGGCGACCTTCATCGCGGTGCGATAGTTCTCGGTGTAAAGAACCGACGAGAGGCCGAACTGGTGATCGTTCGCCATCGCGAGCGCTTCATCGAGCGTCCGATATTCGACGACGGGCATGATCGGCCCGAACGTCTCCTCGCGGATGATCTCCATATCCTGGCGACAGTTCGTGAGAAGCGTCGGCGGATAGAAGAAGCCGCGGCTTTCGGGCAGCTTGCCGCCGGTTTCGAGCGTCGCGCCCTCGGCGAGCGCACGCTGCACCATCGCGTGGATCGACTGGCGCGAGGCGTCGTTGACGAGCGGCCCCATCCACGCGGGATTCACGCCGCGATCGCCGGTTTCGACGGCGCTCATGTGGCGCTTGAGCAGGGCGACGAAGCGCTCGCGCACGCTCTCGTGCACGTAGACCCGCTCGATCGCCGTGCAAAGCTGGCCGCAATGCGTCGTCTTCGATGCGACGAGATCGCGCGCGGCTTTTTCCAGATCGGCATCCGGCTCGATAATCGCGGGCGTCTTGCCGCCGAGTTCCAGCGAAGGCTTCGCGATATTCGTTTTGCAGTAGTCGAGCACCTTGCGGCCCGCGCCGACGCTACCCGTCAGCGTGATCATGCCGACTGCCGGATGCGTGCAGACCGCTTCGGCGGTCGCGTGGCTCATCGCGAGGATGTTTACGACGCCCGCTGGCAGACCCGAACGCTCGACCGCCTTCGCGATCTCGAACGCGGACATCGGTGTGTTGTTGCTCGGACGCACGATGACCGTATTGCCGGTGATCAGCGCGGGCGCGACCTTGCGCATCAGCGTGTAGACCGGGTAGTTGAACGGGATCAGGCATGCGACCACACCAATCGGCTCGCGGAACAGCAGGAGGTTTTCGTCGGGCGTATCGCTCGGAATCACTTCGCCTTCGATACGGCGCGCCCACTCGGCGTGATAGCGCGTGATCTGGCCGGCGTAGACCGCTTCGTTGGTGGCGTCGTCGACGCTCTTGCCCGACTCCAGCGCGAGCGCGGCGCCGATGGCGGGGGCGGCTTCAGTGAGCGCGTCGGCGAGTTTGTGTAGATGGACGGCGCGCTGGGCGGACGGCAACGCGCGCCAAGTTTCCTGCGCGTGCGCGGCGGCTTCGACGGCAGCGATCGCCTCGGCCGGCGATGCGCCCGAGACGTGACCAACGAGCGCTTCCGTCGCAGGGTTGTGGACGGCGATAAGTTCGTCGGTCGCAGGTTCGATAAAGCGGCCGTTGGCAAAATTCCGATCGAGTCGCATGGTTCCCTGACGGTTGGTAATGTTCGAAAAACGCATGTCCGACGACACTCAAAAGGTTGCCGACTGCGCATGAAGAGCATTCTTCTCCTCCTCCCGGTGGGCCGGCAAGCGACGATTTCGATGAACAAACATTCATAAAACGCATGTTCATCCCGAAATCAAATCCTTTGGCGATTGCGCTTCGAGCCAGCAAAATGCGTCGCGCTGAGGTCGGACATCGCCGGCCCGCGACTCGATAGAAAAACCCTGGAGACTCGATGAAACATCAAGCCATTGCGCTGACGGCGCTCGTCCTCGCTTCACCTGCATTTGCCCAGAGCAGCGTCACGCTGTACGGCGTGATCGACGAAGGACTCGACTACACGAACAACGTGGGCAGCGGCCACGTCTACGAACTTTCGAGCGGCTACGCGCAGGGAAGCCGCTGGGGCCTGCGCGGGGTCGAAGACCTGGGCGGGGGAACGAAGGCGATCCTGCAACTGGAAAACGGCTTCGATGTGAACTCGGGCCGCGCGGCCCAGGGTGGGCGCATGTTCGGACGGCAGGCTTACGTGGGAATCGAACGCGAGCGCTTCGGCACCGTGACGCTCGGTCGTCAGTACGACTCCGTGGTCGACTATCTCGCGCCGACCACGGCCAATGGCAACTGGGCGGGCTACCTGTTCGCGCACCCATACGACAACGACAACACCGACAACTCGTTCCGCGTCAGCAATGCGGTGAAATATGCGAGTCCGCAAATGGCGGGGTTCCGGTTCGGCGGCGCGTACGGTTTCAGCAACGACGCGAATTTCGCCAATAACCGGCAGTACAGCGTGGGTGGCTCGTATGCCAACGGCGGGTTGTTGATCGGCGCCGCGTACCTGCAAGCCGATGGCACGGGCACGAATGCGACCGGCGCGATCGCCGCGAACGATGCCAGCTTCATCGCGGAACGCATGCGCGTGTTCGGCGCGGGGATCAACTACACGATCGGGCTGGCGACAGTGGGCTTCGCTTATACCAATACGGCATATCGGAATCCCAGCGGCAACGGCTATATCGGCGGCGTGCCGCTCGCTGCGCCCGGCGTGGCTTTGAATGCGCTGAAGTATCAGAACTTCGAGGTCAACGGGAAGTATCAGTTCACGCCGGGCTTCTTCGTCGGCGCGCAATATGTCTACACGATGGAAACGTACGACGCGTCGACGGGGAGCGTGAAGCCCAGGATTCACTCCGTCGGTCTGATGGCGGACTACTTCCTGTCGAAACGTACTGACGTCTACGTGCAGGGCGCATACCAGAAAGTCACCGGCGATTCGACGAACTCGATCCTCGACCAGGCGTTCATTCCCGGCACGCAGGCGCCGTCATCGACGGGGAATCAGCTTGTGATGCGCGTCGCGCTGCGGCACGCGTTCTGATGAGTGCTTCGCCGGAATGAAAACGAGGCCCCAGTGGGGCCTCGTGAAGGGGGGGCACGCGGGTGAGTCTAGCTCCCCTCAAACATCGATATTACCCGCCCGCAACGCATTCGACTCAATAAACGCGCGCCGTGGCTCCACGTCGTCGCCCATGAGCGTCGTGAAGATCCCATCCGCGGCAATCGCGTCCTCGATCTGCACGCGCAGCAAGCGCCGCACGCTCGGGTCCATCGTCGTCTCCCACAACTGCGACGGGTTCATCTCGCCCAGGCCTTTATACCGCTGCTTGGTCACGTTCCGTTCTGCATCGGCAATCAGCCACTTCATCGCGCTCTTGAAGTCGTTCACCGCCATCGACCGTTCCCCGCGCTTGATCAGCGCACCCGCCCCGATCAGCCCCTTGAACGTATCCGCCGTGGAAACAAGCTGCTTGTAGTCAGCCGTAAGCTGGAAATCCTCATCGATGACAGAAACCTTTACGTTCCCGTGATGCCGCCGCTTGATATGAAGCGACCGCACTTCGCGCACCGGATCGTACGCCGGCTCGACCGTCACCTCAGGCTTGATAGGATCGGCGCGCAGCCTGGTTTCCAGTTCCTTCGCCGATGCCGCCGTCGCCTCTTCCGACGACAGATCCAGCACGATGCCATCCATCACCGCTTCGAGCGCGCTCACGTCATAAAAGCGACTGACGCGATCGACCACCGCTTGCGCCAGCAAATAAGCCCGCGCGAGTTCACCGAGCGCATCGCCTGAAATCGGCGCGGCGCCTTCGATCGGCGTCAGCTCGGAGCCTTGCAGCGCGAGCTTCAGCATGTGCTGATTGAGCTCGTGCGTGTCCTTCAGATAGCGCTCGTCCTTGCCCGCCTTCAGCTTGTAGAGCGGCGGTTGCGCGATGTAGATATACCCGCGCTCGACGATCTCCGGCATCTGCCGATAGAAGAACGTCAGCAGCAGCGTGCGGATGTGTGCGCCGTCGACGTCCGCGTCGGTCATGATGATGATGCGGTGATAGCGCAGCTTCTCGATGTTGTAATCGTCCTTGCCGAAACCGGTGCCGAGCGCCGTGATCAGCGTCACGATCTGCTCCGACGAAATCAGCTTGTCGAAGCGCGCGCGCTCCACGTTCAGCACCTTGCCGCGCAGCGGCAGGATGGCCTGGAACTTCCGGTCGCGCCCCTGTTTCGCCGACCCGCCCGCCGAGTCACCCTCGACGATATAAATCTCCGACTTCGCCGGGTCCTTCTCCTGGCAATCCGCGAGCTTGCCCGGCAAGCCGCCGCCATCGAGAATGCCCTTGCGGCGCGTCATCTCGCGCGCCTTGCGCGCGGCGTCGCGAGCGCGCGCGGCGTCGATGATCTTGCCGGTGATGATCTTCGCGTCGTTCGGTGTTTCCTGCAGATAATCCTCGAGCGCCTTCGCGACCACCTCTTCCACCGGTGCACGCACTTCCGACGACACCAGCTTGTCCTTCGTCTGCGAGCTGAATTTCGGCTCCGGCACCTTCACCGAAAGCACGCACGACAAGCCTTCGCGCATGTCGTCGCCGGTCGTCTCGATTTTCGCCTTCTTCGCGATCTCGTGATCGGTGATGTACTTGTTCATCACCCGCGTCATGGCCGCGCGCAGGCCGGTCAGGTGCGTGCCGCCGTCGCGTTGCGGAATGTTGTTCGTGAAGCACAGCACGTTTTCGTTGTAGCTGTCGTTCCACTGCATCGCCACTTCGACGGTCACGTTGTCCTTCTCGCCGACCGCGTGGAACACGGTCGGGTGCAGGACCTGCTTCGTCTTGTTGATGTAGTCGACGAAGCCCTTTACGCCGCCGATGAACGCGAAATCGTCTTCCTTGCCGGTGCGCTGGTCGGTCAGGCGAATCCTCACGCCGTTATTCAGGAACGACAATTCGCGCATGCGCTTCGCGAGAATGTCGTAGTGGAATTCGACATTGCCGAAAATCGTCACGTCGGCCATGAAATGCACTTCGGTGCCGCGATTTTCCGTATCGCCGGTGACGGGCATCGGCGAATACAGCACGCCGTTTTCCTCGACGATCTCGCGGTTCTGCACCACACCGCGACGGAATTCCATGAAGTGCTTCTTGCCATCGCGGCGCACGGTCAGGCGCAACCATTCGGAAAGCCCGTTCACGCACGACACGCCCACGCCGTGCAGCCCACCCGACACCTTGTAGCTGTTCTGGTCGAACTTGCCGCCCGCGTGCAACTCCGTCATGACGATTTCGGCGGCGCTGCGCTTCGGGTCGTGCTTGTCGTCGCGTTTGAGGCCCGTAGGCACGCCGCGGCCGTTGTCGGTGACGGAGATGGAGTTGTCGGCGTGGATCGTGACGTGGATGTCGTCGCAATAGCCCGCGAGCGCTTCGTCGATGGAGTTGTCCAGCACTTCGAAAACGAGGTGATGCAAACCGGTGCCATCCGACGTATCGCCGATATACATGCCCGGGCGCTTGCGCACGGCCTCCAGACCTTCAAGAATCTGGATGGACGATGCGCCATAGCTGTTGTCGGGTTGCGAATTGATGTTTTCAGTCATGAATTTTTCCGGTTCTGCGTCACTGCTGAGTTGCCGCTCGAGACTTTTCGAATCACCTTAAAAACGCCAAAGGGGCGCGCCGCCCCTTGGAATGTTTTTGGTATGGAACGCGTCAGATGCGCATCGGCATCACCACGTACTTGAATTCCTCGTTCTCGGGAATCGTGATCAGCGCGCTGGAATTAGCGTCGCCGAGGCTGACTTGAAGGTTGTCGATCTTCAGGTTCGCGAGCACGTCGAGCAGATACGTGACGTTGAACCCGATATCGACGCTGTCGCCCTGATAGGCGATTTCCAGTTCTTCCTGTGCTTCTTCCTGGTCGGCATTGGTCGACATGATCTTCAGCTGACCCGGTTCGACGAGGCAGCGCACGCCCTTGAACTTGTCGGACGTGAGAATCGCCGCGCGTTGCAGCGAGCGCTGCAGTTCCTCGCGACCGATCAGGAACGTGTTCTTGTGCGACTTCGGAATCACGCGCTGGAAGTCGGGGAACTTGCCTTCCACGAGCTTCGACACCAGTTCGACCTGGCCGAAGGTGAACTTCACCTGCGTCGGGGCGATGTCGATTTTCAGGTTGTCGTCGATGTCTTCCAGCAGGCGCTGCAATTCCAGGATCGTCTTGCGCGGAATGATCACTTCCTGGCGAGGAAACGCGCCCTCGATCTTCATCGACGAGAACGCGAGACGGTGGCCGTCCGTTGCGACCGCCATCAGCTGATCGCCGTCGACGACGAGCAGCATGCCGTTCAGGTAGTAACGGATGTCCTGCTGCGCCATCGCGAAATGGACCATGCCGAGCAATTGCCGGAAGGTCTTTTGCGGCACCGACAGGCTCGCGCCGAAGTCGGTAGACTGGTTGACGGTCGGGAATTCGTCGGCGGCGAGCGTTTGCAGCGCGAAGCGGCTCTTGCCGGAACGCACGGTGAGACGCTTGTCGGAGAGATCGAGCGCGACTTCGCCCGGCGGCATGGCGCGCAGGATGTCGAGCAGCTTGCGCGCGGCAACGGTGGTGGCGACCTGATCGCTGCCTACGCCGAAATCGGCATGCGTGGTGATCTGAAGCTCGAGATCGGTCGAGAGGAACGACACGTCGGCGCCATTCTTGGTAATCAGCAAATTGGCGAGGATCGGCAACGTATGACGGCGTTCGACGATACCGCTGACGGTTTGCAGCGGCCTTAGAAGATTATCTCGTTCGGTCTTGACCAGTTGCATAGAGTTCCTTCGTTGATGTGACGGCCTGCCCGACGGTCGTGCCACCGTTTTTGCCTTCGGACAGCCTCGTAACACGCGTTGCCGGCCCCCCGCCGGATTCGCGCGAAAGCATTGCGCCAGAATGCCGCCCAAGGCCCGCGGGCGGTCAAACCCGTATTGTGCCTGAAAACGAAACCGCTTCCTGAAAATGGGGGCATTTTCGTCAATAAACAGAGGCCTGACGGCGCGTTTTCGAGGCGCGTTTTCTTTATTCGGCCATCAGCCCTTGAGCGTCTGTTCGAGGACGTGCAACTCGTGGTTCAACTGCGCATCCGTGCCACGTTCGGCGGAAATCTTGCGCACCGCGTGCAGCACGGTCGTGTGGTCGCGTCCGCCGAAGAGTTCGCCGATTTCCGGCAGGCTTTTCTGCGTGAGCTCCTTCGCCAGGTACATCGCGATCTGCCGCGGCCGCGCGATATTCGCCGGACGCTTCTTCGAATACATGTCGGCAACCTTGATGTTGTAGAAGTCGGCGACCGTTTTCTGGATGTTTTCCACCGAAATCTGGCGGTTCTGCACCGTCAGCAGGTCTTTCAGCGCTTCTTTCGTCAGCTCGATCGAAATCTCGCGGCCGTGGAATTTCGAATACGCAAGGATCTTGCGCAGCGCGCCTTCGAGTTCTCGCACGTTCGAGCGAAGATGCTTCGCGACGAAAAAAGCGACATCTTCCGAGAGACTCACGCCTTCCGACTGCGCCTTGCGCATCAGGATCGCGACGCGCATTTCCAGTTCGGGCGGCTCGATCGCGACCGTGAGACCGGAGTCGAAGCGCGAGATCAGACGGTCGTCGATACCCGAGATTTCCTTTGGATACGTGTCGCTCGTGATGATCACCTGCGCCTTGTTCGCGACCAGCGCCTCGAACGCGTAGAAGAACTCTTCCTGCGTGCGCGACTTGCCGGAGAAGAACTGGATATCGTCGATCAGCAGCAGGTCGAGCGAGTGGTAGTAGCGCTTGAAGTCGTCGAACGCTTTGCGCTGGTACGCCTTCACCACGTCCGACACGTACTGCTCCGCGTGGATGTAGCGGATGCGCGCGCCGGCCTTGTCCATCAGCAACTGATTGCCGATCGCATGGATCAAATGCGTCTTGCCCAGCCCGACGCCGCCGTACAGAAAGAGCGGGTTGTACGAGATGCCGGGGTTGTCGGCGACCTGGATCGCCGCCGCGCGCGCGAGCTGGTTCGCCTTGCCGGTCACGAAGTTGTCGAACGTGAGGACGGGGTTGAGCTTCGAGCGCTCGTAGGCGGAATCGTTTTCACCCGAGGCCGCCGCATTGCCCCCCGGACGCCACGTCCGGCGCGCGACGGCGGCTTCGTTGGCGTCGAGGCTCGGGAGATCGAGGTCGGCGTGATCGTCGTGCGTGGCTTGCGCGTGCTGCGCGGCCTCGGCGGCGAGCGCGTTGATGTGCGCGCTCGCGTTCGCGTGGTTCATCGGCGCGCCGTTCGGCATGCCCGGGCGCGGTTGCTGCGCTTGTTGCTGGGCCGCGCGCGGCATCGAAGACGCCGACGATGCACCCAACGCATTGCGCGCGGTCGCTTTAGGATCGAGGACGAACTGGACGTCGACGGGCGCGTGCCAGAATTCGCGCGCCAGGTCGGCGATGCGGCCTGAAAACTGGCTCTTCACCCAGTCGAGCTTGAAGCGGTTGGGCGCGGCGATGCGCAAGGTGCTCGCATCGGCATCGAAGTCGACCGGGGCCAACGGTTTGATCCACGTGACGTACTGCTGCGGCGTGAGTTCGCGCTCCAGCAATGCGGAACAGTGTTGCCAGAAATCGTTCATCGGGTGCAGTCGTTATGGTTGCGCCGCAGCCTGACACCGTCCCTGTCACAATTTCGCAACAAGGTCCGGCACGGCCAAGCAGTTATGCTCCGGAGGCTTACGCCGCAAGGGTTTGCGGGCGGAATGCGGGCCGAAGCAGCGGGCAGATTCTTGGGATTAAGGCGAGATTCTAACGCCAAACCCGGACGGCGCGCGAGTTATCCACAGGGTCAAATCAACGCGATGATGGCCCGTAAAATGCTCGCGCGAACCCCTGGCACGCCTTGTAAGCTATTGACGGTCAAGAGGAAAAAGGTTTAAATAGCGGGTTCCGCGAAGACCGAATTCCTGAACCTCCGGCCATTGCGCTTTCTGCGGATGCCCGCGCGGTCGATTAACACCCAAGTGAGAGCACCATGAAACGTACTTACCAACCTTCCGTGACGCGCCGCAAGCGCACCCATGGCTTCCGCGTCCGTATGAAGACGGCTGGCGGCCGCAAAGTGATCAACGCACGTCGCGCGAAGGGCCGCAAGCGCCTGGCAGTTTAAGGCCGCTTGTTGACGGCACGCTCAGGCACACGCCCGCATGCGTGCGAACCCGATATGCGCAGCATCGAAGGCTCCTCACAGGACACCATTCAGTTGCGAGCGCAGGCCGCGTTCCCCAAGGCCGCAAGGCTACTGAAAACGGATGAATACTCATCCGTTTTTCGTTTGCGCCCCTGGCGACGCTCCCCGCACTTCGTCCTGTACGGCAAGCCGACCGGCAACGACGCGCGTCTCGGACTCGTCATCGGCAAGAAGCAGGCGCCGCGCGCAGTCACGCGTAATCTGATCAAGCGGCTCGCACGCGAGGCGTTCCGGTTGCGTCGCGCGGAGCTCGGCGGGTGGGATATCCTGCTCAGGCTGCACGCAAAGATCGACCGCAAGGCGATGCCGAGCGCGAAATCGCCGCCGCTCAGAACGCTGTGCCGCGACGAAATCGATATGCTGCTCGACCGGGCGGTGCGCGAAGCGGCGCGCCGCGTGGCGGCAGAGGTGGCACCGGCGGAAGCGGCAAGCGCTGCTCCGCCGAACGCAGACGATTCACCCAGGCCCTCCGGGCCATGATGCGCATGCGGTATCCGGTTCGTCCCTGTGGACCGGATCGAGACCAGGGCGCAAAGCTTATGCAAACGGCACTGATCGCTTTGTTGCGCTTTTACAAGCTTGCTGTGAGCCCCCTGCTCGGCAACCGCTGCCGCTTTTTCCCTTCCTGTTCCGACTACGCGCGCGAAGCAATCCAGTATCATGGCGCCGCGCACGGCACGTATCTCGCAGCGAAACGTCTGTGCCGCTGTCATCCGTTTTCGGCTGGCGGCATCGACCTGGTCCCGCCGTCGCCTGCTTCACGACACGATTCCGAGCCGGTCTCCCGGCCTGCTCACGAATCCGTTCCAGAAGAATTCACTACCAAACGGCGTTAAAGCGCCTTTCGATCGACACTGAGACACGCATGGATATCAAACGTACCGTCCTATGGGTCATCTTCTTCATGTCGGCTGTCATGTTGTTCGACAACTGGCAACGTGACCACGGGCGCCCGTCGATGTTCTTCCCGAACGCCGTCCCGACCAAGACGGCCGGCACTGCCGCCCCGGGAAGTTCGACGCCGGGCACGCAACCCGCCGATTTGCCCGCCGCCACCAGCGGCGCCACGGCGGCCGTCGCGCCCGGCACGGCAACGCCGCCAGCCACTGCGGCCGCGCAACTGGTCAAGTTCTCGACGGACGTCTACGCCGGCGAAATCGATACGCGCGGCGGCACGCTGTCGAAGCTCTCGCTCGTGAAGGAAGGCGACGGCAAGCAGCCCGACCTGTACATCACGCTGTTCGATCACACTCCGACGCACACGTATCTCGCGCGCACGGGCCTGCTCGGCGGCGATTTCCCGAACCACAACGACGTGTTCACGCCGGTTCCCGGCCAGACATCGCTTTCGGGCGATGCCAAGACGCTGTCGATCGCGTTCGAGTCGCCGGTGAAGGGCGGCGTGAAGGTCGTGAAGACCTACACGTTCACGCGCGGCAGCTACGTGATCAACGTCGATACGAAGATCGAGAACGTCGGCTCGGCGCCGGTCACGCCGAAGCTCTATATGGAACTCGTGCGCGACAACACGCCGGTGGAAACGCCGCGCTTCTCGCACACGTTCATCGGGCCGGCTGTCTACACCGATCAGAAACACTTCCAGAAGATCGATTTCAGCGATATCGACAAGAACAAGGCGACCTTCGAGCCGTCCGCCGACAACGGCTGGATCGCGATGGTGCAGCATTACTTCGCGTCGGCGTGGATTCCGCAGCAGGGCGCGAAGCGCGATATCTATGTACAGAAGATCGATCCGCTGCTGTATCGCGTCGGCGTGCAGCAGCCGGTGCAAACGATCGCGCCCGGACAGAGCGTCGACGTCAAGGCACGTCTTTTTGCCGGTCCCGAGGAAGAGCGCATGCTCGAAGGCGTCGCGCCGGGGCTCGAGCTCGTGAAGGACTACGGCATGGTGACGATCATCGCCAAGCCGCTTTTCTGGCTGCTCGAGAAGATTCATAGCTATGTCGGCAATTGGGGCTGGTCGATTGTTTTGCTGACGCTGTTGATCAAAGCGGTATTTTTCCCGCTGTCGGCGGCGAGCTATAAATCGATGGCGCGCATGAAGGCAATCACGCCGCGCATGCAGCAATTGCGCGAACGCTTCAAGAGCGATCCGCAAAAAATGAATGCGGCGTTGATGGAGCTTTATAAAACCGAGAAGGTGAATCCGTTTGGCGGGTGTCTGCCGGTCGTGGTTCAGATTCCAGTGTTTATTTCGCTTTATTGGGTGCTGCTGTCGTCGGTGGAAATGCGCGGCGCGCCGTGGATCGGCTGGATTCATGACTTGTCGCAGCAAGATCCGTATTTTATTCTGCCAGTGCTGATGGCTGTATCGATGTTCCTGCAGACGAAACTGAATCCGACGCCGCCGGATCCGGTTCAGGCGAAGATGATGATGTTCATGCCGCTCGCGTTCTCGGTCATGTTCTTCTTCTTCCCGTCAGGGCTCGTGCTGTATTACGTGGTGAATAACGTTCTGTCGATTGCGCAGCAGTATTACATCACCAGGATGATGGGGGCCAAAAAGAAGGCTGCTTGATAGGCGCTTCTTTGATGCTCTGACAAACGCCTGGATTTATTCCGGGCGTTTTTTGTTTACCAGGCCATCGATCAATTTATTGATTTCACGCACGATGCCCTTGATCGGCTCCTTCTCTTCTACAGGGAGCATTTCAAGCGAGGGATCGATTCGCAGCGATGTTGGTAGCTCGATGTAATTAAGCTCCGGTTGCCTGGCCTCCGTATGCGGCGATGCTGTTTTTCCCGGCTTCACCCCATGCTCCAGAAAATACCAGCGCTCGTGAAGCAACCACGCCAAATGCGCGCGATATGGCTCCGAAGGAAGATGATTTCCTTTGAGCCAATTACCTGCGGTTCGCTGTGAGAGTGGATCGCCTTTAAAGCCCTCATTGAAACAAATTATAAAATGCGCTGGCGACTCCAGATTCAGGCTCGATTTGCGCGCTTGAGCACGCGTGGCATTTATGCTCGGTGCGCGCGCTCTGATCGCGTCGATCAAGCGGCGTTTAAATCCGGGATATTTGTTTTCTGAAGTCATGCTGCGAATTCTGGATCGAAAGGCCGAGCGAATGAGGAAGCAGCGTTGGTCAAACTACTTCACCCATTTCTACTGAATCTCGAAAAAGTGCCGGAAGTACATGACTCGCGACCGAGCGCTAGAAGCGCTATCTCGTTTAAGAGAAAATTGTCCTAATCACTATCTAAGCGATTGCCGCAGAAACGACAAATCACCGCTTTCCGGTCCCATAAAACTGTTCGATCAACTGCTCGACAAGATACCGATGATGTGGCGATAACGCCTCGATCTTCGAAGCGAGTTCGATCATTTCCTCCGAAGCCGGATATTGCTCATCCCTGGCAAGCGGCTTCGGCACGGCCTGCGGATTGCCGCTCGGCGGCGGCCCGTAGTGCAACCAATGCTGATCGACCTTGAACCATTCGGCCAGGGTCTGCAATTTATCGACGGTTGGAATCGAACGCGCGGTGAGCCACTTGTGCGTCGTCTGTGGCGACACGGGCTCGCCGTGATAGCGAAGATTGAAGTGCAACGCGAGATCAGTCGCGCCCCGCATCTTCTCGGGAGCGCGGGTCATGGAGAATTTCAGGCGATCCGAGAAATCGGCCTTTTCTTGAACGGTTGGCATGGTCGCGATTGTGCGAGGCAAACGTTGACGGCTAGTCAACCATCTACGATAGATTTGGCGGCGGCCGTGTTTAATTTATCGCGCATAAGAAATTTATTAGACAATTGATGGATTTAGGCCATGTACTCCGGACGCCGCACGCATTGTTGCGCTAGCCGTCTGATTGCCTCTCAATGGATCTGAATCGGCAACTTATAGCCTATCTCAAATAAGATAAACCAAGAATAGTCCCGAATCATCTGCCGTCCGAGCCCCCAAATGCCCCGCGCTACAATGCGGGCACCTCGAACCCATCCCGAAAAGCCGCTCCATGTCGAACCACGATACCGATCCGATCGTCGCCATTGCCACTGCACCGGGGCGCGGCGGGATCGGCGTAGTGCGGCTGTCGTTCGGGCGGGCGGGCGAGGCGGCGGCCGCCCACGCGATGCACGCGCTTTGCGGTCAGCTCCTCAAGCCGCGCCACGCGAGCTATGTCCCCTTTATCGCAGCAAACGGCGACGCGCTCGATCGCGGCATCGCGCTCCATTTCCCGGCGCCGTACTCGTACACCGGTGAGTACGTGCTCGAACTGCAGGGCCACGGCGGGCCGATCGTCCTGCAGCTCGTGTTGCAGCGGGCGATCGAAATCGGCCGCGAATTCGGCTTGCGGCTCGCCGAGCCTGGCGAATTCACGCGCCGCGCGTTTCTCAACGACAAGCTCGATCTCGCGCAAGCCGAGGCCGTCGCCGATTTGATCGAGGCGAGCACGGAAGCGGCCGCGCGCTCGGCGGGCCGCTCGCTCGACGGCGCGTTTTCGCGCGAAATCCACGCGCTCGTCGAGGACGTGATCACGCTCCGGATGCTGGTCGAGGCGACGCTCGATTTTCCCGAGGAGGAGATCGACTTCCTTGAAGCGGCCGATGCCCGCGGCAAGCTCGCGCGCATCCGCGAACGCCTCGCGATGGTGCTCGCCGACGCGCGACAGGGCGCGCTGTTGCGCGAGGGGCTGTCGGTGGTGCTGGCGGGACAGCCGAACGTCGGGAAGTCGTCGTTGCTGAATGCGCTCGCGGGGGCGGAACTCGCGATCGTCACGCCGATCGCCGGCACAACCCGCGACAAGGTGACTCAGACGATTCAGATCGAAGGCATTCCGCTGCACGTGATCGATACCGCGGGCTTGCGCGAGACGGAGGACGAGGTCGAGCGGATCGGCATCGAGCGGACGTGGGGCGAGATCGAGCGCGCGGATGTCGTGCTGCATCTGCTCGACGCGCGCGTCGGCGTGACGCCCGAGGATGTGTCGATCGCGGCGCGCTTTCCGGCGGGCGTGCCGGTCGTGCGCGTGTCGAACAAAGCGGATTTGGCGGGCGTCGAGGCGTCGGTGACGCAGGCTGATGCTGGCGGCGCGCGCGAGGTGCGGCTGTCCGCGAAGACGGGGGATGGGATCGCGCTGTTGCGCGATGAATTGCTGAAAATCGCTGGGTGGCAGGCGGGTGCGGAGAGCGTGTACCTGGCGCGCGAAAGGCATCTGATCGCGTTGCGAATGGCGGCGGAACATCTCGCCGCCGCCGCCGATCACGCGGAGCAGAACTCGCAGGCGCTCGATCTTTTCGCCGAAGAACTGCGGCTCGCACAGGACTCGCTGAATTCGATCACCGGTGAATTCACGTCGGATGATCTGCTGGGGGTGATTTTCAGCCGGTTTTGTATTGGAAAGTGAAAAGCGCGCCGTTGATCGCCCTCACGCCGCCACCGGCCTCCCCACCCTCCTCAACTCCGCCGTCAACCTCTCCCCCTCCTCCGCACGCCCATGCAACGCCGCGGGGGTGTTCTGAAACATCTCGATCCGATACACCCCATCGCACAGCGAAACCACCATCGTCTGCACGGCATTGAGTTCCGGATTCAAATCCTCCGCCCCGCGCGGCCACATCCCCGCGACGCCGCGTAGCAGCAGCACCTGCCCGCCCGCCATTCGCCGCACCTCGCGTACCTTCGCCACAAAAAGCGGCGTCGGATGCTGCTCGAAAATCGGCGCGAGATGCGCTTCGATCGCCGTTCTTCCGTCGATGGCGCTTCCATCGAAGCCCACCATGCTGCCGCGCTCCGCGAAACGCGAGGCCATCGCGCGCGCGTCCTGCCGGTTCCAGTCGTCGAGCAGCGCGAAATACACGTTTCGCGCCGCCGAGGTCCAATCGTCGAGTCCGTTCATGTCGCCTTCTTCCATGCCGCCGCAAAAATACCCGCGCCCATCAAGAGCGCGCCGCCGGTGCGGTTGACGGCCCGCTGCACCGACGTCCTCCGGATCGCCCGCCTCGCTCCCGAAGCCAGCAGCGCATAAGCCAGCGAATTGGCCGCCGCGATGCCGACGAACGTCGCCTCGAAAATCGCAATCTGCGAGACGCTCGCCACATGCGGATCGATGAACTGCGGCACGAAGGCGACAAAGAAGATCATGCTCTTCGGATTGAGCGTCGTCACGGCGTACGCGTGCGCAAGAATCCGGCTGGTGCGCAGCTCGGCCGGCGGCTTCATCTCACCAGCATCGATCACGACCGGCGCGCGCCACAGCCTGACGCCCAGATACACGAGATACGCCGCGCCCGCCCACTTGAGCACCGTGAACAACTCCGCCGATGCCGCGAGCAGCACGCCCAGGCCCAGCATCGACGCGGTCATCGCGGTGAGGTCGCCGAGCGCCACGCCGACAGTCGTCGCGAGGGCATATTTGCGGCCGTGGCCGAGCGCATAGGACACGACGAGCAACACGGTCGGTCCGGGAATCGCGACGAGGATCGCGGAAGCAATCGCGAAGGGCAGCCATTGAGCGAGGGTCATCGTTGTCTCCAAGGTTTATCAGCCGATTTGTCCACGAAGACGCGACGCGTGCAAGCCCTTGGCATGTTTTCTGACGCTCGTCTGCGCGGAGCGGAACATCCACGCGGCACGTCTGCTGTATTAGAAATGCGCCATTTCGGTCGTTTTCAAACAAGCTTGGTTGCGTCGCGTCATTTTCTCTGTACAGCGTTCATAAATTCCAAAAGCTTATAGATAAAGCCCGTCCTTTTTCTCGCAAACTATTTAAAAGAGGCCTGCGACAATCTGTCGTGTTGCGAGCGCACACAAGATGTGCTTGTAACTTGCAATATCTGGTCTAGGATAAACGCTGCGGATTAGCCCTATTAAACATATAGCTAATTTCCCGAGACAAAATCCGCTTGGAGGCAAATAAATGAAGAAGCGCGCCAGTGCTGTTATTGCGATGGTCGGTTTGTTCGCCGCGATTTCGGCGGCTCACGCGGATAGCGTGGTCCAGCCCCAGCAGACATTCAAGTTCAGACCCAATTCCTACGGCTGCCTCTCCAAGAATACGTTCGATTCCGCCGATCAGCACGCGCAAGCGGGCGAGCAGCAGAAGATGCAGCAGTTCTTCGAAGGCTTCGAGTGTATTTCGACTCCGGTCGATTCGCATTTCCGGGTATTGCGCGTAGTCGGCCACGATGTCGAATTCGTGAACGCCTCAAATAGCGACACGAAGGGCATGTGGACGACAGATCGTTTTATCGATCAATAACGCGCGTCTCAACGCCGCGTTAAAAAAAACCGATGCGGTTTTTAATCGCATCGGTTAAACGCCTTCGCTCAGAAACTCCGTTTCAATGCGAATCCCGCGGCACTGGCGCGCCGCTCGATCCCACCAGAAAATCCAGGTCCGCGCCCTGATCGGCCTGTAATACGTGTTCGACATAAAGCTTGTAATAGCCGCGCTTCGGGCTTTCCGGCTTTTGCCACAGCTTGCGCCGCCGCTCCAGCTCGTCGTCCGATACCTCGAGATGCAGCCGCCGCGCCTCCACATCGAGTTCGATCATGTCGCCGGTCTGCACGAACGCGAGCGGTCCACCCGCCGCCGCTTCCGGCGAGACGTGCAGCACGACCGCGCCGTAAGCCGTGCCGCTCATGCGGCCATCTGAAATGCGGACCATGTCGGTGATGCCCTTTTGCAGCACCTTTTTCGGCAGCGGCATGTTGCCGACTTCCGCAAAGCCCGGATAACCCTTCGGCCCCGCGCCCTTGAGCACCATCACGCAGTTTTCGTCGATATCGAGCGTTTCGTCATCGACCTTCTCGTGCAGTTCCTCGATCGTCTCGAATACGACTGCGCGTCCGCGATGCTTCAGGAGGCTCGCGGTCGCCGCCGACGGCTTGATCACCGCGCCGTTCGGCGCGAGATTGCCTCTTAACACGGCGATGCCCGCCTTTGGCTTGAACGGCGCTTCGAACGTCGTGATGACCTTTTCGTCATAGTTCGGCGCATTGCTGACGTTGTCCCAGATCGTCTTGCCGTTGACCGTCAGCGCGTCCTTATGCAGCAGCCCCTGATCGCCCATCAGCTTCAAGACCGCCGGCAACCCGCCTGCGTAGTAAAAATCCTCCATCAAAAACTCACCGGACGGCTGCAAGTTCACCAGACACGGCACGTCCGAGCCCAACTCCCAGTCGTCGAGATTCAGTTCGACGCCGATCCGCTTCGCCAGCGCGATCAGATGCAGCACCGCATTCGTCGATCCGCCGATCGCCGCATTCGTGCGGATCGCGTTCTCGAAGGCCTCGCGCGTGAGGATCTTGTCCATCGTGAGATCCTCGCGAACCATGTCGACGATGCGCCGCCCCGCCATGTGCGCGAGCACCTGACGACGCGCATCGACGGCCGGAATCGCCGCGTTGTGCGGCAGACCCATGCCGAGCGATTCGACCATCGACGCCATCGTCGAAGCCGTGCCCATCGTCATGCAGTGTCCGCGCGAGCGGTTCATGCACGATTCGGCCTCGGTGAATTCTTCCTGCGTCATCGTCCCGGCGCGCACTTCCTCCGACATCTGCCACACGCCCGTGCCCGAGCCGATGTTCTTGCCACGGAACTTGCCGTTCAGCATCGGACCGCCGGAGACCGCCAGCGCCGGCAGATTGCACGACGCGGCGCCCATCAACAGCGCGGGCGTCGTCTTGTCGCAACCGACGAGCAGGATCACGCCGTCCATCGGATTGCCGCGAATCGATTCCTCGACGTCCATCGAAGCCAGATTGCGAAACAGCATCGCAGTCGGCCGCAGGTTCGTCTCGCCGAGCGACATCACCGGAAATTCGAGCGGCAAGCCGCCCGCCTCACGCACGCCGCGCTTTACGTACTCGGCGAGTTCGCGAAAGTGCGCGTTGCACGGCGTCAATTCGGACCACGTGTTGCAGATGCCGATCACCGGCCGGCCGTCGAAATTGTCGTGCGGAATGCCCTGGTTCTTCATCCACGAACGGTGCAAAAACCCGTCGCGGTCCTGCAAACCGAACCACGCCTGACTGCGCAGCGGCTTCTTGTTCGAATCAGCCATCGTTGCTCCTCCAGTTGTCTTGTCGTCCGGCTTCAGACCATGCGCTTGCTGCGGCGGAACGGGTCGAACAGCACCGCGAGCAGCGTTGCTGCCAGGTTCTAGCCCGCTACATACGCGGTCTTGATCGTCGTGTAGAAATCGGCCGCGTACGCGCCTTGCTCGCGCGCGCCGTAGCTCGACGCCTTCGTGCCGCCGAACGGAACGTGAAAATCGACGCCCGCCGTCGACAGGTTCACCATCACCATGCCGCTCTGGCTGTGGCGCTTGAAATGGCGCGCGTACTTGAGCGACTGTGTGCAGATGCCCGCGCACAGACCGAACGGCGTGTCGTTCGCGAGATGCAGCGCGTGGGCGTAGTCGTCGGCGGGGATCACCACGGCGACCGGCCCGAAAATCTCTTCCCGCGCGATGCGCATGTCCGGCGTGCCGGTGAAAAGCGCCGGCTCCATGAAATAGCCGCGCGTCGCGCGTTCCAGCACGCGGCCGCCGTGCAGCAACTGCGCGCCTTCCTTCTCGCCGATCGCGATGTAATCGAGGTTTTGCTGCAATTGACGCTCGTCGGCGACCGGACCGATGTCGGCGCCCTTTTTCAGCGCGTGATCCACGTTCAACGCAGCGAGGCGCGCGAGCATCGCATGGACGAAACGCTCGTGGATGCCCGCTTCCACTATTAGCCGCGACGAAGCCGTGCAGCGCTGTCCGGTGGAGAAATAGGCGCCGTTGATGGCGGCATCAACGGCGGTAGCAAGATCGGCGTCGTTCAATACGACGAGCGGATTCTTGCCCCCCATCTCCAGTTGAACGCGAGCGTTGCGCGCGGCGGCAGCCTGCAAAACGGCGCTACCGGTCGCCATCGATCCGGTGAAACTCACGCCCTGCACCAGTGGATTCCCGACGATGCGCGCGCCCGCCTGCCGCCCGCTGCCGAGCACGAGGTTGAACACGCCGGCGGGCAGCCCCGCGCGACTGATGATGTCGGCGAGCGCCCACGCGCAGGCGGGCACGAGTTCGGCCGGCTTGAACACCACGCAGTTGCCGTAGGCGAGCGCGGGCGCGATCTTCCACGCGGGAATCGCGAGCGGAAAATTCCACGGCGTCACGATGCCGATCACGCCGACCGGCTCGCGCGTGACATCGATATCGATATTCGAGCGCACCGAACTGCGATGCTCGCCGGGAATGCGCAACGCCTCGCCTGCGAAAAACTTGAAGATATGCCCGGCGCGCGCCGCTTCCGCGACCGCCTCGGGCAGCGTCTTGCCTTCTTCGCGCGCCAGAAGCCGTCCAAGCTCCGTCTTGCGCGCGAGAATCTCGCTGCCGATTGCATCAAGCGCTTCGGCGCGCCGCGCAACGTTCGACTGCGACCATTCGCGAAACGCGGCGCTGGCGGCGTCGATGGCGGCGTCGGCCTGACGTGCATCGGCGCGCACGTATTCACCGACCGGCTCGTCCAGGTCCGACGGATTCTGCGACAGCCCGACGGTTGCGCTCGTCTCCCAGCCACCGTTCAGGTAGTGCTTGAAAAGCGGCGGGACGTGCGATTCGCGTTTCATCGGCGTTGAAGTGGACGAGCGATACATGAGTAAGTGCTCGCAGCGTACCCAGTCGGGCGATGACTTTCCAATCAGTTTTCAGCCCGTAGCCATATCAAAGTCGGTATGTCATCATCGGGCATCTCAAAATCGAGCCGACGTCATGCCGCAGAGTTATTCGAACTGGTTCGTGCGCGCGCGGCTGAAGACGCGCCAGTTGCTGCTGCTCGCCGCGATGGAGGAAGAAGGCAATGTGCGCCGCGCCGCCGACGTCCTCGGGATGACGCAGCCGGCGGCATCGCGGCTATTGAAGGAACTGGAGGACGTGCTCGACGTGCGCCTCTTCGACCGCACGCCGCACGGGATGCACGCGACGCTCTACGGCGAAGTGATGATCCGCCACGCGCGCATGGTGCTGTCGAACCTGAGCCAGGCGCACGACGAAATCTCGGCGTTGCGCGCGGGGCTCGCCGGACAGGTGCAGATCGGGTCGATCGCGACCGCCGCCGCGACGATGGTGCCGATTGCCCTGTCGCGCGTGAAGGCGCGCTATCCGCAACTGGAAATCTGGCTGCAGGTGGAGACCTCGGACGTGATGCTGCCGCGCGTCGCGCAGGGCGAACTCGACATCATGATCGGCCGCGTACTTGAGCGGCAGGGCCAGCTCAAGGACGCCGTGCGCTACGAGCCGCTTGCCGACGAGCCGCTGTGCGTGGTCGCGCGCCCCGGCCATCCGCTGGAGAATGCGACCGGCCTCACCCTGCGGGCGATTGTGAACGCGAGCTGGGTGCTGCATCCACCGGGGAGCGTGCTGCGGCATCGCTTTGATTTGACGTTTTCGCAAATCGGGCTCAATCCGCCGCAAAATGTCGTCAATACGAACAATTTTCTGGCAATTTCGAGCCTGCTTCTGCAGAGCGACATGCTGGCGGTCGTGCCCGAGGAAGTCGCACGCCAGTACGAGCAGTTCGGCGTGCTGAAGCGCCTTGCAATCGATTTGCCTTGCCGGATGGACGCTTTCGGTATCATCACGCGGCAAACGCAACTGCTGTCACCGGCGGCGACCGTCGTGCTCAACGCGTTGCGCGACGCGGCCATCGAGGTGTACGGCACGTCTCTTGAGCCCTCGTCCGCTTGAAACTTCTTACTCAGCCTGCCCGCAGGGGCGGCTTTTCGGTGTTGCATGGCTCTCAAATCGACGATTTACAAAGCGGAACTCCAGATTGCCGACATGGATCGGCACTACTACGGCGATCATTCGCTGACGATTGCGCGCCATCCGTCGGAAACCGACGAGCGGATGATGGTGCGCGTCGCCGCGTTCGGCATGTTCGCGAGCGAGCGGCTCGAATTCTGCAAGGGCCTGTCCGACACGGACGAGCCCGACCTGTGGCAGAAGGACCTGAGGGGGCAAATCGAGACGTGGATCGACGTCGGCCAGCCGGACGAGCGGCGCATCGCGAAGGCGAGTGGGCGCGCGGACCGCGTAATCGTGATCGCGTACGCGGGACGCACCGCTGATATCTGGTGGCAGGGCGTCAGGGCCAAGGTTGAGCGGATGCAAAACGTGACGGTGTGGTCGCTTGCAGATAGCGTCGCGGAACGGCTGGGCGCGCTGGCTGAACGCACGATGCGCCTGCAAATGACCGTGCAGGACGGCGAGGTATCGCTAGGAAGCGCGACGGTCGATCCGGTGGCGATTTCTTGGAACGTATTGAAGGCGCCGGGAAAATAAGGCGCTTGCATTCAGGCTTCGGGCGGCCCTTTCAATTCGATCATATTGCCTTCCGGATCGAAGAAATAGAGCGACGGACCAAAGCCTTCCGCGCCGTATCGACGCGCTTCTTCGCCGATTCGTGCGCCATTTTCGGTTAAATGATCGCGCAACGCGACTGGATCAAACGGTTCGACGCGCAGGCACAAGTGATCCATGTTGCGTCCCACGCCGGCCGGGCCGCTCTCCGGCCGGTCGATCTTCGCGCCAATTTGCAGCAAATCGATCAGCGCGCGGCCTGCACGTAATTGCACAAGGCCCAGGTCGCGCTGCTCTTTCTCCACTGGACATCCAAGCGCGGCACCGTAAAAGCGCACCATGTTGTCGAGATCGCCGCAGCGGATCACGATGTGATCGATTTCGCGGATGGTCAACGGCATCGTCGCTCCTTGTTTCTGTGGCAACGAAACGAGTGTACCGCGCCCCGTGGAACGGCCTGTTGCAAAAGGTACAGGCGAAAAAAAGCCCGCTCGTTGCGGAGCGGGCTGAATCCATATCAGGAGGAGACATGGAGGAGACAGTTCCAATAATACATAGCGACTTGGTGCGACGCAATAGTTTTTTTAGTGCAAACCCCTATGGCGCCAATTTGTCGCATCTGAGACACACTTGCGCGTCTCGATTGGCAAATGACAGCGCAAGAACCGGCGCGTACGCTCGAAGGCGACGCTCTACAGTGGTCGCGTACCCAGAGCCATGAGGTTTGTCATGAACACCGCTTTCGAGATCCCGTCCGATACCGCTTTTTCCTCCGATGAAACCCGCTGGCAAGCCGTCGTGGAACGCGACGCCCACGCCGACGGCGCCTTCTTCTTCGCCGTCCGCACGACCGGCGTGTTCTGCCGGCCTTCGTGCGCTTCGCGGGCGCCGCGACGGGAAAACGTCGAGTTCTTTCCCACGACGAACGCCGCCGAAAATGCCGGTTATCGAGCGTGCAAGCGCTGCCAGCCGACAAGCCTGCCGCGAGAACTGGCAATCGTCGAGCGCGCGTGCAAGGCGCTCGACGCCGATCCGCAGCAGCGTCTGACGCTCGCGCAGTTGAGCGACGCTGTCCACGTCAGTCCGTTTCATTTGCAGCGGCTGTTTTCGCGGGTGGTCGGCGTGTCGCCGCGGCAGTATCAGGCCGCGCGCCGCGCCGAGGCATTGCGCGACGGCCTCCAGCGCGGTCAGAACGTCACGCGCGCGAGTCACGACGCGGGCTTCGGCTCGCCGTCGCGGATGTATGAAGCGGCGCCCGCCGAGCTCGGGATGACGCCGTCGGTCTACCGCAGGAAGGGCGCCGGGCTCACGGTGCGCTTCGCCACCGACGCGACGCCGCTTGGCACCGTGCTCGTCGCCGCGACGGACAAGGGCATCTGCAAGATCGCTTTCGGCGACGATCCGCGCGCGCTGGAGGGGGAGTTGGCGGCGGAATTGTCGGAAGCGGCGCGCGTCGAGGATCGCGAGCGGCTGGCGCCGTTTGTCGCGCAGATTCGCGCATATCTGGACGGCACGCGCGAACGCTTCGACCTGCCGCTCGACATCGGCGCGACTGCTTTCCAGCAGCGCGTCTGGGATGCGCTGCGGCGTATTCCATATGGCGAGACGCGCAGTTATACCGATATCGCCGATGCGCTTGGGTCGCCGCGTGCTGTAAGGGCGGTGGCGAACGCGTGTGCGTCGAATCCGGTGGCGCTGGCGATTCCTTGCCATCGAGTGGTGCAGAAGAGTGGCGGGCTGGCGGGGTATCGGTGGGGCGCGCCGCGCAAGTCCGCGTTGTTGAAGGCGGAGCGGTCGAGGGGCGTGGCTGGTGGCGGCGATAAGGATGAGGTCGCGTGAGCGGGGGCCGCGTTCCACGGCGCAATTCGAGCGCTGCGGCGGCGGAGACGTCCGCTGCCCGCGCGGCTGGTGCGTCTTGTACGGCTCATGCAATTGAGCCAGCGGGTGCATCTGGTGCATCTGGTGCATCTGGTGCATCTGGTGCTGCCGGCGCGGCCGGTGTGCTAGCCGCAGCGCAAGCGCCGCCCGCACCGACCAGTGGCACCGGTAGAAATGGCGCAAAAGCCGCCCCCGCATCCACCGCGACGATAAACCTTCCCTTCATCGAACCCTACGACTGGCCGCGCGTCCTGCGTTTTTTCGCCGGACGCGCGACACGCGGCGTCGAAACGATCGAGGCCGGCGCGTACCGCCGCGCGATCGAATGGCCCGATGCCCACGATTACGCCCTTGCCGCCGGCACCCTCAGCGTCACCCGTCATCCCAAAAAAGCATGTCTCGTCGCAACGCTCGATGGAGACGTCGCTCGCCACGCGAACGCAATCGGCAAGCATCTCACCCGCATGTTCGACCTGCGCGCAGACGCCCCCGCGATCGGCGCGCACCTCGCCCGCGACCCCTGGTTCGCGCCGCTCGTCGACGCCGCTCCCGGGCTGCGCGTGCCCGGCGCGTGGTCGGGCTTCGAGCTCGTCGTGCGGGCGATCGTCGGGCAGCAGGTCAGCGTAAAGGCGGCATCGACGATCATCGGGCGGATCGTCCAGCGCGCTGGCACGCAACTCGCCGATCACCCGCACGCCGACACCGCCTGGCGCTTCCCGACGCCCGCCGCGCTCGCCGCCGCCGACATGGACAAAATCGGTATGCCGGGCAAGCGCGTCGCGGCGTTGCAGGGCTTCGCGCGCGAGGTGGCGTCGGGCGCGCTGCCGCTCGACGACCCGCGCGCCGACCGCGACGAACTGCGCGCCGCCCTCCTCGCGATGCCCGGCATCGGGCCGTGGACCGTGGAGTACGTCGCGATGCGCGCGCTGCGTGACCCCGACGCGTGGCCCGGCACCGATCTGATCCTGATGCAATCGCTGGCGGCGCGCGATCCGTCGATGGCGAAGGCGAAGGAATTGCGCGCGCGGGCCGACGCATGGCGGCCGTATCGCGCATATGCCGCGCTGCATGTGTGGAACGAGATCGCGGATAAGGCGGGCGGTGCGAAGGGGGGTTGAGGCAGACGCGAAAGCCCCGCAATGACCGCCCGAACCCACCCGAACTGCCCGCCCCAAAACCCCGCAAACCCTTATCAGCATTGGCTTCAAGCACGCTCAACACCGAGATGTTAAAGTGCCCGCTATTCAAAAATCGAATCGGGCGAATCCTATTGCGCCCGGTCGCACGCGCCGCTCTAGATGCCAAACACGAATTCCGCCCACCTCGCCACCGACGCCTTCCGGCACCGCCTCTCGGCGCTCTCCGCGGGCCCGCGCGCAGCCGCGCTGCGTCAGGGTCTGCGCGGCATCGAGCGGGAGAGCCTGCGTGTCACGCCTGACGGCAAGCTCGCGATGACGCCGCATCCACGCGCGCTCGGCTCCCCGCTGACACATCCGCTCATCACGACGGACTACTCCGAAGCGCTCATCGAGCTCATCACCGACGCGAAGACCGACTCCGCCGCCACGCTCGATGATCTGGACAAGCTGCATCGCTACGTCTACGCGAAGCTTGGCGACGAGCTGCTCTGGAACGATTCGATGCCCTGCGTATTGCCGCCCGACAACGAAATCCCGATCGGCTGGTACGGCACGTCGAACATCGGCATGCTGAAGCACGTCTACCGGCGCGGCCTCGCGCTGCGTTACGGCCGCACGATGCAGTGCATCGCCGGCATCCACTACAACTATTCGCTGCACGAAGACGTCTGGCGCGCGTGGCATGCGCTCGACAAGGGCAACACGCTGTCCGAAGTCGATTTCCAGTCGGAGCGCTATTTCGCGCTGATCCGCAATTTTCGCCGCACGAGCTGGCTGCTGATGTATCTGTTCGGGGCATCGCCTGCGCTGGATGCGGGTTTCGTGCGCGGCAAGCGCCACACGCTCGACGCCTTCGATGCCGACACCTTCTATCTCCCGCACGCCACGAGCCTGCGCATGAGCGATCTCGGCTACACGAACAATCCGGCGCAATCCGCGCTGCTGCCGAGCTACGACAACCTCGACGCCTATCTCGACGTGCTCGGCAAGGCCGTCAGCCAGCCGTATCCGCCGTATGAGGCGATCGGCACGCAGCGCGACGGCGAGTGGGTCCAGATCAACACGAATGTGCTGCAGATCGAGAACGAGTTCTACTCGACGATCCGTCCGAAACGCATCACGCAGCCGGGCGAGCGGCCGTTGCACGCGCTGTCGGCGCGCGGCGTGCAGTACATCGAAGTGCGCTGTCTCGATATCGATCCGTTCGAACCGGCCGGGATTTCACTGCAAACTTCACGCTTTCTGGACGCATATCTGCTCTTCTGCGCACTCGACGACAGCCCGCTCCTGCCGCAGGACGCGAGCGCGGAAGCCAACGACAACTTCAGCCGCGTCGCGAAGGAGGGGCGCAAGCCAGGGCTCACGCTGTCGCGCAATGGTCGCGAAGTGCCGATGACCACGTGGGGCGCTGAGTTGCTCGACCGCATCGAGCCGGCGGCGCAGGCACTGGATGCGCTCGGCGGTGGCGACGAACACATGCGCGCGCTCGACATGCAACGGGCGCGGCTTTCGGATGTGTCGCTGACACCGTCGGCACGGGTGCTCGAAACAATGCGCAGCAAGCAGCAGAGCTTCGGCGATTTCGCGCTCGATATCAGCCAGCAACACGCGGAATTCTTCCGCAATCGCCCGCTTCCCGAGCAGGACATACGGGAATTCGAGGAGTCGGCCGCGAAGTCGCTCACGCAACAGACCGCCATTGAACGGGGCGAAGCGGGTTCTTTCGACGCCTTCGTCGCCGCTTATCGCGCCTACACGCTTAATCGCGTGAGTGTCTGACGTCGTTTTTTCTTGCCGCTACGGTAAAAAAGCGGCAACGCTTACCCCTTTTGCAACAGAGCGCAACCCGCCGAAACGAGCGGGTCGCAAACGTGTCGAAAATTAGTGTCTTATCGACCAATACAACTGTTGCGAGGGGAAATCATGAAAATGACGATGCTAGGGGCATCGACGCTGGCCGCGGCCGTGTCGATCGCGCTTTTTGCCGGCTGTTCGACGCAGGGCCAGGTCAGTGCCGAGACGATGGAGCAGGCCACCGCGCCGCTCACCTGCATGGACCGAGCCGAATGCGAAGCGTGGTGGGGCCGAGCGCAAGTCTGGGTCACGAATCACTCCGAATACAAGCTGCAAACCGTGACGGATTCGATCATCCAGACGGCGGGACCGTCGGGCGGCAAACGCGCGCTCGCCTATCAAATCACCAAGACGCCAAGTAACGAAGGCACCGCGACGATAGGCTTTGCGGCCCATTGCGACAATATGCTCGGCTGCGAGCCGAATCCGTGGAAGGCCGGCGCGGACTTCAAGCAATTCGTGCGCGGTCCGGCGGCATCGCAGGCGGGGGCGGCGGCTACATTGCCGCCCGTCGCGCCCGCGCCAGCGCCGAAGGTGCAGTCGAATCCGCCCGTCAGGCCGATGCCGCCTGTGCTTGAAAGTCAGCCCGGACAGTGGGGCGCGCGCTAACGCCAGAGTAAGAAACCGACGCAGGGTCGATCAATGCCCCATCGACGGCCCCGCTCCCTTCCTCGGCTTCGTCAGCCAAACCAGCACGGCCAGCCCCAGAAATCCATAGAACGAGATCCGGAAGAAATCGTTCGTCGACATCATGTACGCCTGCGCGGTCACCACCCGATCGAGCTGCGCCGTCAGCGCCTGTCCCGCCAGCCCCAAGTCCGACAACGCCCCTGTGTAAGCGCTCGTATTCGCCGAATACGCGCTCACCGATTCGGTCAGCACCGCGTGGTGGCGAATCATGTCGTTCTCCCAATACGTCGTGCTGACCGCCGTCCCGATCGCGCCCGAGAGCGTCCGAAGAAAGTTCGACAGCCCCGCCGCGCCGGCTAGCCGGTCATCGGGGACACTGGAGAGCGTGATCGTGGTCATCGGCACGAAGAAGCACGCGACGCCAATGCCCTGGATCAGCCGCGGCACCACGATCTGGCTGAACGGCGTATCGAGCGTGAACGTTGAATTCCAGTGCGACACGAACGCGAACACGAGAAACGCGAAACTCGCCACCACACGCAGATCGAGCCGATGCATGTTGCGCCCGAGGAGCGGCGAAATGACGAGCGCGAGAATGCCGACCGGCGCCGTCGCGAGGCCCGCCAGCCCCGGCGTGTAGCCCATCACCGTCTGCAACCACAGCGGCAACACGACGACCGAGCCGAAAAAAGCGAGAAACCCGAGCGACGTGATCAGCACGCCCATCGCGAAATTGCGGTCGCGAAAGAGCGACAGATCGATGACCGGCTCTTTCTCCGTGATTTCCCACGCGAACATGAACGCCAGCGCGACCGCCGCAACGATCGCGAGCGCGACGATGAAGCTCGAATTGAACCAGTCGTGATCCTTGCCGAGGTCGAGCATCATTTGCAGGCTCGACACGCCGATCACGAGCAGCGCGAGACCGACCGCGTCGATACGCTGCCTGGTCGTTTTCGTCTCGTGGCCGCGCAGCAGAAAATACGCGATCAGGGCCGAAAAGAGGCCGATCGGCACGTTAATGTAGAAGATCCACGGCCAACTGAAATTGTCGGTGATGTATCCGCCCATGACGGGGCCGAAGATCGGCGCGACGATCACAGTCATCGCCCACAGGCCGAGCGCGAGGCCGCGCTTTTCTGGCGGATAGCTTCTCATCAGAATCGTCTGCGAAAGCGGCACCATCGGGCCGGACACGAGGCCTTGCAAGAGCCGGAACGCGATCAGCGACTCGAAGTTGTGCGCGAGTCCGCATAGCGCCGAAGCGATCGAAAACAGCACGACGGAAATCGTGAACAGTTTGACCTCGCCGACGCGCCGCGCGAGCCAGCCCGTCAACGGCACCGCGATCGCCGATGCCACGGAATACGACGAAATCACCCACGTGCCCTCGCTCGTCGCGACGCCGAGGCTGCCGGAGATCGTCGGCACGGCGACGTTCGCGATCGACGTGTCGAGGACTTCCATGAACGTGCCGAGCGCGAGGCCCATTGTGAGCAGCGCGAGCAGGCCGCCGGTGATCGGCGCGGGCTTCTTTTCGTCGGGAGGCGCGGCGGTTGCGGCCATAGTGAAAGTCTCCGTTATTTTCGATGCAGCGGCATTGTCTGCCCAGACAGTTATCAGGGCGCGAAATTTGTCTCAGCGTCCAGCCTCAGGCAAATCGTCCTCGACAAAACCGCACAATGGCGCGTTCTCGATCAACCGCCCTAGCAGGCTCGTCAGCGTATCGAGTTCCGCGCGACTGAAGCCCGCCAGTTGCTCGTTCAGCACCGCCGCGCCAAGTATCGGCAGGCGTGTGGCGGCGTCGGCGCCGCGTTCGGTGAGCTTCAGTTCGACCACCCGCCGGTCCGCATCGCTGCGTCCGCGCGTGACGAATCCCTTCTTCTCCAGCCGGTCGAGCATGCGCGTCATCGATCCGCTGTCGTACGACATCTCCCGCGACAGCTCGAGCGGCGTACGTGCGCGCCCCGACGCCAGCATCATGATCACGCCGATTTGCTGCGACGTCAGATCGAGCGGCTTCAACGCCTGATCCGTACGCGCGATCAGCACGTTGCGGGCCTTCGCCAGGTAGTAGCCGAGGCTCGTTTCCAACTGGATCGTAGCCGGGTCGTAAAGGGGTTCGCTGCTCATCGATTGCTCGGTTGGTAGGACAAGACGTCGCGGGCGACGCATTTTAATGCGCGCGCCTTACCCAGCGCGTGCGTCTAAAACAACGGTCTTAAAAATGTGCTGAGGAGTATCTTGAAAATTACTTGCACAGTCAATATTATTTGAGACACCGAGTTACGCGCGTTTCGCGCCGCCCGACACCATGTTTTGACGCCGTTTCACGCAAGACGCATCGCCGCGACGATGCCCGAAGGATTCCCATGACCCGCTTTGCACGCACCGCCCGCCGACGTTTCGGCACTGTCAGCAGCACGATCGCCAGCGCCTCCCGACACGTGGTTCCGCCGAACCTGAAGTCGTGGAAACTCGCGCTGTATGTGATCGTGTTCCTGCTGCCGGGCGGTTCGTTCGCGGTGCTGGGTCTCGGCTGGTTCGAAAACCGGCAGCGTCGGCGGCGCGCGCCAAAACCTGCCCCGGCTCGCGTGCCAAAGCTGCTTCCCGGTCCGACGCCCTGCTCGCACGGCAAGTGCTGAGCGCGCGTCGCCGTAACCCTCCGTAACCGATTCGCGCCTGCGGGTAACACAACGTCCACGGCCAGCCGGTACCCTAACGTCTGCCTGACGCCCGCTTTGCGCGGGCGTTCCGTTACCATTTCGGATCGCCGGGATTCTTGTCGATGAATCTATCCGGCTCCGACAGGAATCCTGGAAGCAGATGCCGTTCAGCCCCATTCAGTCCGTCACGCCCCGTTTCACCGCTCTCGCGCTCGCGGCGGCGTTCGTCTTGCTCGTCGCCGGCTGCGCGGTCGGCCCCGACTATCAGCGGCCGTCGGCGGCGATTCCCGCGTCCTACAAGGAAGCGCCCGAGGGCTGGAAGGTCGCGCAACCCGCCGATCAGGCCGATCGCGGCAACTGGTGGGCGATCTACTCCGATCCGCAGCTCGACGATCTCGAAACGCGGCTGAACGCGTCGAACCAGAGCATCGCGCAGTTCGCGGCGGCTTACCGGCAGGCGCGGGCGCTCGTCGGCGAGGCGCGCGCGGCTTACTTTCCGATCATCGGCGCGAGTGCGTCGGGGTCGCGCTCGGGATACGGCAGCGGCGCGCGCTCGACCAGCAATAGCTCGACGTCGATCGGCAACAGCTACAGTCTCGCGCTCGACGCCACCTGGGAACCCGACCTGTGGGGCAGCGTCAGCCGCTCCGTCAACGCGCAGAAGGCGGGCGAGCAAAGCGCCGCCGCCGATCTCGCGAACGCGCGCCTCTCCGCCCAGGCGACGCTCGCGCAGACCTACTTCCAGCTGCGCGCGCTCGACTTGCAGCAGCAGTTGCTCGATGACACCGTCGTCGCCTATCAGCGCTCGTTGCAACTCACGCAGAATCAGTACGCGCAGGGGATCGTCGCGCGCTCGGACGTCATTCAGGCGCAGACGCAGTTGCAGTCGGCGCAGGCGTCGGCGATCGATAACGGCGTCGCGCGCGCGCAGTACGAGCACGCGATCGCGGTGCTCGTCGGCGAGCCGGCGTCGGCGTTTTCGTTGCCTGCGTCGCCGCTCGACGCAACGCCGCCGGCCGTGCCTGCGCAGATGCCGTCGGCGATTCTGGAGCGTCGGCCGGACGTCGCTTCCGCCGAGCGCAAGGCGGCGGCGGCGAACGAGCAGATCGGCGTCGCGATCGCGGCGTTCTTTCCGACGCTGACGCTTTCGGCGTCGGGCGGATTCCAGAGCACGGTCTTGTCGCAATTGCTGCGCGCCCCGTCGCGCTTCTGGACGCTCGGGCCCGACCTCGCGGCCACTATCTTCGATGGCGGCTTGCGCCGCGCGCAGACCGACGCGGCGCGCGCCGTCTACGATCAGAACGTCGCGACTTACCGGCAGACGGTGCTGACGGCGTTTCAGGACGTGGAAGACAATCTGGCGTCGCTGCGGATTCTCGAAAACGAAATCGTGATTCAGCAGCAGGCGGTGGAATCGGCGCAGCAGGCGCTGGCTATTGTTAACAACCAGTACAAGGCGGGGACGGTGGCTTTCGTCAGCGTTTTGACCGCGCAGACGACGGCTTTCACCGCGCAGCAGAAGCTCGCAAGCATCGCGGGGCAGCGCATGGTGTCGTCGGTTGGGCTGGTGAAGGCGCTCGGCGGCGGGTGGGACGTCGGGCAGATTGATCGGGAAACGGGGACGGTGGAGGCGCCGGGAAAACATGCCGATCACAAACCAACGTGATCGCGACGACGAATACGTCTAGAGACTGCGCGTGCCTCGCTACGCGCCGGCCTTGGCCGCCCGAACGACGAGATCGAAGCAGAATTCGCTGCTCGCCGCGCGCGGATAAAAGCGCAAAGCACCCCGAACTCGCACCCCCATCACCCGAATAACCCCTCTTTCCCTCCCCTTCTCCCCCGATAGTCGCCCTGCGCTTTTCGCAATAATCACCGTCAACCCAATCCGGCATGTCGCCGGGGAGCACGGAGCGAAGCGCAGTGTCAGACGATAGCGATCTGGAAAAGACCGAGTCAGCGACCCCCAAACGCCTGGAAAAGGCGCGCGAGGAAGGGCAGATCGTGCGCTCGCGGGATTTCGCCTCGTTCGCGCTCCTCGCCGCCGGTTTCGCCGCCGTCTGGGTCTTTTCCGGTCCGATGAGCCTGCACATGCAGTCCATCCTGCGCGGCGCGTTCACGTTCGACCACGCCACCGTCTTCGATACGCACCAGATGATGATCGGCGCCGGCAACGCCAGCAAGGAAGGCTTCATGATCCTGCTGCCCGTGTTCGCGCTGACCGGCCTCGCCGCCCTCACCGCACCGATGGCGATCGGCGGCCTGCTGCTCACCACCAAAACCCTCGCGCCGAACTTCGGACGCCTCAATCCGGTCAGCGGTCTCAAAAAGATTTTCTCGATCGACGGCCCGATCCAGCTCGGCATGTCGCTGATGAAGACGGTCGTCGTCGGCGGGATGGCCGGCTGGACGATGTGGGGCCGCAAGGCAGAAGTGCTCGGCCTCTCCACCAAGCCGCTCGACATCGCGCTCGCCGAGACGATGCATCTGATCGTCGTCTGCTGCGGGACGGCGATCGCCGGTCTCTTCGTGATCGCCGCGCTCGACGTGCCCTGGCAGATGTACTCGCACGCGAAAAAGCTGCGCATGAGCAAGGAAGAAGTGAAGCGCGAGCACAAGGACGCTGAAGGCGATCCGCACATCAAGGGCCGCATCCGCTCGCAGCAGCGCGCCGCTGCCCGCCGCCGCATGATCGCCGCGATCCCGACCGCCGACGTCATCGTGACGAACCCGACGCACTTCGCCGTCGCGCTCAAGTACGCCGACGGTCAGATGCGCGCGCCGAAGGTCGTCGCGAAAGGCGTGAATCTCGTGGCCGCGCGCATCCGCGAAATCGGCCGCGAGCACAACGTGCCGCTGCTCGAAGCGCCGCCGCTCGCGCGGGCGCTGTATCACAACGTCGAAATCAATCGCGAGATTCCGGGCGCGCTGTACGGCGCCGTGGCGCAGGTGCTGGCGTGGGTCTACCAGTTGAAGCGCTTCAAGGAAGACGGCGGCGACAAGCCTGACGAGCCGACCGAACTCGACGTGCCGAAGGAACTTGACAAGGGCGCCGTCTCCGACGCCGAAGCAGAACAGGAAGCCGCCGACGCGCTTTCTGCCGACAACCCAACCGATGGAGCCGCAGCATGAACGCGCGCGCTGGATTCTTCTCGAAACGCCCCGACGCGCTCGGCACTCAGAACATTCGGGCGCTCGCCGGCCCGATTCTGATCTGCATGATCCTCGGCATGATGATCTTGCCGTTGCCGGCGTTCCTGCTCGATTTGCTGTTCACCTTCAACATCGCGCTTTCCGTGATGGTGCTGCTCGTCAGCATGTACACGCAAAAGCCGCTCGATTTCGCCGCCTTCCCAAGCGTGCTGCTCTTTTCGACGCTGCTGCGGCTGTCGCTGAACGTCGCATCGACGCGGATCGTGCTGCTCGAAGGCCACTCCGGCCCCGATGCCGCCGGCCAGGTGATCGAAGCGTTCGGCCACTTTCTCGTCGGCGGGAACTTCGCGGTCGGTATCGTCGTATTCGTGATTCTGATGATCATCAACTTCATGGTGATCACGAAGGGCGCGGGGCGGATCGCCGAAGTGGGCGCGCGCTTCACGCTCGACGCGATGCCCGGCAAGCAGATGGCGATCGACGCCGACCTGAACGCCGGCCTCATCAACGAGCAGCAAGCGAAGAAGCGCCGTCTCGAAGTCGCGCAGGAGGCCGAGTTCTACGGCTCGATGGACGGCGCGAGCAAGTTCGTGCGCGGCGACGCGATCGCGGGCTTGCTGATCATGGTGATCAACATCGTCGGCGGGTTGATCGTCGGGATGCTCCAGCACGACATGGACTTCGCCCACGCGGCCACGAACTACACGCTGCTCACGATCGGTGACGGCCTTGTCGCGCAGATTCCGTCGCTCATCATCTCGACCGCGGCCGGTGTGATCGTGTCGCGCGTCGCGACCGAGGAAGACATCGGCACGCAGTTGACCGGCCAGTTGTTCAACAACCCGCGCGTCCTGATGATCACGGGCGTGATCATCGGCGTGATGGGCCTGATTCCGGGCATGCCGCACTTCGCCTTCATGACGCTCGGCGGCGGGCTCATCTACGCCGCGCGCTCGATGAACAAGCGCGCCGCCGAGAAGCGGAAGACGGGTTCGATCGCCGAAATCGCGCCGGCCGCGGCCGCGCCGGTCGAGAACGCGGAAGCGAGCTGGGACGACGTCGCGTTGATCGATCCGCTCGGCCTGGAAGTTGGCTATCGGCTGATTCCGCTCGTCGACCGCAATACCGACGGCGAATTGCTCAAGCGCATCAAGGGCATCCGCAAGAAGTTCGCGCAGGAAATCGGCTTCCTGCCGCCGGTGATCCATATCCGCGACAACCTCGAACTTCGGCCGAACGGCTACCGGATTGCGCTGAAGGGCGTGGAAGTGGGCGTCGGCGAGGCGTATCCGGGACAGTGGCTCGCGATCAATCCGGGGCAGGTGTCGGCGGCGCTGCCCGGCACGCAGACGCAGGACCCGGCGTTCGGCCTGCCGGCGGTGTGGATCGATACGAACATGCGCGAGCAGGCGCAGGTCTATGGCTATACGGTGGTGGATGCGAGCACGGTCGTCGCGACGCACTTGAATCATCTCGTCGTGACGCACGCGGCCGAATTGCTCGGGCGCCAGGAAGTGCAGGCGCTGCTGGAGCGCATCGGCAAGGACACGCCGTCGCTTACCGACGATCTCGTGCCGAAGACCATCGCGCTCACGACCTTGCAGAAGATTCTGCAGAACCTGCTGGACGAAGGCGTGCCGATCCGCGACATGCGCACGATCCTTGATTCGGTGCAGGAACACGCGCCGCGCATCGCCGATGCCTACGATCTCACAGCGGCCGTGCGTCTCGCGCTGGGCCGCGCGATCACGCAGCAGTGGTATCCGGGCAATGGCGACTTGCAGGTGATGGGGCTTGATCCGATGCTGGAGCGTGTGTTGTCGCAGGCGCTGTCGACGGGGGCGAATCCAGGACTGGAGCCGGGGCTCGCGCAGACTTTGCTCAACTCGACGCAGAACGCGATCATGCGGCAGCAGAATCTGGGGTTGCCGCCGGTGTTGCTGGTGCAGCATTCGCTGCGCGCGATGCTTGCGCGCTTCCTGCGACGGAGTTTGCCGCAGTTGAAGGTGTTGTCGTATGCCGAAGTGCCGGATACGCGGAATGTGAAGGTGGTGAATCTGATTGGGGCGCAGGGCTGATACGACCGGCTCTTCGAACGGGGCAGTGGCCCCGTTCACCCCTGAGCCGAGTCGGGCGCAACGGTCGCCTCAACACTCCACGATATTCACCGCCAGTCCACCTCGCGACGTCTCCTTGTACTTCGTCTTCATATCGGCGCCGGTTTCCCGCATCGTCTTGATCACCGAATCCAGCGATACATAATGCGACCCGTCCCCGCGCATCGCCATGCGCGCGGCGTTGACGGCCTTCACCGATCCCATCGCATTCCGCTCGATGCACGGAATCTGCACCATCCCGCCGACGGGATCGCACGTTAGTCCGAGGTTGTGTTCCATGCCGATCTCGGCGGCGTTCTCGACTTGCGCCGGCGTCCCGCCCATCACGGCCGCAAGAGCGCCCGCCGCCATCGAGCACGCGACGCCCACTTCGCCCTGGCACCCGACTTCCGCGCCCGAAATCGACGCATTCATCTTGTACAGGATGCCAATCGCGGCGGCCGTCAGCAGAAAATCCACCACGCCCTGCGAGTTCGATCCCGGCAAGAACCGGTCGTAGTAATGCAGCACAGCGGGAATGATCCCGGCGGCGCCATTGGTCGGCGCCGTCACGACGCGCCCGCCGACGGCGTTCTCCTCGTTCACGGCGATGGCGTAAAGATTGATCCAGTCGATCATCGAGAGCGGATCGCGCAGCGCCTGTTCCGGCTTGCCCGCCAGCGCGCGATACAACAGCGGCGCGCGGCGCTTGACCTGAAACGGCCCGGGCAGATTGCCATCGGCTTCCGGGTTATCGATGCCGCAGCCGCGCGCGACGCATGCCTGCATCACGTCCCAGATGCGCAACAAGCCCGAGCGGATCTCGTCCTCGCTGCGCCAGACGCGCTCGTTCGCCCACATCAGTTGCGCGATCGACTTGCCCGATTCGTTGCACATCTTCAATAACTCGTCGCCGGTCAAAAACGGATACGGCAAGTGTTCATGTGCTGTCAGCACCGCCGTATTCGCCGCGCCCGCCGTGACGACGAAACCGCCGCCCACCGACAAATAAGTCGCCTCGCGCAATAGCGCGTCGCTCGCATCGAAGGCGTGCAGCTTCATGCCGTTCGGATGCTCGGCGAGCGCCTGCCGATAAAACCCGATGTGCTCCTTCTGCACGAACGGAATCTCATGCTTGCCCAAGAGCAAAATCTTCTTCGACACGCGCACGGCTTCGAGCCGCGGACTGATCGTCTGGGCATCGACGGTATCGGGGGCGTCGCCCATCAGGCCGAGCATCACGCCGCGATCCGTGCCGTGGCCCTTGCCGGTCGCGCCGAGCGAGCCGTACAGCTCGCACTTCACCGAGGCCACCGCGTCGAGCAGTCCGTCGCGATCGAGCCCTTGCACGAACATCAGTGCCGCGCGCATCGGCCCGACCGTATGCGAACTCGACGGACCGATGCCGATTTTGAAAAGGTCGAAAACGCTGACTGCCATGACTACTCCTGCTTCGATTACAAATTACGGATTGGATGCGCGCGCCGCGAGCGGCAGGCAGACCGCCAGCCACGCGGGCGGCGTCGGGGCGAGTCGCAACGCGACCGGCGCGTAGCGGCCGTCGAGACGCGCCGCCAGATGAAACAATTCAGCCGAGTTTTTCGGGTCCCACTGGCCCGAAAAACCGGGCAGACCGGCTTCGCGCCGCTTGGCATCGAAGGGAACGGACGAGTGCACGAATTCATCGTGCGTCCGCGTGCCGAGCGCGTAAGGCGTGAGCCAGTTGAGCGCGCTCGCGAGCGTCGCGCTTGTCGGTGCGCGCTCGGCGATCCAGTTGCGGTTGTGTCGGCGCGCGGCGAGCGCCGCCGTCACGAGCGGCTGGAGATCGTAGGTGACGTAGCGCAGCGCGTCGCGTTCGGCGAAATCGACGGTCGAGCCGTCCGGCGCGATGTTGTCGCCGACATGCTCGACGAACAGACGCTGCGCCGCGTTGATCAGCTTGCGGTCGTCGATGGTGAACGCGCCCATCGAAATGAGCTTGATCCGATGGCTCTGCCAGTTGTTGCGATAAGTGCCCGTGAGCGGCCGTTTCTGCTCGTCGATATCGGCGATGTAGCCCGTCACCATCTTCGTGATAAACGCGTTCGCCGGGTTGCGCGTGCGCACGGGCAGCGCGCTCGCGGTGAGATCGTAGGCGAGGATCAGCGACTCGAAATTCGTTTCGTCGATCGGATTGAAGCTCGGCTGATACGTCGTGACCCACGCGAGCATGAAGCGGTCGACGAGCCGCAAATAACGCTCGTCGCCCGTTGCGCGCCACGCGAGCGCCGCATCGCGCATGAGGCCCAAGTCCTTCTCCGCTTCGACGCTTTCGTCGTAGATGCCTTCGTGCGGCAGCGTACCTTCGGTGTGCAGCTTCGCGCGCGCCTTCGGCTGATCGTTGACGTGCGACTGCACCATCGCAACCAGCGCCTTCACGCCCGGATCGGCGTTCGTGCGCTCGCTCGACTGCATCGCGGGCGCGGCGCAAAAATTCATCGCGGCGTGCGCGGCCGTGCTTCCGATCGCGCTCGCGGCCAGCAAGGCGAACGTCGCCTGAATCGCCTGCATTCCCCGTCGACGGCCCGCTTCATTCCCCTCTCGCACCTTGAGCGCCATGCGAACTCCTTGATTGGCTTTGGTTCGGGGAGAGATGTTAGCCGGGTTTGGCCGTGTGGAGCAAAACCGCCCGGTCGGTCCGGGCGGCTTCCGTGAACAGGCTCAATCGTTGTATTCCGATACCGGCACGCACGAGCACATCAGGTTGCGGTCGCCGTAGGCGTTGTCCGCGCGGCCGACCGGCGGCCAGTACTTGCGCTCGACCAGCGACTTCAGCGGATACGCCGCTTCCTCGCGCGAGTACTTGTGCGTCCATTCATCGGCGGTCACGACGGCCGCCGTATGCGGCGCGTGCTTCAGCGGATTGTCCTCGCGATCGGCGCGGCCTTCTTCCACCGCGCGGATTTCCTCGCGAATCCCGATCATCGCGTCGATGAAGCGGTCGAGCTCTTCCTTCGATTCCGATTCCGTCGGCTCGACCATCAGCGTGCCGGGCACCGGGAAGCTCATCGTCGGGGCATGGAAGCCGAAGTCGATCAGCCGCTTGGCAACGTCTTCCACCGAAATGCCGCTCGATTCCTTGATCTGGCGCACGTCGAGAATGCATTCGTGCGCGACCAGGCCGCCCGCGCCGCTGTACAGCACCGGGTAGTGCGGCGCGAGGCGCTTCGCGACGTAGTTCGCCGCGAGAATCGCCGTCTCGGTCGCGGCGGTGAGGCCCTTCGCGCCCATCATCGCGATGTACATCCACGAGATCGGCAGGATCGCGGCCGAGCCGTAGGGCGCCGCCGATACCGCGCCGATGCCGTTCTCGTCGCGCTGATAGCCGGTCGAATGCTGATTCGGCAGGAACTTCGCAAGATGCGCGCCGACCGCGACCGGACCGACACCCGGTCCGCCGCCGCCGTGCGGAATGCAGAACGTCTTGTGCAGGTTCAGGTGCGAGACGTCGCCGCCGAACTGGCCGGGCGCGGTGAGGCCGACCATCGCGTTCATGTTCGCGCCGTCGACATACACCTGGCCGCCGTGGCCGTGCACGATCTCGCAGATTTCGCGGACGTTGCGCTCGAACACGCCGTGCGTCGACGGATACGTGATCATGATCGCCGCGAGATTCGTCGAATGCTTTTCGGCCTTCGCCTTCAGGTCGTCGATATCGACGTTGCCGTTCGCATCGCACGCGACCACGACCACCTGCATGCCCGCCATCTGAGCGGACGCCGGATTCGTGCCGTGCGCGGATGCCGGAATCAGGCAGACGTTGCGATGCCCTTCGCCGCGCGACGCGTGATACGCATGGATGATCAGCAAGCCCGCGTACTCGCCCTGCGAACCGGCATTCGGCTGGAGCGAAACGGCAGCGTAACCCGTGCACGCGACGAGCATCTGTTCGAGCTGGTCGATCATCGTCCGGTAGCCGACGGTCTGCTCGGCGGGCGCGAACGGATGGATCTGCGCGAACTCGGGCCACGTGACCGGCAGCATTTCAGACGTAGCGTTGAGCTTCATCGTGCAGGAGCCGAGCGGGATCATCGTGCGGTCGAGTGCGAGGTCCTTGTCGGCGAGGCTGCGCAGGTAGCGCAGCATTTCGTGCTCGGAATGATGGCGGTTGAAGACCGGGTGCGTCAGGAACTCGCTCTTGCGATGCAATTCGGCCGGCAGCGATTCGGCGAGCGCGCCATCGAGGGCGTCGATGTCGAAGGTCTCCGTCTTGCCCGCGACTTCCGCGAACAGCGCGAAGAGCTTCGTGAGGTCGTCGCGCGTGGTCGTTTCATCCACCGAAACGCCGACGCGGTTTGCATCGATGTGACGCAGGTTGATGTGCAAGCCCGACGCCGCCTGATGCAGCGCCGTCGTGTTCGGGCCGCTTTCGATCGTGACGGTGTCGAAGAACGTGTCGTTCGCGAGTGCGTAGCCGAGCTTTTGCACGCCCGCAGCGAAGATCGACGCGACGCGGTTCACGCGCAGCGCGATGGTCTTCAGGCCGTGCGGGCCGTGGTAGACCGCGTACATGCTGGCCATGATCGCGAGCAGAGCCTGCGCCGTGCACACGTTCGACGTCGCCTTCTCGCGGCGGATGTGCTGTTCGCGCGTTTGCAGCGCGAGACGCAGCGCAGACTTGCCTTGCGCATCGACGGTCACGCCGACGAGGCGCCCCGGCATTTGGCGCTTGAATTCGTCGCGCACGGCCATGTAGGCCGCGTGCGGCCCGCCGAAGCCGACCGGCACGCCGAAGCGCTGAGTGTTGCCGATCGCAACGTCCGCGCCCCATTCTCCCGGCGGCGTGAGGAGCGTAAGCGCGAGCAGATCGGCGGCGACGACCACGTGGCCGCCCGCCGCGTGGATCGCGTCGGTAAGCGCGCGGTAGTCGCGCACATCGCCGTTCGCGCCCGGATATTGCAGCAGCACGCCGAACGCGTTCGACGTGGCGGCATCGGCGGCAGGCCCGACCTTCACCTCGACGCCAACCGGCTTCGCGCGCGTGCGGACGACTTCGATGGTTTGCGGCAGCACGTCGTCGGCAACGTAGAACACGTTCGACTTCGGTTTGCCGACGCGTTGCAGGAGCGTCATCGCTTCGGCGGCGGCGGTGGCTTCGTCGAGCAGCGACGCGTTCGAGATCGCGAGGCCGGTCAAGTCGATGATCATCTGCTGGAAGTTCAGCAGCGCTTCGAGGCGTCCTTGCGAAATTTCCGGCTGATACGGCGTATAGGCCGTGTACCACGCCGGGTTCTCCAGAACGTTGCGCAGGATCACGGCCGGCGTGTGCGTGCCGTAATAGCCCTGACCGATGTAGGTCCGGAACACCAGGTTCTGGTCCGCCAGCTTCCTGAGCGACGCGAGCGCTTCCGCCTCGCTCTTCGGCTGTGTGAACGCGCCGAGCGGCAGCGTCTCATGGCGACGGATCGATTCCGGGATCACCGCGTCGATAAACGCCGCACGCGTGGCGAAGCCGAGCGCGTCGAGCATCGCGCGCTGGTCGGCTGAATCGGGGCCGATGTGCCGCTCGGCGAATGCATCGTGGCATTCGAGCGCGGCGAGTGACAGGGATGAGCGGTTCATCAGACGATCCGGGTGTTCGAGCTTCATGTGAATTCCTGCGGGTGCGGTTTCGGCGGCTTCCGCCATGGAAACCGCACCGTCGATTAAAGAGTTATTCGCCGATCGAGTTGCCGTAGGCGGCGGCGTCGAGCAGCTTGTCGGTACTGGCGTCGGCGGCGGGCTTGATCTTGAAGAGCCAGCTTTCGTACGGCGCGCCGTTGATCTGGTCGGGCGCGCCCGTCAGGCCGTCGTTGGCCGCGACGATTTCGCCCGCCACCGGTGCATAAATGTCGGACGCAGCCTTCACCGATTCGATGACCGCGATCGCATCGCCCGCCGCGACGGTCTTGCCCGCTGCCGGCAGTTCGACGAACACGATGTCGCCAAGTGCTTCCTGCGCGTGATCGGTGATGCCGATGGCGAGCGTGCCGTCGGCCTCGGTGCGGACCCATTCGTGCGATTCGGTGTATTTCAGTTCGGCCGGGATGCTCATTGGATGCTCCTGTGCGTGGTTCTTCGATGGATCGGGACGTGCGTTCGAGGTGCGATGCGCCTGGTTAAAGGCTCGCGAGCACCTTGCCGTTGCGCACGAAGGGCAGTTTTACCACGCTGGCGGGAAGTTGCTTGTCGCGGATCACGACCTGCACGATGTCGCCCGGATTCACGCTCGCGGGCACACGCGCGAACGCGATCGATTCCTGCATCGACGGGGAAAACGTGCCGCTCGTGATCTCGCCCTCGCCCGCCGGCGTGACGACTTTCTGGTGAGCACGAAGCACGCCACCGGCACGGCCGTTTTCCTTGTGCAGGATCAATCCGACGAAGTTCGACTTCTGGCCGTCCGCCTCCAGCGCCGTGCGCCCGATGAAGTCGCGCGACGATTTCATGTCGACGGTCCAGGCAAGACCCGCGTCGAGCGGAGAGACCGTTTCGTCCATGTCCTGGCCGTACAGGTTCATGCCGGCTTCCAGGCGCAGCGTGTCGCGCGCGCCCAGGCCGGCGGGCTTCACGCCGGCGTCCTTCAACGCGTTCCAGAACGCCTCGACGTGCTCGGCCGGCACGACGATCTCGAAACCGTCCTCGCCGGTGTAGCCGGTGCGCGCGAGCATGACTTCGCCGAACGGCGTCGACGGGAACTGCACGGCGTTGAAAGGCTTGATGGATTCGGTGGCGGCGCGGGTTTCCGGCAGCACTTGCCAGACTTTCTCGCGCGCGTTCGGGCCCTGTACGGCCACGATCGCCAGATCGCGGCGGGGCGTGATCGTGAGGCCGAATTCGGCTTCGGCATTCAACTGACCGAACCACGCAATGTCCTTCTCGGCGGTGCCCGCGTTCACGACGACGCGAAAGTGGTCGTCAGCGAAGTAATAGACGATGAGGTCGTCGATCACGCCGCCCTTGCTGTTGAGCAGGCACGAGTAGAGCGCCTTGCCGGGCGTGGTGAGCTTGTCGACGTTGTTCGCGATGGCGAGCTTGAAGAAGTTGCGCGCGGCGTCGCCGTTGAAATCGACGACGCGCATGTGCGACACATCGAACATGCCGGCGTCGGTGCGCACGGCCTTGTGTTCGTCGATCTGCGAACCGTAATTGACGGGCATGTCCCAGCCGCCGAAGTCCACCATGCGGGCGTTGAGCGCGAGGTGGGCGGCGTGCAAAGGTGTGTGTTGAAGTTCGGTCATGGGGGCCTCGGTTCGCAAAAACAAAAAAGGCCATGCGGCGACTGCGCCCGTGGTTTCGGCTTTTCAGGCTGCGGCGACGTGCGCCGATGCAGCATGCAAAGCTCAAACCGCGTGGCGGATCGAAGCATGACCCCTCTGTCCTCGGTACCTGAGAGATTGCGCGGACCGTCGTTGAAACGATCCGTCGCGCGCCCCTTCGGTGGGCACTGGCCGACTTGTTCACGAAGTCGAGGCCGTGCCGCTCTCCAGAGTGCGAAGAAATGGCTCATAACGAGCAATTTCTTCGACGCGGCCGGTCCTTTTGCCTGAGAGTTTGTGGGTGTGCCCCTTCGGCGGCGCGGCACGCGAAAACCAGCGGCCACGCGCTCTCCCGACGCGTGCGGCCGAATTTACGCGACCGAATTGGCGTTGTCAAACCAATTTGGGAGTCGGCTGAGTGACACCGCTCACCCGATCCGCGCGAAGTCCACGCGCCGCCCTTCGGCGTCGCTTTGCATCGCGAGCTCGATGATCGTCATCACGTCGACGGCGTCCTGCGCAGATACCGGGAACGGCTTTTTATCGACGATCGATGCCGCGAGCGACCGGTAGTAATCAGTGTAGGCGCCGTCGCGCGTGGCGAATTCGTGCCGCAGGTCGTGATCGCCGTCGACTTCGCGCAGGAGGCCCGGCGGATTCTTGCCGAAGGCGGCATCGCCCGGACGCAGACCAGCCTTTAGTTGATCCTCTTGCGTGTCGAGGCCGGTTTTCACGTAGCTGCCGCGCGTGCCGTGCACTGAAAAGCGCGGGGGTTCCAATGCAGCGAGCGCCGTCGCGTGGAGCACGACTTCCTTGTCGCCGTAACCAAGCAGCAGATGCACGTAATCCGGCGCGTGCGCGTGGTCGCGGTGCTGGCGCACCGTCGCGAAAACCGTCTTCGGCGCGCCGAACAGCACGAGCGCCTGATCGATCAGATGTGGCCCGAGATCGAACAGCAGGCCGCCTCCGCGCGCGCTCTCCTCGCGCCAGCGCTGCGGCACCTTCGGACGAAAACGGTCGAAATGTGACTCGAAATGCGTCACCCGCCCGAGCCGCCCGCTTTCGATCAGCCCGCGCAGTGTCATGAAATCGCCGTCCCAGCGACGGTTGTGGAACGGCGCGAAAAGCAGGCCGCGCGAGGCGGCGAGATCGGCGAGCGTGCGGGCATCGCGCGCGGAGAGTGTCACCGGCTTGTCGACGACTACATGCTTGCCGGCCTCCAGCGCGCGGCGCGCGAGGTCGAAGTGCGTATCGTTGGGCGTCGCGATCACAACGCATTCGATGTCGCCGAGCGCGAGCAGCGCGTCGAAATCGGGGACGATCGTGGCTTTCGGGAAATCTGCTTGCGCGCGCTCGGTCTGGCTCGTCGCGATGGCGGCGACCGTCGCGCGGCCGCAGTGCTCGATGACAGGCGCGTGAAACGTCGCACCGGCGAGGCCGTAGCCCATCACGCCAACTTTCAGTAGTGAACTCATGCGGGCATCCTTCGTTTTAGCGATCTCAATATTGTGGCACGGCGCGCGTGGACGACTGCAGTTTTTACCGGCGCACACGCGGGCCGAGGCACAGCGCGCGTCGGAGAAACAGTGACCTTATCTTTCTTGAAAGAGCGGAGATTGGCGCGCCCTACCACGGGGCATTTCGCGGGCCACGACACGCAAAAAAGAATCAATGGGACACGCAACCGCAGTCCTCCGAAGCCCGATCGAGCCCCATCAAGCGCCCGATTTATCCGTGTTAACATCGCGCTTCTCGAAATTGAGCGCGCTTTTGAAACGCCAGTTTCGCTGTCCATCCGGCGGCCGCCGTTGCCTTCCGCCCAACGCCTCTCAAAGTCCACACACGATGTCCGCAGGTCTCAACGCCGCGCAAAACGAAGCGGTGCGCTATCTCGATGGTCCCTGTCTCGTCCTCGCCGGGGCGGGCAGCGGCAAGACGCGCGTGATCACGCAGAAGATCGCGCATTTGATCGAACGCAAGGGTTTCGAGCCAAAGCACATCGCCGCGCTTACCTTTACGAACAAGGCCGCGCTAGAGATGCGCGAACGCACGGCGAAGCTCCTCGACGGCAAGACGCTCACGACGCCCGGCAAGGAAGGCCGCAAGGTGCCCGTCAATCAGTTGACGATCTGCACCTTTCACTCGCTCGGCGTGCAGATCATGCGGCAGGAAGCGGCGCACGTCGGCCTGAAGCCGCAGTTCTCGATCATGGATTCCGACGATTGCTTCGGCATGGTGCAGGAACAGCTCGGCACCACCGACAAGGGCCTGATCCGCAAGATCCAGTCGATTATTTCGCTGTGGAAGAACGCGATGGTGTCGCCGGATCAGGCGGCGGTGCTGGCGGCGAGCGAGGACGGGCATCAGGCGGCGATCGTCTACCGCAGCTACGCCGCGACGCTGCACGCGTATCAGGCGCTCGATTTCGACGATCTGATCCTGCGCCCCGCGCAGCTTTTCGCGGAGAACGAGCAGGTGCGCGACAAATGGCAGAACCGCTTGCGCTATCTGCTCATCGACGAATATCAGGATACCAACGCCTGCCAGTACGAATTGCTGAAGCTGCTGGCCGGTCCGCGCGCGGCGTTCACGGCGGTCGGCGACGACGATCAGGCCATCTACGGCTGGCGCGGCGCCACGCTGGAAAATCTCGCGCAGCTCGGCAACGATTTCCCGAAGCTGCACGTCGTGAAGCTGGAGCAGAACTACCGCTCGACGGTGCGCATTCTGACCGCCGCGAACAACGTGATCGCGAACAATCCGAAGCTCTTCGAGAAGAAACTCTGGTCCGAGCACGGCATGGGCGACACGATAAGCGTCACCGGCTGCAACGACGAGGAGCACGAGGCGGAATCGGTCGTGTTCCGTCTCTCGGCGCATAAGTTCGAGCGGCGCGCGGCGTTCCGCGACTACGCCATCCTGTATCGCGGGAATTTTCAGGCGCGCATCTTCGAGCAGGTGCTGCGGCGCGAGCGGATTCCGTACGTGCTCTCGGGCGGCCAGTCGTTCTTCGACAAAGCCGAGATCAAGGACATCATCGCGTACCTGCGTCTGATCGCGAATCCCGACGACGATCCCGCGTTTATCCGCGCGATCACGACGCCGCGCCGTGGTGTCGGCAACACGACGCTCGAAGCGCTCGGATCGTTTGCGGGCGCGGCGAAGGTGTCGCTGTTCGAGGCGGTGTTCATGGGCGGCATCGAGGCGCGGCTGTCGGCGCGGCAGGTCGAGCCGCTGCGCACATTCTGCGACTGGATGCAGCGCCTTTCCGACCGCGCCGCGCGCGACCCGGCGACGACCGTCCTCGACGACATGATGGAAGCGATCCACTACGAGGCGTATCTCTACGATGCCCACGACGAGCGGCAAGCACAGTCGAAGTGGCAGAACGTGCTGGAGTTCTGCGAGTGGCTGAAAAGGAAGGGCACGAAGCCGGAGCGGGCGGACGACGCCGAGCAGACTGGCTACGACAACGCCGACGGTTTCGGCGACGAGGGCAAGAACCTGCTGGGGCTGATCCAGACGGTCGCGTTGATGTCGATGCTCGAAGGCAAGGACGAAGACCCCGACGCGGTGCGGCTCTCGACGGTGCATGCGTCGAAGGGGCTCGAATATCCGCACGTGTTTCTGGTGGGGGTCGAGGAAGGGATCATGCCGCATCGGGGCGGCTCGGACGATGGCCCCGTCGACGAGGGGCGGATCGAGGAGGAGCGGCGGCTAATGTATGTCGCGATCACGCGGGCGCAGCGCAGCTTGCACCTGAACTGGTGCAAGAAAAGGAAGCGCGCGCGGGAGACGGTGGTGTGCGAACCGTCGCGGTTCATCCCGGAGATGCTGCTCGACGATGCGCCGCCGCCGACGGAAGAGGAAGCGCCGATGACGCCGAAAGACCGGATGGCGATGTTGAAGGCGATGTTGCAGAAGGGGTGAAGCTGTCTTATTCAAAAAGGCCCTGCGAATGCTGCCATTCGCAGGGCCTTTGCATTGGCCGTCGATCCGATTACTTCGCCGCGCTGACCATATAGTCGACTGCGGCTTTCACATCGGCGTCGGATGCATTCGATCCGCCCTTCGGCGGCATCGCGCCCTTGCCTTTAAGCGCGTAGCCATAGACGGTGTCCATCGGTTCCTTCAGGCGTTCGGCCCAGGCGGCCTTGTCGCCGAACTTCGGCGCGTTCAGCACGCCCGCCGCGTGGCATGCCTGACACACCTGCGTGTAGAGCGCCTTGCCCGCCTGCGAAGCATCCGCGCTCTGCGCGCCGGCCGCCGGTGCCGCGGCCGTCTGCGGTACGGAAGCCAGTGCGGCGACGGCGGCCGCGGCTTGCGAATCGCCCTGCGCACCTGAAGCGGGCGCTGCAGGAGCCGCCGCCGTAGCCGCCGCTCCCGGCGCCGGTTGCTTCGGCTCTTCCAGCTTGCCGCCGCTGCCGTTCGCCATATAGACGATCGCCCGGCCGATTTCGAAGTCGCTGTAATCGTCGGGGCTCGTGCCGCCGCGCGCCGGCATCGCGCCCTTGCCGTTCAGCGCGTTGTGCAGCAGCGTGTCGTAGCCTTCAGCGACGCGCGGCGCCCAGCTCCCGGCATCGCCGAATTTCGGGGCGCCTGCCGTGCCCGCCGCGTGGCAGGTCGAGCAGACGGCCTTGTAGACCTGCTCGCCCGTCTTGAATACGCGCGGCGCGTTGGCATCGCGGATATCGACCTGCGCGACGGGCGCGATGCGCGCCGCGACGGAGGCATCGGAGAACATGTCGGTGCCCGCGCCGGTGCGTGGCGTGTTGTTCACGTACACCGCGAGCAGAATGATGATGACGATGGGAACGGCAAACCCGGCGATGACCGCTGCGATGAGCTGGCCGGGCGTTTTGATCAGGGCTCCGTGGGGTGCTTCACTCATGCTTGTCTCGTCTCCCGTTTTATGTGTGAGTCGTTCAGCGACAGCGTGACAGCAACGGCAACTTCCGTACAGCACGGACGATTATAGACGGAACGCTTAACGGACGGCGCGCGCCGCCCAGTGCGGGTGAGGCGCGTTTACCCGCATCGCGACGGGTTGTTCGAGGGCGTCGGAAAGGGCTGTCCAGCCCCGTCCGATGGACGGATCGAGCGAAAACAGGTATCCTCTCGGACTCGCATCGGCGCTGCTCCAGGCTTGTTTCACGCTGGTTTGGCGGTGCCTTCGCTTCAAATGCGCCCGTAGCTCAATGGATAGAGTACTGCCCTCCGAAGGCAGGGGTTGCTGGTTCGATCCCAGCCGGGCGCACCAATTCTCACAAGGATCTCAGCGATTCTCGCAACCCTCCTCATCTGGCCGTACGGAAACTGACGGAAATTCTCGGCTAACTTTTCCGATGGTGCCGCGCTTTGAGGCTCTATGCCGCTGTCGGATATTGCGTCCTCCTGAAGGGTCACGGTAGACCGCGAATGACTGTTACGAACCGGCACGGACGATAACGGGGTCCGTCCGTCCCGCGACCTTGGTCCCTACTTGCATCATCTGTTAGGCCGTGCGCGCCGTCACAATACTTGGAGCCCCAACCAGCACTGGAAGGGGCTTTGTCGTTTGCGCGTCGCGAAAAGCCTTGGAGCGATGGAGGAGCGCCGCGAATCTCACGCTAGAGGAAGCCATGCATTCTTGGGAAGACTCACCGCCTCGTTCGGATTCACGGGCCGCCGTGTCGCTCACTCGGGAGAACCGGACACGTGAAACAAGGTTCGCGTTTCATGCTTCAAGCCATAGTTTCGATCTTTTTCAAGCCACCGCTTATTATGTTTTCAAGCTTAGCCCTAGCGTCGGATAATCTCCGCTCAGCACCGGAGGAACCGCCGTCACGAGCAATAAAAGCGTCCATTTCTCGGGCGAATTTTTCGCAGGATTTGACGAATTCTATTTTCTGGCCATGGCTGAAATTTTCGAATCTTGCCGAGAAAATCGGGGCTACATTGTCAAGGTACTTAAATTTTGTGACATCATCAGGAACCCTTCTCAAGAACTCGACCCCTTTTTTAAAGCAATTGAAGCTTTGAGTTGCGTCAATCTCTTTAGCCGACATCTTCATGTACAAACGGCTTTGTTGCATATCAATGTGCATAGTATGGTAATTATTCTTTTTTTCTGCCCACTCATATGCTTGGGTTAGCATTCGCTGGCTTTTTGAATATTCGTCATGTGCAAGCAAAGCCATTCCAAATTGAAGCCAGTAGTGAGGATCCTGTTTAAGCCAAGTAACACGCCTCTTAACTTCCTCATAATACCTAACAAGGTTATTAATTCTTTGACGCTCCGGGAAAAGACGCTCAACCCCAGAAAATCGAAGTAAGGCTTTTAAAACCTCGCTTTGCGGATTACTCGCTCCATGTTCATCCATCCTCTTGGCAATAGCTAGTAGCTGATCAACTATGTATGTTGAAACGAAATGATTTCGAATTAGTGACAAGCAAAATACGCTTGACCTTGCAAAGACCGAGCCGTGTTCAATTCTGGCGAGACTTTTGAAATCTTCATTGTTTCGCAATGCGGAGGTGTAAATCTCGTCATTGCCAGCCACCTCTGAAATAAGGCTGGGCTTGAGAGGAAAATCTAATGCACCAAGAACACTAATTGCAAAAACGGTGTCCTTGTAAGTGTTCTTGGTGAATATGGATTTAACGATTTCAGCAACTCGCGTTACCATCTGAGGCGCTTGCAAAATGGTTAGTAACGTCTGCTGAAATTGACCACGGTGCTTTATCTTTATCAAATTTGCTTTGCTGTCCGCGCCGAGCGTTACAAGATCCGCCCATAACCCAACGTTATCAACTATATCAACAAATTTTTCTACCTCTTTATTATCAAGCTCGTCGATGACGAACTCCCGCACGTTAATCTTTAATCTGTTTAAAGTATCTTGCATTCGCTCATGTTTAGTGGTGCGAGCTGCGATCAGCAACGAGACGTTTGCGGGCGATAAGTCAGAAAAATGCTGAAAAAAATCCGCATGCTGATCGTAGCTGTCAATTACCAAGAGCGCGCGCTTGCCCGATTTCGCTAGGATCTCGAGATCTTCCCTGTTGTAGTCATCAGGATTATCCACGATGTAAATATCGTTGCCCTTCTGCGCCATCAAAATTGTTAGGCAGCGCAAGAAAACGGATTTTCCATTACCGAAGTCAGATATAACAGCTATATGGAATCCTTTTGTTGCCGCGTCTGCTGCAATATTCACATCTGTCCGACGAACCGCTAGAGGTGCACCTTCCCCAACGAGAAGGCTTGTCTCCAACAATGCGTCACCGACGTCTCCGATCATCAAGAAGCGTTCAGCGTCAGCGTCCCTAGGCGCTTTTTTATCTTCGCAAAGTTCATACTTTTTGAAGCTAGTCAATACGTCTGCGCTGCGCTCAGTTAATGACTTCGGCAGAAGGAGGGTTATGTGCTCGGCAAAGCTCTCTGCACCAATTGTGAGGCAATTTCCAAAGGGGGCGAGAGTGAAACGCTCCCGTTCGGAAACGGTCGGTGATGTTACGAAAAATGTCTTTTGTGCAAAATCGGGATTTTCATAAAGTATTTTTTGAATCTCGATGTCATATAAGGAGTACCCGACAAATACCAATGCCGTGCACATCTCCAAATCCCGCTTGAATGGGAAATGCCAGGCAGAATTGGTGAAAGTTTCTGCAGAAAGATAAGATGATGACGTCAGCTTAAAGCGATTATTCAAATCTTCTGCTCGCAGATTGCGAATAGACCCATTCAAATGAACGCAGGTGGATTTTTTTGCCAGATAATCTTTAGGAGAGTCGCTTAAATCAGCAGGCTCGATCCTTAATCCAGTACTTTTTGCAGCCTCCTCTATAACTAAATCATAGTTTGTCGTGTAGATTCGTCGCCAAGGAGCGGTTGCGATAATTTTTTGATGTGGAAGTACCTCTTTCACAGTGAACGCATCCAAAAGCATCGTAACAAGCTGGTCGCCTGAATTCATGCGTAGGTATTTTTCAGATGCATAACGGAGATCGTTGTCCGAGTCAAATCCACCGAGTGTCCCGATATCACGGGCCAGCACCTCTGCAGTTGGAAACTTCGTACCGTCCAACGCGATGGCATTCCTCGCAAACCCTGACCCAACAAAAAGAACAGCCCTGCCGCCTGAAATAGTCTCGACGAGCGAGGGAATGTCTACGTCCATTGCTTTAAATTGCTGAGGATTGAGTTTTTCGATCATTTGTACCCCGGTGTAGACAGGCCGTTGCTTTTCACGCGCGCGGCAGAGTTTTTTTGATGGTTTCGAATTGCAACACAAAATGGAGCATATAGGCAAAACATGTTGTATTCGTCCACGTCCCCGACGCCGCAGAAGAAGGATATCCGGATGCCAACTCTGGGTCGAGTCCATACGACAGCGGATGCTGAAAGCGGCGTTCCAAAGAGGCGGTGCCCCTTTAGTACCCGTTATATTGGCCTGACAGCGACTCGGAGAGGGAAAAGCGACACCGAAAACCGAGTACCCTTGCGCTTTCAAGGCCTCGGCTGATAAGCGTCGTCCTCCGGAAGTCTCCGAAAGTCGAAAGCAATCCACGCACGGCGGCTGACGCGATGCCGCTAAAACCTTTCATCCTCGGAACAAGTACCAGCGCGCGGTATCACGCGCTCCCGACGCGTAGTCCTATTCATGGCCGCGCGCCGAAACGCTGTACAGATCTGCAAGGCGCACGACGATAGCTGGCCCGCGCTTCACGACCAGGCGAAGCACCCTTTCTCCCGCAAGGATGCGTTCAACTTCCGCTTCGGCAGGCGTCATGGCGCGGGCGTCGGTAATCACGGCGTCCGGGTACGCGGGGATGCTGACCAGACTCAATTCCAACCACTCCCATCTCGTAAAGCGCAAGCCGCCGCCTTGAATCGGCGTGGATTCGAGCGGACGAAAACCGATGCTGACCGTTCGCAGCAGGCCCAACTTTACTGCGGCCCCTGCGTCGTCACAAAGCGTGTTCAGCGGCCCCGGCTGTTCGATTCGGGCAATCACAGCCTTGAACGCAATGCCGGTTTTCGAGGCCGCACCTAACACCACGGAACCGACGCCTTTCGTATGGTCGTGTGCGACCAGCAACGGAAGCGGCGTCGCGAATTTCACGCCGAGCGGGTCAACGACATCGGCGTAACGGTCTGGCGTCGGCGTCGACGCGATGCCCGAAATCTCGCGCACGTCTTCCTGTGCGCTTCTGATCATCAGTAGTGTGGTTCGATCCCAGCCGGGCTCACCAAGAATACGCCTTTTGATCTGTCGGCTAGCCGTAATCGTCGTCAATCATTTACACCGAAAAGTCGCTCTGTCTGTCTGCCCATAAGCCGATCGACGAGCGTCTTGTCAACCACGCCTCAATGTCGCTTCGCCTTTCAAGCCGCCCTCACCACCATCGCCCTCAACGGCAACGAATTCTCGCAAGACTGAAGCCTCAAACCCCCAGCGAAGTCCCATACGCAAACCCCAGCCCCGCCAGCCACCTCCGATACGCCACCGACATCCGATCGCACCGCTGATGCAGTTCCGCCGCCGGATCGAGCGGCAAATACTTCGGATATTGCGACTCCACGATTGGGGTGTCCTGCATCAATATCTCCATATTGAAGTCGTAAAGCTCCTGATCCGCGTGCTCAGTCTCATCCTCGTGAACCGACACGAGCCAGGCACGCGTCTCTTCACCGCTTACCGGCGACGCCGCCAGCATGATATGCAGCGCGCCCTGCCCACTCGCCGCCATCTTGGTGAGACTCGCAATCAACGGCCGCTTCACCCGATACACATACTCGATCAACGCGCCGCCGCCCTGCCCCGGCAAACCCGCCGGCTGCCAGAACCGGCATTGTCGCGCGACGAGCCCGTCGTTCGTCTCCGATACCTCGTAGTCCGGCACTTCCGCGAACGCGTGCTCGCCGAGAATTCCCGTGTGCACGAACGGAAAATGCGCCATATCGAGAAAATTCTCCACGACACGCGGCGCCGACGACCGCACGTCCTGCGGCGCGAGATTGATCGTGCGCGCGCCGGCCGTCGCGTATTCGGGGAAGAAATCGAGCGCATAGGCCGGCTCGCCGAGACATACCCACACCACACCGTACTTCTCCTCCGCGAGATAGGTCTTCGTGCAAGCGCGCTTCGACGGCCGGATCGACGGATTCGACGGAATATGCAGGCACTGCCCTTCGATGTCGTAACGCCATCCGTGGTACGGACACGTGATCTGGTCGCCCGTCACCGTTCCGAGCGATAGTTGCGCGCCCCGGTGCGGACAGTAGTCACGCCAAACGTGAGCCGTGCCCGCCGTATCGCGCCATACGACGACCCGCTCATCCGCGACGACGAACGCATGCGCCTGATCGGCGAGCACGTCGGCGCTGTTGCAGACGGGGAGCCATTCGCTGAAAAGCTGGGAGTCGTTTCGCATTGAACGCCTGAAGAGCCTGTAAAGAACCTCGCACGTTACGTCCCGAAAGCTTCAGCGTGCAAGCTTCCGGCCGTCACAGCAAACACAGTACCGTCTCAAAAAAATGCAGAATATCGCCTCGTCCGATGGGCGCCTTGATCGCCATTGAACAACCATCGACATCAAAACAAAAGGCCAAGACCCAGACCAAGGGGAGCCAGTATGGAGCAGGTGCAAGAACCCGCGCGCCAGGGATATGCGTTCGCATGGTCTGCGCATCGGAATCCCGAGCACGAGCAAGCGATGCTGCGCGTCTGGATGGGTGCGGCGGTGCTAGTCGCGTACTTGGCGTACGCGTGGTTTCATCCGACGCACGATGCGGCGGAAATGGTGATCTTCGTCGCCGTGTATGTCGTCTACGGGGCCGCGAGCCTGATCGCCGTGCGGACGATGGCCGGCCCGTCGCGCGTGCGGCTCGTGATCACGACCATCGCGGATCAGGCGCTCGTCGCGATCGGCATCGCGATCGGCGGGCCGCTCGGCCTGCCGCTATTGTGGGTCGTGTTCTGGTTTCTGATCGGCTCGGGATGCCGTTACGGCAAGACGACGCTCGCCGTATCCTGCGCGACGGCGCTCGTCGCGATCGCCGCGCTCGCAGCCTGGCAGCCGTGGTGGCAGGCGAATCGCCCGGCGGCGCTCGGCGTGGCGCTGTCGGTGCTGGGGGCGTCGGTGTATTTGAGTGTGCTCGTCGACCGGCTCGGCAACGCGAACCGCGATCTCGCGCGCCAGGCATCGACCGATCCGCTCACTGGCCTGTCGAACCGTTACGCGCTGGAACAGACCATCGGCCGGGCGATGTCGGCGATTTCCACCGACGCAGCCGACATGTCCGCGCTACTCCTGATCGATCTCGACGGCTTCAAGGAAGTGAACGATACCTACGGCCACGCGACCGGCGACCTGCTGCTGCAAGGCTTCGCCGCGCTTCTCACACGCCGCATGCGCAAGACGGACACGGTCGCGCGCCTGGGCGGCGACGAATTCGTCGTGCTCGCGCGTCACGTGCCGGACCGCGCCGCCGTGCTGGCGGTGGCCGACAGCATCCACGCGATGCTCGCCACGCTGACGTCGGTCGAGGACCGCACGGTGCGCGTGTCGGCGAGTGTCGGCGCGTGCATGATCTACGGCGGCGTCGGCGCGCAGTTTCGCGACATCGCGACGCTCATGCGCGCCGCCGACCGCGCGATGTACCGCGCGAAGACGCTCGGCCAGGGGCAAACCGTCTTCGCCGATGGCAGCGACTTCGAAACAAACTAGATCAGACTTGAGCGCGCTCAGGCTTCCACGCTCGACCATGACTGCTCGCAAGGCTTCGATCAAAGACGCTCGGCCAGGGGCAGACCGTCTTCGCCGATGGCGGCGACTTCGAAACAGGCTGAAACAAACTAAACGCGCTGTCTCAAGCTTCCACGCTCGACCACGACTGCTCGCGCAGCTTCGCGCGCAGGCGTGCAACAGCCTGACTGTGCAACTGGCAGACCCGCGATTCGCTCACTTCCATCACCGCGCCGATTTCGCGCAGGTTCAGGCCGCGTTCGTAATAAAGGCCCATCAACAGCTTTTCGCGCTCCGGCAGCTTGTCGATGGCTTCGACCAGTGCCGATCGCAGGCTGCCGTCGAGCAGCGCCGAGAGCGGGTCCGAGCGGTCGACGCAATAGCGGTCGAGGAACGGCTCGTCGTCGGCGGAGCGGTCGAAGTCTTCGTAATAGATGAGCTGGCTGCCGTGCAGGTCCTGCAGCATCGTCTGGTATTCGTCGAGCGGCATCTTCAGGTGATCGGCGACTTCCTGCTCGCTCGCCGACCGCCCGAGGTTCTGCTCGACCTTGTGCACCGCCGATTCCACCTCGCGCGACGTCTTGCGCATGCTGCGCGGGAGCCAGTCGTTGGCGCGCAGCTCGTCGAGCATCGCGCCGCGAATCCGCTGGCTCGCGTAGGTTTCGAACTGCGCGCCCTGATCTTCCTTGTAACGGTTCGCGGCGTCCATCAGGCCGATCATGCCGGCCTGGATCAAGTCGTCGAGATCGACGCTCGCCGGCATCTTGGCGACGAGCTGAAGGCCGAGCCGGCGCACGAGCGGCGCATACCGCGTGAGCACTTCGGATTGCGAGAGCTTGCCTTGGGCGTTGTACATCGTGTTCACCTTTCCTATGTCACATCGACGCCGAGCTGCTCAATTCATGAGCAGCCGGAGCCCCGGCGCGGCGTGCGGCGGTCGATCCGCCGGTCGCGCCCGTCATTGCTTGCAACGCTGCCGATCCGTCCGTCAGCTCTCTTGAATTCGCGCGTGAAACCTGTGCCGGCCGCATCGGCCAGTGCAGCAATTCGGCAGCGATCTGCCGGTAGTCGCGCGAGGCCGCCGTCGCCGGAAACGCTTCGACCGCGCAGCGCGCCAGTTCCCGCGCCCGGCCGACTCGCGCATCCTCCGCGACGCAGCCCGCCTGCGTGAGCGACACAGCGAGATACCGGCTCGCGACGCCCGACAAATTCTCGAACGCGACAGCGGCATCGGCTGCGTTCTGCACGTGGTTCACCAGAACGCGAAACTGTCCGATGGCGTGCGCATAGTGCAGGCGCTTGGTGCAGGCGTAAGCCTCGGTGATCGCTGCGGCAGCCGCCCGCGTGACGATCAGGAAATCGTGCGCCTGCGCCGCGAGCGACGACAGCGCACCGTTGCGATCGAGCTGTGCATCGATCAGGACGATGTCCGCCGGGCCGTCGAGCAGCGCGCGGCACTGCGCGGCGTCCTGGCTGATGCGCTCGTCGCGGGGCGCTGCGAGCAGCGAAAAACCGAGCGAAGTGCGCGTCACCGCGTCCTGCAGAAAGCGCTTGCCGGAGATGACCGAGGCAAGCGCGCCGGCGTCGTCGTGGCCGAGCATCCTGCTGATCGAGCCGCCGTTCTGCCGCTCGTCGATCACGAGTACGTCCTTCCCCTGAATCGCCAGCGCCGCGCCGAGGTTCGCTACCGCCGACGTGCAGCCTATGCCGGCGGGCGCCCCCGTCACCGCGACCACGCGCGAACCGGCGCGAGTCAGGAGCCGTCTCAGGCCTTCCGCCTGATCGAGCACGAACTTATCCAAAGTGAACCTCATGCAGTTCGGTGGAAGCACGCGCGGAAAGCGCGGAGAGCAGTGCCGGCACTTCTTCGTCCTGCGGCACGAACGGCGATCCGTCGCGCGGAATGCAGAACGCGCTCTTGATCAGGAAACGCTTGGTGGCGACGTACAGGTTTTCCGGCACCTTCTGACCCGTCGAGACGTAATGCACGGGCAGCTTGTAGCGGATCACGGTGTCGAGCACGCCGCCGAGATTGGTGGCTTCGTCGAGCTTCGTCAGGATGCAGCCCGCGAGCGGCGGCTGGTCAGGCGTGCTCTGGTACGCCTGCACGACTTCGTTCAGCGTGTCGCCGTGGCTCGTCGCGTTCAGCAGCAACAGGCGCTGAACCGGATGACCGGCGCCGCAGAGCATCGCGATCTGGTCGGAGACCATGCGGTCGCGCTGGCTCATGCCGATCGTGTCGATCAAAACAATATGTTTGTTGCGCAATTCGGAGAGCGCGAGTTGCAGGTCGGCGCCGTCTTTCACCGCGTGCACCGAGACGCCAAGGATCTTCCCGAAGATGCGCAGTTGTTCGTGCGCGCCGATCCGGTAGCTGTCGGTCGTGAGGAGCGCCACCTTGCTCGCGCCGAAGCGCATCACGCAGCGCGCGGCGAGCTTCGCGGTGGTCGTCGTCTTGCCGACGCCCGTCGGGCCCATCAGCGCGAACACGCCGCCGCGTTCCATCAGTGCTTCTTCGCTGTCCATCACCGGAAGATTCGATTCGAGCACTTGCTGAACCCATTCCAGCGCGGCTTCGACGTGCTCCATCTCCGGCATGTTGTCGATCACCATGCGCACCAGTTGTGCCGAGAATCCGGCGGCGAAGAGGCGCTTAGTCAGCGCGGCGTTGGTCGGGCTGCGGCGCTGGCGGTCGCCCCACAGGAGGCCGGCGAAGTGCTCTTCCATCATCCCGCGCATCGACGAGAGTTCGTTCATCACCGTGTCGTTGACGACCTGCTCCATGCGGGCGCGGATCGCTTCCGTGACGGCGGCCGCCGCGCTGGCCGGCAGGCCGGCGAAGGCGCCTTCGGGCGTCGCTGCGGGTTGCGGCTGCGCTTGGTGCATCGGCGCGGGGGCGATTTTCTGCGCGGCGCGGCGTGCGGCGAGTTGCGCGGCTTCGCGTGCCCAGTCGGGTGTGTCGATCTTCGGTTGCTGCGGATATTGCGGTTTTTGCGCTTCGGCTTGTTCTGTCCTTTCCACCGGCTGCACGGTGACCGGTGCGCCAAGACCGCGTGCGATCGCGGCGGCGGGGGTCAGGATGCGGTTGGCCGAGGCCGAGGCCGGTGCCGGCGCGGAGGCTTGTTGAGCCACGCGGCGCGCATGCTCGATCAACCACGGATTCGATTCAGCCATCGTGCGCGGCGCCTCTTCGACTGCCGCGCGACGCTTCGGCGCGGGTTCGGGCTGCGCTTCGGGAAAGTCTTCGTCGTCCGCTTCCGGGTTCGAGCCGAACACCGACGAGAAGACATCGCCGCTGGCGTAGGGGTTCATCGGCGTGGCGCTGGCTTTTGCTTGCGGTGCCAGCGGCGCGCTGCTTTCTTCAGTGGCAGGCGAGATGCTTGCCAGATCGCTGTCGGCGACGCTGACGATTTCCACCGTGCCGTCTTCCAGCGTGCGGTTCGACAGGACGACCGCATCGGGGCCAAGGGCTTCACGGACCTGACGCAGCGCGTCGCGGCTTGTGGCGCCTACGAATTTACGAATGTTCAAGCTTGCCCCCGATGAGGTTTGATTACTTCAATCTTTGCGTTTGAGCCGCTCGTCTGATGCCGCAGCCCGTTTTCCATTGAAGCCATTATTCCGAATCTCACCGGGTGACTATCTGGCGATAAGGGGCGAGAAAGAGGGGTAATTCGGGTGATGGGGTCGGCGGGGCTTTCCGGCGCGGGGGCGGAGGGCGTTCGGTTTGAAATGGGGCTGGAGGTTGCCTCGGCGGTCGGAGGCCGCGGCGCTTGAGCGGGTTGCCCTGGCGGCCACGGGGCGGTTTCGCTTCAGGCGGCGTTCGAGATGTTTCGGCTGGCGCACGGCCGTCGTCTTCCTTCTCAGCCGCACCGGCGTTCGCCCGGTTCAGGCCCCGCCGCTGACACGCCCGCCTCTGGCTCCGCACCGCCCGGACAGCGTAAGCTGTCGGCTCCCGTCCTAAAAATCGCCCCCGCGCGAACCATTCACGGAGACTTCACCGCATGGCGTCCGCTGTCGTTTCTTCAGATTCCCCGCAAACCACCGGCGCGCGACTCGTCGTCGATGCGCTCATCACGCACGGCGTCGAGCGCGTCTTTTGCGTGCCCGGCGAGAGCTTTCTCGCCGTCCTCGATTCGCTGCACGACGAAACCAGCCAGATCCAGACGATCGTCTGCCGCCACGAGGCGGCCGCCGCCAACATGGCCGAAGCGGTCGGCAAGCTGACGGGCCGCCCGGGCATCGCGATCGTTACGCGCGGGCCGGGCGCGACGCACGCATCGATCGGCGTGCACACCGCCTTCCAGGACTCGACGCCGATGATCCTGCTGATCGGCCAGTGCGCGCGCGAGCACATGGATCGCGAGGCGTTCCAGGAGATCGACTATCGGCGGATGTTCGGGCAGATGGCGAAGTGGGTTGCGCAAATCGATGATCCGCGCCGCGTGCCGGAATACCTGAGCCACGCGTTTCACGTCGCGACCTCGGGACGGCCCGGGCCGGTCGTGCTCGCGCTGCCCGAGGACATGCTGAGCGAGACCTGCGCCGCGGTGCCGGGCGCGCCGCGCTATCAGCGCGTGGCGGCGGCGCCGGCGCCGGCGCAGATCGAGCGGCTCCGGACGATGCTAGCCGTTGCGCAACGGCCGTTCGTGATCGCGGGCGGGAGCGGCTGGACCGAAGCCGCGACGCAGGATTTCGCGCGTTTCGTCGAGCAATGGCACGTGCCGGTCGGCTGCGCGTTTCGCTTTCAGGACACGCTGAACAACGAGCATCCGAACTACGCGGGCGACGTCGGCCTGGGGATCAATCCGGCGCTCGCCGCGCGCATCCGCGACGCCGATTTGCTGCTCGTGATCGGTCCGCGCCTCGGCGAATCGACGACGGGCGGCTACGCGCTCCTCGATATCCCGAAGACGAAGCAGACGCTGATCCACATTCATCAGGGCGCGGAAGAGTTGGGCCGCGTCTATTCCGCCGATCTGCCGATCGTTTCGGGGATGCCGGAAATCGCGTCGGCGCTCGCCGCGCTCCCGCCGCCATCGACGATCAACTGGTCAGGCGCCGCTGCCACCGCGCACGAGGCGTATGTCGAATGGCGCAAGCCGAAACCCATGCTCGGCGACGTGCAACTGGGCGAAATCATGCGTCAGTTGAGCGAGCGCCTGCCGCCCGATTCGATCATCACGAACGGCGCGGGCAACTACGCGACCTGGCTGCATCGCCACTATTCGTACCGGCATTTCCGCTCGCAGGTCGCCCCGACGAGCGGCGCGATGGGTTACGGCGTGCCTGCGGCGATCGCGGCGAAATCGCTGCATCCGGAGCGCACGGTCGTGGCGTTCGCGGGCGACGGCTGCTTCATGATGTCGAGCCAGGAACTCGCGACGGCCATGCAATATGCGTTGCCGGTGATTTTCATCGTCGTGAACAACGCGCAGTACGGCACGATCCGCATGCATCAGGAGCGGCATTACCCGAACCGCGTGCACGGCACCGGACTCACGAATCCTGACTTCGTCGCGTTCGCGCGCGCGTTCGGCGCGCACGGCGAGCTCGTCGCGACGACCGACGCGTTTCTGCCCGCGTTCGAGCGAGCGGTGGAATCAGGCTTGCCCGCCGTGATCGAGATCAGGATTCCGCAGAACCAGAGCACGCCCGGCGCGACGCTCGATCAGATTCGCGAGCAAGGCCGGAAGCAGGGCTGATCTGAGCTTACGATCCGCTTGCGAACGATTCTCATCGGCAGTAGAGTGTCCGCTCGACAAATACCGAGGAGATGGCCGATGTTCAAGTTCGTGGCGTTGATGGTAGCGGTTGGTTTCTCGGGCGCGGCTTTCGCGAAGGCCGATTGCGCGGCGCATCCGAAGAGCGAGTGGATCAAGGAATCGGATGCGCGCGCGCAACTCGAGGCGCAGGGCTACAAGATCAAGAAGTTCAAGGTCGATGGCAACTGTTATGAGATCTACGGCCACAACAAGGAAGGCAAGAAGGTCGAAATCTATTACGACACCAAGACGCTCGCCGTCGTGAAGTCGGAAATCGATTAATGGCCGTAAGTCGATGCCCGAAGGCCGCGTGAAAACCTGGGACCTCTGGGTGCGGCTCACGCACTGGACGGTCGCGGGCATCGTCGCGTGGAACCTGTTCGGCCCGACCGATGCTACGCATCGCGTGCTCGGCTATATCGCGGCGGGGCTCGTCGGGCTGCGCATCGTGTGGGGTTTCGTCGGCACGCAGTACGCGCGCTTTTCGGCGTGGTGGCCGACGCCCGCGCATCTTATCGCCTACGTGCGCTCGCTCGCGCGCGGCAGGCCGATGCATCATCTGTCGCACAATCCGCTCGGCGGCTCGATGGCGATCGCGCTGTGGCTGCTGATTCTCGCGCTCGGCGCGAGCGGCTGGCTGATGCGCCTCGACGCCTTCTGGGGCGAAGACTGGCCGCAGGAGCTGCATACGGTTCTGTCGATCGCGCTGGAAGTTTGCATCTGCGTGCATATCGCGGCGGCGATCGTGATGAGCGTCTGGACGCGCGAAAACCTGATCGGCGCAATGCTGACCGGTTTCAAGCGGAGCGGCCCTGAAAACGAAAAGGCCCCGCGGAAACGGAGCCCTTCGTAAAACACCCGCAGCAAAAATTTACTTGCCGCCCACGCTTTGCAGCGTCGTCCACTTGCCGCCGACGACCTTGTACAGCGTGATGCCGCCGTTCTTCAGGTCGCCCTTCGCGTCGTACGCCAGCTTCGACGTCGTCACGCCCGGCATTTCGGTCTTCGCGAGGAACGGCAGGTACTTGGCCGGATCGGTCGAGTTCGCCTTCTTCATCGCGTCGAACATCGCCATCGCGCCGTCGTAGGCGTACGGCGAGTACGTTTGCACGTCTTCGTTGAAGCGCTTCTTGTACTTCGCCGCGTAGGCCGCGCCGCCCGGCATCTGGTCCATCGGCAGGCCCGCGAGCGACGCGACGGTGCCGTCGGCTGCGTCGCCGGCGATCTTCACGAACGTGTCGGTCTTGACCATTTCGCCCGCCATCAACGGCGCGCGGAAGCCGAGCGTCTTCATCTGGCGAACCATCGGCGCGGCTTGCGAATCGGCGCCGCCGTAGTACACGAGGTCCGGATTCGACGACTTGATCTTGGTCAGAATCGCCTTGAAGTCGACGGCCTTGTCGTTCGTGAATTCACGCATGACGATCGTGCCGCCCGACGCCTTCGCCGCCTTCTCGAACTGGTCGGCGAGACCCTGGCCGTAGGCCGTGCGGTCATCGACGATCGCGATCTTCTTGACCTTCAGGTTCTTCACCGCGAATTCGCCCGCGACCGACCCCTGCTGCGTGTCCGACGTCATCATGCGAAACGTCGTCTTGTAGCCTTGCGTGGTGTACTCGGGCGCCGTCGCCATCGCGATCTCGGGGATGCCGGCGTTCGCGTAGATGCGCGAAGCGGGGATCGTCGTGCCCGAGTTGAAGTGGCCGAGCATGCCCTTGATGCCGTCGTCGACGAGCTTCTGCGCGACGGTCGTGCCCGTGCGCGGGTCGGCCTGGTCGTCGGCTGCGTTCAGCACGATGCGAACCGGCTTGCCGCCGATCACCGGCTTCGTCGCGTTGAAATCCTCGACGGCGAGCGTGATGCCGTTCTCGAAGTCCTTGCCGTAGTGGGCCTGGGCGCCCGTCATCGGCGCGGCGAAACCCACCTTCACGTCCTCGACCTGCTGTGCGAATGCGGTCCCCGCGAGCGACAGGCCTGCAACCGCCAGGGCCGCTGCCAGCTTGTTCATCTTGTACGTCATAGCCTTCTCCTAGTACCAGTGTGGATGGCAGCTTGTGCCGGGATCGCCGTGCCTGCTGCCGTTTGTTTGAACCGAGCGCCGAGTATTGCTCAACCGATCGTCATCAAATTCGCATTGCCGCCCGCGGCCGCCGTGTTCACGCTCACCGAGCGTTCCGTCAGCAGCCGTTCGAGCGCGTAGTCCTCGCCGTCGTGACCGCCGTCGGCGAACGCCCCCGCCGCAACGCCCTGCACCGATACGATCGGCCCCGGGCGCTTCGCGACTTCCTTCACCAGCGACAGCAGTTCATCGCTGTCGCCTTCGAACAGCACGGCATCGAATGTCGATGCCGTGTCGCCGGTCTTGCGTGCGCTCGCGTGCGCCTTGAGCGATGCCGGCAGCGACGCCACCAGTTGCTCGCCCGCCGCGCCCGAGAACAACGCCTTGTTGCCGGTGGCGAGCACCGCCGCGAGCTGGGCGCGCGCACCGCTCGCCGTCGACGCCACGCACAGCACCGTGCCGCGCGCGCCGAGCGTGTACGTGTTGCGCTCGCCGGTCGGGCCGGGCAACACGGCGGTGGCGCCGGCCAAAACGAGTTGCAGATAGCCGTCGCAACGTGCCGCCGTCTGCGGATCGCGCTCGGCGATCGACCAGTCGCGCAGCGCGGTCAACGCCGCCGACGGCGTATTCGTCGATGCCGCCTGATCGACGATCAGCGCGTTCGTCAGCGACTTCGGCAAGCCGGTCGGACGCTTCGCCAGCAGACGTTGCAAATAAAGCGCGCCGCCCGCCTTCGGTCCCGTGCCCGACAAGCCTTCGCCGCCGAACGGCTGCACGCCGACCACCGCGCCGATCACGTTCCGGTTCACGTAGATGTTGCCCACGTGCGCGCGATCGATCACGTGCGCGATGGTTTCATCGATCCGCGTATGGATGCCGAGCGTGAGCCCGTAACCCGTGGTTTTGATTTGGTCGAGGAGTTTATCAAGAGACGCGCGGCGATAGCGCACCACGTGCAGCACCGGTCCGAACACCTCGCGCTTGAGTTCGTCGATGGAATCGAGTTCGATCAAGGTCGGCGGCACGAACGTGCCTTGCGCGCAGCCATCCGGCAGCGGCAGTTGCACGACCTTGCGGCCCTTCTCGCGCATCGACGCGACGTGCGCATCGATGCCGCGCTTGGCGTCGGCGTCGATCACGGGGCCCACGTCCGTCGACAGCCGGTCCGGATTGCCCACCGCGAGCTGCTTCATCGCGCCGGTGAGCATTTCGAGCGTGCGATCGGCGACGTCGTCCTGCAGGCAGAGCACGCGCAGCGCCGAGCAGCGCTGACCGGCGGAATCGAACGACGACTGCAACACGTCCGCGACCACTTGCTCCGCGAGCGCCGACGAATCGACGATCATCGCGTTCTGCCCGCCCGTTTCCGCGATCAGCGGAATCGGCCGGCCGTCCGGATCGAGACGTTCCGAGAGCGTCTTGTTGATGAGGCGCGCCACTTCCGTCGAGCCGGTGAACATCACGGCACGGGTGCGCGGATCGGCGACCAGCGCGGCGCCGACCGTCTCGCCGTTGCCCGGCAGCAATTGCACCGCGCCCGACGGCACGCCGGCTTCGCGCAGAATGCGCACGGCTTGCGCGGCGATCAGCGGCGTCTGTTCGGCGGGCTTCGCGAGCACCGGATTGCCGGCGGCGAGCGCTGCGGCGACCTGACCCATGAAAATCGCCAGCGGGAAATTCCACGGGCTGATGCAGACCACGGGCCCAAGCGGACGATGCGTGTCGTTCGAAAACTCGCCGCGAATCTGCGCGGAGTAATAACGCAGGAAGTCGATCGCCTCGCGAATCTCGGAGACCGCGTTCGCCAGCGACTTGCCCGCTTCACGCACGACCAGGCCCATCAGCGTATGCATTTGCGCTTCGAGCAGATCGGCAGCGCGGGCGAGACAGTCGGCGCGATCTTCGACGGGCGTCGCCTGCCAGATCGGTGCGGCGGCCACCGCGTGCGCGATCGCCGCGCTCACCTGTTCCGGCGAAGCCTCGACCACCGTGCCCACCACGTCGCGCAGATCCGCCGGGTTGCGCACGTCGCGCGGCGTGCCGTTGCCCGGATCGTCGCCTTCGAGCATCGGGACCGCGCGCCACGGATTGTTCGCGCTCGCGAGCAACGCCGACGACAGCGACGCCAGCCGATGCTCATTCGACAAATCGAAGCCCATCGAATTGGAGCGCTCGTTGCCGTATAACTGGCGCGGCAGCGGAATTTTGGCGTGCGGCGCGCCGAGCGGCGCAAGCCGCGACGCTTCCTCGATCGGATCGACGACGAGTTCGCTGACCGGAATCGTTTCATCGGCGATGCGGTTCACGAACGACGTGTTCGCGCCGTTTTCGAGCAGACGCCGCACGAGATACGCGAGCAGCGTTTCGTGCGTACCGACCGGCGCATACACGCGACACGGCCGGTTCAGCTTGTCGCGCCCGGTGACTTCCTCGTACAGCGGCTCGCCCATGCCGTGCAGGCACTGGAACTCGTACTGGCCGGGATAGTAATTGTGGCCCGCGAGGTGATAGATCGCCGACAGCGTGTACGCGTTGTGCGTCGCGAACTGCGGATAGACCGCATCCGGCGCGCCGAGCAGCTTCTTCGCGCAGGCGACGTAGGAAATATCCGTATAAATCTTGCGCGTGTAGACCGGATAGCCTTCGAGGCCATCGACTTGTGCGCGCTTGATTTCGGAATCCCAGTAAGCGCCCTTCACGAGCCGGATCATCAGACGATGACGGCTGCGGCGCGCGAGGTCGATCAGGTAGTCGATCACGAACGGACAGCGCTTCTGATAAGCCTGCACCACGAAACCGATGCCGTTCCAGCCCGCCAGTTCCGGATCGAAACAGAGCGCTTCGAGCAAATCGAGCGAGATTTCGAGACGATCGGCTTCTTCGGCGTCAATGTTCAGGCCGATGTCGTAGCGGCGCGCGAGTTGCGCGAGCGAGCGCACGCGCGGCAGCAGTTCGTTCATCGTGCGTTCCTGTTGCGAACGCGAATAACGCGGATGCAGCGCGGAAAGCTTGATCGAGATGCCCGGGCCTTCGTAGATGCCGCGTCCGCCCGCCGCCTTGCCGATCGCGTGGATCGCCTGCTCGTAGGAGGCGTAGTAGCGTTGCGCGTCTTCTTCGGTCGTCGCGGCTTCGCCGAGCATGTCGTAGGAATAACGGAAACCGCGCGCTTCGAACTTGCGACTATTCGCAAGCGCTTCCGAAATCGTCTCGCCGGTGACGAACTGCTCGCCCATCAGGCGCATCGCCATATCGACGCCCTTGCGGATCAACGGCTCGCCGCCGCGTCCGATCAGGCGCGTCAGCGCCGACGACAATCCCGTCTCGCTGTTCGTCGTCACCAGCTTGCCGGTGATCATCAGACCCCACGTCGCCGCGTTCACGAACAGCGACGGCGCCTGGCCCATGTGCGAACGCCAGTCGCCCTTGCTGATCTTGTCGCGGATCAGCGCGTCGCGGGTCGCGCGATCGGGAATGCGCAGCAGCGCTTCCGCGAGACACATCAGCGCGACGCCTTCCTGGCTGGAGAGCGAAAACTCGTGGATCAGCCCCTCGACACCGCCGCCCGTGTGCTTCGCGCGCAAGGCTTCGACGAGTGTCGTCGCGAGCGCCTGCGTCTCGGTGGCAATGGTCGCCGGCAGACGTGCCTGCCCGACGAGGAACGGCACGCACTCCGGCTCCGGCCGGCGGTACGCCGCCGTGATCGCCGCGCGCAGCACCGACTGCGGCTGCACGTTCTGCGCGAAATCGAGGAAAGGATGGGCGGCGCTGTCATCGTCGCCTTCGACGGGCACCGTCTCGCCCAGCTCCGCCACGCCATTCACGCCCGACAGCTCCGGCGGCAACTGGCCGTGCTCGATGCGTTCGAGATACGCGAAGATCGCCTGCTTGATAAGCCAGTGGGGGGTGCGCTCGAGACGCGTCGCGGCATCTTTCAGCCGTGAGCGCAGGAGATCGTCGACTTTGACGCCAAGGGTAGTGCTCGCCATATTTCCTTCGTTTGGCCGCGATACAACCGGCCGATGACTAAAAAGTTGGCGAATCGTACTCCGCCGCAAAAAAAGGTGCAACCTACTTTTTGCGATGGGTTGCACCCCTTTGGGGCCCTTGCCCAGCAAGGCTTTGACGGATGCGGGCGGGCGCGGGGGATGGCGTCAAACGCCTAGTATTTTCCCTAGTCTCAATATTGTCGGAGTTGCCCTACTCAAAACCTCTTTTCCCGCCGATATACCTCCCATGCGCGCCGACCAATGGGCGCCAACAAGTCGTTTCGGGGAGAAGGATATGAGCACGTGGATGGTAATCGTCGGGATATGGGCGATGTTTGCAGTGTGTGTCGTGCTGTTTATTCGCGGCGCTACGTCGCGGGTCGCGCACGCGGGCGAAAAGGCCAGCGAGATACCCGACACGCCGCACCCGGCGGGCGACAAGGTGACGCCCGGCGGCGTCTGAAGCGCCTGCCGCTTAAATATCGAGCGGATCGACTTCGACGGCCCAGCGCAATACGCCCTTCAGACTGCGCAATTCGGGTTGCCACGCGCGCAAAGCCGTCTGCAGCGCGGCGCGCGACGCGCATTCCAGCAGCAATTGCGCGCGGTGCACATTGAAGACCTTGACGATCGTGAGCGGCACGGCGTCGTAGACCGTCACGCGGTCCGCGCCCGGTAGCGGCGCGAACGCGGTGGCCGCTTGCTGCAAGAATCCAAGCGCCGCCTCCAGCGTGCGCCCCTCGGCGCGTAGCAGCGCCTGATAGACGAACGGCGGCAAATGCGCGTCACGCCGCTCGGTGAGCGTCGAATTCGCGAAACCGACGTAGTCGTGCCGCGCCAGCGCGTGATACAGCGCATGTCGCGGATAGCGCGTCTGGATCACCACCTCGCCGGGCAAACCTGAACGCCCCGCCCGGCCGCTTACCTGCATCAATTGCGCGAAAAGGCGCTCGCTCGCGCGGAAATCGTGGGAAAAGAGCGCCGTATCGGCATTCAGAACGCCGACGAGCGTCACGCGCTGAAAATCGTGCCCCTTCGCGATCATCTGCGTGCCGACCAAAATATCGACCTCGCCTGCGTGCACGTCCGAGAACAACGCCTGCGCGCTGCCCTTCCGGCGCGTGCTGTCCGCATCGATGCGCAGCACGCGTGCGCCCGGCACCGCGCTCGCGAGCGTTTCCTCGACGCGCTGCGTGCCGCGTCCCATCGGCGCGATATCGACGTTGCCGCAATCCGGACACGACTTCGGAATCCGCGCTTCCCAGCCGCAATGGTGACAGCGCAGATTCCGCTCGGGCTTGTGCAGCACGACATACGCGCTGCAACGCGGACAGCCGGCGACCCAGCCGCAGGCATCGCATGACAGGATCGGCGCGTAGCCACGGCGGTTCAGAAACACGAGACTTTGCTCGCCGCGTTCCAGCCGGCTTTTCAGCGCGGCGACGAGCGGGCCCGACAACCCTTCGATCGACGCCCGCCCGCGCCTGCGCTCCTCTTCGAGGTCGACAAGCCGCACGCTCGGCAGCACGGCTTCCGCGACGGCGCGACGCGACAGCGTGAGCCGCGTGTAGCGGCCCTGCTCGGCCTGCCACCAGCTTTCGAGCGACGGCGTCGCCGAGCCGAGCACGACCGGGATCTCGCGCTGCTTTGCACGGTAGATCGCGAGATCGCGGGCGGAATAGCGCAAGCCTTCCTGCTGCTTGTATGCGGGATCGTGCTCCTCGTCGACGACGATCAGCGCCAGTCCGGGCATCGACGCCAGAATCGCGAGCCGCGTCCCCAGGACGATCCGCGCGCGTCCGGTGTGCGCGGCGAGCCAGTTGCGCACGCGCTCGCCCTCGGCCAGGCCGCTGTGCATCGTGACGATCGCGCCTTCGGGCAGCGCGGCGAAACGCGCGCGGAACGCGGCCTCGAACTGCGGCGTCAGATTGATTTCGGGGACGAGGACGAGCGCCTGCGCGTCCGGCCGCGCGTGGAGCAAGCCCGCGAGCGCGTGCAGATAAACCTCGGTCTTGCCGCTGCCCGTCACGCCGTGCAAGAGGAACGGAGCGAAGCTGCGCGCGGCGGTGATCGCGTCGACGGCTTCCTGCTGTTCCTGCGTGAGACGCGGGAGCAAGGCGTCATTGGTGAGTTCATCGGGCAACTCGGGGGCGTCGTCTTTTTCTTCGCGCACGACCCAGCCCTTCGATTGCCACTCGGCCAGCGTCGTGCTCGCCTTCGGATGCAGCGCGCGAGCATCGGCGGCGGCGAGCGCCGGTTGCGCCGCGAGCGCTTCGGCAAGACGCCGCAGCGCGTGTGCGCGCGCCGGTAGCGCATCGGGCAACACGGCGCGCCCCGCCGGCAGCAGCTGGTAGCGCTCCGCGGGCGCAAACAGCCGCGCCCAGCGCGACGCATCGCGCAACGCCTGCGGCAACGCAGGCAACGCGACTTCGCCCAGACCGCGCTGGTAGTACTCCGCGGCGAACGCGGCGAGCGCGCGCCATTCGCCGGAGAGCGGCGCGCAGGCATCGCAGATGGCTTCGACGGCACGCAACTTGTCGGCGGGGACATCGCTTTGTGTCGTCACTTCGCAGATCAGACCGACGACGTCGCGCCGCCCGAACGGCACGCGCACCAGCAGGCCCGCCTCGGGCCGAGGCGCGAGGTCGTATCGATAGTCGAAGAGCGTGGGCAGCGGATGATCCAGCGCCACGCGGACGAACACCGCGCTCATTCGCTGCACCGCCGCCAAGCGCCAGCACCGCCGCGCGCCGACGACAGCACAAGGCTTTGCCCGGCGCACTTAAAGTGAAACATCACAATCGGCGCTAAGTTCAGGATTATTTTTGAGAAAGTGAGGCTTTCCACAGGCCTGTGGATAACTTTGTTGAGAACTTTAGTTGACAGTTCACAAAAACCGCGTGTGGAGTCGCTTTGTGCGCTTGCCCACATTGCGGATCGACTAAGATATTTCTCTTTTAAATCATAATGTTGACTCGCACATAGAACGGCTTTATCGGCGTTTTGCGGCCATACGTATGATGGCGCGCCGCAGCGTAAAAAATGTGCATAAGTCAACTCTTGACAATCGGGAGACCGCCGAAGGGGCGCCGTTCGGGGCACGCGCGCCGCTGCCAATCGCACGACTGTTTCGAGCCCCGTCTGCTGCATCGCAACAAGCAATGCCTCAGGCGTTGCCCTTCTGACGGATCGCGCGGCTATGGGTATGCACCTCGTCGACGAGTTCGGCGACGTGTTCGGGCGGCGTGAATTGCGAGATGCCGTGGCCCAGATTGAAGACGTGGCCCGGGAAGTTACCGAAGCTGTCGAGTACGGCGCGCGCTTCCGAGCGGATCGCGGCGGGCGGCGCGAACAGCACGCTCGGATCGATATTGCCTTGCAGTGCCACGCGATCGCCGACCTTGGCCCGCGCCGCGCCGAGGTTGACGGTCCAGTCGAGCCCAACGGCGTCCACGCCGATCGACGCGATTTCGTCCAGCCACAACCCGCCGCCCTTGGTGAACGTGATGACCGGCACGCGCGCGCCGTCGTGCTCGCGCTTCAGGCCCGCGACGACCTTCCTGATGTAATCGAGCGAAAATCGCTGGTACGCGCCATCGGCGAGTGCGCCGCCCCAGGTGTCGAAGATCATCACGGCCTGCGCGCCTGCATCGATCTGCGCGTTCAGGTACGCGATCACGGACTGTGCGTTGACGTCGAGAATGCGGTGCATCAGGTCAGGCCGCGCGTACGCCATCGACTTGACCGTGCGATGGTCGTCCGAGCCGCCACCTTCGACCATGTAGCACGCGAGCGTCCACGGGCTGCCCGAAAAGCCGATCAGCGGTATTTTCTGACGGCCTTCGGCATCGGTGAGCGCGCGGCGGATCTGGCTAACGGCATCGGTCACGTAGCGCAGTGTCACGTCGATGTCCGGCACGGCGAGACGCGCGACATCCGCTTCCGTGCGCACCGTGCGCTCGAAGCGCGGACCTTCCCCCTGCACGAAGTTCAGGCCGAGGCCCATGGCGTCGGGGATCGTCAGGATGTCGGAGAAAAGGATCGCGGCGTCGAGCGGATAGCGTTCGAGCGGCTGGAGCGTGACTTCAGTCGCGTAATCGGGATTCTTCGCGAGGCCCAAGAAGCTTCCGGCGCGCGCACGCGTCGCGTTGTACTCGGGCAGATAGCGCCCCGCCTGGCGCATCAACCAGATCGGCGTGTAGTCGGTCGGCTGACGCAGCAGCGCGCGCAGGAAAGTATCGTTGAGAAGGGTATGGGCCACGGCGCTCGGTGCTGAAAGGCAAAGGAGCATTCTACCGGAGCGGCCCCGCGTTTTTGCGATGCACGGACGCCGCGTGAAGCCCGCGTGATCGCCCGCAAGCGCGATTTCGCGATGGCGTCTCGGGGAACTCGCGCATTGTTGAAGGCACGCATCGTTGACTATGATCGACGTTCGCCACTATTAAATAAGAAGACCCATGAGACACCTTGTCGCTATCGCCGCCGCAGCGTTGGCCTTCAACAGCGCGCAGGCGCAGACGGTGCAGGCCGGCACGATCTCCGGCGCGACGCCCGCCGCCGCTACAACGACGTCGCGTCTGGACGACGTGCTCTCCCGCCACACGCTGCGCGTGTGCACGACCGGCGACTACAAGCCGTACACGTTCCTGAAGCCTGACGGCCAGTTCGAAGGCATCGACATCGATCTCGCCGACAGCCTCGCCAAGTCGCTTGGCGTAAAGGCCGACTACGTGAAGACGTCGTGGTCGAGCCTGATGAACGACTTCATCGCGAAATGCGACATCGCGGTGGGCGGCGTCTCGACGACGCTCGATCGGCAGAAGCGCGCGTTCTTCACGCAGGCGTACATGGTGGACGGGAAAACAGCGATCGTGCGTTGCGACGATGTGGAGAAATATCAGACTGTCGCGCAGATCGACCAGCCGGGCGTGCGGACGATCGTCAATCCGGGTGGCACGAACGAGCGCTTCGCGAAGCAATTTTTTACGCATTCGCAACTGATCGAGTATCCGGACAACGTGACGATCTTCAAGCAGATCCTCGACGGCCGCGCCGACGTGATGGTCACCGACGCCTCCGAAACTTTGCTCCAGCAAAAGCTGAACCCCGGCCTGTGCTCCGTGCATCCCGACAAACCGTTCCAGTTCGGCGAAAAAGCCTATCTCGTACCACGCGGCGACGTGGCGTTTCAGCAGTACGTCGACCAGTGGCTGCACCTCGCGCGATCGACTGGTGAATTTCAGTCGGTCGTCGATAAATGGCTGAAGTGACGGCCCTTTAGCGCAGCATCGTCCCGACGCGCTCGGCGGCGCGCTTCATCCACGCGGCGGCCGCCGGCGAATGCTGCTGAATGCGGCCGAAGCCGTGCGTCATGTCGTGCGCGTCGATCAACTCGACGCGGCCGCCGTTGCTCTCCAGAAAACGCGCAAGTTCGAACGCGTCGTCGTAGAGCGGATCGTGCGCCGCGGCGACGATCAGCGCCGGCGCGGGCGTCCGCTCGAACGGCTCGGCGAGCGGGAAGGCTCGGACGTCGTCGGCGGCGGGCGCGGCGCCGGACAGAAATTGCTGCCAGTACCACTTCATTTCGTCGTTCGTGAGGCCGGGGCCGTTCGAGTTCGCGATGCAGCTCGCGCTCTCGAACTGACGCCGCACCGCCGGATACAGCAGCAACTGCGCGCCAACAAGCCCCGCCACGCGGTCATTCGCCCCGCGCGCCGCAACGACCGCGAGGTGCGCGCCCGCGCTGTCGCCGCCGACGGCAAGCCGGTCCGTCGCGAAACCCAGCCGCGAGCGATGCTCAGCGAACCAGATGAGGGCGTCGAGCGCGTCGTCGCACGGCGCGGGGAACGGATGCTCGGGCGCGACACGGTAATCGACGCTCGCGACGGCGCAATGCGCGTCGATCGCGAGCCGCTCAACGAGCGCATCGTGCGTATCCAGATCACCGACGACCCAGCCGCCGCCGTGAAAGTACACGAGGAGCGGCAGCGTTTCAGCCGCCGCAACCGGCCGATATACCCGCGCGTTCAACTCGCGACCTTGCAGCGGCACCGTCAGTTCGCTTACGGCAATGTCCGCGCCGCGCGGGCGAGCGAAAGTTCGCGCGACGTCCTGAAAACGCTGGCGGATGGCGCGAGCGTCGGCATCGGCGGGAAGGGGCGGAAACGCCTCCGCCGACGCGCGGTAATAGGCGAGCATGTCGCTGTCGATCGTCATATATATCTCCGGAATTTTTGTCATGTAGCCGATTTATTCCCCGTTCGTCGAAAATGCTTTTCGATTTCATGAGGATCGCTCGTTCGATTTTCGCGGAAAATTAGAGTCTCCGCACTAGGCGTTAAAGCAGCGATCGACGATTAATTGCCAATCAGCCGCTCACAAAGCGCGTGATGCGGGCAATTAATTTTCCAAAACGGCTTGAATGGCGGTCGAATATTTCCGGCGAAGCTCATGCGACCCGGGTTACAAACTGAAACACTTTGTTACGGCCGCCCGAGATCAATTCGCCCACAATCTGTTCAAACGGTTTCAACACGGATGTGTTGGGTGCGGTGTGTTTTTAATGACCACGTGCCCTGCTTTTCGGCCTTGCCGAAACCCTCTCCTGGGACATCTTTGCTGGGGTCGTTCTTCGGTCCAAACGCGGTATCGAAGTTGTTCCCACCTTTGGTCTCCTCGCGCTAACCCCGTAGCGTGTGGTTTTTAGCGGGCTCCAGGCCCGCTTTTTTTTCGTCCGGACAAACGTTTGCGCGCATTTCAAAATGAATCGCGTGATAGTTGCTCCGTCAGAAACTGAAAGGAGAACGCCTTCACGTTCTTGCGTTCTCCTTTCAGGCCAGTGATTAAACTCACGCCGTTTTAGCTTCTGCGATTTTCAATTCTTCGATCATCCGCGCGCGCATGATGAATTTTTGCGCCTTGCCGGTCACCGTCATCGGCAATTCGTCGACAAAGCGGATATAACGCGGAATCTTGTAGTGTGCGATCTGGCCTTGGCAAAACTCGCGGATATCCTCGGCCGTCGCTTGTTCGCCCGGCCGCAGCACGATCCACGCGCAGACCTCTTCGCCGTACTTCTGATCCGGCACGCCGAACACCTGTACCGTCTGCACCTTCGGATGCCGGAACAAAAACTCCTCGATTTCGCGTGGATACACGTTCTCGCCGCCGCGAATCAGCATGTCCTTCAGGCGCCCGACGATGTTGCAATAGCCGTCAGCATCAATCGTCGCGAGGTCGCCGGTGTGCATCCAGCCGTCGACGATCGCCTCGCGCGTCTTTGTCTCGTCGTCCCAGTAGCCTTTCATCACGGAATAGCCGCGCGTGCACAGCTCGCCCGTCTCGCCGACTTGCACGACGTTGCCTACCGGATCGATGATTTTGACTTCCAGGTGCGGCTGAATGCGTCCGACGGTCGTCGTGCGCTTGTCGAGCGGATCGGTCGTCGAACTCTGGAAGGACACTGGGCTCGTCTCCGTCATCCCGTAGGCGATGGTGATTTCGCGCAGGTTCATCGTCGAAACAACGCGCTTCATCGTTTCGATCGGACACGGCGAACCCGCCATGATGCCGGTGCGCAGACGGCTGAAGTCGTACTTCGCGAAGTCCGGATGATCCAGTTCGGCGATGAACATCGTCGGCACGCCGTGCAGCGCGGTGCAACGCTCCTCGTGGACGGCTGCGAGCGTCGCGGCGGGATCGAAGGCTTCGCCGGGGAAGACCATCGCGCAACCCGTTGATACACACGCGAGGACCGCCAGGACCATCCCGAAGCAGTGATACAGCGGCACCGGAATGCAGAGCGAGTCGTTCTCCGTGAGACGCATCGCGATCGCGATGTAGCGCGCGTTGTTCACGACGTTATGGTGCGTGAGCGTCGCGCCCTTCGGATTACCGGTCGTGCCGCTCGTGAACTGGACGTTGATCGGATCGTGCGCGTCGAGCTTCGCTTCCAGCGTTTCGAGCCGCGCGGTGTCAAGTTGCTCACGGCCGCGCGCCATCACGTCGCCGAAGTTGAGCATGCCGGGCGTCTTCGCGTCGCCCAAGCGGATCACGGTGCGCAATTCGGGCAGCTTCGCCGCTTGCAGCGCGTTCGGCTCGGCATCGGCGAGTTCGGGTGCGAGCGTCTGAAGCATGTCGAGATACTTCGACGTCTTGAACTGCTCGGCCGCAATCAGCGCCTTGCAGCCGACCTTGTTCAGCGCGTATTCGAGTTCGGCCAGCCGATACGCCGGGTTGATGTTGACGAGCACCGCGCCGATCCGCGCCGTCGCGAACTGCGTGAGCAGCCATTCCGCGCGATTCGGCGACCAGATACCGACGCGATCGCCCGCTTCCACGCCAAGTGCGAGCAGTCCGCTCGCGAGGACATCGACTTCATCGGCGAACTGGCGCCACGTCCAGCGGATGTTTTGCTCGCGGAAGGTGACGCCGGGACGATTTGGAAATCGCGCGACGGTGTCGAGCAGGAATCGCGAGACGGTGGCGTCGCTTAAGGGAATGTCGGTTGCGCCGCGGACTTGAGATAGGCCGTCGCGTGGTTCGATCTGCGCGTCGGCCTGCGTCGGTTGAATTGCCATCGATGTCTCCGCAATGAATTCGACCTGCTTTTTGCAGGCCATTTGGAAGACTATTCTGCACGGTAAAAGTAACCGGCGGCATTCAGTGTTACCCGGAACGGTTATCGGCTTTCGATGGCGTAGTTGCGTGAAATCAGTGGCTTACGCGTAAAGCGGGAGCGTCGCACATCGGACATGCAGAAACGCGCGGTAGAAATAAAAAAGCAGCCCGAAGGCTGCTTTCTCAATCACATGCTGACGCCAGCGCTCAATGCTGTCCGCGCAGTTTCCGCAGACGCTGGATCGCGGCCAACTGCGCCGTCGCGTACGCGAGTTCCGCTTGCGCGGTCGCGTATTCGAGATTCGAATCCGTGTTCTGCAGCGCTTCTTCCGCGCGCTTCTTCGCCTGCTCGGCTTTCGCTTCGTCGAGGTCCGCGCCGCGGATCGCCGTATCGGCGAGCACGGTCACGACGCCCGGCTGAATCTCGAGGATCCCGCCCGCAACGAACACGAACTCTTCCGAGCCGTCTTCCGCCTCGATGCGCACCGCGCCCGGACGAATGCGCGTGATGAGCGGCGTGTGGCCCGGCAAAATACCGAGTTCACCCGCTTCGCCCGGCAGCGCGACGAACTTCGCCTGGCCCGAGAAGATCTGCTCTTCCGCGCTGACGACGTCTACTTTGATGGTTGCCATATCGACTCGACTCCTGGGGTCTATCTCCGCGCTCGCAGAGGAATCCGCCAAGCGCTATCGCTGGAACACCGCGCCATGAGACGCGATGCGCGAACGCTGCCTCGTCGGGCCAGCGTCCGCTTCGATACACCCGACCTTTACTGGATCTTCTTGGCCTTTTCGAAGGCTTCGTCGATCGTGCCGACCATGTAGAACGCCTGCTCCGGCAGATGATCGCACTCGCCTTCGACGATCATCTTGAAGCCGCGGATCGTTTCCTTCAGCGGCACGTACTTGCCCGGCGAACCCGTGAACACTTCCGCGACGTGGAACGGCTGCGACAGGAAACGCTGGATCTTCCGCGCGCGCGCCACGGCGAGCTTGTCTTCCGGCGCGAGTTCGTCCATGCCCAGAATCGCGATAATGTCGCGCAATTCCTTGTAGCGCTGCAGCGTTTGCTGCACGCCGCGCGTGATCGTGTAGTGCTCTTCGCCGATCACGTTCGGGTCGATCTGACGCGAGGTCGAATCGAGCGGGTCCACGGCCGGGTAGATACCCAGCGAAGCGATGTCACGCGACAGCACGACCGTTGCGTCCAAGTGGCCGAACGTCGTAGCCGGCGACGGGTCGGTCAAGTCATCTGCCGGGACGTACACGGCCTGCACCGACGTAATCGAACCCGTCTTCGTCGACGTGATGCGCTCTTGCAGTTTGCCCATTTCTTCAGCCAGCGTCGGCTGATAGCCCACTGCCGACGGCATACGGCCGAGCAGTGCCGACACTTCCGTTCCCGCCAGCGTGAAACGGTAGATGTTGTCGACGAAGAACAGCACGTCGAGGCCTTCGTCGCGGAAGTGCTCGGCCATCGTCAGGCCGGTCAGCGCCACGCGCAGACGGTTGCCCGGCGGCTCGTTCATCTGGCCGTACACGAGCGCCACTTTGTCGAGAACGTTCGAGTCCTTCATTTCATGATAGAAGTCGTTCCCTTCGCGGGTACGCTCGCCAACGCCGGCGAACACGGAATAACCGCCGTGCTCCTTCGCGATGTTGTTGATCAGTTCCATCATGTTCACGGTCTTGCCCACGCCGGCGCCGCCGAACAGGCCAACCTTGCCGCCCTTCGCGAACGGGCAGATCAGGTCGATAACCTTGATGCCGGTTTCCAGCAGTTCCGTCGACGGCGACAGATCTTCGAACTTCGGAGCCTTCTGGTGAATGCCGCGCGTCACGTCCGAGTTGATCGGACCGGCTTCGTCGATCGGACGGCCGAGCACGTCCATGATCCGTCCGAGCGTCGGCTTGCCGACCGGCACGCTGATCGGCTTGCCCGTGTTCTTCACGACCGTGCCGCGACGCAGCCCGTCCGAGGCACCCAGACAAATCGTGCGGACCACGCCGTCGCCCAACTGTTGCTGCACTTCTAGCGTCAGCTCGGAGCCTTCCAAAACGAGCGCGTCGTAAATCTTCGGCATGTCCGAACGGGGGAATTCCACGTCGATCACCGCGCCGATGCACTGTACGATCTTGCCTTCTACCAAAGCAGTGGTACTCATCGCATTTCCTTTAGATACTGTTTGATTCAGCTCACGCGATCATCAGACCGCAGCGGCGCCGCCGACGATTTCCGAGAGTTCCTTCGTAATCGCGGCCTGCCGGCTCTTGTTGTACACGAGCTGCAATTCGCCGATCACGGTCTTCGCATTGTCCGACGCGGCCTTCATCGCCACCATCCGGGCCGATTGCTCCGAGGCCATGTTCTCCGCGACCGCCTGATAGACGAGCGCCTCGACATAACGCACGAGCAGTTCATCGACGACGGTTTGCGCGTCCGGCTCGTAGATGTAGTCCCACGACGTCTTCGGCGTGACGGATTCACCGTCGGCGCTGTCGCGACGCTTGAAGTCTTCGGTCGAGAGCGGCAACAGTTGCTCGATCACCGCTTCCTGCTTCATCGTGTTGACGAAGCGCGTGTACGCCAGGTACACCGCGTTGATCTTGCCTTCCGAGTACAGGTCGAGCTGCACCTTCACCGCGCCGATCAGCTTTTCGAGATGCGGCGTGTCGCCGAGGTGCGTGACTTGCGACACGACCTTCGCGCGCAGGCGATTCAGAAAACCGAGACCTTTCCCGCCGATCGCCGATGCCTCGAAGGAGACGCCGCTCTGCTCGAGTTCCTTGAACTTCTGAACCGACGCACGCAGGATGTTCGTGTTCATGCCGCCGCACAGACCCTTGTCGGTCGTGACGAGGATGATGCCGGCCACTTTCGCGCCTTCGTTCTTCACCATGAACGGGTGGCGGTACTCGGGGTTGGCTTCGCTCATGTGCGCCGCGATCTCGCGAACCTTGTCGGCGTACGGACGAGCGGCGCGCATGCGCTCCTGAGCGCGGCGCATCTTCGACGCGGCCACCATCTCCATCGCTTTCGTGATCTTGCGCGTGTTCTGCACGCTCTTGATCTTGCCGCGAATTTCCTTCATTCCAGCCATTTGCTTACTCCCTGATCGAAGTGGCGCGGGTTTTGGCTTCGGCTTTCTTCGCCCGAAGCGGCCCGCGCCGCTCCAAAGTTTCGATCAATGTTGAGATCAGTAAGCGCCCGACTTCTTGAAGTCCTTCAGCGCGGTATGCAATGCGCCTTCGTCGTCCTTCGACAAGTCTTTGTTGTCTTCGATGCGCTTGACCATGTCGGCGTGCTTCGTCTTCAGGTATTCGCGCAGACCCTTTTCGAACGGCAGCACCTGGCTGACTTCGAGGTCATCGAGATAACCGTTGTTCGCCGCGAACAGCGACACCGCCAGCTCCCACACTTGCAGCGGCTGATATTGCGGCTGCTTCAGCAGTTCCGTCACGCGGCGGCCGCGTTCGAGCTGCTTGCGGGTGGCTTCGTCGAGGTCGGACGCGAACTGCGCGAACGCAGCCAGTTCACGATACTGCGCCAGGTCGGTACGAATACCGCCCGAGAGCTTCTTCACGACCTTGGTCTGAGCCGCACCACCGACGCGCGACACCGACACGCCCGCGTTGATGGCAGGGCGGATACCGGCGTTGAACAGGTCGGTTTCCAGGAAGATCTGGCCGTCGGTAATCGAAATCACGTTCGTCGGAACGAACGCGGTCACGTCGCCGGCTTGCGTTTCGATGACCGGCAGCGCCGTCAGCGAACCGCTCTTGCCCTTCACTTCACCGTTGGTGAACTTCTCGACGTAGTCTTCCGACACACGAGCCGCACGTTCCAGAAGACGCGAGTGCAGATAGAACACGTCGCCCGGGTACGCTTCACGGCCCGGCGGACGGCGCAGCAGCAGCGAAATCTGACGATACGCCCACGCTTGCTTGGTCAAGTCGTCGTACACGATCAGCGCGTCTTGCCCGCGATCGCGGAAGTACTCGCCCATCGAGCAGCCGGCGTACGGCGCGAGGTATTGCATCGCAGCCGATTCCGAAGCCGAAGCCGCGACGACGATCGTGTATTCCATCGCGCCGGTTTCTTCGAGCTTGCGCACCACGTTCATGATCGACGAAGCCTTCTGACCGATCGCGACGTAGATACAGAAGAGGTTCTTGCCCTTCTGGTTGATGATCGCGTCGATCGCGACTGCGGTCTTGCCGCACTGGCGGTCGCCAATGATCAGCTCACGCTGGCCACGGCCGACGGGAACCATCGCGTCGATCGACTTCAGCCCGGTTTGCACCGGCTCCGACACCGACTTACGCCAGATCACGCCCGGTGCAATCTTTTCGACCGCGTCGGTCATCTTCGCGTTGATCGGACCCTTGCCGTCGATCGGGTTGCCGAGCGCATCGACCACACGGCCGAGCAGTTCCGGACCCACCGGCACTTCGAGAATGCGGCCCGTCGTCTTGACGATGTCGCCTTCCGAGATGTGTTCGTATTCACCCAGAATCACGGCGCCGACCGAATCGCGCTCGAGGTTCAGCGCGAGACCGAACGTGTTGCCCGGGAATTCGAGCATTTCGCCCTGCATCACGTCCGACAGGCCGTGGATACGCACGATACCGTCGGTCACGGAGATCACGGTGCCCTGGTTGCGAACGTCTGCGCTCGCTTCAAGGCCCTGGATCCGGCTCTTGATCAGCTCACTGATCTCAGAGGGATTGAGTTGCATTATTCGCTCCTGATAGTCAATTCTGTTGCGTGCCAGCTTTTAAGCGTCAGGCAGTCAGAGCCGTCTGCATGCTGGCGAGGCGCGCGCGGACCGAGGTATCGAGCACTTCGTCGCCCACCGTCACGCGCACGCCGCCGATCAGCGACGGGTCGATTTCGACGGTAGGTTTCAGCTTGCGTTGGAACTTGCGTTCGAGACTCGCGACGAGGTCGTTCAACTGTTCGCCTTCGAGCGGGAACGCGCTCACGATCAGCGCGTCGGCCGCGCCTTCACGGGCGTTTTTCAGCTCGTCGAACTGCACGGCGACTTCGTTCATCAGCGGCAGACGATGATTGTCCACCAGCATCTGCACGAAGTTCTTCGCTTGCGGGCTGTCCTTCAACGGCGATTGCACCGCCGACAGGAGCAGATCGCTGACCTGATCGCGGCTGACCTTCGGGCTCGTGGCGACCGACAGCAGTTCGGGCAGACGCGCAACCTGAGCCAGCTCCTCGACGAAGTTGGACCAGGCCGCGAGATCACCGGCTTCGGCCACGCGGAACAGCGCTTCTGCGTAGGGACGGGCGATGGTTGCAAGTTCGGCCATGATCAGAGCTCGGTTTTGAGTTGATTCAGCAGATCGGCGTGCGCCTTCTGGTCGACTTCGCGCTTCAGGATTTGCTCGGCGCCCTTCACGGCCAGCGCCGCGACTTCGGCGCGCAATGCTTCGCGTGCCTTCACGACTTGCTGGTCCGCATCGGCCTTCGCTTGCGCAATGATGCGCGCTGCTTCGGCCTGGGCGTTAGCCTTGATTTCGTCGGCGACGGAGACGGCACGCTTTTCAGCGTCGGCGATACGTTGCTGACCGTCGTTGCGGGCTTGCGCGAGTTCCTGGTCGACGCGCTTGTGCGCGGCTTCGAGCTCCGACTTGCCCTTTTCGGCGGCTGCGAGGCCGTCGGCGATTTTCTTCGCGCGCTCGTCGAGGGCGTTGATCAACGGCGGCCACACGAACTTCATCGTGAACCACGCGAGGATCAGAAACACGACCATTTGCGCAAACAGGGTTGCGTTGAGATTCACGGTGTTTCCTTAAACGTTGCTTTTTCGGGAGAGTGAAACGGTAAGGCGCTCATCGACGGGATGCATCGATTAAGCGCCCTCACCCGTTCCGTCCTGCGTCGTCGTCACGTTGCGGCTAGACGCACACTTCCGAGGAACCTCAGCCTGCGAGCTTCGAGAGCAGCGGGTTCGCGAACGCAAACAGCATTGCCACACCAACGCCAATCAGGAACGCCGCGTCGATCAGACCAGCCAAGAGGAACATCTTGGTTTGCAGCGGGTTCATCAGTTCCGGCTGGCGGGCACACGCTTCGATGTACTTGCCGCCCATCAGGCCGATACCGATACAGGCGCCGATTGCACCCAGGCCGATGATGATGCCGATACCGATGGCGGTCAGACCCTGGATGTTGGCGATGAAAGCTTGCATGATCACTCCTTTGATTAAAGACTTTGGAACTGGATTTATAAAAGACGAAACCGTGAAACCTGAGGCGATTCTGGAACTACTTAAAGCGTATTAATGGGTGTCATGCGCCTGGCCGATGTACACCAGCGTCAGCATCATGAAAATGAACGCTTGCAGCAGAACGATCAGAATGTGGAAGATCGCCCAGACCGTACCCGCGACCACATGGCCGAGAAAGCCAAGTACAGAGGCGTCCGCGCCGAAATGCCACATGCTGCCGAGCAGTGCGATCAGCAGGAAGAGCAGTTCGCCTGCGTACATGTTGCCGAACAGCCGCATGCCGAGCGAAACCGTCTTGGCGACGAACTCGATGATGTTCAGTGCAAGGTTCGGGATCCACAGGAGCGGATGCGCGCCGAACGGAGCCGACAGCAGTTCGTGCACGAAGCCGCCGGCGCCCTTGATCTTGAGGTTGTAATAGATCATCAGCGCGAAGACGCCGAGCGCGATGCCGAGCGTGCCGTTCAGATCGGCGGTCGGCACGATGCGATGATGCGGAATGGCTTCCGACAGGCCCAGCCAGCCGATCACGCGGCCCGGCAGGTCGACGGGGATGAAGTCGAGCGCGTTCATCAGGGCGACCCAGACGAACACGGTCAGCGCGAGCGGCGCGATGAAGCGGCGGTTGCCGTGGATCATCGATTTCGACTGGTCCTCGACCATCTCGACCAGCATCTCGATTGCGCTCTGGAAGCGCCCCGGAACGCCGGACGTCGCCTTGCGGGCGGCGAGGCCGAGAATCGCGATGGTTGCCAGGCCGCACAGAATCGACCAGAACAGCGTATCGAGATTCCAGACGTGGATATCGAAAATCGCCGTCTGATGGTGATTGGAAAGATTCTGCAAGTGGTGCGCAATGTACTCGGACGGATCCAGAGCGCGCGTTCCTTCGCTAGCTGCCATATCGTTAAAGCCACCCAAATTGTCAAAAATCTTCCGCCGCCTGCTTGTCCCCCGAGTCGCCGCGTTGGCGTTGCGTCTCCGGGGGCCGAGGCCCGCGTGCAGGATATGGAATCCGCACGTATTTATTTGCTCTGTTACTGTTGCTCTACCGCTGCTGCCTGGCTTCGCTGCCTCGCGTTCATCGCCAGACCATTGCAATCCAGTACGTCTTCAGCGCGATCAGGTACGTGACCAGAAGCGGCACCCACAGCGCGCCTTTGTACCAGACCGCGATCGCGACGAACATAGCAATCGTCGCACCCATCTTGATGGCTTCGCCGATCATCCAGCTCGCGATGGTCTCGGCGCCGCTCTTCGCTTTCAGGCGTGCCGCGAACAATGCGCTCGGCCCCCAGCAGATCGCTCCTCCCAGGAAGGCGGACAGCGCGGCATCACGCGGCGGGCTGTAGAACAGCCACCACAGCAGCGTTGCACCCAGGGACAAAACCATTTGCGCCGCCACGACCTTGTATGGCGTGACCCGCGATGGACGACTCACTCCGGGACCAAACAGCGTTTCTGCCTGTGCCCGCGTAAGCGGAACGATATTGTTATCTTGCGCTTCGGCGTCCCACGAATCGTCAAACGAACCGTGCGGCTGACTTCCTGAACCATTCGCTTCGTCAGCTTCGGATTGCGAGCGGCGCCCGTCTTGCCCGCCTTTCGGCGCTCGATTCTGCTCTCGCACCGTCATCACACTGCCTGCTCAAAGTCCCGTTGTCATCCGCCCGTGGCCGCCGCACAACCACCGCGTTTACGCTGCGCTTTCGGGGTCACCAAGCTGATAAATCCGGGGGATTGTAAGCGATTGTTGTCACGGATTCAATAGTTTAGGTGCGTCAAAAAGCAAGCAGACACCGCCTAAAAAGCGACGTTTTATCTAAGAATTGTCTTGCTTTCGCGATCAGTTCGTGTGGGGCTGTAAGGGGTGCTGCGCACTCATACGAGAAGCGCACCAATCGCCGTTGCCACGATCCAGAACGGGATCGATACGATGTGAAACGGCGTCCACATGTCCTTCTCGCCCGAGAGGCGCACGGCGATCAGATTCGCGAGCGAACCGATCGCGATACCGAAGCCGCCGACGCTCACGCCGAACGCGAGCGCGCGCCAGTCCTTCGAGAATTCGGCAAGCATGATCGCGGCCGGCACGTTGCTAATGCCTTGCGAAAGCACGGCGCCTGCTGCATACGCGCGTAACGGCGCATTCAGTCCGATGTTCGCGATGGCGTCGTGAACGAGGGGTAACGCCGCGGCGCTGCGCAATACGATGAACATCAGCACGAAAATGAGCAGCAGCAACCAGTCGATTTTCAGGACGACTTGCCTGCGCCACAGCAAGAAGCCGATCGCGACCGCAGCGAGTGCCGGACCGGCGTGATGCGCATCGGCGAGCGCAACGAAGGCGATGAAGGCGAACGCCGCCACCACGCACAGCGTCCGATCGACGCGGTGCTCCTCCACGTCGCCCGACAGATCGAGCGGCTCGGCGCGGAACATGAACGCGGTCAGCACGTACAGCATCGCCATCAGCACCGCACAGAGCGGTGCGAGCGCCCACACGAACGCGCCGAACGACACGCCGCTCGTCTGCCAGAGGAACAGATTCTGAGGATTCCCGAGCGGAGTCAGCACGGACCCCGCGTTCACCGCTAACGCGATGAAGATGACGAGGCGCTTGATCGGAAGCGGCGCGAGCTTGTGCAACGAGAGCGCGAGCGGCACAACGGCGAATAGCGCGACGTCGTTGGTCAGGAGCGTCGAGAGCGCCGCAGCCAGGCCGATCAGCAGAAACGCGAGCGCCCGCTCACTATGAATTCGATGCACGACACGATGCGCCATCCACATCAGGAATCCTGATAGTTCGACGGCTTTCGTCAGCATCAGCAGACCGGCGAGCGTCAGCACCGTCTGCCAGTCGATGAGCGCGGGGAGCGCCGTCCACGGTCTCGGATGCAGAATTTGCAGGCCGAGCAGCGCGACGACGAGAATCGCGAGCACCGGCTCCCTGCTGACGAGCGCCCACAGACGCGCAAGCGTGCTCGTCGATCCGACGGGTTTTGCCTTCGTGCTCGACAAAACGATTAAGCGCGCGTCGCGTCGGCGGTGCCGCGCAACCTGCTCAGGATGCCTTCGAGCGAGTCGAGGTCGCCGAAATCTATCGTCACCTTGCCGCGCCCTCGCCCGCCGAGCTTGATCTTCACGTTCGCTGACAGCAGGTCCGACAACTCCTCTTCGAGCCTGCGCGTGTCGCGTCCGCCGTCATTCGCGATGCGCGCTTTCGTCGCGGGCACTTCCTTTGTCGTCGACGAAACCAGCTTTTCGGTTTCGCGCACCGACATGCGCTTGTTCACCACCTGGTTGGCCAACTGAATCTGCGTCGCGGCATCGACGGCGAGCAACGCGCGGGCGTGGCCCATGTCGAGATCGCCGGCGAGAAGCATCGTCTGGACGGGCGTCGCGAGATTCAGCAGACGCAGAAGATTCGAGACGGCACTGCGCGAGCGCCCCACCGATTCAGCAGCTTGTTCGTGCGTGAAATCGAATTCATCGAGCAGACGCTGGATGCCTTGGGCTTCTTCGAGCGGATTCAAATCCTCACGCTGGATGTTCTCGATCAGGGCCATTGCAGCAGCGGCCTGATCCGGCACGTTTTTCACGAGTACCGGAACCTCATCGAGGCCGGCGATTCGGGCAGCGCGAAACCGCCGCTCGCCCGCGATGATTTCGTAATGGTCTTCGCCGATCGAGCGCACGAGAATCGGCTGCATCAGACCTTGTGCACGAATGCTCGCTGCGAGTTCCTGCAGGCCACCCTCATCCATTCGCGTGCGCGGTTGGTACTTACCCGCCTGCATCTTCGACAGCGGCAGCACGGTCGGCACGCCTTCGCTGCGCACGGCTTCCGTGATATCGACGCTTCCGCCCAGCAACGCATCGAGCCCGCGGCCCAAGCCCTTCTTCTTCATTACAGCGCTCATCTTGGTTCCTCCGGCAGCCGCTTGAGCCGCGTCGATTGGGTTGGGTTACAGCGCGCGCACGCGCTCCATCATTTCCGTGCCGAACTGGATATACGCCTGCGCGCCACGCGACGACTTGTCGAACACCACTCCAGGCAATCCGTAACTCGGCGCTTCGGCAAGGCGCACGTTGCGCGGGATGACCACGTCGAACAATTTGTCGCCGAAATGTTCTTTCAACTGGTCGGAAACCTGCTGCTGCAAGGTGATCCGCGGATCGAACATCACGCGTAACAGGCCAATCACCTTCAAGTCGCGATTGAGGTTGGCGTGGACCTGCTTGATGGTATTGACAAGATCCGACAGACCCTCAAGCGCGAAATACTCGCATTGCATCGGGATCACGACGCCGTGCGCGGCGCAGAGGCCATTGAGGGTCAGAAGCGACAAAGCCGGCGGGCAATCGATCAGCACGAAGTCGTAATCTTCAACGACTTCAGCGATTGCACCACGCAGCACGTGCTCGCGATTCGCAATGGTGACCAGTTCGACTTCGGCGCCGGCCAGCTCGCGATTCGCCGGCAGCACATCGTAGTTCACGGCTTCGGGACGCTTGCGCGCGTCGCGCAGCGTGACGCCGTCCACCAGCACCTCGTACACCGTGTTCTCGCAGGCCGCCTTGTCGATACCGCTGCCCATCGTGGCGTTGCCCTGCGGATCCAAATCGATCAGCAGAACCCGCTGGTCGAGCGCCGCAAGGCTCGCTGCGAGGTTGACTGCCGTCGTCGTCTTTCCAACGCCGCCCTTCTGATTCGCGACGCAGAAGATTTTTGCCATCGTTTAATGTCCTCGTTTCTTCGCTGCCAGAAGATCAGCGGTGGTTCAGGCGTGCGTGAAATGCTTCAATACGCTTGCGGCGTTTATTTAATCCGGCGTCACGGCAATTTCGATCAGGTGGCGCTCGGCATCGAGCATCGGCACGGTCAGCCGCTCGATGCCCTGCACCGACGCGCCCGCTGGAAGGCGCGCGATTTCGCCGTCCGGGCGCACGCCTTTCATCGCGAAGATGCGTCCGTTGTCGGCGACCAGATGACGCGCAAGTGTAACGAAATCGGAGAGCTCTGCGAACGCGCGCGACACAATCACATCGAATTTTGCCGGCACTTCGACGCCCGGCTTCAGATTTTCTACACGCCCCGTCACTACCGAGAGATTCGTCAGGCCAAGCTGCACCTTCGCCTGCGACTGGAAGGCCGTCTTCTTGTGAACGATATCGTTCAGCGTGACCTGCCAGTCCGGCAGTACGATCGCCATGACGATGCCGGGCAAGCCGCCACCCGAGCCGACGTCGAGCGCCGACGATGCGCCGCGCCTCGCAAGCGCAGGGATGATCGCAAGGGAATCAAGGATGTGCTGGATCAGCATCTGGCGCGGGTCGCGGATCGCCGTCAGGTTGTAGACGGCGTTCCACTTGCCGAGCAACGCCACGTAGTCGAGCAGTTTTGAGCGCGTGGCATCGGACAGCGTCAGACCCAGTTCAGCGGCGCCATCGCGTAGCAATGAAGCGAGATCATCCAGGCCGGGCGCGCCGGCTGAAGCGCCGGTCACTGGATCGCCGGCGCGTTGCCGCTGCCGGTGTCGTCATTGGCGGTCGTGGCGCGACGGCCGAGGCCGCGCTTCAGGTGCACCATCAACAAGGAGATCGCGGCAGGTGTGATGCCTGAAATACGCGAAGCTTGCCCGATCGTCTCAGGGCGGTGCTGTGTGAGCTTCTGGCGCGCTTCGAACGACAGCCCTCTCACCTCGGCGTAGTCGATTGCTTCCGGCAAGCGCGTGTTCTCCTGCGACCCGTTCCGCTCAATCTCACCGGCCTGCCGATCGATATAGCCTTGGTACTTCACACCGATTTCAATCTGCTCCTTGATCTGCGCGAGCAAAACAGGATCGTCGGCGAGTGGAGCTTCAGGTCCACATGCGCCCTCCCGCAGCGCACAGATTCCCTCATACGAAACTCCTGGACGGCGCAGCAAATCAGCAAGGCTGTATTCATGATCGATCGGCTTGCCAAGTAATGCCGCTGCATCGGCGGCGGGTAGGGTTTTCGGATTGACCCAAGTCGTGCGGAGGCGTTCTGTTTCACGTGAAACAGCGTCGCGCTTCCGGCTGAAAGCATCCCAACGAATGTCATCGACTAAGCCTAGTTCTCGGCCGATTTCGGTCAGACGCATATCGGCATTGTCTTCGCGGAGAGAAAGGCGATACTCTGCGCGGCTGGTGAACATTCGATACGGCTCGGAGACGCCACGGGTCACCAAATCGTCCACAAGAACGCCGAGGTAGGCCTCATCGCGGCGTGGAGTCCACGCTTCTTTGCCTTGAGCTTGTAATCCGGCGTTGATGCCCGCCAGCAAGCCCTGCGCGGCAGCTTCTTCGTATCCCGTGGTGCCGTTAATCTGCCCTGCAAAGAAAAGACCGCCAATCGCCTTCGTTTCCAGCGACGCCTTCAATGCCCGCGGGTCGAAGTAGTCGTATTCGATTGCATAGCCTGGCCGCAGGATATGCGCATGCTCAAGGCCGACCATTGAGCGCACCAATTCAAGTTGTACGTCGAACGGCAGGCTGGTCGAGATTCCGTTGGGATAGAACTCGTTTGTAGTAAGCCCTTCTGGCTCCAGAAAGATCTGATGGGCGTCTTTAGAGGCGAAACGGTGAATCTTGTCCTCGATAGACGGGCAGTATCGCGGTCCAACTCCCTCGATCACGCCTGTGTACATCGGCGACCGATCGAGCCCGGAGCGGATGATGTCGTGCGTTCGGGTGTTCGTATGTGTCACCCAGCACGGCATTTGACGGGGATGCTGCTCGACGCGACCCAAGAAAGAGAACACCGGAATCGGATCGAAGTCGCCTGGCTGCTCTTCGAGCTTCGAATAATCTATCGTCCGGCCGTCGATGCGCGGGGGAGTACCCGTCTTCAAACGTCCCTGCGGCAGCTTCAGTTCTTTGAGCCGCGCAGAAAGCGACACTGCGGCGGGGTCTCCCGCTCGTCCGCCGGTGTAATTGTTCAGTCCGACGTGAATTTTCCCGTCGAGGAACGTCCCTGCGGTCAGCACGACTGCGCGCGCCCGAAACCGCACGCCTACCTGCGTCACGGCGCCCACCACTCGGTCGCCTTCAACCATCAGATCGTCGACCGCTTGCTGGAACAGCCACAAATTCGGCTGATTTTCGAGCCGATGCCGAATGGCTTGCTTGTACAACAAGCGATCCGCCTGCGCGCGCGTAGCCCGCACCGCTGGCCCCTTCGACGAATTCAGTATTCGGAACTGGATCCCCGACTCATCGGTCGCAGCCGCCATCGCGCCGCCCAACGCATCCACCTCTTTGACCAAATGGCCTTTGCCAATCCCGCCGATCGACGGATTGCAGCTCATTTGACCGAGCGTCTCGATATTGTGGGTCAGCAGCAGCGTCTTGGAGCCCATGCGAGCCGAGGCCAGCGCCGCTTCAGTGCCAGCGTGACCGCCGCCAACGACGATCACATCAAATTCTGTCGGAAAAAGCATCGGAAATTTCGCGTGCGAGCGACGCGAGCCTTGAGAGAGATATCGCAGAATTATATAGCTTTACCTTTCGACCCGATTCGGCCGAACGGCTAACGATAAAAAAACGGCGTGTTTCACGTGAAACACGCCGTTCAGAAACCTGCTTCGAAGCAAATTAAGCGACTTTCTTCGCCAACCCAAGATACGTTTCAATCACCCGCGGATTGTGCGCCAATTCGCCCGCCGCCCCTTCCAGCACGAATTCGCCCGTTTCCAGGACGTAACCATAGTCAGAGATCTGTAGCGCCGCGCGCGCATTCTGCTCGATCAACAGCGTCGCAACGCCAGTCTCCCGCAGCGCACTAATGATATGGAAGATCTCCTTCACGATCAGCGGCGCCAAGCCAAGGCTCGGCTCATCAAGCATCAACAACTGCGGCTTGCCCATCAAAGCGCGCCCGACGGCCAGCATCTGGCGCTCTCCTCCCGACAACGTGCCCGCCGCCTGCTTCCTACGCTCTTTCAGCCGCGGGAATAATTCAAAGACGTGCGGCAGTTGATCGAGATAGTTTCGCTCTCCGGCACGCTTGCGCCGGTAAGCGCCCAGCACCAGGTTGTCCTCAACCGTCATGCTGGCGAACAACTCACGTTTTTCAGGCACAAGACACATGCCACGTGAAACACGCTTCTCGATCGCTAATGAAGAAATATCGTCTCCTAGATAGCGCACAGCGCCTTTGGCGAACCCGGTCGACGGCAGCGCGCCCATGATCGCGTTCAACAGAGTGGACTTCCCCGCCCCGTTCGGTCCAATGACTGAGACTATCTGCCCTGCACCGACCGTCAGCTTGCCGCCGTGCAGTGCCTCGACCTTCCCGTATCGCACGGACAACTCGCTAACCTGGAGAATCGGATCGACTGCGTTAACTAGTTGATTCATTTCACTCCACCCCACCCAAGTACGCTTCGAGAACCGCCGGATCCTTTTGCACCTCTTCCGGCAACCCTTCCGCGATCCGCGTCCCAAACTCCATGACTACCAGCCGATCGGTGAGATTCATCACGAAATCCATATCGTGTTCGACCAGAAGAACGCTCATCCCTTCGGCCTTCAGCTTCCGCAGCAAATCAGCGAGTTGCAGCTTCTCCTGGTACCGCAGTCCCGCCGCCGGCTCATCGAGCAGCAACAGCGTCGGATCGCAGCACAGCGCACGCGCAATCTCGAGAATCCGCTGTTGTCCTAGCGCGAGGCTTCCTGCTTCGTCGTAGAGATGCTTTTCTAGCCCGACGCGCGTAATCTGACGCGCCGCCTCGGACATCAACCGCGCCTCTTCAGCCGCGTTCAGCTTCGCGATGCTCCGCCACACGCCCGAATTGCCGCGAAGATGCGCGCCGATCGCCACGTTCTCCAGCACCGTCATGCCCGGCAGCAGCTTGACGTGCTGAAACGTCCGCCCAATGCCGCGCTTCACGATTTCACGTGATGTCAGCGCATCGATTCGCTCGCCGTGGAAGGTGATGGAGCCACTGGTCGCTTGCAGGACGCCAGTCACGAGATTGAACGTCGTTGACTTGCCAGCCCCGTTCGGCCCGATCAAGCCGATGATCTCGCCCGCTCTCACCTCGAAGCTGACGTCGTTGACCGCGACGAGCCCGCCGAACTCCTTGCGCGCCTTGTCCACGATCAACAGACGCTCGCCCGTCGCTGGCTTGCTGCGCTGCGGCAAAGACTCGGCGCGATCCGGCACGTGGGCACGCGGCCCGGCCGGAAAGATCCGCGAGACGAACGGCCACACGCCCTGACGCGCATACTGGAGCAGCAAAACCATCAAAACGCCGAACACGATGATCTCGAAGTTGCCATTCGCTCCGAGCAACTTCGGCAGCAGCGTCTGCAGATAATCCTGCAAGACGGTGAGAATCGTCGCGCCGAGAACCGCGCCCCAGACGTGCGACACCCCGCCGACCACCGCCATGAACAGAAACTCGATGCCGTGATTCAGCCCGAACGGTGTCGGATTCACGGCGCGCTGCAAATGCGCATAGAGAAATCCAGAAATCGCGGCGAGCACCGCTGCATAAACGAAGATCACGACGCGCATCCACGCGGTATTGACGCCCATCGCCTCGGCCATCGTGCCGCCGCCGCGCAGCGCGCGAATGGCACGCCCAGGCCGGCTATTAAGCAAATTCTGAACAGACACGACCGCCAACAAGACGACGACCCAAATCAGGTAGTAAATGCTGCGCCCCGATTCCAGGTGCCAGCCGAACAGGTTCAGCACCGGGATCCCGTTGATCCCGTCGTACTTCCCGAGCATTTCGAGGTTGCCGAACAGAAAGAACAGCGATAGCCCCCACGCGATCGTTCCGAGCGGCAGGAAGTGCCCCGAGAGCCGCATCGTCACCATGCCGAGCAGCAGCGCCACGAGCCCCGTCAGCACGATACCGACGATCAGCGCGAGCCAAGGCGACACGCCGAACTGCGTCGTCAGATAGGCCGTCGTATACGCCCCGACGCCGACGAAAGCCGCTTGCCCGAAGCTCGTCATCCCGCCGATGCCTGTCAACAGCACCAGACCGATCGCGACGATCGAATACAAGCCGATGTAGTTCAGCAGCGTCACCCAGTACTCCGGCACGCGGATCGGCTGCGGCAGAACCGGCAGCGCGAAGACCACCAGCAGGAACACCCAGAAAAATTTGTTTTGGATCAGGAATTTCATCGCTTCACTCCTCTTCTTCATCCGAATGCGGGCTCGCGAGACTCCGCCACAGCAGCACCGGAATGATCAGCGTGAAAACGATCACCTCCTTGTAAGCACTTGCCCAGAACGACGAATACGACTCCAGCAGCCCGACGAGCAGCGACCCCGCCGCCGCCAGCGGATAACTCACCAGCCCGCCGACGATCGCGCCTACGAAGCCTTTCAGGCCGATCAGGAAGCCCGAGTCGTAATAGATCGTCGTGATCGGCGCGACCAGGACGCCGCACAGCGCGCCGAGCCCCGCCGCAAGCGTGAACGCGAGGCGCCCCGCTTGCGTCGTGCCGATGCCGACGAGTCGCGCACCCAGTCGGTTCACCGACGTCGCGCGCAACGCCTTGCCGGAAATCGTGCGATCGAAGTAGACGTAGAGAGCCACGATCAGCACGGCCGCCGTGCCGACGACCCACAAGCTCTGCCCCGAGATCGAGACATCGCCGAGCGAGAACGTCGCGTCGGAGAACGCGGTCGTGCGCGAGCCTTCCGCGCCGAACATCACGAGGCCCAGGCCGACCATCGCGAAGTGCACTGCGACCGCGACGATCAGCAGCAAGAGCGTGCTTGCCTCGGCGATCGGCTCGTAGGCCAGCCGATATACGAACGGACCCATTGGCACGACGATCAGCAGCGTCAGCGCGATCTGCGCAAACATCGGCAGGGTCTGCATGAAGACGCTCTGAGTCAGCGCGTACACGGCGATCGGAAACAGCAGATACTTGCCGGCCAGCGCGACCAGCGTGCGCGCAACTTGTCGATATCGCGATGGATGCCGCACGATGCCGACCAGTTCGGCGACGAAGCAGCCGGCGCCCATCGCGATCAGCAGATAGCACGTCGCGGGAAACCTCTGGGTCTGCAAAGCGGCGAGCGTGAGCGCGCCATACGCCACGAACTCGCCCTGCGGAATGAAAATGACGCGCGTCACGGAGAACACGAGCACCAGCGCGAGCGCGAGCAACGCGTAGATGGCGCCCGTGGTGATCCCGTCCTGCGCGAGAATCGCCGCAATCGATAAGTCCATACTTCCTCTTCGAAATCAGCCGGACGGAGAATCGGCCCGGCAAAACAAGGTAAAACGGCGCGCTGATTCCCCCGGCGCGCCGCTTTGCACATCGAAGCGCACCCTTTGACGAGCGCGCGTCGAGAAACGCGTCAGTCGTTCAGCAGCTTCCACTTGCCGTCGACGATCTGCACCATCACGCGGGCGCGGTCGTCGAAGCCGTTGTGATCCGTCGGCGTCATGTTCATGATGCCGTGCGCGACCGGCAGGTCCTTAAGGTTCTCCAGCGCCGCGCGCAGCGCTTCGCGGAACTCCGGCGTGCCCGGCTGGCCCTTCTTCAGCGCCTCGGGAATCGCGCGCTGGAGCATCTGTCCGGCGTCCCATGCGTGACCGCCGAACGTCGAGAGCGAACCCGCGCCGTACGCCTTCTCATACGCGTTCTTGTACGCCGCCGACGACTTCTTCACCGGATTGCTCTCCGGCAACTGATCGGTGACGAGCACCGGACCCGCGGGCAGCAACTCGCCTTCGCAATCCTTGCCGCACACGCGCAGGAAGTCGTTGTTCGCCACGCCATGCGTCTGATAGACCTTGCCCTTGTAGCCGCGCTCCTTCAGCACCTTCGCCGGCAGCGCCGAAGGCGTGCCCGCGCCCGCGATCAGCACCGCGTCCGGGTTCGCGCCCATCGTCTTCAGCACCTGGCCGGTCACGGACGTGTCCGTGCGGTTGTAACGCTCGTTCGTCACGATCTTCAGCTTGTGAGCGGTAGCTGCCTTGTCGAAGACGTTGTACCAGCCGTCGCCGTAGGCATCCGCGAAGCCGATGAAACCGACCGTCTTCACGCCGCGCTTTTCCATGTAGCTCGCGATGGCGTCGGCCATCAGCGCGTCGTTCTGCGGCGTCTTGAAGACCCACGCCTTCTTCGCGTCCATCGGCGAGATGATCGCCGCCGATGCCGCCATCGAGATCATCGGCGTCTTGGCCGACGAAGCCGCATCGATCATGGCGAGCGAGTTCGGCGTGACGGTCGAGCCGACGATCGCATCGACGTGATCCTCGTCGATCAGCTTGCGCGTGTTCTGCACGGCGCGGCTCGTGTCGGAGCCGTCATCGAGCACGATGTATTCGACCGATTTCCCGCCGATTTCCTTCGGCAAGAGCGCGATCGTATTTTTCTCCGGAATCCCAAGCGATGCCGCCGGCCCTGTCGCCGACAATGTGACCCCGATCTTTACCTGCGCGAACGCGGCGCTCGTGCCGCAGAGCGCGCTGCCCGCGATCGCCAGGGCGATGCCTGTGCGTACCCATTGCTTTGTGGTTTTCATGTCGTGTCTCCAAACGCGAAATGCTGTCGCGCACCCGGACGGTGCGCTGCTGCGAGTAGTTATCAATTCGACTGCTGCGACAATCTATGTAGCGCGGTACAGCATGCCTAGCATCGTTTTCCCTGACCGTGCGCGCGCTGACTGATTGCCCTCTTCTCTCATTGCGTCCCGCATGTTTGCGGGCTTCTTTGTGCGCAAAAAAAGGCGCGTATGAAGCAACGCGCCCTGCCTTCTCGTTCAATTCATCGTGGTTCTCGATGTCAGTTGGAAACGAGCTTCCACTTCCCACCCACGATCTCGACCATCACGCGCGCGCGCTGGTCGAGGCCGGAGTGATCGTTCGCGCTCATGTTGACGATGCCGTGCGAAACGGGAAGATCCTTCGTGCCTTCGATGGCCGCACGCAACGCCTCGCGAAACGCGGGCGTGCCGGGCTGGCCCTTCTTCAGCGCGATCGGAATCGCGCGTCGCAGGATGAGGCCCGCGTCCCACGCGTGACCGCCGAACGTCGAGACGGAGCCCGCGCCATACGCACCTTCATAAGCCTTTTTGTAGGTCAGCGCCGCGCTCTTCACCGGGTTCGAATCGGGCAACTGCTCGGCGACGAGCAGCGGCCCGGCCGGCAGGAACGTGCCTTCGCAATCCTTGCCGCACACGCGCAGGAAGTCGTTGTTCGCGACACCGTGCGTCTGATAGATCGTGCCCTTGTAGCCGCGCTCCTTGAGCGTCTTCTGCGGCAACGCGGCAGGCGTGCCCGCTCCAGCGATCAGCACCGCGTCCGGATTCTGCGACATCGCCTTCAACACCTGCCCCGTCACCGAGGCATCGTTGCGTGCAAAGCGCTCGTTCGCGACGACCTTGATCTTCTTGATGTCGGCGGCCTTGCTGAACTCCTTGAACCAGCTCTCGCCGTAGGCATCGCTGAAGCCGATGAAGGCCACCGTCTTCACGTTGCGGTTCGACATGTGCTGCGCTATCGCCGTGGCCATGAGAATGTCGTTCTGCGGCGTCTTGAAGACCCACGCGCGCTTCGCATCCATCGGTTCGACGATCGTGGCGGCGGCGGCCATGGAGATCATCGGCGTGGAAGCTTCGGCGGCGATATCGATCATCGCGAGCGAGTTCGGCACGACCGTGGAGCCGATCAGCGCATCGACCTTGTCTTCGCTCGTCAGCTTGCGGGCGTTCTTCACGGCCTGAGTGGAATCGGTGGCATCGTCGAGGACGATGTATTGCATCTTTTGCCCCGCGATCTCCTTCGGCAACAACCCAATCGTGTTCTTCTCCGGAATACCGAGCGAAGCGGCCGGTCCGGTCGCGGAAACGGTAACGCCCACTTTCACATCTGCCAGAACCTGCGTACTCGCCAATGCGGCGATTAATGCCGCCGCGCTCAAGCGCAATGCCAACGTCATGCCTTATTACCTCGTGAATTCGTTCGTATGATTTAAGCGAGGATTTACCGTTTTCAATTACCGACCATCCGGTCGGTGAATGGCGAGTGTAGCGGAGGCAACCCGCGTGGTGCAAGCGTTTTGAAGGGAGTTGTGCGGCTTTTAACCGCTACGAAAATCGCCGGAAAATCCGGTGAAAATGATAAGGGAAAACGAGTATGAGGCAGTCACGATTTCTGCCGACAATATAAATACGAAAATGCAAAAACAAATAAAAAAGCGCTGTTGGAATCATCCAACAGCGCTTTCGGTCGGGCACTTAGTGCCTCGTTGTCTCCTCGTTCTCCACCTCAAAAATTCGGTGCAACAGAACTAGGACGCATATTAAATTGTGAAACGACTCGTCGCAACCTAGCATTTACCCTAGTGGTGCATAAACCGCACCTTAAATGGGCGGCATTTTAACGTTAATCAACTAAACGCCTCCCCATTCGTTCGAAGCCCAAGCGTCGTATTAACCCTGCAATGGCCGTACGCGCGCGATGATTTCTCCGACGATGCCGCGCCGGAACGCAAGCACGCAAGCGATGAAGATCAGCCCCGTTACGATCGTTACCGATTCGCCCAGCGAATTGAACCAGTCGACGCCCGTGATCCGCGCGATACCCGTGCCGATATCGCCGAGCCGGTTTTCCAGCGCGATGATGATCGCAGCGCCCAGCAGCGGCCCGAACATCGTGCTCATGCCGCCGACGAGCGTCATCAGCACGACGAGACCGGACATCGTCCAGTAGGCGTCGCCGAGCGTCTCGAAGCCGAGCACGACCACCTTCAACGATCCCGCCAGCCCCGCGAGCCCCGCCGACAGCACGAACGCCAGCAGCTTGAAGCGCGCCGTGTCATAGCCGAGCGAGATCGCGCGCGGCTCGTTTTCCTTGATCGCGATCAGCACCTGCCCGAACGGCGAATGCACGATTCGCACGATCAGCGCAAAAGCCAGCACCATCACCACGAGCACGACGTAATAGAGCGTCAGGTCCGAGCCGAGATCGACGATGCCGAACAGCTTGCCGCGCGGCACGCCTTGCAGGCCGTCCTCGCCATGCGTGAAGGGCGCCTGCAGGAAGATGAAGTAGACCATCTGCGCGAGCGCGAGCGTGACCATCGCGAAGTAGATTCCCTGGCGGCGGATCGCGAAGAGCCCGACCACGAGTCCGAGCGCGGTCGCCACCGCCGTGCCCGCGATTACGCCGACTTCCGGCGTGAAGCCGAGCGTCTGGATCACGTAGCCCGTGGTATAGCCGGCGCTCGCAAGAAACATCGCGTGGCCGAACGACAGCAGGCCCGTATAGCCGATCAGCAGGTTGAACGCTGCCGCGAAGAGCGCGAAGCACAGCACCTTCATCATGAACACCGGATACACGCCGACGAACGGCGCCGCGATCAGGCCGATCAGCAACAGCACGTAAAGCGCTTTTCTCTGCATCATTTTTCCTTGCCGAAGAGTCCCGCCGGGCGCACCAGCAAGACGAGCGCCATGATCACGAACACGACCGTCGCGGACGCTTCCGGATAAAACACGCGCGTAAGCCCTTCGATGATTCCTAGCAGGAGCCCCGTGAGGATCGACCCCATGATCGACCCCATCCCGCCGATCACGACGACCGCGAACACGGTGATGATCATCGACTGTCCCATCAGCGGCGACACCTGAATCACCGGCGCCGCGAGCACGCCCGCGAACGCGGCGAGCGCGACGCCGAAGCCGTACGTCAGCGTGACCATCAGCGGCACGTTGATGCCGAACGCCTCGACGAGCTTCGGATTCTCCGTGCCGGCTCGCAGATAGGCGCCGAGGCGCGTCTTTTCGATCACGAACCACGTCGCGAAGCACACGCTCAGCGAGGCCACGACGACCCAGGCGCGGTAGTTCGGCAGGAACATGAAGCCGACGTTGGTCGCGCCGGAGAGCATCGCGGGGACGTCGTAGGGCTGTCCGGACGAGCCGTAGATCGAGCGGAACACGCCTTCGATCACGAGCGTGATGCCGAAGGTCAGCAAAAGGCCGTAGAGGTGATCGAGCTTGTAGAGCCAGCGCAACATCGTGCGTTCGATCACCACGCCGAACAGGCCGACGATCAGCGGCGCGAGCAGGAGCATCGCCCAGTAGGGGATATTGAGGTACGAGAAGCCCATCCACGCGAGCATCGCGCCCAGCATGAACAACGCGCCGTGCGCGAAGTTGATCACGTTGAGCAAGCCGAAGATCACGGCGAGCCCGAGACTCAGGATCGCGTAGAACGAGCCGTTGACGAGCCCGAGCAGCAGTTGGCTCATCATTGCGGCGAGCGGAATGCCGAAAATTTCCATCGATTCTGCCGTCAGTGTGGTGTTGGCGCAGAAACGGCGGCACGCCGCCCTTGAGCCGCCTGCCGCCTTGCCTGCTGTCGTGCTACTTGACTCTGTCGATCAGAGTTAGCGCCTGCTCTGATCCCATGCAGCGCACGCCACTTACTTCCACAGCTTGCAGCGCGATTCCGCCTTCGTGCCGAACGCCTGGTCGCCCGGAATGGTCGCGGTGATCTTGTAGTAGTCCCACGGCTCCTTCGATTCCGACGGCTTCTTCACTTCCATCAGGTACATGTCGTGGATCATGCTGCCGTCTTCGCGGATGTAACCCTTCGCGTAGAAGTCGTTGATCTTCACCTTGCGAAGCTGCTCCATGACCTTGTCGCTATCGGTCGAGTTGGCTGCCTGCACCGCCTTAAGGTAGGTCGTCACGGCCGAGTAGTCGGCGGCCTGCAGGCTCGACGGCATCTTCTTCATCTTGCCGAAGTAGCGCTGCGACCACTTGCGAGTCGTGTCGTCCTTGTTCCAGTACCAGCTGTCCGTCGCGACGAGACCTTGCGTCGTTTCAAGTCCCAGGCTGTGGATATCGTTGATGAAGATGAGAAGCGCCGCGATCTTCATCGTCTTGCTGACGCCGAATTCCTTCGCCGCCTTGATCGAGTTGATCGTGTCGCCGCCCGCGTTCGCCAGGCCGAGCACCTGCGCCTTCGACCCTTGAGCCTGCAACAGGAACGACGAGAAGTCCGACGCCGACAGCGGATGACGCACTTGTCCGAGCACCTGTCCGCCGTTCGCCTTCACGACGTCCGACGTGTTCTTCTCCAGCGCCTTGCCGAACGCGTAGTCGGCGGTGAGGAAGTACCACGACTTGCCGCCCTGCTTCGTCACGGCCGAACCCGTGCCCTTCGCGAGCGCCATCGTGTCGTACGCGTAGTGGACCGTGTACGGCGAGCACTGCTCGTTCGTCAGGTTGTCCGCGCCCGCGCCGATGTTGATGTACGGCGTCTTCTTCTCGGCCGCGACTTGCGCCGTCGAAAGCGCGGTCGCCGAATTCGTTCCGCCGATGATCACGTTCACGCCGTCGCGGTCGATCCACTCGCGCGCGCGCGATGCCGCGATGTCCGCCTTGTTCTGATGGTCCGCGTAGACGAGTTCGATCGGCTTGCCGTTCACCTTGCCGCCGAAGTCGGCGATCGCCATACGGATCGCTTCGAGGCCGCCGGGGCCGTCGATGTCGGCATAGAGGCCCGACAAGTCGGTGACGTAACCGATCTTCACCGTGTTGCCGTCGGCAGCTTGGGCGCTGCCGGAGCTCAACGCGACGCCCGCCGCCGCAGCCGCAAAGCAAAAGGACGAGAGGCGCGCGAGGGTCTTCTTTTTCATTCCAGTCTCCAAGGGTTTATGGTTGTTGCTTGTGTGCTGGCGCGCATGATCAGGCAGGCGCTTGCCGCGTCGCGACGAACGTTGAACGATCACACCCCGAGCAGTTCGTGCAGCACCGGCATCTTCGCTTCGAGTTCCCCTGCGTTGAAGTGCTCGACGATATTCCCGTGCTCCATCACATAGAAGCGATCGGCGAGCGGCGCCGCAAAGCGAAAATTCTGTTCCACCATCACAATCGTGTAGCCGCGCGACTTGAGCATCAGGATCATGCGCGCGAGTGTCTGCACGATGACGGGCGCAAGCCCTTCCGAAATTTCATCGAGCAGCAGCAGGTTCGCCCCGGTCCGCAGGATGCGTGCAACCGCGAGCATCTGCTGCTCGCCGCCCGAAAGACGCGTGCCCTGGCTGTTGCGGCGCTCCTTCAGGTTCGGGAACATCGAATAGATTTCATCGAGCGACATCGCCTCTTTCGCGCTGCCGACGAGCGGCGGCAACATGAGGTTTTCCTCGCACGAGAGGCTCGAAAAGATGCCGCGTTCTTCCGGGCAATAGCCGACGCCGCAATGCGCGATCTTGTGCGTGGACATGCTGATGGTTTCGCGCCCACCCACGCGGATCGATCCGGTGCGGCGTCCGGTGAGGCCCATGATCGCGCGCAGCGTCGTGGTGCGCCCGGCGCCGTTGCGCCCGAGCAGCGTGACGACTTCACCGCGATTCACCTTCAGGTCGACGCCGTGAAGAATGTGCGATTCGCCGTACCACGCCTTCAGTCCGCTGAGTTCGAGCGCGGCTGCGTTGCCCGCGGCGCCCGATGTATCGAGGGGACGTTGTTCTTCCACCGTCGTGCTCATGCGTGCGCTCCCGCCAGCGCGGCATCGGCGCTGCCCATGTAGGCTTCCATCACGAGCGGATTCTTCGACACTTCCGCATAGCTGCCTTCGGCCAGCACCTCGCCGCGCTGAAGCACGGTAATGGTGTCGGAGATGCCCGCGATTACGTTCATGTTGTGCTCGACCATCAGAATCGTGCGGCCGACCGATACCTTTTTGATGAGCGCGGTCACGCGATCGACGTCTTCGTGGCCCATGCCTTGCGTTGGTTCGTCCAGCAGCATCAGTTCGGGCTCCATCGAAAGCGTCGTGGCGATTTCGAGTGCGCGCTTGCGTCCGTACGAGAGCTCGACGGTTTTCGTATCCGCGAAATCGGTCAGCCCGACTTGCGTGAGAAGGTCCATCGCGCGGTCGTTGAGCGTGTCGAGCCAGCGCTCGCTGCGCCAGAAATGAAACGACGTGCCGAGTTGCCGCTGCAAGCCGATGCGCACGTTCTGCAAAACCGTCAGATGCGGAAACACAGCGGAGATCTGGAACGAGCGGATCACGCCGCGCCGCGCGATATGCGCGGGACGCTCGCGCGTGATGTCGACGCCGTTGAAGACGATCTGGCCCGCCGTGGGTTCGAGGAATTTGGTGAGCAGGTTGAAGCAGGTGGTCTTGCCTGCGCCGTTCGGTCCGATCAGCGCGTGGATCGAGCCACGGCGCACGCGCAGGTTCACGCCATTCACGGCGGTGAAGCCTTTGAATTCTTTTGTGAGGCCACGCGTTTCAAGAATCGTGTCGCCGAGAATCATGTCCCCTTCCATGCGAAATGAGCCGCCGGGCGATGCCGCTGCCCACGCGATATTTTTGGTTGCTTCGCGCGCGACAACACGTGCGTTGTTTCAGTTTCCCGGGTGCGTTTCGCCGCGGATTGCGTGCTGCACAAAACCCGGCACGCGATAAACCGATTACTCAAAGGCCAGACGCCATTGTCGCGCCAATGATGCAGCGCAATCATCGGGATTTGCACTTAGTGGTTAAAGGCTGCGCGCGCACGGTTTCGAGGCATCGGCGCCTGCGCTTGCCAGCCTCGGCCACACGGAGCACAGATGTGCGAACGGCCCCATGAGGGGCCGTACTGGAAGGCGCGAAGATTGCTGACGCCATGCGGTCACCAAGCTGTCACGGATGTCATGCGAGCGCGGTCGCGATCGCTTCCTGCACTTCGACATTGCGCCGGTCCGCGCGAATCATTTCGCTGGCCCGTTCGGCGATCATCAGTGTCGGCGAATTCGTGTTGCCCGATGTGATGGTCGGCATGATCGATGCATCGACGATGCGCAGCCCGCGCAGGCCGATCACGCGCAGCCGGCTATCGACGACGGCGCCCGGATCGTTGTCCGTTCCCATGCGGCAGGTGCCGACCGGATGGAAGATCGTCGTGCCGATGTTGCCCGCGGCCTGGGCAAGTTCCTCGTCCGTCTGGAACGCGATGCCCGGCAGGATCTCCTGCGGCGCGTAGCGCGCGAGCGCCGGCGCCGCGGCTATGCGGCGCGTGAGCCGCAGCGCATTGGCTGCGACTTCGCGGTCGCGCTCCGTCGACAGATAATTCGGCGCGATCAGCGGCGCCGCGTGCGCATCGGGCGACGCGATATGCACGCTGCCGCGCGAGGTCGGCCGCAGCGTGCACACCGATGCCGTGAACGCATTGAACGCATGCAGCGGCTCGCCGAAGCGATCTAGCGACAGCGGTTGGACGTGGTATTCGAGATCAGGCCGCGTGATCGATGCATCGTTCGGATTCGACTTCGCGAATGCGCCGAGCTGCGACGGCGCCATCGACATCGGTCCGCCGCGCGTCAGCGCATATTGCAGCCCAATGAAGAGCTTGCCCCACCAGTGCGCGGACAGCGTATTGAGCGTGCGCACGCCGTTCACCTTGTATGCCATGCGCAATTGCAGATGGTCCTGCAGGTTCTCGCCGACGCCGCGCAAGTCGCCCACCACGTCGATGCCGAGCCGTTGCAGTCGCGCCCCATTGCCGATGCCCGACAGTTCGAGGATCTGCGGCGAATTCACCGCGCCCGCGCTCAGGATCACCTCGCAACGCGCCTTCGCGACGTAGTCGATATCGCCGCCGCGATATTCCACGCCGACGCAGCGCTTGCCTTCGAACACGAGCCGCTGCGTGTGCGCGCCGGTGATCGTCGTGAGATTGGGGCGCTTCATCGCGGTGCGCAGGAACGCCTTCGATGCATTCCAGCGGATGCCGCTTTTCTGGTTGACGTCGAAATAGCCGACGCCGCTGTTGTCGCCGCGATTGAAGTCGTCGGTGGCGGGGAGGCCGGTTTGCTGCGCCGCCTGCGAGAACGTCTCGAGGATCTTCCACTTGAGACGCTGCTTCTCGACGCGCCATTCGCCGCCCGCGCCGTGGAATTCGCTGGCGCCGCCGTGGTGATCCTCGCTGCGCTTGAAGACGGGGAGCACTGCGTCCCACGACCAGTTCGGGTCGCCGGTGAAGTGCGCCCACTCGTCGTAGTCTTCGCGCTGGCCGCGCATGTAGATCATGCCGTTGATCGACGAGCAGCCGCCGAGCACGCGGCCACGCGGATACGACAGCGCGCGGCCGTTCAGGCCCGGTTCGGCCTGCGTCTTGTAGAGCCAGTCGGTCCGGGGATTGCCGATGCAGTACAGATAGCCGACGGGGACGTGAATCCAGTGATAGTCGTCCTTGCCGCCTGCTTCGAGAAGAAGGACGCTGACGTCGGCGTCTTCGGTGAGGCGGTTGGCAAGCACGCAGCCGGCCGTGCCCGCGCCGACGATGATGTAGTCGAATTCACCTTCGAGTTTTCGGGCGGTTTGTTTCATCGGTGTCTCCCCATGCGGAGCTAGGTCTTATTTTGCTACCGGCATCGTGAATTCCGCGCCTTTCGCGATGCTGTCCGGCCAGCGCTGCATCACGCTCTTGTAACGCGTATA
>NZ_FCNW02000005.1 GCF_001544475.1 Caballeronia humi | reverse complement strand
CGTTCGAACGTATCGGCGGAATCGACTGCGGTGATATCGCTGATTTGCGCGACATCTAAATGCGCCGCGATGCGCGGCGCGATGTTCTTACCGTAAGCGGTAGCGGGCGCGAGAATGTGCGAATAATCCTTCGCGATATTCAGCACCGTCCTTTCAACGTTCTCAGCCAGTCCATCGGCGAGTTGCGGGGCATCGGCGAGCAGGATTTTCGATACGTTTGCGATTTTCGCGGCTTGGTCCGCTGCGGCTTGTGCGTTCGAACCCGCGACCAGCACGTGAATATCGCCGCCGATCTTCGTGGCCGCTGCAACCGTGTTCAGCGTCGCCGCTTTGATCGATGCGTTGTCATGCTCTGCAATTACCAAAATTGCCATGCTTGTCTCCTCTTAAAGCACTTTGGCTTCGTTCTTCAGCTTTTCGACCAGCGTCTTCACGTCCGGCACCATCACACCGGCGGAGCGCTTGGGCGGCTCGGCCACTTTCAGCGTCTTCAAACGCGGCGTGACATCGACGCCGAGGTCAGCAGGTTTCACCGTTTCCAAAGGCTTCTTCTTGGCCTTCATGATGTTCGGCAGCGTGACGTAGCGCGGCTCGTTCAGGCGCAAGTCGGTGGTGATCACGGCGGGCAGCTTCAGCGACAGCGTTTCCGAACCGCCATCGACTTCACGCGACACCGTGGCTTTGCCATCGGCGACCACGACTTTCGAGGCAAACGTCGCTTGCGGCAGGCCAGCCAAAGCGGCGAGCATCTGACCGGTTTGATTCGAATCGTCGTCAATCGCCTGCTTGCCGAGGATGACGAGTTGAGGCTGCTCTTTATCCACCAGCGCCTTCAGGATCTTCGCCACCGCCAGCGGCTGCAATTCCTCAGTCGATTCGACGAGAATCGCGCGATCGGCGCCAATCGCCATCGCCGTACGCAGCGTTTCCTGACACTGCGTCACGCCGCACGAGACCGCAACAACCTCAGTCGCCACCCCCGCCTCACGCAAACGCACCGCTTCCTCAACAGCAATCTCATCGAACGGGTTCATCGACATCTTCACGTTCGCGATATCGACGCCGCTGCCGTCCGATTTCACGCGGACCTTGACGTTGTAGTCGACCACCCTCTTAAGAGTCACTAGAATCTTCATGTGCAATCCCTTCCTTCAACAATAGCCCGCGCGACACGGGCTGGATCGAAACTCACTTGATGACAAGCACTTTCGAGCGATCGAAAGCAACGGTCACCGCGACGATCAGAATCAGCCCGAACACGATCTGCTGTGCGAACACGCTGATGCCGACGAACGTCATCCCCACGCGCGCCACCGACACCAGAAGCGCTCCCACCAGCGTCCTGCCGATACCACCAGCGCCACCCGTCAACGCCGTGCCGCCGACGATCACCGCAGCGATGGCAGGAAGCAGAAACTGGTCCGCCAGCGTGGGCGAGCCGCTTCCCAGTCGCCCGGCCATCACGACCCCCGCCAGCCCGGCAAAGAACGACGACGTCCCGAACACAAGGCACTTGGTCACCGACACACGCACGCCCGATGCAATCGCCGCCGGTTCGCCCGCACCGATCGCATCGGTACGACGACCGAACACTGTCGAGCGATGCAGAAATAAACAGAAGGCGAACACCGCAACACCAAGCAGGATTTCATGCGGCACGCCAAACGACGAGCCGGTCGTCCAGCCGAGCGACGCGTTGCGCATCTCGTCGCTGATACCGATGGAGCGGGTACCGGAGATAGTCAACGCGGCCGCCGAGGCAATCCCGCCTACCGCCAGCGTCGCGATGAAAGACGGAATCCGCAGTACGGTCTGAATCACGCCGCTGAGAAGACCGATGCCGAACGAAGCAGCAAGCGCGACGACCGCCGCCATCGCGCCATAACGCGGGAGCAACATCGCGACGATCACGCTCGACAATGAAGCCACCGCCTGAAGCGACAGATCGATGCTGCCGAGCAGCACGACGAACGTCGTGCCTGCGGCCATGATGAAAAGCGTCGAACTATCGGCGAGCAGGCCGAGTTGCGTCGACGGTGCGAGGAAGCTCGGCTGTGCGACTTCGATCAGCACGTACAGCACGATAAGAGCGAGGAAGGGCGCGTTGTCGCGCAGCTTCGTCGCGATGGATGCGTTCAGTTGTGGCATGTTGACCTCAGACCATGTGTTCGACGATTTCGACCTGCGAGGGCTTGTGACCCACTTCGCACGGCAGAATCTTCTCGGCGCGGCCGTCGCGCATGACCATCACGCGATGACTGAGCCCCAGAATCTCTTCGAGCGTGTCGCCCGTCAGCACGACAGCGACACCTTCCGCCGTCAATTCGCGGATGAGTTGATAGACCTCTTCCTTCGCACCGACATCGAGACCGCGCGTCGGGTGGTCGAGCACGAGAATCCGGCTGCCTGCGAAACGCCACTTCGCGAGCACGACCTTCTGCTGATTGCCGCCCGAGAGGTTGCGGCACGATGCGTCGGGTCCCGGCGTCTTGATGTGCAGGCGCTGAATCCAGTCATTGGCGAGCGCGCGTTCGCTGGACTTCCTCACCACGCCTGCACGACTGACCGCGCCAAGACGCGGCAGCGTCAGGTTCTGCGCGACGCTCATTTGCGTGACAAGCCCTTCAACTTTGCGCTCACGCGGAACGTATCCGATACCGAGCGAAACAGCGTGATTTGCCTGCGGTTTGAGACGTGTATTGCCAACCATCACCTCGCCGCTATCGAGACTCTCCAGCCCTGCAATGACCCTGCAAAGTTCCTCGCGTCCGGACCCGACCACGCCAGCCACGCCGAACACTTCGCCGCACCGAACGTCGAAAGAGACGTCGTTGAGCACGTGACCCAGCGTTGCGTTGCCCACCGACAGCGCCACTTCCGCGCGGCACGGCTTCTGCAAATTCTCGCGGTAGTACTCGCTGTGCAGCGACCGTCCGACCATCAGTTCATGAAGCTTCGCGACCGATGCCGTACCCGAAGCCATTTCCGACACGACCTTCCCGTCCTTCATCACATACACGCGATCGCTCAACGACAGCAATTCATCGAGCCGATGCGAAACGAACACGAACGAAGCACGCGACTTCAGCTCACGCACGAGGCCGAACAGAATCTCGATCTCGCCGGCTTCGAGTACAGAAGTGGGTTCATCGAGCAGAATGATCGGGGTGCCGCCAGTGCGGCTCGCAAGCGACAAGGCTCTCGCGAGTTCCACCATCTGCCGCTGCCCGAACGAGAGATCCTCGCACAGCGTCAGCGGATCGACGTCGAGATGCACCGTGGCAAGCTCCTTCTTCGCCGCACGCTTGAGCTTCGTCCAGTTCACGCGTCCGAACGTGACGAATTCTTCTTCGCGCCCAAGAAACAGATTCTCCGCGACCGTGAGGTTCGGCAGGATCGACTGCTCCTGATAGACCATCGCGATGCCTTTGGACGTCGCGTCGCGCGGATTGCGGATCACGAGCGGCTTGCCGCCCAGTTCGATCTCACCGGTATCCTGGCGATACGCGCCAGTCAGCAACTTCATCAGCGTGGACTTGCCCGCGCCGTTCTCGCCGATCAAGCCAACAATTTCATTCGGCCGCACTTCAATCGATACGTTGTCCAGCGCGAGCACGCCCGGAAAGCGCTTGGTGACGTTCTTGAGTGAAAGCATGTCTATTCTCCTCACGCTCACTTGACGATGCGCCGGCGCGAGCGATTCAGCGCGAGCGTCACGGCGGCGATGATCAGCACGCCCTGGATACCCTGCTGCACATAGGGCGGGACACCGAGCAGCACCATGCCGTTGCTCAGTACGATCACGATCAGCGTGCCGACCAGTGTGTTCATCGGGCTGCCGTTGCCGCCTGCGAGCGACGTTCCGCCCACCACGATCGCGGTGATCGCAACAAAGAGCTGACCGTCCGCGATGCGCGCATGTCCTTGCCCGTATTGCGCAACGGCGAGGATGCCCGCGACGCCATAGAAGACACCCGCCAGCGCGAACACGGCGATGCGCACGCGCGACACGCGAACGCCGCTCAGCCGCGCCAGATCCTCGCCACCGCCGATCGCCAGCGTGTGACGGCCGAGCAGTGTGTGCTTGTAGACGAACCACGCGACGCCGAGCATCGCCACCGCGATCCAGACGGACAGCGGCACGCCCAGATAGCGCGTGATCGCGATAGCACGCAACGACGGGTCGCTCACGCGGATCGTGTTCCCCGACAGCCACGCGGTCCCGATCCCCGTCGCGACGAAGCCGATCGCGAGCGTCGTGATGAACGACGGGATGCGCAGGAAAACGTGCAGCACGCCGTTCGCGAGACCGAGCACCGCGCCGGCAGCAAGCGCCACGGCCAGCACCCAAAGCCCGAAGTGGTTGTCGTTGTACGAGTTCTCGACCAGCATCGACACCGCAATCGCCGCGACCGCCACGATGCCCTCAGCCGACAAATCGATGCTGCCAAGCTGAATGACGAACGCGGCGCCGAGTGCGATGGTGAGCGGAATCGCGGCACCCACCGCGATGCGCGAGAGGTTCATGGGATCGAAGAAGTCGTGGTTCAGCGCGCCGATGCAAAGACCGAGCGCCACCAGCACCAGCAGCGGTGCAAATCGTCGCACGAGTGCCTGCTTCGATACGATCGGAATCCCGGTTGTTCTTGTGGACATGGCCTGCCGGGTGGGCGCTACGGTCAGCTTGTTCATCGATACACCACGGGACCCGCGACGCGGGCATAGAGGTTGTTCCAATCGACACTGGGCACGCTCGCGCGCTTCATGACGTCCTGGACGTTCGCCTTGGTCACGAACGTGGCCTTGCAATACGACTCGCGACGATCCTTCGGCAGCGTCGCCACGTCGACTTTTTTGTCCTTCGCCTGCAGACCCATCGAGAGGCCTATCCCGCCGAGCCAGTACGGATCCCAGTCGACCGATGCGATCAGTTCACCCGCCTTGATGGCGCTGAGCCCGGGCGGCGTGCCGTCCATGCCGGTAACCGGCATCTGGCCCGCGAGGCCCTCGGCGCGCAATGCCTCGATCGCGCCGAGCGCCATGTCGTCGTTCGCGGCCCATACGCCCTTGATCTTCGCGTTGAAGCGTGTCATCCAGGCCTGCATGATCGGAAACGCTTTCTGCGAATTCCAGTCCGCGACCTGAAAGTCGAGCAACTGGATGCCGGGGAACTTCTTCAGTGCGGCGTCGAGGCCCGCTTTGCGCTCGATCGCCGGGACGTTGCTGAAAATGCCGCCGAGCGCGACCACGCCGCCCTTGCCGCCCATCGCCTTGAATAATGCCGTCGCGGATTCTTCGCCGTACGCGACGCCGTCGTACGAAAGATGCGCGACGTAGTTAGGGTTCGCGTCCCACGGGTGCAGGTCCTTCGGCTTGTTCCAGATCGTCGTGACGAAGGCGCCCGCTTTCGAGCATGCTTCGACGATCACGCGTGCGTCGGCCGAATCGTTCGGGTCGACGTTGAGCACGAGGTTGCCGTTGGTCCTTTGCAGAAGAGCACGAATATCGGCGATGCCCTTCTCCGAACTGCCTTCGGTCGTCAGCGGCACGTACGGCAGGCCCACGCTCGTCGCGAAGGCTTGCGCACCTTTATTGAAAGCCGCGTGATACGGATTGGTGAGCGAGCGGAAGGAACAGGCGAGCGTCGTCTGTCCCGCGCCGAGCGACAGGCTCGATAAGCCGCCGCCGGCCACGGCGAATGCCGCCCCTGCGCCGAGCTTGATGAAGTCCCGGCGCGAAAGGGCCGAGCGTTGGTCGTCTTGTCTGGACATGATGTCTCCTCCGAATGAATCGCTAGCGATGCAAATAAATATATAGATATTTACTTGTTGAACAGAGAACTCAACTAAGTTGAAGCGGCCCTTCGCGGGCCTCGTCTTGTTATGCCACCGTGACAGCGGTGTCGCGCGTCGGCCTGCCCGCGTAACCCGCCAACTGACCGACTGCCGACGCCTGCGCCGCTGCACGTCCGCGGATGAGGTCCGAGGCCTTTTCCGCGATCATCAGTGTCGGCGCGTTGGTATTCGAGCTGACGATGCGCGGCATCACCGACGAATCCGCAACCCGCAGCCCTTCGATGCCCCGCACCCGCAGTTGCGGATCGACCACCGACATCTCGTCGACACCCATCCTGCACGTGCCGACCGGGTGATAGCCCGTGCGTCCGTACTGCTGCGCATATTCCTCGTACCGCGCCTGCGAGCGCACGGCGCTCCCCGGAAAGTGCTCGCTCTTGATGTACTTGCGAAGCGCATGCTGGTTCATGATCTCGCGGCTCTGGCGAATGCCCTCCACCGCTACTTTCAGGTCATACGGATCGCGAATGTAGGCGGGATCGATGACCGGAGCATCGGCGGGATCGGCGCTGTTGAGCGTGACGCTGCCGCGGCTCTTCGGGCGCAGAAAGTACGAGTTGAGCGTGCAGCCCGAACCCGAAGGCACGGGCGGCACGCCCGCTTCCACACCAGCGCCCGGCAGGAAGTGGAACTGCAGGTCGGGCGTCGGCACGTCGCTGCTGGAATACCAGAACGCTCCACCCTCGGCGATGTTCGACGTCACCGGCCCCTTGTTGAACATTTTGTATTCGAGGCCGGCGAGCAACATCATGTGCTTCTTCGCGTACTTGTCGAGGCTGTAGGGGCCGTTGAGTTCATAGACGATGTCGATGTCGAAGTGATCCTGCAGATTCGCGCCCACGCCATCGAGCGCATGCAGCGGCTTGATGCCGACGCGTTCGAGATCCGCTGCGCGCCCAATGCCGGACAGCATCAGCAGCTTGGGCGAGCCGATCGCGCCCGCCGTCACGATGACCTCGCGTTCGGCCCGCGCGATGACGACGTTCGAGCGCGCCTGCTGATCGGCGAATTCGACGCCTGCCGCGCGGCCGTTCTCGATCACGATGCGCGACACGAGGCAATTGGTCTTTACCGTCAGGTTGCTGCGCGAGCGGGCTTGCTGAAGATAGCCGACCGCCGCGCTGCAACGACGCCCGCCGCGTTGGGTCACCTGATAGACGCCGACGCCCTCTTGCCGCGCGCCGTTGAAATCGCTGTTGTACGGCAGGCCCGCTTCCTGGCCGGCCAGCACGAAGGCCTTGGTAAGCTCGTTGACGCTGATGAGATCCGACACACCGAGCGGCCCGCCCACGCCGTGATACTCGTTGCACAGGCGCTCGTTGTCCTCCATGCGACGCAGATAGGGCAGCACACCGTCGCGAAAGCCCCAGCCCGTGCAGCCGTCGCGTTCCCAGCCGTCGTAGTCTTCCGGCTGGCCGCGCGTGTAGACCATCGCGTTGATGGAGCCACCGCCACCGAGCACGCGGGCCTGCGCGAACGGAATCTGCCGACGCTGCGTTTCTGCTGCCGCCGCCGTGCGATAGCCCCACGTCAAGGGGCCGCCCGTCATCTTGAAGAAGCCGACCGGCATATGGATGTAGGGGTCGGTATCGGCGGGACCGGCCTCGAGCAGCAGTACACGGTTGCTTGCGTCTTCGGTCAGGCGCGCGGCCAACGCGCAGCCTGCCGGGCCACCACCCACGATCACATAGTCATACATTGCTGTCTCCGATTCTGCATTTCATGCGATTCTTCACGACCGCTTCGTTGATAGATTGACCTTACGCAATCCAGCGCGGCCGGTTGCCGAGCTGAACGTGCACCGATTTGAGTTCGGTATATTCCTCGACGCCGTAACGCCCCGTCTCGCGCCCGATACCCGATTGCTTGACCCCGCCGATCGGCAATTCCGGACCGCCGGTGATCGTGCAATTCACCCAGATGCGACCAGCCTGAACGTCGCGCAGGCTCTTGAACGCGCCTTGCAGATCGCGCGTCCAGATACTCGCGGCGAGGCCGTATGGCACGCCGTTCGCCAGTTGAATCGCCTGATCGAAGGTATCGAACGGCGTAACCGAAAGCACCGGTCCGAAGATTTCTTCCTGCGCGAGCGCGCTGCCCGGGTGCACGTTGCGGAACACCGTCGGCTGGATGAAGAAGCGTTCGCCTTCGCTGCTGGCCGTGCCGCCGCAGACGAGTTGCGCACCGTCGCGCGTGCCTGCGTCGATGAAGCCGCGAATCTTGTCGAACTGACGCGCCTCGACGATCGCGCCGACGTGATTCGACGCATCGAGCGGGTCGCCGACGCGCACCTTCGCCAGCACCGCCCGCACTCGCTCGACGACCTCCGCTTCGACCGAGCGATGCACAACGAGCCGGCTGCCCGACACGCAGCACTGACCCGCGTTGAACGCGATGCCGAAGGCGATAGCATCGGCGGCATCGTCGAGATCGGCGTCGGCGAAGACGATCTGCGGGTTTTTGCCGCCCAGTTCCAGACCGACCTTTTTCATATTGCCGCCGGCCGCAGCGAGCACCGAGCGACCTACCGGCGTCGAGCCGGTGAACGAGATCATGTCGACGTCCATGTGTTCCGCGAGCGCCTGGCCGACCACCGAGCCGAGCCCCGTCACCACGTTGACGACGCCATCGGGCAGGCCTGCTTCGGTCAGCAGCGCGGCGAGCTTGAGCGTCGTGCTCGACGTGAGTTCCGCCGGCTTGACGACCACCGTGCATCCCGCCGCGAGCGCAAACGGCAAGCGTTCCGAGAGGATGAAGAACGGAAAATTCCACGGCGTGACGATGCCCACCACGCCGACCGGCTGCCGCACGACGAGCCCGAACATATCGGGGCCGAGCGTGTCGTGCGAGTCGCCGTGAACGACGCGCGCGAGGCCCGCCGCGTATTCCCAGATGCCTGCCGCTGCCGTCACTTCGCCGCGCGACTGACCGATGGGCTTGCCGCTTTCCAGCGTCTCCAGATAGGCCAGCGTCTCGACGTTGTCGCGGATCAATTGCGCCGCCTTCAGCAGCACTGTCGCGCGTTGCTCGCCCGTGAGCCGCGACCAGCGGCCGTCATCGAAGGCGCGCCGCGCGGCTGCGACCGCGACGTCCAGATCGCCCCTCGATGCCCGCATCGCGGCCGTCACCGGCACGCCGTGGCCGGGGCTCTTGCGCGTCACCCAGTCGCCTGCGCCGGTGTAGTCTCGGCCGTCGATGAACATCGGCGTACGCACCGGCTCGGCGGGTACGCGCAGCGCGGCTGCCAGTTCGCTCAAATCCGTCATTCTTGCCTCCAATTAGCTTTTTTACGGCGACGCTTAATATTCCCAGCGTCTCGTGACCGGACTCATTTTGCACCATCCGGTTACTTCCTGACAACACCCTTTTTGGTTTATAGTCAGCAGCACGGCACTCCGATTGCGTCCCCGATCTCTCTTCTCTCGACACCCTCATGACTCTTGCAACCACCCCACAAAAACGTGCCGCCAAGCCCGGCGAAGCGGTTGTCGCACGCCAGCCGAGGCAGCGGGACCCCGAGGTCACGCGAGCCCGCATCCTCGAAGCCGCGAAAAAAGAGTTCGCGAAGCTCGGTCTCGCCGGTGCCCGCGTCGAAGCGATCGCGACGCGCGCCAAGGCCAACAAGCGGATGATCTATCACTACTTCGGCAGCAAGGAGGAACTGTTCGTCGCGGTGCTCGAAGACGCCTACGCCGACATCCGCTCCGCCGAATCGAAGCTCGACCTCGAACATCTCTCGCCCGAGGACGCGCTTGTCGCCCTCACCACGCATACGTGGAATTACTACCTGCGCAACCCCGAGTTCATGACGCTCGTGAACAGCGAAAATCTTCACAAGGCACGGCACGTCAAGAAGTCGCAGAAGTTCAAGGAGATGCATCAGGGATTCATCTCCATGCTGCAGCGCATACTCGATCGCGGCGTCGAGGCGGGCGCGTTTCGAAGCGGCGTCGACGCGCGGCAATTGCATATCACGATGGCCGCAATCGGCTACTACTATCTGACCAACCGCTTCACGAGCGGCGTGATTTTCGACATCGACTTCATGGACAAGGCCGCGCTGAAAAGCCGCATCGACTTCAATGTCGAGACGGTCCTGCGCATCGTGCGACCCTGACCGCCACGGCGCGTGGAGCGTGCGAAAGTCCTCCACGCGCCTTGTCATCACGCCACCTTCTCATGCGTGCGCACGAGCAACGCTTCGTCGACGAGCGGGCGGAACGCCATGCGCGCCAGCACGTCGCGCTCGACATCGATACCGTCCGCCACTTCGATCAGCCGCACGCCGTCCGCTTCGAGACGAAACACCGCGCGCTCGGTCACGTACAGCACTTCCTGCCTGGAAAGGCGCGCCTGCTCGCCGCTGAACGTGATGTGCTGCACGCGCTGGACGAGCTTCGGCACGCTGCCCGCCGAGACGATATTCAAACGCGCCCCTACTTGTTCGACCTCCAGCCCCTTCGCTTCGAAACTTCCGCAAAACACGATCTTTCGGGCGCCCTGCGTGATGTCGATGAAGCCGCCCGGTCCAACCACCGTCGAACCGAGCTTGGACACATTGATGTTGCCCTCGCCGTCCATTTCGCCCATGCCGAGAAAGGTCACGTCGACGCCGCCGCCGCTGTAGAAGTCGAATTGATCGACGCTCGGCAGGATCGCCTCCGCATTGCGCGCGGTGCCGAACATCGGGCCGTCGAGCATCGCGCCGTTATGGATGCCCTGTTCCACCGATCCCCAGAACGTGCCGAGCCGCCCCTGTTCCGCAAGCAACGCGGGGATACCGCCGGGAATGCCGAAGCCGAAATTCGCCGACTGTCCCGCATGTAATTCATGCGCGGCGCGCGCGGCGATCATGCGGCGAATGCCAGTAGGCACTTCATAAAACCCATCGCCGATCGCGCATAGTGCTTCGCCGCTCAACGCCGGATCGTAGTCCGAGACGACGCATTGCACCTGCTCCGGTGTCTCGACGAGCGCATCGACGAGGATTCCGGGAATGCGCACGAGCCGCGCCGGAACGTAGCCCGCGGGCTCGCGCTCCTTCACTTGCACGATCACGCGGCCGCCGCAGTTGTGCGCGGCGAGCGCGGCGGCGTAGACGTCGAGATCGGCGGGTTCGCGGCGCAGCGTGACGTTGCCGCTCTCATCCGCCGACGAGCCGCGCACGATCGCAAAATCCACCTCGAAAGGCTTGTAGCGCAGGTATTCGCGTCCATCCAGTTCGATCAGTTCGACCAGATCCTCGGTCGCGCGCTCGTTGATCTTGCCGCCATCGATACGCGGATCGACGAAGGTGCGCAGGCCCACGTGCGTGACGAGACCCGGTCGCCCCGCACCGATTTCCCGCAGCAGCGTGGAAATCGCGCCAGCGGGAAAGCTGTATGCCTCGAAGGCGTTGTCCTTCGCCAGTTTCTGCATCGCCGGCGCCCAGCTCCAGTGCCCGCCGATCACGCGCTTGACCATGCCGGCATGTGCAAAACGCCCAAGACCGCTGCCCTTTCCATCCCCGATGCCGAGCGCGTGCACGAGCGTCAGATCGCGCGGATGCCCGGTCGAGAGAAACCGCTCTTCGAGCTTTGCGAGCACCGCGTCCGCTTCGAGCAAGCCGCCTCCCGAACCTGCCAGCGCGATCGTCGCGCCGTCGAAAATCTGCTCGACCGCATCCGCAGCCGTCGTCCACTTGTTCACCGCACCCTCCGTTTCAGATCGGCCGCAAAACCCGTTGACAGCGGCCATTCGTTGGTCTTAAATAACCCACCAGATGGTTACTTGCTGCGAATGTTGGCACACGAAACCACTGAATTCAAGGGATATTGCGCAGCGCTCGGGTTTACCTGAACCGGCGCGTTGCACCGCAAAAATCAGGTATGACGATTAAAGATGGAGACAGCATGAGACTCTCGGAAACCCACGAGCAGATCCGCGATACGACGCGGCGTTTTGCAACGGAAGTGATTCGACCCCTGGCCGAAGAACTGGACCGCGAGGAGCGTTTTCCAGCGGAGATTTACAAGCAGATGGGCGAACTCGGCCTGTTCGGCATCACGGTGCCGGAAGAATTCGGTGGAGCGGGACTGGACGTCACCGCGTACGCGCTCGTCATGGAAGAACTGTCGCGCGGCTATGCGTCGGTGGCGGACCAGTGTGGGTTGCTCGAACTGGTCGGCACGTTGCTCAGCGTGCACGGCACCGACGAGCAGCGCGCGAAGTACATCGAGCCGCTGCTGCGCGCCGAATTGCGGCCCGCCTACTGCATCACCGAATCGGACGCGGGTACCGATGTGTCCGGCATCCGCACCACCGCAACGCGCACCGCCGAGGGCTGGGAACTCAGCGGCGCCAAGCTCTGGATTCATAACGCGCCCGTCGCGGATCTCGCCTTCGTGCTCGCGCGCACCGACCCGTCGGCGGGCAAGCGCGGCATGAGCATCTTCATCGTCGATTGTCATTCGGCGGGCGTATCGAAAGGGCCGAAGGAGCACAAGATGGGCCAGCGCGCATCGCAGGTCGGCGAGCTGCATTTCGATCGCGTGAAGCTTCCGCACGATGCCCTGCTCGGCAAGGAAGGCCGCGGCTTTCACATCATGATGAGCGTGCTCGACAAGGGGCGTGTAGGCATCGCGTCGCTGGCTGTCGGCATCGCGCAGGCGGGGCTTGAAGCGGCGCTCGAGTATGCGCAGACGCGCAAGCAGTTCGGCGCTCACATCGCCGAATTTCAGGGCGTGCAGTGGATGCTCGCGGACATGGCGAAGGACATTCAGGCCGCGCGCCTGCTCGTGCGCGATGCCGCAGAACGACTCGAAGCCGGCGACCGCGCGAGTATCGCCTGCTCGATGGCGAAGTGCTTCGCCGGCGATACGGCGGTCAAGCACAGCGCGAATGCCGTGCAGATTTTTGGCGGTAGCGGCTACATTCGCGGCTACGAAGTCGAGCGTCTCTATCGCGATGCGAAGATCACGCAGATCTATGAAGGCACGAACCAGATCCAGCGCACGATCATCGCTCGCGATCTTGTCAGCAACGGAGCGCAGTTATGAGCGGCCGCCCTGTTGCACTCGTCACGGGCAGCCGGCGCGGTATTGGGCAGGCGATTGCGGTCGAGCTTGGACGCGCCGGATTCGATGTCGCGTTGACGGACGCGGTCGCATCCAACGAGTTGGATCAAGCGGTCGCCGACGTCGAAAAGACCGGCGCCCGCGCGATCGCGGTCGTGTCCGATCTCGCCGACGTCGGCTCGCATCGCGCGACGCTGCTCGATATCGAGGCGCGTCTCGGCGGCCCGATCGATTGCCTCGTGAACAACGCGGGCGTATCGGTGATGTCGCGCGGCGATCTGCTCGATGTGACGCCTGAGAGTTTCGATCGATGTATTGCCGTGAATACGCGCGGTACGTTCTTTTTCATGCAGGCGTTCGCGAAGCATTTCCTCTCTCGCGCCCAATCAAGCATGGCGCCTCATCCGAGCGTCATCACGATCACGTCATCGAACGCGGTCGCCGCCTCGCCTTTGCGCGGCGAATACTGCGTGTCGAAGGCTGGCCTCTCGATGGCGACCACGCTCTTTGCGTTGCGGCTCGCCGAGCACGGTGTGAGCGTCTACGAAGTACAGCCCGGCCTGATCGAAACGGAAATGACCGCGCCCTCCCGCGCACGCTACGACGCGCAGATGGAGCAGGGCCTCACGGCGATCAAGCGCTGGGGCACGCCGCAGGAAGTCGCGACCGCCGTGCGCACGCTCGCCACAGGCGGCCTGCCCTACAGCGTCGGACAGGCCATCCGTGTCGACGGCGGCCTCCTTGTGACCAAATACTGACCACGCATATGAACCTCACACTCAACCTTCCGAGCGCGTCCGGCACGATGGACAGCTATCGCCTGCAAGGCACGCCGCTCGATGTTCGCGCGCCTGCCCGGCCGTTCAACCGAATCGCGTATTCGGCGGCGCACGTCGTTGCCGATCCGCTTCGCGCTGGCGAATTGAACGCGGAACCCGCCATCGACTGGGAGCGCACGCTCGACTATCGACGCTATCTCATCGAGCAAGGTCTCGGCATCGCCGAAGCGATGGACACCGCGCAACGCGGCATGGGCTTGCCGTGGCACAGCGCGCTCGAACTGATCACGCGCACGGTCGAAGGCACACGCGATATTCCGGGCGCATCGATTGCATCGGGCTGCGGCACGGATCACGTGGCGCTGAATTCGATCACGAACTGCGATCAGGTGATCCAGGCCTACGCAGAGCAACTGGAAGCGGTCCAGCGCGTCGGCGGACGCATCATCCTGATGGCAAGCCGCGCGCTCGCCCGCGTGGCACGCACGCCGGACGACTATCGGCGCGTCTATCGTGAAGTGCTGGCGATGTGCGACCAGCCGGTGATCCTGCACTGGCTCGGTGAGATGTTCGATCCTGAACTCGCGGGCTACTGGGGCGCGAAAGACTACGAGGGCGCCGCGCGAGTCTGCCTCGACGTGATCGGCGCGAGCGTCGATCGTGTGGACGGCATCAAGATTTCGTTGCTTGACGACGCGAAGGAAATCTCTTTCCGTCGACAACTGCCGCCCACGGTGAAGATGTACACAGGCGATGATTTCAACTATCCGTCGCTCATCGCGGGAGATGAAGCAGGCTATTCGCACGCGCTGCTCGGCATCTTCGATGCGATTGCGCCAGCCGCATCGCAGGCACTCGACGCGCTCGCCGCCAACGACCTCGATACGTTCCACGCGCTGCTTTCGCCAACCGTCCTGCTGTCGCGCCACATCTTCCGTGCGCCGACGCAGTACTACAAGACCGGCGTCGTGTTCCTCGCTTACCTGAACGGCTTCCAGAACCACTTCTTCATGCTCGGCGGCCATCACGGCATGCGCCCGCCCGCTTACCTTGCCGACGTGTTCCGTCTCGCCGATCAGGCCGGCCTTCTGCGCGACCCAGAGAATGCAATCGCTCGCATGCGCAAGGTCATGGCATCGCTTGGTTGCGGAGACTGATCATGACGAGCGCGAAGGGACCCGTGCGACACATCGTGTTATGCCGATTCCGCAGCGACGTTCAAGCCTCGAGCCGCCTCGCTTTTTTCGAGCAGATCAGGCGCCTCGCGGAGATTCCCGGCATCGAGTTCACGAACTTCCAGTGCGGACCGAACGTCTCGCCCGAAGGCTACGGCATGGACTTCGCCGATGGCTTCATGATGGACTTCGTGAGCCGTGACGCGTGCTTTTCCTACCTTGCGCATCCGACGCATCGCGCGATCGGCGCGCGGCTCATCGAGGCGCTGGAAGGCGGCGATAACGGGCTGCTCGTCTTCGATATCACACTGGACAATCATGAGAAACCTGAAGGGAAGACTCGACCTGTGCTCCATCAACACCGCGACGCTCGGTCATCGAGAACCGCTCAGCCTCACGATTGATCGTATCGCGAGGGCTGGATTTGGCGGCATTGCGCCGTGGCGTCATGAGGTGGAGAAGGCGAACGTCGCGGCGATCGCGAGGCAGATCAAGTCGCTCGATCTGACCGTCACGGGCTATTGCCGGTCCACCTATCTGCCGGCTGCGACGCATGCGCGGTTCGTTGCGAACATCGAGGCGAACAAGGCTGCGTTGCGTGACGCCGCGACGCTCGGCGCGCGCTGCTTCGTGATGGTCGTCGGCGGTTTGCCGGAGGGAAGCCGCGATCTAAACGGCGCGCGTTCACAAGTCAGCGAAGGCATTGGCGAATTGTTTGCAACAGCGCGTGAATACGGCGTTCCGCTCGCGCTTGAACCGCTGCATCCGATGTACGCTGCCGACCGCGCCGTGCTCAATACGCTTGCGCAGGCGCTGGAAATCTGCGAAAAGCTGGACCCCGAACGCTCGGGCTTTCTCGGCGTCGCCGTCGATGTGTATCACTGCTGGTGGGACCCAGCGTTGCAAGCATCGATCGCGGCGGCTGGTCAGGCGCACCGCATGCTTGCGTTTCACGTATGCGACTGGCTGCGCGAAACGCGCGACATGCTGCTCGACCGCGGCATGATGGGCGACGGTGTCGTCGATTTGCGCGCGATGCGTGAGAGCGTTGAAGGCAACGGATACGACGGGCTGGTCGAAGTCGAGATATTCTCCCAAGAAAACTGGTGGCGCCGCGATCCGGATGAAGTGCTGAGTGTCTGCGCCGAACGACTTCAGACAATATGCTGAACCCAAGGAATCGATAATGCGAGACATGATCCGATGGGGCGTACTCGGCGCCGCCAGAATCGCCGACAAGTTCGTGGTGCCGGCAATCCAGCGGTCGAGCAACGGCCGTGTGGTGTGCGTGGCCGCCAGAGATGGCGAACGTGCGGCGGCTTTTGCTGAACGACACGGTATACCTGCCGCGTATGCGAGTTACGATGAAATCATCGCAAGCGACGCCGTTGATGCCGTGTACATTCCGTTGCCGACGGCCAGTCACTTCGAGTGGTGCAAGAAGGCGCTTCTTGCGGGAAAGCACGTGTTGTGCGAGAAACCGATCGCGATGAACGCGGCGCAGGTTAAGGAACTCATCGAACTTCGCGACTCGACCGGGCTCCTGTGCGGCGAAGCGTTCATGGTCGCGCATCATCCGCAATGGGCGTTCGTGCGTGATCGGATCTCCGATGGCACGCTCGGCAATCTTGAACTCGTGGAAGGCTCGTTTACCTACTTCAACGATGATCCCAACGCCCTCAAGAACGATCTGGCATTGGGGGGCGGCGGCGTGCGGGACATCGGCGTCTATCCCGTCGTGACGACGCGTATCGCGACGGGTCTCGAACCACTCTCGGTACACGCCGACATCACCATCGACCCGCGCTACGGCACTGATAGGCTCGCAATCTGCAATCTCGCTTTCCCCGGCTTTCGCCTGAACTTCTACTGCGGCACTCAACTCTCGCGGCGTCAGCACATGGTCTTCCACGGGTCCAAAGGCTGGCTATCCCTGGAAGCGCCCTTCAATCCAGGCGTGTACGGTAACGCGAAAATCAGCATTCGTTCCGACGCTAGCGGAGAGATCGAGACTTTCGAGTTCGGCAATGTCGATCAGTATCAACTGATGGTAGAGGACTTCGGCTCAGTGTCAATTGGACATAGAAAATCGATCGCATTTCCGCTGGAGAACTCGCTTGGCAATCAACGCGTGATCGACGGAATTTTGTCGCATGCAAAGTGAAATGATCGACGTCCACAGCCTCCGGGAGGCTCGCGCACTGGCCGCCGCATGTGCCAACGCCGAGGATGCCTCTGTGTGGCGGTGGTTCTCCGGATTGCTGGAGAGCGGAAAGATTCGCTGGTGCCTTTCGCACGATGGATGGCTCGTCACGGTGAATCATCGGCATGTGGCGACCGCCGCCTCTTTCGACGACGCGATTCGCGCCGCAAAGGCGCAGTCGAACTTCATGCCCACGTAGGCCACGGAGCTTCGCGATATGACCACAACAAGCGAATTTCAATGCGACAAGATCGTGCGGTTTCAACACTGCGATCCCGCTGGAATCGTGTTTTATCCGCAGTACTTCGTCCTTTTTCATGAAGTGCTCGAAGACTGGTTCAACGATGGACTGGGCGTTGATTACGCGCAGTTCATCGGCACGGAGCGACTCGGCATTCCGACGGTGAACATCCACGCCGAGTTCATCGCTCCGAGCAAACATGGCGAAACCCTGCGATTTGGTTTGCAGGTGCAGGGTGTCGGAACGAGCTCGATCAAACTGCGTCTGACGGCGCGCGTCGGCGCTGAGTTGCGCGCGAAGATCGATCAGACGGTGGTGCTGTTTTCGCTGGAGAACCGATGCAAGGTTGAAGTGCCTGCTGACTTGAAGGAGAAGATGCTGCGGTTCAACGACGCTTAGCAGACGTCTTGCAAACGCCGGGCGCAGGTCAGCAGAACCTCGTCAGGATCGCGGCGCCACCAGTTCCTTGCCGAAAAAATTTCGACCTCGACGTGTTCCTTGAATCCCGCCGCTTCGACGCATCCACGCAACGCGCGCAGGTCGACAACGCCATCGCCCATCATGCCTCGGTCGAGAAGCATGTCGCTCGTCTCGCGCAGCCAGTCCGATACGTGGTACGCGAGAATGCGGCGCGCTTTTCCCGCCGCTCCTATCGACTGAAGCAAGTGAGGGTCCCACCAGCAGTGGTAGATATCGATCGCGACGCCGAGCGCGCCGGATGCCCCTTGCGGATCGATACGCTCACACATCTCGAGCGCCTGCGCGATCGTATTCAGCACTGAGCGGTTCGCGGCATACATCGGATGCAGCGGTTCCAGCGCCAACGGAACGCCGACCCGTCTCGCGGTCTCGAGCAATTCCGCCACGCCTTCTGAAACTTGCGCGCGAGCTGCGTCGAGATCGCGGCTGCCTTCTGGCATGCCACCCACCACCATGACGAAGCAACGCGCATTCAATTCGGCTGCATCGTTCAGCGCTGCCTTGTTGGACGCGATGTTCGCTTCAAATTCGCGGCGTGTCGCGGCAGGAAGGTACGTCGACCGGCAGTAACCCGTGACGGTCAGACCGTGAGCTTGTATCTGCTTCGCCAACTGTCTGGCGTCGCCTGCTTCGACTTCATGCCGCCAAGGCGCTATCCCACCGAAACCAGCCCTGGCGATCCGGTCGATTGTCACGCCAAGCGGTTCCCTGTGACCGAGCGTGGCTGTGTTGATCGAACAGCGATCCAGTCTTCCCTGCAGCGTCTCCATGATCGGCCTCTCGCGTCTCAATGTGTGCAATTAAAACCGCTCATGACGAGGCCGATGCGCCGCATGGCGTCGTCCGGATCACGCAGGAGGCCTGCTTGATCGGCGAGGCGAAAGACATCGGCGAGATAAGCCGGCGGACGCATGCCGTGATGTCCGCCGAGCATGAAGAAGTGATCCTGGAAGCCGTTCAAAAAGGCGAGAAAAACGACCCCCGTCTTGTAGTACTGCGTGGGCGCGCGAAAGATGTGTCGCGAAAGCGGAACCGTGGGTGCAAGAAGCGCTTCGTATTTCCGATGGTCGTTCGCGGCGAGCGCGGCAAGCGCTTGCGATGCAGCCGGCGCGATCGCATCGAAGATGCCGAGCAGCGCGTGCGAATAGCCTGCGTCGTCTCCCGCGATCAGCGACGGGTAGTTGAAATCGTCGCCTGTGTACATCTTGACGCCGTGCGGCAGTCGCCGCCGGAAGGCGATTTCCTTTGTATCGTCGAGCAACGAAATCTTGATCCCGTCCACCTTGTTCACGTTCGACACGATGATGCGGAGGCACACCTCGGCGGCTTCCGCGAAAGTCGACGCGCCCCAGTAGCCGGCGAGTTCGGGATCGAACGCTTCACCGAGCCAGTGCAGGATGACAGGCTGATCGCACATCGAGAGCACTTCGCGATACACGCGCTCATAGTCTTCCGGCTTGCGCGCCACCTTCGCAAGCGCCCGGCTCGCCATCAGGATGATGCTGCTGCCGGTGCGCTGGATCGCTTCGATTTGCATGGCGTAGGCACGGATGACGTCGTCGCAGGTTCTCGCATCGGATGCAGGCAGATGATCGGTCCCGCATCCCGAAGCGACCAGCGCGCCGGGGATATCGCTCGTCTCCGCCAGCGTGCGCGATACGAGTTCGAGCGCGCTCTCCCACGGCAAACCCATGCCGCGCTGCGCGGTATCCATCGCTTCCGCGATGCCGAGCCCTTGACCGAGCAGGTAGCGACGGTATTCGATCGTCTTCTTCCAGTCGATCGCAGGCGGCCTGCCGAGTTCGGCCGCATTGAGCGGGTCGGCCACGACATGCGCCGCCGAATACGCGATGCGGTTGAATGGACGCGACGGCCCGACCACGTCGAGCGGATTGCCCTGGATTCGGTAGCTTTCGAGTGTGCCGTGCGAGGTCGGAAGCTTGATGGTGAGGTTCATGATCGACTCAGTATTTGTTGATGAGAAGGCCGCCATCGACGCGGATCGTCTGACCGACGCTATAAGGAAGACCGCCCGTGGCAAGCGTGCGAATCGTCTTCGCGACTTCCTGCGGCGTGCCCCAGCGATTGATGGCGGTCAGCCCCTGATCCATCAGCGCGTCATAGCGCGCTTTGGACGGCGCGGTCATTTCGGTTTCGATGAAGCCCGGCTGGACCTCGTAGACACTCACGCCCAGCGGTGCCAGGCGCAATGAAAAGAGCGTCGTGGCCATCGAAAGAGCGGCTTTCGATACGCAGTACTCGCCCCGCTGCGGCGACGCCGCCACCGCATTCGAGGAAGTGATCGTAATGATCGAGGGTTGCGGGTCCGTTGTTGCGGTGGCCTCGGCAATGCGTTTTCCGAATGCCTGCATCAAGAAGAACGTCCCTCTGGTGTTGACATGGAGGCAGCGGTCGTAGCTTTCGGCGCTGACCTCGAGCAGGTCCCCGCGCGACAAGACGGAAACGCCCGCGTTGTTCACCAGACACGAAACCCGCCCGAGGCTCTGCTCGATGCGCTGAAACAGCGCCTCGTGCGTCTCGATGTCGCCGAGATCGGAGATGACAGCGCAAGCGCGCGCGCCTTTCTCGCGGATGCTGCTGCACACGTCGTCGAGTTCGGCGGATGGCTGGACGTCGGTCACGGCCACGTCGAAGCCGGCATCGGCCAGTTCGAGCGCGATCGCCTTGCCGATTCCCCTTCTCGCGCCGGTGACCAGGGCTACGGGTCGTTTCATCATGTCCACCTTCACTCAAGTAACGATATGGTTCGGTATTTAACGAGCGAAACGGCGATGTGTCAAGGGGACCTACCCTAATCACGGGCGTGCGCACAGAGCGACAAGATGTGCTTGTCCCTCTGTGCAACTGGAACCTAAAAAAAGGAGTTACCGCGGACGCAGAACGCTCAGCACGGTGTCGATGTTGAATTCGAGGCGTGCCTGGAGCGCTTCTTTCGCGAGGAAGTCGAAGCCGAAAATGACTTCGCCCGTGTGACGATTGGTCAGGTAGTAGTAGCCGACGGCGGCGAGCGTCAGATGCAGTTGCCGCGCGTCGACGCCCGGACGGAAATCGCCGCTCGCCACGCCGCGGTCGAGTATGCGTTGCAGCATGTCGATGAAGCCCGTGTGCAGTTCGCGAAAGCGCTGCGACTTCCTCACGTGCCGCGCGCGATGAAGATTCTCGCTGTTGACGAGCGACATGAACTCCGGGTGCTTGAGGTAATAGTCCCAGGTGAACTTCATCAGTGCGCGGATCGCATCCACCGGCGCGAGATGGTCCAGTTCCAGTTCGCTTTCGGCCGTGCGGATGCTCGTCCAGGCTTCTTCCAGCACGGACTGGAACAACTCCTCCTTGCCCTTGAAATACTCGTAGATCATCCGCTTGTTGACGCCGGCCTTCTCGGCGATCGACTCAATCCGCGCACCGCCGAGGCCGACCTTCGAGAACTCTGCCTTCGCCGCCGCCAGAATTTTCGCCTGGGTCTGAACCGGGTCGCGCAGGCGCTTCGGGGCGTCGCGAACGGCTTTTTTGCGGGGAATTTTTTCGTCCTGAGACGTGGTTGGCATCTGAACTTCCTCGGAATCGGTGAAAGCGAATGCGCAAACTTTACACCACCCGCTTGTGGTGACCCGGCGTCATCGTAAACCCGAAAAATCGAACGTACCGCTTGAACCGCGCGTTTCGATCTGCGAACATCCGCTACAAGTAACGAACCGGTTCGGTGTAAATCACAACCCGACTGGTTCACTTCAAATTCGGAGGCGACATGAAAAAGTGGACCGATGTGGACACCGCTGTAGCGAGCATTCACGACGGCGCGACGATTGCGATCACGGGTTCGGGCGGCGGCCTGCTCGAACCCGACGCGCTGTTGCAGGCGCTCGAGCGGCGTTTTCTGCAAACGGGTCATCCGTGCAACCTGACGGTCGTTCACGCGCTCGGCGTGGGCGATGGACAGGGCAGCGGTCTCGGACGCCTCGCGCACGCAGGCCTCGTGCGGCGTGTGATCGGCGGCCACTGGGTCTGGTCGTCCGCGATGCAGCGTCTCGCCGAAGCGGGCGAGATCGAAGCCTACAGTTTTCCGGGCGGCGTCATCGCGACGCTGTTCCGCGAGATTGGCGCGGGTCGACCGGGTGTCATCACACGAGTCGGCTTGCGCACGTTCGTCGATCCGCGCATCGGGGGCGGCAAGCTGAACGAAGCGACGACCGAGGATCTCGTCGAGCTCGTTCAGATCGGCGGCGAGGAATACCTGCGCTTCAAGCCGTTCAAGGTCGATGTCGCGCTGGTGATGGCGTCTTCGGCCGACGACAAGGGCAATCTCAGCGTGCGTCACGAGCCGGCCGACCTCGATATCTACGCAGTCGCGCTGGCCGCGCATAACAGCGGCGGCAAGGTGATCGCGCAGGTCAAGCGGCGCACGGACGCCTACGTGCCCGCACGGCTCGTGCGCGTACCCGGAATCCTCGTCGACACGACGGTCGAGCGGCAGGCCCAGCGGCAATGCGCCGTGAGCGAATACGATCCTTCGCTCAGCGGCGAGGCGCTCGCGGAAGTCGGCGACGACGACGAAAAGCAGACGCTCGATGTCATGCGCGAAATCGTCGGCGAACGTGCGGCGCGTGAGCTCGGGCGCAATCAATCGGTCAATTTCGGCTTCGGCTTTCCGGGCGCCATCCCCGAAATCCTGCGCGCGCAGGGACGACGCGCCGATTACTGGGGTTCCGTGGAGCAAGGCATTCACAACGGCAGCATGCTCGATGGCGCGATGTTCGGCGCGGCACGCAATGCCGACGCCATCCTTCCGAGCGTCGACCAATTCGATTTCTACAGCGGCGGCGGCATTGACGTCACCTTCCTCGGCATGGGCGAATTCGACGCCGAGGGCAACGTCAACGTGTCGAAACTTGGGAGCACGGTGGTCGGTCCCGGCGGCTTCATGGACATCGCGCAAGGCGCCCGGAAGATCGTGTTTTGCGGAGCATTCGAAGCCAAAGGACTGAAGGTGGCAAGGCACGACGACCGGCTTGAGATCGTCTCGCCGGGCAGTTTCCCCAAGCTCGTGAAGCAGGTGCGGCACATCACGTTCAGCGGCGTGCAGGCGCGCCTCGACGGCAAGGAAGTGATCTACATCACGGAACGCGCGGTCTTTCGCCTCGACCCGCTCGGCGTGACGCTCATCGAGATCGCGGAAGGCGTGGACCTGCACAGAGACGTGCTGTCCCGCATGGAGTTCGAGCCGCTCATCGCCGATCACCTGCTGCAGGACGCGGCGCACTAGCCTTCACTCTTTCACATCGAACCATTCAGGCTAACCATCATGTCGACTTCCGATGTTCTTTTCGAGCGCAGCGGCCGTATCGCGACGATCACGCTCAACCGCCCTTCGCGGCACAACGCCCTCACACTGGAGATGCTGCGCGCAATCGACGCGGCGCTGCAACAAGTGGAGGATGACAGCGACGTTCGGGTTCTCACATTCCGCTCGACCAGCGAGCGCTTTTTCTCCAGCGGCGCCGACATCAACGAATGGGGCGACATCGACCCTGAAGCGATGGGAAGCCGCTTCATCCGCGCGGGCAACCGACTCTTCCGGCGCATCGCGGAACTCGATATTCCGACTATTGCCGTGCTGTCGGCGAGTGCGCTCGGCGGCGGCTTCGAACTCGCGTTGTCGTGCGATCTGCGATACGCGTCGACGAACGCGACTGTCGGATTTCCCGAGGCATCGGTCGGTGCCATTCCCGGATGGATGGGTTGCCAGCGGCTTTCCGAACTCGTCGGCACGAGCCGGACGCGTGAGATGGTGCTGCTCGGCGAACCGATCAGCGCGCTGCGCGCCACCGAATGGGGCATCGTCAACGAAGCGCTGCCGGGCGATCAACTCGACGCACGCGTCGACGCGGTCTGCGCCGTGCTCCAGCGCCGATCGCAAGCCTCGCTTTCCGTCGGCAAGCGGCTCTTGAGAATGTGCGAGTCGTCTCATCCCGAGCTTGCCCACGAATTCGCCGCCTCCGTGTGCAAGGCGACGCCCGATGCGCTGGAAGGCGTCAAGGCTTTCCGCGAGAAACGTCACGCGGACTTCCGCCAGGCAGTAATGACCCGGAACACTTCAAGTCACGTGTAGAGACACGCAATCCCAGTCAGGAGACGAAACATGGACCGATCAAACTATCGGTGGCGCATTTGCGCGCTGCTTTTCTTCGCAACTACGATCAACTATCTCGACCGCCAGGTGTTGGGGCTGCTCAAACCCGATCTCGCCGTGAGGTTCAACTGGACGGAGGTTCAATACAGCTACATCGTGGTGGTATTCACCGCGTGTTATGCGGTCGGGATGGTGCTGTCGGGCAAACTGGTCGACAAGGTCGGCGTCAAGATCGGATACGGTGTCTGCGTGCTGGTCTGGAGCATCGCGGCATGCGGTCACGCGCTCGTAAGGAGCACGCTGGGATTCGGCATGATGCGCGCGCTGTTGGGGATATCGGAATCCGGCAGCTTTCCGTGCGCGGTCAAGAGCGTCGCCGAATGGTTCCCTCGCAAGGAGCAGGCGCTCGCCGTCGGGATACTGACCTCGGGTACGAGCATCGGAGCGGTCGCGGCTCCGGCGGTCGTCCCGTGGCTCGCGGCAACCTACGGCTGGGAAGCCGCGTTCCTGGTCACCGGGCTGACGGGCTTCATCTGGCTGGGGTTTTGGTACGTGATGTATCAGGCGCCGCAAAAGCACAGGAAGGTGTCGAGTCAGGAACTCGAAACCATTGCGGGCGATCGGGTTGCGGCGGAGTCGAAAGGGCCTTCGGTCAGTTGGGTCTCGCTGCTCAAACTCCGGGCGACGTGGGCGTTTTTTGCCGGCAAGCTACTTACCGATCCGATCTGGTGGTTCATGCTGTTCTGGCTGCCGTCGTACTTCAACTCGCGCTTTCATCTCGACATGAAGAACCTCGGCCTGCCGCTCGTGATCGTCTACACGGCGACTTCGATCGGCAGCATCGGCGGGGGCTGGATTTCATCGAAGCTGATCGCGAGCGGCTGGCCCGTCGGCCGGGCGCGCCGAACGACGATGCTCGCGCTCGCGTTTCTCGTCGTGCCGATCGCCTTCTCGCCGTGGATCGAGAACATGTGGGCGATGGTCGGCCTCCTGAGCCTCGCGGCCGCCGCGCATCAGGGATGGTCGGCGAATCTCTTCACGACGCCTTCCGACATGTTCCCGAAAGAGCTGGTGGGATCGGTCGTCGGGATCGGCGGACTGGCGGGTGCTTTGGGTGCGACGTTGTTTCCCCTCCTGGTGGGTGCCGTTCTCGATCACTTCAAGGTGCTCGGCAACATCGGTGCTGGCTATAACATACTGTTCATCATTTGCGGATCGGCGTATCTCGTCGCCTGGGTCGTCATGCGGGCGATACAGCCTTCTCAGGTGACGACGTCGGCGTTGAAGAACCTGTCAGCGGATTCGGCAATGTGATGTCGATGCACGGCTTGACGGGCGGTCAGCCGCTCGCCGCGCGTTGGGCCACACCGCTACCAACTGACGACGTCATTCACAGCCGCGCCGCCCGATGCCGGCACGTTCAACATCCGATTGCCCCCACCCGCCACGTTTTCCCAAGTCACGCTGCCGTCGGAATTCTTGCGGTAGTACTTGTATTGAACGTTTGTCGCCGCCGCGAGATTCGACGCGTTTTTCCATATCGGATAGCTTGCTGGGTCCAGCGGCAAACCAAGGTCCGTGTCCCAGTTCCCGAGCGCCGCGGTATCGCCGGTAACGTACACGTATTGCCCTGATTGCGTAGCGGCGTTCACGCTGAACGTGACGACCAACTCGCCGCTCGACGGCGGAGCCACGCAATTGGCATAGCGCGCACACACGATCGTCGGGATATCGACCACCCTGCCCGCGCGGATCGATGCCAGCAGGCTGATGTATTCGCCCATCGCCCAGTTGAGCGGCGCCATCGACCCGGTCGGCGTGCCGACTGTCACGCCCGCCGGCGTCACCACTTGCCAGTTGTCGGGCAGCGTCGTGGTGTTCGTCCAGATCTGCTCGGGGATGAAGCCCTCGGGCGTTGCGTAGGTTCTGATCGCATCGAGGTACGGCGCGCCGCTGCTGCCGGTTCCACTTCTCGCGATGCTGTACATGCCGCGCTCGGCGGTGAAGATGGGCCACGCGCGTCCGACACCGGTCCCGTCGAAATTGCTGCCGTCGTTGTGCTCGCCGTAGCCGTCGAAGTTGTAGCGGAACCACGCCTGGTTCGCGTCCTTGATGGTCGTCGCGAGCACGGCGTCGTAGACTGCCAGCGTGCTCACGATCGTCGGATCGCCGGCGCGCTTGACGCCCATGCGGACCAGTTCCAGAAAGCCGCCGTCGACGACCGCGCGCTCGTCCCGCGTGCCGCCGCCGTTCTTGACGAGGTAGTTCTGCCCCGAGTCGGGATAGCTCGCCGGCTCGAAAACCTGCGGGCCGCTGCCCGACCGGCCCATGCTCGCCGGATTGATTCGGACGTAGTATCGGCCGCTGCCGTAGAAGCCACTGCTCGTGAAAGTCCAGCGCGTCACGTTCTGCTGCCAGTAGTCGGCGGCGCTGAGATATTTGCCGGCACGCGCGACGTCGCCGTTCTCCCCTGCGATGCGCGCGGCGGCAACGAGCCCCGCGACTTCGGCGGCGATCGTCGAAGGCGAATAGCCGGCGTTCTCTTCCCAGCGATCCTGATACGTCCACGGACCCGTATCGAGAATGTAGTCGGCGGTCAGCCGGATCTGCGGCCACAACGCGTTATACACGCCCGGACCCAGCCGCCACGCGAGCAGGATCGGCATCGCCTGCTCGTCCATCTGCGTGCCCTGCCAGTATGGCCAGCCGCTGACCCACGAATTCTGCGGAAAGCGGCCGGTCCGGCTGAATCCTTGAGCACAGCCGTCGGCGTCGTATTCAGCCCTGCCGCAGTCGGTTTTTTGCTGCTGCGTGTCAAAGAGATAGTGGACGACGGTCTCCGGTGTGGCGGTATCGCCCGCCGTGATCAGCGCATTGGCGAACTTGAAGAGATCGCGCGACCACACGAGGTGATAGCCGCCGATGTTACCCTCACCCTGCGTCTCGCCCCAAGGCGTGCCGATGCCCGCGATCATTGCGCCGTTGCTCTTGTCCTGCATGGTCTTGAGCGTCATCGCGGCGAGGTAGTACTCGTTGTCGGCGCTGCCGCCCTGCGTCGAGAGGCCCGCAGTGTAGGTATGCCACGCGGCGTCGTACTGGTTGCGCAGGCCGTCGAGGTCGTCGCCGAGGGTGCTTGCGGCGGTCTGCATCGCGCCGTTCGCGGACCCGCTGTCGAACGACAGCACCACGTTGAACGAAACGCTGCTCGCGCTGGCATCGCCCGTGTCCAGCCAGCCCATCTGCGCAACGTTGCCGCCCGTCGCCGATGAATACGTCCAGTCCATCGTTTTGTCCGGCGCCGCGCCGCCGAGAAGGTCGGTCCAGCCATCGCTTTGCGCGACGAAGCCGTTTGAAACCATCGCCGTGCCGCCTTTCACTTTCCACGGCAACGACACCGCGAGCGCCGAATAGCGCGCATTCCGGTTGCCGACGAGCATCGTGCGGCCATTGGCGGCGGTCGCGGTCCATGCTGTGTTGCCCGAGCCGAAATTGTCGAGATGCGGCTTGAACAGCAGATAGAGATTGTGATCGGAGAGACGCGTGCCGTTCAGTGCGCGAAACGTCACGCGTTCGATCAGTGAATTGCGCCTGGGATCGCTGTAGACGGTCTTGTCGATCTGCCAGTTGTGCGCGCTATTGCCCGTCGTCACTTGCCAGCTCATGGTGCGCGGATCGGTCTGCGCAGCCTTGTACGGCTGAAGCTTCTCCTCATCGACGGATGCGCTGCCCGCATCGCCGACAAGGAACTGCAGATCGACCGATTCCGTCGTGTCCAGCACCGGGTAAAAGACCTCCGAAACGATACCGCGATACCCGGTGAAATAGACCTGCGAAGCCGATGTCAGCGCTGTCCCAAGAAAGGACTTGCGCGCCGGACCATGCAGCGCCGCTGCGCCAGGGCTGCCGAATGCTTCACCGGTTGTCTGCGCGAGTGCCGCGCCGAACATCGATGCGGCCAGCACCGCGAAACTCCACCGAAGCATGCGTTTGAGTTTCATGGTGTGCCTCCGCGCGTTGCGGGTTCCCGGCCTATCGCCCGATGCCCGGCGAACCTATCGACAGATTCAGTTGCCGCGCCTGATCGAGATGAAAAATGAAGGACGGGCGGGAGCGGATCAGGAGCGTTCTGAGGTCCGCGCTCGATGTTGATCGGATGAAGGCATCCGTGGCGTTGACCAATCGCCCGAGACTGTCGACCTCGCGATCCAGATACGCTTCGCTGAATCCGCGCGAGTCGACTTCATTGAGCCTCGTCAGATCGTCTTTGGCTTCCTTGGTCAATGCGTCGCTGGTTGCGCTTCGTTGCAGACTGGCCGCGAGTCTTTGCGTCAACGCGGCGATCTCCTGATTGACCTGTCCATGTTCCGCAACGATGCGCCTTGCGAACGCCTGCACGCTTCTGGACTGGGTCCTCTGCAACGCGAGTTCGCCCGCAGCGATCTCCGCCTGATTCGCAACAAAGACGACGCCCGCCATTTGCGCGTCGTTCAGACGTTCGCCTTGTCCGTACGCCTGAGTCATCCACGCGAGAACGAAGAGCGAGATTACGGCGATGCGTGTGGCTTTCATCTCGACTCCGGCGTGTATGCGTCAATCAGCGGTCGCGGCGCGCTCGATCCCGGCTATATCGATCTTCTTCATCGTCATCATCGCCTCCATTGCGCGCTTGCCGACCTTCTGGTCAGCGCTGTTGACGAGTTCGAGCAACCGCTTCGGTGTGATCTGCCACGAGAAGCCCCATCGATCCTTGCACCATCCGCAGGGCGCTTCCGCTCCGCCACTGCCAACGACCGCATTCCAGTAGCGGTCGGTTTCTTCCTGATCATCTGTCAGGACCATGAAGCTGATCGCCTCGGTCGGCTTGTAATTGGGGCCGCCGTTGAGCCCCACGAAACGCCGGCCGAGCACGGTGAACTCGACCGTCAATTCCGGGCCCTGCCCGATGCCCGGTATAGGCGATACATGCCCTGCATCGACATGGCTGTCGGGAAAGGTGGCGGCGTAAAACTCAGCCGCCTCGCGTGCTCGACCTTCATCGAACCACACGCATGTGACGAGCTCAGGCATTGTCATCTCCTTTTCAGTTGGCAACGACTTTCGATAATAGTCTGCAACACGCGCGTCACAACCCGGACTCCGTGACGCCGAGCGCTCTCGGGTAAACGATTAACTTCTCTTTTCGAGCGTGTCGAGCGCACTGAAAAAAGCGATGCTATATTGCGCCAGAGCGTTACGCACGTTGGCACAAACGGCGAGCGCACCGGGCAGACGAGCCCGCCATCCGTACAGACAAACCACGGAGGAGACGTGAAAATCAAGAAAGCGATTGACCGCATTCCAGGCGGCCTCATGCTGGTGCCCTTGCTGCTCGGCGCCTGCGTTCATACGTTCGCACCGGGTGCGGGCAAATACTTCGGCTCGTTCACCAACGGCCTCATCAGCGGCACCGTGCCGATCCTCGCGGTCTGGTTCTTCTGCATGGGCGCGACCATCGATCTTCGCGCGACCGGAACCGTGTTGCGCAAATCGGGCACGTTGCTCGTCACGAAGATGCTCGTCGCATGGGTCGCGACGATCATCGCGGCACACTTCATCCCAATCGATGGGATCAAGAGCGGTGTCTTCGCGGGGCTGTCCGTGCTGGCCATCACGACGTCGATGGACATGACCAACGGCGGTCTCTACGCCGCCGTCATGCAGCAATACGGCAGTCGCGAAGAGGCGGGCGCGTTCGTGCTGATGTCGGTGGAATCCGGGCCGCTCGTCAGCATGCTCATTCTCGGCGCGACGGGCGTCGCGTTCTTCGAGCCGCGGCTTTTCGTCGGCGCGGTGCTGCCGTTTCTGGTCGGCTTCACGCTCGGCAACCTCGACGGCGACCTGCGCGAACTCTTCGGCCGCTGCGTCCATCCGCTGATTCCGTTCTTCGGCTTTGCGCTCGGCAACGGCATCGACCTGCACGTGATCGTGACGAGCGGATTGCCGGGCATCATCCTCGGGCTCGGGGTCATCGTCGTGACGGGCATCCCGCTGATCTTCGCGGACCGCTGGATTGCCGGCGGCAACGGCGCGGCAGGACTGGCGGCGTCGTCGACGGCGGGGGCGGCGGTAGCGAATCCGGCGATCATCGGCGAGATGATTCCGCGTTTCAAGCCGCTCGTACCGGCGGCGACGGCGATGGTCGCGACCGCGTGCCTGGTGACGGCCATCCTCGTGCCGATTCTGACCGCGCTGTGGGTTCGCCGGTATCGTGCTCGCCACGGGGTGGAGGAGACGCAGGCAAATGAAACCGTGCGACCGATCGGCGAGCGGGACGTGCATGCCTAGCGTGTTGCAGTAGAGCTTGCGCTCACACGAGCCGCCAGCGCTCCAGTTCTTCCGAGAGCGCAGCGGCGCCGACGAAATGGTAGCCATGCAGCCCTGCATCGACTGCGCCGGAGACGTTGGCGTCTGTATCGTCGATGAAAAGCGTCTCGCTCGCGACGACGCCGAGCTGCTCCACACAGCGCAAATACGCCTCGGCCGCCGGTTTCGACGCGCCGAATGAAGCGGATGCATACACGTGGGGGCCGAACACCCGCGCGACGCCCGGATTCAGATAGCCGATATGGTCGGTGACGAGACGGCAGTTATTGGTCAGCACCGCGATTCTGTGCCGCTCGGCCACGCGTTCTGCAAGCGCGAGCGACAGCGCGTTGGGCGTGATCGACGCGCGGCGCGCTGCCAGCCATGCCTCGCGATCGACCCGGCAACCGAGCATTTCACCCAAGGCGCCCAAATATTCGTCGTCGGTGATCTGGCCGGCGTCGGCGCGCGCTTCCAGACCGGAACCCCAGATGGCGTGGCGCACCATGTCGGGCGGGCAGCCCGTCGTCGCCGACAGATGATCGACTCGCACGGAGCGGTCGTAGTGCGTCAGCACGCCTTCCATGTCGAATAGCACGAGGGATATCGGTGATGGCATGACATGCCTCGCTGTCGAAGACGTTCCTGAGCCTCCATTCTGCAAGAACGAAATTAACGGCGCGCTACGCCATTATTCCTTGCGCGTCTTCGGTTGTTCGGGCTGCGGGTCGCATCCACGTTGCGTGGGTGCTCGCGTACAGGCATCCGGTGGGGCCACATACGCCGTGTCGTCGCAACAGCACGCATAGACCGGAAAGCCGTACGCATTCGTGCCGATTATTTTCGTTGGCCCGTGCAGCGGGCACACCGCGTTCATGTCGTCTCCTTGAAGTCGCACCACAAAGCAATTCAAATCGATATTCTACGACCGTCTTTACATCGTATCGTCGGCAATCTCGCCGCAGCGCACGTTCATATCCGCAGTCTGCGACCCGCTGAAAACGCCTACACTTCAATCATCGTTTTGATCACGGACGACACCCGTGAAGGAGCGACACCATGAACACCGAAGGCACCGGCTGGACCGACCAGCCCGACGATGCGAACACGATCGCCACGCTCGTCGAGCGCGTTGGCGCGCAGCAGCAGGCGATCGCCGCGAGCACTCATACCAACCTCGGCGGCCGTATCGACCGCGCGCAGCACCAGAAGCAACTGCTCGGCGCATTCGGCGTCCTGCGCCTTGCCGAAACGATCCCCGCCGCCGTTCGAGCCGGTCCGTTCATCGAGCGCGATGCAGCCGGGCAGGCGGTGGAATATCGCGTGGCGTGCCGCTTCTCGAACGGGCAGCCGTGCCCCTTCGCCGATACTAAAGCGGACGTGCGCGGCGTCGCGCTGAAGTTCTTCACCGCTGACGGAATCGAAACCGATCTGCTGATGACGAACGAAGGCGGCCGTTCGCATACGCGCAACGCGACGCAATTCATGGCGGTGGCCGACATTATCGTGGCGAACCTCGCCGACGGCCTGGCCGACGCGTCCGGCAAGATCGTGCACGAATTGTCGTCGGGCGAACTCAAGGCGGGCGACGGCATTCACGCGCTCGAGATCCTTGCCAGGGAAATCAAGTTTCACGAGGTGGCGAGTCTCGCGACCGAGCGTTACTGGGGATCGGTCGTGCAACTGGGCGATGCCGCCATCAAGTACGTGCTGTCGCCGCACGAGTCGAGCGTCGCGGGCACAGTCGGGGACAGGCACGCGGACGACTATCTCCGCGAGGACATCATCGGCCGGCTTGCGAACGGTCCGGTCAGATGGCGGCTCGACGTGCAGCTTTTCATCGACGAAGAACGCACACCGGTGAACGACGCCTCGGTGGCGTGGGACGCGCCGCTCGTTCAGGTTGGCATGCTGGAGATTTCGTCGCCGCCTTCGGACGCCGACGAGACGACCGTCAATCAGATGGCGTTCAATCCGGCCAACGGCTTTCGGCCGCTCGGAATCACGCACGCACGCAAGGACGTTTATGCTGCGAGCGCCGCGAACCGCAGGGGTCGCGGGTTGCTTTCGAGTGACGATGCACGCCAGGTTCTTCGTGACAGGCCCATTACTTGATGGCAGTGCCGCGTGGCGTCAGCGGGAATCGAGCCCAAGAAATCGAAATGGTGGCGCGGGCTGAAATTTCCCCGACACTTCGCCGTCGAACGTATTGCGCTGATCCTTGCCGAGATCGAGACGCTTGACCCGTGCGTTGGGGGAGAAATCCAGCTTCCTGAGATCGACCCAGAATGTGTTCGGCGTCAAAGCCGATTCAAAGAAATAAAGCATGCGCTTGTGGTCCGCGACCGTGCGCCAGCGAGTCGACGAGATGTTCGGCTCTCCGGGCGTCGTGATGCCGAACGGCACCGACACATTGCGGATCACGCTGAAGACGCTGGCGAGCGCGATCGGGGGGTCCTCGCTCTTCGGAATCGCGTTGATATAGAACGAAGCGCGGGCGAAACGGTCAGCGGAGCGATTGGTGCCGGGCAGCCACACGGTGCCGCCGATCTGCTTCCAGTACTCGTTCAGGGCGAGTTGTTCGTCGAAGATCGGCGAGTTCGTCATGACCTGATACTGCCGGCCGTGATGGATGATCTGTTTCCCACCGACGTATTCGACGATCGCGCTATCGCCCGTCGCATCGGAGATCGCAAGGTGCAGCGTGGCCAGGCGCTGCTCGCCGGGCACGTTGTCCGTGACGATGGTGAACGGTTCCTTATCGAGCGCGGCGACGGCTTCCGCCACGGTCGCGAAGTTGTCGAGCACGTATTGCGCCCAGGCGGCGATGGTGAGGCCTGGCTTCGAGTCTTGGCCGTACGACGGGTATTGCGATTCGACGAGCCAGAGCAGTTCCGCGGCAAGGCCCTTTTCGTTCATGCCGTCGGTGGTGGACACGTCGTAGCCGGTCGCCACCACGCTGCCGTATTTCGCGGTCCATTTGAGCGAATTCGAGCCGGCTTCTCCGGTGCGCGCGATGCCGCGGGGCAGGACATAGAGGTTCGTCGCGACGTCGAGTTTCCAGTCCATCGAGCGGGCCGTGATGACGTCGTCGTTGTCGCCGAGATAGACCACGCGGGTGCAGCCGAGCGACGCAAGCGATGTGACGAAGAGCATCGCTGCGATGACGGTGCATGTCAGAACTGACGCACTACGATGGCGCATGGCGACTCCTTTTTCACATCGTCAAGGCATGCGCGCGACCCGCCGTCGTCAGCAATGAGACAGCAGCGGCATCGGGCATACCGTTGGCATCGATGGCGCCTGCTTTCGCCAGTGCATCGAGATCGCTGTCGACGCCTGCTTGTCCGGCGATGAACGGTGTCGTCAGAAACGCCGGCGTCGACAGCGTGACCGAATAGCGCTGCTGCAGATTCCCGACGACCGCCGACTGGGCAGCCATCACATTGCCCGCGTTCGCAAGCACTTGCTGAATGCGCGCGTCGCCGGGGAAACCTGCAATGAGGTTGCTTTCGGTCGTATCGAGTTGAGAAGCAAGGTAGACGAGCATCAGCTCGGTCTCGGGCGTCGTATTGAACGTGCCGCCGGCGATCACCAGCGAGTGCAGGGTCGTGCCGCCGGAAGTCACAGTGAGGATGCAAGGAAGCGCGGCGTTGAGCGTGATGCTGTAATGCCCGCCGCCATCGGACAGCGTGGAGCCGGAGCCTTGCGCACAAGTGACACCGACCGTCGCGCTGGCGAGCGCCTTGCCGGTCGCGGCGGTGCCGGATAGCGCGACGCTCGGGATCACGTCAGCGCCGCTGCAACCGTCAAAACCGATGCAGGAGTTTGCCCCGCACGCGGCGAGCGTCCCAAGCGAAGCCATGCAAAGCGCCGCGAGCGCCGGTCGAACGCCATGTGCGTCGTGTGTGTTCATGACGGCCCGCCATCGATGGAAGGACATCAGGCGATTTTATGCTCGATGCGACGTCTTGCGCGCGGAACGCTTACTGCGCCCCTGCGCCCTGCTTCACCGTCCCGTCGGGCTGCGGCACTTCGATCGGCTTGACTTCGACGCGCGCAGTACCGTTCTCCTTCAAACCGAGCTTGTCGGCGGTCTTCGGCGACACGTCGACGATTCGATCCTTGACGTAAGGACCGCGATCCCTGATTTCCACCACCTCGCTGTTGCCGTTCTCCAGATTCGTGACCCGGGCCTTGGTGCCGAGCGGGAGAGTCTTGCTGGCGGCGGCATTGGATTGCGGATTCATCTTCGTACCATCGGCCATTTTCTTCTTGTAGAACTCCCGGCCATAGTAAGAGGCCTTGCCTTTTCGAGGCTTGCCGGAATGATCGAGACCGGTGTGCTGCGATGTTTTCTTGCTCGCGTGACTGGCATCCGTCGATGACGATTTCTGCGCCGGAAGCGCCGTGCTCACAAAGCACGACAAAGCCAGAAACAGCAGCGCTCGACGCGCGGCTCGCAGCCTGTTCTCGGTGGTCTGAAGATTACGTCCCATCTGCCACTCCTTTGAGGCCTGTCGAAGGCAACGGGCGCCCGGTCGGCGGGCTGAGGAATGTCTGTATGGTATCGGTCGAACGTTCGTCAGTTCAATACGCGATCCCTGTCGCTGCCGAAGCCAGTCTGCGTCAACTCGGTGCGCCTGCCTGACTCGTCGAGCAATCGGCAACCCGCTGACCGCATGGCATAATCGCCCGAAATCGACGGGTACTCTCAACTATCCAGCCCGATATGCGCAGCCGCTTTCACCGGAAGATCGGCTTCATGCTCGGATTGCTTGCAATCCTGCTCGTGACGTTCGCGCCCGTCGTCTCGCAGACGCTCGCGCAAAGCGGTCACCATGCGCATTCCCACTCCTTCTGCTCCGCACAACCGTCGCCCGACGAAGCAACCGGCCACCATTCATCCCTGCACGACGGGCAGGCATGCGGCTATTGCCATCTCCTTACCCACGTACCTGCACTGCCCAGCGCGCTCGCGGTCTTTGCGTTCACGGTCTGGGCCGTCCAGCATCGCACCGCCACACGCTTCAAGAGCCTGCGGCGTGTTCTCACGCTGACCATTGCGCAGCCGCGCGCGCCACCTTTCGCATCCTGATCCGAGTCGCATAGAAACTCCGTGCCATCGCGCGTCCGCTCCCGGCTGCGCGCGCACCATTACGACCGTCTTCAAGGATGAGCCCATGCAAACCACGTCAACACGTGGCGGCGTGACGCTGCTCACGGCTTCGCTCGCCGTGACGGCTGCCGCTGCCTCGCTTCTATACAACGCGCCCGCGAGCGCACACGCCATCGCCGGTGACCGCGTTTTCCCGGCGACGATGTCAGTCGACGATCCCGGCGTCGGCGATGAAGTCAACTTCCAGTTCGGCCACATCAAGGCGCCGAACGACGACGGCAACGACGCCAACTTCAACTCGACGTCCTTCGAATGGGACAAGCTGATCACCTCGAATCTGGCGCTGAGTGTCGGGGGCGCTTATCTCAGCCAGAACGCGCCGGAGAGCGGTTCTGCCAAAGGCTTCGACAACGTCGAACTCGGGCTCAAGTATCTGGCGTACGTGAACGCGAAGCACGAGTTCATGGTGTCGGTGGGCGTGAGTGCGGCGCTCGGAGGCACCGGCGCGAAATCGGTCAGCGACTCGTTCTCGACGGTCGCGCCAGCGCTCTTCTTCGGCAAGGGCTTCGGAGACTTGCCCGATAGCCTGAGTTTTCTGCGACCACTCGCCATTACCGGCGAAATCGCGCCGAACTACACGACGAATGCGTCGGCGCCGAATTCACTCGATTGGGGCGTCACGATTCAGTACAGCATTCCCTATCTGCAATCGCAGGTCAAAAACCTGGGGCTCGGAGCGCCGTTCAACAACTTCATTCCAGTGGTCGAATTCCCAATGAACACATGCACGCAAGGACCCTGTTCGGGCCATACGACCGGCACGATCAATCCCGGGGTGATCTGGCTCACTCGCTGGGGACAACTCGGCATCGAGGCGCAGTTGCCGGTCAATCGGGCGTCCGGCAGACACACGGGCGTACTGCTTCAAGCGCATTTCTACCTCGACGACATCTTGCCGAACTCAGTCGGCAAACCGCTCCTTCATCCATGAACACGACCACTCTCATGCGCGGCCTCGTTGCCGCTTCAGCCCTCGTGCTCGCGCAACTTGCTTGCGCGCACGCTTATCCGACGCATCAATCGCCCGAGGCGGGCGCGACCGTCTCGCCGGCGCCGCACGAGGTATCGATCGAATTCGACGACGCGCTCGAGCCTGCCTTCAGTTCGATCACGGTAACGGACGCGCAGGGGAAGTCAGTGACCAGTGGCAAATCGGCAGTGGACGCGGGCAACAAGAAGGCGATGAAAGTGGCACTGACCAGTCTCGCTCCGGGCGCATACACCGTTGCGTGGGTGGCCGTTGCCGATGACGGCCACCGAACGCAAGGGCATTACAAATTCGTCACTAAGTAATGTTCGATTGCGTTGTCGCGGCGAAAAAGCGGCGTCGGTATCCTTGAGGAAGTAGGCCTTGCACCAGCGGCAAGGTCTCAAGCTTCCGACGCCGCGCAGTGTATTGAGCGCGCAGCGCTCCGGTACCAGAAGCCCGGCATTCAAGTCGCAATCGACGTTGCCGTTAACTGAATCAGGTGAGCCATTGTTTCGCCCGCGGCCGTTTCCTCGGCGACCGCAACGCTCCAACTTCGTCTCCTCTCCAATATGAACCGCCCGCTGTCAAAACAACAATCGGTCATCAAACCAGCCGTCGCCACGCTTGCCACCCTGGCCGCTCTTCTGCTGATCGGCATACCGTCGGCACGCGCCGGCACGCAAGTAGGGGAAGTCCGCGTGTCGCTGACCGTCCTCGATCGCTGCACCATGAATACGGACGACCGTCGCACCACCGTGGCATGCATCGCGGGCGGCCAGTACAGCGTCCTCACGGACAAGCCGTTTGCAACGTCGGTCATTTCGACCGATAACACGACGCCTGCCAGCGGTGAAAAATACATAGAAATTGCTTTTTGAATCAAGCGTCTATCCTTTGTCTGTGTCATGACGTACACAAGTTACAAACCGTTACCGTTCTGGTACGAGGAATCGACATAATTTCGCTCGCCTGCCCAAAAAACGCGCGACTTCAGCGCAAAGGGTCCACGAGTGAGGTTGAGAGATGCGTCGTCGTTCCATTCCCGTTTCGTTGTTGTCGTTCGCCCTGGCAGCCGCGCCGTTGTTGCCGTTCGGCGCATTGGCCGCTACCCGCACCACTACGTTCAGCGTCACGCTGACGCTGCAAAACGACTGCCAGATTGCCGCGAACACGTTGAACTTCGGTAATTCCGGCGTCATCGCGACGAACATCGATCAAACGACCACGCTCTCGGTCACCTGCACCAATGGCGCGCCCTACAACGTCGGTCTCGACGCTGGCTCGACCGGCGGTTCGACGGTTGCCAACCGCCTCCTCGGCGGCACTGGCACGCCGGCGCCGACAGTCGCCTATCAGCTCTACCGTGACGCGGCGCGCTCGCTCATCTGGGGTCAGACGGTCGGCACCGACACACAATCCGGCACGGGCACGGGCGCCGCGCAGACCCTGACCGTCTACGGCCGCGTCGCGCCGCAGAACACCCCCGCCGCCGGCACCTACTCGTCGACTGTCACCGCGACTGTCACGTTCTGATGCGGCGTGCGCAGTTCCAACGGGCCATTCAACGGCTCGCCGGCCGGCTTTTACCTCGCGCCGCTGTCTTGCTCGGCGCGGGGCTGATTGCGTTCGTGCCTGCGCAATTCGCTGACGCCGCCGCCCTGCAAGTCTCCCCGATTCGTCTCGATCTCTCCGCCGATCGCCCCGCGGCCGCGCTGACCCTGCACAACGACGGCACGACGCCGATCAACGCGCAAGTCCGCGTGTTCGGCTGGTCCCAGGCGCTCGACGAAGACCACCTCGAGCGCAGCGACCGGGTAGTCGCCAGTCCACCGATCGTGCAGATCGCGCCCGGTGCCGATCAGACGGTGCGCATTCTGCGCGTCGGCAATACGCCGGTGACCGAGGAAGAGACGTATCGCCTGCTGATCGACGAAATTCCGAACGACCAGACCGCGCAGACCACGGGCGTGCGCGTCCAGTTGCGCTATTCCGTACCGGTGTTCGTCGGCGCGCCCGAGGGCAAGCCGCCGGTCGTCGATTTCGCGCTCGAGCACGCTGCGCCGCCCGCTTCGGCCGCGTCGGGCGCAGCGCTGATGCTGCGCGCCGCGAACCACGCGACGGGTCACGCCCAACTGAGCCAGGTCCGGCTCGAATGGCCGAATGGTCAATCGACGCAAGTCTCGTCAGGCCTCCTCGGCTACGCCCTGCCACACGCCACGCGACGCTGGCCGATCGCGGGTGCGCCTGCGGGCGCGGCGTCGGCGACCTTGCACGCCGTCGTCAACGGCGAGGCATTCACGACCCGGATCGCCGTCGAGCCGGCCAGCGGGGCAGCGGTGTCGGCTGTACCCGCGCGTTGACCCGTGCGGAGGCGCTCGCCGCGTCCCTCCTCCCCTGGCGCGCTGTGCTGGACCTGGACCGTCTGCGCACTGGCGGCCGGAGCGGCGCATGCGCAAGAGGCTGAACAGCACGCCGCGCTCGACGCGCAGTTGCTCGCGCAAGTGACGCCGCCGTCGCTCGCGATCCCGCCTTCCGCGCCGATCCCCGCCACTGCGCCCGCTCGCGGCGAGCTGTATCTCGAAGTCACGATCAACGGCGCGTCGACGCAGCAAATCGCGCAATTCTTCGCGACCGACCAGATGATCTACACGACGCCGGGCGAGTTGCGCGACCTCGGTATCCGCACCGACGACCTGAGCGCCGATGCCAACGGCCGCGTCGCGCTCGGCCTGATCCCGGGACTGCGCTACACGTTTCGTCCGGAACGCCAGCGGATCGACTTGCAAGTGACCGACGAGCGGCGGGTGCCAGCGGCGTTGCGCAATGCGTCGCCACGGCCGCCTGTTTCGGCGAGCGGCACGGGCCTCGTCTTCAACTATGAAGCAAGCGTGCAGACCAACTCGCCGACCCAGTACGGCCTCTACAGCGAGCAACGCTTCTTCTATCCCGGCGGCATTCTCGACAACACGGGCACCGCCTACTGGTACACGAACCAGCATCGCTACGTGCGGCTCGACACCTCGTGGAGCCATTCCGATCCCGATTCGATGGTGACGACGCGCGTCGGCGACACCATCTCTTCATCGCTCGCCTGGACGCGGCCGGTGCGCATGGGCGGCGCGCAAGTCTCGCGCGACTTCGGGCTGCGGCCCGACCTGATCACCTATCCAGTGCCGACGCTCGCGGGTTCGGCGGCGGTGCCGAGCGCCGTGGACCTCTACGTGAACAACGTGCGGCAGTTCAGCGGTGCGGCGCCGTCCGGGCCGTTCGTGATCAACGCCGTGCCGACGATCAACGGCGCGGGCGAAGCGGTGATCGTCACGCGCGACGTGCTCGGCCGCAGCGTGATGACAACCGTGTCGCTCTACATCGATTCGCGCCTGCTGTCGCCGGGTCTGACCGACTTTTCGGTCGAAGCGGGCTTCGTGCGGCGCAACTACGCGCTGAATTCCTTCGACTACGCGGGCGAACCGTCTCTATCGGCGTCGCTGCGCCGGGGGATCACCGATCATCTGACGCTCGAAGCGCACGGCGAGGCGACTCGCGGCGTCTATAACGGCGGCATGGGCGTACTGGTGGAAGTCGGGCGCGCGGGCGTGTTCAACTTTTCCGTCGCGGGCAGCGCGGGCAACGGCGGGAACACTGCGCCGCCGCCGAATTACTACGGGAGCGGGTTCGTCGGCGGCGGTTTCGTGCCGATCGGTGTGAACACAGGCATCGTCAATAACGGCAACCCGACCGGCGCCACCCCGACACCCGGCGGCAGCGGCGTGCAAGTGGCGGCCGGCTGGCAGTGGCGCTTGCCTGACGTGTCGATCGATCTCCAGGCGCAGAAGGCGTCGCCCCATTACAGCGACCTCGCCTCCGCCGAGGGCACGCCGGTGCCGCGAACGACCTATCGTGCGACGGTGGCCGCGCCGTTCCGCGTCTTCGATTTGTCGAGCACCGCGAGCGCAAGCTGGGTCGGCCTGAACGATCCGTACTACGGCAACTCGAAGATCGGCTCGCTCGCCTATACCGTGACGTTGCCCCGCAGCATGTCCCTGTCGGCGAGTGTCTACCACGACTTCGGCGACACGAAAAACACCGGTCTGTTTGTCGCGCTGAGCTTCCCGCTCGGCGGCGAGATTAACGCGAGCGTCGATGTCGGTTCCGATCACGGCAAACCGCTCTTCGGTGCCGCCGTCACGAAAACCGCCGATTACGGCGGCGGCTTCGGCTGGCAAGTCCAGACGTCGCGGCAGAACGACGTGCAGCAATCGCTCGCGCAGGGCGGCTATCGCGGCAAGTACGGCGACCTGCTCGCGACCGTAGCCAACGTCCAGTCGCGCGTGTACGGCGAGCTGGACGCGTCGGGCTCCTTCGTGGTGATGGCTGGCGACGTGCTGGCCGGCCGCCGCATCGACGACGCCTTCGCGCTGATCTCGACCGATGGCGTGCCAAACGTGCCGGTGCTGCACGAGAACCGCGTCATTGGCGAGACGAACGGCGCGGGTCACCTGCTGGTGCCCGATCTCATCGCCTACGAGCCGAATCACCTGGCGATCGATCCGCTCGGCCTGCCCGCCGATACCACCGTGGCCACGACGCAGCTCAATCTCGCGCCACAGTCCCGCGCCGGCGTGCTGGCGCGTTTCCCGCTGCATGGTTTCTCGGGCGCGCAGTTGCTGCTGGTCGATCCTGCCGGCAAGCCGCTGCCGCCGGGAACGGTGCTCGCGCATCAGGGAACCGGCAAGCGCTACGTGGTCGGCTATGACGGACTCGCATTCGTCGATGACTTGCGCGACGCCAACACGCTCCAGGCGACGCTGCCCGATACGTCCTGCGAAATCGTGGTGCCGTTCGCGGCCAAGCGCAACACGCTGCCGACGATCGGGCCCTTGACCTGCAAACCGGAGGCCCGATGAAACGGTGCATGTTCGTGCTTTTCGTCGTGCTGGCCGCGCTTTGGTCCATCAATGGGCACGCGCAAAGCTGCACGGGCAGCCCGTCGAACCTGAATTTCGGGACGATCAGCCCGGTATCCGGCACGTCGACCGGCGCATCCTCGACGATCACGATCCGCTGCAGCGGCTTTCCGCTCGCGCTGCCGGTGCGCGCCTGCGTGAACCTCGGCGTCGGCAGCGGCGGCACGACCTATGCTCCGCGAACAGCGCTGAACGGCACGTCGCAACTCCAGTACAACCTGTACGCGGATTCGGCCGGTGGCGTCGTATGGGGGTCGCGCCGCACGACAAGCTACAGCCCGGTCGCGGTCAATATCCCGCTGACCTCCAGCGGCGGCACTGCTTCAGGGAGCGCCACGCTGACCGTGTACGGCCGCGTGCCCGCGTCGCAGCCGGACCTGGTTGCGGGCACGTACACATCGACTTTTGCAGGCACCGCGCAGGCGGAACTGGATTACCAGCAATACGTCATCGCCGCGCCATCGTGCGCGACCATGTCCACGCCTGCGCTCGCGCTGCCTTTCACCGTCAACGCATCGGTGATCAACGACTGCACGATCTCCGCGACCAACATCAACTTCGGGACGGCGGGCGTGCTGAGCACGACGCTCACGGCCACCGGCACGCTCACCGTGGCCTGCACGAACGACGACGCGTATTCGATCGCCCTGTCTCCCGGCACCGGCAGCGGGGCGACGGTCGCGGACCGGCGCATGACCAAGTCCGGCGGGAACGAGCAAATTCGCTACCAGTTGTACCGGAACGCGGCCGGAACGATCGCGTGGGGCGACGGCACCAGCGGCACGAGCACCGCGGCAGGCGAAGGCACCGGCACGAGCCAGTCGTTCACCGTCTACGCGCGCGTCCTGCCGCAGACGACGCCGAGCGCCGGCACCTACGTCGACACGATCATCGCGACGATTACGTACTAGAACGCGTTTTCGCGCTCCGGCCGGCGGGTCGAACGGTCAAGCTGAAAGGAATATGCCCTCCTGTTCGGCAGATCGGCTGGACGCAACGATCGTTATCCTTCACGAGTGCGCAGAAGCGCCTCGACGTGGATTCGGAAAGAATTACGTCGATCGAAAAGTCGAACGTCGAGCCGCAGGGAGCCGACGGCGCCAGAACCAACCGCAGGAGAGGTGTACTTGTCGATTCGCCAGTCTCTTACCTTCCGCATAGGCGCGTTTATCGTCTTCGTGTGTCTCGTGCTGTTCGCGATGGACGCCTGGCGCAGCCTCGCATCGCGCCGCGTGCAACTGGCCGAAATGACGTCCGCGACCGCGAATCTCGCGCGCGCGATGGCGCAGCACGCGAACGACACGATCAAGGAAGCGGATACGACGCTGATCGGCATCGTCGAGCGGGTCGAGCAGGATGGGACGAGCCCGGCCGCGCTCGACCGGCTCCATCGTTCGATGGTCTCGCGCGTCAAGGAGTTGCCGCAGCTCAACGGCCTTTTCATCTACGACAGCGACGGCGACTGGATTGTCAACTCGCAAGCGGAACTGAACCCGAAGCTCAATAACGCGGATCGCGAGTACTTCATCTTTCATCGCACGCATGTGGACAAAAGCGTGCACATCGGCCTGCCAGTGCGCAGCCGGTCGACCGGAAAATGGGTGCTTCCCGTGTCGCGCCGGCTCGACGGGCCGGGCGGCGAATTCGCGGGCGTCGCGCTCGCGACCCTGGACATCGATTTCTTCTCGCGGTTCTACGACAGCCTCGATGTCGGCGAAGCTGGCGCGACCGCCTTCGTGACCAACGGCGGCATCATGGTCGTGCGCCGTCCGTTCGAGGAGCGCTTCATCGGCAAGAACGTCACGGATACGGTGCTCTTCCGCAGCCATCAATCGATGGGAGACTCGGGCTCGTTTATCTCGAAGTCGTCACAGGATGGCGTCACGCGGCTCAACAGCTTCCGTAGCCTCGAAGACTATCCGCTCTTCGTTTCCGCCGCGCTGTCCCGCGACGAAATCCTCGCCTCCTGGTGGCACGACACGCTCTGGCACGCCATCGGCACGAGCTTGCTGGTGCTGGTCCTGGCGATCTTCGGCGTTCGCCTCGTGCGGCAGGTCACCGCGCGCACGAAAATTGAACAGGAACTGGCCGCCAGCCTGGAAACCACGCGCGCGATTCTCGACACGGCGGTCAATCCGGTCATCACGGTCGATGGCAAGGGCGCGATCCGCTCGTTCAACCGGGCCGCGGAAAGCGTGTTCGGGACGACGGCGCAAGGCATGGTCGGCCGCAATATCCGCACGCTGGTTTCAACAGGCTCGATCGATACCTATAACGAGTACATCAGGCAGTTCGTGGGCGCGTCCATCAAGGCGACCGCGAGTTGCGAGGTCCTTGGACGGCGCGTGGACGGCAGTTCGTTCCCCGCACATGTATCGACCGGGTCGATGGACGTCGACGGCGACCGGCAGTTCGTCTGCGTCATCACGGATATCTCGCAGCAAAAGCAGGAGCGCCGCGAACTCGCCGATGCGCGCGACCAGTTGCTGCTGGCCGCCGATCTGGCGGAACTCGGCATCTGGTCCTTGGACGTAACGACGGGCGCGCTGCAATGGAACGCGCGCATGTTCCAGATCTACGAGCTTGCCGTGTCCCAACTGGGACGCCCGCTCAACGTGGACGACTGGACGGGACGCGTTCACGCCGACGATCGCGATACGGTCGCCGCGCGCCTGCAGGCTGCGCTCGAAGGCGATGCGGAATACCTGCCGCCGTTCCGGATCGCGCTTCCGGGCGATCGTATCCGCTACGTGCAGAACGCGATCCGCACGCATCGCGATGTCAATGGCAACGTCGTCACGGTAACTGGCGTGAGCCACGACGTGACTGACCAGCACGATCTGGAACTGCACCTGCGCACGGCCAAGGAACGCGCCGATACCGCGAGCGCGGCGAAATCGACGTTCCTCGCCAACATGAGCCACGAAATTCGCACGCCGATGAACGCGGTGCTCGGCATGCTGCATCTCGCGCAGATGACGAGCCTGAACCGCCGTCAGCGCGACTACGTCACGAACGCGGAAACAGCGGCGAAATCGCTGCTCAGCCTGCTCAACGACATCCTCGATTACTCGAAGATCGAAGCGGGCAAGTTGCACCTCGAACCGCATCCGTTCGAATTCGAAACGGTGATGCAGGACCTCGGTGTCGTGCTGGCCGGCAATCAGGGAACGAAAGACGTCGAACTGCTGTTCGACCTCGATCCGCGCCTGCCCGCCATCACCACCGGCGACAGCCTTCGTCTGCAACAGGTGCTGATCAACCTCGCGGGCAACGCGCTCAAATTCACTTCGCACGGTCAGGTTGTCGTTAGCGTGAAGCGGCTTGAGGCGCTGGAGCACGCGGTGACCGTGCGCATTTCCGTGAGCGACAGCGGTATCGGTATCAGCGACGAGCAATTGAGCCGCATCTTCGACGGCTTCACTCAGGCCGAAGCCTCGACGTCGCGCCGCTTCGGCGGATCGGGACTCGGGCTCGTGATCTGCAAGCGCCTGATCGAGTTGATGGGCAGCGAACTGAAGGTCGAGAGCCGGCTCGGCGAAGGCAGCCGTTTCTGGTTCGACGTCGAACTCGGGACCGAAGTCGAGCATCAGGCTATCGTGCATCACGCTGTGGCCGAGGTCGAACGTCCGGTGCGCCTGCTGATCGTCGATGACAATCGCATCGCCGCGCAAGTTCTGTGGCGTACGATTACCGCGCTCGGCTGGGAAGCCGATATCGACTACAGCGGTATCGATGCCGTCGAGCGGATCGCCGATTATTCGCGCAAGGGAAATCGCTATGACATGGTGCTGATGGACTGGCGCATGCCGGATCTCGACGGACTGAATGCCGCCAAGCTCATCAACACGCAGCATTGCGACGGCTCGCCTCCGGTCGTGATGATGATCACCGCGTATGGCCGTGAGGTCCTCGCCGAAACGCAGGATCATCAAGCGGCGCCGTTCGCCGGATTCCTGACCAAGCCGGTCACGCCGAAGCAGATCAAGGCCGCCGTCCTCGATGCACTGGCGGGCGAGAACGTGCAGCGTCCCACTCAGCCTGTCGCCGCGACTCGGCGCTCGAACCGCCTTGGCGGGCTGAATCTGCTCGTCGTCGAGGACAATGCGCTGAACCGGCAGGTCGCCGAAGGCTTGCTGGTCGCGGAAGGCGCGTCGGTCCGCATCGCGGAGAGCGGGCATGCGGGTGTCGCGATGGTCCTGGACTCGGGCGCCACCTTCGATGCCGTCCTTATGGACATCCAGATGCCCGACCTCGACGGACTCGAAGCCACGCGGCTCATCCGCGAGGATCATCGATTCGCGAAGCTGCCCGTGATCGCGATGACCGCGAACGCATCGGACGCGGACCGGCAAGCGTGCCTCGATGCAGGCATGAACGATCACGTGGGCAAACCGATCGACGTCGAGCGGCTCGTCGCCGTGCTGGTCGCGCACGCCGCTTCGCCGCAAGAGCGCGCCGAACCGGTCGCATCGAACGCGGTGTCGGACGATGCGCTGATCGAGCCGCGCGATTCGATCATCGCGCGCTTCGGCGGTAACGTCGAGTTGATCCGAAGCGCGCTGTCAGGCTTTCTGGCGCAGGGCGAGCAGCAACTGACGCAGCTCGCCGAGCGCGTCGAAGCCGAGGATGCACCGGGCAGCGCGTCGATCCTTCACGCGATCAAGGGCGCTTCGGGAACGGTGGGCGCGCGCGGTCTTTGGAAGCTGTCGAGCGGGCTCGAGCGAGAACTGCTGGATGGCGGCGCCATCGCGAGCGTTGCTGAAAACCTCGCCTATCTGCGACAACTTCTGGAAGAAAGTGCTCGCGAGCTTGCCGCGCGTTTCACTGAAGAGCCCACGCGTGCCTTCGCTCAGCCGATCGATTCGATCGAACCCGGCGAGTGGCAATCGCGCATGCAGGAAATACTGCATCTGCTGGAATCGTCCAACCTGCAGGCGATTTCGCTTTCGGAAGCGCTGTCATCGCAAACGCCGATGGAGCAGCGGCCGGGGTTCGACTCTTTCCTCGCCCGCGTCAGGGCACTCGACTTTTCGCGAGCCTCCGCGATGGCGCGCAACATGTTGGAGCACGTTTGAGATGGATGATTTTCTGCATGGCTGGCAGCTTCACGCGAACCGGCGTCCGAAACTCCTGATCGCCGATGACCAGCCCGTGATCATCCGCGTGTTGTTCGAGTTGTTCCGCGAAAGCTGTGATGTGTTCATGGCGACGAGTGGCGCGCAGGCGATTCAGGTGTGTCAAACCGAGATGCCCGATTTGATCCTGCTCGACGTGGTCATGGACGACCTCGACGGACACGAGGTCTGCCGGCGGCTCAAGGCGGACCCCACGACGAGCGGCGTACCTGTGATCTTCATCACTTCGCAGGATCAGGAAGACGACGAGGTCAAGGGGCTTGAACTCGGCGCCGTCGATTTCATCGTCAAGCCGATCAATCCGGTCGTCACGCGCGCCCGCGTGCGCACTCATCTCACGCTCAAGCTGCAAGGCGATCTGCTGCGCGCAAGCGCGCTGCTCGATGGCCTGACGGGCGTCGCGAACCGTCGCAAGTTCGACGAGGACTTCCAGGCCGACTGGCGGCATTGCATTCGCGAGAACGCGCCGCTGTCGCTCGTGATCGTGGACGTGGATTACTTCAAGCGCTATAACGACCGTTACGGGCATCAGGCCGGAGACGGTTGCCTGAAGGCTGTCGCCCGGGCGCTCTCGGAGACGTTGCGACGCCCCTACGACACCGTCGCGCGATACGGCGGCGAAGAATTCGCGTGCCTCTTGCCGAAGACGGCCCTGCCTGGCGCGGTCAGTATCGCCGAACGCATGCTGGCGGCCGTGCGCGCGCTGTCGATCGAACATGTGGCGTCCGCGGTCGAGCCGTGGGTGACGATTTCGCTTGGCGTGGCATCGGTCGCACCGGCTCGCGATCTCTCGCCCGCAGGACTGTTGCGCGCCGCGGATGAGGCACTCTATGCCGCCAAGCTTGCCGGGCGCGCGCGGGTCAATGTTGCTTTCGGCGGGTAAACGCTGAAAAGCGAGGCAACTTTCATTGCCTCGCTTGATTGAGTCTCAGATCGGATCAGGTGTTAAGAGCGATCGGATTGCGCAGCGCTTACGAAGAGCGTCGCTGCCTCTTCTTCGGTCTTGCCTTGTATCGCGAGTGCGTTCTTGACGCGCTCACGGAATACCACCGTGTCGAACGGTCGGAAGATGACATCGGATGCACCGAGGTCGAAGGCGCGGCGCTCGATCTCGGCATCGAACGCTTGGCCGAGAACGATCACCGGAACGTCGCGCTGAGCACGCGACAGGGCTTTCAGCACGTCCGTGCCATGCGTGCCGACGTCGAACAGGATCAGGTCGAAACGATGGCTGGCAGCGAGCGTCAGCGCGGCTTCACCTTCGCGCGCGAACTGCAGCTCGCCGAGGTCGGTCAGCGCTTGCAGCAGTTCCCGCTCGGCGGCGTCACCGGCGACGAGCGCCAAAACATTCGCCGGCAATGCGGCGTCCGTCGCTTTTGCTCCCTGGGCGCGCTGGCGCTTGCGCAGTTGCGCATGCACACGGGCCTGCAATTGCGAGGCGACGAGCGGCTTGGTCAGGTAGTCGGCGGCTCCCATTCTGAGCGCGTCGAGTTCCAGCGCGGGCGCATCGTGGCTCGTTACGAAAATCACGGGAACGTCCTCGAGTTCGGGGTCGTTCTTCAACAACTCGCATACGTCGAAGCCGGTCATGCTGGGAAGATTCGCGTCGAGCAGGATTACGTCAGGCTTGCACTCGCGCGCGAGCGCCAGCGCGCCTTCGCCGGTGGTCGCGAAGCGTTGATCGGGGAAATCGACGAGCAATTGACCGATGAGGCGGATGGTCGTGACGTCGTCGTCGACGATCAGGATGCGCGCTTTTTGCGGCAGAAGGCGGGATGCGACCGGTTCGTTCATTGGTTTACCGTCAGGTTTGTTGGAAGGCCGGGCCCGGTCGACGATCGCCAGGCACCCTTTCCTCCATTATCGACGCGAAGAGGCCGGTCAATCCGTCAAACACCGGTGGAAAACAGGCCTATTTCGCGTCGACTGGCAGGGAGATTTGTCGCGGCGCTCGAGGTTAACCGCAATTGCCGGCCGTCGCCAATTTGCCTTAAAAACACGGGCTCGTTCTGCCCCTTTCGCGTTAGTGCGGCAACGCAACAGTATTTTGCAATCTGAAGAAATGTGGGTAACAATGTGAACCGCTTCCGGAAGGATATTGGGTGCCCATAACACTTCGGAGTCTTGTTTAAACGACACATCGGCGAAACTCATCGCTTACAGGAGATCGAAGTCAATGTTCGAGCGTTTAATGCAGGTCAACGCGGCGTCGGGCGAATCGCAGGAAGTGCTCACGGCGCGCAAGGTAGCCGCGATCGTAGCGACGCTGACCGATGACACCACCGGGTTTTCGAAGTTCGATCATCGCACGCTTCCCGCGAGCTTTCCGATCAAACTGATCGGTTATATGCACGGATTCAGCCTCATGATTTGCGCCGCGTGGCGGGTCGAAGAATCCGGTGTTTCGAGCGCCGCTATGCGTTTCGCGGCGAGTTGCGTCTTTCCGCTTATCGAAGCGCACGATATGGATCGAATCGTCGCTCATATTGATTCCGCTACCGAGTTTTCTGTCGGACGCGAAGCGGGTCTTGCGGACGGAGAAAGTTACGTCACTACGGGACGCAGAGGAACGGCCTTGATCGACTTGCTGATGGATCAGCATGGCGGCGAAGCGGCGCCTGCGAGCGCTTTGTCGCCGCGTGAATCCTGCACGAACGTTTCTGCTTGAAGAAGCGCCCGCTCTTTCGATAAGAGCGGGCGTTGAGACTACGCGAGCGGCCGATCGCCTTCCCAGGCACGCTGAAGCAATGCCCTGAGCGGTTGTGCTTCTACCGGTCGCGGGTTCCAATAGGGATTGGACATTGCCACGTCGCAAGCGCGGTCGAGATCGGCCTCGCCCAAACCGAGTTCGCGAAGGCCGAGTGGCACGCCGAGTTCCTTGTTGAGCTCATACAGGCCGTCGGCCGCGGATTCCACGTTCAGCGCCCTCGCGATTCGCGCCATCGCGTCGTCCGCGACGAGGCTGTTGTAGGCGAGCGCATGAGGCAGAACGATTGCATGCGTCTCGGCGTGCGGCAGGTTGAACGTGCCGCCAAGCGTATGGCAAAGCTTGTGATGAAGCGCCATGCCGACGTTGCCGAGAACCATCCCGCAAAGCCACGCGCCATAGAGACAATCGCTGCGCGCCGCTTTGTCCTTGCCGTTCTTCTTGACACCGCGAAGCCCGTTGGCAAGCGCACGAATGCCCTCTTCCGCCATCAGCGACATCACAGGATTGCCGTCTCTCGCATACAGACCTTCGGCGGCATGTGCGATCGCATTCAGGCCGCTCACGAGTGAGAGATGAACCGGCAGTCCGATCGATAACTCCGGATCGTAAAGGACGGTCTTCGGTATGACCTTGTTGTCGCGTCCCGTTTTCTTCAAACCACCTTCGGTGATGCCATAGATTGGCGTCATTTCCGAGCCGGCATACGTCGTCGGAATCGCGATGATCGGCAAGGATGATTCGAGCGCAATCGCCTTGCCGAGACCGATCGTCGAGCCGCCTCCGATCGCCACCGCGCAGTCTGCATCGACTGCTTTCGCGTGCTCGCGTGCACGTCGGGCGTTCTCGATCGGCACATGCATCTGGGCGCCGTCGAAGACGCCGGCACTGGACGGTCCGAGAAGCGCCGACACCGCTTCGGCCTGCGCTTGCTGTTCCGGCGTGCAGAGAACCAGCGCCCTCTTCGCGCCGAGCGCCTCGACTTCCTGCTGAATCAGTTTCATGCTGCCGGCACCGAATACGACTCTCGACGCCTGCGTGGTATAGGTGAACTCGTACATGAGATTTGACTTCCTGTGCCGTCGAATGAACATCAAGCCTAGATGTAATCGACCTGGTGACGAGCGATGCGGCAGTCCCCCAGAACCTGCTTCGCGCGCAGGTGTTCGGGATGCGACGCGTAGGCCTCAAGCGACTCCGGATCTTCGAACTCTGTGTACAGGACGACATCGCAAGCGTAGTCCACACCGCTCACATCCATCCCGACCTCGAGTTTGCTCAGTCCCGGAATCTTGCCGCTAAGGCCCTCGAACGTGGTCTTCACGAGTTGAGCGGTTTGCTTCTTTTGCTCGGGTGTCTCGCCACGGACGTCCCACATCACGATGTGCTTGATCATATTGTTTCCGTTGGTGTAGCTGATGAACGAGCCAGATGCGCTGCCGTGTTCCGCATCTGGTCTGCCCTGAGAAAGGACGTCAAGCCTTGTTCTTGTTATAGACGTCGACGAAGACGGCTGCGAGCAGCACGACACCCTTGATCACCTGCTGGTAATCGACGCCGATGCCCATGATCGACATGCCGTTATTCATGACGCCCATAATGAATGCCCCCACCACCGCTCCGACCACCTTCCCCACGCCACCCGATGCCGACGCACCGCCGATGAAGCACGCCGCGATCACATCGAGTTCGAAGCCGGTGCCGGCCTTCGGCGTGCCGCTATTCAGCCGTGCCGCGAAGATGAGGCCTGCCAGGGCGGCCAGAACGCCCATGTTCACGAAAGTGAGGAAGCTGACGGCCGGCACGCTGACCCCCGACAGGCGAGCCGCCTTGGCGTTGCCGCCGACCGCATACACCCGTCGGCCGATCGTGGTGCGGTTCATTACGAACGTGTACACGCCGATCAGCACGCCCATGATCACGAGGACCGTCGGCAGGCCGCGATACGACGCGAGCAGGTAGCAGAAGAAAACAATCAAACCGGTCAGGACAATGTTCTTCGCAACAAACATCGAGAACGCCTGACTCTCCATGCCGTATCGGGCGGCGCCCGCACGATTGCGGAGTTCGATCACGAAGAACAGGACACCCACGAAGATGCCGAGAAGAATCGACGTGAGGTGAAGGCCGGAACCGTGGAATACATCGGGAATGAAGCCCGAACTGACGGTACCGAACGCAGCCGGGAACGGTCCGATGGATTGCCCTTCGAGCACGAGGTTCGTCAGGCCGCGAAAGACCAGCATCCCCGCCAGCGTGACGATGAACGAAGGCATCCGCCAGAACGCGATCCAGTAGCCCTGGATTGCACCGATCAACGCACCGGCCGCGAGACAGATAAAGGTCGCCCAGACGTAGTTGACTTCGTATTGCACCATCAGGACCGCTGCCAGCGCACCGACCAGACCGGCCGTCGATCCGACGGACAGGTCGATGTGACCTGCAACGATCACCATCAGCATGCCAAGCGCCATGATGACGATGTAGCTGTTTTGCAGCACCAGATTCGTGAGGTTGAGCGGCTGCATCAGGACGCCACTCGTCGATACCTGGAAGAACGCCATGATGACGACGAGTGAGAACAGCAACCCGTATTCGCTGGCGCCGCGTTTGAGCAGACTGAGGAATTCGCTGTTCTTGATTTCGGCGCCATCGGGAGCCGTTGGGGAAAGAGCCTTACGCATTTTCGATGCCTCCGTTTCGCATGATCGCCCGCATGATCTTCTCCTGCGAGACTTCTTCCGCGGTAAATTCGCCGACAAACCGGCCTTCGTTCATGACATAGATGCGGTCGCACATGCCAAGCAACTCGGGCATTTCCGAGGAGATCATGACGACGCACTTACCTGCCGCAACCGCTTGATTCATGATGTTGTAGATCTCGTATTTCGCGCCCACGTCGATACCGCGCGTGGGTTCGTCGAGGATGAGCACTTCGGGATCGGAGAACAGCCATTTGCTGATCACGACCTTTTGCTGATTGCCGCCCGACAGATTCCCTACGACGTGCGTGACACCGTGCGCACGAATCCGGAGCTTCTTGAGGAAATCCGCCGCGACGGTGATCTCCTCGTGTTCGTTGACGACACCGAGCTTCGACACGCCGCCCAGGTTCGCGAGCGAGATGTTTCTCTGGATGTTGTCGTCGAGCAGCAAGCCGTTGCCCTTGCGGTCCTCGGTCACGTAGGCGATGCCGGCCTTGATGGCCTTCTGCACCGACGAGACGTCCACTGGCTTTCCGTGCATCAGCACCGTACCGGTGATGTCCTGCCCATACGTTCTGCCGAAGACGCTCATCGCAAGCTCTGTACGTCCCGAACCCATCAGTCCGGCAATACCTACGATTTCGCCCTTTCGCGCCTTGAGGTTGACGCCTTTGATCATGGCGCGGTTGCGTTGCGTCGGGTGCTGCACGCGCCAGTCCTTGATCTCGAAGATCACCTCGCCGATATCCGGCGTACGCGCCGGGTACCGGTCCGACATCTCGCGGCCGACCATCGCCTTGATGATGCGGTCCTCGCTCACGGTTTCGGTCCGGCAGTCGAGTGCATCGACCGTCGAGCCGTCACGGATCACGGTGATGCCGTCCGCGACGCGCGAGATCTCGTTGAGCTTGTGCGAAATGATGATCGACGTCACACCGCGAGCCTTCAATTCGAGCAGCAGATCGAGCAGCGTGTCGCTGTCTTTCTCGTTCAGGCTGGCGGTAGGCTCGTCGAGAATCAGCAGCCGGACTTCCTTTGACAATGCCTTGGCAATTTCGATGAGTTGCTGCTTGCCGATGCCGAGCGTGCCGACCGGCGTATCCGGCGAGTCCGTCAGCCCTACCTTGGCGAGCAAGTCCTTCGCTTTCGAACGCGACACCTGCCACTCGATCACGCCATGCTTCGACTGCTCGTTACCAAGAAAAATGTTCTCCGTGATCGAAAGCATCGGCACCAGTGCGAGTTCCTGGTGAATGATGACGATTCCGATCGCTTCGCTGTCGGAGATATCGCCGAAGGCGCGTTCCTCGCCGTCGTACAGCACGTCACCGCCATAAGAGCCATGCGGATAGACGCCGCTCAGGATCTTCATCAGCGTGGACTTGCCCGCGCCGTTTTCGCCGCATATGGCGTGAATCTCGCCTTTCCGGACGCTCATGTTCACGTTATTCAGGGCTTTGACCGCGCCAAAGCTCTTCTGAATGCCGCGCATCTCCAGAATGGTATCCATCGTTAAACTCCTCTGGTTGGTCACGCTAGACACGTGCTTGCGTGATGCGGGAATTCCGTCGGAATCCCCGCGACGCGAATGCTGCACGTGCCTTACTTGACTTGCGCCTGCGTGTAGTAACCGCTCGTGACCAGTTCCGACTGATAGTTCGCTTTGTCGACGAGGATGGGTTTGACGAGGTACGTCGGAACGATCTTGGCGCCGTTGTTGTAGCTCTTCGTATCGTTGACGGCAACGGTCTTGCCGGTGAGCGCGTCGTCCACCATGTCGGCCGTCACGCTCGCGAGCTTGCGCGTGTCCTTGAAGACGGTTGTCGTCTGATCGCCGCGGATGATCGCCTTGATGTTCTGCACATCCGCGTCCTGTCCCGTCACCACCGCCATCACCTGCTGCGGCGAACCGTAGCCGACACCCTTGAGCGACGAGATCACACCGATCGCGATTGCATCGTTGGGCGTCCAGACGGCGTCGAGGTGATCCTTGCCGTAGAAGGCGCTCAGCAGGTTGTCCATGCGGGACTGAGCGGTCGCGCCGTCCCAGTTGCGCGTCGCGACCTTGTCGAACGCCACCTGCTTGCTGCGGATGATGAACTTGCCGCTGTCGATGTAGGGCTTGAGCACCGACATGCCGCCTGCGTAGACCATGTGCGCGTTGTTGTCGTCCGACGATCCACCGAATATCTCGATGTTGTACGGCGTCTTGCTTCCGCTCTTCTGCCACGCGGTAACGATGCTTTGACCTTGAAGCACGCCTACGCCGTAGTTGTCGAAGGTCGCGTAGTAGTCGACGTCCTTCGTCTGGCTGATCAGCCGGTCGTATGAGATGACCTTGATGTGGCGCTTCTGCGCGAGTGCGAGCGCATCGGAAAAAGTCTTGCCATCGATCGGCGCGATGATTAGCGCCTTAACGCCCTTAGCCAGCATGTTCTCGACCTGGTTGACCTGGGTCGGCACGTCATAGTTCGCGTACTGCAGGTCGGCTGTGTAGCCCTTGGCCTTCAATGCCTCGACCATGCTCTTGCCGTCGGTGATCCAGCGCGATTCGGTCTTGTCCGGCAGCGAAATACCGACCACGCCCTTGTCCTCGGCGTAAGCGGAACCGGATACTACGGCGAACGCGGCCGAAGCGGCAAGGGCGATCGCAACGTTCTTCAAGATGTTCATGTCTGTCTCCTGTTTAGGATTACCTATTTAAATATACATTTCGATTCGTCTGTGCCAGCGGCTGGCGCCCGAAGGCACCAGCCTTTCGAACGTTCAATCGATATGAATTTCCGCGCCCGCTTCTTTCGACGAAGCGAACATCGCTTCGATCACGCGGCTGATGTTGTATGCCTGCGTTGCCGGCACGACCGACGGCGTGCCGTTGCGAAGCGCATCGAAGAACGCATTCGATTCGCGGTCGAAGTACACCGGATTACCGATCTCGGCGATGTCCGGCGAGTACTCGGTTTTCTTCGTGGCCCAGATCTCCGGGAAGCTCGTTTCCTGCCATTCCGTCCAGCCTTCGGGATGCTCGCCCTTGCCCGCGTCGTAAATCTTGTAGCTCGACGGCAGCGAACGGGACGACATGATGCCTTCCGTGCCGTAAGCGGTGATGTCCCAGCTCTCTGTCCACGGCAACACGTCCCACGACATGAAGTCGACCGTGACGATCTTGTCGTCGTAGTTCAGCACTGCGCCCGCCGCATCTTCACGCGACTCGTCGCCGTGAAAGTTCGGGAACTTCGCGATGCGTGCGTTGATGGAGCGCGGCATGCCAAAGTGCAAAAGGATGCGGTCCACCAGATGACAGCCGATGACAAACACCGCACCGCCGATATCACCGGGCTGCGTCATGTGGGCCGTGCCTGCCTCGTCGTGCGAACAGCCGCCGTGCGCACGTACCTGCACCACCTTGCCGAGACGGCCGCTCTTGAGCGCCGCCTGCATCGCATCGACCGACGGCGCGAAGCGCCAGCAGTAACCCACCTGCACGAGCCCGCCCGTGCGCTCCACCGCCTCGACGATGCGCTTCGCATCGGTCGAGCTTCGCCCGGCGGGCTTTTCGCACAGCACAGCCTTGCCTGCTTCGAGCGCCTCGATGGTCAGGTCGGCCATCTTCTCGCTCTTCGAATGAACGAGCACGACGTGAACATTCTCGTCAGCCAGAATGTCCTCTTTCGAGCGCGCTTCGAGACCGAGCGCGTCCACGAACGGCGTGAGCAGCGGACTCGTATCCCACGCGCCGAGCATCTTCGCGTCGGTGCGTCGCTGAATCGCCTTGACGCGCCCGGACGTGTGCGGATGCGTAATACCCAGACATGCCACTCCAAGCGTTTGGTTCGGACCGATCTTTCGCGTCATGATGTGTCTCCTCCAGATTGCCGGTCAGACCTTGACCGTTTTGCCCGACACGGCGGACTCGAGCGCGGCATCGGCAAGACGCAGCGCCTTGAGGCCGTCCTGAACCGACGTCGGCAGCGGCGAATTCGTTTTCAGTGCGTCCACGAAGGCTTCGAGTTCGGCCTTGTAGGCGGCTTCGTAGCGTTCGAGGAAGAAGTTGAGCAGCGGCTCGCGGACATCGGTCGCTTCCTTGGACCAGCGGCGGATCGTCGAAGGGCGAAGGTTCTCCTGCAACAACATGCCCTTCGACCCCGACACCTCCATGCGCTGGTCATAGCCATACACGGCTTCCCGGCAGCAGTTGATATGGCATTGCTTGCCCGAGGCCGTGCGCAGTTGCACCATGACCGTGTCGTAATCGGACAGCTTTTCAAGCGACGGGTCCACGAGACGGCTGGCCGTCGCCATGACTTCGACCGGCTCTTCGCCGAGGAGCCAGCGCGCCATGTCGAGATCGTGAATCACCATGTCGCGGAAGATGCCGCCCGAATGCTCGACATAGTCACGCGGCGGCATGCCTGGGTCGCGGCTGGAAATGATGACCTGGCGGACTTCGCCGACGTCGCCCGCGTCGATCGCGTTGCGAAACGCCTGCGACGTCGGGTCGAATCGGCGATTGAACGCGAGCATCACGCGGCCATCGAGGCGCTCCACTTCGTTCGCAGCCGCGAGCGATTTGTCCATGTCGAGGTCGATCGGCTTCTCGCACAACACAGCCTTGCCGCGCTTGACCGCTTCCAGCATGAACGTGATATGCGTGTCCGTCGGCGTGCCGATTACCACGGCGTCGATGTCCTTGCGTTCGAGGACGGCGGCACAATCGGTCGAAGCTTCGCATCCGAGACGGCTTGCGAGCGACGTAGCCGCGCTTTCGAACGGGTCCGCTACCACGACGAGCGTAGCGTTCGGGCTGGCGGCGACATTGCTGGCGTGAATGCGGCCGATGCGGCCGGCCCCGAGTACGGCGATTCGAATCATGTGAGTCTCCAGAAATGCTCAGTTGTTGAGTTCAGGTGTTCAGGCGGCGGCGCGGTTCGCGGAGAACTGCGCGATCGTCGTGTCGAAGGCGCGCTTGGCCATTTCGTCGAGCGGAAACTTGCGGTGCGTCTCGGAGATGAGTTCCACGCCGTAGTAAGGCAGCGTGCAGCCAGCTTGTTGCAGGGCATCGATAAAGGCGGGACAGTCGCCTGCACCTTCGCCGCAAAGCTGGCGGTTGAAGGTCGAATCGTCGAACAGCGTTCCTTTGACTTGCGCGCCGACGTCATCCAGCTCGACGCCCTTGATGAAGCGCGCCGGGATTTGCGCGACCTCGCTATAGGGGCTGCCACCGCGTGCCACGTGCCAGTGATCGACCATCAGACCGCCATTGGACTGGCCGGCGCCTTCCACGATCGTCAGTGCGTCCGCGATATTCCGGATGCGGGAAAAAGGCATGAACTCGATGGCGACCGTTGCGCCAACCGTCGCGACATCTGCGCAAAGGGTCGCGAATTCGTCGGTCATGCGCGCAAAGTCGACCGGGCTTTTGTCAAAGGGATTCGCACCGATTTTCAGATTGCGCATGCCGAGTTCGCCACCCAGTTCGATGACACGCTGCCGGCAACTGTCCGATTTGACACGAGCTTCGCCGTCGAGATACCAGTCCATCAGGATTTCGAGCTCGAAGTACTTCATGCCCGTGTCTTCAAGAATCTTCTTTACGCCCGAGAGCCCGTACTTTTCGATGCTGTATTCGAGATCGTCGAGGATGAGGCCGACGCCTTTCCAGCCGGCCCGCGCAGCCGCTTCGGCGCGGTCACGCAGCGGGAACGGACTGATTTCGGTAGCGGCACACGGATACACGTCGCCAGCAAGCGTCCAGTACGCAGCCAGCAGGTCAACTTCTTTCGCGCTCATGTCAAAGGTTCCTGTCTCTCAGGTTTAGTCGGGTGGTCGTCGGCGCACTCTTGCGTGGCAAACGATTACGGAGTTGCCCGCGTGGGCGTGGTGGACGTCGCAAGGGTGAAGTCCCACGACACCGACCAGAACGGCGACGATAAGCCGACTTCCCGCGCGGCGTCGATGTCGTCGACTTGGTTGAACTCGGCGATCAGCTCGCGCTTGACGCCGAAGACCGCGTCCTCGGAAAGATACGGACAGTCGGGCGTGAAGATGTGCGTGATGACCGGGTCAAAGCCCGGTGCGGTCACGATGAAGTGCAGGTGCGCCGCGCGGTTCGGATGACGGCCCATTGCGCCGAGCAGCTTTCCGACCGGGCCGTCCGAAGGAATCGGATAGTGACGCGGCTTGACGGACTTGAACCAGTAGCGGCCTTCCGAATCGGAAGTGAAAACGCCGCGAAGGTTGGAGTCCGGTTGAACGCCCTTTTGCTGGACATCGTAGAAGCCGTCGTCATTGGTCTGCCACACTTCGAGCTTCGCATCGGGAATCGCATTGCCTTCGATATCGGTCACGCGGCCCGCAACGACCATCGGCTCGCCCTTTCCGTCGAGGCAGATGTTCGTTCCGTTGGGATACTCGGGCGCGTTGGCGACATAGAACGGACCGAGGATCGTGTTCGGTGTCGCGCCGCTCGGACGACGATGGTTGATCGCATCGACGAGCATCGATACGCCAAGGATGTCGGAGAGCAGGATGTACTCCTGACGCCAGTCGCTGCAGATCTGTCCGGTTTCGGTAAGGAAGCGGATTGCCGCGAACCATTCTTCGTGAGTCGGCTCGATTTCCTTCACGGCTTCGTGCAGATGCTTGACCAGGATCGACATGACCTGACGAAGCCGCGCATCGGCTTCCGGACCCATCCGGGCATTGACGACCTCGGCGGAACGGGCCTCGTCGAAGTACGGCGACGAGGATTGGCTAACGGTTGAGGCTTGTGCTTGCATAGCTTGTCTCCATCGATCTTGTGTGAAGCTTTGAAGCGAGTCTATATTCCTTGACGCTGGCAAAACAGAGCTGAAAAGGGAAACTCTTTCGCGAGGATCGGGAAAGCAGAAGCACGCGCGAATAGCCGCGTGCTTGCGGTTCAAGCGGTCCAGTGACGTTCGTATTCGTTGAGCTGGAAGCGCTCGATGAGCGCGTCGATGAAGAGGCGCACCTTCACTGGCATGTGAGCCCTAGTCTGGAACGCGATGTTCATCGTGAGCCTCGGGAGGTCCCAGTCATCGAGTATTGGAACAAGGCGGCCGCCCTTCAAATCGTCGTGGACGATGTATTTCGGTTGCACGAGAATGCCCATGCCATCAAGCGCGGCCACGCGCAGTATCTGGCCATCGTTCGATTCGAGCAGCGGCTTGATCTTGACGGCGACGGTGTCGCCATTGCGTTGAAACATCAGCTCGCGGGGATTGTCGGCAAGACCGTAATTGAGCAGCTTGTGCCTTGCCAGTTCCGCCGGAAAGCACGGCGATCCATTGGCTTCGATATAACTCGGCGACGCAGCCAGGATTCGACGCGTCGAGGCGAGTCTTCTGATCGTGATGTTGCTGTCTGCTTCGAAGACCTTCGTTCGAATCGCGACGTCGACGCCGTTTTCGATGATGTCGTAGTAGCGGTTGGCCGCTATGACGTCCACTGTGATATCCGGATAGCGCGCCGTGAAGTCCGGAAGCATCGGGGCGATGTGCAGCATGCAAAACGATAGCGACGCTGTGACGCGAAGCACGCCGCTAGGCCGCACGACGGCTTCCTTGATGACCGCTTCGGCTTCTCCGAGATCGGTCAATATCGACTTGCATCGCCGATGAAACTCGGCGCCGGCCTGTGTCAGGTAGAGATTGCGCGTGGTTCTGCGTACGAGCTGAACGCCGAGCCGCGCCTCCAGCGAGATCAGGTAACGGCTCGCGGCTGAAATCGAAAGATCCACTGTTTCCGCGGCCCTGCTGATGCTGCCCGATTCGGCAACCTCGACGAACAACTGGAGTTCCTTGAACTGGTCCATACCCTTCTGCTACCTCGTGATGGCTCAACTTGCGGTCGCTCATCGTGGTCACGATGCCGGCCTCATGGTAGCCCACGAGTTCTATCTTTTTGACTCTAAAAACTATCAAAAACACATCAAGTATTTTGATTTATGTGCTGCGTTTCCATGCGTGCTCCTTCAAGCGACGAGACAGCTCGGTGAGATCGCAGTCGTCATGAAGTGCGCGTTGCATCAACTCGCTCTGGCTTTGCGGAGCAAGACCGCCTAGCGGAGGATCGCGGTCGAGATTGGTCGGAAACGGGTAGCCTTCAGCACACGCTGCGATGGCTGCGGCGATCTCGGCCGGTTGCATGCGTCCGTTTCGCATGCGCTCGCGCAGCACGGGATAGACCGCTTCGCACATGCGCGTGCGATCGAGCGTCTCCATCGCCCGGCCGAATGCGGAGGAGATCTGGAGCAGGTTCGCGACGCGGTGAATGTCCGCCGTGACGTTCGAGCCAGCCGAGTGATGGAGCGCGGGGCTGAAGAAGATTGCATCGCCTTTGGCGAGCGGAGCCTGCACATAGTGGCGTTCGAAATAGTCGCGAAAGTCCGCCCTTCTCCACGCTGCGTATCCCGCGGCATACCGTTGCGAAAACGGCAGAAGCTTCGTCGGACCGCTCTCTACCGGCATATCGCTGTGCGCGACGGCCCCTTGCAACGTCAGCAACGCGGACATCCCGTGCACGTCTGCGGGGTAACGCTCAGCGCCTTCCGATGACTGGAATCCGAGGTGATAGTCGCGATGAGGCTGCTGCGCTTCCCCGCCCGGTCGAACCACGTTCACCTGTGACGTCATCTGATAGCAGGGCCCGAGCCATGCCTCGGCTGCGGCCATCAGGACCTGATTCGAAAAGTATTCCGCAAACACTTCAGGCGCTGCGAGGCACAGTTTTTCCTGTGCATTCCAGATGCGGTCATTCGCGCCGGCTCTTGCGAAATGGTCGCCTCCTTTCGATCCCTGCGCCTTCTCGCTTCGAATGATGATTTCGAAGACCCGCGTGGCCTCGTCGATACATTGCGTATCGGCGAAAGCTTGCCGGAGGATGAATACGCCAGCGCCCTCTCTCAATACACGCGCCCACTCGGCCTGCAACCGGGACCGTTGCACCTCATCGCTCAGAACGCCCGCGAGGTCTGGGCAGTCGTACACCGGGATTCGCTCGACAAAATCAGCCGCGTATCGCGTCGTGCCGATGTCACCTTCGGAAAGAACCTTCACAAAATCGTCCAACCGGCAATCAAGTTCGCGATACCAGCCGCCGCTCTGAGAATCGTGAGTCATTTGCGTCTCCGTTTTCGATGTAGGATAGCGCCCAAGAGATACATCGGCATGGCAAAAAGCCATCAAAAAACTATCAAAAGGAGCGTGGAGATGGCGCATCGCTTCCTGATCAAGGAAATCGCGCTTCAGGCGGGTCTGGGCGTGGCAACCGTCGATCGCGTATTGAACGATCGTGCTCATGTACGCGAGCACACGCGCCTGCGAGTCGAGCAAGCGATCAAGGAACTCGAGAAACAGGAACTGCGCCTGGCAACGACCGGGCGGAAGCTCTTTGTCGACGTCGTCGTCGAGGCACCCGCCCGCTTCGCCGACGAGATCAAGAGCGCACTCGATGCCGAATTGCCCATTTTCCAGCCGGCAACCTTTCGACCGCGCTTCACTTTGCGCGAAACGATGTCGACATCGGAAGTGCTCGACACACTGCAGACGATCAGCCGTCGCGGAAGCCACGGCGTCTTCCTGAAGGCACGCGATGTTCCGGAGATTGCGGAAGCCATCAGTGAGTTGCAGCGTCAGGGAATACCCGTCGTCACGATCTTTACCGATATTCCGCTATCAGGACGCGTTGCGTATGCGGGACTGGACAACCGCGTGGCGGGTGCCACAGCCGCGTATCTAGTCGGGCAATGGCTTGGGCCTCAACCGAACACCGTTCTGATCACGATGAGCGATGGACATTTCCGGGGCGAGGAGGAACGTGAAATCAGCTTCCGGCGCGCGTTGCGAACACGGCATCCGCAACTCAAGCTGATCGATGCCAGCGGAGGACACGGCCTCGATGGCCCGACCGAGGAGCGGGTCCGCAAAGTCGTAAACGCGGAAACCAGCATCGCGGCCGTCTATTCGATGGGCGGTGGCAACACCGCCATACTCCGCGCACTGGAGGCACGAAAGCAGAATCCCGTTTGCTTCATCGGGCATGACCTGGACAGGGACAACGTCCGGCTTCTGAGAGAAGGCAAGGTCCAGGCGATCTTGCACCATGATCTCCGGCAGGACATGCGCTACGCATGCCAGCACGTCATGCACTTTCACAAGCTGATGCCGGCCACGGCGGTCTCGTCTTCATCGTCTGTCGTCGTCGTGACGCCTGAGAACGTGCCGGATTACATCGCAAGCAGATTGCGTTTGTGAAGCGCTTTGAGACGCTGCGAAGCCCGGTATCGCATCGGGCTTCGCACGCGTTCTTTAGAAGCTCGTTGCAAGGCCCGCGATCACGCCGAACTGGCTCTTGCCATAGTTCGGATTGGAGCTGGATGCGCTGCCGTTCACGGGGTCGTCGTTGGTGTTCGCGCCATAGAGGCCGCCATTCAGACCGAGGTTCGACGTCGAACTGTTACGCACGTAGCCGAGTTCGGTGTAAAGCAGCGTGCGTTTCGACAGCGAATACGTCCCGCCGAGCGTGAACAGCGTAGCGTTACCGTTGCCGTTGTTGGCGTTAGCGTGGTACACCGCCCCGGTGATGGCGAGAGCGGGCGTCGTCTGCCATATCGCACCGACCCATTCGTGATTCACCGATGTCGGCAGCGTGGTTCCCCCCGGCGGCGCCGACGCAGCGCCGGTTCCGAAGTAACCACCCGTCGACGCATCCGGAGCGCTAAGGTGCTGATAGCCGACATAAGCTGTGACCGGTCCGAATGCATAGGTCAAGCCAGTAAGGATGGAACGTGACGCGAGATACACGTTACTGAACTGGCCGTTGCCGTCACGCACTTCATCATAGGTGGCCTGCCAGAAGAGACCCCGATTCGCGTACGACAACTTGATGCCGTCCGCCCGCCCTTGAGAACTGCCGAGGCCGCTGGTAGTCCCCAACTGGCCCGGCGCGCTTCCCGGATTACCAGAATTCCAAGTCGGTGAATTGGTCAGGTCATACTGCCCTTGCAAAGTGAATCCACCGATAGTCGGCGACAGATACTCTGCACCGTTCGCCGCTTGAGAAAAGATTCGTCCGCGCACGAGGGTGCCGATCGAATACTTCTTGGTTTGCTGTGGATCGACGTCTCCGGAATACTGGCTGATTTCGGCCGAACCCATATTGCCGAACTTAATTTGCCCCCACGTATCGTTGCGAATTCCGACGGTCGCTTGTCCTTCGAAGAAGCTTCCGTTCGCCACGGTTCCGTTTTGTGTGTTCAGCCGCGACTCGAGTTGAAAGATCGCCTGGGTGCCGCCGCCCAGATCTTCCGCGCCTTTAAGGCCGAAGCGGGACTGTGCCCACCCACCGCTTTGCGCGCCGAACACATGACCGTTCGGCAAGCCCGTTTCATACACAAGGCCGTTGTCGACGATGCCGTACAGCGTCACGCTGCTTTGAGCATGAGCCGATGCGGCGGCAGTGACCGCCAGCAATCCACACAAAACCTTTTTCATCGTATCTCCTGATGTTCTTGATCGTGAGTTTTAAATGGTCATGCGCTTTAAAGCCGACACTCTTTCCTCCGCCCATGCGTCAGCAGTGACGCTTTTTGATCAGCATCACGCTTGAACAACGGGTAAGGGCAAGGTGCAAGAGAAGAAATGCGCATACGGCGATGAATGCCGTAAGCGGCGTCTCCACTACGTTCTTTTGTAGTTTTGCCGGAGTCTATATTCCCTAACCACTTGCACAAAGAGCCAAAGGGGGAATCTCTTTCGCGCAAACAGGGAAACTGAATTCGAGGAGAAGGCGGGATAATCTTTCAGCGTTATGCTAAGCACTCGATTGGGCGGCTTTAGTCCTGGTCGCGCCGCAAACGCTTGGTCTTTAACGAAAACGTAGATGACAGCTAACGCCGTCACAATCATCCCAGGAGCGAAGACATGAAACGCAGCGAACTGATTGTCCGCGTGATTTCCGCAAGTGTTTCGTTGTGCCTCATCTCGATACCAGTATCGTCGGTTCATGCTGCCGATGAGCAAGCCGCTGCGGCCAGCGCTGCTACGTCCAAGCAGGCGCAAAAGGCTCAGCGGAAGACCGATCGAAAAGCGCAGCGCGCGAAAAACAATGCGGAGTTGAGTGAACTTGAGAAGAACGGGTATAAACCCGCCGGAAATCAGACCGATTACCCGCAGAACCTTCAAAACGCTCAACGAAAAGCGGACGCGAAGAAGCAAGGGGCGTCGGCGCCTTGATGTGCTTCGATGTGTTGTCGTCGACTGCCTGAGCTACGGATCTCGGGTAGTCGCCGACTAAACCCTGTCACGCCAGGGTGCGAAGGCGTCGATGCCAATGACAAACACGGCGAGCGGCTTGCCCGACACAGGACCGGCCTCAGAGCCGCGAAACGTCAGTTAGTTGCATCGCGAATCATCGCGAAGTGCGCACTCATGTCGCACGTTTCGATTCCCTGCCGGTCGCACGCAGCGATGACCGAAAAAGGTGTACCCTCGACCTACGGACACTCACCGGTGTGTGTAATCTCGTATTCATCGAATCCGCGAAACCACCGAGGAACACCATCATGACCGTCATCAAAGCCGCCGCAGTCCAGATTTCCCCCGTCTTGTACAGCCGCGAAGGCACCGTCGAAAAAGTCGTGCAGAAAATTCTCGAACTGGGCAAGAAAGGTGTGCAGTTCGCCGTCTTCCCGGAGACGGTGGTGCCCTATTACCCTTATTTCTCATTCGTGCAGACGCCCTTCCAGATGGGCGCCGAGCACTACAAGCTACTGGAGCAGGCCGTGACCGTTCCCTCCGCGACCACCGATGCGATCGGCAAGGCGGCGGCGCAAGCGAACATGGTGGTGTCGATCGGCGTCAACGAGCGCGATGGCGGGTCGCTCTACAACACCCAGTTGCTCTTCGATGCCGATGGCACGCTGATCCAGCGGCGCCGGAAAATTTCTCCGACCTATCACGAGCGCATGATCTGGGGCATGGGTGACGGTTCCGGTCTCAAGGCGGTCGATAGCGCCGTTGGCCGGATCGGCCAACTCGCCTGCTGGGAGCACTACAACCCGCTGGCCCGCTACGCGCTGATGGCCGATGGCGAGCAGATCCATGCGTCGATGTATCCTGGCTCGTTTGCCGGCGATCTCTTCACGCGGCAAATGGAAGTCAGCATTCGCATGCATGCGCTGGAATCGGCCTGCTTCGTCGTCAATTCAACCGCATGGCTCTATCCGGAGCAACAGGCACAGATCATGGCCGACACGGGTTGCCCGATCGAACCGATCTCCGGCGGATGCTTCACCGCGATCATCGATCCCGAAGGCGAGATACTCGGCTCCCTGACCGAAGGCGAGGGTGAAGTGATCGCGGACCTGGATCTGTGGAAGATCGACAAGCGCAAGCGTCAGATGGATTCGCGCGGCCACTATAGCCGTCCCGAGCTCCTGAGCCTTTCGATCGACCGCACGCCACGCTCTCACGTCGAGGAGCGCAATGCGCGGCCGAAGCTCGAAGCGGTCGTGAATGAGGAAACCGTTGTCTAAGCGTTCACGTGTCGGAGGCGTCATGCACCACGTAGGCCTTATTCTTTATCCCGACTTTCAGGTCCTGGGGCTATCGATGTGCTCGGCCTTCGAACTCGCGAACAGTGCGGTTGGCAAGCGGGCTTACGAAATCAGTCTGCTATCGGAGCATGGAGGGCTCGTGCAGACATCGGCCGGATTCGGGATCGACACGAAACCGCTGGTCAAGCAACCCTTCGACACCCTTATCGTCACCGGCTATAACCGCGAAGTGCGGGCGTCGCCTGCGTTGGTCAACTATTTGCGTGAAGCCGAGCCGTCGACCCGGCGTATCGGGTCTATCTGCACGGGTGCCTACATTCTTGCTGCAGCGGGCTTGCTCGATGGACGGCGAGCGACGACCCACTGGGAAAGTGCACGCGCTTTCCAGAGTCTCTTTCCGAAGGTGAAGGTAGAAGAGGATCGCATTTTCATCAACGACGGAAAGGTCTGGACGTCGGCCGGCATGAGCGCCTGTGTCGACCTGGCGCTCGCCTTGGTGGAGCAGGACCTGGGGCACGACGTCGCGCGCCGCGTCGCCAAGCAACTGGTCCTCTATCACCGTCGGGCGGGCGGGCAATCGCAGTTTTCGGTGATGCTGGAAATTCAACCCAGGACCGACCGGATACAGGCCGCGCTGATCTACGCAAAGGACAATCTGAAGTCCGAGCTATCCGTCGATGATCTGGCGCGAATCGCCAATTTGAGTCCTCGGCAATTCCGTCGGGTGTTCCAGACGGAGACCGGCCAGTCTCCGGCAAAGGCCATCGAAAACTTGCGTCTGGAAACCGCCCGGCTGCTGATCGAAGGCGGTTACCGGACCGTCGACAGCATCGCGAGAGAGACCGGCTTCGGGGATCGGGAACGGATGCGCCGCGCGTTCGTGCGCGCTTTCGGTCAGCCGCCACAAGTCATTCAGCGGGCAAGCCGCGCTTGAGCACGCATCCACGGCCATCGATCATGAACCGACAAACACCGCTCCCGTCCCGTAACTGGGTGAAGCGCGCCGAGCCGATAGAAGGCATCGAGCGCATCGAGGCGTGCTTTCACGGCAACGCGTATGCGATGCACCGCCACGATACCTACGCGATCGGCCGCACGCTCGCGGGTGTCCAGAGCTTCAATTATCGGCGCAGCCAGCGGGACAGCCTGCCGGGCAACACGCTCGTCCTGCATCCGGACGAGGCTCACGACGGCCAGGCCGGCACCGACGAAGGGTTCCAGTACCGGATGATCTACGTCGAACCCGCGCTCTTTCAAGACGCGCTCGGCGGACGCGAACTGCCGTTCCTCGAAGGAGGCGTGACGAGCGATCCGCGCCTGGCAGCGGCGACCTCGACGTTGCTGCAGAATGTCGGGTACACGATCGAGCCGCTCGAACAGAGCAATGCGCTCGCCGAACTGGCGCACGCGCTTGCCGCGGTTGCCGGCACGCCAGTGAGGCGCCCGAAAGGCGACTTCCTCGCGGCGCGGCGTGCGCGCGAGTACCTGCACGCGAATTGCGCGCGCATCGTTACGCTCGACGAACTCGAGGCAGTGACGAGCCGCGATCGATGGAGTCTGTCGAACGACTTTCGCCTGTTCTTCGGCACGAGTCCATACCGTTACCTGACGATGCGGCGGCTCGATGCCGTGCGCCGCATGCTGCTCGCTGGCACCTCGCTCGCTCACGCCGCAGCGGCGGCGGGTTTCGCCGATCAAAGCCACATGACCCGACACTTCGCAAAGGCTTTCGGGCTGACGCCGGGGCGTTGGCTCCAGATTGCGGGCGCCTGAAAACACCCACGATCGTTCAATACGGCCGCAAAGAGCATGCGTACCCTGGACGCATCGACCTTTGAACGGAGCTAACGATGTCCCAAACCTCAAGCCACTTTAGCCTGCCAGCCGGGCGCGGCCAGTGCCAGAGCATCGACCTGGTCAGCAAGATCGCGCAGATCGATGGTCACTGGCAACCACGCGTCGTCACCGAGATGAACGACTACCAGTTCAAGGTCGTGAAGGTGAAAGGCGAGTTCGTCTGGCATCGGCATTCCGACACCGACGAAACCTTCATCGTGCTCGAAGGCGAGTTGCGCATCGACTTTCGCGACGGGCCGTCGGGCGACGGTTCGATCGTGCTGCGCCCCGGCCAGATGGCCGTCGTCCCGAAGGGCATCGAACACAAGCCCTGCGCCGACGCGGAAGTGAAGCTGCTGCTGATCGAGCCGCGAGGCGTGCTCAACACGGGCGACGGTGCAACGAACGGGCGTACCGTAGAAAACGACCAGTGGATTTGATGTCGCTTTAGCGGCGATAAAAGCGACCCGCGTGCAGAGTCATCCGATACTGGTTATCATTGATCAACCCGAGTACGCAGGCATTCCGGTCGACGCAAAGGGCTCTTGCACAGGAGCCGGCGTCATGCACGAGAGGATTCAACACTCAGCCGTTGACAACCCGGTCGCCAACGGCCCGAGTCTTCCGCTTTGGGAAGAACTCACGCGGCAGGGCATGAATTCCGCAAGCAAACAGCAACAAGCAACGGCATTCACCGCTTACGAGCACGCGCTGACCATTGCGCGCCGCCTCATCGAAGCGCCTCCGCCCGGGCGCGACGAAGACTGCATCGCGGCGCTCGTCGTCTCTCACCACAACCTCGCCGATCTTCACGCAGACCAAGGCAATCGCGACGCCGCCGCGCGCCTGCTCTGCCAAGCCCACGAATTCCTGATCGCGCTGACACTTAGCGCGGAGCGTACCGCCACGTTTCGGCGGATCGCCCTGCGTCACAGCCGCGAAACCCACGTGGCACTGATTCGTCACCTCGCCCGTTATGGGCAGCATCCCCTCATTGCACGGACCCTCGACGACGCCAGTCTGGCGCTTTCCGCCAGCGGCCCGGCCCGGCATTGATTCCTCTCATCGTCAGAAAAAGGAGATTCGCAAATGGCTTATTCACTGCCTCCCTTGCCTTACGCATACGATGCGCTCGAACCGAACATCGACACGCGCACGATGGAAGTGCACTACACGAAGCATCATCAGACTTACGTCAATAACCTCAACGCCGCCCTGGAAAACTCCGAGCACGCGAACCTGCCCATCGAACAATTGATCGCGCAAATCGACTCGCTGCCCGAAACGGTTCGCACACCCGTGCGCAACAACGGCGGCGGGCATGCGAACCATAGTCTTTTCTGGACGATCATGTCGCCGCAAGGTGGCGGCAAGCCGGAAGGCGAAGTCGCGCAGGCAATCGATGCCGACCTCGGAGGATTCGATGCTTTTAAGGACGCCTTCATCAAAGCCGCGCTCACGCGGTTTGGCAGCGGCTGGGCATGGCTGAGCGTCGACGCGAGCGGCAAGCTTGCCGTCGAGAGCACGGGCAATCAGGATAGTCCGTTGATGACTGCCATCGGCTCCGGCAATACGCCGATTCTCGGCCTCGACGTGTGGGAGCACGCGTACTACTTGAAGTATGAGAACCGCCGGCCGGAATATATCGCCGCGTTCTTCAATGTCATCGACTGGAAGGAAGTCTCTCGGCGGTATGCCGAAGCAAAGAAGTAAACGATGAGTGGGGGAGATTTCCCCCACTTCTTTCTGTCAATGCCGGGTCTTGTCTTCGAACTCGACGTCCTCGATTTCGCCGCTTTTGACCACTCGCTCGCCGGGCCTTTCGTGCGTCGGCTGGTGCATCCGCTCGTTGATCTGCTCGTCCATCCGCGCCCGCATCTGCTTGCGCAGATCGCGCGTTTTCCACCAGAAGTAGCCGCCTATCACCACGCCCACGGCCAGCACGACGGCCAGCATGAGCAGCGATACCATCACGGCCGCAACCAGCAGCGCCGCACCCACTACGATCGTCAGGATCTTCCTTGGCAAGCCCGGTCCACCCAGGCCAAGGTTCGCGTTACTGCGGCCAAGTTTCTCTTGCTGCTTGTCGAATTGCATCACATCTCCCGCTGCGGTGTCATCAGCCATACGACCGCCTGAGACGCGGATCGTTCCTTCTGGCAATGAGGGCTATCCGCCGCCCGGGACTCTTGCGGCAATGAGCAGAGGAATACGTCGGCTGAAAATAAAACGCGCCGTCAACTGGACGGCGCGCTTGAACCACGTCGAAGCGTCAGACCTTCTCGACCGACGCGCCGTAGATTTCGTCGATGGAATCGGCGAGCGTCTTGTTGAACTCCTCGTCGCTCATCGACTTCTTCAGCTCGTTGATGAGCGCGCGCGAGAAGCTCGCGATCATGCCGTGGTTTTCGGCAAGACGCTTGCACGCGTCGCTGCGCGAATAGCCGCCCGACAACGCCACCACGCGCACGACACGCGGATGCTCGATCAGCGGAAGATAAAGATCCGTTTCGTCGGGAATGGTCAGCTTGATCATCACCTGGCTCGATTCCGGCAACGCGTCCAGGCCCTTCAGCAATTCATCGCGCAGGATCTTTTCCGCGCCCTTCTTGTCCGGGCTCTTGATCGACACTTCGGGTTCGAGAATCGGCACGAGACCGTGTCCGATGATCTGCGCACCCACTTCGAACTGCTGCTTTGCCACGGCGGCGATGCCCTTCTCGTCCGCCTGATGGATCACCGAGCGCATCTTCGTGCCGAAGATGCCGAGCTTGGCCGCGCGTTCCAGCAGCGCGTCGAGACCGGGATTCGGCTTCATGAGCTGAACGCCGTCGGCTTCCGCTTCGAGGCCCTTGTCGACCTTCAGGAACGGCACCACGCCTCTGTCTTCCCACAGGAACGCAGGCACGGGCTTGCCGTTCGCCTGACCATCCATGGTGGCTTCGAAGAGGATCGCGCCGATCACCTTCTCTCCCGTGAACGAGGGCGCCGTGATGATGCGCACGCGCATTTCATGCATCAGCTTGAACATCTCGGCGTCGCCGTTGTAGGCGTCTTCCGCAATACCGTACTGCCGCAGCGCGCCAGGCGTCGAACCGCCGCTTTGATCCAGAGCCGCGATGAAACCCTGTTTCTCGGCCATTTGCGCCAGCATTTTTTCGTTAGCCACGAACCTGTCCCTCCTTATGTAAAAAGCGTTGGAACGCGCGCGAGCACGATCCCTGCAGTTAGTTTACCGTTTTTGAGACGCGACTTGTGTGCGCATATTCTCACATCGGGCGCAAGGGTCGGATCGTGAGGGAGGAATGGTGCCGTGGCGGCACCCCTTACTGCGGCGCATGCATCGTCCGCAGGCCGCCGGGCGCGGCATCGAACTGGAGTCGCTGGCCTGTGTCGGCGGCGCGGCCACCGCTGATCGCAATCACTTCGATCTGCTTCTGCATCGTGTTCTGAACGAGCACCGTCTTTCCATCGGGTGTGAACGCCACGCCCTGAGTCCAGCCACCGGTCGGCACGTCGTTCACGCGCGCCAGTTTCTTGTCCGCAACGCGCAGCAGCACGAAACTGCCCGCGCGATGATAAAACGGCGAGTCGCTTGCCTTGTTCGTGCCGTTCATCACCGTCACGCCGACAAGCTTCCCATCCGGCGAGATCGCGACGCCTTCGGGCGTCTGTCCGACGCTCACCGTATCCACGACGCGCGGCGGTTCGACGGTGAGATCGATCAGGCTGACCGTGTCCGTGTCGCCCTGCCCTTTGCCGATGTTCGACACGATCGCGAAGTCGCCTTTCGCACTCACGTCGATGCCATTGGGACGCTGGCCGGGAAACACATCGCGCTTCGTGACTTCTACTTTGCCTGCCTGAATCGCCAGGATCGTCACGCGATGGTCGCCGTCGCGCGTGACGAGCGCGCGCTTGCCGTCCGGCGTGAACGCGACGTGGCCCGGGCCCGAATTCGCGCCGAGCGAAATCTTCTGGGTCTGCGTGACCTTCTTGCCGTCGATGCCGAACACGGTAATCGAGCCGTCCGAACGCGACGCCGCGATCGCCAGCGTCCCGTCGGGGCTGATCGATATGCCGCCGACGGCGGGCCCGGCATGCAAGGTATCGATGACCTTCGGCGGCTTCTCGGTCAGATCCACGACGCTGACCAGATCGTCGAGCGCTGTCTTGTTCGGGTCCGCCGGGTCCCTCTTCGCTCCGGCCGTGACGAGGGCGAGCCGTCCGTCCGGCGTCGTGTCCACCGACTCCGGCGGACCGAAGACCGAATTGGGCACGGCGAACTCCGTGAGCACTTCAGCATGATGGCCGGTCACTTTGATGATCGCGACGGTGTCACGACCCTCAACCGTTTTAGTGTCCCCATTGACGACCATGACCTTACCGTCCTGGCTCGACAGGATCAGTTGGGACGCCGCTGATCGGGCGATGAGTGGCGAACCGAGGGTCGCGGCACATAAGGCGACGACGCTCGCCCATTTGCGAAGATGGCGATTCATTGATGTCTCCAATCGTTGTTTTCTGGCGCGGCCTGCTTTTGAATCACGCTTTCAGCTCGATGCGCTTGAATCGCCCTGCAAGCAAGCCATATGCGAGGATCGCGACGATCCCATGCGCGCCGACGAACCACAGCGCCCGGTCGAACGAGCCCGTGCTCGCAACGACATAGCCGATCACGATCGGTGTCACGATCCCCGCCGTGTTGCCGATCCCGTTGAACACGCCGCCACTCAAGCCGGTCATCTCGCGCGGCGCCACGTCCGATACGACGGCCCAGCCGATCGCGCCGAGTCCCTTCCCGAAGAACGCCAGCGACATGATGATGACCACGGCCGTATTGCTCACGGCGAACGGCGCGGCCATGACGACCGTCGCGAGCGTCATGCCGATCATGAACGGCATCTTGCGAGCGACGGAAACCGAGACGCCGCGCCGGATCAAAAAGTCGGACAGCATGCCGCCGAGAATGCCTCCGGAGAACCCGCAGATCGCTGGCAACGCCGCGACCATGCCGACGGTCATCACGTTCATGCCGCGTTCCTTCATCAGATAGATCGGGAACCAGGTGATGAAGAAATACGTGAGCGCCGTGATGCAGTACTGCCCGATGTAGATCGCCCACAGCATGCGGCTCGTGAACAGCGTGCTGATCTCGCGCCGCGTGAAGCGACGGCGGTCTTTGGCGGCGCCGGCATCCAGCCCGACTAGCGCGCCGTTCGCGGCGATGAAATCGAGTTCGTCGCGGCTCATGCGCGGATGCGTGCGCGGGTCGTCCATTACGAGGAACCAGACGCACGCCGCCGCGATCCCCAGCCCGCCCATGAAAAAGAACACGTGGTGCCAGCCGAGCGCATGCGTGAACCATGCCATCAGCGGCGTAAAGACGACGACCGCCAGATACTGCGCGGAATTGAAGAGCGCGCTTGCCGTGCCGCGCTCGGCGGTGGGAAACCAGGTCGCCACGACGCGCGCGTTGCCCGGAAACGCCGGCGATTCGACGAGTCCCAGCATGAATCGCATGATGAAGAGCGCGATGGTCGCCGAGGCGGCCGTGCCGAAGAGGGAGACCGTGCCCTGCGTCATCGTGAAGATGGACCACAGGGCGATGCTCGCACCGTAGACCCGTTTCGCGCCGAAGCGGTCGAGCAGCCAGCCGCCGGGAATCTGGCCGATCGCGTACGCCCAGCCGAACGCCGAGAACACGATGCCGAGCGCCGATGCCGACAGGCCCAGATCCTTCGCGACGAACGTACCCGCAATCGATAACGTCGCGCGGTCCGCGTAGTTCAGGACCGTGACGAAAAAGATCAGCGCGAGGATGTAGTAGCGGAAATGTCCGACCTTGGCCTTGGCCGCTGCGTGAGCCGTGGCGTTCGTGGCTTCAGGCGGCGCGGACGTCGCGATATCGAGGTTCTTCATGTGTCTCCTCCCTGTTTTGTTCGGGGATGGTGTCGTGGCGGGACGAGCGCGCGCGGCGCTCAGAGGCAATGCATCACGGCGTCACGCTGGTCTCGGGGCGGCGGCCAGCGAAGCTCGCGGCAAGGCTCGCAAGCACGATGTCGCCCATCGCGGTGCGCGTCTGCACGGTCGCACTCGCGCGATGCGGTTGCACGACGACGTTCTTCATCGTGAGCAGTTCGGCCGGCACGTTCGGTTCGTCGACGAAGACGTCGAGGCCCGCGCCCGCGATGCGCTTCGCCGCGAGCGCCTGCACCAGGTCCGCTTCGTTCACGAGCTTGCCGCGCGCGACGTTGATCAAATAGCCGTCGGGGCCGAGGGCATCGAGCACGCTCGCATCGATGATCCCTTCAGCCTCATCCGCCGATGCCGCGAGCACCAGCGCATCGCTCTGGGTCGCGAGGTCGTGAAGACTCGCGACGAAGGTGTACGGAACGCCGTCGATCGCCTTCAGGTCCGTGTAAGCGATCGGGCAGCCGAACGCGGCGGCGCGCGTCGCGATGGCGCGGCCCACGCGGCCGAGACCCACGATGCCCACCTTCATGCCGCTGAACTTGCGGGCGAGCGGCAAGCCGGACTTGCCCCATTCGCCGTCGCGCACGTAGGCGTCGCCGACGCACAGGCCGCGGCAGGCGGAGATCAGCAGGCCGATGGCGAGATCGGCGACGTCGTCGGTGAGCACGCCGGGCGTCGTCGACACGTGGATGCCGCGGGCGCGCGCATGGTCGAGATCGACGGCATCGGTGCCGATTCCGTTGACCGCCACGATGCGCAAGGCGGGCAACGCGTCCATCAGTTCGTTGCTGATGCCCGTTGCGCCGCCGGTCACCACGCCTTTGATCTGCGCGCCGACTTCGCGCAAAAAGCCAGCCTTGTCGGCGTGTTCGTAATAGCGGTGGACGGCGTAGAGCGCGCTCAGTTGCTTGTCGAGCGAAGGAAGCACGGGGTTGATCAACAGAACGTCGGACGGCATGCGGAATCCTTTTGCGGGCGGGATTGCAGGGTGAAGGGAGGCTTGGGGCGACTTTCTTCCCCGTTCGATTGAAGACGAGTATAGGCAGGTGATCGATTAAGGTCTAAGCTATATTAAGCATCGATCAATCCACAAATTGACATGATCGTCGAACTGAATCACCTTCGCTGTTTCGTAGCGGTCGCCGAAGAATTGCACTTCGGGCGGGCCGCCGCGCGTCTGTTCATGACGCAGCCGCCGCTCAGCCGGCAGATCCAGATCCTCGAACAGGCGCTTGATCTGGTCCTGTTCGACCGCAACAGCCGCAGCGTCCGTTTGACGCCCGCCGGGCGCGCGTACTACCACGACGCCGTGCGCATCCTGCGGCTCGCCACTCAGGCGGCGGACTCAGCGCGCCGGGTCGCGCGCGGCGACGAAGGCCAGGTGACGCTCGGGTTCACGGCCGTGTCGGGCTATTACCTGATGCCGCAGTTGCTGTCCGCTGCGCGCAAGAATCTGCCGGGCATCAAGGTCGTGTTGAAGGAGATGGTGTCGGTGCAGCAGGTCAAGGCGCTGGAAACGCGTGAAATCGACCTGGGCATCATGCGCGCGCAGTTCGCGACGAAGGGGCTCGCGTTCTGTCCGGTGGCGCGCGAGCCGCTCATGCTCGCGATGCTGGCGACGGACCCGCTTTCCAGACGGCGAAGGATCGCCGCAAAGGATCTGGATGGCGCGCCGTTCGTGATGTATTCACCCGAGGGTGGCAGGTATTTCCACGACCGGATCGCCGGTCTGTTCGCGGCGGCCGGCGTGCAGGCGGATTACGTGCAGTTCATCGACCAGACGCATACGATCGTCGCGCTGGTGCGGGCCGGCATCGGCGTGGCCATCGTGCCGGCGTCGGCGCGGGAATTGTGTTTCAGCGATGTCGTGTTCCGCCCGCTTTGGGCGACGAACGCGTACGCGAACATCGATCTGGCGTGGAGCGAGGAACTGGACGACCCGGCTGTGGAGAACTTCCGCCGCTTTGCCGTCGCTCACTTTGCGGCCGTCGCGACGCTGGATTCAACTTCAACTACAGCGCCTGAGCACCACGCTGCGCAGTCTCCGTCTGCATCTGCGTCAGATGCCGCAGCAACTTCGTCACCATCCAAACGACGGTGAACGCAAGAATCACGAAGAACGCCGCGAGCGGCGCCAGTATCTGAACTGAGACAAAGCCTGCCAGCCCCATCATCAACGACGACACCAGCAGCAATGCGCAGCCGAGGATCGCGCTCGTCAGCCCCGCGATGTGCGGAAAGAGCGAGTTGCCCTTGGCCATCAAGGTCGGATACATCGCGCCCGCGCAAAAACCCATGACAAGCACGGGCGTCGCGAGCGTCCAGACGCGCAGGCCGACCGCCAGCGCAAGGACGAGCATCACGACGGAACTCGCCGCCATCACGCGCGAGAAGATCAGAAGGCGCTGCTCGGCAGTCGGCAAGCGCGCCCCCTGCACGCGATTCGATATGCCGCCGAGGAAGTACATCATCCCGATGCCGAGCGCGAGGTAGCCGAAATAAGTCGGCGGCTTGTGCAGTGTGTTCTGCACCATGAACGGTCCAATGATGTTGAAGACCAGCAAGATGCTGTAGCACAGGCCCTGCGCCAGGAAGCAGCTTTGAAACACCGGGCTCGACAGCACCCTGCCGGCATTGGCGATCAGCGTGCGCGGCTCCAGGCGCACGGGCTTCGGCAAGGTCTCGCGATACCGCCAGACGAGCGCCCACATCACGATCGAATAGATCAGCAGGAAGACAAGGCACGCCTGCCAGCCGAACCACGTCTGCAGATGCGCGCCGATCACGGGCGCGATGATCGGCGCAAGTCCCCATGCAATCGCCATGTACGTGAACGCATGCAGGAGCGCAATGCCCTTGAACGAATCGGTGATGATGGCTTTCGCAAGCAGATTCGTCGTCGCGATACCGAAGCCCTGCAAGGCACGCGCGAGAAGGAAGGTCTCAAGGTTCGGCGCGGCGAGCGACAGCAGGCAGCCGATCGTGAAGATCACGAGCCCGAAGGCGAGCACGGGCTTCCTTCCGTAGGCATCGGCGATCGGCCCGAAGACGAGCTGGCCCAGCGCATACGCCGCCATGTAGCCGGAAACGCTCGACTGAATCGCTTGTGGCGAGGTCTCGAAGAAGCGCGCCATCGCGGGAAGCGCGGGCACGTAGATGTCGATGGCGAGTTGCCCTGCCGAAGCGAACAGGCAGACCAGGAACAGCAGGAAACGCTGCGAATTGGCGGCGCGCATGGGCGCGGCGACCGGGCGGTAAGAAGTGTCGTCGTTCATTCAGGCGTCGAGGGCGAATTGCAGCGACGCAGCGCGTGTGCCGCGTCATCGACGCGTATTGTGCCTGTCGTCGGGCGAATCCGCGCGAGACGCCCTCAATCGGCGGCTGAATCGCACTCGCTCATTTCATTCAGGTTTCGATAGCTCGAACGATGCGGACGGGGGATGCGGATAGCACGGCTCCCCTCCGTCTTGATCACGTCGGCGGCGAGCCTCGCCAGGATTGCATCGGCCCACGCGTGCGGGTCCTGCTGCGTGATTTCGCCTACGCGCAGAAGCTTGGCGTAGGTGTCGTCGCTGATCGTGATTTGCGACACGAAAGTTTTGATGTCCCTCACGGTCTCCCCTGTTCTTTTGAGTAGGCGGCCCGCGAGAAATCGGGGGATAACCCGCAGGCCTGACCGCGAGAGCCGGTCAAGGAAACCCAGCGGCTGGTCGCCAGCATAATGGGGGGCGCGCGGGGCTTCCGTACGGGGGACCACGCAGGGAGGCCTTGCAGTCGTCGCAACAGGGTTGACGATTGATTCAGGCCGAGGCCGGCAGTAAGCAGAGACCGCTGGGATGATTGTCGATCCCGACGCGGCTCGACCGTCGTATCTATGGACCGATCGGGTCCGCCGACCTGGAGCCCATCATGCGCAAGCTCGTTGTATCCGCTTTCATCAGTCTGGATGGCGTATTTCAAGCCCCTGGCGGCCCCGAAGAAGATCCCAGCGGCGATTTCCGTTTCGGTGGCTGGATCGTTCCCTATGCGGACGAAGCCACCGGCCAGCACTTGCAGGACCTGCTCTCGCAGCCGTTCGCGCTGCTGCTGGGGCGTCGCACCTACGACATATTCGCGTCGTACTGGCCACACGTACCCGCCGATTCAGCCAGCCGCGCCATCGCCGAGAAGTTCAACGGCGTACGCAAGCACGTGTCGACGCATCGGCCGGATACGCTCGACTGGCAGAACAGTCATGCGCTGGAGGGCGATCCTGCCGACGCGATACGTGCGCTTCAACATCAGGACGGCGCCGATCTGCTCACGTTCGGCAGCGGCGACATGGTGCGCCAACTGCTCGCAGCCGGCCTGGTCGACGAGCTTCGGCTTCAGGTTTTCCCCATCCTGCTTGGACGCGGCAAGCGCTTGTTCGGCGATGACGCGCTGGCGTCCGCCTTCACTCTGGCGCAGTCGACCACAACGCCTCGCGGCGTGCTGATTGCCCGCTACCAGCGCAACGGCGAGGTGCGCACAGGAACGTTCGACTGAGTCAATCAGGTCGCAGGTTGACTTCAACGATGCCTGCCGCACGTACAGCCGTTTTCAGGCATCGTTTAATAGCGAAGTAGCGGGTCGATCTCCGGTCGAGCGCGAGGCGACTGAAGTCATACCCGCGACCGCGCGCCAGTCTCCCGACGCTGCGAGAATCATGTGCGCGGCAACCGTTTATTCGCATCACAACCCTGGACCGATAGCGACATGCGTGTCATGGCGAGACGGAAGTTCATTGCACTGTCACTGGCCGCCTGCGCAGTCGGCGTTATCGCGTATCGGGTTCACAGCCACTATGATCCGGGCGGCATCGCCTATGGCAAGGGGCGCCGCCAACGGCTCGACGTTTATGTGCCCGAGCCCCGCGCGCGCGCGGGCTACCCTGTCGTCGTGTATTTCTACGGCGGAGCCTGGCAAAGCGGCCGTCGCTCGGAGTCGCGCGGCGTCGCAGAAGCGCTCGCTGCGCGAGGCATCGTCACGATCGCGGCGGACTACCGGGTCTATCCCGACGCCGTCTTTCCCGGCTTCCTCGACGACCCTGCCGCCGCCGTGCGCTGGACGCGCGATCACGTGCGCGAATTCGGCGGCGACCCCTCGCGCATCTTCGTCATGGGACATTCCTCCGGCGCGCACATGGCGGCGATGCTCGCGACCGATCCGCGCTACCTGGCCGCGCAGGGAATGTCGAATACCTCGCTTGCCGGGATGATCGGACTCGCGGGTCCGTACGCCGCGATCCCGACGAGCGACCCTCACATGGACGAGATCTTCCCGCCGGCACTGCGCGACCGGGCGCTCCCCCTTGCATTGGTCACCGGTCACGAGCCGCCGATGTTGCTCGCCGCCGGCACGGCGGATACCGACGTCGATCCGCATAACAGCGATCGTTTCGCCGACGCATTGCGCGCGCATCACGACGTCGTCGAACTAAAAAAATATCCGGGGTACGGCCACGACACGATTGTCGAGTCGTTCTCGACGGCGCCGAACACGGCCTCACCGGTTCTGGCGGACGTCAGCGCCTTCATTCACGCGCATTGAAGATGCGATTTCGATGATCGACGCTGGATAGCGGGCTTTCGGTTCTATTGCCGGTGGTCGGTCTGGAATGCGCCTTGCTCGTCGTGCATTCGGACGATGCACACGCACTCATGGCGAACCGGCGCGGTTCCGCGAAAGCCACCCTCTCATTCACTTGAATACCGCAAGTCGCACGCAAAAGCCGTGACGCCCTGGGACGCGGAGAAATATCGAATCGCGCTCATCGTCCCGATTGGATGCCAGACTTTGCGACAGCGTCCGTCATCGGGCCGTGCGATGATCGCGCGGTAGCGACAACGTCGGAATTCCGAATCCTGGCGCGAGCGAACGCGCACCCAGTCAAAGGATCATCATGCGAACACTCACCCCGTCCGGCCAGCGATTGATCGAAGAACTCGCCCAGCGACACGGGTTCAGCACGGAAGCCGTGACGAGCATGCTGGACTCCGTGATTCGCGGCAACGGCAGTATGGCCCAGTTCGATCACCCCGACTTCGGCGGCTCCGGCCAGTGGATGAGGGGCGGAATGACCATGGTCTCCGACATGTTCAACAGCCACCTGAAAGGGAGGGTCGAGGCGCTCTGCTCCGAGCTCTCCCGCCTGATCGCGAATGAGCCCGACCTGATTCGCAGCGGCAGCTTTCAGTCGCAGAGCCAGGGGACTGGGCAGCATGGAAACGACGGCGGCAGCAGCCAGCGGCAGACAGCGGCGGGACCGGTCGGACCGGCGAGTCTGTTTGTTCCTGCCGCCCCCGGCACCTCCGACGACTGGTGGCCCGCCGATCTCGGCTGGCCCAACAGCACCGGCGCGCAAAACGACGTCCGCTATGCCTTCTTCGCGCAGCCCAGGCGCCTGGCGATCGAAATACACGGCAAGTCGACAGTTTACGATACGCTCGATCACCAGATCAGCGGCTTCTCACAACAGCAGTCCCGCGGCGGGTCTCTCACCTTCACGAGCCAGCACGGCCTCGTTGCTGTCGCAAGCCTGCCCGTGGTCTCGGACGGTGGAATCCCCCAACCGGCATCGTCACCGATGCAGGATAAGCCCGCCAGCACTCAGCCTGACACCCGCGAGGCCGACGTGTTCGCCACCATCGAAAAACTCCATCAATTGCATGCGAAGGGGATTCTCAGCGATGAGGAGTTCGCTGCCAAGAAGGCGGAGTTGCTAGGCCGTTTGTGAGGTAGTCGAGTGTCCGGGCGCGGGCCGTTCTCAAAGGGCAGTTCGCTGAAACGTGCCGCCGGCAATCCGCAAGTCGCGCCTTCCACGCAGATCGCTCTAGCCCCTCATAGCAAATCACAACGCTCGTCTCCAAAATTCGGCGCATAAGGTTTCTGACGGTGCGCCGGAGTCGAGCCATTCTTTCTTCTCGGCGCTGACATTTCTCGGGATGGTGTCCGCCAGTCCTTATTGCCGCGTAAACGTGAAAAAGGGACGATCAGGTGTTTCGATCGTCCCTTCTGCCTCACTCGTCGACAGCGACGCTAGCTCGTCACATTACCTCGAGCCGCCGCCACCGTGACCGCCGCCACCGCCGGAACCACCACCATAGCCGCCGCCGTGTCCGCCGCCACCGAAGCCGCCGCCAAAGCCGCCACCGCCGAAGCCGCCGCCAAAGCCGCCGCCGTGACCGCCGTTGCCGGGTCCGCCGGGTCCGCCATTGCCGCCGCCAGCACCCGCGCCGCCGTTACCGGCACCAGCACCCCCGCCGTTTCCGCCGCCCTTACCACCGCCGGCTCCGCCGTTTCCACCGCCTGAACCGCTACCGCCACCGCCACCGGCACCGGCACCCGCACCGCCGCCGCCCTTGCCACCACCGCCGGCTCCGCCGTTTCCGCCGCCTGAACCGCTACCGCCACCGGCACCACCAGCGCCACCACCCGCGCCGCCTGCACCGGCACCCGCACCGCCGCCGCCCTTACCACCGCCGCCGGCTCCGCCGTTTCCGCCACCGGCGCCCGGGCCGCCACTTCCAGCGCCTCCGCCATGACCACCGCCTGCGCCTGCCCCACCAGCACCGCCTCCGTTGCCGCCCGCGCTACCACCGCCTGCACCGCCCGCGCCGCCGTTCCCGCCAGCACCACCGCCGTTGCCGCCTGCGCCACCGTTACCTGCGCCGCCGCCATGACCGCCGCTGCCGGCCCCACCGTTGCCGCCACCAGCACCACCACCCGCGCCGCCACTGCCGGAACCTCCACCGTGACCACCGCCTGCACCACCCGCACCACCACCGTTACCGCCTGCGCCGCCGTTACCCGCGCCGCCGCCGTGACCGCCGTTGCCAGATCCACCGTTGCCGCCACCTGAGCCGTTCCCGCCACCAGCGCCACCGCCTGCGCCGCCATTGCCAGAACCTCCGCCATGACCACCGCCTGCACCTGCACCTGCGCCTGCACCACCAGCACCGCCGCCGTTACCACCTGCGCCACCGTTACCTGCGCCGCCGCCATGACCGCCACTGCCGGCCCCGCCGTTGCCGCCACCAGCACCACCACCCGCGCCGCCACTGCCGGAACCCCCGCCGTGGCCACCGCCTGCGCCTGCTCCCGCACCACCTGCGCCACCGCCGTTACCGCCCGCGCCGCCGTTACCTGCGCCGCCATTGCCGGAACCTCCGCCATGGCCGTTGCCTGCGCCGCTGCCGCCTGCGCTACCACCACCCGCGCCGGCGCCATGGCCGCTGCCACCAGGGCCACCGTTGCCGCCGCCGCTGCTACCGCCATTGCCGTGGCCTTCGCCGCCGCCGTGGCCTTCTCCGCCGCCGTGGCCTTCTCCGCCGCCGTTGCCTACGCCACCGCTGTGACCTTCGCCACCGCTGTGACCTTCGCCACCGCTGTGCCCCTCGCCACCGCTGTGGCCTTCACCACCGCTGTGACCTTCCCCACCGCCGTGGCCCGCGCCACCGCCGTGGCCTTCACCACCGCTGTGACCTTCCCCACCGCTGTGACCTTCCCCACCGCCGTGGCCCACGCCACCGCCGTGACCAGGTCCATTGCCGTGACCGGGACCATCGCCGTGACCAGGACCATCGCCGTGACCGGGACCATCGCCGTGACCGGGACCATCGCCGTGACCGGGACCATCGCCGTGACCGGGACCATCGCCGTGACCAGGACCATCACCATGACCTTGGCCGTGACCATCACCATGCCCAGGACCGTCGCCGTGACCGTGGCCATCACCATGCCCAGGACCGTCGCCGTGACCGTGCCCATCACCATCGCCGTGACCGTGCCCATCACCATCGCCGTGACCGTGCCCATCACCATCGCCGTGACCGTGGCCATCACCATCGCCATGGCCGTGGCCATCGCCGTGACCATGACCGTGGCCGTGACCATGCCCATGGCCGCCGCCGCTGTCGCCACCATCGCCGCCGTCTCCACCGCCCGATCCATCGCCGCCTGAATCACCGCCACCCGTCGAACCACCGCCCGTCGATCCACCGCCCGACGCGCCACCGCCTGTCGATCCACCACCCGTCGATCCACCGCCCGTCGATCCACCGCCCGACGCGCCACCGCCCGTCGATCCATGCCCCGCCGAACCGGCGCCCGACGTACCCGCGCTAACTCCACCACCAGCAGAGCCGCTGCCATTGCCCGCAGCGCTGCCCGCGCTGCTGACAGCGCCACCAGCCTTCGTCCCGCCACCACCGATGAAGACGACAGGCGGCGTGCCGCTGCTCGTGCTGCCATCGCCCGCATCAGGTCCGTACGCTGCTGCTGAATCGCCGTCGCCGGACGCGGCGAGAAGCTGACCCGGTGCGCCCCGACGGATGTCGTCCTGTGCGAGCGTGATCGTGCTCAACGCAGGCGTGATCTGGACACGCGCACAATCGGCCTGGGTCGGATAGCAAGGAGCGACTGCTGCAGCGCTCGGTTGCACGGCGTTGGTCTGTGCGATCGATAACGCCGGGATAACAGTGGCGAGGATCAGGCAGCTTGTCTTGAGGCTGATGTTCAGGCCTCGTTTGTATGCGGCACCCATAGATGTCTCCGATGTGAACATGTCGTGATGTCGTCCTCCTTTTCTTGCTCAAAAAGGAACACGGCTTGGACGGCAGAATGACTGCCCAAGCCGAACGCATCTGTGGCATGCACCACCGAGACCACATGCAAGCGCGCTTTCTCGGGTGCAGTGCCCCACAGAAAACGTTTGCTTGTCGAAGCACTTGATAGCCGCAGATAACCTCAAGCGACATTCAAAGTTTGGATACCCAACTACCTTACAGAATGTTATCTACGAGAAATGTGATCGGCCGCTTGTTCGCGGTGAAAAAGCGGCGAGTCGTAGTATCGAGAGGCGTTCGGATGTCGAGAATCGAGGCCGATGCCTATCCACCGATGAGGGTTTATCCGAGCAACGTCACACGGATAAACATGCGTCCTGCAATGCCTTCGTAGGTTCTGTTCGCAAGCGCACGCATCGCTTGGACAAAGGGAACCAAGCCCGAGGGAGCTAAAGAATTTCGCTTCAGGCCGTTGGTGTTCAAGCGCTCGTAAAAGGCAAAACCACACCGCCGCAAACGGCAAGTGTGGTTAGCTCTCAACGCGCATGTACGCGATATGTCAGAGAAAGCCGATAGAGATCCAGGGAACGAAGGCGATCGCGATCAGCCCGAGGAGCAGCATGCCCAGATAGATCCATATCCGCCTGAGCCCCGCTTCCGGCGATACCTCGCCGATGATGCACGCCGCGTAATAACACAGGCCGAATGGCGGCGCGAAGACCCCGAGTCCCATCGCGAGCACGACGACCATCGCATAGTGCACTTCGTGGATGCCGAGCTGATGCGCAACCGGAAACAGCAGCGGTCCGAACAGAACGATGGCCGGAATGCCCTCGAGCACGCTGCCAAGCACGATGAACGCGACGATTGACACCAGCATGAAGCCAGCGGCACCGCCTGGAACTCTCGTCATCATGCTGGCGAGGTCGTGCGAGAAACCCGACTGTGTCAGCGCCCAGCCCATCGCACTCGCCGCCCCGACGATGAACAGAATCGCGCCGGAGAGAGCGGCCGTCTGCAGCAGCATCGGCATGACGGCTTTCCACTTGAGGCCGCCGCGATAGATCAGGAGACCGATGACGAGCGAATAGGCGATACCGATCGTCGATACCTCCGTCGCGGTCGCGATTCCTTCGACCACTGCGCTGCGAATCAGGAACGGCAGCAACAGCGCCGGCAAGGCGATCACGAACGTGCGACGCACATGCGACCACGGTGCCCTCACCGCTCCCGCACGGCTCTCATCCGTTTCTTCCTCGCGTCCCGCACGCCACCACGCTACGACCCCGAGCACGAACGCAAGCACGATCGCCGGCAAGATGCCCGCGGTAAAAAGCGCCGCGATCGATATGCCGGTCACCGACGCGATCGCGATCAGCACCAGCGACGGCGGAATCGTCTCGCTCATCGCGCCGGACGCGGCAAGCAGCGACACCAGTTCGCCATCCTTCATCCCGCGCTTGCGCATCTCGGGAAAGAGCACAGGCGCAACAGCCGCCATATCGGCCGTCTTCGATCCAGAGATGCCCGAGATCAACAGCATCGCGCCGAGCAGCACATACGACATGCCGCCCCGAACGTGACCGAGCAGCGACGCGAGAAAAGCAACCATCACGCGCGCCACGCCCGTCACATGCACGAGTTGCCCGAGCAGTACGAACATCGGCACGGCGAGCAGGATCAGCGTGCTCATGCCTTCGTCCATGCGGCCGACGACGACGCTGAGCGGCGTCGATGTCGTCGTCAGCAGATAGGCGCTCGTCGCGAGCGAGAATGCGAAGGCGATCGGCACGCCCGCCATCACCGCCGTTCCAAGCACGCCGACAAAGAACACCAGTAACGCGCCCTGCCCCATATGCGTCAACGGCGCCCTGGCGAGATAGCAGGCGCCCGCGATCAGCACCATCAGCGCAACCGCACCGACGATATGTCGCCGGTCGTGCCGCGCGAGGCGCAGCCCGCAACTGACCAATGCCGCCGCACAGCCGAAAGGAATCGCCAGTGCTCTCACCGAGCCCGACCAGCCGAGTGCCGGCGTCTCCACGAATGCCTGGTCCTGCACATAGTCGTATGCGGGATGCATCACGAGCGCGAAGAAAGCAGCCGCAGCGGCGACCGCCAGCGTTTCGGCCCACGCCTGTGCGCGCGGTGTCATGTGTGATACGAAGAACGTCAACCGCATGTGACACGAACGCTGCACCGCGAGCGCGCTGCCCAGCATCGCAAGCCAGAGGAACAGGATGGACGCGAGTTCGTCCGACCAGATCAGCGGCTGATGAAACACAGCACGCGCCACGATGCCGACGAACAGCAGCGCCACCTCGCCGACGACCGCCGCCGCCGCGAGCACCTCGATCCCGCGACGCAACCAGCGTTCGATGACGCTCTCGCCGTGCGCGTCGCGCACGAACGAGGGTCCCGGCACCTCCAGGTTGTGCGCGGCGCTCATGATATTTTCCCCGTCACCGCTTCGAGGGCGCTCCACGCGCTGGCGCCGAACTTGTCGCGCCATTGCGTATAGAAGCCGGACTTCGAGAGCGCTGCGCGGAACGCGTCCCTGTCGGCGGGAACGAACGTCAGCCCCTTGCTGGAAAGCTGCGACTTCAGCGACGTATTCAATCGCGCGACGTCCGCGCGCTGCTCGACACTCGCCCGGTCGAATTCGCGTTTCACGATCGTCTTGAGATCGTCGGGCAGCGCGTTGAATGCGCGCGGGTTGCCAAGCAGCCAGAACGGGTCCCAGATGTGATTGGTCTCGGCGACGTACTTCTGCACTTCATACAGCTTGCCCGCTTCGATCGTGACGAGGCCGTTTTCCTGACCGTCCACGAGATGCGTCTGCAACGCGGTGTAGAGCTCGTTGAAGTTGATCGACGTAGGGTTCGCCCCTAGCGTCTGAAAGAGCGACGTGAACATCGGCGAGACCGGCACGCGGATGCGGTAGCCGCGCAAGTCGTCGGGCGCCTTGATCGGCTTCGTGGCGGAGGTGATCTGCCGGAAGCCGTTGTCCGCCGCCTTCGACACTGACACGTACCCGCTCTTGTCGATCTGCGCGCGGATGATCTTGCCGAGATCGCCATCGACGCCCCGCCAGACCTGATCGTAGTCCGAGAACGCAAAGCCGAGATTGGTAATGGCCGCGAGCGGGATCACGGTCGACATCACCGAGCCCGAGATGTTGAGGAATTCGACGGCACCCGAGCGCGTCTGCGACAGCAGGTCCGTGTCCGAGCCGAGTTGCGATGCGGGGAAGAAGCGGATCTCGAGCCTGCCGCTGCTCGCCTCGCGAATGCGGTCGATGGCTTCCTTGAGTCGCGCATTGATCGGCTGATTAAGGGATTGCCCGGTAGCGAGCTTGTAGGTGAACTCGGCGGCGCGTGCAGGCCGGGTCCATATCGTTACCAGCGGAAGGGCGGCCGCAGCCTTCAACACCGCGCGTCGCGAGATGCGGCGCGGCGAGTTCGACGTGCTCATGATGCTGTCTCCTGTTATATGAACTTTCGCGCCCACGCGCCACTTTGTAGGTATGGCGTCGCGGCACGTTGCGGCGCTTGTTCGACTCTTGTCGAGGCGCTGCCGGTCCTGCGTGTGCAAAATATAAGAGGCTTGTTGGTGAAGGACAATTCAATTATTTTGCGCAAAGGTGTAGCCAATCTAAAGGGTGATCATGTATCTGCCATTGCGGGCCATCAGTGTTTTTCATGCGGCGGCGAGTTCGGGGAGCATCTCTCGCGCAGCCGCGGAATTGAACGTCACGCCATCGGCCGTCAGCCAGCAAATCCAGTCGTTGGAAACTCATCTGGGCACGGCGTTGATGACGAAGGTCGGACGCGGCGTGGCATTGACCGAAGCAGGCGAGCGCTACTTCGCGATGATTTCAGAGGAGATCGATCGCATCGCGGATGCGACTCAGCGTATACGCGGGTTGCGCTCCGTCACGCTCCTGACCGTACGCGCGACGCCAACGCTCTCCACCAAGTTTCTCTTGCCGCGTCTGCGCTCGTTTCTCGACGGTCATCCCGATCTGGAGGTGCGCCTGAACGGCACCAATGAAATGACCGACTTCGCGCAGGAAGCAGTCGATATCGAGATCCGTCACGGCACCGGGCAATGGCCGGGCGTGTATGTCGAGGCGCTGACCGAGGAGTCGTTCCTGCCGGTATGCTCGCCCGCGTACTGCGCGCCATCGAGTCTCGATGCCGCCGATCTTCAGCGGCATCGACTCATCTACTCGATCAAGTCGCAGGTCCAATGGCCACACTGGTTCTCGGTGGCACGCGCGGCGCCGCTCGATCCAGGGCAGCGCGTGCTGTTCGATCGCAGCCATATGGCAATCGATGCCGCCGTCGACGGCATGGGCATCGCGCTCGAAAGCACGCTCATGATGTGGCGCGAGTTGCGCGACGGCACGTTGATCTGCCCGGTGCGCGAGCCCCCGGCGATCCGCCTGACGACGCAGTGGATCGTCTGCCCGTTCGAGCATCTGCACAAGAAGAAAGTGATCCTGTTCCTCGATTGGCTGCGCGCCGAGCGTGCCGCCTGGCAGTCCGCGTCCCAACTTCCCGCCGCCCGCTGATGTTGAAGCCTGGCTAACAAATCGCCTCGGAAATGTTAATTGTTCTGGCAGAAGCCCCTGACTACACTTGCTCGCAAGTAAGGCGCACCGCTGTCATGCCTTCGATCACGCCACCCCGGCCAATCACCGCGCGCCGCGTTCGCGGCCACGATCCATAGTCTCGACCACAAAGGATTGCACATGAATCTCTCCAGTCTGCTCCAGGCACGCAACGCATCCGGACGTCCCGTTCGCGTCGGCCTGATCGGCGCCGGCAAGTTCGGCTCGATGGTGCTGTCGCAGGCCCGCCATATCGAAGGGCTGCATGTCGTGGGCGTCGCCGATCTCGACGTCGGCAAGGCGCGCGCATCGCTTGCGCGAGTCGGCTGGCCGACCGAGCAATACGGTGCACGTACCCTCTCCGATGCCGTCAAGACCGGCGCCACCTGCGTCCTCGACGATGCCGCCGCGCTCGCCGCGTGCGATGAGATCGAATGCATCATCGAAGCGACGGGTCATCCGATCGCCGGTGTGCGCCACGCATTGGCCGCGATAGAAGGCAACAAGCATGTGGTCATGGTCAATGTCGAAGCCGACGCGATGTGCGGCCCGCTGCTCGCCGCGCGCGCTCGCGATCGCGGTCTCGTCTACAGCATGGCGTACGGCGACCAGCCCGCGATCATCTGCGAACTCGTGGACTGGGTGCGCTCGTGCGGGTTCGAGCTGACCTCGGCCGGAAAGGGCATGAACTTCGAACCGCGCTATCGCTATTCGACGCCGGACACAGTGTGGAGCTTCTTCGGATGGACCGATGAAGAAGTGGCCAAGGGCGACTTCAACCCGAAGATGTACAACTCCTTCACCGACGGCACCAAGGCCGCGATCGAGATGGCGGCGGTTGCGAACGGCACGGGCCTCGATTGCCCGGACAACGGCCTCGCGTTTCCCCCCGCGGGCCTGCACGATCTGGCGCGCGTATTCCGGCCAGCGGAAGATGGCGGACGCTTGTCGCGCAGCGGCCTCGTTGACATTGCCGCCAGCCAGGAACCGGACGGGCGCGAAGTGTTTAACAACATCCGCTACGGCGTGTTCGTCACGTTCAAGGCGCCGAACGAATACGCGCGCGCCTGCTTCAAGCAATACGGCCTGCTCGTCGATCCGACCGGCTGGTACGGCTCGATGTGGCGCCCGTTCCACATGATCGGCCTCGAAACCAGCGTGAGCGTGCTGTCGGCGGTACTTCGCGGCGAAGCGACGGGATCGTCGAAGGAATTCCGAGGCGACGCCGTGGCGACCGCCAAGCGCGACCTCAAGCCGGGCGAGATGCTCGACGGCGAAGGCGGCTATGCGGTCTGGGCCAATGCGATCCCGGCATCGAAGAGCCTTGCCATCGGCGGCCTGCCGATCGGGCTCGCGCACAACGTCAGACTCAAGCGTCCGGTCGCCAAGGACACCATCGTGCGCTTCGAGGATGTTGAACTGGAACGCGATCTCGATGTAGTGGCGCTGCGTCGCGAGATGGAGCAAAGTGCGCTCGGCAAGCCGGCGAAGGCAGCGTGAGGCGCGCACATCATGGCATCGAATGGAGAGTCCAGCATGGATAGCGGAACCGAAGCGTTCGTAGTCGTCGCGGAGTTCGAAGTGAAGGCCAACTGCGTTCGCGACTTCCTCGCGCTCGCACGCGACGACGCCCGGCACTCGCTCGCCGACGAGCCCGGCTGCCGGCAGTTCGACATCGTCCTGCTCGACGAGACGCCGGCGCGCGTCATGTTCTACGAAGTCTACGACGATCGCGCCGCGTTCGACGCGCACTTGCAGACCACGCACCTCGATCGTTTTCGTGCCGGCTTTCCGGCGCTGATCGTCGCGGAACGCACGGTGCGCTTCGGCCGTCGCGAGCCTGCATGATGCGCGCGAGTCTTGCAGTGGGCTTCATCGGCACGGGCATCATGGGCTTGCCGATGGCCCGGCGCATCGCTGGCGCCGGCTACCGGGTCGCGGCGTGGAACCGCACCCGTGACAAGACGGCGACACTCGCCGGCGCAGGAGTCGAGGTAGTCGGTCATGCAAGCGAAGCCGCGCGCGATGCGGATGTCGTGATCTGCATGCTGAGCTCAGGCCCCGCGTGCGACGACATCCTGCTCGGTGACGACGGCATCATCGCGAGGATGCGCGCGGGCAGCGTGCTGATCGTGATGAGCTCGATTCCCGTCAATACCGCGCAGCGTCATGCGAAGGCGGCGGCGTCGCGCGACATCGGCTATCTCGACGCGCCCGTCTCCGGTGGCGAGAAAGGCGCGCAGGACGGCACGCTCGCGATCATGGCAGGCGGCGAGGCGCCGGTCTTCGAAGGCGTGCGCGCGGTGCTGCAGACGATGGGCCGTCCGACTCGCATCGGACCGGCCGGCACAGGGCAGCTCGCGAAGCTCGTCAACCAGATGATGGTCGCAAGCACGATCGCGACGGTCGCCGAAGCGATGCTGCTCGCGGAGCGCGGCGGCGCCGATCCCGCGCAGGTCCGCGCGGCGCTGCTCGGCGGATTCGCCGACTCGACGATCCTGCGCCAGCACGCGGCACGCATGATCGCGCGGGATTTCGCGCCGGGCGGGCCAGCCAAGTATCAGATCAAGGATACGAAGACAGCGCTCGGTTTTGCGCAAAGCGTGGGGCTGGAATTGCCGGTACTGGGGCTCGTCGATGGCCTTTTCACCGACATGGTCGAACACGGCGATGGCGAACTGGACCATAGCGCGCTGATTCGCGAACTGCGCAGGCGCAATGGCTTGCCGGTATCGTGAGCTTGCCCGCGACGCTCAGTGCCCCAGCCCGCTGCTCGCGATCTGCTGCTCCACATACTGCGCAAAGAGTGCATGCAGATGCGTCGTCGGATGAAGTTCGTCCGCGAACATGTATGTCTGGTCCGCGTTGCTGGTCACGTAGGTCGCGGGCGAACACAGCAATGCCGTTTGATTGGGCGTCTTCTTGGGATCGCACGCGACGGCGGTATTCGACACCGCGAACCCATTAGCCTGAAAGTTCGCGATGATCTGGTTCAGCCACGTGAAGGCATCGACGCGAATGACCTTGGACTGGACGCCGTTCGTCTGCAAGGCAGAATTCAGGGTGTCGTTGAAGAGTTGCGACAACTGCGTGAGATTGGCTCCGCCATCGGACGAAGCAAGGCCCTCCGGCGATAAACCGACGTTCGGAAGATTCACCACCACGACGTGCGTAGCGCCGCCCTGTACGATCTGCCCGACGATCTGCGCGAGGGTCGTGGCGGCCGTCTGCACGGTCGGCGCTGCGGCGGGGAGCTGGCCTGCGCGAAGCACGTCATTGGCGCCGGCCCAGACGAGCACCAGTTGATTAGAGTTGAAGCTGCCGTGCGAAGCCAGATAGCTCGACAGTTGCTGCGTGACCGGCATTTCAATGTTGCCGATCACGGCGGTCAGGAAATCCGACTGATCCGCAGGCGTCGCGACCGTTGCCCCGCCTTCTGCATAACCGAAGCCGCTCTGCGCACTGAGCTTATGCGTGAAGTCGATCGTGTAGGCGGCCGTCAGCGTGTCGCCGTAGTACTGCGCGACATTCTGACTCCACACTTGTCCGGGATTGGTCGTGAAGCGGCCTCCTCCGACCGGGCTCGCGAGCGGCGCGTAGGTACCGACGTCCGAGAGACTGTCGCCGAACGAGACGACTTGCAGGTGAACACCGCCTGCGGGCGGAGTGGTGGGCGTGCCGCCGCTGTCGCCCGAGTCGTCACCGTGGCCGCCGCACGCTGAAAGCATCGCTATCGCGAAGGCAAAAATTGCAGCGCGTACCCAGTCGTTTTTTCCTTGCATTGCTGCTCTCCTTGACCGGCCGGGGAGCAGCGGCCGGGGTTGCGGCCGTCTGGTGTGTCGCTCTCCGATAAGCAGCAGCAAAAAGCAAGAAACATGCGCTGTCGGTAGCCTCAAGCTTCCCGGCGTCAAGCATGCGTCCTGCGCGTCAGTCCGGAATCTCCGGCTCCACCAGCCGCGCCAGTTGCACGAGCGACTCCTGCCAGCCGAGATAGCACATCTCGACCGGAATAACCTCCGGCACGCCCTCCTGCACGATGCTGAGTTCGGTTCCGCATGAAACCTGCCGCAACGTAACGGTGACCTGCATCTGTCCGGGAAGGTTCGGGTCGTCGAAGCGATCCGTGTAGCGGATCTTCTCGTTGGGCACCAGTTCGAGGTACTCGCCGCCAAACGAATGACCGTGGCCGGTGCCGAAGTTACGAAACGACATCTTGTGCGTCCCGCCGACGCGGGCTTCCATATGGTGGACCTGGCACGTGAAGCCGTAGGGAGGGAGCCACTTCGCGATGGCATCGGGTTCGAGGAAGGCGCGGTAGAGGCGTTCGGGCGTCGTGCGCAAGACGCGGTGAAGCTGGACGGTTCCGGTAGTCATGGTGGTCTCGTTTCTTACATTCAAGTTGGTCACATCTCTACGACGCTCCAGCCGCGCTCGCATCGACATCGGCTGAAACAGGGAAAACCCGTAGTGAAATTTTCACGACTGCGCGCGGAAAAGGGCATCGAGTTGCGCGCCGGAAGCCGCCCCGGCAAAGCCGTCGAAGCGTCCGTCGGCAAGTCCCTCAGCCGCCTGCATGAAACCGCCCCAGGCTGCGCGCGCCAGCGCCCCGCCGACGCTGATCCGCCGCACGCCGAGCGCGGCTACGTCTTGCAGCGTGAACGTCGACGTCGAGCCGATCAACAGGTTGACCGGCTTTGGCGCCACCGCCGCGACGACGGCTTCGATCTGCTCGCGCGTCTTGATTCCCGGCGCGTAGAGACAGTCGGCGCCGGCATCGGCGTAGGCCTTGAGCCGCGCGATCGCATCGTCGAGGTCCGGCTTGCCGGCGAAAAAATTCTCCGCCCGGCCGACGAGCAGCGTATCGCCACCGCTTTCGTCGATTGCTTTCCGCGCCGCGCTGATCCGTTCGACGGCGACATCGATCGGGAAAAGCGGCGCGGCGGCATCGCCGGTGGAGTCTTCGATCGACAGGCCCGCGACGCCGGTTTCCACCGCCAGCCTCACGCTTTCAGCGACACCGGCGGGATCGCGGCCGAAGCCGCTTTCGAAGTCTGCGTTGACCGGCAGGTCCGTCGCCTCGACGATCTCGCGCAGATGCGCAAGGATGGCATCGCGAGGCAAGGAGTTGTCGGCATGCCCGGTGGACCAGGCGAAACCGGAACTCGTCGTGGCGAGCGCCTGAAAGCCGAGTGTCTTCAGATAGCGGGCGCTGCCTGCATCCCACGGATTGGGCAGAATGAAGCATCCGGAATCGTGCAATGCCTTGAAGGCGGCGCGCTTCTCGGCAACAGTGCGGGTCATGGCGTGTCTCCTATTAAACAGGAGCGGAGGCTCCCGTGTCGGATGGCGTGATTGTCCATCATCGAGACGTTGAGAGCGAATGGGATGAACCGGATTGCCCGCGTGGGTGCGATGGGACGCTCATCCTGCGGCATTCCAGGAGAGCGCGCGACGTGACCGTTAGTCGCTTTTATCGAAGAACAGCGAAGGGGCGTCGTCGGGCGTGCATGACGCCGGCGACCGAGCGCGTCTCGGGCGCGAAGCGCCGACGATCAATGCACCTTGGGAAAGCCGTGGCGCTCGGCGAGGAGTTCGAGAATCCGGCGCGTGTCGCTGACATAGCGGGTCTCACCGAACGTGCCGGCGTCAGCGGGGAACGCATATTCGTCGCCGAGGATCAGCACGGGCAAGCCCTGACGCGCCTCACCGAGCACTTCGATGACTGCCTTGCGGGGTCACGCGAACGGCACGCGGCGGATATCCAGCCGCGCGTTGCGCGACGGATCGCTCGCGAGCAGGCCCTCGATCGGCGCACAGTCGGGACAGACGAACAACTCGCCCGGACGCTCGGGATCATTGAAGCCGTTTTCCAGCAGAAGAAGCAAGTCACGACTCATCAGGTTGGGTCTCCATCGGATGGACTAACCGAATCTCGCGTCGATCGCGAGACACTTACGTCTGGAAATCGAGGCGCTACGGCGTCGACGCGCTCCCGATGTCCCGCCCGGAAAAGAACTGGTTGTCCGGCACGACGTTCAACGCGATCGTCAGTCGATTCGCATAGTTGAAGAACGCCGAGATTTCGAGCACTTCCGTCACCGCTTGCGGCGTGAATCCGATCGACCGCAGCGATTGCAGATCTTCTTCCCGAATAGCGCTCGGGTCGCGCGTAAGGCGCTCGGAAATTTCGGCGAGCGCGGCCTCCTTCGCCGAGAGACGCACGTGATGGAAGCCCTGCGCGATGCGCTGTGCGCGCACCGTATCGCCCAGCACGTTCGCGAGCGCCTGCGTGTGATTGAAAACGCAATAGCTGCACTGGTTCGCGGCCGACGTAACCACCGCGATCAGTTCGCGCTCCGCCGCCGTGAGCTGGCTGCGATGAGGATCGAACAGATGCTCGTAGAACGTGACGAGCCGATAAGCCGTGTCGGGATTGATCGCGAGCGCGGCAAGCCAGTTCGGCACGAAGCCGTACTGACGGCGAAACTTCGCGTAGATCGACGCGACATGCGGCGGCAGGCGGTTCTCGTCGGGCACGCCGAAACGCGAGACCGGTTCGGCTTCGGCCTTCGCGTGATCCGCGAGATGAACGATTTCAGGCGCGAGCGTGGACATCGGCGGCTTCTCCTAAGGCTTGAGGGACAGCGTTCAAATTAGCGCACACGCCGACGCTTCGTATGGCCGATTTCTCATAAGCAAATCGCATCGCGCGCATCGCAGGCGGATCGAAAAGCAAATCGCAAATCGATATTGGATCGCGCGCGCTACCGCTGCACATAATGGGCTGCAGCTTTCTCCACTCCATTTGCGAGGAATGCGACATGGCAGAAGTCCTTAGTGCGGGCGCACGCGCCCTCGGTCGCCTGGATGTTCCCGAGCACGATGCGTTGAGCGACGACATCCGCCAGTTGATCGAGCAGCACCACGGCGACAACTGGATTCGCGCGCTGTCGTTGAATCCGGACACGGCGCGCCGCTTCACGCAGTATTTCGAAAAGCTCTTCAGCGCGACGAACGGCCGCCTGCCGATCGAAGAGCGTGAGTTGATCGCGGTCATCGTGTCCCGCACGAACGGCTGCGGGCTCTGCACGATTCATCATGCGCACGCGCTCGGCGCTGTGCTCGGCGATCGCGTCAAGGCGCGCCGCATCGCGCTCGACTATCACCTCGCCGGTCTCTCGCCGAGACAACTCGCACTAGCGGAGATTGCAGAAACCATCACGACGTCGCCGCGCGCGATCACGACGGAAGATCTCGACAGGCTGCGCGACGTCGGCCTCGACGACGCCGATATTCTCGAAGCGATCGAAACCGCGTCGTGGTTCAACCATACCAACCGTATTTTCATCGCGGCCGGCGTCGTGCCGGACGAGAAATATTTCGCGGCTCTCACGTAAAGGAAACCATCGATGAGTACCGTACTTGAACCCGTTACCGCGCCGGCTCCGGCAACACGGCGCCCGGTGGGCGTGTTGTCCGATGCACTGCTCGATGCGATCGGCGCGCGAGCCGCCGGCTACGATCGCGAGAATCATTTCTTCTCCGAGGATCTGAGCGATCTGCACCACGCAAATTTCCTGCGCGCGAGCGTGCCGCTCGAATTCGGTGGACTGGGGCTCACGCTGCCGCAACTGGTCCGCGAGCAGGCGCGTCTCGCGGCACGCGCGCCCGCGACTGCGCTCGCGCTGAACATGCATCTGTACTGGGTCGGCGCGGCGCTGCACTTGTACCGGCGCGGCGATACCTCGGCGCAATGGATTCTCGAAGAAGCCGGCGCGGGCAAAGTCTTTGCCGCAGGCCACGGCGAGCCGGGTAACGATCTCGGTCTCGCCTGGTAGTCGGTGAAAGCAACGCCTCTGCCCGACGGCGGCTACCGTTTCGATGGCCGCAAGATCTTCACGTCGCTCGCGCCCGCGTGGGACTGGCTCGGCGTGCACGGCATCGACGAATCCGACCCGCTGGCGCCGAAGATCGTCCATGCGTTCATCCGGCGCGATGCGGCGGGCCATCGAACGGTGCAGACGTGGGATGCGCTCGGCCTGCGCGCCACGCGCAGCGACGATACCTACCTCGAAGGCGCAATCGCGCCGCGCGCCCAGGTGATCCGCGTGCTGCCCGCCGGTATTCCAGACGATCCCTTCGTCGACGGCATTCTCGGCGCCGTATTGCCGGGGCTCGCGGCGGTGTATTACGGCATTGCGAAGCGCGCGTTCGATATTGCGGTGGAGTCGGCGAAGCATCGTGCATCGCCCGCGATCGGCGGCAAGACCTACGCGTACAAGCCGCTCACGCAGCAGGCCGTCGCCCAGGCTGCTATCGAACTGGACAGTATCGAGGCGCTGGTGGAGCGTGTCGCGAATCGCTGGTGGACAGGCTATGCCGAAGACGAGCCTTGGATCGCGCATCTGCTCGCCGCGAAACAACATGCGGTCGATGGCGCGTTACGCGTGGTAAATCTCGCGCTGAAGATCGCGGGCGCTGGCGCCCTTTCACGCAACAATGAGCTTGAGCGGCTTTATCGCGATGTGCGCGCCGGGGCGTTTCATCCGCCCAATGCGGACGCGAGCCACGAAGTGATCGGGCAAGCGTGGCTAGGGGTGCTCGGGAAGGTGTGATGAAACATGCCGGGCGAGCGAGAAGCGCACTCGCCCGGCATTCACTCAACGACGCGACGAAAGATGCCGTATGACCGAGATCATCCGGTCCACTTCATCGCAAGTGTTGTAGAACGCGAGCGACGGCCGCACCGTCGCCTCGACACCGAAGCGGCGCAGGATCGGCTGCGCGCAATGATGTCCCGAGCGCACTGCGATGCCCTCTTCGTTCAGCGCCTGCCCGACCTCTTCCGTCTCGTAGCCCTTCAACACGAACGACAGCACACTCGCTTTGTCCTTCGCCGTACCGATCAGCCGCACGCCGGGAATCGGCTGCAGCTTGCTCGTCGCATAGGCGAGCAGGTCGTGCTCGTAGCGCCCGATATTCTCGATGCCGATGCGCGTCACATAGTCGATCGCCGCGCCCAGCCCTGCCGCGTCCGCGATGTTGCCCGTCCCGGCTTCGAAGCGGCTTGGCGGAGGCTGATACGTGGTGCGATCGAAGGTCACGTCCGCGATCATGTTGCCGCCGCCTTCCCACGGCGGCACGTCTTCCAGCACCTCGCGCTTGCCGTACACCGCGCCGATACCGGTCGGCCCGAACAGCTTGTGGCCGGAGAACACGAAGAAGTCGGCATCGATCTGCTGCACGTCGACCCGCATGTGCGACACCGACTGCGCGCCGTCCACCAGCGCGCGTGCGCCCGCCCGATGCGCCATCGCCACGATCTCCTGCACCGGCACGATCGTGCCGAGCGCATTCGACACCTGCGTGACCGACACGATCTTCGTGCGACCGTTAAGCATGCGCTGATACTCGTCGAGCCGCACCTGTCCCGAATCGTCGACGGGAATCACACGCAGCTTCGCGCCCTTCAGCGCCGCGAGTTGCTGCCACGGCACGATATTCGCGTGATGTTCGAGATGCGACACGATGATCTCGTCGCCCTCGCCGACGTTCTTCACGCCCCACGACTTCGCGACCAGATTGATGCCTTCGGTCGTGCCACGCACGAAGATGATCTCTTCCGTCGATGCCGCGCCGATGAAGCGGCGCACCGTGTCGCGCGCGCCTTCGTAGGCATCGGTTGCGCGGCCCGCGATGGTATGAGCAGCGCGATGGATGTTCGAATTCTCGTGCGCGTAGAAGTACGCGAGCCGGTCGATGACCGACTGCGGCTTTTGCGTCGTCGCCGCGTTGTCGAACCAGACCAGTTGCCTGCCGTTCACGCGTTCCTGAAGAATCGGGAAGTCGCGGCGGATCGCGTTGACGTCGAATGGCGGATGCGCGGATCTGGCATACGACGCTTGCTTGCGATCATCGTCGACGAAGTAGTACGAGCCTGCACGATCGAAACTGCCCGGCGTTGGCGCTGCTGCCGGCGCGGTTGCTCCGCGCTGCGGAGCGGACAGCGCTCGCAGGAAGTCGTCGCCGGGAAGGCCAAACGATTCCGCGCTCACGCCCTGTCCCGGCTTCAGTGCCTCCTGACGCCCGTGCGTCGGCGGGCCAGCGTCGTTGAGGAAGTAATAGCCCGACGTAGCCGCGCTCGATGCCGAAGGACGTTCGACCTGCACCGGCTCCGTGCCCAGCGCCCCGCCGCCGAAGCGCGGTTCCATCGCGGGCGCGACGGTCTGCAGCGTGTCCGGCACGCCGTCATGTGAGATCGCATGCGGCGCGAGCGCGGGCGCGCGATTGCCGAGCGACAGCACGTGCATCGGCGATGACGGCGCGAGATTCGCGCCCGGCACCTTGCCCTGCGGAATCGAAAGACCGGGTATGCCGGTGCCCGCGCCTCCCGGCCCGGCGAATGGCGATCCGGGCGGCGCGGGATTGCTCGCCGAGCTCGTCACCGGCGCGGTGAGGCCCGGCACGCTCGAGAAAAACTCGTTGGCGAGACGCGCGAGCGTCGCCACGTCAGGCAAACCCGCCGGCAAGTCCGCTTGCGGCAAGGAGGGCGCGGCGTGGCTGACGGGATTACTTGTAGGTGTCGGAATACTCATGGTATTTCGCAATCTCCACATCGTCCAGAACCGCCAGAGCATCCGGCGAATGCACTGCGAGCGAGCAGTACAGCGAGATCAGATACGACGCGATCGCGTGGTTGTTGATGCCCATGAAGCGCACCGACAGCCCCGGTCCCTGCTCGCCCGCGACGCCCGGCTGATACAGGCCGACCACGCCCTGACGCTTGTCGCCGACGCGCAAGAGCAGGATTTTGGTCTTGCCGTCGGCGATCGGCACCTTGTCCGACGGGATCAGCGGAATGCCACGCCACGTGATGAACTGTGAGCCGAAGAGGCTGACGGTCGGTGGCGGCACGCCACGGCGCGTGCACTCGCGGCCGAACGCGGCGATCGCGAGCGGATGCGTCAGGAAAAATGCCGGCTCTTTCCAGACGCGCGTGAGCAACTCGTCCAGATCGTCGGGCGTCGGTGCGCCGGTCAGCGGGAAGACGCGCTGCTCTTCCGCGACGTTCGCGAGCAGGCCGTAGTCCGGATTGTTGATGAGCTGGCTTTCCTGAATCTCCTTGATCGTCTCGATCGTGAGACGCAGCTGCTCCTTGGTCTGATCGTGCGGGCTGCTGTAGAGATCGGCCACGCGCGTGTGGACGTCGAGCACCGTGCTCACCGCGTTGAGGAAGTACTCCCTCGGCGCTTCGTCGTAAGGGACGAAGGTACGCGGCAGCATGCTCTCGTCTTCGCGCTGCGTGCATAGTGCGCGCACCGCCTCGGGGTTCTTGACCTGATTCAGCCGATAGATGCCTGCCTCGACCGGCACCCACTGCAGCAGATGCGTGAGCCAGCGAGGCGTGATCGTCGAAAGCTGCGGGACTGTCTTGGTGGCGTTGGCTAGTTGCCGTGCTGCGGTATCGCCGAGCGCGGTCGGGCCGCCGACTGTTGCGGTCATGTGAAGCTCCGGGGTCTATAGAAGCAGGAAGGGAATGCTTATGAACGGGCGTCATTATCACGACGCCATAAACGCCGTTCAACATGCTATAGCCGTCACGTCTCGCTCTTTTGCAACTCGGCTGCAAGGCCGCATGCACCACTGCTCGACGAGGCCAGCAAGCGCGCCATCGTCACATCGAGCGCCGTGGCGAGCTTGTCCAGTGTGACGATGGACGCGATGCAGGTGCCGCGCTCGATCTCGCCGACGTACGACCGGTTCAACCCCGCGTGTTCGGCGAGTTGCTCCTGCGTCCAGCCCTGCAACTCGCGCAGTTCGCGCACGGTCGCGCCAAAATGGCGCACGAGCGTGCTCATGGCGCGACCTGCTCGGATTGCAGCGCATGGACGCGCGCGCCTGCCTCGCCGCTTTGCGACAGCGCCTGCGTGATGTAACTGCCGGGCGCGACATCGTGCGTGAGCCACACGTTGCCGCCGATCACGGCGCCCTGCCCGAGCGTGACGCGCCCGAGGATCGTCGCACCCGCATAGATGACGACGTCATCCTCGACGATCGGATGGCGCGCGAGCCCCTTCTCCAGATGCCCTTCCGCATCGCGCGGGAAGCGCTTGGCGCCGAGCGTCACCGCCTGATAGATGCGCACCCGGTCGCCGATGACCGTCGTCTCGCCGATCACCACGCCCGTCCCGTGATCGATGAAGAATCCCCCTCCGATGCGCGCGCCCGGATGAATGTCGATGCCGGTTTCGCCGTGCGCGATCTCCGCGACGATGCGCGCAAGCAGCGGCAGGTCGAGCCGATACAACTCGTGCGCGATGCGATGGTGAATCATCACGAGAATGCCGGGATAGCACAGCAGCACTTCGTCGACGCTGCCCGCCGCCGGATCGCCCTGATAGGCCGCGAGAATGTCAGTGTCGAGAAGGCTGCGGATGCGCGGCAGCGTGTTTGCGAACGCGCGTACGGCCGTGCTCGCGCGGGTCTCGATCGCGTGATCGTCGCGCGGCTGATGACGCGCCTTGAATTGCAGTTCGAGCCGCGCCTGCGCAAGGAGCCCCTGCAGCGCGAAATCGAGCGCATGACCCACGTAGAAGTTCTCGCTTTCCTGCCGCAGATCGGGCGGCCCGAGCCGCATCGGAAAGAGTGCGCCTTTCAGCGCGCCGACGATGCCGGCAAGCGCCTCGCGCGCGGGCAGCTCGCGCCCGCCCGGTTCGAGCGAGCGCTTTTGCACTTCACGCCATTGCTGGCGGACCGTCTGAAGCGATTGGACGATGTCGTCGATGTCGAATACAGCCACAGTGTCAGTCCTTTTGGTTTGAACGTTGCTGGCTTAATCCTGAACCCAGGGCAAGCCGAGATAGCGCCAGCCGTTTTGCGTGCCGCGCCGCTGATGCGCGTCGAGTTCGCCTTCGAAGCCCTCGCGCACGTTGAACACACTGGTGAAGCCTGCCTTCGCCGCCGCTTCGGCCGCCGCCGCCGAGCGGTTGCCGCTGCGACACAGCAGCAGCACGACCGTTTCCTTGCCGGTTTTCGCCTCCAGTTCGCGCGTGAAGCGCGGGTTGCGCGTCAGGCTCGTGCCGGTGGCCCACGCGACATGCAAGCTATCGGGCACCTGGCCCACGAACTTGCGTTCCTCGGCGGTGCGCACATCGACCAGGACCGCGTCGCCGGCCTGCACGAGCGCCCAGGCATCGCGCGGGGATACACCGCCTGCGTACGGCAACTGAGCAGCAGTAGCGGCCTCTCGTGCCGCTTCGAGCACAGGATGAATCACCCGTTCTTGTACTTCGTGCGTCATGACGTCTCCGTTTTCGTTTCGTCCAAAAGCGATGGCTCCGACAGTCGTCTGACGAAACGCAACCGTCTATAGCCATCACCGACGATGATGCGAGACATGAGCGCAAAGGCAAACCAAGCAAATGTCATTTGCATAGAAGCGGCCTGGCGTTTTGCGCGTCCAGCGCTCGAAGCACGAGCGTTTCCCCGATGAAAACCAAAGCTGCGTTCGTGTCATTTGCTACGCATAAAACGTTAGAAGGCGCGGCACGCGAAGTGCCTATAGTCGGAAGCTTCACAACGACCCTCACACACGTTCCATGAATCCCATCGTTCGCCTTTTGCGCCTTCCGATCGTCGGTGCATCGCTTGCCGTCGCGGCAGCGCTCACCTTGTCCTCCACTGCGACGCAGGCCGAAACGCGCGAGGTCGTCATCGGCTATCAGGACATGGTGGTGCCGTGGCGCTATGCACAAGCGAGCGGCGCCGTCGAGAAAGCCACCGGCTACAAGGTCACCTATCGCAAGCTCGGCAGCGGCGCCGACGTGATCCGCGCACTCGCTTCGGGCTCGATACAAGTGGGTGAAGCGGGGTCGAGTCCGATCGCAGCAGGGCTTTCGCAAGGCGTCGATCTGTCGCTCTTCTGGATCCTCGACAACATCAACGATGCCGAAGCGCTTGTTGTGCGCAACGGCTCGGGCGTCACCAAGCTCGCTGACCTGAAGGGCAAGACGCTCGGCGTGCCGTATGTGTCGACATCGCATTTCCATGCGCTCGTCGCGCTGCAGCAGGCGGGTGTCGATCCGTCGTCGGTGAAGATCGTCAATCTGCGACCGCCCGAAGTGGCCGCGGCGTGGGAGCGCGGCAATATCGACGCGACCTACATCTGGGACCCGGTGCTCGCCAAGGTCAAGCAGAACGGCAAGGTCTTGATCACGTCCGGCGAAGTGGCGAAGGACACCGGCAAGGCAACCTTCGACGGTATCGTCGCGTCGCGCAAGTTCGCGCAGGACAATCCCGCGTTCCTCGCCGGTTTCGTGAGAGTGCTCGCCGATACCGATGCTCAATATCGCAATCACAAAGCCGACTGGACCGCCGGCTCGAAGCAGGTGCAGGCGGTCGCACAGGAGTCGGGCGCGGCGGCCGCGGATGTTCCCGCAAGCCTCGCGCTCTACGCGTTCCCGACGGCGCGCGAACAGGCGTCGCCGACCTGGCTTGGCGGCGGCCAGCAATCGGGCGCTGCAAAGTCGCTGACGGCAACCGCGCAGTTCCTCAAGCAACAGGGCACGATCCAGAACGTGCTCGCGGACTATTCGACCGGCGTCGATCCGCGCTTCGCGCAGCAGGCCGCAAAATGACGTCGCTGTCCATCCGCAATCTCGGCGTGACCTACGAAGGCGCGAGCACGCCCGCGCTCGAAGGTGTCGATCTGCAGATCGGCAGCGGCGAGTTTGTCGTCGCGCTCGGTGCGTCGGGATGCGGAAAAACCACGCTTCTCAACTGCCTCGCCGGCTTTCTCGAACCGACCGAGGGCGCTGCATCGCTCAACGGCGAGCCGATCGTCGGGCCGGGCGCGGAGCGTGGCGTGGTGTTCCAGAAGCACGCGCTGATGCCGTGGCTCGACGTGCTAGACAACGTCGCGCTCGGTTTGCGCTTTCGCGGCGTCAGCCGGGCGAAGCGCCACGAGATCGCGCGTCGCACGCTCGCGCTCGTCGGCCTCGCGCAGCACGAGCACGCGAAGGTGTATGCGTTGTCGGGCGGGATGCAGCAGCGCGTGGGGATCGCGCGGGCGCTCGCGAGCGATCCCGAAGTGCTGCTGATGGACGAACCGATGGGCGCGCTCGACGCCCTCACGCGCGAAAACGTGCAGGAACTCGTGCTCGATGTCTGGGCGCGCACGGGCAAGACGGTGTTCTTCATCACGCACAGCGTCGAAGAAGCGCTCTTTCTGGCGACGCGGCTCGTTTTGATGACGCCGGGTCCGGGCCGTATCGAAGAGGTGCACGAACTGCCGTTCTCGCGCGAATACGTGCGTGATCGCGATGCGCGCGCGGTGAAGTCGTCACCGGCGTTCATCGAATGGCGCGAGCGTCTGACGCGCCGTCTGCATCGTCCCGTAACGGAGGCCGTGTGACGCAATCCGTTCAGGACGCGCCGCTGCCGCATGCAGCGACGACCACTCATTCTCGCGCTGGCCGCCCGAGACGCGGCAGGCGCTATCGCGGCATGCCGGGCGCCGGTCCGACGGCCGTGCCGAGCATCGCATGCGTCGTGGCGCTCGCGGCGCTCTGGTGGGCCGCGACGCATTTCCACTGGCTGCCGCCGCTCTTTCTGCCCTCGCCGGAAGCCGTGTGGCGCGCCTTCGTCGATGCCGTGCACGGGCGCCTTCAGGGCGGCCTGCCGCTGTCCGAGCATCTGCTCTGGAGCGCGCTTCGCGTGTTCGGTGCGTTTGCTCTCGCCGTCGTGACGGCGGTGCCCATCGGCATCCTGATGGGCGTGAGCCGGATCGCGCGCGGCGTGCTCGATCCGCCGCTCGAGTTCTATCGGCCGCTGCCGCCGCTGGCTTACCTGCCGCTCGTCGTGATCTGGTTCGGCATCGACGAAACCGCGAAGATCGTCGTGATCTGGCTTGCCTGCTTTGCGCCGATCGCGATGGCCGCGCGGGCTGGCGCAAAGAGCGCGACCGCCGAGCAGGTGAATGCCGCGTGGTCGCTCGGCGCGAACTTCCGGCAAGTGGTCTGGCACGTGGTGCTGCCCGCCGCGCTGCCCGAGATTCTGACCGGATTGCGCATCGCGGTCGGCTTCGGCTGGACGACGCTCGTCGCGGCGGAGATGGTCGCCGCGACCGCGGGACTCGGGCAGATGGTGCTCAATGCGTCGAGCTTCCTGCGCACGGACGTCGTGGTGATGGGGATCGTGCTGATCGGGTTGATCGCGTGGGTCTTCGACTTTGGCATGCGGGTGCTGGAGCGTCGACTGGTGCCGTGGAAGGGGCGATGACGGCTGATTGCCGCTTCACACGCCGATCAACCGCCCAGCACAATAATGGCCATCGTCAGGAGGACTCCCAGCACGACCATCGCGAAGCCCGCCCTCCAGCCACCCCAGCCGGCATAGCTTCCGAGCGCGAGGCCACAGCCGAACAGCATCGCAAGCGTAAGAACGCGCGAAACGAGCAAGGCGGTGGGAACGTGCCCGATGACGACAAACGGCACCGCAACAGGAAATGTCGAAAGTACGATGATCGTGAAGATTCCGGCCGCCGCGACGAAGTCGTCACGGACGAAGCGGGGTCTATCGGGTAAGCCCTCAGCTTCGGCCAGGCGTCTGCGGACGGGTTCGAGCTCGGCATCGGTGACGAGCAGTCTCAGGGACTTGGGCAAGGCGTCGCGCAGCGCGCGCACGCCGGCAGCGGAATCGGGCTCGTTCCTGACGGCGAGCGCGAGCGAGAGCCGCCTTCCGCGATTCGTCAGCGTTCGAATCAGGTACATCACGGCGTCTGCGAGACCCCACGCGAGATTGCATCCCAGTGCCGTGTAGAGCATCTTCCTGCCGGCATCATCACCGCTCGTCGTCGCCGAAACCGTACCGACGAACGTCAACGCCATGAACAAGCCGAAGCACAACTCCGAGACCCGATCGACCGTATCGAGCACGGGCTCTCGTGTTTCGGCCTCGTCCACGCGTGGTGACTTGCTCACGAACATCGCTCGATACCCCAAATTCGCACTCAAGATCGGGCTAGAGTGATCCTCACGGCGGGCGTCTTCCAGATCCGCTCGCAGTATTCGCTGATCGCGCGATCCGACGAGAACTTGCCCGAGCGCGCCGTATTCAGGATCGACATGCGCGTCCATCGCCGCGTGTCGTGCCAGGCCGCGCTCACGCGATCCTGGCACGCGACGTAATCGGCGTAATCGGCGAGCACCAGGAACGGGTCGGCATGCAGCAGGTTATCGACGAGCGGACGGAACACATCCGGCTCACCGCGCGAGAAGTGTCCGCTGGCGATGAGGTCCAGCACTTCCCGCAAGCCGTCGTCCGCTTGCGCCCGCTCCGCCGGACGATATCCTTCGCGCTTCACCTGCTCGACCTGCGCGGCCGACAGTCCGAACAGGAAGAAGTTCTCCGCGCCCACTTCCTCGCGGATCTCGACGTTCGCTCCATCGAGTGTTCCGATCGTCAGCGCGCCGTTCATCATGAACTTCATGTTGCCCGTACCCGATGCCTCCTTGCCCGCCGTCGAGATCTGCTCGGACAGGTCCGCAGCGGGATAGACGCTGTGCGCGTTCTTCACGTTGAAGTCCGGGAAGAACACCACCTTCAGCCGCCCGCCGATCTGCGGATCGTTGTTCACGACTTCGGCCATGCCCGTGATCAGCCGGATGATGAGCTTCGCCATCGCATAACCCGGCGCCGCCTTTCCACCGAACACGAAGCAGCGCGGCGCGACAGCAAGCCGGGGATCACGCCGCAGACGCTGATACAGACCGATGATGTAAAGCGCGTTCAGATGCTGTCGCTTGTACTCGTGAATGCGCTTGACCTGAATATCGAACAATGCCGCTGGATCGACGACGATATCTGTTCTCTCCTGAATCAGCCGCGCCAGCGCCTCCTTGTTCGACTGCTTGACCTTGCGCCACCGGTCCTGGAACGACGCATCGTCGGCGTGCGTTTCCAGGGCCTTGAGTCGCGTGAGATCGGTGACCCATCCTGAGCCGATCGTCTCGTCGAGGAGACGGGCGAGGCCCGGATTGCTCAGCGTCATGAAGCGGCGCGGCGTCACGCCGTTCGTCACGTTGCAGAACCGATCGGGCCACACGTCCGCGAAATCGCGCATGACGGTCTGCTTCAACAATTCAGAATGCAACGCGGCCACACCGTTGACTGCGTGGCTGCCGATCGTCGCGAGGTTCGCCATGCGCACTTTCCTGTCGCCGGCCTCGTCGATGAGGGACATTCGCTTTACGCGCTCATCATCGCCCGGAAAGCGCTGACGGATCTCGTCCAGGAAGCGCCGATTGATCTCGTAGATGATTTCGAGCAAGCGCGGCAGCAACCTCTGAAAGAGCGGCAGTCCCCAGGTCTCGAGGGCTTCGGGCAACAACGTATGGTTCGTATAGGCGAACGTGGATCGCGTGATATCCCACGCTTCATCCCACGGCAGTTGCCGCTCGTCGACGAGCAGGCGCATCAGCTCCGCGACGGCGATGGACGGGTGCGTGTCGTTCAACTGCGCCGCAAAGACTTCGCCGAAGCGATTCACCGGCTTGCCCTTCAGCTTGAGCAGCCGCAGCATGTCCTGCAACGAACAGGAAACGAAGAAGTACTGTTGCGCGAGACGCAGGCGCTTTCCGGCTTCCGGCTCGTCATTCGGATACAGCACCTTGGATAGCGTTTCGGAGATCACCTTCTCCTGCACGGCCTGATAGTAGTCGCCGGCGTTGAAGTCCTTAAGGTCGAACGATTCGACCGCCTCGCTCTTCCACAGCCTCAGCGTGTTGCATGTGGAGACGAGATAGCCCTGCATCGGCATGTCGCACGCGACGCCCTTGACCTGACGCGTCGGTATCCAGCGCACGCGCAGGTGACCCTGCTCATCGGTCTCGTTTTCGGTGTGCCCGCCGAAGCCGACATAGAAGCTCACGTCAGGCCGCACGATTTCCCATGCGTTGCCTTTTTGCAGCCACTTGTCGGTGACTTCCACCTGCCAGCCGTCGCGAATCTCCTGGTCGAAGATGCCGAATTCGTATCGAATGCCGTAGCCGATCGCGGGGATTTCGAGCGTCGCTAGCGAGTCCATGTAACAGGCGGCGAGCCGCCCCAGCCCGCCATTGCCGAGGCCGGGTTCCTCTTCCAGCGCGAGCAGCGCGTCGAGATCCTGATCGAGCGCCTGCAAGGCCGCGCGCGCCTCCGTTTCGAGGCCGAGGTTCACGAGATTGTTGCCGAGCTGCGGACCGATCAGGAACTCGGCCGAGAGATAGCAGGCGATCCGCACCTCACGCGAAAGGTAGGTATGCGCCGATGCCACCCAGCGCGCGAGCAGCCGGTCGCGCACGGTGTAGGCGAATGCCATGTACCAGTCGTGCGGCGTCGCGACGCCGGGGTAACGGCCTTGCAGGCAGATGAGGTTGTCGAGGATGCCGCGTTGCAGCGAGCCACGATCCAGACCACTGCGCGCAGGATCGGAGCAAGGCGAGGCGTTGGTGGGGGAGTCGTCCATGCTTGGGCCCTCGGGATACCCGGGCGCCGGGGTGAGCATCGTCGCTCGATTACCGCCATGCACGCGCGTCGGGTTGATGGGTTCGAAGCTGATGTTTTTTATGCGCTTCAGAACACGGTACAAGTCCTTCCCTCAAGCAAGCTTATGTTAAAGCGCGCCGATTGCAAGCATGCTCCGGCATGCGCATTCCGGATTCGCGTCTGCGGCAATGCCGGAACGCTTTCTTTCATCGGAAACCCGCGCGTATCGGGCGTTACCCGGCGATTGCGCGGACTGACCGTGTTGCGCAGCACGACGTCACGATAAGGTTCCGGCATCGCAAGGATCGCGTGCATCGTTACTCTGATTGCCCAGCATGCGTTGTCCGGCGTGGCATTCCTCGGGTTCGCCATATACGCCTCGTAACGCACGACGTTCGCCTCCGTGTTGTCCAGCTCGATCAACAACGCGTTTTTCAGGCTCGTTTGCGCATCGGCGGATTGCTGCGGCGTGGGTATGTCGAGAGGCGCATTCGATGCGGATGCGCGAATGGCGTCGAGCAGCATCCGGAAGTATTCGTCGATGTCCGGTTCCGACATCTCGCCAAGGCTTACGTGGTTCACGACCTCGCTCATATCGTTCAACCCGAAGCAGTCGGTCGGGACGAGTGTGTCGAGGAACCTCGTGATCAGCGTGACGTATTGCAGGCGTCGCGGCGGCGCAAGACGCGCGAGCCCGTCCGCGACGAGGTCGGAGCGCGACTGCGCGCCGAGGAAAAGCGCCCTCGCCTGCTGCATGTTGCTTGTGATCGTCGGGTCGTGATGGATCCGCTCGACCCACGCGACGATCAACTTCGCCTTGCTCGACCCCGGCTCGATACCGTTCTCCATCAGCATCTCGTCATAGACAGATCGTTGCGGAACCAGCAACGCGGACGACGACATTTCAAGCAAGATCGAACCGCTGGGCCGCAGGTCTTGCGCATAGCGGATTGCGGCGTCGGCGAGCGATGCGCCGGCCAGTTCGCCAAGGCATGCCGCCACGCAGGCGACGATGGCTTTCATGGCTCCTCCACGCCTGTTGGAGAATGTATTTAAGCAGGTGGTCGGGCTGCTCATGGCCGTTGGGCTCTCGGCCGAACCACGACGGATCATCCATCCAGGTCAGGCGCCCTGCATGCTCTCGATCACGTCGGCCACCGAGGCACGTCGCCCGATCTGCCCGACGCGTTCTTCGAGACCTTCAGCGCGCAGCATGTCCCTCACTTCAGCATGCGCCGACACGATTCGCATGTCGACGCCCGCGGCATGCAACTCCGCGTGCACGGCAGCCAGCATGCGCGCGCCTGCAAGATCGACGATGGGCGTCGTGGACAGATCGAAGATCACCAGCCTGAGCGTCACTTCCGTCGAGCAAACTCTCTGTCGAACCACAGCTCTCACATGCTCGACGTTGAAATAGAGCAGCGACGCCTCGACGCGAAACGCCAGCACGCCCGCGACAGGCTCGTTCTCCGGATGGCGCTCGATGTCCGAGAAGATGCGCGTCCCTGGAATGCGGCCGAGCACGGCAACATGCGGGCGCGCGGCGCGCCGGATCAGCAGCAGCATCGAAACCAGCACGGCAACGATGACGCCCTTGAGAATCCCGAGCAGAAGCACGGCCGCGAAGGCGACCATCGATACGCTGAACTCGAAACGGCTGACGCGCCAAACGTGACGCATTTCGCCGACGTCGATCAAGCCCTTGACGGCAACCAGCACGATCGCCGCGAGAACGACGTTCGGCAGATTCGCCAGCAGTCCGGTAAGGAACATCAGGCACAAGCCTATGGCAACCGACGCGAATATCAGCGCAAGCGGTGACTTCGCGCCTGCCTTGTCGTTGACCGACGACTGCGACAGGCCGCCCGCGACCGGATAGGCCTGAAACAGCCCCGCCGCCAGATTCGCCGCGCCCAGCCCGAGCAGTTCCTGGCGCGAATCGATTTCGTAGCCGTGCGCCTGTGCCAACGCGCGCGCGGCTGACACACTCTCGACATACGAAAGCAGCAGGCATGCGAAAGCCAGTGGAATCACGCCGTCCACGTCGCGCGCGCGCAATCCAGGCAGCCGAAACTCGGGCAAGCCCTGCGGCAACGCGCCGACCACGCTGAACCCAAGCGAGCGCAACGACGTAACCGACAGCACGACAATCGACACCACCACGACGAGCAGCGCAACGGGACGTCCTGGCAAAAACTTCTCTCCGAGCAGCAACACGGCTAGCGCCACCATGCCGAACGCAAACACCGCGAGGTTGGTCGCGGGGAGCTGCCCGGCGAGCGTGGCGATGCGCTCGAAAAAGTGGTCGCCGCCGCCCTTCACCCCGAATAGCTTCGGCAACTGGGTCAGGGCGATGGTCAACGCAGCGCCGGCCTTGAAGCCGAGCAAGATCGTTTCGCTGATGAAGTTGACGAGCGAACTCAGGCGCAAGAGCCACGCGAGGACGCACATGCCCGCCATGATCACGGCGGTTAGCGCCGCGATCGACGCCCAGCGTCCGGGATCGCCCGCGGCCATGCCCGCGACCGAGACACCGACGAGCAAGGAGATCGCGGAAGTTGGCCCAATCGCGAGTTGTCGCGACGATCCGAATAGCGCATAGAACGGCCCGCCGACCAGATAGCAGTAGACGCCGTATTGCGGCGGCAGCCCGGCGAGCGAGGCGTACGCGAGCGAAACCGGAATGCCGTAGGCGGCGAGCGTCACGCCCGCGACGGCATCGCGCGCGAGCCACTGCGGCCGATAGAGCCTGAGCCATTGCGCGGGAGGAAACATCGCTTGCCCCGGAGTCCCTGCCTGGTGGAACGCTCGATGACTTGAATCGCGGCCGTCAGAGCTGGCGCGATCCGATCGACAACGCTGCCTTCCCGATGAGTCAAGTTTTATATTACCGCATCGTCAGTTCTATACCATTCGACCGGGTCATTCAAGCGAACCGTATTCGTTTTGGGCCGGGCCGTGTACTCTTGCCATCGACGTCTCCCGGATTGCAGCGATCGTCCACACGAGGTGCGCGATGATTTCATGCACGTTGATTCGTTGCCTGGTTCAGCCGAATCGTCTGGAATTTTTTGCATGTCCCCTGCGTCAGGCGTCTGTCGCGTATTGCATCGCGTTCGCGTCAGCCTTGCTGTCGACCGAATGTGGGGCCCAGGCGGCTCCTCCGCTGTCGAACCGCACCGTGATAGGCGGCGACGTCAAGGACCACGCCGACGCCGTGCTGTCGCTCATGACCTACACGACCGTTCCCGACGTCACCACCAGTTCCCTCTCGATCAACAGCGGCGCGACCGGCAACCCTGGCTTCGGTCAGACCCAGCTCGGCGGCGGCTTCGTGCTGAGCAAATCGTTTCCACTCTATCTCGAGGGCACGCTCGCATACAGTCGCTATGACCCGACGTTCGTCGCATCGGACGGCACGCAGCAGCGCCCGCTTCCAGTGAAATGGAACTCGTTCAGCACGACGGTCGGTGTCGGCTGGAACTTCCCGATCACGGATGAACTGTCGATACGCCCGATCCTCAACGGCGTGATCGGCCGCGTCGCGAGCGACCTGAGGGTCGCGCAGTCGGTCGTCAACCACGTCACCGACAGCAACCTCCAGTTCCTCGAAGACGGCGCGCTCAACGCCTATGGATACGGCGGCTCACTCATGCTGGATTTCGAGCACTACCGCGAGAACTACGAGATCGACGTCGAACTGCGGGCCACCGATATTCATCTGCAGAGCTTTGGCAGCTCATCCCAGGCGGTTCATGGAACGGCGGACGCGCAGCAACTGAGCCTGTGGGCACGCTGGCGCGCGCCCACAGGCTGGCATGCACTTGACAGGCCAGTTCGCTATGTGCTCGAAACCGCCTATTCGCAATACTTCGGCGACAGCGCCGGGGTGCTCGGCTTCAACAACCTCACGTCGCTCGGGGTCGGTCTGGAACTCGACAGCAGCAAGTACCCGGTGGTGATCACGAGGACGCGCGCGATGGTCCGGTACGTGTTCGGACACAACGTGCATGGCGTCTCGTTCGGGTTTGCGATGAGCTTCTAGCGCTCGGGCCGACCGGGCAAACGTTCGCGATCTGTCGAAAAGACATCCGAGCGGAATCGCCTGCGACGAGCGTCGCAGCCTCACTCGGGCCTGATCCCGTCGCCCGCACTGAAGTGCCGGACGACAGCCGGAACGCTCGGTGGCCGAAGGAGCGCCGGCGCGCTGACAGGGGTAATAACCTCGTGTTAGCTTCACCCCTTTTCTCAACTTCCTATTGCCGGGGAATCCGTGGATCTATTGCTACTGATCAAAGCTGCCATCATGGGCGTCGTGGAAGGACTGACCGAATTCCTGCCCATTTCGTCGACGGGCCATCTGATACTTGCCGGCTCGTTGCTGCACTTCACGAGCGAGAAGGCCAAGGTCTTCGACATCGCGATCCAGACCGGCGCCATCTTCGCCATCATCCTTTTCTACTGGCGGCGTCTCGCCGACACCGCCGCCGGCATCCGCGACGACGCGAAAGCGCGGCGCTTCGTGATGAACGTGCTGATCGCGTTCCTGCCGGCCGTGGTGGTGGGTCTGCTGGCGGGCAAAGCGGTCAAGGCCCATCTCTTTACGCCGACGGTCGTGGCCACGTCGTTCATCGTCGGCGCGCTGGTGATTCTCTGGGCCGAGCGCCGGCCCGCCAGTGCGACGCGCGTCTTTTCCGTCGATGACATGTCGCCGCTCGATGCGCTCAAGGTCGGGCTGATGCAGTGCCTGGCGCTCGTGCCGGGCGTGAGCCGTTCGGGCTCGACCATCATCGGCGGCATGCTGTTCGGCCTGAGCCGCAACACGGCAACGGAGTTCAGCTTCTTTCTGGCGATCCCCACGCTGATCGGCGCTGGCGTGTACAGCCTGTATAAGGAACGGCATTTGTTGTCGGCCGGTGACGTACCGCTTTTTGCCGTCGGGCTCGTGTTTTCGTTCATCAGCGCGTGGGTGTGCGTGCGCTGGCTGCTGCGCTATGTCGCCACGCATAACTTCGTGCCGTTCGCGTGGTATCGGATCGCATTCGGGATCGCGGTGCTGCTGACGGCGCATTTCGGGCTCGTCGACTGGGCGGACTGAGGCTCCGGCGCTCGATATCGTCAGTGACGACGGTTTCGGATCGTGGAAACGCAACATCTTCCGCGATCCGAAAAAATCCCGTGACGCGGCTCGCCTTCGTTGTGTTGCCGGAAGAGGTCGGAGACCGTGATGTTTCTCGACGGCATCGCACGTCAATCGGTCTGAAGCGACTCGATCAAATTCTTGCGCAGCGTCACGATCGCCTTCTGCACTTTCGCGAACTCCTCGGGCGCCAGGCCAGTCGCCTCGACGAGGTCCATCTTGAAACCCTTTTCGCGCAACCGTCGACCGGTTTTGGTGAGGCTGACCCGCACTTGTCGTTCGTCTTGCGGATCGCGCTGCCTTTCCAGATAACCCATTGCCTCAAGCTTCTTCAGGATCGGCGTGAGCGTATTGGATTCGAGAAACAGCTTCTCTCCCAGCCCGCTGACCGTCTGGTTGTCTTCTTCCCACAGCGCGATAATCGTGATGTATTGCGTGTAGGTCAGCCCGAGTTCCTCGAGAATCGGCTTGTAGGCCTTGCCGAACGCCAGGTTCGCGGAATAAACCGCGAAGCACAGGAAGTCGGAAAGCATCACGTTCGCGGGCGACGCCTGATCCTTGTTTTTCATCTGCATCCCCTTTGGCTGAACACCAACGTCCCGCATGCAACACGATACATCGCATGCGATTATATCGCGAATGATGCGAGACGAGGACGGCAGCCAACCGCTGCTTAAGCTGATTTCACCGGCAGTTTCCAACCCGGCCGGACGAAGTGGCACGTATATCCGTCGGGAAGGCGTTCCAGATAGTCCTGATGTTCCGGCTCGGCCTCCCAGAACGGGCCGGCGGGAACGATCTCGGTCACGACCTTGCCGGGCCAGAGATCGGAGGCATCGACGTCCGCGACGGTGTCCACGGCCACTTGCTTCTGCTCATCGTTGCGATAGAAGATGGCCGAGCGATAGCTCGTTCCGGTGTCGTTTCCCTGGCGGTTCTTCGTCGTCGGATCATGGATCTGGAAGAAAAATTCCAGGATCTGGCGATAGCTGATCTGGCTGGGATCGAACACGATCTCGATGCCTTCCGCGTGCGTGCCGTGGTTGCGGTACGTGGCGTTGGGTACGTCACCGCCCGTGTAACCCACGCGTGTGGACAACACGCCGGGGTAGCGCCGCAGCAAATCCTGCATGCCCCAGAAGCAGCCGCCGGCCAGGATGGCGGTTTCCGTTTGCGTCGTCATTTCAATTCTCTCCAAGAGTGGCGTTTAGCCGAAAAACCGTTGTGCAAGGTTAATCGATTCGTCGTTCGATACGATAGCTGGAATTTTGTTCCTTTGCTCCGGGGCTGGTCGAACGCGACTTTAGTGACGTGAATAGAGTTCGTCGCGCCGAGTCACGGCGACATGAGTCCCCGCTTGCGACCGGCCGACGGCAACGCCGCCATAAGCCGATTGCGGACCGGCAGCATCATCACGCTCGGCGGTGAGCGTTTGCACGCTCTGACCACGTTGCGTTGCGGGCGCGCCGATCGACGGCGTGTAAAAAGGTGCCGGTCCATAGCCGCTGGCGAAAGCGGGAGCAGCGGCCGAAGCCGAGAGCGCGACGAGCAGCGCAGCGATGAGTCTGGTCTTCATGATGTAAGTCCTCGAAAATGTGAGAGGTGCGTGCCTTGCCGCATCAAGCCGTAATGACGTTCAGAGCGACGTCGATATTTCCGCGCACGGCCTTCGAATACGGACAGATCTGATGCGCCGAGTGTGCGATCGCCTCGGCGACATCCTGCGCCACGCCCGGTACACGGACGGTGAACTGCGCGCCGAGAAACCAGCCGGGACCGGTCTGGCCGACGTCGACCTGGATATCCACGGAAGCGTCGGGCGGCAACGTGACCTTAATCAGCGACGCCGCGATGCCGAGCGCGCTGATGTAACAAGCCGACCAGGCACCGGCAAACAATTGCTCGGCGGTCGGATGCGGTTCGGCCGCGATGAACTGGTAGTTTTCGCCGCCCGGCGCCGACAGCTTGATATCGACGACGCCGTGTTCGCCTCGCTGCGCGTCGGGGTCGCGATTGATCGTGGTGTGAGTCGTGCCTGAGAAGATGACTTTTTCGATCTTGGTCATGATGGTTTCCTTGATGGACGGGGATTGCGTGTATTTTGCTCGCATGCGTTTAGATCGCATGCGACGCATAATGGACGAAGAAACCAACGATGTCAATCGCATGCGATTTAATCGCGCGATAGGCTTGATAGTCAAAAGAGACCGGTGCTACCGCGTTGAACCGAGCGACATAGGTCTGATGAAAGGGCGCTTTGGCTGGCGTCCCCTTCCCTAGAGAAAGCCGTTGAAGTGATCGAGCTTCACGCGCTGTGCGCCGAGACTCTCGCCGATCTTGCGCAACGCGTCCTTGTGTTCGACCGAATCGAGCTTCTGCACGTCGCGCGGATCAAGGTCTCCGAGGCCGAGAACGCTCAAGCCCGGCCGCGTCAGTTCCACGTTGTAGCGAAGATAGGTGAAGAGCTTCGGATCGACGGGACCGCCGCTGCCGTGAGCACCGGACCCGACAACCATGCTGTGCACTTCGCGATCTAAAACGTCGCCGATCAGGCACTTGCCGAACATGCGGCAAAGTAGATCCTGCTCGTTCAGTGCGGCGAACATGAGCGCGGATGGAAGCGTCGTGGCGTTGAAGAGCAGGTTCATGTCGTCGGGTTCAAGCTGGCCGTTCGCCTTCGGGCTCGTTCCCGTTCCGATCGAAACAATCAGCATTTCTTCCGGACGCTTTGGCTTCCAGCACACTCGATAAGGCTCGGCCGTCGCCATCAGGAACAACTGGAACGCAGGATTATTGTAGGGCGTGATGCCGCCGTCGACGAACACGAACTGCTGCTTGCCGACGAGAATCTGCTCCGGAGGGAAGTAGGTCGGTGCAGCGGTGCTGCCGCGTACGACCTGCCAGAGTGGAAATTCCAGATTGCAGCCCGCGAGGCCCGCCGGACCATTGTATTTGGCCCGCGGGTTGTTGGACAGCGGCCACGGAGAATCGGTGCTCGCATTGCGCAGCACCATCATCAAAAGCGTCTTCAGGCCGGCCGAACCGAGTGTCGGCTGGGCTTCGCCGGTCTGCAGCGAAAGCACGCTCTGCAACTTCCTTGCGAGGGGTTCGTCGTCGTATTTGAAGCGCAGACGGTTAAGGAGCGAGGCCTTGTCGAACATGAGTTCGGCGCTATCGAGATACATCGCGCGGATCTCATCGACCCGCATGCCGAGCGCGACGCAGGTGGCGATCACCGCACCGGTGCTCGTGCCGGCTACATAGTCGAAATAGTCGGAGAGCACGAACTCCTTGCCTGACCTCTCCTCTTTCTCCAGGAGCGCTTCAATCGCGGCGAGCACTTCGATCGTGATGAGACCGCGAATGCCCCCGCCATCGAGCGCGAGCAGCTTGTAGGGAGGTTTCTTGTCCAGCTTGGACTCGAGCACGGACGCTTCTTGTGGCATGGAACTCCTCGCTGATTGGCACGTTGAAAAGGAATGCTCTCTCCAACACGATATCGGTAATGCCGGTTGCATGGGCGTATCCTCAATCAGGATAGGCGACTCGACGGTTTTCGGTTAGCAGCAAACGCAAAAGTCTCGCCGCGCGGGGGGGCGCACGACGGAGAACCTCCGTGGGCTCTTCGCGGCCGCTGGATGTCGCACTTTGTGATGTGTACTGCCATGCGTTTTGAGCGTTCGAGCGGTAGAACGTCCGTCTACACGCTCGATGCGCGCCGCGTCCACACTGAAGTGCGCGCGATGTCTGCAGGGCGTCGCCCGATGCCGTGCGTTCGAAACAGGCGTTGCCTTATTTCGCGCGCGCCTCTCCTTTGACGAATCTGATTCTGTCTGTCTGAAGGGAGACTATCGTTGCTGTCAGTTTGCGCCAGAATGGCATCATGCTCCGCCTTTGTGTTCTTTCACGCCCGTGCTGCCCTTTTCTGTCGCTCCGCGCGGCGTGCCGTCGGTCTATGATGTTTTGAACGATGCCCCGGTCGCACCTGCACTGTGCATCGGTAAAGACCGGGCAATTGCACGCCTTTGTTTGATGGCGACCGGGTATCGCGATGAACACCGTCTCACGCCCTTCACCAGACCAAGGATCTGTGGCATGACAGAACAAGACAAGCCCCGTATCGTGCGGGTCAGCGTTCCGCGAGCCGCGATCGACGAGATTCGCCAGTCCGGACATCACGTCGTGACCTTCTCGGGATACTCTAACGCCGGTTATGAGGATCAGGGCGCGCTGGAGCAATGCCTGTCAGACCTTCTCGCCGGGTTCGACCCGGTCACGACGAAGGTCTGTGCGGGCGCCACTGCCGCGGGCATAGGCGCGGTATACCCGATTGCGAGCGAACGAGGATTCGAAACGATCGGCGTAGTGTCCTCGATGGCCGAGCGAGAGAAAGCCGCTTTCTCGACCGCCGTGGGCACCGTTTTCATCGTTACCGACGAATCCTGGGGCGGATATGTCGGAAATACGCGGATGCTCTCGTTAACTTCATTGGTCATGGTCGAAGTTTCCGATGAACTGATCTGCATCGGCGGAGGATCGATCGCGCGTGACGAATACGAGGTCGCAGAGCGAATGGGCAAAATCGTTCGCTTCATGGGAGCGGACATGAATCATGCCGCCGCGCTGGAGAAGACGCAACGCAAGGGAACGCCACCGCCATCAGACTTCAAGGGCCCGCTGTACGAATTTCTAAACAAGCGCTAAGGCCGGACGACGTCACGACGACGGTAACGCGGGTCGCGGCGGGGCTTGAGGCGATGTGCGATCCAAATCGGTCAAGGCGCACACCCGAGAAATTCCAATGATCAACGTCCGGTACATTGCGACGCTGGAGTTACTATGCCGCGAGGATTGGTCACGGGCTGGTCGATATCGTGCTTATCTTTCCGTTGACCAGGGCGCTGGACTGAGAGCCGTGCACGTCGTCCGACCCGGCCGCGGAAGGCCAACCGGCTGCCATTACTCATCCGAAGAACGACAATCCCGAGCTCGTCATTAAGCGCGCCGCCGCCCGGTTGCTGAGCGCGCTCGCCGCGACTGGGCGAGTGGGCCAGCCTGCATCTGATTTATGAGCTGACGCATCGTGACCCGTTACCTGACGCCAGCATCGCGCAGGCGTTGCTGAAGGCCCGGACCAGTCGTGAAGACAGGTCCGCCGCTCTCTAGGGCTTCGGCTGCGTGCCGGCAGGCTCTGGCGCAGCCGACCGGCTCTCGTACTTGATGATGACCTCGGCCAAGCGCGCTTCGTCATCTTCCTCAGCGACCTTTGCCCCAGTATCGCGGTTGAACTGCTTGGCCATCGTGTAACTATTCGCCTTGACCTCGATCTTCGCTCTGCTGCCTGTGTAGCTTTGCAGAATCGTCCTCAACCGTTTCGCCCGATTCTCCGACAGGTTTCGGTTGTACTCGATCGTGTTCGTCGTGCTGGCATTGCCCAGAATCCAGATCGTCGTCGTGCCTTCCTCGACGCTCTTTCGTATCGCCGGAGGGAGCTTGCCATACCAGACAACAAGGTTAGTCTGCGATTGGTCTTCTACTTTCGCCGAATTCACCGCAAAGTACGCGGTAAAGCTCTGATTTTGTATGGGTATTGGCGCGACCTTGAGCTTGACACCGTACGTGCGTCCCTGGACGCCGCCTGCGACCACAGTTGTGCTTGAGCCCGCGGTTACGCCACCCTGTACTCCGTTGGCTGAATAGCCGACATTCGTATTCAATGCCGCAGTGGCTGTTCCCATGCCGTTGATCATGGGCGACATCAACACGTCGTCACCGGCTGCGCCGGCGACCACCGGAACCTGAATGGTCGCGCCGACGCCTTGTACAGTCACTTTCGGCTGCGCAGGTCCCCAGTCGATCTTGTTGTCGGCATTGATCTTGAATGAAACATTCATCGAGACCCCGCCACTGCCTTCGAGATTGCCATCCCACACATTCCTGAACCAGCTCGCGTTGACCTGCATTCTTACCGTACCGCTCGTGGTATCGGCAGGCAGGTTGACGGTTTGCGGATCAGCGCCGATCGGGAAGGAAATCGGCAGCGAGGCCGTGCCGGTCTCGACGGTCCCGGACGGATCGAATTTCATCCACGAGTCGTCGTGGAGGATGGTACGTCCCCAGCCTGGCGTCTTGATCTCCTCCGGCACCCGATGAATCAGACTGGCGGAATGATCGCCTAGTGTCTGACCGGCCTTGGCGATGGGTGGCTCTTGGCCTTTCGGTCCAGGTTCGGTCGAGGCGCGGTTCAGTGCGGATTTTTCATGCTCTCGCGCAAGAATCATGTCGCGCGTCTTGCGATTTCCGACCGCACGTTGCAAGGTCAGCGCTGCGTTCGTCGCCTGCTGGCGGCCGATTCCGGGCGCACCGAGCATCAGCGTGGCCGCCGCAAGCGATGTCGCGCTGCTGGACGCAAGCTCGCCTCCACGTGTCGCTTCGCCCGCCCGATGACTATGGCTCTCGGACTCATTCAAGCTTCGCCGAGCTACCACCGGATCACATTCGCGCATCTTCCACCTCCCTGCAGTTCAAATCCTGCTGCGCCATGCGCTGCGGTTCGCGATGCTGCTCGTACCCGAAGTGATGAACCGGCTGACTCACTCCGATATGTTTGCAGGATGGAGACGCTGCCGCCAAGTCCAGTTTAGGACATCGTCACGATACGGCGACGCCCAATTTGCGGCTCGATCAGCCACCGATCAGCATTGACCGCTCCAGGTCGCGGCCGAACAACCTTCAGCGACGCTCGGCACCGAACGTCCCCGATGCCCGGTACGGGTTGCCCGCGGTCTCCTGAATTACGAAGCGTCCCGCTACCGCCGGCGGCGGAACGCCGGCCGGGGTGCCGCCGGGCGCCTGCACGAAATTGCCGATCACACCTGCCGCCCTGCTCGCCGCTGACATCGTGCCCTGGAAGTTGGCGCCACTCGTGAGTTGCGTGGTGCCGTTATATTGCGCACCGTCAAAGTTCATGTTCACGGTGCCATTGCGCTGCGCGAAATTCCAGGTGTTGTCGTAGGAGCCGACCGCTGTGTAGAGCGCACCGCCGCTCGCGACGTTGCCGATTGCGTGTCCGCTATAGGTCGCGCTTCCCGTCGTCGGCAACTGGTCGGCGGCACGGCCGGCTATCCATGTGCCCATATGCAGATGTTCCAGGTCGACGCCCGCCGTGCCTGCGGTGTCGCCAAGCAGGAAGCCCCACTGCAGATACTGGTAGTTGGGGATCGGGTGGCCGTTGGGCAGGTTCAGCGATGCAGGCAGGTTGCCCGCGCCATCGCGCAACAGGTTCGCGTTGACCATCGCGACCGAACCGTTGGCGGCGGCGAAGCGGTTGTCGTCGATCATCGCGGACGGGTTGTTGGGACCGCCGAGCGTCATCGGCGCGTGGCCCGATAGAAGCAGGTCGACCTGCAGGCGGTTGTCGCTGGCATCGGTCTGGATGACGAAATTGTTCGGGCTGGTGCCGCTGCCGATCGGGTTGATCGTGAGCGCGGCGCCGGGGCCGTTTTCCTTCTCGGCGAGACCGCCGGCCCAGCCGGTCAGGATCGCGCCGCTGCGCGTGTTGACGGGCACCTGTCCCGTAGCGGTGGCGAGACGAAGAACCGCGTACTGTACGTCGTCGGTCGTGTTGCTGCCGAGGGCGTGTTCGCTACCGCCGTTCAGATGATTTGTAACGTCCTGATCCGTCGGCGGCGTGTAGTTTTCAAGGATGAAATAGCCGGCGTAACCATCGCGATTAGGCATTGCAGGATTACCGCCCCCGAACGCCGTGCTCATGAGCGGGCTCGAAATCGCGACGGTGCCGAACTGGCCCGGCCTGACATTGCCGCGCGACGAGCCTATGGTGCGGCCGCTTATGCTTGCAATGACCGAGTTCGCCATGACCGACTGCCCCGGCACGGCGGCAGCGGCGCAACTGTCGCAGTGCCTCAGTTCGTATTTGACATCGCCCACGGTGACCGAGATGGTCGATTGCTGATTGCCACGGTCGCCTTGCTGCCCAAAGTCCGCATGTAGCACACTGTTCCGCGCTTGCGGCGAACCGGGGCCGGCATTCACGACGTAAAAACCGGTGTCGCTCAATGTCTGGCCCACTGCGGTGGGCTGGCGCAGGAACGCGCGAATATTGGATGCGACCGTCCTGCCCGGATCCTTTTTCTGATCGAAATTCTCAAGGCCGGCGGACAAGAAGAAGCGGTCGACGGCGAACGTGGGTTTGAATGCGTAATTCACCTCGCCGGGATTCTGTTCGGTCGATGGAATCAGGCGACCGGCATCGACGTTGCCGGTCGCGAACAGAAAGCGCTCCCCTCTCGCAGGGTCAAGTTCTGGAGCGTTGGCGCTGTTGAGCCTGCCCGGTCTGACCTCCACCAGAAGGAAGTTGTCGGCGGCGCGAATCATGGTCTCAGCCTCTACTTTGCCGAGAGGATCATCAGGCGCCGAGGGAGCGGTTTTTCGCGTGTCCATCTTGAACCCCGCCTGCAGGATCTCCCAGTGCGACGCAGTCCCAAAGATGGAGCCACTGCCGGGACGGGTCGGGTTCAGGACGGTGGCAACCGTTTCTGCTACGTCGTAGGAGACGCCCAACACGCCGGGCTGAGGCCAGGGGATGATGCCCTTGTTGAACAGAAACGGTGGCGAGGTATCAAAATTGAAACCCGACAAGACATGATCGGTTCCGAAACCGAGCCGCTGGTTGATCCCGTCCAATTGAATCCCCGGGAAGCCTTGATCGCCTGGGCCGGGATTATTTTCCTGCCGGAAGATATATTGCAATTGCGCATCGGGCGGTGTTAGTGCGAGCAAAGCTCCGTCGAACTTGTCGGATACGAGTGTGGGCATGCCGATGCTCTGAGTATAAGGTTCGCTGGAGATAAACAAACGATTCGTCGTCGGCACGCGCCCCCTGACAGGCTCGTCGAAAGTGCCACCGTTGACCGTCGCATTTCCGCGACTCTGGGCAAGCGAACGCAGGTCGCCGTTCGATTCCGATGGCTGATCATCCGGTCTATACCCGGCGACGAGGAACTTGCCCGGGCCAAATCCCTCCGATCCTTTTCCTCCGGCTGTTGAGCCAATCTCCACGAACCCGCCCGTAGGCGGTGCTGGCGGTGCTGGCGGTGCTGGCGGTGGTGTCTCTATCGACAGACTTCCCGACGGCTTGTCTTCCGTCGCCAGTGCCAGCGTTGCCGCCCCCGCCGCCGCGATCTGCGACAGCCCCGCCCGCCCAAGCTGATCCTCCTCGTCCTTCGTCAGCCCCGACAACTGCGCGGTTCCCAAATCGAACGCATCGGCAGCCGCCACGCCTTCCGCTTCCCGCGACGGCCCAGCGGGCGGCGCCTGCCCCGTCAGCGAAACCAGCTCGAAGCCCGGCCGCTCGATGCGCTGCGTCTGCCCGCCGCTCACCATCTCGACGTCCCGCCCGACCAGCAGGCTCGCGCGCGTCCGCCCTTCGGCAGTCACCTCGACGACCGCCGATGCCGCGTCCAGCCTGACCTCTCCTGCCGTCGTCCTGACCACGATAGGCTTGGCCTCACTGAATCTGCCGCCCGCGATCCGCACGAGTCCTTTTCCCAACCGCAGCGCCAGTTGTCCGCTACCCGTGTCCGGATAATCGAATGCATCGATCTCGAGTTCGGTGTTAGGCGCAAGCGTGACCGATGTCCCGTCGGGGAACAGCACTTCCCGGATCTCCGATGCACCGGTCGCATACCGCTGACCGGCGGCCACCACGCCTCGTTTAACCTCGACCCGCGGTTTGAGTCCGTTGCCGGGCGAAAAACTCAGCGTCACGCCTTCGACACTGGCCTGCGCCAGCGGCGCCGCCATCATCAGGCCCACCATCATTGCCGGCATCGCATTGATCCTTGCCATCAATCTGGTCATGATCGTTTGCTCCTGCTACGGTGATCGACGGCCAGGGGTGAAACCACAGAACGCACGCGCTGGCCGTTGCGCTGTCGTGCGGCGCTTCGAATCGAAGCGGAATGGTTCGCCTAAAAGCTCCACGCGAGCCCGAGGCTGGCACTCGTGTCGTGATACTTGAAATTCGGCAGCGTGGAATTGGTGTTCGAGTACTGCACGACCGCTGTCAGTGTGAGCGTCTGCGTGATGCGCACGTTGTTCGAGAGGACGATGTCGAACCGGTTGTCCTGGCGCTTGACCGTCGGATCGACGGCCGGGTCGGCTTCGTTGTAGACGCTCCGGCGCACGCCCGCATAAAGCGACGTGCTCCACGAATACTCGGTCCAGTGGAACGGCGCGGGATACGTTTGCGTCACGCCCGCCCCGAAGCCGATCTCCTTGAACGATTCGAAGCCGGCCTCCGAGTTGCGCTGCGCGAGACTCAGTCCGCTGAAGAGCCGCGTCGCGGGAAGCACCTGGTAGCTCACGCTGCCGCGCAGTTCGGTGTACATCCCCGAGCGATTCGAGTTGGTCGGAAACGCGCCCTGGTTGAAAAAATGCTGATCGCTGGTTTCGAGCGTCACGTCGAAATACGACGCCGTCGCGAAGATCTTGCGCAGATTCACGCCTGCGCCGTATCCGCCCAGATAGTCGCGGCTGTTCAACAGCAGATAGGTCGCGGACACGAACGGTCGAACCGACCAACTCGGGTCCAATACCCCGCCGATGTAAAAGCGCGGCCCGATGTCCGTCCCGAAGCTGTTCAGATTCAGCAGGTGCGTGTCTTTATAACGGCGGTTATACGTCGTGAAGTTGGCTTCGAGGTCGTTGCCGGCCTGACTGTCGAACGCATACGTGTAGTTGAGCGTGCCGCCCACTTCCGCGGACCAGTCGCTGTGACCGAGTGCCTGCTCGTCGAGCAGACCTTGCTGCCCGAGCACCCTGACTTCGCGCGACGACGGACCGGCGTTCGCATTGCTGTCGTAGCGCCCGCCGGCGTAGATCGATCCGGTGAAGAAATGCTTGCGCTGCGCGCGCTCGGCCTGACCCAGCAGCGACTGCGCGCGCTGACGCAAGGGGCCAGGGACGTCGGGCGCGAGGAGTGCCTGTCGCAGATAGACGGCCGCGAGGTCCGTCGCGCCCGCGCGCAGGTATAGTTCGCCCAATTGCAGGCGAATGTTCGACAGGCCGGGGTTGATCTTGAGGATGCGCTCGAGCGCGGCGATCGAACCTCGCAAGTCACCCTCCGATGCTGCCACCCTCGCGAACTCGAACGAACGCTCCGAGTTGGTGGGATCGGCCATCATCGCTTCGAAGGCGGCGCGATATTGCGGCGATTCACGGCTTCCTGGCTCGGGCGACACGACGGGCGCGATCTCCTGCGCCGCAGCCGTGGTGCCCGTGGCGACGAACGCAAGCGGGATCACTCTCTCCGCGGCAAACTTCAAGTGACAGGCCATTCGTACCGATGCGCTGCGCTTTTGAGGTGCAGGCCGTTGCACACGTCCGGAAGCAGAGCTTTGCATATTACCCGGCAACGTGTCGGTTCTTATTGCTCATTTTGAGTCCCTTGCGAAAGCCGGGTCTGTGCAGCGTGAAGCGCGCGAAAACAAATGCAGTCGGTTGCAAAATAAAGGGCAAAAAAACCGTGCACATTTTTAGGTAAATTATTCGCACACTACGTCGCGCTCTATATGCGGAAATAATAAATATCGTTCCTCCAGACAGCAACAGGATTGAACGCGCTCAGACATCAACCTCCCGCGTGACTGTCGCAGTGGCGCCGGATTTCGTCGCACACGACAATACGAACGATCGGACGCTGAATGAAGACGCACAGCCAGACGCTTGCGCATGCTTGATTCTTCGCCCCATTTGCAAATGAACGGCTGGCGCAGAGTCTGGAAGGGCATCTGAATGCGCGATCAACCGGGATCGCCGGGTTCCTGGCAGTCGTCGCCCGTTTTTCCTTCACATTCGCAAGTACCAGCGTGAATGCGAACCCATTCATTGGTCGGAAAAGCCAGGTCTCCCTTGTTGAAGGTTTTATATAGACCGCTGAACTTATTGCGGAAACAGGCAGGAAAAGAATCCGAATCCGTGTCACCCGTGTTCACGTCGCTCATGTTGTATCTCCTTTGCGTTGAAAGGCCAGTCAGTCCGCCTAGCGCGGGCTTGAACTCCAGCTTAGAGCGGCAGGGACGCACAGCGTTATGACAATCTTGCGCTCAGGTTGAAATCGCCCTTTGAGAACCCCGAGCTTGTGTTCGAACCCCTCTGATGTTGTCACGTTTTCGATAGGTGATGCTTAGCGTCTGGTGCGCTTAGCATGCCGGCGCTTCAACCGACATCGAGCGATCGTCCGATTGGGTGAATCGATCAGGACCGCGCCCCTCGCGCCCCGCAAGCCCCCCTCTTCGATGGGGATTGTAAGTTCAAACTTCGCCCAATACACTTGAACTGAAGCCCACCTTTTTGCCGCACGACCTCAGGCTCGACCCTGCTGAAAAAAGCATCCACCGCACGCCACGGGGCAAGCATTCGATCGAGATCGGATCGCATGGCCGCGCAATCGCGCTTCGCATGCGGGAACCGGACCGGCCGCGCCGGCTTTCCGGCTCGGACCGGCGCATCGAGCCACGTGCGGCGCGCCGCACGGACTGCCGGATTCTCACGGAGTGCCACGCGATGACTCGTATCGATGAATCAGCCGGAACGTTCGGCGAACGCACGCTCGCGCTCGCGCCCGGTTCGCGGCTCGCGGAATTCGACTTGATCCGGCTGATTGGCGAGGGCGGATTCGGCATCGTCTACCTGGCTTACGATACGCTGCTGCATCGTCAGGTCGCGATCAAGGAATTCATGCCCGCCACGCTCGCCTGCCGTTCGGGCCGCACCGACGTGCTGGTGCGCTCGAACAGGCACGAGGAAATATTCGTCGAGGCCAAGCGCAAGTTCCTTGAAGAGGCGCGGCTGCTCGCGCAGTTCGATCACGAGTCGATCGTCCGGGTGCTTCGTGTCTGGGAAGCGAACGGCACGGCGTACATGGCGATGCCGTACTACGAGGGCATGACGCTCTGGGACACGATTCGCGCGAAAGGCACGCCGCCCGACGAAAACTGGCTCCGCGCAATGCTCCGGCCGCTGATGGAGGCGCTCGGCGTGTTGCATCGCGCACAGTGCTATCACCGCGACGTCTCGCCGGACAACATCATGATCGCCAGCGACCCCGAGCGGCCGGTGCTTCTCGATCTGGGCGCGGCGCGGCGCATCATCGGCACGATGAGCCATGCGCCCACTGTGATCTACAAGACCGGATATGCGCCGGTCGAGCAATACGGCCTGGAGCGTTCAATGACGCAAGGCCCGTGGACGGATGTCTACGCGCTTGCGGCCGTCGTGTATTTCGCGATCACGGGGACGGCGCCTCCTGCTTCGATCAGCCGCACGATGGAGGACATGTATGAGCCGCTCGCGGTCGTCGCAAGCGGCCGCTATTCGGCACGCTTTCTGCAAGCGATCGACCACGCACTCGCCGTGCGGCCCGAACACCGGCCGCAAAGCATCGCTGAATTCGCCGCGGAACTGGGGACCCATATCGATGCGGGCAACGGCCATCCCACCCCGCCGCCGGTCGAACCCGAACCGGCGTCACGACCCGACCGGCAGCGTCTTTACATCGCCGCAGCGGTGCTCGGTGTCGTGGCGCTCGGCGGCGGTGCGGGCTGGCACTTGCTGAAGCCGCCGCTCCAGAAGCCGCCCCCGCCCCCACCCCCGCCGCCGCCCTACACACCGGCGGGCGAAATGGCACGCATCGTCCAACTCGCCGACGCGTCGCAGCACGTCACCGTGCAGTCCGCCTCGAGCGCGCGCATCGGCCGGGACAAGCTCACGTTCGCCGTCACGACGAGCCGCAGCGGCTTCGTCTACGTCTTCATGACGGACCCGACCGACCAATACACGATGCTGTTTCCCAACGAGCGCGACGAAAACAACCGCGTCTCGGCCGGCGAAACGCTGTTCCTTCCTCGCTCCAACTGGCCGATGGTGGCCTCCGCGCCGGTCGGTCCGAACCGGTTTCTCGTGATCGTCTCCGCTTCACCGCGCGACTTCAGCGACGCCGGCCTCAGCAGGCAAGCTCCGTTCGCGAAGATTTCGCCCGTCGTTCAACGCGAAACGGCCGCGCGTCGCACGGAGCGCTATTCCCCGTTCGCCGGAACGCCGCATTGCGCGCCCGGCGCGGACTGTCCCAATTCCTTTGGCGCCGCCATGTTCCAGATCGACTCCGTCGCCTATCACGAGTGAGTCGAGCCGGTCGCGGCCCGGCGCTGCACGCTTCACTGCACGGTAATGATGGTCACGCGCCGGTTTTCCGGCGCGGCCGGGTTGTGGCGATTCATCGGCTGCGTCGAGCCCCTGCCGACCGCCGTCAGGCGCTCCGGCGCCACGCCGCCCACGCTCGACAGGTATTGCACGACTGCCTGGGCGCGTTCCGTAGACAGGCGCATGTTCACATCGGACGGGCCGCGCGGATCGGCGTGCCCTTCGACCTGGAAACGGTACGCAGCCAGTTGCTCGGAGCGCAACGCCTTCCCCAACTGGTCGAGCGCCGCCTTCGCGGCCGGCGTGAGGTTCGTCGAGTTGCTCGTGAACGAAATCAGCAACGACGCGCCCCCCGTGTGGCCCGTCGTTCCCTGCTGCACGGGCGCCGCCGCGTCGGGCGTCAAAGGATCGAAGCCGCGCACGGTGATCGGCTCCCCGCGCGTGGTCGCCGGCGCCACGGGCGTGAGCGCTTTTCTAAGCTGATCCGCGCTCGTATTGCGTTCGTCGAACACGGCTTGCGCAGAGACGAGTTCCGTCGCGAGGACGATAGAAGCGCCGCAAGCCATCACGACAACGCGCATGAGACAGGAAACAGAAGCCATCGGATCACCTCTTCATCATCGGTATTGATCACGCAAGCCGCTTTCCGGACGCTGCCACGCGCGGAACACGGACCTTTTGAAGCATTTCATCAAGGCGACGCGGTCTGCGCGCCCTCTCCCACGTTGACGAACGCGCCCCAGAACACGGGATGCGCGAACGCCGGCTTGCTCTCACCATCGAGCATCGACAGCATCGCGCGACGCAGTGCCTCCGCCCGTCCGATCTCCGGATGGTCGGCCAGCGCGCGCATCGTGCCGACCATCAGGACCGCGGTCGAACGGGACTCGACCGTCCAGTGGCTTACGAGCAGCGCCCGGCCGCCTGCATAGAAGAACGCCTTGGCGAGCCCCGACAGTCCTTCCGCACCATCGCGACCTTCGGGCGCCGCCGTATTGCAGGCCGACAGAACGACCCAGTCGGCGTCGAGCCGCAAGGTCGCGATGTCGCTTGCCGCGAGCAGGCCGTTGTCGGCGGCGGTCGCCTTCTTTGGCGGCGTCAGCACGAGCGCGGGCTCGGCCAGTCCAAAGCTTCCCGCGGAGAGCGCGTGCGTGGCGAACTGGACGATCCGATATGAAGCGAGATCGGCGCCCATCACCCTCGGCTTGCTCGCATCCGCGCCGAAAAACAGGTCGCGGTCACTCGCTTTGAGCGCATGGGCGACGCTCGTCAGTTCGTCGCGCGTTTCGTGGAGCGGCTTGAGTTGGGTGCGCAGCAGTTCAGGATCGACTCCGCCGGCGAATGCATTGGGCAACGCCGCGCGCCTGGGCTTGCCGTCCCCGGTCAGCACCGGATCGCCGAAGCCGATGAACGGCCTGCTCGCGCCCGATTGCAGCGTGACCGCGCGCAGCGCGGTGAATGCGCTGACCGAGGGATCGATCGAATACGAGAGATGGCGGCTCAGGAAATCAAGCTTGCTGTAATCGGAAAATATTTTGGGCGGCTCGCTGGCCGGCGTCGCGAGAAGAACGGAGAGCGGCACGCTCTGCATGGCACGATCGACCACGGCGACCAGATATTGCGTGCGGCCTAGTTGTTGCCCGAACGGTGCGAGAAGCTGCCGGTACAGCAGATTCGCCGACGCGACATCGAAGACGGGCAAATCCTCCATGAATCTCACGCCCTCCAGCTTCAGGCCCGCGCGAATCGAATCGACGGTCCGCCTGAGTTGCGTCGCGTTCAGGTTTGCGCGGGTGAAATCGAGCGAGCGGGACGTGACGAGAAACACATAGGACGCTTCAGGCGACGTCACCTGCAAGAGCAACGCCTCGCGCGGCCTCAGCAGCGCCTGCACCGCGCTCGCGGCGACCGGCCGGGGATGCGTCAGCTCCGCATAGCGAGGAAAATCGCGTCGCAGGGTCTCGTCGAGGGTTTCGATCGAACGAGTGAGTTCGGCGAGCGCCTGACGGTTTCCCGGGGCGCGCGCCTGGCCGGACGCGACGCCTGGCATCCCGGCCAGTTCCTCGATCATTGAACGATCCAGCGCTTGCCAGCGTTCGCCCGCATCCTGGCGCTGGCGCACGAGCTCTGCCAGCCGCCCTTGTCCGGCGGCGAAGCGCGCCGCCATCTGACTGACCGCCCCCGCCGTGCCGCTCAGATGCGGAAGCTGCGCCACCTCGAACATCTCGCGCATGAGCGCGGTATCGGGTGCCGGATGATTGGCCCAGCCGATTTCGAGGAACTGTTCGAAGAGCCCGCGCGCCAGCCGCTGCTCGCCGAGCGCCGATGACGACAGCGCACGCTGCGCGACATCGAGCCGTTGCCGCGCGATCTGCACCGCCTCGCGGGATATCGAAAGCGCATCGGTCGGATTGCCTTCTGCGAGTCGCAGGTTCGCGAGCTCGGACAGGCTTTCGGCGAGCCCGGCGGCCGTCGTCGCTCCGTCCTTGCGAAGAATGCCGACCGCGCGTGCAAGCTCGTCGCCGGCCTCGCTGTAGCGCTTCTGCGCGACATGGATGCGCGCTAGATCGGTGAGACCGGGCGGTAAATCCGACGACTCGCTACCGCGCACCGTGCCGATCAGCGCGAGCGCCATCGCATAGTGCTTCTCGGCGTTCGCGAGATCGCCTGCGCGATGCTCGGCGCGGGCCAGCGCCGAATAGGCGTAGCCGCGCCGCACATCCCAGCGGCCGGGCAAACGCTCGTAGGTCGACAGCGCGGTACGAGCCTGCAGGGCCGCGCGGCCGGCGTCGCCCGACTCGGAGAGCAGCAGCGAGTACTCGACGCGCGTCGCAGCCGCCGCTGCGCTCGCGTCGCCGAGGCTCGCCGTGAAAGCCGCGATAGCGCGTTCATAGAGCCGTCTTGCCTCGTCAAACTGGCCGAGATCCTGATAGACGATCGCGAGACAATGCAGCGCTCGCGCGACGGCCGGATGCGAATCGGCGTACGCGCGCCGGTAGATGGCAAGGACTTCCGTGTAGACATGCTCAGCCTCGATCGCCTCGCGGCGCAAAATCTCGATCCAGCCGATGTTGTAAAGCACCGAGGCGCGCGCGAGCGGGTCCGCGGATGCGGACGCATCGAGCGTCTTCAACGCCTGGTCCAGCAGCGCCTTGGCGCTGTCAAGCCTCGAATCGTAAATGTCGATCTGCGCGAGCGTGACGTCCGCAGACGCCAGGCTCGCGGCGTCCACGGGTTGCTGCGCAGAGAAAATACGGCGCGCGACGCTTGCCTCGTTACGCGCGGCTACGATCGACTCCTGCCGGAGATGTACGCCTGCCAGATCGAGATAAGCGCGTGCCGTCGCCGGGCTTTGATCACCGCGGAGCCCGCGTGTCGCTCGCAGGGCTGCGGCGAACTGAGTCTCCGCATCGTCGGGACGCGCGAGTTCGAGATACGCGACACCGAGATTACGCGCGACTTGCGCCGCGTGTTCAGGATCGGTTGCCGCGTTCCTGGTGAAGATGGTGGCGCTCTTCTCGTAGTAAATCACGGCCTGCTCAAACTGACCGCTCGCGGCATAGATGGAAGCAAGGTTGTTCACAAGCCATGCATAGTCCCTCGACTCCGCGCCCTTCGCGCTTCGAATCGTTTCCACCGCCTGCCGGGACAACTGCAGCGCCTCGGCGAAGCGCCGCTGCCGGGCATTCCAGGTAGCGAGATCATCGAGGATATACGCGACGTATTCGTGTCGCGGAGCGTAGCGCGAGCGTGCCATGACGAGCGCGCGTTCGCCGAGCGAGATGGCCTGTTCGATCTGATTCGACGCCGCGAGCTGACGGGCCCGCGCGGCGAGATCAAGCGCCTCTCCGCCGGCGGGCGAGGACGCGGCTCCCGTCAGGGACGGCGCCGGAGTCTGCGCGCAGACCGGACTTGGCTGTACGGCCAGAAACATGGAGAGACCGATGGCCACGCTGTGATTGGCCCGAATCCGCGTCATGTGCTTTTACCGTTTAGTCGTGGCCGTGCGGATGATTCGCATGCCGACCCTTCTCGATGCGTTGACCCGTGCATTCGGCATCGCATTGATCGACCACTTCGACTCCATGTAAACACTTGCAGCAGTGACTAGCGGTCAGGGGGCGGTGCGCGGCTCTAATACGATCCGCACTTCGACGTAAAGGCGCTACGCTCAACGTCGATCGCCTCCATCCCGACGTTGCCATCTACGAGCATCGACGTGCATGCCATGCATTCTCCGGCGCGCGACTGCGATCAGTCCGCCAAGTCATCGACTTCGCACGCCAAATCGAAACCGCACTCGATGTTTGATCCGGTACCCAATGCATCAGGAATGCTTTCAATCTGGCGGAGGTTTTTTCGCTGTTTGCAAAACCCCCGCTCGCGTTGCTTGAGCAATCGCGCCATACGTCCAGCCTATTCGGTCAAACCGGCGTCGATGAGCTTGACAAGGCGTTCGCCGTGACCTTTGCTTGAATCGTCAGGCGCTCGCGTGGCGCACCGGCGCTTCGCGTTGCGCGAGCGCTTTGAGCAGCCCGCGCGGGCCCGCAGAAGTCTGGCGTTTGACGGAGGTCCATCGTGACGTACCAACGCGAATATGCAACGGACATTGACAGCTCGGGCACACGCGTGTCGCGCCAGCCGGAGATGCGGGAAGAGGACAAAGACAAGGAAAAGGCGATGGCGGCTACACCCGTAGTCGCGCATCGCTGTGCGCTCTGCAATCAAGTCGCGAGATCGCCATCGAAAGTCTGGCGCGATCCTGCGCAGACGCTGCTGCAAATGCAGCGCACGGTCGGCAACCGCCATGTCCAGGGCATGATCCAGGCCAAGCTCGACGTCAGCCACCCGGCGGACGCCAGCGAACAGGAGGCGGAACACTTCGCCGATCGTGTGATGACCATGCCTGAAGCGACCCCACAGCGTGCCGTCGATCCGTCAATCACAGCGCAATCCGTGCCGGACGATGAACATCGGCGAAGCATCGACCGCTCGTCGCAGGACGCGAGCGACGCGGGCCTTCATCCCGATGCGGAGCATGCCGTGCATGCTGCGTCGAAGTCGGCTGGACAACCTTTGCCGGTCACGCTGCAACGGAAGTTCGGCGATGCACTCAACGCGGATCTCACCGGCGTGCGCATTCACACGGGGTCGCAATCGGTCGAGGCGGCGAAGGCGATCAGCGCGCGTGCGTACACCACGGGAGGTGATATCCACTTCAATCAGGGGCAATACGACCCTCACAGTCCGCAGGGTCAGCATCTCCTTGCGCATGAAGTTGCGCACACGGTGCAGCAGGGAAGCAGCCCAGTCCTGCGAACGAAGCGGGCCGAGCACACCCACGCCGACGAGTAGAAGAAAGCCGCACCGGCCAATCGGCAATCGGCATTGATGCTGTCGCCTAAGAGGAACCGCAATGATCACCGCCGAAGTCACCGACCTGATCTACAAGGAAGCCAGGGAAAAGATCGCCACCATGACTCTCTATGCCCGAGTGTGCTTCTGCTGTGCCGCGATTGTCGTCGTTCCGCTTTTCCTGTTCATGGATGCGTTCGTGGCGCCAATACTGGAACGCTTGTTTCGCTTTATCGGCGATGGCCTGCACGCGGCGTTGCCGAACATACAACTCGCGGTGATCGTTTCATTTTTACTCTCGCTCAGCCTGGTGAGCGAACTGACCGAAAAGAAGCTGATCCCGCTCTTCACGGGTATGGCCGGCAAGAAGGTATTCGACATCGAGACGGTCAAATCGATTGCCCGTTCCGAGATTCCGATTCTCGAGCATGTCGTCAGGAAAGCGACGACCGGACACCGGCTCGTCAGGGTCGACATCGACGAGAACCAGCCCACGAAATGGCGCTATCAGTACAGCTTCTGGGTGAAATATGCGCTGCTTATCCTGAGTTCGATCGTGCTCACGTGGGCCGTCGTGATGCTGCGTCACTAGGGCGCCCAGCAAGCATTTGCAGTGCATGTGAAAGCGCGATGACATTTACTTGGCGGGTTCCGCCGTCCAGTGTGGCGAGCCGCTCATACGTCGGCATCCGAACCGAAATTGCCGGCTGTTACGTGCTAAAACCTTAACAGGCCGGCACGCGGCAATCCCGCGCCGTCATGCCAGCCCCGACACCCCGCCCATCAAAACAGCTTCATCCTTACGACATTTCCGGCGGCATTCCATTTCCGGGAACGGCTCGATCCATCTGCCGGGCGGCCTGTCCCCGACGATATTCGACGCGGAGAACTCACATGGACCAGACAACGTTCATGGCGGCAACCGGTGCGCAGCAAGCGAGCGCGGCATTCTGGCTCGGCCCTCTGTCCGCTGCTATGGACCGGTTTCAGATCAACACGCCCGCACGCCAGGCAGCCTTTCTTGCGCAACTCGCTTACGAGAGCGGCGGCTTCCCGCTGCCGCCCGTCGCCGAAAGATTCAACTATGCGGCCGCCCGGCTCGACGCCGTGTTCTCGTCGCTGACGCAGCAGCAATGCAATGCGCTCGGCCGTCAGCCGGGCGAGACCTGCGTGCCACCGGACCGGCAGGAAAAGATCGCGAACCTCGTCTATCAGAACAAATGCGGCAATGGTCCGGCGGCATGCGGCGATGGCTGGCGATACCGCGGTTCGGGCCTCATCCAGTTGACCTTCAAAAGCAACTTCGACGCCGCCGGCCGGGCGATCGGCAAAGACCTCGTGTCGAACCCGGACAGCGTGCGCAACGACGCCAGCACTGCCGCGCTGGTCGCCGCCTGGTTCTGGCAGTCGCACGGCTGCAACGAGCTGGCGGACACCGGTGCCTTCCATCAGATCACGGCGAAGATCAATCCGGCGCACGAAGGCGAGCAAGGCCGGGACAACGCGTTCGAGCTGGCGAGCAACGCTCTCGGCGCGGATGTCGCTGGCGGCAGCACCGTCGTCTGAACGCAATTCAGAAACGCCGTTCAGGACATAACCGCATTACCGGCCGAACGGCGTTCAAGACGACGCGGGCGTGTGCTCGAAGTCGCGATCGCCGACGAGCTTGCCCATCTTCTGATACTCGCGCTGCGTCGCGGCGATGAGGTGCGTCATGCGGATCATGTCGCCGTCGTCGGCTGCGAGGAACGCGGCCGCGAGGGCCACGTTGCGGATGTTTCCGCCCGTGAGCGTGTATCGCTTCGCCATCAGCGCGAGATCGAGCGCGGGATCGCGCGGCGCGTCCTGAGGCAGGATGCCGCTCCACATGCGAAACCGGTCATCCTCGCCCGGCAGCGGAAAATCGACGGTGAATTGCAGGCGCCTGACGAACGCTTCGTCCATGTTCCTGCGAAAGTTGGTAGCGAGGATCGCGATGCCTTCGTATTCCTCGATACGCTGCAGCAAATACCCCACCTCGATATTCGCGTAGCGGTCGTGCGAGTCCTTGACCTCGCTGCGCTTGCCGAACAACGAATCGGCTTCGTCGAAAAAGAGGATCGAATTCGCGGTCTCCGCTTCGTCAAAAATCTTGCCGAGATTTTTCTCCGTCTCGCCGATGAACTTGCTGATCACGAGCGACAAGTCGATCTTGTACAGGTCGAGGCCGAGTTCGGCCGCGATGATTCCCGCGGCCATCGTCTTGCCGGTGCCCGACGGCCCCGCGAACAGGAACGACAGTCCCTTGCTCGACGCCAGCTTCGCGTCGAAGCCCCATTGATTGAAGACCTGGTTGCGGTACTTGATGTGATTGCAGATCTCGCGCAACTGCTGGAGGCGGTCCGCCGGAAGGACGATGTCGTTCCAATTGAAGCGTGGCGTGATTTTCTGCGCGAGCGTCGAGAGCGTGCGATTCGAATGCGCGCGGCATGCATCGTACAGGTCCTGCGACGCGATCCGCGCGTGTTCCGGATCGCGCCACGCCGCGAGACTCGCGGCCGTATGCATCGACTCGGCGATCTGACCGGGCGTGAACCTGAACTTGGTCGCAACGCCGACGATATCCAGCTGCACGGCATCCACCTTCTGCGCGGCCGCGGCCTTCTGCCAAAGCTCGATGCGCGTCGGCACGGAAGGCCGTTGCAGGCGGACGTCGATGAAGCGCGCGTCGCCGAGTGCGCCGCTTTCGAACCACGGCAGCTCGCCAGCGAGAAACGACGGCCCGCGCGCGCCGGACACAACCCGCAGGCACGCGCCGAGTTCGCTCTCGCGCCCCGCGGCGAGCAGAGTGTCGAAGCCGTTCCAGTAGAGCGCCGCGCCGGCGAGCCGCGCTTCGCGATCGATGAGTTCGAATTGCGGCGAGGAGGCGAGCCCCGTTCCGCCATCGGCTACGAGCCGTTCGAGATCGACGGCGAGAAGCGGCTGGTGGCGTTCATGACACAGCGCGCCCGCGACGGCGCGCCGGCCCGAGCCGTGCGGCCCCTGCAGATGCATCACGAAACGCATGTCGTTTGCGGCGTCGCCGGTGCTCGCATCCTTGCGGTCCGCACCGGCGGCATTGCGCAGAAGGCCGAGCAGGCCCCGCTTCGTGTCGTCGTCGAGCAGAAGCGCGCCGAGGTTCGGGCCGCCGTCGTGCAGTTCCACGTACGGCGCGACCCGCGCGTCCAGCCGGTCGGAGCCGAGCAGGAACGCGACGATCCGCGCGTCCGCCTTAAGCGCCTTGCCGATGAACGGCGGCGAGACGCGCGCGGGATCGTCGAACAGTTCGAGCAGATGGACCGCGCGCAACGGGGCGCCCGCTGCGAAGCGCTCGCGTTCGGCGATGCGCTGCATCGGCTCCGGCACGAGCAGCGTGAGCACGAGATCGATGCTCGGACGCGTGCGCGTCACGTCGTCCTGCAGGTATGCATAGAGCTTCTCGTAGCGCGTGTCCAGTTCGACCGCGAGGCAGACGAGCAGGACATCGACGTCGGTCTCGTCCAGTCCGAAAAGGTTTCGCAGCCGTTCGAGCCGCAGACCGGTGCCCGCTTCCAGCGCCAGCCGCTTGCGCTCGGCATTGCGGCGCGCGAGTTCGGCGAGGCGCGTGTCGAGCGAAGCGCGCGCTTTGGCATCGGCGGCGTCGGTGGCATCGGTGCCGAGCCATGCCGGCTTGCCGAGCGGCGCGGCGAGCAGCGCATCGACCTGCTGCTCGGAGACATAGAGCCCGCGAAACTGCTCGTCACCGGGCTGGCAGGCCCGGAATGCGGCGACCCGCGAACGGATCAGCAGATCGATCCGCTCCAGCTCCGCGAGCAGATGATCGAGCGAGCCGGCGAATGGCTCGACGGAAGGTCGATTTGCCTTGGCCATCGCGTGCCCGGCTTCAGCCGATCACCGGCGCAACCTGCAGCAGCGCCGGATCGCAGGTCACTTCCACGGCGACGAGGGACACCCTCGCGTATCCGTCGGCACGGATCGCGACGGATAGCGTGGAGGTCTCCAGATGAATGTCGCCTTTCGACACGTCCCAGGTCTCGTCATAGGGTCCGCCCTTCACTTCCGCATCGAGCACGACGTTCGCGACATGCTTGCGGTTCTTCGCGTCCCAGCCGCCGATATACAGTTCGACCCTGAGCCGACCCTCGTTCTCCGCACCGGCGACGCGCAGCTTCAACACGCGTGTGACGCCGGGCGCAAGCGAGATCGCCATCGTGCCGCCCGCGCCATTCAGGTTCGGCTCGTCCTTGATCTTGCGATGCGAGCGCGCTTCGGTCGGCCCCACGCGAAACGGCGGTGGTGCATCCTCTTCATCGGACGGCCAGGCGGTCGGACGGAACGGCATCCTGAGCCAGCCGGTCCGCAAGTGCGGATCGAGCGCGCGCGCCGTGACGCAGCCCGGCGATAGCGGCGTCTTCAGGTTGCGCCGGTTGGTCGTCCTGATGCCGTGCGCGGTGACATGGCTGTGCTCGTCCAGTTCGACGCTCGCGAGGACGACCGCCGCTTCGGCGACACCCACCGTGAGCGCCAGCACCGCATAGCACTTGCGGGTGCGGCGCTCGCTGTCGCCGGCGGCGGGCGTATCGTCCTCGTCGTAGACGAGGCTCGCCATGAGCGTCGCGTTTGCCGAGTTGGACGGCACCTCGATCTTCTCCTCCTGCACGAGTTCGATTTCGTGGCCGCGTCCGTCGATGGCGAAACCCGGGCTCACGACAATCTCGTTCGTGCCCGCGTGCCGCACTTCCAGACCGCGCACGACGCCCCAGCCGTGCAGGTTCAGCGAGTGACGATAACGTGCGTTCGCGTGATAACGCTGCTCGGCGATGAAATCGTCCTCGAGCAACAACTGGCCGCGGTAATACGCCGGCTTTTTATTGATCAGCAGTTTCTTGTGCATGTCCTGTGCCTCTTCGTAGCACCAATTCGTACTCGGTATGCGCCGGCCGGGCGAAATCGACGATCGCGCGCACGCGGTCCTCGAATGCCTCCCAGTCGCCCGCCACGGTCTTCCCGTGCTCGCGCACGACCATTGCCACCCGAAACCGGAACGGTTCGTCCGCGGCCAGTACAGTGTCCGTTCCAAGTCGCGCGCGGCCGATCAGGAATCCGTGCAGCGGCTCTTCGTCGATCGAGATATCGGTCACTTCGTCGAAGCAGAGCGCCAGCAGCTTTTCGAGGTAGTGGCGCGTGCCCCGGCTGCCGTAGAGCGGCACGATGCCGGCGATGATCCTGCGCAGCCGCTCGGGCGGGAACAGCGGATAAGGGCTGAACGCGACCCACTGCGCGAGCCAGGCGAGAAAACGCTCGGGCGCCTCGCTACGCCAGTTCGCCTGGATGCGGTACAAACCGTTCGGCGTGGCGAGCTCGCCTGACGGCTTCACACCGAGCGGCGAGAAAAGCTCTGGAATGACGTCGATGTCTTGCGCGATCGCCGGCTCGGCGGCGTCGCCGCTGTCGAGCAACATCGCCTCGAAGCCGCGCAGCAGGGCGCGCAACTGCCCGCTATCGTCGGTAGCGCGGTAAATGGCGGGCAGCGCCGCCATCATGCGGTCGGCGGGCTCATTCATGATCGACGTCTCCATTCGGCGCGCCATCGATGTTTTCGACGGCGCCGCCGCGCAGGACGAGCGCCGCCGGCCTGTCGATCAGCCGCACCGCGTCCGGAACGAGCTCCAGCCTCAGCACTTCCCACGGCCGCAGCAGCACCGACGAAAGCGCACCCGCGCTGTCGCGCTCAAGCCGCTCGGCGCCTGTGCCATGCATGCCGCCAAGACGCGCGTCGATACCGACGGTCGAGCTCGCGCCGATCTGCACACCGAGTTCGGCGTCCGCTCCCTCTGTCTCGCTGCCGAGCGTGCGCACGGTCAAGTCCTCTACATAATCGACGCCGTCCACATCGTCGATCAGCGCGGCGACTTCCGAGAGGTTCAGCGGCCGGCCGAAGATCCGTTCCTCGGCGCCGGCATCGAGATCTGCGTCGGCTTCGGCATCCGCGCCGAAGAGCGCGTAGCGGCGCCCTAAGACCGCGCGGATATCATCGAGCACGCGTTGCAGCGACGCGCCGGGCAAGAGTGCGAGCGAGAAGCCGATGCCCGCCCGCAGCACGGGCGGCGCGAGCACGGCGAGGCGCGTCGTGAGGAGACGGCGCGGCAGCAGGTCAGCGCGTACGGCGTCGCGCACGCGCGCGGCTTCGTGCGGCGGCAGGTCGTCGGGTAGCGCGATCAAAAGGCTTACGTGCCCGCGCGCGGCCGAGAGCGACTCACGCGAGTGGTTTCCTCCGCTCAGGTCGGCATTCGCGATGCAGTGCGCGTGCGCGCGCCGGCCCGGCAGTTCGCGTTCGATCACCGCGAGCGCGTGACGCTCGAAATCTCCCGGCGTTACTGCGCATTGCAGATGGGCGAGCTCGCTCACGGCTTCGCGGATCTCGCGCGCGAGTTCGTCCATCGGATCGACGACGCGTGCTGGCTGGCCCGCAGCGTCGGCGAAGCGCTGGCTGAAGTCGTAGTCGGGGGAGCCTTTGAGCAGGCGCAGGAACTGCAGCTTTGCGGCGGGCGTGATGCGTCCGATGCGATAGAGCAGGATGTCCGCGAAATAAGCGAGCAATTCAATCAGCGTGACACCCGGGTCCGACGGATTGTGGTCGGTCCACTCGGGCGCGTAGACCGGCAGCAGCGCCAGCCCTTCGCGAACCAGGTCGTCGAAATCGCGGTCATCGAGATGGGGAGCTTGCGTCATCATCCGCTCGCTCGAATCGTATGGCGCCCCGCGCAGACGAGGAAGTCGCCGCGCTCGCGCAGGTCAGGCTCGCTGGCGTCGAAGAAAATCCGCAGTCCGCGCACGTGATCGATGCCGTCAACGATGCGCAGCATCGCGAGCAGGTCGGACGCGTGCGGGATTTCGCCGAAGCTCCAGCCCTCGCCGCCCGCATTGCCCGTGACAGGATGCAGGAACGCGTTCACCCGCGCCTCGCATGCGGCGGCGACGCGCACCGGAGACGCGCCGGACGCCACCACGATCTGCGCATCGACACTCGCGCGCAGATACGCGGGACCGAGCAAGATCACTTCAACGCCAGCCGCGCAGCGCGCCAGCAGATAACTCCTCACGCGTTCGAGCAGCGCCCGCGCGGGCTGTGGCTCGGCATCCGCGCTGTGCGGCACGATCAGCACGCTCACGACGCCCTGCTCGGGCTGGTTCGACGCACCTGTCTTCGACAGGTCCCTTGCGCCCCGGCACATGGCGCGCGCCACCTGCGGCGAGGCGCGGCGCGCGAGGTCGGCATAGTCTTCGGCACACACAGCGCGGTCGCGATGGCGAATGCGGGCGAGCGCCGTTGCGCGAAGCCACGTGTTGTCGACGGCATCCTGGCCGCCCGTCGCGGCATCGCAATTGGCGGCCGACTGGATATACGGAATGGTCGTGCGCAGTTGCGCGACTGTGCAGGCCGGCTGGTTGCCGCGCGCTCCGCCGCCCGCGTTGTAGCTCGCGCGCACGCTATTGCCGCCCGCCGGCGGGATCCGCCCGTGCCGGCCGTCGCCGAAGCGCACCGTGCCGCTCGTGCGATCGAGGGTGAACACACGGGCGTCGTGGCTCGCGCCGGTGAAGTCTTCAACGCAGGTCCAGCGTACCCAGTCGCGGGGGTCGACCGGCTGGCTCTCTTGCCCTTCGCGCACTTCAAGCAGCACCTCGCCGACCACTGGACTGCGCGCGAGCCGGAACGACTGCGACGGCCGGCCGCTGCTGGAACCGACCAGCTCACGCTCGAGCCGGATCGACTGGATGGCGCTCACCGCGTTCAACGCAATGAGCCGCACGGCGAGTAACGCGCTGTCGTCGCATGGAGCGGACCCCGCTGGCCGTACCGACGCCCTTGCCGCCGCCAGGCGGTCCGGGTCCGCCACCGGCACCAGCGCGCCCTCGTCTCCCGGCGTCGCGACCGATGCAGCCAGCATGACACGCAGCCAGACCAGCGCCGGGTTCGGGTCGAGCGCGGTGGTGGTCCACGGCGCCACGTCCTCGCCGATCGTCACGCTGACGATGCCCGGATGCATCAGCGCACCCGTGCGGTCGATCACCGTGCAATCGTGCCAGCGGGTCGCCCCGCGCACCTGCCAGCGCTGCACGAATGCGCTCTCGTCGACGCGGCAGACCGGCCGCGCATCGTTCGCCGCAAGCGCGAAGTAGACATTCAGCGTGCGCTTCGCGAGTTGCGCGGGATCGGCCGCGAGCGCCAGGTAGAGCGCACGACCCTCGGTGTCATAAGGCTGGAACGGGCTGAACGCGGGGAACTGCGGCAGCGCCGCGACCACGACATGGCGCGCCTCCAGTCCGTCCTCGATCACGACACGCTCAGGCAGGACAGGCCCGATGTGCAGCGACATCGACACGCGGATCCGGGCGATGGACGGCGGCGCATCGATGGGTATCACGACGGGATCGGCCGGGCGCAGTTCCGGGACGTAGTTTCCCGACACCAGCCGCACGCGTAGCCAGCCACTCGTCACGCCGCCGATCGAGGTCGCCTCTACGTCGGCGGGAATACCGAAGCTGACGGCGCCATTGCGGGTCAGCGCGTGCGTCTTGTCGTCGACCGCGATCGGGACCCAGCCGGCGCGCGTGTGCATCTCCCACTGCACGCGCGGATCGCCCGCGCGGCTCACCGGCGGGATGGGCGAGGCATCGGGCGCGACTCCGGCGGGATTGGTCAACTGGATCGAAAGCACGGCGCGAGCGTTGGCGATCGCGAAGCTGCCCGACGCCAGGTAGAACACGTCGCCAAAACGCGGGCGCTCGCCAAACGGATAGAAATCGCGCGTCACGTCGAGCGGCAGGCGGCCGAACAGCGCGGCTTCGACAGGCGCCGCTTCGAGCGCGCGGTCCGCGAAAAGGCGCAATCCCGCGATGGTCAGCGGAGCGCTTGCGGTGCGCGCGGACGCCGACGGTGCTTCGGGCGTTGCAGGCGCCGTGGCCGTTGCTTTTGCCGGCTCGCTGGGAGAATCGGCCGCCGGCGCTTGCGGCGCGGGTCGAACGACGGCAGGCACGATGCGGCACGTCAGCCAGCAGTTCGTCACGCCGTGCAGCGCGAACGGCGTGACCCTCACGCCCTCGGTCAGCGCACCAAAGCGCACTTCGCCACTTTGGGTCAGACCATTGGTCGTGTCGAGCAACGGCGTGAGCGCGGCGAATCCGTCGGCAGTGGCGATGCCCCAGCTCAGCTGCGTGCCGGGCTCGCGCGCGCCCGGACGCGCGATATCCGCCTGCAACGAGAAGCCGATGAGATCGGGCGTCGCCCAGAGCGTCGGATGGCCGATAAGCATCGCCCGCATCAGCGGCACGGCATGCGCAAACGGATCGACGCCGGGCGGCAGCCCCGTCCCGGCAAGCACGCCGTTCGCATCGGCGACGAGGCGGCGCCCGGTATCGACCGCGACGGCGCGCGTGATGTCGGCGCGCACGACTTCGAGATCCGCCTCGGTCTGAAACACGACCGCCTCGCTCTCGCCCGCGGCAGGCGGCGCCGCCACCTCGGTGTAGCGAGGCACGACGGGCACCGGGACGTTCGCAGCGCCGCGCGCGGCCTTGAAGACGAGCGGCGCGCGAGCCGGCACGGCAGCCTCGCGGGCCGCGCCGAGCAGTTGCGTGAATGCGAAGAGATGCGCGTCGGGCGCACGGTTGAGCCGATCGGTCAGCACATCGCAGTAGTGCGCGAACACCTGTCCGAGCGCCTCGCGCAACGGATCGCGATCCTGCTCGCGAACAACGATTTGCGCCTGCGATTCGAGCTCGCGTGCGAGCACCGCACCGATTCGCGAGGCGCTCAGCCGCTGTGTCCGGACGAGGGGAGCGTTTTGCGGTGTCACGCGAGCGGCCTGTCGAGATAGAACGGATAGACGAGGTTGAACCGGCTGTCCGTGAGACGCACGCGATAGTCGATCTCCAGCAACAACTGCTCGTCGGAATCGCCCCCGGCGTATGCCGCCACGTTCAGCACGTCGATGCGCGGTTCCCATTGCTCCAGCGCATCGCGCACGTGAAACGCCGCCATGCCCTGCGTCGCGCTGCCGTTCACCGCGAAAACGAGATCGTGCAGTCCGCAGCCAAAGTCGAGACGCATCACGCGCTCGCCCTTGGCCGTCGAGAGGATAATCAGAATCGAATGCTTCACGCACTCTTCATAGCGCGCGATCGCGATGCGCGAGTCGCCGTTCGCGTCGGCGGCGAGCTTGACCGGAAAGTCCCAGCCGACTCCGAGCACTTCTGCAGGCATCGTCTGCTCCCTTGTTCGTGACGCGCGATCCGTGCGTGGCGGCCGCCGAACGCGCTAATTCAGGTTGATCATCGCGCCCTTGAGATTCATCGGTGCGGTCGCCGTCGCGTCGATGGTCGTATTCGCCGTCACCTTGACGTCGGCCTTCGAGTTGATCTCCACCCCGATCGCTTCGATCGTCACCTTGCCGGTTTGCGAGCGGATCGCGATGTCGCCCTGCGCCTCGATCGAGATCGAGTTGTCCGACGCGCTGATGACGACGCGGTTGTTGCCCGTCTTGTCGATGATTTCGATCTTCTCGCCGCCCGATTTGTCGGACATGCGGATTACATGCCCGCTGCGCGACCGGAACGCGCGGTTGTCGTTGTTGCCATCGGCGTTCGATTCCGGCGCCGCGTCCTTGCCGTTCCAGAGCGAGCCGATCACATAGGGATGCTCGACGCTGCCGTGCTCGAACGCGACGAGCACTTCGTCGTCCACTTCCGGCAGGAAATAGGCGCCGCGTCCGTTGCCGGCCATTGCGCTCGCGACCCGCGCCCAGTTGCTTTCGTCATCCAGATTGAGCCACGGAAAGCGCACCTTGACCCGGTGCATATTGTCGGGGTCGTGATTGTTGGTCACGATCCCGACCACCACGCCGAAGTAGCGGCCGTCCGCGTCGGTGCGCGCGAGCAGGGTGCGCAGGAGTTCGTCGTGCATCATGTCGCGTTCCTCCTCGCAGCGAAGCGGGTGCGGTAGCCTTTTTTCGGGGAGAAGCGCTGCTCGGTCGAGGTGACGTAATAGTGCCCGCTGAAGCGCTCGCCGATCCCTTCGATCTTCACGACGATGCCGGCGCGCAGCTTTGGATCGCCGATGCACTGGCCGTCGCCGCGAATGTAGCCGAGCGCCATTTCGCCGAAGCGCTGTTTGGCCACCGCGTCGGCGTCGTCCTGGCTCTGCACGGCGGACACCACGCTCGCGCTGCCCGACTTGCCGAACAGATGGCTCACGCTCGACGCGCCCGACGCCTTGCCCGCCATCAGGCTCGTCACGTCCGACGCGCTCGCGCGGCCGACGATCTCCTTCTTGTCCTTTGGATTCCAGCCCTTCACGAGCAGCTCCTCGACCTGGCCCATCGTCGTCATGCGCGGGCGGAAATCCAGCAGTTCGATTTCACGGCGCAGCGTGAGCACCGCATCGCCGTCTATCTTGCGCGGCCGGAAGATCAGCATGCGGTCATCGACCACGACTTCATAGTCAATCCGCCTTGCGCGCGCGAGCAGGAACTCCAGGTCCGTCTGGTTGTGCTGCAGCAGGTATGGCAGTGTGACCCTGGTATCGTCGGCTTGCGGCTTCAGTCCGGCCGACGCGGCGAGCTGGCTCGCAATGTCGCTGTCCTTCACGTTGGTGTAGGAGCGCGTCTTGCGCTCGCGTGCGAGCCGGTGACGGCGATCGTAGCCGCGCACGGTCAGCGTGGGCGGATTGCCTTCCAGAAAGGTCGGTTCCAGGCCGGTGATTTCTCCGCTGAAGATCGTGCGCTTGTTGTCGCGATAGCCGATCTCGATCTCGACCGGATTGCCTTCGCGAAAGATCGCGTCATCGACCCATTTCACTTTCATCTCCGCCGAGTCGTAGCAGGTGAGCGAGAAGGTGAACATGCTCATCGCATCGACATCCTCGAGGACGACGACATCGATGAGGTCCGCCGCGGCATCGTTGGGCAACGGTGAACCGTTGATGCGCAGCGAGAACTCGGGCGCGAGGGTATCGAACTCACTGCGCGCGTTCACGGCTCCTCCCTATTACGGCGGCTGCCGGGCGAAAGCCTTCCGACGGGCAGCGCCGGCAGCAACAGCGTCGTGCCGGGAGCGAGTGCGAGCGGATCGTCGATGCCGTTCGCGGCCGCGATGTCACGCCAGTTCGCCGGATCGAGATACTCCTCGGCCGCGATGCTGGCGAGCGTCTGACCGCGCCGGACCGTCCAGCTTTTTGCAACGTCGGCCGACATCAGGTTCTGCTTTTTCAGATCGCTCGCGTTCGCGCGCCATTGCATGAAGGTGCATTTGGCCGTGGCCCGGACCGGCACACCGTTCTCGAGGAACATCGTGTAGTTCTGGTCGAGGTTCTGCAGCACGCCCTGGAAGATCATTTCCTGGGCGCCCCAGAAAAGCTGGCAAACCGGCGGCCGATGCTTGTCGCCTTTCACGAGCGTGAGGTCGACGAGCTTCTTCATGTGGACGTACACGCTCGGTTTGTCGGCTTGCGGACGGTCGTAGGTATCGAAGAAGAGATCGAGCGTCAGCGTGGCGGGATTGGCCGTCGTGTATTGCAGTTCCGGACTGTCACGCTTGGCCGCCTTCGCGCTCTCCCATTGCACCGAACGGGTGATCCCGAGGCTTTTCGGATTGAACATTGCTTCGATCAGGTGACTCTTGTCGCGCCGGTTGAATTGAAGCTTGCCCGCATCCGCTTCGACCAGGATCGTCAGCTTGTCTAGGGCCATGTTGCCCCCCCACGACGCTCGCGTTCGATGGCGAGCCTGTCCATGATGATCTGCCACGCCTGTTCGGCGAGTTCCTCGGCGCCGGGTGCGCCCGCACCGGCATCTTTCTTTTGCGACGACTCCGGATTCGCGTGCGCGGCCGGGTTTGCGCTTGCTTGCCCGGCCGGGGCTGCCGGCGCTGAAGCGGCGGCGTGCGGCTCGGCCTGCAAGGCGACCGGCACGACGCCGTAGGACTCGGCGAGCGAGTCGTGCGAGACGAACGCAGTCGGAGCGAACGAGTTTGCCCGGCGGGTTGAGTGCGCATTGCCGGGTTGAACGGCGCGCTGCAGCGGCAGAACGACACGCGCGCGCGACAGGCGCTGCGCAGGCACGGCTTGCGCGTCGCTTTGGACACTGCGGCGCAGCGATGCCTGCGTTGCCTGCTGTGCGTTTGGAGCGTGGCTCTGGTCCGCAGGCGTGATCGGGGCCGCGTTCGTGGCGAGCGCGGGGAGTGCGTCGCCCGGTGCCGCCGCCCCTGGCGAAACTGCCCGATTCGCGACGACGTGGGACGGCACTTTCTGAGCACCGTGTGCTGCTGCCGGTAGGTCCGGCATCCGCGAATGAGTTAAAGCGTGATACGCGAGTTCGCCCGAAGCCGTCGATCGACTCGTCGTGAAGCGGCGCACAGCCGGGAGCGCGGTGCTGGTTTCGCTCGCTTGGGTGCTCGTGTTCGTATCGGCTGGCGTATCGCGGGAAGGCGCGATCACGCGCTCGGCGCCGCTGAGCCGGTGCGTCACCGCGGGCAACACGCTGACGGTGCGCGCGGGTTCCGGCGCCGCGCCACCACCGAATGTCGTCGATGGAAAGACGTCGTGCGCGATCTTCCGCGCGACCGTCGTGTCACTCGCCACGTGCCGCAGTCCGGGCATGTGTGGCCCCGATGCGTCCGGCTGTGCCTCACCCACTCGCTCGATCCTGTTCGTCACGCTGCCCGAATCGCGCTGCGGGATCGGAGCGGGTGGCTCTGATGTGGCGTTCCTATCCGCTTGCGTTTGCGTTTGCGTGGAAACGGGCAAGCCGGGTGAGTCGAGGGTCGCGGTTGTCGATACCGCCCGGCTCACGATCAAAGACTCCGCTGAGGTCGATGCGCTCGCGTGCGTACCGCGCCCCGCGAGCAACGGGCGCTGTTCGAACCGCATCGGCTGATCGGCGAGCGGCGCGCCCTGCGGCGCCGGAACCACAGCACCGGACGCGACCGATCGCATCGCAACCAAAAGCGGGCGCCGCGCGACGAGCGGTCCGGGCGAAGGCGAAGCTGCATTTTCGACTGTCCTGACTCGCGACGCGAATTCGCGCGGCGCATACGCGTTCCGGGCGATCTCGCCTGTTGCGCTTGCGACTGGATCGATCTTCGCCGTACTTACCGCGCCCGCAAGCTGCGGACTCGCCGCATCGGTAGTCGATGTGACGCTCGGCCGGGCCATCGGTTGCATCAGTTGCATCGGTTGCAACTGCGCTTCGCCAGCCCGCGCTACGACCGGTGCATCGAAGGACGCACGCGCCACGGTCCGAGCCGGCGGATCGTTCGCGCGCGCCGGCTTGGACGCGGCTGGAGAAGTGCCCGCAATGAGCCCGCCGACGTTACCCGCATGGGTCTGTCCCGAACCCTTCGCCGATTCACCCGCATGCGGCCGATCGTCCGATGGCGCCGCCGCTGCGAGCGCGCGCGCGGGAACGGTAGAGTCGGCAGACCGGTTGATCCGCACCTGACTCAACGCGACACGCAACCGTTCATCGAGGCCATTCGTCGCGCGCGTCGAGCGTTCCGTTTGTGCTCGGGCAACCGGAATGCTCGATTCCGTGCCCCGCACGGCCACGGGTTCCTGCGCATTCCGCGATTCGTCGCTGGCCGACGGAGCATGACTAACTAACGCGTCGAGCGGCATTGCGGGCACGGGCGACTGCTCCGGCCGTATCGCTGACGCTATGGTTGCCGTGCCCGCCGCCGCCGTCGCTCTCGCCGTGTTTGATGCTGGCGCTGCGCTTTCTAGTGTCGTCGCCACGGTTGCTGGCACCCTGCTTGCCGCCGTTGTTTCCCTGATCGCTGGCGCCGTGCGGGCGAGCGGCATCGGCGCCGTATTCGCCGGGCCGCCTGTCTGCAGACCCGATCGCGCGATGCGTGACGGGCCTGATTGCACCGGCGAAGCCGCAACGGGGGCTCCCATCGGCGCGTTCAGCCGAAACTCAGGGACCGGCCGCGCGACAACCGGTCCGGCCAAGGTGACGGGCAGCGTCGCGGCGGTGGGCGTTGCGAGGCCTCTCGTCGCCCCGGCCCACGATGTCGGCTGTGACATCGCATCGCGTTGCCGATGCACGGCTTGCATCGCGCGCGCGAGCGGAGCGAGCGCCGGCGGCGCCGCAGTCGTTTCACGCAAACGCCGACCGGGCGCCGTCTGCGTAAGCACCGGCACATGAGGCGCCGCGACGACGTGAGCCGCACCGTCGTCACCTGAAAAACCCGCGCCCGGCGAATCCGCGCGAGCGGATATCGGCGCGGGCATCGGCGCATCAGCCGGCGAAACCGAAGGACCGCTCGCCCAAGGGGCATCGGAACGCGCGAGAGGCTGCGTCGATTCGACCTGAACCGCGCTTTCGCCCTGCGTCGCGAACCGATCGATTCGGTTCGGTGACCCGTTGTCGACCGCTCTCGCCACGCGCAACGCCGAAGCCGCCACGCCCCGCTTCGAACTCAAAGCCTGACCCGCGCCCGCTTTCACGACGCTGGCCGTCTCGGTCGCCTGGGCGCCCATTGCGTGCTGATCGCCTGCCATTGCCGCGCGAGCGGGTCCGGCCGTGTCGTCCGGGCCATCCGGGCCAACCTCGTTCGGCAGAACCTGTCCGCTCCCGTCATGCGTGTCGAAACTCCTCCTCGCGATCACGAACGGCCCGCTGACGTGCCCCCCGCGCGCGCCGTGCTCGCCGCGGCGTCGGAACATCGACTCGGCGAAAGCCGTATGCCTGTCGAAGACGGACGCACCGAGCCCTCTGCCATGCTCGCCGCGCGCGCCTTCGCGCGCACTCGAGATGACGGGCGTACCCGCGTGGCGTTGCCAGATCGCGTCGCCGAGAGGAACCCCGTGGCCGTTGTCCGATTCGTTCACCGCCCGACTCCCAGGTCCACGCCGTGATGAACCAGCTCGACGGACTCGAACGCCACCGCCGACGTATTCGCGCGCAGTTCCGGCCCCGTCCATTTAACCGGGCACGCCTCCTTGAATACCCACTTGATGCCGGGCTTGCCCTGGCTGTCGAGCATCGTGATGGTCACGTCGCGGCGCTCGATCCGCGCCTGCAGAACGCCCGCATACCACTCCCACAAATGTGCGAGGTCGCCGATGCCACGCTTGAGCACGAGCCGCGACGAGTATTTCGCGGGGCCGGGAATCTGCTGTTCGTATCCGTTCACGCCGCCTTCGCGCAAGGTCTCCACTTCCGTTTCGATGGTGAGCCCGGACACCTCGTTGAAACCGGCCACCGGATCGGGCGCGTTCTTGAGCGTGACCGAATAGAGGAATCCGAGATAGAGGCTATCCGCGCCATGGACGTCGAGAGACATGTCGGTCTACTCCAGGCTGTTGGTCTGTGCGTCGTTGATCCGGTCCACGATCTTCGCTGTCTCTTCGACCCAGCGGCGGCGCTCGAGGTGATCGAGCGTCATCAGCTGCGTATAAGGCCAATGGAAGTGATAGGCGAGATAGGCTACCTCCTCGAAGATCTGCTCCGGGCGGTAGCCTATTGCTCCCCCGAAGCCTCCACCTCCACCTCGAACTTCTTGTCGCAGCCGGGGCACACCACATGGAGGCGGCTGTGTCCCTGCGTGTTGATGCGCCGGTACAGGTCCTCCAGATGCGCGAAGTCGGCGGCGAACAGTTCCTCGATCACGCGCGGATTGACCTGCGGCAGATCGCCGAGACGCGTCACCACGCGCGAAAGCAGGATCACCGCCAGATAGCCAGGATTCACCTGCACGCGCGGATCCTTCATCGGCGCGATCTCGTCGTTCGCAGTCGCGAGACGCATCACGCCTTCGCGATGCAGGTTGCCCTCGCCGTCGACGTAGCCGCGCGGCAACGTGAAGGGGAACTCCGTCTGGATCTTCATTTCGTGCGATCCAGGCCTTCATGCACGATCTCGAGCGTATCGATCGCGACTTCGTTCGCCGTCGCGTTGAAGGTCGGACCCGTCCATTTGGTCGGCCACGCAGCGACGAAATCCCACTGCGCCACGTCCTTGCCTTCGTCGTCCATCAGGACGATCGAGCCGTTCTTGCGGGCATCCTTGATCTTGCCGTCCATGACCTGCTTGCGCCACTTCCAGAGATCGAGATCGTCGGTGATGCCGCGCTTCAACGTGATGTTCGAGAACTTCTTGAGGCCTGCCAGCTTGTGTATCGTCAGGGTCTTGTCGTCGCCTTCCCGATAGTCGATCGGATCGGTGGCGGCGTCGAGCCCCGACGCTTCGCGAAAGCCTGCTCGCTGGATGCCGTCCAGCTGCACCCTGAACTTGAAGCCTCGGAAAGGGTCTCTGCGATCTCCGGTTGCCATGTGTCTCTCCTTACGCCTGCGTCGCGGGTCCGCCCAAGGTCACGCCATCTGCACTTTGCGTGATTCGAACGATGACGAATTCGGCCGGCGCGGTTGCCGCCAGGCCTATCTGCGCGACCAGCGTGCCGGCGTCGCGCCCTTCAACTGAATTGGTCTCGGCATTGCACTTGACGAAGTACGCCTCCGATGGATCGCGGCCCTTCAGTGCGCCACTTGAATGCAGCTCGCGAAGATAGCCGCGCACGCGATCCTCGACGGCGCCCCAGAGCGCCGAATTGTGGGGCTCGAAGACGAGATCGCGCAGGTTGCGCTCCAGCTCGCGCGTGACCGCGAGCACGAGCCGCGTCACGTTCACGTAACGCGAGGTGGCGCGGTCGCTCAGCGTGCGCGCGCCCCAGACGCGCAGTCCGCGCCCCGGCCATTCGCGCAGGCAGTTGACGCCCGCGTCGTTGAGATCGGCCTGATCGCGATCGTTCACCTGCACATCGACGTCGAGCACGCCTTCGAGCAGTTCGTTCGCCGGCGCCTTGTGAACGCCGACGCGGCGATCGCTTCTCGCATACACGCCAGCGACATGACCGCAAGGCGGCACCAGCACCGTCTCGCGCGCGTCGGCGTTCGGCCGCGGCGAGCGCACGCGCACCCAGGGAAAATAGAGCGCGCCGTGTTCGGCGGGCAGCGACTGCCATTGCGTGATTGCGTCGAGCATCGCGCGATTCGCGTTGCCCGGCGCGCTATGCCTGCGGACGGTGGACATCGTCATCGTGCCGGACGGCGCGCGATTCGCATCATCCTGCGCGTCGTCCTTGGGCATAGCCAAGGACGGCATCGTGTCGAGAATTGCGAAGCGGTCGCGCATCCGCGCGCAGTATTCGACGATCTCCCTCTGCACATCGAACACATACTCGGGAAAGGCGAGCAGTTGCGGAGTCATCGCATCGGGCACGCAGACGAGATCCACATATTCGAGGTCGCGCAGCACGCCCGACTCCGAGAACGGCGAGATGAGCCGATCGGCGAGTTCGCGCGCTTCTGCACGGTCGTGTATGTCCGACCAGGCATCGAGACTGGTCTGCACGGGCTGCACGATGCATCGTTCGCCGCCGTTCTCGAAGAAGCCGCGCACGGCGCAGGACAGCAGGTCGCCGGGCGCTGCGTCGCGATACGCGGCGTCGAAACGCTCCCAGCGATCGAACTGGCGCGCATGCCGCTCGCCCGGCCCGAACGATCCCGCCTTGACGAAGCCGGCGAACACCGGCACGCCAGAGGCCAGCCGCCTGCGTCCCGCAAGCCCTTTCGGGTCCCAGTCGAGATACAGGCCAGGCGTGCGATACGCCTCGTGACGGCCCCAGGCGGCGCCGGATGTCGGGTCGGCTTTCATGGCGTGTCGCACGCTCGATCGCTCATGGCGTAGTTCACGCGTTGGTCATGCCGGTGGACTGCGTGATGCGGAAGATTACGAATTCCGCCGGCCGCACGATCGCCACGCCGATCTCGGTCACCACCTGGCCGACATCGCGCACGGCGGGCGGGTTGAGTTCCGCGTCGCACTTCACGTAGAACGCCTGCTCCGGGGTCGTGCCGAACAGCGCGCCGGTTCTCCATACGTTGGTCAGGAACGCCGTGATGTTGAGCTTGATCTTGCCCCACAGTGCTTCGTCGTTCGGTTCGAACACGATCCACTGCGTGCCCTCCTCGATCGACTTCTGCAGGAACAGGAAGAGCCGCCGCACGCTGATGTATTTCCACTCGGCGAGCTTGTCGCCGCCCATCCCGCGCGCGCCCCACACGGTCACCGTGTTGCTCATGATGCGGATCGCATTGACACCTTGCGGATTGAGCAACTCCTGCAGCGGCTTGCTGATGTAGTACTTGACTTCGAGCGCGCCGCGCACGGCCACGTTCGCCGGCGCCTTGTGCACGCCGCGTTGCGTGTCGGTGAGCGCGTAGATGCCTGCCATGTGTCCGCTCGGGGGCACGTACGTGCGTCCGCGATACTTCGCCGCAACCCTGCGCCCCGGATCGGCGTCCTGCAACTCTTTCGCGGGATCGCTCACTTCGATGTGCGGGAAATAGAGCGCCGCGTTCTTGCACACGCGCGGCAGGATCGAATTCGTGCCGGAATATTGGAGCTGGCCGATATCGAGGTCGCCCTGCGCGTCCGCTACTTCTTCGGGCGTGTCGAGGATCGCGTAGCAGTTCTCGCGGTTCTCGGCATGCGTCATCAGCGCTTCCCAGGTGTCCGGCGTTCTCGGCAGACCGGGCGCCGCGATGATCGCGATCTCGTCGATCGACCTGAAGTTCTTCAGCACGCGTTCGAGCTGGTCGAGCCGCTCGATACGCGCGACGAATGCCTTGGTGCCGCCGTTCTTGAAGAAGCCGTTGACCGCATGCGTCAGCGCATGATGGCCCGGATGGCACGGCTGAAAGATCCACTTGTCGGGGTTGTCCGGCGCATCGGGATTGGCCGGATCGGCGGCCGGGCGCACGGGGTCGTCGCGATAGGCGGAGAACGTGCCGAAGCGGTCCGTGTACTCGGTGAAGTTGGTACAGAGCTTGGTGTCGCATGCATCCGCTTTCAACGTGAACGCCTGCAGGATGTACGGCCGCAGGATCGACGGTGAGAGCGCGCGGTCATCCGGCTTCGACTCGCTGTCGAAGTAAGCCAGCTCCTTCGCAAGCGGATCGTTGTCGCCGCCAGCGCCTTTCTTCTCGCCTCCGTCCTCCTTCTCGCCGTTCTGAGGTGCCGGCGGAACGGGCTCGCCCGGCTTCGGCGTCTCGGCGGTCCCGGGCTCGGCCGGCAGCAGCGCGCTCGTCTCGGCCAGTTCACGCTGCAGCCGCGCGATGTCGGTGTCCGCTGCGGCGTGCTTCGACGTGACCCTGCGCAGCGCGGTTTCCTTGTTCGCCAGCGTCGTGCGTGCCGTGTCGAGCGCCGCCTGCTTGGCCGCCTTGTCTTCGGCGGAGGCAGCCTCGAATTCGGCATCGAGCGGCTGCAGCGCCTTCTGGGCATCGTCGCGCTCGGTCGTGGCCTTGTCCAGATCCGCCTTGGCGGACACAAGCTTGGTCTGCGCGAGTCCGAGCTTGGTCTTGAGCTCCTGCTCCGTGCCGCGCAAGCTCGCGATGCGCCGCTCACGCTCCGCGTCGAGTGTCGCTATCTCGCCTGCGTGTTCCGGCTTGCCCGGATCGAGTTCAGCCCGCCTCGCGGTGAGGGCTTCCAGTTCAAGCGCCGCTCGCGCCGCGACGGGATCGTAGTCCGGATTGGGCACCGGAAGATAGATCGTCGGCGGTACGATGCCGATGAGGCCGACCACGTTGGTTCCCACGCCCGCGATCGGTTGCTGCGCGGAAGGCACTTCTTCCACGTAGACGCCAGGGGCAAGATAAGTAGCGCTTGACATAGAAACGTCCCCTTACAGTCGATACCCGCCAACAGGATTAACTTCAGACGCGAGCGCGCACGATGGCGCTGCTCATCCAGGCGTCGTAGCGGAACACTCTTTCCGTGACGAGCCTCACTTCTTTCGGAATACCTACATCAACCGACAGCGTGACCGTGTAGTTGATCGCCGCCTTGGGCTTGCCGCCCATTGCCTGCCAGAATTCGCCGAGACTTTGCAGACGCCCCGGCTGCAGCGCGCTCACCGGCAGCGGCATGTCGCTCTCGGCGAGCCGTCCGCGCAGCAGCTCCCGCGGCAGCGTGCGGTGCCTCAGCAACGCGCGCATCACTTCCCCGAGCAGGCGATGCTCGTCCTCCGCCGGACTCGCGAGCCCCTCGCGCGGCCATGCCGTGATCAGATAGGACGCGTCGATACGAACGGGCACGGGCATGCGCTCAGAAACGCCATCGTTACGGCGTTCGAAATAGACATCGTTATTGCGCAATTCGAGATTTTCCCGAACGTCGTAAAGAAACAGGTCGACAGCGGGTGTCATGACGGACTGCGGCGGGAACTGGTCGTCGGGCGCTTCGAAGCTGACCTGGATCTGCTCGGACAAGCCTGGCGCAAGCTCGCGCCGCAACAAAGCTGCGAGCGTCTCGTCGAGGTCGTCGATCATGACTTTTCCTGTCCTGCCAGAGTCTGGTCACTGCCGCGCCCGCTCAGACGCCGGTCGGACGACCGGGGCGATGCGGGAGCGGCAGATGCCGCGAGGTTGGAGTGCTGAGCGCTTTTCTGTCCGGCAAGGCGAGTCATTCAATCCCGCTTCGCTACCGAACGATTAGAGGGATAGGCGACGCCTCAATCAATGTCAAGGATCGCTATCAAAGGTGGCTGAATGCGCCAGCTAGTTGTCTTTGGCTGATTCAATTTTTCGACTTTAATACGTCCAAGCAATGGGGCATTGAAAATGCATTCCTAAAAAATACGGCGAAGCGACGAAACCACTAACGCTGTTGGCAACCGGGATTTATAAATGATTCTGACGTAATGCGTGCATTCGCAAAGCTGGGCGCAAACGCGGCCAGCCGGGCGAGCGATCACGCAGCGAATATTCAGCATCGGCATAACTGAGGATCAGCTGGCGTGTTGAAAAGCGCGTCCGGTCCAATGAGCGTGTCTTGCGTGACGCCACTCGCGCCACGCGTGTCTCGCAGGGTCAGTCAGCAGGAGGCAACGTGAGCCTATCTGTAATTCGTGCAGCGTGGGTACTGACAGCCGTGCTCGCCGCGAGCGTCCACGTGCACGCCGCCGATCTGCAAGCGGTCACCGTCGCGCAACCCGCGCGCGGGGAGATCATCGTCACGGTGCGCTCTCCGGACGATGCGCCTCCTCCCTCCGCTTTTCAGCTCGTTTTGCAGAGCGACGGCGTCGATACGCGCGTGCCGGCGAGCACGGTGACGCCCGCGTCGAACCTCGGCCCCGACCTGGCGACGACAGTCATCATCTGCATCGACCGCAGCGGCTCCATGCAGGGTGCCGTGCGCGAAATCAAGAACGCGATGAAGGACGTGCTCGCAACGCCGCGGCCCGATCTGCGCATCGGCATCATGGCGTTCGGCTCGACCATCACGCCGCTCTCGCCGTTCACCTCCGACGTGAACGAGTCGCTGCGGGTGATCGATGGCATTCAGGGCGAGTCCGGACGCGACGGCCAGACCAAACTGTTCGACGCAATCGCGAGCGCCGGTGCGCGGCTCGCCAACGATCCGGCGCACGGGCCAAAGCGCCTGATCGTCATCTCGGACGGCAAGGATGAAGGCAGCAGGATGCCGCGCGAGACACTCGTCGAAATCGCGCATCAGCGTCAGGCGCCGCTCGATGCAATCGCGTTCGGTCCGCTTGCACCAAAATGGTCTGGGTCGCTCGCGTCGCTTTCGAGCGCGACCGGCGGAAAATTCGAACTCGTCGAAAGCGCGCCAAAACTGGCCGACGCGATTCGCGACGAACTCGGCACCACTCAGCCGTCCGCCTACGACGTGAGGTTCGGATACCGTTCCGACGCCGGAAACGCGACGGCGAGTTCGGCGGCGCTCGCCTACGCGCCGCAAGGCCGGCCGGTCACGCTGATCCGGATCAACTCGGCCGTCGCTGCACCCGTCTCCGCGAAGCCGGACGTGACTCCACCCGCGGAGACGACGCCGGCGCCGGCACCGGCGCCGGCGTCCGCAGAGGCGCCGGCGCCCGCATCGCGTTCGTGGCTCAACATGTCGTTCACGTTGTTCAACATCACCATCAACATGAAGGGACTGCTCGCCGGGGTGCTCGCTCTGCTCGCGGGGTTGATCGCGATCTTCTTCGCGTTGCGCTCCAGGCCCGAGCCTGGACCCACTCCGGTACCTCCGGTGCGTCCGCCACCGCCCGTGCGCGAACGTCAAAGCACGCGGGTCGGCGCGGTGTTCACACCGCCCGCGCCCGGACGGCCAGCCGCCTTTCTCGTCAACACAACGGGACGCCACCCGGGCAAGCCGTATCCGATCGAGAAGACGTCGGTGCGTATCGGCGCGGAAGACGACAACGACCTCGTCGTGCCGGACGATGGCTACGTCTCGCGCCGGCATGCGGCCATCCGCTTCGAAGGCGGCACGCTCTACCTCACCGACCTTCAGTCGAGCAACGGCACCTGGCGCAACGACGTGCGTCTCGGCGAAGCACCCGTCAGCCTCGCACCGGGCGACGTGCTGCGCTTCGCCCGCACGACCTACGAAGTGCGCAGCGCCGACTATCAGGCGCCGCGCGACGATCCCGGCCGGCGCGAGAACCACTACGAACGCCGGGTCCCGTGAGCTCGCCCGATACGACGAACGCGAACTGAACGGCACAGGCGAACAGCACGGCGGCTTAAGGCATGGCGACATCTCCTATGGCTACATGGTCGGTTGGACAACGTTCGGAGACTGGCTTTGTGCGCACTGAGAATCAGGACCGGATGAGCTGGGTCCGCGCGCGAGCCGGCGACATCTTCGTCGTCTCCGACGGCATGGGCGGTCATGCCGGCGGCGCGCTCGCCGCCCAGTTGACGGTGGAGACGCTGCAGCAGAAGCTGGCGGATCTAGCGTCGCTGGACAGCGCGGCCGCGACGCTCGAAAGCGCGTTCCAGGCAGCCAACGACGCCGTGTTCGTGCGCGGTCAGAGCAGCAATCCCGCGACGGCGCGCATGGGCGCCACCGCCGTCGCGCTCCTCGCGGCCGGCAACCAGGTCATGCTCGCGCACGTCGGTGACAGCCGCGCCTATCTGCTCGACCGGCGCGGCACGCTGCAACGACTCACCAAGGATCACAGCCTCGTGCAGCGGATGGTCGATGCGAAAGTGCTGTCGGAAGCGCAGGCGGCGAATCATCCGGACGCGAGCGTGCTCGAGCGGGCGATGGGACAGGCGGCGCGGGTCGAGGTCGAGGTGAGCGGCTGGGTGCGCGTGCATCCCGGCGAGGCTTGCATGCTGTGTTCGGACGGCTTGTGCGGCTACGTCGAAGACGACGACATTGCGGCGGTGATGCGCAGCGGTCACGCAGCCCAGCAGACGGCGGACGAACTCGTGCGGCTCGCGCTCGAACGCGGCGGCGAGGACAACGTGACCGTGCAGGTGCTGCACTATGGCGCAAGACAAGCACCGTGGCGACGCTGGGCCGTGCCCGGCGCCATCGGCGGGGCACTGGCGGCGCTCGCGGCTCTGGCGCTGGGACCGGGGTGGTCGGGCATGCATGCGACGCTCGTCGGCGCCGGTGACGGGGCGCGCCATGCCAGTGACGCTGTGCCCGCACAAACGGCATTGACGCCGGCAGCCGTGGTTGCCCCTCCGATACCTCCCGCATCGACATCGGCTTCAGCCGCGACAGCATTGCCGGGCGCTTCGGCGCCTGGCGCGAGCACGAGCATGACGACGCGATCGGGCACGAGTGCGGCCGTCGTGTCCGCGAACGGTGCGAGCCATACGGCCGCGCTGCCCGCTTCACCCGACGCGCGTTTTAAGGCGCTCGAGATGCGCATCCAGCAGGACGCCACGAACCAGCGCGCCGCCGAGAACGAGCTCAATCGCAAACTCGACGAGTTGCGCGGACGCATCGACCAGATGGAGAAGCGGCTCAACGCCGAGAGCCACGCAAGCGCGCCCTCAGCATCGCACGCGCATGCAACGCCTCGCGCCGACAGTGCGAAGAAAACCCAGCCGCCGGCGCGCACGGCGAGCGCCAAAGTGCCGGCAGCGTCGGCGGGAGCGGAATCGGCAGCGGAGACGAAATCGGCCACGGCCGCCGCGCCGCCGCCCGGCGCGACCGCAGCGGCGCCGGCGGCGAGCGCAGCGCCGAAGGATTCACCCGAAGGTCCGCCATGAGATCCGCCGCATTCGCAGCACCGCATTCGAATGATTTCACGAACGGAGTCCATTCATGACCGATCAGCCAGTCCAGCACGCCGCCGGCCAGGCACGAGACCGCCCGCGCGCATCGCCGAGCCGGACGTGCCCGCTGCCGCGAGCACGCGCCACGCGATGCCGCAGCAGGGCCAAGCCACCGTGGCGCTCCCCTAACCGCGCCCTGCGCGCATCCCACGAAGGCGGTGCCTCATGAGCGATAAAACCATCAAGTCCGTCATCGGTCGTCTGTGGGGCGGCGCCCGGCCCGCCACTGGCTACGGCAAGACCGAGACCACGTGTCCGAAGGGCCATCCGATGGACCCGAGCTGGACCGAATGCCCCGTATGCCGGGCGGAAAGCCAGTCGAGGGACAAGAGCTCGCCCGATGCCGTGGCGCCCAACGTATCGAGGAATCCGACCATGTCACGCAACGCTACCGTCACTCCCGGCAGCTCGCCGAATCGCGACTCCGGCGCCACCCGCATCGACCCGGGCGACGAGCGCAGCGCGCCGTCGCGCTCGCATCAGCCCGTCGCAAGGCGCAAGATCACCGGGGCGATCGCCACCTTCACCTGGGAGCGCCAGGGCGAACTGTTCGTACTCTACGAAGGACGCAACGTGATCGGCAAGGGAGAAGTCGCGAGTGAAGGCGGCCGGCCGTGCGACGTGCTGCTGCAATCCGATCCGACGATGTCGAACGAACATGCTACGATCCTCTGCCGCCAGGGCCGCTACGAACTGTTCGATCTGCGCAGCACGAACGGCACGTTCGTCGACGGCGAGTTCGTCGAGACCACCGGCGTCGACCTGAAGGACGGCGCAAAGATCAAGACGGGCGACACGGTCTGGGTGTTCCGCAAGATCATCGCGGACGAAGGCGGCGCGCACGTGACACACACGCGCCGCGACGATCCGGACGATCCGGACGAGCCGGATGACCCGCCGCCTCGCGACCGCTCCAGGGTGCTGTGACGAGATCATCATGGGCTTTCGCAGCGGACAACACGTCGGCGCCTACGTGATCGACGGCCTGCTCGGCCGGGGGGGCATGGCGAGCGTCTGGCGCGCGTGGGACCAGCGGCGCGGCGATCAGGTGGCGATCAAGATCATCGCCGATTCGGGCGCGGGCGAGGCGCGCTTCGCCGATCGCTTCATCGGCGAGATCCGTCACCATGCTAGCCTTCGTCACCCGAACATTGTCCAGGTTCGCGAGGTGTTCAGCGTCGCGGGCCAGCCGTGCATGGTCATGGACCTGGCCTCGGGCGGCTCGCTCGCGGGGCTGCTGGAGAAAAGCCCGCAACGCCGCCTGCCGGTTTCGACCGCGCTGCCGATCATCACCGAAGTGCTCGGTGCGCTCGACTACGCGCATCGGCACGGCATGGTGCATCGCGACGTCAAGCCGTCGAACGTGCTGCTCGATCAATCGCATCAGCATGCGTATCTGTCCGATTTCGGCATTGCGCTCGCGGTCGGCGAGAAGCGGCTCACGCAAATGGGCAGTTCGGTCGGCACGAGCGCCTACATGAGCCCCGAACAGATTCGCGCGACCGGCACGATCGACTACCGCTCGGACGTGTACAGCGTCGGCTGCGTGCTGTACGAAGCGCTGACCGGCCGGGCGCCGTTCGTGGCCGACGGCGCGGACAACGAGAATGACGACGCGGCCCTCGCAGCGGTGCTCGCCATGCATCTGAGCGCCAAGCCGGTGCCGCCGAAGCAGCGCGCGCCGGGCATCCCGGCGCACGTGAACGCGCTCGTCATGCGCGCGCTGGAAAAAGATCCGGCACGGCGCATCCCTGGTTGTGCCGAGTTCGCGAGGCGCCTGGCCGCCGGCGCCGACGACACCGCGCGCCCGGCCCGCGCGGGCCCGCTCGGCTCGCCGACGCGCATCGCGATGGCGGTCGTCGCGCTGGCAGTGGTCGTCGCGGGCGTGATGATCGTCATGAGCGGTTGAGCGTCTCAGTTACGCAGGACCAGTGCTTTTTCAATTCAGGAGCGCGCAATGATCCGGATCGTCCTCATCACCCTTCTCGCCGCGTTGACGACGGCCTGTGCCACCCCTCAGCAGAACGCGGCGCTCGAGTGCGGCGCGGGCGGCGCGGTCGCGGCGGCACTCCTGTGCAAGCTCGCGGGAGGTGACACGGGAAAATGCGCGGCCATCGCGGCGGGTGTGGGCGTAATCGGCGGTGCCGGATGCTACGCCTATTCCAACAAGATGGCGAAGCGCGAGAAAGAGCTCGAGGGGCATGAAAACGATCTCGACGCGCGTCTCAAGTACGTCAAGGATGTGAACAGCGATACCGCCGCGTACAACGACCAGCTCAAGAAGGACGTCGGCACGGCGACGCAGAATACCGATCAGCTCGTCGCGCAGATGCGGCAGAAGACGGTCGACCAGCAGAAACTCGCCGATCAGCGCAAGGCGCTCGACACGCAGATCAAGCTGGCCAACGACAGCGTCACGCTGCAACGCAAGCAGCTCAGCTCAATGCGCAGCTTCCAGGCGCAGCAGACCGTGAAGTCGCAGGAGCTCGCCTCCGAGATCCAGCGTCAGCAGATGCTGCTTGCCGAGACCGAGCGCGAGACCAATGCGCTCGCAGCGCAGCGGCAGCGGATCTAGGCCGGGCGAACGCGCGTCACACTGCCCACGATGACAGGGAATGGAAGCCGCCATGCCAGCACAAGCCATATCGATCACGCTCGCTTGCTTGCTGATTCCGGCGCTCGCGGGTTGCACGCTCGTTCAGCAGAACCAGCAGTTGAACGCCACGCAGGGCCGCATCGACGAGAAGACCGTGCAGCTCACGCAAGCCCAGAAGGAGCAGGCGGCGCTCCAGGAGCAGATGCAAACGGTCAGTGCCGAACTGCACGAAAAGCAGGTCAGCAACAAGGAGCTCGAACGGCGCCTGGCGAAGCTGCAGGCCGCCAATCAACAGGCGGCCACCGACAACGACGCGCAGCGCGCAAGAAAGCGCAAGCTGGACGCCGAGCTGACCCAGGACCGCGCGGCGCTCGCAGCGCTTTCGCAGAATACGACGATGAATCCTGCCGAGCAGCAGCAGAAGATCGATCAATTGAAGGCCGACATCAAGAAGCGGCTGGAACTTCTCTCGCAGATCAAATAGCCCGGTGACCCGTCCCCCGTCCAAACTCAGGATCAGGCCAGCCACAGCGTTGCTCGCGACAGCGCTCCTTGCTGGCGGATGCAGCCAGCCCGTCGATGACAACGGCGAGCACCGGCCAGCCGACGCCCGCGCTGCCAGCGGCACCGATGCCGCGTTGCGCCTCTACACCGACGCGCTCTCGGTCATCACGCAGCGGGCGGCGTTCGCGACGGCCGACACCCGCCAGGTCGTCGCGCGGATGCTGACCGACTATCTCGGCGCGGAGGACCCTTATTCGGGTTTCATGACCCGCGACGAATACGCGAAATATCGCGCACTCTCGAAAGGATCGTACGGCGGCGTCGGCATGGATCTCGAACGGCGTCACTCCGGCGAGACGATCTGCTATCCCTACGCTCGCGGACCCGCGGAGCTTGCCGGCGTCAGGGCGGGCGAGCGGCTCGTGTCGATCGACGGCACGCTCGTCGCGGGCAAGCCGCTGCCGGTGCTCGCCGCGCTCGCAACCGGCGCGCAAGGCTCGCCCGTGCTGCTGCAGATCGCGGACGCGAGCGGCGCGACCCGGCGCGTTAGCGTGACGCGCTCTCGCGTCGATGCGCCCGCTCTCACGCTCGATACGGTGGGCTCGCTGCAGGTGATCCGGATCGCGCGGTTTGCGCCCAGCACGCGCTCGGAGGTCGAAGCCGCACTCGCGCGCTGGGACGCGAAGCATCCCGTCGTGTTCGATCTGCGCGGCTGCGGAGGCGGCGATTTCTACGCCGCGATCGACACCGCGATGCTCTTTCTCGACAAGGGCTTGCCGATCGTGACGGTCAGCGGCCGGGACGGCGCGCGTCTCTATTCGAGCACGCTCGACCGGACGCCGCGCCCGCACACGCCCTATCTCTGGCAGGACGAAGCTACCGCGAGCGCGGCGGAAGTGTTCATCGCCGCGCTCACCGGCAACGAACGCGGCGTATCGATCGGCACGCAGAGCGCCGGCAAGGGCAGCCGGCAAGACATCTTCGAGCTCGCCGACGGCTCCGCGCTGATCCTGACCACCGGCTATCTCACGGCGCCGCGCGGTCTCGCCTTCAACGGCCGCGGCCTCGCGCCCATGAAAGCGCTCGCGGCGGGCGCCGGGACCGCTGCCTACGCAAGCGCAACCCCATCGACGGAGTGATTCATGCGCGACGACAGCCTGATCGGCCGGACCATCCATTCGAATATCTTCATCGAGAAGAAGCTCGGCGAAGGCGGCATGGGACGGGTCTACCTCGCGCACAACATCGAGATCCCGGACCGCAAGTACGCGGTCAAGGTACTCAAGCCCGAACTCACCCGCGATCCGAGCTTCACCCAGCGGTTCTACGAGGAAGCCTGCCACCAGGCCGAGCTTGATCACCCGAACATCGTGCGGATGCTCGACTACTTCCACGTCGGCGACGAATATTTCCTGATCCTCGAATACGTCGACGGGCAGGCCCTCTCCGATCTAGTCGATAGCAAAGGCGGCCGCGGACTGCCCGAGAAGCAGGCGCTGTCGATCATCGGCGGCGTGCTGGCGGGGCTCAACTTCGCGCATCAGCGCGCGATCGTGCATCGCGATGTCAAGTCGTCGAATGTCCTCGTGGACAGCGAAGGCCGCGCGCGCCTGACCGATTTCGGCATCGCGATGCGGGCGGCGGGTCTCGCTCGCACGTCGGAAGGCCACATTATCGGCACGCCGGAATACATGAGCCCCGAGCAACTGCGTGACAGCGGCGCGATCGACCATCGGTCGGACGTCTACTCGGCGGGCGTGATCCTGTTCGAGATGCTCGCGGGCAAGCTGCCGTTCCATGGAGCGTCGTTTCAGACCGTGCAGGCGCAGCAGTTGACGAGCCCGGTACCCGATCCGCGAGCCGCTAATCCTAAGATCAGGCGCCGCGTCGCGGACATGGTGAAGCGCGCGTTGCAAAAGAGTCCGGTCGACCGCTATCAGGGCTGCATGCAGTTCATCAAGGCGATCGAGGCGTATCAGCGCAGAGGCATCTGGAAGTACTACATGGTGGCGGCGAGCCTGCTCATCGCGGCGGGAATCTATGCCGGCCTGTCGATGATCCGCGACGTCCCGCTCATCAACGATGCCGTGCGCACGACTTCGCACGATTTCAACCTTTTCTGCCGCGAGCAGCAGAACGTCGTCAACAACACGCGGCTCAAGCGCATCGCGGACGCCGAAGGGCTGTCCGGTACGTCCGATGTGTTCGCGAAACGCATCGACGCGAGCGGCGCCACGATGGATTCGAGCGTGAAGGAATATCGCAGCGTGATCCAGCACATGACGAAGTTCAATTCGTGGACGCTCGGGCGCGTGCTGAAACAGGCCGATCCCGAGCCGAGCACCGCCGCCGTGCGGCCCGTTCTCCAGTCCGACTACAACCGGTTCACCGCGAAAGGCGAGCTGCCCACCCGTGACTCGATGCTCGCGCGCTGCGGGCCGCTCGGCTGGGTTTCACAGTGATGCGCACGCTTCCGGCACACGGCGAGCGCGCAACAGGAGTCCGACGATGGCACAGCAGGTGAAGATGGGAGCCATGCTCCAGTGCACGTTCGGCATGGCGCCCGCCACGCTGACCGTACTGCCCGTCAACCGGGTGAACGCCGAGGGCGCGCCCGCCGCGAACATTCAGGATCATGTGTCGCTTGTGAACATCGGTTCGTTCGGTGCTTGCATGTCGATCGCAAATCCCGCCGTGGCGAGCGCGACCGCGGCCGCGCTGGGCGTCCTCACGCCGATGCCGTGCATCCCCGTGACCGTCTCGCCGTGGGTGCCCGGCGCGGTGACGGTCCCGATCGGCAACCTGCCGGCACTCGACAATCTCTCGCAATGCATGTGCATGTGGGGCGGCGTGATCACCATCGCGAATCCGGCAACCGTTCGGACCGATGTTCCCTGAAGTGCAACGCCGCTCAATAACCGCTGCCCGAATGGCCCGCCGGACAGATGAAGACGCTGAGCACATCCTTCGTGCCCTGCTTCGACGGTACGGTCCACCAGCGGTAGCCGGTCGCGGCGGCGACACTCCCTGCGGCGCCAGTCGAAAGAAGCGCGTCCGCCAGTGTCCGTTCATCGTCGAACGCGGCATCGGGGCGCGCCTGCAGGCCGACCGCGTTGTATCCCGCATCGCTGTTCCTCTTGGCTGGCAATTGAGCGATGCGAACCTCCTTGAAGGGCAGTTCGTCTTTCAGGCTGCGTTTCATTTGCTGCGCCAGCGCGAGCGCGCCGTCACCGGACGAAACGCACCAGAAGATGTCGAGCCTCGTATGCTGCGCCAGTTCGGACGCCGGGGCGCCGGCCGTCGCGGCAGCCGCGGTGCCTGTGTAAGGCGCAGGGCCCGAAGCGACGGAGGCAGAGGCAGGCGGCAGGGTTGTGGGCGCCGGACGCACGTCTATCTGGTACGAATTGGTGCTCGCCGGAGCGCCTGAAGCCGCCGGCGGCGCCTCCGGGGACACCTTCACCAGGATTTCCGGCGGCGCGGGGCGTTTGGCCGCCGACATCCACAAGGCGACACTGGACACTGCGAGCGCCGTGCCCAGGAAGTACGCCAGCATTTTCCTGGGGACGTTGACCGTGGACCGCTTGGCAGGGGCCGGCATGTATTCTTCCAGAGGTCCGGTGGCCGTCTTCTCCGGCTGCGCCGCGCGCTCGGTGAATTCGGTGGCCATCCTCATGGCTTTTGCCAGCTTTCTGCTCTCCTCGACGTATTCGAGTTCGATGTCGCTCAGTTCTTCCCGGCGCACGGCCGTCCAGTAGTCCGCCTCCCGCAGCAGGGGTCCGGCGAGCAACACGCCTTCTTCGCGATTGTTCTGTTGCCAAATGAACAGATAGCTGCGCAATTGCTGCCGCCAGAACAGGAAGTCGTGGTCCGCTTCGAGCCAGCGAGCGAGCGGTTTCCAGTTCGTGATCAGGTGATCGTCGGCGATCGCGACGCCCTGTTCGTTCGATTGCGTCGTGCCGGCGAGAGACTGTGTCGACACCTTGACGTCGGTCGCCACGGTCAGAAGACGCCATTTGGCGAGTTGCGCGATGACCGAACGCTCCTCATGCGTGAAGTCGTTCAGATTCGCGCGAATCCGGTAATAGCCGCCGCCCTCCTCCGTGCGCCCGATGCGCACGAGGCGCAACAACACGCGCCGCGCAATGGTCTGGTGTTCGTCGGAGAGCATCTGGAACGCGCTATTGGCCGCGCGGATGAGCGCATCTTCCTCCGACTCGCTGTCGACCCATGCAGCGAGCGCTGGCGCGGTGCGCAGCGGCGTCTCGGCGAAGGCGTTCAGATAGTGCTTTTTTTCTTCAGGCGACAGCGGCAGCACATAGTCGGTGACGTCGTTATCCGTCAGGAAGCGCGTCAGCCGCACATAGGCAGCGAGCAGCGACTTCGGATCGTGCGCGATGTCCTTGAACGGGGCAAGCACCTCTTCGTAGGAGTAGAAGCTGATGTGCGGCATCTCAACCAGGCTCCAGTACTCGCTGACGCGGCCGCCCAGATGCCCGAGCATGCCGCTGAACGCGTCCTGTGCGAATGCCTGCCGCATCGCGAGGCGCTCGCTTTCCGCGAGCACGACACGCATCGGCACCGGAAATACGCGATATTCCCTCGGACTGTCCTCGATGACCGCGCCGGCCGGATCCGCCTTTTCGCTGCGGCGCGCCGCGAGCGCTTCGTCCGTCAGCTTGCGCTTCATCGCGATGGCCGAACGCGCCACCGCCGCCGCGCCCTTGATGCTCTGGTTGTTGTATGTCAGGCAGACGACGAGCGAATCGGGCATCTGCACGGAACAGATGCCGGCCGTGTCGCTCACGCCCGTGCGGCTGTCGATCAGGATGTAGTCGTATTCCGCGCGGGCGTTCGCCTTCACTGCTTCGAGAAATCCACCGCCGCCGAGCCGGTCGAAAAAGTTCTGCCAGTTAAACGAGCTGACGAGCACCGCGTAGCGGTCGGTCTGCCGTCCGGCCGGCAACAGGTCAATTCTGCCCTCGCGCGGAAAGTGCTCGAAGTCGAGCGACACGAGGTAATTCGAGATGTCGGCGAACTTGAGGTACCAGTCGCTATCGGTGGACGATGCGTCGTCCGCGCGCTGAATCGCGTGGCTCGCATAGCGCTCCACCATGTCCATGAGCCCTTCGGACGAGGCAAGTTCTTCGTCAAGAAGAAAAGGCTGGAAATACCGATGCAGCCCGGGCGCTTCGAGATCCCAGTCGATGACTAGCACGCGCTTGCCGCTGCTCGCGAGCAGCCACGCGACGTTGGCAAGACACATCGACCGCCCGGTGCCGCCCTTGTACGAGTAGAACGTCAGGATGCGGCCCGCCGGACGATTCGCTTCCATGGCCTCAGCCTCCCGCCGACGGACCGCTGATGATCGCCTTGCCCGGTCCGGCGGGCACCGGCATCCGCACGTCCGCGCGCTTTCGGATTTCCTCCTTCAGCCGCGTCAGCTTTTCGCGCAGCACCTTCTTCAACTGCTCCTCGGAGGTGATGCTCGCCTGGTAGAAGAGCGGATTGTTGGACAGGTTTGCGTGCCGGTCGAACGTCTGGCCGAGCGTCGCGCGGATCTCGTCGCATATACGCATCGAATCTGGATCGTCCTCGTTCCAGGGCACGAGCACGCACCAGTGATAGTCGAGACGCTGGTCGAGGCGCATGAGAATGTCCCGGTAGTGCGCGCCCCAGTAAAGACTCCAGCCGTCGACGATCAGGATCACGATCTCGCGGCGCGTGCAGGCGTCTTCGATGTCGTCGAGGAGGCTGCTGCTGAACGGCAGCGATTCGCTCGTCAGATCGAGGTCGTCCGCCGACGCCACGAATTGCACCGCGCGATGGACGCGCGTCATGCTGGCCGGATAGTACGGCTTCCAGTCCGCGCCGCCACGGGCGATGTAGGGCTCGCTGCGCCGCGCGTTGCCGAACTGGGCGGGGTCGGCGGCGACATACACGAAACGGACGTGCGTCGGGCTCAGGTTCAGAAGCGTCGGCGGGATCGGGGAAGTCAGGCGCGTGACGGTCCCGCCGCCGGAGGTGCCCGCTTCGTCGACCGATGCTTCGAGTGGTGCGAACGCGGAGCGCGTATCCGCGAGGGCCGGGACTGCCGGCAACGCGGGCAGGTCATAGCGCTGGGCATCGACGATTTGCTGGGCGAGCGATTCGATCAGCGCGATGAGATGAGGCCGGTATTTCGACCGTTGCTTGAACATGTACTTGAGGCCGCTCTGATTGTGAACCTCACCCGGGTCGCCGAGCGTGTACTGGTAGGTGCCTACGGATTCCAGCGGGGCGGCCGCGTCGAACGGAATCCAGATGAGCGGCTTGAGCACGGGCGGCGGCGCGGCGCCTTGCGGAAACGACGCGCGAATCCGCTGCTCGAAGAGTGCCCACTCCTTGCCGCAGTACTCGCTTTTCAGATAGGCGGGCGACATGACTGCGATGAACACCTTCGTGCTCTGCAACGCGGCGACGATGCTCTGATCCCATGCTTCGCCCAGTTCGAGTTCCCGCTGGTCGAAGAAGCCGACGGCGTCCTGCGGCCCGAGTCCGAGCTTGTCGCGCACGGCATTGCTCAGGTCCTTGAAGAAACCCTTGAGATAGATGTCGGTGTTGTTGCGCGTGTAGCTGAAGAAGAATTGGTACACCATGATCCTCGTTCCCTTCGCGGCAATTTTTCCGGTGCGGTAGTCGAGGCGGACGGCGCGCCTCGATGTTCGTGCGGATCGTATGCTCGATTCACTTAAAGAATAGGCGATCTGGACGGCGGGACCCCACGCGTGTCAGGACATCGCACGGTTCATTGTTTCCAGCCGGGTTCTTCAGCGCCGTGGGAGCCTGCTGGGCGGCCGGTCAGGACGATCGCTCGCGGTCAGCGACTCGCCGTTCGCGCGGCGCGGCGGGTGCATACACAGGTTCGTTGGACGAACTTCATGCCCGGCATTGGTAAGAGGAAGATAGACGACGCGCATCGCGCCATGCAAAGTAAGGTGCGCACGAGTGTGGTGCGTCGCACACAGGCAACACCGTGCTCACTGGCCCGCGAGCACTCTCAGTCGATCAAGGACCAGCGCGAGGCGTGCTCTGACCGCGTCATCCTTAACGTGCGGCACGCTCTCGGTAATACTTTGCAAGCTGCTCGTGAATTGCCAAGTGTCGGCCCCTTCCGTCTCCACGAGTTCAAGCAGTTCCTCGGCCATGTCGGCGTCGGGAATGTCGAACGCTACGCCGAGTAGCGTCGGGCGCACCCACTGCTTCTCGGTTCCGCGGGACAGTGCGCGCTGACACGCGGCGCTCGTCACGTGCAGCGCCGTTTCGGCCCGCGACTCGTCGCCCTTGCCGTTGCGCGCCCGGTACAGCCGCGCCAGATTCGACGATGGGAAGAAATCGTTCAGGTCGAGTTGCATGCCTCGCTCGTAATGCTGGATCGACAGATTGCGAAAATGGATGCCCTCCGTGGTTTTCCCTGCGTCGAAGGCGGCGCGCATGAGCTCCTTGTAGCGCCCGCCCAGCAGACCTTCCCGCTCGGAGGTGGCGCCGTCGTTCGCAACGAGTTGCTTGAGTTCCGCGATTGCCTCCATCGGTTGATTCAGCTTCCCCAGCGCCAGCGCGCGTTGCTCTCGAACGAACGGCTCTTTCGCAAGCTCGGGATCGAGTTCATCGATGTAAGTGAGGACCTCTTGCCAGTGCCCGTCCGTTTGGACGCAACTGATGATCAGACGGAGCAATCCGGTGGCTATCGTCGGAATGCCGACCTGCGACCCATATTTCTCGCGTATTTCCGCGACTTTCCCGCGTCGCAGCGAAACCGGCAGCGAACGCAGCATACGCATGTCCGCCTGGAAGGCCTCGAGTGCGTCGATCTGGTCGCGCACGCCGGTCGCGCAGGATTCGTGCACTTTGCCGGGGTAACCTTGCAATAGCTCGTGCACCGGCGATCGCGTCGCCCGCATCTTCGCAATCGACGGACGCAGCGCGTCGCGGATCGCTTGTCCCATTGCGTCGTCGACGTCGCCGCGCGGCAGCGGATAGCGAAGCGTGCGCATCTGCGCGACGTCGAACAGTTGCCTCGACCAGTCCGCCGCCAGCAGCACGCATTCCTTTTCCTTGACGGAATGGCGCACGCCCATTTCGTAGTAGACGTTGCCGTTCGGCACGGAGAGATCCACGAGCACCAGGTCGGAAAAGTAAAGACGCTGGAACATCTGGTTGATGATGAGTGCGCCCGTTTCCTGATCGGCGCGTATCGGCCGATAGCCGAGTTCGGCGAGCAGCGGGAAGAACGCCTTGTCCCATAGCGAATTGAAGTCGACTTCTTCGGGGCCCTTACCAGGCTCGGCCTGGGTCTGCTTTCTGCCGAAGGGCATCACCATGAAGCAGAAAGGTTGTGCGCTATTGCCAGCGTTCATGTCATGACCTCCGGATGTCGAACCATCGGAAGAAGTCGATGCAATCCTCTCACGGTCGAACTCCGCGACCGGCCCGGTGAAATCCGCCGGGCGACAGGCGACTTTTCCGCGCGGCCGCACTGTCGAAAAGAGTAGCTGGCTGCGCGGCGGTTTTCAATGCCGAGCTCGTGTGTTTCGTGGATCGGTGCGGACTGTGTTCGCCGTCTCACTACGGGCCGGTTGAATGAGACCGGATCAGCGGGCAACAGTGCAGTGTCTTATGGAACATCCACTGTTGCCGCAGCCTCGAGGTGCCCCGCCCACACGGAGGTCTCATGGGTGGTGTCGTACACGATCGTGGCCTGGTAGCGGCCAGTGGCAAGCGGCCTGGCGCCATTGGCCGCGCGCGAGGCCCACGCGTCCAGATCGATCGTCTCGCCGGTAATGGCGCCGGGCACGAGATCGATGACGACAGGGGCCGACTCGTCGCGATTGTCCGTGAAACTCAGCTTGCGCGCACGGCCGTCGCGGCCGGTCAGCGTGACGGTCAGCCAGTCGAAGTGTTTCTCGCCGGCGAAGACGTGCGTCGCGACCCGAAGCGGTGTGCTGCCCGTGTTCTTCCAGGTGATGGACAGGTGAGCACCCTTCGCGGAGGCTGTCATTTGCATGGCGGGCATAAGTCCTTCCTTTCCAGACTCGGCGTGTCCCTGCGAAAGCAGCGCGACGAACGCGACTGCCATGAGCTTCGATGGCTTCATTACGCAAAGGACGCGGTGACGTTATAGTTGGCGCCGTCCATCGTCGCTGTGTTGGTGACGGGCGCGAACGGCGCCGGCATGGTCATCGAAACCAGCAGGTCGTCGCTGTCCGGCCAGTCCTGGTCGAACACCTGAATGGTCAACGCACCGGTCCCGGGCAGGGCCGCACCCAGCGCAATGTCGAACACGAATGATTGCCCCTTCTTGAGGTCGTGCACCGGCGTCGTGACCGTACCGTGTGGCCCGATGACGCGGCAGTACGTCTCGTCGGAACCTATCCAGTCCTCTGTTGCGTTGACCTTCACCGAAATACGCATATGGCGGGTGCGCGCCTCGTTCTCGAGCCCCCGCTTCTCCAGTTCCTTCTGCATCCTGGCTGGGCCAGCAGCGGCGGCGATCTCGGCGTCGATCTGCGTCAGCTTCGTCAAAAGCTCGATCGTCGGCATTTCGCTTGGGCGGCGCTGATTGTCGATCGGGAGGTCGACGGTATCGTAGGTCGTTCCGGGATTGGCGCGGTCGGGCAAGACTGCGCTGTTCCACTTTTGCGCCGCTGCATTGAACGCGGCCGATGGGGTCCCCTGTTCAACGATGGCCAACGGTACAAGGTTCGATACGGCGTGCTCGTCAGAGCGATAGCCCCACCGCACCGAGCCAAGATACGAGTTGGCGAGCGGCCCGGACATGATCAGCGCGGTCGATTCGAAGGTCTGCTCGAAAGTCTGTTTATCGAACTCCAGCCGGCGCGAAGGAGAATCTTCGAGCACTGCGTCCACCGCCGCATCGAGCTTGCCGTCCGCCTTTCGGACGTGCGCACCGAACTTTGTCGCACCGACCGACGGTGTCTGCGCATTCAGCGAAGTCGCGACGCCACCCGCCGGATTGTAGACGCCGTACATCGGGTTGGTGTTAGGCACGGCACGAGCGCCACCAGGCCCAGCCGGATCGGGCGGGTAAATGTTGCGGTCCATGCCACGACCGGGGTCCGCACTTCCCGCGGGCAGCGTGACCATCGCCTTGCCGGGATCGCTTGGCGGCGCGAAGGTGTCGTTGGCGCCGTGGGCCGTCGACGCCTTCATGCTCTTCACGCTTTGCGTGATCCCAATGCCACCTGCTGGCGCCTCGACGAGTTCGTTTGGAGTGAAGTGCAGCTTGATCTGGCAACCCACCGGATCTCCCGTGACGCCCGTACCCGCCGCGGCTGCGGAATAGGTCGGCGTGCTCCAGGTGCCGCCGCGAGTCTCCAGCGCCCGATAGATGGCATGCGGGGCCGTGCCGACGTGTGGCGCGTCGAAACCGGCAACCACGGCTGCCGCAGCCGCGTCGGCACGTGCCTCGGCGTCACCGGAAGCCGCACCGAGATTCAACGCCTTGAGTTGAACAGGGCCGCCCGCGGCGCGCTGCTGAACGACATGCGCGGCTTCATGCGCGACCAGACCGAGCGACGGGCTGGCGTCGCGAAACGCGATCCGCTCTCCGCTCGCCGCCGCCTGAGCGCCTAGCAGGCGAAGGCCGCTCTTCGCTTCATCGGTACCGAGGTGCGCCTGCACTCCGCCAAAGCTCGTGCCGAACGACCGTTCGAGCGTAGAACGGTAGGGCAACTCGCCGGGCGGCCGACTTGTCGCCTGCTCGAACGCAGCCCGTGAGATCGCGTTTGAGTCGGCGGTCTCACGCAGGGATTCGACACCGGCAGGCCACTGTCGTTGCGCGAATCCTTGAGACTGCAGGAGCTGACCGACCTTATGGTTTCCAAGGGCGCGTTGCAGTTGCAGGATTTGATGCGCAGGTCCTCGCGAGGCGACAGTCGCATTCGCCGGAACGGCCTGACGTGATTTCGCTATCGGGGTGTGCCCCTCCAGGTGATAGTCCCGACGTGCTCGCATGATCGCCCCTCTCCAAACCTGATCGAAATCACTGCTGCCTCACACGCGAAAGGACAGCATTCGCCCGTGGCCAGCCCGCGCAACAACTGATAGCGCGCTTTTTTCGCTCATCCGAGAGTTGAGGTTCCTGCATGAGTTGAACTGCGGGCCGTCGATGCGCTTGCGGTTTCCACTTTCTCGCATGGTTCAAGGATAGTTGGCCCAGCCCCCCTTTTCCAGACTACTTATGCCGCCAACTACGCCAATCGCATCGCCCGATCGATATCGGCGCGATCGTTGCCGCGCAGCCTGAAGATCGCCACCGCTTCCCGCAGGGACTCTTCCTCTTCCGCGAGCGCAGCCGCTGCCGCTGCCGCTGCCTATGCCTGTTCGACGCGTGCCGCGTTTGGCTGAGTGACCTCGTCCATCTGTGTGACGGCGAGGTTCACTTGCTGGATGTTGCTGCTCTCCTTGTTGGACGCCGAAGATATCGCGCCCACGACACCGGTCACGCGCTCAGCGGAACCGACCGGCCGCTTCGCATCCTGCACCAGCGTGGATAACGTGACAACACCGCTTAGACGTGTGTCCCATGCCGAGTGCCGCGCGTTGCGTGAGCGATTTGGGAGGTTGCCGTGGTAGTCAGCCGCCTCAACACGACAACGCCTGATCCGGAAACAGCGCGCAAAAAAACCGCCTCGTGCACGGCGTCAGGTTGCGCGTATGCGGCTGCAGCAGATCCGCTTGCGCGACCAGCACCTTCGCGTAAACCGCCTCGTACACGCGCTTCACCACGCCCGGCGCCACCATCTCGCGATCGAATCCCGGCGCGATGCCGATGAGCCGCCAGCCGAGCGCCTCGAACGCAATCTGCACATGGGGAATCTTGAGCGTGGCCATGCCGTAGATCATCCCCATGCCCATATGCCGCGCGAGGCACTCAGCGAGCACGATGCAGGCGTGTCCCAGACGCGCGCCGCGATGATGCGGCGCGATCACGGCAAGGCGCGCATACAGCGCAAGCGTGTCGCGGTCGCGCTCGCACGAGAAGAGGCCCGCGAGCGCGTCTCCCCGTTTGATCAGCACGACAAGCACGTCCTTCTCCTCCTCGGCCGCGAGCGACACGCGCGTCGCCAGATAATCGTCACGCAGGTGACAGCTCGCGCCGCCGACGCTGATGTCCGGATACCACGCCGCGACCGAATCGATCACGTCGCCGATCTCCGCGCGACCGAGCAACTGAAGCCGATAACCGCCGGGCAGCGGCACGCCTGTGTTCATCTCATCGATCGTCATCCACTTCATCGTCGACATGGGTAATTCCGTCAGAAGTCGTCGAAGCCGGATGCGGCTGTCGTCACCGGCGCATACATCGCGGGATTCGCGCGCGCGGCAGGCCGGATCGCGTGCCAGATGCTGCCGATCTCGTCGCCGTTCGCGTCGCCGGGCTTCCGGTCGCCCGCGTAGTAGTGGACGGGATGCCCCTCGTACGCCGCCTGCGTCACGCCGTCCTCGTGGACGATGGCGCCGATCCCCTCGCCCTGCGGCATCGCGCTCGCCGGGACACGCGGCCAGACCGCCGTGCAGGTGCCGTGGCACGGGCCGGTAGGGCTCGCGGCGGCGTCTTTATCGTAGATGTAGACGGTCATGCCGTTGATTGCCGACAGGATGTCGGAGTCGGGGACCGCGCCGATCAGGCTCAAGCCTGCGACTGCCGCACCGACGCACATTGATTTGCTCATCACGCACTCTCTCGTTTCGGATTCACGATGGACGCAATGGGCACCTCGACTAACGGCGCGTATTGCGAGCGCTTATTAATGCGAGAGACGTGCCAAGTGCTTCACGAGAGCGGCGTTTAATGCTGTGAGGCTTGCTGGGAAAGGCTCCGCGACGTTGCGAAGCGATGCCTTCCGATGCCTCTTCCGCCCCTGCTTTCGCAGCGGATTTCGTGAGATTCCCGAAATCTCGGGACCGTCAATGAGTTTTACGCGTGATCGCGAGGCGCTTCATGCGCGATTCGAGCGTCGTCGGCTTGAGGCCGAGCCGCTCGGCGGCGCCCGCCTTGCCGCTCACGCGCCAGCCCGTCTCGTCGAGCACCTTGAGGATATGGAGCCGCTCCGCCTCTTCGAGCGTCGCGGCAGGCTCGTCAGCGCGTCCTGATGGCGCTGGACTGGACGGCGGGGTGTCGTCCCTGAACCAGTCGCCGAGCGCGAGTTGCGATCCCTGCGTCAGGATGACTGCGCGCTCGACCACATGCTGAAGCTCGCGCACATTGCCCGGCCACCGGTAGCCTTCGAGCACGGCCAGTTGCCGTTCCGATATCGCGTCGATGTGCTTGCCATACTTCGCCGCGAAACGCCGCACGAAGTGCGCGGCGAGCGGCGCAATATCCGCACGACGCTCGCGCAGCGGCGGCAGCGCGACGGGGAATACGTTGAGCCGGTAGTAGAGGTCGGCACGAAAGCGGCCCGCGGCGGCTTCGTCGGCGAGGCTCCGGTTGGTCGCCGCGACGATGCGCACATCGGCCTTCTGCGTGCGCGTGCCGCCGAGCCGTTCAAATTCGCCGTCCTGCAGCACGCGCAGCAGTTTCGCCTGAAGGTCGATAGCCAGTTCGCCGATCTCGTCGAGGAACAACGTGCCGCCATCGGCCAGTTCGAAACGCCCCGCCTTGCGAGCCAGCGCGCCGGTAAACGCTCCCTTCTCGTGCCCGAACAATTCACTCTCGATGAGGTTGGCCGGCAGGGCAGCGCAATTGAGCTTGACGAACTGCCGCCCCGCGCGCGGACTCATGCGGTGGATTGCCTGAGCGATCAGTTCCTTGCCCGTGCCCGTCTCGCCGCTCACGAGCACCGATGCATCGGTGCGGGCGACGAGGCGCACCTGCTCCAGCACGGACCGCAATCCTTCGGGACCGATCAGGTCTTCGCCCGCCTTTGCTTCGCGCAACTCTTCCTGCAAACACCGGTTCAGTCCGCGCAACTGGCCGACTTCGGCCTCCGCTTTCCTGCGTTCCTCGATATCGCGCAGGATGAGCGTATAGATGCCCTGTCCTCTCGCTTCGGCCCATGACAACGTCGCTTCGATCGCGAACGATTCGCCGTCGGCACGCACGGCGCTGAAGCCTTCGGGCACCCACAGAGGCGCTTGCGGGCATTCTTCCCGCATGAAGTCGCCGAGCATCCGGCAGAGCGGCTCCGAAAGAAAACGGTTGCACGTCTTGCCGATGGCTTCGCTCGCCGCGCATCGGAACACACGCTCCGCCGCGCGATTGAAGAGCGTGACGTGGCCCGCTTCGTCGAGCGCGATGATCGCGTCCATTGCTGAATCGATGATGCTCGTGAGCCGCTGCTCGCTCTCTCCAAGCCGCGCCGCGAGCCGCTTGATTTCGAGGTGCGTGCCGACACGCGCGAGCACTTCTTCGTGCTGAAACGGCTTGGTGATGTAGTCGACGGCGCCGAGTTCGAGGCCCTTCACCTTGTCGACGGTATCGGTGAGCGCGCTCATGAAGATCACGGGAATGTCGCGCGTCGCAGGATTCGACTTGAGACGCGCGCAGGTCGCGAAGCCGTCGAGGCCAGGCATCATCACGTCGAGCAGGATCAGGTCGGGCGTCGCGTATTCGATCTCCTCGAGCGCGCTCTCGCCGTCCTCCGCGACCGAGACCGAGAAACCGTTGGCGCTCAGCAGATCGAGCAGGATCGACAGGTTGGCCGGAATGTCCTCGACAACGAGGATCAGCGGGCGGTTCATGGGTCGCTGCCTTGCCCGTTCGTGAAGCTCCTGAGCCACCGCCGCAGTTCCTTCATGCGATACGCCTCGCCGAGCTCGCAAATGCGCCCGGCGAACGGCGCGTGCGCACGATCGCGACGGGCCAGCTCGTTCGCCTCGTGCAGCAACTGCCTGACGTCGCCGCGCGAGGCGAGATCAAGCAGACGTTGCAGATCTTCCGACGGCGGCGCGTCGATCACGACTTCGCCATCCGGCTCGTCGTCAGCGTTGCTGCCGCTTGCGGAATACAGCACGGTCAGACCGAGACGCGCACACAGCAGCTCGATCAGCCTTTCCTGTCGAAACGGCTTGGGGACGAACTCGTCCGCACCCGATTCGATGCAGCGCGCGCGATTGTGCTCGAACGCGCTCGCCGAAATCGCGACGATCACCATGCCCGACAGCTCCGGCAACGCGCGGATGCGCCGGGTCGCCGCGAGTCCGTCGAGCCGTGGCATGCGCATGTCCATCAGGATCGCATCGGGCAGGAGACGCAGGGCCTCGTCGATGGCGGCTTCGCCGTCGGCGGCCTCGTACACTTCGAAGCCGAGCGGCACGAGCAGATCGCGCAGCAGGCTCCGGCCATCGGCTTCGTCATCGACGACCAGCACGCGCCGCCGCTCGCCCGCGATGCCGGTCGCGATGCGGCTCACGGCGATCGGCGGCTGCGTCTCGACCGGCGGCACGTCCAGTTCGAACCAGAAGCGGCTGCCTTCGCGAGGCGTGCTCGATACCTGGAGCGCGCCACCCATCAGGTGCACGAGCCGCTTGCTGATCGCAAGGCCGAGCCCCGTGCCGTCGATGACCGTCGACGGGTCGCGTACCTGATGAAACACCTCGAATATCTCCGACAAATGCTCGGGCCGGATGCCGATGCCCGTGTCCTCGACGAGAAAGCACAGGCGCCCGTCGTTCAGCCCCGTCTTCAGGACGACCCCGCCTTGCTGCGTGTACTTGATCGCGTTGTCGAGGAGATTCATGAGCACCTGCCGCAGCCGGCGCTCGTCGCCGCGAATCACGCGCGGAATGTCCGACCACTGCGCCTGCGTGAACGAAAGTCCCTTGGCCTGCGCGCGGCTTTTCATCATCGAGGCGATGCTTGCGAGGAGGCGTTGCAGATCGAAATTGTCGGCGACGACATCGAGCGTGCCGGCCTCGATCTTCGCCATGTCGAGGATTTCATCGATGAGTCCCAGCAGATGCTCGCCCGATTGCTCGACGACGGTCAGCGCCTTGCACTGCCGTTCATTGAGTTCGGCTTCGCGACGCAGCAGTTGCGCGTAGCCGAGCACGCTGTTGAGCGGCGTGCGCAGCTCGTGGCTCATGTTGGCGAGGAACTCGGATTTGGCGCGGTTGGCAGCTTCCGCAGCGTCCTTCGCCGCGCGCAGTTCCGCCTGCGCGCGCTTGCGCTCGGTGATGTCGCGCACTGTGGCCGTCACGAAACTCGCGCCGCCGGAAACCGGTGTGACGGAGATCTCCACCGGAAATTCCGTGCCATCCGCGCGCAGCGCCGGCACCTCGATGCGCTTGCCGAGCAGCGGCCCTTCGCCGGTTGCGAGATAGCGCTTGAGGCCTTGGCGATGCGCGTCGCGCAATTCCGGCGGGATGACGAGCCCGGCGAGTTCCCGGCCGATGACGTCCTCCCGCCGATACCCGAAGGTCCGCTCGGAAGCCGGATTGAATTCGATGATGCAGCCGTCGCGATCGATGCTGATGATGCAGTCCATCGACGCATCGAGGATGCCGCGCAGCCGCGCCTCGCTCTCGCGGCGGGCCGCTTCGGCAAGCTTTCTCTCACTGATGTCGATGACGCTGCCGCGCACGAGCCGTCGCGTCGCATCGGGCAGCCGCACTAGCCTGACCTCGCAGGGAAAGAGTGTGCCCGATGGGTCCGCATGCCACCACTCGAACACCGGCACGCCGCCATCTAGCGCTTCCTCCACCTTCTCGCGCGCCGCCTCGTTCGACAGGCGACCGTCGGGCTGACGCGCGGGGCTCAGCTCGACCGGTCCGATACGCAGGAGCGCGTCGCGATCACGGCCGTAAAGGCGCGCGGCCTGTTCGTTCACTTCGACGAAGCGCAGCGTATCGACGTCGAGCAGCGTGATGGCGTCGGGCGAAAAGGCGAGCATCGTCGAGAGGCGCTGTTCGCTCGCGCGCAGTGCCTGCTCGGTGCGCATGCGCTCGCCGATATCGATGACGCTGCCGCGTATCAGCCGGCGGCTCGCGTGAGGCAGGCGCACGAGACGGATCTCGCACGGAACCAGCGCGCCCGATGCGTTCTGATGCAGCCATTCGAAGACGGGCGTCTCGCCTTCGAGCGCGCGATCGATCATCTCTTGCCGCACCTCGCTCGAAATGCGGCCGTCCGGTTGACGCTCGGGGCTCAGTTCCAGCGGATCGATCTGCAAGAGCGCGTCGCGAGCACGGCCAAAGAGACGCGCGGCCTGATCGTTCGCTTCGATGTAGCGGTCCGCGTCGGCATCGAAGACCAGGATCGCATCCGGCGCGTAGGCGACCAGCGTGGCGAGCCGCTGTTCGCTTTCGCGCAGCGCCTCCTCGGCGCGACGGCGTTCGTCGCGTTCGACTGCGAGCGCAATCAGGTTCGCGAGCGCAATGCCGAAGAGGCGGTCTTCCGGCGTCCACGGCGTGGGCGGGCCGACCTGCTCGTGACAGAGCACACCGTCGATCTGGCCGTGAAGGTAGACCGGGGTATCGAGCATGGCCGTGACGCCGAGCGGCGTGAGGTAGGTGCTCGAGAATTCGTGCGTGCGCGGATCGGCGTGGGCATCGTCGGCGACGATGGCGTCGCTGGTGGCAAGTGCGCGGAAGTAGTCGGGGTAGAGCTCGGCCTGTAGTTGCGCGCCGGAGCTGTGCCGATCGAGGCTCGATTCGTAAAGATCGAGGCAGTGGATCGCGCAACGCGTCTGCGTGTAACGCCAGAGACTCACGCGCTCGACACACATCAACTGCGCGGCCGTCTCCATAATGTAGTGGAGCGTTTGTTCGAGATTCTCGTTTTGATAGACGTCGATGCGGGTGAGCGCGGCGAGCGCAGCTTGCCGTTCGAGCAGGTGTTCGCGTCGGGACCGCAGCGCGGAGAGAGGCCCTGGGATCGTCACCGTCGTCATTCCTGAGGCTTTGGATGGGGCACTAGAGTCGGCGGGTGCTTGCGTCCTTCGCGTGCGGCCGGTGCCGGTTTACTTTACACCGCTGAAATACGGTTGACAGGCGCGTATCGGTTTGAAAGCTGCTTGAGGAAACGTAGCACGTGGGTACTACATCGGGTGGTTGGCAGATTCGTGCTTGGTCGGGCGAATCGTAGGCTTTTCGTCGAATGATTTCGCGCAGCGGAAGCGGTTCGCGGATTCGTTTTATCTTGTTTGTCCCAGCGAATGCCGAGCGTCTCAGATCGACCCTGAACTGCTTTTCGGGGCTTCGTGACCTCAGCGGCTGCTTTGAAGGCTCAGCGGACGGACGTCCACGCCGGCCTCCTGCTGCTCCTAGGTCTCCAATCGCTCGTCTCACCAGTTCAGCAAGGAAGATGGCTTCGGGTCCGTGTTGTAAAGGCGCGCGCGGCGGCCCGCCTTGAAAGCCGGCTGCGCCGGCGATAATCTTTCGCTGATCTACACTATTGGCGCCAGACAGTGGTAAGACTTTTGTTGCGCAGCACGGGAGAGCACGCAGACATACCTGTGGAGCACGCCACTGCTCAACACGATGGACATCGTCGCACATTCACCGATGATTGCGTTGCTCCGCTTTCCCGACAAGCCGCCAGCCATTTTCGTAGCGGATGACGCAGACGAGTCGAGTGCGTCACTCCGGTCGCTCAGCTAGCGGAAAGAAAACGAGTACCTGTACTTCAATTCACTGTTCTGTCGCTGGTGGTGCTTAGTGCAACTTCTTTGCAACTTCTCCGGCCTGCCGCTTGCCGGCAGTCACACTGGTGCCGCCGACGATCCGCATAGCGCCCACGAAGTTGAAGCGCAAAGCTGGGAAACAAATAACGATGTCAAATTAGAGAACGTTTACAAATTTCACCGGATATTCCTATTCTTTAATTTGCGCGGTGAGACAGCGCTTTCGGACGCTCTGGCTAAATTTCTCCGTCAAGAAAGGTAAAATTCATGATACTTTTATCTAGGCAGATAATACACACACGATCCATCATTTTGTTTTTAGTACCTATTTTAATTGCATTGTCCGCATGCGTGAAGACCCCGGAGAAAACCGCGCTTTCGTTAGCTTCCGAGAAAGGTGAAATATCTAATATTCAACAATTGGTTCAGCACGGTGCCGATATCAGCGCAAAGGATGGAAGGGGCTTGGATGCTTTGTCTTATGCAATAATTAACGAACACCCTGAAGTGGTGTCGTATTTGCTGAAACATGGGGCAGATGCAAATTCAGCGAATGGCAGCGGTATAACAGCGTTAATTATTTCTGCAACGGTGGGTAATAATGAGATTGTTAAAAATTTGCACGAGCACGGCGCCCAGGTAAATCGAGCCACTCATGATGGCATTACGCCACTGATGGCCGCTGCGGGGTCGAATAACCAGGATACCATTATCCTATTGCTGTCATACGGAGCAGACCCGTGCAGTAGAGACAAAAATAATCTGACTGCGCGCCAAACGGCAGAACAATGGCGTGGAGCCCTGGAAACATCACGGATTATAAGCAGCAATAAAAAACTGGAGCAACTCAATTGCGATAAGGGAGGCGCAAATGGATAATTCGAGAAAGCCCGTGATTTTTATTACATTGACGCCACTTTTTTTTATTCTATCACTTTGGGTCTCAGTTTTCCCGCACGAGTATGCTCACGCGATAACCGCATGGTTTTTCGGATACAAATTGAATCCGTTCGATATTGATTACGGTAGATTAAGTTGGCAAAACGTACTGTTTGTTGATGGAATCGATGAGCATGTCAATTATTTTCTGATATATATATTAGGCGACAAATTTGCAATGGGAATGATAGCGTTCGCGGGGCCCCTTATAGCGACTCTGTTCCTTTATTTTTTGTCTTTATACTTGATGCGTTTAAATTCAATAAAAAACAAACCTTATTTGTTCTATTTTGTTTTCTGGGTCAACGTTTCGAATTTGTCGGAGTTGATAAGCTACGCCGCGCTTCGGTCGATTAGCCGGCATGGCGATATCGGGCACATAGAGTTTGCATGGGGCATATCGCAGTGGCTTATTTTTGTCGTAGGCTGCGTCTTGTTGTCGATCGCCGCATGGCACTTCTTTTCGCGTACGATCGTTGAGTTGTATTTCCGTATCCGCGTAGATAGCATGCCATTGAAATGCTTTTTTTTAATTCTTTTCTCATTCCTTTTATTCGCCTATTCCGGTGCGCGCGTCCTGCTCGAAAATAATGGCCTATTCTCGATGAGTTTATCTATCCTGTTTTGCATACTTACTCCAATTATTGTAGTTATTTGCTGGCCGAAGCGCGAATGGGTAAAAGAGCGAGAGGGCTTCTATATGACTTATTCGGGCGCAAATGCTTTGAAATTCTGAGCGACAGTTTCGAGCGGCTCGCCGGTGCATCGGCTGCGATCTCCCGCACGTCGGCGAGAGGTCATCGGTGTGGTCACCGGGGATGTTCGCGACCCTGTCACACCGCGACACTTGTCGGTGAACCCGGACCGACTCAATCGGCTCTTCATTTCATTGCATGCGACTGCGTTGATCCGCGGCGACCGGCCCGCTCCTGCCCGACGGCGTATTCTCGAGCAAGCTCCTCAACCGCTCGACGGCTTCGTCGGACTCGGCCTGGATCTTCCGCCGCAGCACGATCGCGTTGACCAACGCGAACCACAGCGACGGCGCGCCATACGTGAACTCGCGCACGAAGCGCGTGCCGCGCGCCTCGGGCGCGAGCGTATAAGTGACCGTGCCGGCCGCGCGACCGTCGATCGTCCCCGCGATCGACCACCTCACGGGATACTCGCGCGCGGTGACGGTCCACACGACGCGTCCGCGTCTGCCTGCCACGCGAAAATCCTCGGTCACCTGCTCGCCGACATCGAGCGAATGATCCGTCTGCCCGCTTACCGCAAGCGACGACGGGTGCCACGCGGGCCAGTGAACCGGCGTCGTCACGAAGTCGAAGATGGTCGAGGGCGCACGCTGGATCGAGGCTGAGGTGACGATATGCGTATCGAGCACCGGACTGCGCGGCAGCGGAATGAAAAGCGCAGCGACGATGACGATCAGCGACGCCATCACGCCAAGGACAGATCGTGCGCGGACACTCATGTGACACGCCCTTCGGCTTCGCCATGCACGACCTGCACGGCGGGCACGAACCACGCCAGGCACAAGCCGACGAACGCCGCCATCGCGGCGACCACGAGGCCGATATGAATCGACACGACGAGCGCGTCGCGAGCGGAGTGCATCATCGCGTCGCCTGCATGACCGGCGCTGACCAGCCGCTCGATCAACGCGGACTGCTCGGCGCGGTTGATCAACAAGTCCGGGCTTGCAAACGATTTGAGCCACTGCGTCGCCTGATACGAATCGAGCGAGCGGTGCACGCTCCCCGCGTAGAGATGCCCCAGGAGCGCTCCCGTGATCGCAGTGCCGAGTATGCCGCCGAAGATGCGCAACGATTGCAGCAACGCCGTCACCGCGCCGATATGATCGCGCGCGACGATCTGTTGCGAACAGATCGTCAGGTTCGTCGCGACAAGACCGAGGCCGAGTCCGCTCGCGCCCATGCAGGCCATCCAGACCGGATGCGGTTCGTGGCCGGTGAGCGAAACGAGTGAAAGACAGCCGATGACACACAGCGCAAAGCCGATATACAGCAGCCTGTTCGCGCGACGAATACGCGTGACGATGCGGTTGTTGAGCACGCTGCCAACCGATGTCCCAAGCAGCAACGGCGTGATCAGCATGCCCGATTCGTGCGGTGACATGCCGAAGCCGCCCTGGAACAGCAAGGGCACATAGAACACCATCGAGAAGAGCGCGAAGCCACCGAGCACCGATATCGCAAACAGCGCGGCAAGCTTGCGGTCGAGCAGCACGTCGACGGGTACGACCGGGTAGCCCATGCGCTTTTCCCAGAAGTACAGCGTCATGCCGCAGACCAGTGTGACCGTGAACAACAGGATTGTCGTTCGGCTGATGCCCTCTCTCGGCAACAACTCGATCAGCAGTTGCAAGGACCCGAACACCACCGCGACGACGCATGCGCCAAGCCAGTCGAGCTGTATCGCGCCGCTTCGTGCAATCCGTGGTCGCAAGTTCGGCACGAACATCTGAACGAACAGCAGCGAGACGATGCCGACGGGCACGTTGACGAAGAACACGAGCCTCCATCCTTGCATCTGCGTGAGCATGCCTCCCAGCGTCGGACCGATCACGTTCGCGATGCCAAACGACGACGTGACGAATACCAGCCAGCGCAGCCGCAGCTTCGGGTCGGGAAAGAGGTCGGCCACGGTCGCGAACACGGTGCCGATCAGTATCCCGCCCCCTATCCCCTGCAATCCGCGCGCAATCACGAGTGACAGCATGTTCACGGCAAGTCCGCAAAGGACGGAGGCCACCGTGAACAGCGCAATTGCCGCGATGAGAAAGGGCTTGCGGCCGAACAGATCGCCGAGGCGCCCAAAGATCGGAATCGTGATGACGGACGCGAGCATGTACGACGTCGCCACCCACGTATACAAATCGAAACCCTTCAGATCAGCGACGATGCGAGGCAGCGCCGTGCCGACGATCGTCTGGTCCAGTGCGACCAGCATCGTGACGAACGCAATGCCAAGCATGGCGAGCAATGATTCGCGAAACGGCAGCAGTTGCCGCTCTGGATCGTGCGTAGCGACGACGGATCTCATTGCATGCCCCACCGCGCGCGCGAAGATACATGACCCTCAGAGAGTGATACCTGCGCCTGAAAATGGCAAGCGTCGAGCGAGGGCGCGCGCCAGTTATGGAAGCGGCTAATTCAGGAGCGCACCGCCGCAAACCCGGCTTGCGGCCGGCAGATCATGAAGTATTGCGAGGACAGCCACCACGGCGTATGCGGCATCGGACTCAAATGCACGGCATCGATCACGAAGCGCTGGCTGACGATTTTCCGCAGTTCTCGAAAATCGAAACCCTTATGCGTCGTGCGCGGGTTCTGCGGGCGGCTAACTGGAATGCCGACCATCGCTTTGAGCAACTCCGCCGGCGAATACTCGGACTTGAACGAGTGGCTGCGGATCATCCAGTTCGATACCTTCGGCGCGATCGCGAGGCCATACATGATCGGCACCGAGAGAATGAATGCGCCGCCCGGTTTCAGGATGCGCGCGGCATCGTCGAGCAATGCATCGAGTTCGCTCGAATAGAGATGCTCGCAGACCTCGAATGCGGTCAGCACATCGACGCTCTGCGCTTCGACCGTGTCCAGGGATTCTGCATACTTCACTTCAGGAAACGCCGGCGCCATGTACGGATCGTGACCGACGAGCGTCACGTCCGGGCGCGCTTCGCCAAGCTCGTGCAGAAAGAGGCCCGGCCCGGCGCCGAAGTCGACGACCGTGCCGCTCTTGACGCAGGATCGGGTGACGAGGCCGATCGCCATCGTCATGCGAGTTCGATGCGCGTAGCGCGCGAGCGGATTTCCCGATCTGACTGTTTGTTCTTCGTATGAAATCTCGCGCATCGGGAAGCCTCCACGGGGTGATCAGTCTGATGAACTGGCCCGACTCATGCTCTCTCCGATGAATATCGTTATTCATCGATTCCGCGATATTGCTGCTGTCGAGGACCCCACGCAACCGCCACCGATAGGCATTTTGCGCCGAACTACCGCCGGCTTCCGCCAGCTTGGCAGTTTTACCGGCTGATGCGACCGCCTCGGGAGTACGCGATCCGCTGCGGTTGTGGTCACTCGCGGTGACCGGTGCCGGTGCAATTGGAGTTCACCATGTAGTCGCCGCTTTGCAGCGGGTTGAAATCACTTCCCTCGAGGACGCTGTTGCGACAGGTCGGACAGTGACGCAAACGTAAGCCCACCTGGTTGCAGCCGACATCAAACCGGAGTACGGTTCGAAGCCGAAAGCAACCGTGCTTCAAAGATTTGGGAGATATCGATGGCCATTCAATACGGGGTTCTGAAAGGTACCATCCGCGGACACCTGCGCAACGCCGACGACGACCACTACCAAATTCTCGTTCAAGGCGATGACACCGCTTTCCGTGTCGCGGTCAACGTCAAGTCATCGGCCCCGAAGTCCCCTTCGATCGTCCTCTTCGAAACCACTACCTCTCTTCCCCCGACCTTCACGAGGGGCTTAAGCGCGCTTGATGCCGGCTTTTCGACGCTCGTGTCCGCGCCCGGCGGAATCGCAATCGACTTCGTGCGTAGCGGACTCGTGGATACGGCCGCAATGAAGCCGCTTCCACCTGACAAACCCGGCGCGAACAATGACCTCAAGGACACGCTGGAAACTGCCGTGCTTGATGCAATGCGGCTCGAAGGGTCGTCGATCTACGCGTTCGGTTCACGGTGGGGCCCCGAAGACGGCAAGCCCGACCAATACTTCTCGTTCGTGCCCGGCAACGGCGTTCACGACATCCATATGAATCAGGGCAACAGCGGGAAGTACAAGGCGGATAACGGCGTCTTTCAGGACGGCGCTTTGATCATCGAGTATCCCGGGGACGCGTGGCGTGCGTTTTTCATCGCATTCCAGTCGCAGACATTTGATACTGACGATCGGGGCAACCCGAAATAGAATCGTTGACTTGACGCGAAGGGCTCATCGCCCGAGCTGGATCGGGTGCCCGTGCGGCGTATTGCGCGCCGCTCTGTCCCACGCGTCGCGGCGATTCAGAAGCGAGTCGTCGGTGACGAGTCCCTTGATCATGCTCATGCGTTCTAACGCAGTGAGCCAATGACGATAGTAAGTATCGCCGCGATCCGAATCGCCAGCAGCCTGCGCGTCGCGGATTGCGTGATTCAGGCACGTTGCCCACTCCGTCCACGTGAACAAGCCGCGCTCGTACAGGGCCAGCGTCATGGCGAAGGCCTGCGCTTCCCAAGGTGCGTTGAAAACCGGCCCTGCATCGTCACAAGGCAGTGCCGGCAACGCGGCACGCAATTCGGGCAGCTTCATTGCGCCTCAATCAGGTAGGGTTCCCAGCAATCGACGCAAACTGAAGCCGCCGTCGTATCGGCGCCCCAGAGTTCAGCGCCGTCGAAGCGCACCGTGTAGAGCCATTGCGGTTGTTCGCCAAGGCCGAGTGCGTTCGTATCCGGGAAGACATGCGCGCCGTGCACCGCGACGATACGTCCTCGTTTGCCTCGGCAATAGCGCGGCAAACGCGTGTGCGTGGATGGATTGATTTGCCGCGTCTGCACCGAATCGCCAATGCCGAACCGCGCTCCCGCACTCACCGCACGGCTGACGGGACCACCTCTCAGCAACGCCGCCGATACGTCTTTGGCTAGCAGCACGCGCGGAACCTGCGCAGCGTCACGCTTCGATTCGCCTGCCTCGATTTCATCGGCACTCGCGAGTCCCGTGCTCAGCACGAGCTTCTTCAAGCCGTCGAACCAGATCTCGTAGTAGGTGCTGGCGAGGTATTGCGCAGGCGGCACACTCTCCCGCGCCGCGCGTGCCATGTCGATGTTCCACTTTCCTGTCGCCCCCATCGCCAGTGTGATCGCGAGCACTCTGCGCTCCCAGTCCGCGTGAAAGAGCGAGACGTCGTCATGGGTAACCGGACCGAACGCCTGCATTCCGCCGAGATCCTGCGCGCCGTTCATGGTGCCTCCTGCATCGGCTTCGGCGTGTTCGGTAACCCCGTGCCGATCATCGAATCACGTGTCACCAGTTCGGCCAGCGCCTCTTCAGAAAATGCATCGGTTCCGGGCGGCTGCACAGGCAACACGAGGTAGCGAACTTCAGCCGTGGAGTCCCACACACGAAACTCGACCCCCGCAGGCAATTCGAAACCAAACTCCTTCAATACTCCGCGAGGATCGATGACGGCACGCGACCGGTAAGGTGCCGATTTGTACCAGACCGGTGGAAGTCCGAGCACAGGCCACGGATAACACGAGCACAACGTGCAGACCACCATGTTGTGTACCGTGGGCGTGTTTTCCAACGCGACCATGTGCTCGCCTTGCCGCCCCGTGTAGCCGAGCGATGCGATCGCCGCGGTGGCGTCGTCCAGCAGCCATTGCCTGAACGCCGGATCACGCCACGCTTTCGCGACGACGCGCGCGCCATTGTGCGGCCCAACCTTGTGCTCGTAGGTCTCGATGAAAATGTCGAGCGCGTGCGGATCGACGTACCCCTTCTCCACTAGCAGGGACTCAAGGGCACGCACGCGCAAATCCATCTCCGATAACTCGCTGCCGTGGTGGTGGTGATCGTGAGCGTCACTAGCAGAGTCGTTTCCGTTCATCGCAGTTGGCCGAAAACTATCAACAGACAGAACAAGTATGGTTCGCGCAAGGTGTAAATGCAAACTCGGACAAGGATGCGCCCCTTTCATCAGGAGAGAACCGGGCCTGCGGAATGTCTTGTACTATCGCCGCTTAGTGCCTATCGTCCAGTGCAGGAATGTCACCACGCTGCCATGCTGCAGCTTCGACATGAATGACGGGAGAGCCGAGCATGACGAGCCCTGCAAAGCATTGCGTGGTTGTCGCGGCGGTGTGCCTCGCGCTCGTGTGCCTGATGACCGCATGCTCAGGCGGCGGCTCGAACGGCCCACCCGCTCTTGCGGCCTCCTTTCAGACCGTCACCTGTCCCCAGCCGAACATCGCCGGCTTCCCCGATCTCGACTTTCCGCCAACTGTCCAGTGCGGCTACCTCACCGTTCCCGAAAATCGCACCAAGCCTGACGGGCGCCGTATCCGCATCTTCGTGATGCGCGCCCCCGCAGCCTCGGCGACGCCCAGGCGTGAACCTGTCGTCTATCTCTCCGGCGGCCCCGGCGGCGCTGGCTCGTTCGAGGTCGCATTCATGGTCCAGCATGGACTCAACGCCGAGCGCGACGTCATCTTCGTCGACCAGCGCGGCACGCATCGCGCCGATCCGCTGCTGCCATGCCCGGGCTGGGAGCAGTTCCAGTTCGACGCAGTGAGCATTCCCTTCGCGTCCGATTCCAGCACCGCCGCCGACGTTGCGGCGATCAAGGCGTGCCACGATCAACTGGCCGCGACCGGCGTCGATCTCTCTGCGTACAACAGCACGGAGAACGCCGCCGACATCGCCGATCTCCGCGTGACGCTCGGCATCGATAGCTGGAACGTTTACGGTGTCTCCTACGGATCGCGACTCGCGCTGACTATCCTGCGCGATCATCCGCAGGGCATCCGAAGCGTGGTTCTCGATTCGGTGTCGCCACCCACGGTCAACATAGTCGAGTTGTGGTGGACGGCTCCGGCCAGTTCGTTCAAGGCGATTTTCGCCGCGTGCGCCGCTCAGCCGACCTGCGCCAAGGCTTACCCGAACCTGGCATCGGACTTCACCGCGACGGTCAACCGCCTCGACCAGACGCCGGCGATCACGCAAGTCAAGGACGATTCCGGGGCATTAGTGACGGTCAACGTCGACGGGTTCTCGTTCGCCTATACGATGATCATGGAGAGCGAACGAAGCGATGCCTCGGGCGTCCCCAAAATGATCAACGACATGGCGCGCGGTGATCCCGGTTCGGTGGCAGCCGCCTATCTTGCCTTCCGTGGCCCGCATGAGTTCGTCGGGCTCGGGGGTACCGGTCTAGCCCTCGACGTGTTCTGCGCGGAGAGCGCCAATCTCACCACCGAGGCAGCCACGTTGGCGAAAGCGCAAGCGGCGCTGCCCGGCTTCCCGGATCGCGTGTTGAAGATCCAGCCCAAGCAGGGACGGCTTTTCTACGAGTGCCCGGTGTGGAACGTCGGCCGCGCGGACCCGTCGGTGAGCGCCCGCATCGTGAGCGACGTGCCGGTGCTGGTCCTCGAAGGTTCCTTTGATGCTGCGACCGCGCCCGAGTGGGTCGACGTGATCACGCCGGACCTCAAGAACGCTCAAGTCGTGCCGTTTCCGTTCACGGGCCATTCGGTGCTCGGAAAATCGACGTGCGCGCCCGCGATCATGGCCGCCTTCCTCGATAACCCGACCCAGCCGGTCGACTCGTCCTGCGCCGCGCAAACGACGTTGACCTTTACGACGCGTTCACCTTGAGCAGGACCGGATCGTCGCGATACAACTCGGGGAACATGCGCTTCAGCCCGCTTACTTTAGGCAGATCGTTGATCGCGATGTACGGCTGATCGGGATGAAGCGCCAGGTAATTCTGGTGATAGCTTTCCGCCGGATAGAACCCCTTGTAGTCTTCAACGCGCGTGACGATCGGCCCTGAAAACACATGCGCCTTGTCGAGCTGCGCGATATACGATTGCGCGACGCTGCGTTGCTGGGCATCCACAGGGAAGATCGCCGATCGATACTGCGTGCCGTGATCCGGTCCCTGGTAATTCAACTCGGTCGGGTTGTGCGCCACCGAGAAGAAAATCTGCAACAACCGTCCGTAGGTGACCTGCGTCGGGTCGTACGTGATTTGCACCGATTCCGCGTGCCCCGTATCGCCGCCGCTCACGGTTTCGTATCGCGCGGTGGCCGCCGTGCCACCCGCGTAGCCGGAGGCGACCTGCTTCACGCCGCGTACGTGTTCGAACACGCCCTGTACGCCCCAGAAACAGCCGCCTGCGAACACGGCGGTCTCGCTATGCGTCGCGCCGACTTTTTCGTCCTGGGCAGGCGGTGGAATCATCGTCGCAGCCTCGCTCGAATTCGCGACGCGCTGCAAGGCAAACACACTCGCCGCGATAGCGACGCAACCCGCAATCTTCATGAAGTTCTTTTGCACGATATCCGTCCTCTAAAGAAGTAGTTGAATCAGCCGAACGTGAACGCATACGCCTGCACGCCCGCATCGAGAAACTCGATCGAAAACGTGTGATCGGCGACGTCGCCCGTCTGGCGCACGAGCTGGTAGAGACGCTGTTCGGTCACGGTGCCGCTGCCGTCTGCCGCGACATCGGTGCCGTGCGCCGCGCCAGGTGCCGCACCATCGACGCTCACGCGAAACCGCACCGGCTTGCCGTCCTGACCTGGACCCAGCACGAGGTGCAGGTCGCGCGCATGAAACCGGTAGACGATGCGCCCCGACGGCTCCGTCAGCGTCGCGTGTTCGGCGCCAACCGTCCACGTGCCGGCCAGTCCCCAATCGTTGACAGCGGGCTGTGAAGGCGCCGCGTAGGTGTGCGCCTTGTCCTGCGCTTCGCCGCCGGGCGACGCGAAATTCTCCGCACGCTGGTAGCCGATGTACGTTTCCGGCGATCGCATGTCGGCGCTGTCGGGCGCAGCCTGCACGCCCTGTACGCTACCGCTCGTGATCCCGAGCGCGACCTTCGATACGTCCGCATGTCCCGCTTCGGCCAGCAGTTGCTGGATCACCTTCTCCGATTCCGCATAGTCGCCCTCACCGAAATGGTGATAGCGGATCTGTCCTTTCGCATCGACGAAATAATGCGCCGGCCAGTACTGGTTGTTCAGCGCGCGCCAGATCGCGAAGTCGTTGTCGATCGCGACCGGATAGTCGACGCCGAGATCATGCGTGGCCTTCTTCACGTTGCCGATATCGCGTTCGAAGGCGAATTCCGGCGCGTGCACGCCGATCACGACCAGTCCCTGATCCTTGTACTTCTGCGCCCACGCCTTGACGTACGGCAGTGAACGCAGGCAGTTGATGCACGAGTACGTCCAGAAATCGACGAGCACGACCTTGCCGCGCAGGTCCTGAACCGTCAGCGGTGGCGAATTGAGCCACTGGACGGCGCCGTTGAGCGCCGGCAGCACGCCTTCGACCGGCAGCGGCGCAGCGTTATTGGGTGTAGCTTGCGCGGCGCGCATCATCGCACCGGCAGCGGCTGGGTCGGCGGTCATCACGGCATCGGACGGGGCCTTGCGGGGCGACAGCTTGTCCACCAGTTTCTGTTCTATGCCACTCGTCGCGATGGTCGAAACGCGTGTCAGCACACCCGTGTCGAGGCCGAGCGCAATCGCCACCACGCCGCCCAGCATTGCCACGCCGATCCCGCGACGAACCCACTCGCCCGCGCCGAGCGAGCGCTTCATCGCCGCGAACACGCGTCCGCCGATCAGGAGCGCGATCGCGAGTGAAGTCGCGGCGCCGGCTGCATAAGCCAGCAGCAACAGCGTGGTGCCGACGCTTGCGCCACGAAGCGCCGCGCCCGTCAGCACGAGACCGAGAATCGGACCGGCGCACGGCGCCCACAGCAGGCCGGTGCCGATGCCGAGCAGAAACGACGCACCGGGGCGAACCTGCTGGCCGTCTTCCTGCGCGAAGTTCGACAGCCGATTGCCCGCGCTCACGAACGGACGCATCAGATGATCGGCGAAGCGCGGCAGCAGCAGCGTCAGACCGAAGACGGCGAGCAACGCGATCGCGAGCCAGCGTCCGTACTGATTGGCCTGCGTGACCCAGCCGCCGCCGACCGCGGCGAGCGTCGCGACGATGGCGAAAGTGAACGCCATCCCAGCGAGCAGCGGCAAGCCGCTCTTCACGAACGGCTGATCGGCGCGCGCGAAAACGAACGGCAGCACCGGCAGGATGCACGGACTGAGAATCGTGAGGACGCCGCCGAGATAGGCGAGAACGATGAGTAGCATGGCGGTAGACGGTGGATTAGGTTAAGCGGCAGCAGGCGTAAAGTTCATCGCCACGCCGTTCATGCAATAGCGCAGGCCCGTGGGTTTCGGGCCGTCGTCGAATACATGGCCGAGATGGCCGCCGCAGCGACGGCAGTGGACTTCGGTACGCGTCACGCCGAACGAGCGATCTTCGCGCGTCGCCACGGCATGGTCGAGCGGCGCCCAGAAGCTCGGCCAGCCGGTGTGGCTGTCGAACTTTGTACGCGAGCCGAACAGATCGAGCCGGCAACCCGCGCAACCGAACACCCCCGCGCGATGCTCGTCATTCAGCGGGCTGGTATACGGCCGCTCGGTGCCTTCATGACGTAACACCTCATACGCCTGTGGCGTCAGCATCTGGCGCCATTGCGCGTCCGTATGCGTGACTTCGAAACTTGCGGCCGGCTTGCCGGCATCCATGGTCGCGGCAGCCAGCGGGCGCAGACGGCCCAGCGCCGCAAACGCCGCTACTGCCGTGCCGCCCGCGATCAAAAAGCGCCTTCTGCCTTGCATGATGAACCCCTCGATGCGAATCTTCGGAAAGTGGCCACATTCTGGAATGCGGCCGATGTCGAAGTCCTCACGAAAAGTTAAATTAATCGTGATAACTCGGCGCCGAAAATTTTGCACAATGGCGTAACGGCCGGCGTTTATCGGCCTCACTTACGCCACGAACTCCTCATGGACCACCCGAAGCGCATCCTGATCGTCGAAGACGACGTCGATATTGCCAACGTACTGAGCCTTCATCTGCGCGACGAACGCTACGAAGTCGTGCACAGCGCCGATGGCAACGAAGGCCTGCGCCTGCTGGAACAGGGCGGCTGGGACGCGCTGATCCTCGACCTGATGCTGCCCGGTGTCGATGGTCTCGAAATCTGCCGTCGCGCCCGTGCGATGACGCGCTATACGCCGATCATCATCACGAGCGCCCGTTCGAGCGAGGTGCACCGCATCCTCGGCCTCGAACTCGGCGCCGACGACTATCTGGCGAAACCCTTCTCCGTGCTCGAACTGGTGGCCCGCGTCAAGGCGTTGCTGCGGCGCGTCGAAGCGATGGCGAAGGATTCGCGCATCGACGCGGGCAGCGTACGAATCGGCACACTGGCGATCGACCCGATCACCCGCGATGCCACCGACAACGGCCGGCCAATCGAGCTCACGCCCCGCGAATTCGACCTCCTGTACTTCTTCGCGCAGCACCCCGGCAAAGTGTTCTCGCGCATGGACCTGCTCAATGCCGTGTGGGGCTATCAGCACGAAGGCTACGAACACACGGTCAACACGCACATCAACCGGCTGCGCGCGAAGATCGAGGCCGATCCGGCCCAGCCCGAGCGCATCCTGACCGTCTGGGGACGTGGCTACAAGCTGGCTCTCCCCGGCGAACCGCACAAGGACGCGCCGTGAATCTCACGCTCACCCAGCGCCTCTCGATCGTTTTCTCCGCGCTGTTGCTGGCGTGCTGCGGCGCATCGGCGTGGCTGCAGATCCGTTCAAGCGACCTGCACGAAAAGGAGGTCGTGCAAAGCCTGTCGAAGGGTCTTGCCGACCATATCGCGCACCGCACCACGCTGACCGACGCGAACGGCCTGCGGCCCGATGCGGTGCGGCAGTTGTTCGGGCAGTTGATGATGGTGAACCCGAGCGTGGAGGTGTATCTGCTCGACAACCAGGGACGCATCCAGGGCGACGATGCGCCGTCCGGCCACGTCAAGCGCGAACGGGTGGATCTCGCGCCGATCCGGCAATTCATCGCGGGCGGCGAATTGCCGATCCTCGGCGACGACCCGCGCAGCGCAGACGGCAAGAAGGTGTTCAGCGCCGCGCCTTTGGAATTGAGCGGGCAACCACCGTCCGGTTATATCTACGTGGTCCTGCTCGGCGAGGAACACGACGCACTCGCTGCGCGCGTGGCAGCCAGTTCGGTGCTGCGCACGACGTTGTGGTCGATGGCGCTCGTCGCGCTATTGGGGTTGCTCGCGGGCCTGAGCGCTTTCGGCCTGATCACGCGGCCGCTGCGGCGGCTCACGGAAGCCATGCGCCGCTTCGATGCCGACGGCGAACCCGACACGCAACCAGCCGTCCCGCGTTCCGCGCCTGCCGGACGGCGCGACGAAATCGCCGTGCTCGAAGCGACGTTCGCGCAGATGGCGAACCGAATCGGCGATCAATGGCGCGCGCTCACGCGGCAGGATCAGCAGCGGCGCGAGCTGATCGCCAACATTTCGCACGACCTGCGCACGCCGCTGACCTCGCTGCATGGCTACCTCGAAACGCTGTCGCTGAAGTCCGGGACACTGGGCGAAACGGAGCGCAAACGTTATCTCGCGATCGCGCTGGCGCAAAGCGTGAAGGTGGGACGGCTCGCGCAGGCGCTCTTCGAACTGGCGCGGCTTGAACACGGCAACGTCCAGCCGGCCCTCGAATCATTCTCGCTGATCGATCTGCTGCAGGACGTCTTCCAGAAGTTCGAATTGCCGGTCGAAGCGCGCCGCATCCGGCTGCGGGCGGGCATTCCCCCGCGACTGCCGAACGTTTGCGCCGATCTCGGCATGATCGAACGCGTGCTCACGAACGTGCTCGACAACGCGATTCGTCATACTCCCGCCGAAGGTGCGATCGACGTCGATCTCGCGTACGAGGGCGGCAACGTATCGGTCACGATCAGCGACACCGGCCCCGGAATTCCGGCCGAGTTGCGCGAAGGTCTGTTCGAACGGCCATTCAGCTCCGGCGGCACACATCAGGGCGGCGGGCTCGGCTTGTTGATCGTGCAGCGCATGCTGCAATTGCATCACAGCGAGATACGTCTGCTCGATCGCGACGGACCCGGCACGACGTTTCGCTTTGAATTGCCGGTAGCCAGCAAGTCGAATGTCGCCGGATTTGCGTCGTAATAACTCCGCCCCACTCCGGGCAAACACTTATGGCACGATCGTTCATATTGCCAAAACGACAAGCGTCGACTATGGTCCTGCGCATTGACGTCCGTAAGCCGTTGTAGTCTGACTTGACCAGACTTGAAAGCTGACGGCAGCGCGCTTGCCGGCATGGCATAACGGCAAGCGCGTCAATGACTATAAGCGGCGTCAGTGCATAAAAAGACGATCCCGGAGACCGACCATGAACAGCATCACCGACAACGATCCCGCCGCTGAACCGCGCGGCTTCTTTTCCAAAAGCGCCACCATTGCGCAGCCCGGCTTCTCGCGATGGATGGTCCCGCCCGCCGCGCTCGCCGTCCACTTGTGTATCGGCCAGGCGTACGCATTCTCGGTATTCAACGCGCCGCTCACGAAGGTGATCGGCATCACGCAACCGGCTCCCGATGACTGGTCGCTCACGACGCTCGGCTGGATCTTCTCGCTTGCGATCGTGTTTCTCGGTCTCTCAGCGGCCTTCGCCGGCAAGTGGCTCGAAAAGGTTGGCCCGCGCCGCACGATGTTCACCGCCGCGTGCTGCTTCGGCGGCGGCTTTCTCGTCTCGGCGCTCGGCGTGCAACTGCACCAGATCTGGCTGTTGTATCTCGGCTATGGGGTGATCGGCGGCATCGGGCTTGGGCTCGGCTACGTGTCGCCGGTATCGACGCTCATCCGCTGGTTCCCGGACCGTCGCGGCATGGCGACTGGCATGGCGATCATGGGCTTCGGCGGCGGGGCGATGATCGCGGCGCCCGCCTCGGTCGCGCTGATGAACCACTTCAAGAGCGCGACGAGTAACGGCGTCGCGCAGACGTTCGTCGTGCTGGGCGTCGTGTACTTCATCTCGATGACGATCGGCGCGCTCGCGATCCGCGTCCCGCCGCGCGACTGGAAACCGAGCGGCTGGACGCCGCCCGTCACCGCCAGCAAGATGATCACGCGCGAGCATGTGCACATCGATCAGGCGCTGAAGACGCCGCAGTTCTATCTGCTGTGGCTCGTGCTGTTCCTGAACGTGACGGCTGGCATCGGCGTGCTCGGCCAGGCATCGGTGATGATCCAGGAAAGCTTCAAGGCATCGATCACGGCGGGCGCAGCGGCGGGCTTCGTCGGGCTCCTGTCGCTCTTCAACATGGGCGGACGTTTCGTGTGGGCATCGACGTCCGACTTCATCGGGCGCAAGAACACGTATTTCGTTTTCTTCGCGCTCGGCGCGGTGCTGTACTACCTCGTTCCGCAGTTCGCGCAGTCGGGCAACATCGCGCTGTTCGTGCTTGCGTACGGCGTGATTCTCTCGATGTACGGCGGCGGCTTCGCCACCATTCCCGCCTATCTCGCCGACATGTTCGGTACGGCGTTCGTCGGCGGCATTCATGGGCGGCTGCTCACGGCGTGGGCGGCGGCTGGCATCGCGGGACCGGTGCTCGTCAACTATATCCGCGCGTATGAAGTCGAGCGCGGCGTGGCGAAAGCGGAAGCCTATACGACGACGCTGCACATCATGGCGGCGCTGCTCGTCATCGGGTTCGTGTGCAATCTGCTCATTCGTCGCGTGGATGAAAGGCATCACATGAACACGTCGACGCCGGCGATCAACTAAAAAAAGGAGCATCGAAAATGAACGCTGATTTGCGCACCGCCGAGCATCCGACCAACAAGGTGCTGCTTGCCATCTTCTGGATTTACGTGCTCGTACCGCTCGCGTGGGGCGTCGTGAATACGCTCTCGCAGGCAACCAAGCTGTTTCGTTGAGCGATTTTTGGTGGCGTCTTGCGCAAGGCACGGCGCCACCGTCGAGCATCTGGCGCGCTCATTTCTCGCCTTTAGTCGGCCAGCGTCGAACCGGTTCGCGCAACGACCAGGACGACGCATCCGGTATCGGATGAAGTCGCATGATTTGATCCTGCCGCGTATGTCAGCACATCGCCGGCTGTGAACGTTGCACCATCGCTATCGGAGAGCACGCCTTCGTGTACGACGAGCAGTTCGGTCGTTCCATGGCGATGCACCGGCCCTCGCGCCCCCGCCTCGATCTTCATCCAGTAGCTCGACCACGCTCCGTCCTCGTCATCCGATAAGGGAATCCAGAAGTAGCCGGGGATGTGCGAATCACCGATCCTAAGCGGGCGCCAGTCTTCCTGCCGGATCGCGTAATGGCTTCGGGTCTCTCTGTTCGATGATTTCTGCATGCGTTCTCGTTTTAAACGTTGTGGGCTCTCAGCCGTGCTGCGTGGTCGCTTATTACGTGATTCGTTCTGGACAACGCCACTGCAATCGATAATATTCGACAATCCGCCGCAGTAAAACCGCTCCGCTCGGTGGTTTCCCTTATCCCCGCCCCTCCTCGAACGTCGATCCTGAAGTCCTTTAATCGTCCGCCGCCCCGCCCCGTGGGCATCTGGCCGAAACGCCGCCAATTCGCAGGCCACGACTCATAACCCTAGGTATGGCAAAGAGCCCAGTAAATGTAGCTGGATGAGTGAAATTGTCGGGGTACGCTTCTATCAACGCAACAAACGTTGGCTACCGATAATGCGGTTTGAACAAATCACGTATCGGTGGTGAGATAGCCGCGAAATCTGCGACTTCACGACGCTCGCTGTCTTCGCTTACAGAAATGGCTCTTCGGCGCGAATGCCGGAAGCCGCAACGCTCATCCCTGCCCCGCGCACGTTTCGCCGGACGCTGCCTCCCAGCGCGTCCGCGAGCCGGACTGGGCCACAGGTTTTTGAACTTGCCAGCTGGAATGACAGAATGACCCCAAACCTAACCCTCCCGTCAGACGCGGCCGCGACGTTTCAAGCGTCGACGGCTGCCCAAACGTCCGAGCGGGCGAAGGATATTCTTACGGTCCAGAATCTTTCGAAGATCTTCGGACCCAAACCCGAGCGCGCTGCGGAACTCCTGCGTCAAGGCCTCGGACGCAACGAGATCTTCGAGCAGACCGGCAACATGGTCGCGGTCGACAACGTGAGTCTCAGCGTGCGATCGGGCGAGATCTTCGTGATCATGGGACTGTCCGGTTCCGGAAAGTCGACGCTCGTTCGTCTGCTCAATCGCCTGATCGAGCCTACATCCGGCAAGGTCGTGCTCGAAGGCCGCGACATCGCGCCGATGTCCACGCCCGAATTGCGCGAAGTACGGCGCAACAAGATGGCGATGGTCTTTCAGTCGTTCGCGCTCTTGCCCAACCGCACCGTCATCGACAACGTGTCGTACGGTCTCGAAGTGGGCGGCCTCAAGAAGAAGGAACGCTACGACGTGGCGCGCAGCGCGCTCGTTCGCGTCGGTCTCGGTTCGTACGAAAAGCTCTATCCGGGCGAGTTGTCGGGCGGCATGCAGCAACGCGTGGGACTGGCGCGCGCTCTGGCCGTGAACCCGTCGGTCCTCTTGATGGATGAAGCCTTCTCGGCCCTCGACCCGCTCATCCGCTTCGAAATGCAGAACGAGCTCCTCCGCTTGCAAAAGGAGGAACAGCGTACCGTCGTGTTTATTTCGCACGATATCGAAGAAGCCATCAAGATCGGCGGACGCGTTGGCGTGATGAAGGATGGACGACTGGTTCAGGTCGGCACGCCGGCCGAGCTGATTCAAACGCCCGCTGACGACTATGTTCGCAATTTCTTCCGCAACGTGGACGTGTCGCGCTTTCTGAAGGCATCGAGCTTCCTCACGAAGGTCGACCGCGGACTCATCAAGTGCGATAGCGGTGCATCGTCGGAGCGCTATCTGAATCAGCTCATCGACGCCGGCGTCGAGTGCGGCTATGTCTGCGACGAAGCGGGACGCTATCAAGGGTGCGTGACGCCCGCCTCGCTGCACAGGTGCGGAAGCGGACCCATTCGCGACGCGCTTTTGCGCGACGTCTCTCCCATTCCTCTCGACGCGGATTTACACGAACTGTCGACCATTGCGCTTGGCCAGGATCACGACGTCCCCATCGTCGATCAGGCGGGTGCGTTCGCTGGCGTCGTGTCGTGCCGCACGATTCTGAAACAGGTTATGCAACGGAGGGCTTCATGAACTCGTCATTCATCGGGCAGGCGGCTGAAAGCGCGGTCAATTTCCTGTTTCTTCACTTTCGCGGCGGTTTCGACGCGTTTTCCGCTGCGTTGGGCGCTGTCGTCAAGTTGCTCGAAGACGGTCTCGGTGCGATTCCGTTTGTCGTGGTGCTGGTCGCGTTGATGGCCGTTGCGTTGTGGCGCAAGGGCGTTGCGTTTGCTGCCTTTGGCGGTGTTGCGCTCTACGCCATCCACTACATGGGTCTTTGGCCGCAAACCATGGCGACGCTCGCCCTCGTCATCGCGGCAACGTTCTTCAGCCTGCTGATCGGCATTCCCCTGGGCATTTGGGGCGCACGCAACAAACGCGTCGAAGTCATCCTGCGCTCGCTGCTCGATCTGATGCAGACGATGCCCGCCTTCGTGTATCTGATCCCCGCCGTGATCCTGTTCGGACTCGGGCGCGTGCCGGCCGTCATCGCGACGATCGTCTTCGCCATGCCCCCGGTCGTGCGCCTCACGACTCTCGGCATCAAGCAGGTCCGCGAGGAACTCATGGAGGCTGGCCGCTCCTTCGGCAGCACCGACACGCAACTGCTCTGGAAGATCCAGCTTCCGAATGCGCTTCCCTCGATCATGGCGGGCATCAACCAGACCATCATGATGGCGCTCTCGATGGTCGTCGTCGCTTCGATGATCGGTGCGGGTGGACTTGGCGAATATGTGCTCAGTGGCATCCAAAGGCTCGACATCGGTATCGGCTTTGAAGGCGGCCTCGGCGTCGTGCTGCTCGCCATCATTCTCGACCGCCTGACTGAGAGCTTCGGCGTCAAGTCGAAAAAGAAAGTGAGCCGCCCCAAGGCATCGAAACAGGCTGCAAGCGAACCGGCTCAGACCCAGACGTAACTCACGAAGAAGACGAACAAACCCTAACCCTTGCAGGAGTATCAGATGAAAACTGGAATGCTCAAGTCGTACCTTGCGAAGCTCACTGCAACGGCATTTTGCGCGGTCGGGCTACATGCGGGCGGCGTGGCGGCAGCCGAGCCCGTGAAGATTGCAACGACCAACTGGGCGGACGTGCTCGCCGTTGCGAACGTCGTGAAGTACGTGCTCGAAACGAAGCTCCAGCAACCGGTTCAGTTCGTTCAGGCGGACATCGGCATCCAGTATCAGGGCGTCGCGCGCGGGGACCTGGACCTCATGGTCGGGGGCTGGCTTCCGGTGACCCACGGCACGTACTACTCGCGCTACAAGAACGATATGGATGACGTCTCCGTCATTTATACCGGCGGCAAGAACGGCTGGGCGGTCCCGAGCTATATCCCCGAGTCGGAGCTCTCGTCGATTGCCGATCTCAACAAGCCGGACGTCAAGAGCAAGCTGAACAGCACGATTCAAGGCATCGAGCCGGGCGGCGGTCTCATGCAGGCATCGGAGAAAGCCATCAAGGAATACGACCTCGCGGGCTACAAGCTGCAATCGTCGAGCGAAGCGGGCATGCTCGCCTCGGTATCGCGGGCGGCGCAGTCCAAGCAATGGATCGTTGCGACTGTCTGGAGCCCGCACTGGCTCTTCCAGAAATGGCCGATGCGTTACCTGAAGGACCCGAAGGGCGCACTCGGCGGCGAAGAACAGATTCACGCGTTCGGCTCGAAGCAGTTCGCCACCAAGTTCCCGCGTGCCAATGTCTTCATGAAGCATTTCAAGCTGACGCTCGCCGACGTCGAGGCTATTGAACTCGAGGGCAACAGCACCAACGATTACGCGACGGCAGCGAAGAAGTTCGTCGAGGCCCATCCCGACAAGCTGAAGGCGTGGCTCGCGCAATGACATGTGAGCAGGTGCACCCTGCCCGACTGACTAAAACGGAGTATGTCTGTGAACGATAACGTTCGATTTTTCTCAGAGACCCTGCAGGACCGCGACCCGGTCATCTCCTCGGAAATCGCGCTGGAACTGCGTCGCCAGCAGTCCCAGATCGAGTTGATCGCTTCCGAGAACATCGTGTCCGCCGCAGTGATGGAAGCGCAAGGCACGGTGCTGACGAACAAGTACGCCGAGGGCTATCCGTCCAAGCGCTATTACGGCGGATGCGAGCACGTCGATCGCATCGAAGCGCTGGCGCTGGACCGCGTCAAGGCGCTCTTCGAATGCGAATACGCCAACGTGCAGCCGCACTCCGGCGCACAAGCAAACGGCGCGGTGATGCTCGCGCTGCTCAAGCCGGGCGATACGGTCCTCGGCATGTCGCTGGACGCCGGCGGCCACCTGACTCACGGCGCGCGTCCCGCGATGTCCGGCAAGTGGTTCAACGCTGTGCAGTACGGCGTGGACCGCGAGACGCTTCGCATCGACTACGACGAAGTCCAGAAGCTTGCCGATGAACATCGGCCGAAGCTGATCATCGCGGGCTATTCGGCTTATCCGCGCGCACTCGACTTCGCGCGCTTCCGCCAGATCGCGGACAGCGTCGGCGCACTGTTGATGGTGGATATGGCGCACATCGCGGGCATCGTCGCGGCCGGCCGGCACGAAAACCCCGTGCGGTTCGCGGACGTGGTGACCTCGACCACGCACAAGACACTGCGTGGTCCGCGAGGCGGCTTCATCCTGACGAACAACGCCGATGTCGCGAAGAAGATCAACTCCGCCGTATTCCCCGGCCTGCAGGGCGGTCCGCTGATGCATGTCATCGCGGGCAAGGCGGTCGCGTTCGGCGAAGCCTTGCGTCCAGAGTTCACGACGTACATCGACCACGTCCTGCAAAACGCGAAGGCACTGGGCGAAGTGCTGAAGCTCGGTGGCGTGAACCTCGTCACCGGCGGCACCGACAACCATCTGCTTCTCGTCGATCTTCGTCCTAAAGGCCTGACCGGGACACGCGTGGAGAAAGCGCTCGAACGTGCGGGGATCACGTGCAACAAGAACGGCATTCCGTTCGATACCGAGAGCCCGACCGTCACGTCAGGCATTCGCCTCGGCACGCCCGCAGGAACGACGCGCGGCTTCGGCGTCCAGCAGTTCGAGGAGATCGGCGCGCTGATTCTGGAGATTCTCTCCGCGCTGGAAAAGCAGCCCGAAGGCGACGAACTGGTCGAGCGTTCGGTGCGAAGCCGCGTTCGCGACCTGTGCAACCGGTTCCCCATCTACTCGAATGCAGAAGCCCTGCTCTGACGCGGGCGATCATCACTTTCAACCTTACCGCACCGCACACGCGGTGAGGTCCAAACCAAGCAGAGGATTCAATGAGCTTCGAAGGCGTACATGCACCCTTGGTCACCCCGTTCAAAGCCGACGGCGAGATCGACCATGAGCTACTCGGCAAGCACGCGGTAGATCTCGCTGGTCGGGGTCTGTCCGGTCTCGGCGTCGGCGGCACGACGGGCGAGTACTACGCGCTCAGTTTCGACGAACGCGTGGCCACGTTCCATTCCGTCGCGCAGGCCGCGGGCGGCAAGACGCTCCTGACCGCAGGCATCAACGCCACGACGACGCGTGAAGTGCTGCGCCTCGGACAGGAAGCGAAGAAGGCCGGCCTCGACGCACTGCTGCTCGCCGCGCCCTACTACGCGCAGCCCACGCAGGACGAACTGCTGCAGCACATGCTCGCAGTCGACGACAGTCTCGACATGCCGATCATGCTGTACAACTTCCCGGCGCGCACAGGCACCGACATCAGCGACCGCGTGCTCGAGGAACTGCTTGAACGCCCCAACTTCGTCGCGATGAAAGAGAGCACCGGCGATATCGCGCACCTGCATCATCTCGCGACCCATTTCAAGAGCAAGCTTGTTCTCAGTTGCGGCATGGACGACCAGGCGCTCGAATTCTTCGTCTGGGGCGCCCGAAGCTGGGTCGCAGGCGCGGCGAATTTCCTGCCCGAAGTGCACGTCGAGTTGCTCGAAGCGTGCGTCAAGCGCGGCGATTTTGTCGCGGGCCGCGAGTTGATGACGGCGCTGCTCCCCGTACTCGAGTTGCTCGAACGGAGCGGCAAGTTCATCCAGTATGTGCGCTATGGATGCGAGCTGGCAGGCACGCGCGTCGGCGATGCCCGCGCGCCGCTCGGCACGCTCACCGACACTGAGCGCCGCGATTTCGCGAAGCTCGTCGAACCGCTGCTCCGCAAGGGACGCTGATTTGCATGGCCTCGAAACTCGAATTCGCCCGGCTTCCCGCTGCCGATGGAGTCAATGGCTGGTGGGAGACCCTGTCACCGCCTTCAGCCGCGCATTCGATGCGTGGCGAGCGGCAATTTGATTTTGTGGTGGTCGGCGGTGGAATCACAGGACTGTGTGCCGCTCGACGACTGGGCGAGCTCGCGCCACAGGCGAGCATCGCGATCGTCGAGGCGGATCGCATCGGCCGTTCGACTGCGGGGCGCAATTCAGGTTTCTTCGTCGACTTGCCGCATGACATCAGCAGCGAAAGCTATTCGAGAAGCGTCGATGCCGACAAGGCCGACATACAGATGCAGCGGCACGGCATCGGTTACGTCAGGTCCATCGTGCGCGCAGAGGGAATCGCTTGCGACTGGCGCGACGACGGCAAGTATCACGCATCGGTCAACAAGCGCGGCAAGGAAGCGCTTGAGCACTTCGCAAGCGGCTTGCGGCGTATCGACGAAAGATTCGAGTGGCTCGACGAGGCCGCCATCGCCAAGGTTACGGGGACTTCGTTCTATCACGGTGCGATCTTCACGCCCGGCTGCAGCACGGTGCAACCCGCTGCGCTCATGCGCGGACTGGCGAGCACGATGCCGTCGAACGTTGAAGTCTTCGAGCTCAGTCCTGTGTCGCGGCTCGAGCACACGGCGGCTGGCGAAGTCCTCTCCTTCGCTAACGGAAAGATTACCGCCGGCAAGGTGATTCTTTGCACGAACGCCTACGCGGCAACGTTCGGTGATCATCCGAACGGGTTGTTGCCCGTGTACACGTTCGCATCGTTGACTCGTGTCATGACGCCCGACGAAGTCAAGGCGCTTGGCGGCATCAACTCGTGGGCGCTGATTCCGGCAGACCCCATGGGAACCACCGTCAGGCGGCTGGGCACGGATCGCATCTGCATTCGCAATCACTTTGCATTCCGGCCGGGGCTGGAGGTATCGGAGTCGGATTTGCGCAAAGCGAAGCATCTGCATCAACGGTCGTTCGATCGACGTTTCCCGATGCTGAAAGACGTCGAACTCGAATACACATGGGGCGGCGCGCTTTGCCTGTCGGCCAATAGCGGCACGCTCTTCGGCAGAAGGGACGATGGCCTGTATCAGGCGATCGGCTGCAATGGCTTGGGGCTTAGCAGAGGATCGGCTTCTGGAAAAGTGATTGCCGAATACGCGCTGGGCATGAACAACGAGATGGTTCAACAGCTCCTGAAGCAACCCACACCGCGCCCCTTGCCCATGCGACCGATCGCGGATGTCGCGGTAACAGCCGCCATATGGGTCAAGGAGCTTTCGGCTGGCGCCGAACTTTAATCGCTTAAGGAAACGCATATGACGACGCTTAACGAATGGAAGCAAAAGGCTGCTGCACTATCGCTCGACGGACGAGCCTTCATTGGCGGTGCCCGCTGTCCGTCGGCCTCGGGCGAGACATTCCCCACGTTGAATCCGGCGAGTGGAAAGACGCTCGCCGACGTGGCCTATTGCGACGAAAAGGACGTGGACCGCGCGGTAGTCGCAGCGAGAGACGCGTTCGAATCCGGCGTATGGTCGAAGGCGGCTCCGGCCCAACGCAAGGCCGTGCTTCTAAAGCTCGCGCAGTTGATCGAAGAGCATACCGACGAACTCGCCGTGCTCGAAGCACTCGAAGCAGGCAAGCCGATCTCGGAGTGCCTGGGACTGGACATTCCCGAATCGGCTGCCTGTATCCGCTGGCATGCCGAAGTGACCGACAAGCGCTATGACGCGCTATCGCCATCGGGGGCAAACGTCGTCAGCATGATTACGCGCGAGGCTATCGGTGTTGTCGGCGCTGTCTTGCCGTGGAATTTTCCTGCGCTGATGCTCGCTTGGAAGATCGGGCCGGCTTTGTCGGTCGGCAACAGCGTCATCGTGAAGCCCGCCGAGCAAACGTCGCTTGCGACACTGCGTATCGCCGACCTCGCTTTGGAAGCCGGCGTGCCGGCAGGCGTGTTCAGCGTGGTGACGGGAACCGGAGAAAAGGCGGGACAGGCGCTCGGCCTTCACCCCGACGTCGATCTCATCGCGTTCACCGGTTCGACCGAAACGGGCAAGCGCTTCCTGCGCTATTCCGCCGACACGAATCTCAAGCGCGTCATTCTCGAATGCGGTGGCAAGAATCCGCAAGTCGTGCTTCCCGACGTCGCGAATCTCGATGCCGTCGCGGAGCAGGCGGTCGCGGCGGCGTTCTGGAACATGGGTGAGAACTGCAGCGCGGGTTCTCGCCTCCTGGTGCATGCGGACCAGAAGGACGCGCTGCTTGCGAAGATCAAGACCGTGCTCGAAGGCTGGAAAACCGGCGACCCGCTGGACCCCGATGTCAAGCTGGGCGCCCTCATCGAGCAGCAGCATTACGAGAAGGTTCTCGGGCACATCGAGAAGGCCAAGGCCGAAGGCGCGCGGCTTGCGGCCGGCGGCAACGCGGTTCTCGTCGAGAGCGGCGGCTGGTACGTCGAGCCGACGATCTTCGATAACGTCACGCCCGACATGAGCATCGCGCGAGACGAAGTGTTCGGGCCGGTGCTCTGCGTGATCGAATACAAGGACATCGACGAAGCGGTGCAGATTGCCAACGATACGTGCTACGGCCTCGCTGCTTCGCTGTGGACCGACAACGTCAACCACGCGCATAAGGTCGCGGCGAGAATCCGCGCAGGGACGGTAACGGTGAACTGCTTCGGCGAAGGCGATCTGTCGACACCGTTTGGCGGCTTCAAGCAATCTGGATTCGGCGGTCGAGACAAGTCCGTCTATGCGCACGACCAGTATTGCGAGCTGAAAACAACCTGGCTGAAACTCGACTGAAGCCCAAACCCCTGGCGCCGCGCGAGCAAGCGCGGTGTCATTGAACCTACAAATACCATGCGACTAGGCTTCATTGGAACAGGAACGATCACTCAGGCAATCGTCAAAGGATTGCTTCGCGTCGGTGCGCCGTTCGAGAGCATCTCTCTGTCACCACGCAATGCCGAAATCGCCGCGAGCCTGGCTGCACTCGACTCGCGGATTTCCGTTTGCGGATCGAATCAGGAGGTGCTCGATCGCTGTGACATCGCCTGCCTCGCGGTCGTGCCGCAAATCGCCGGAGAGGTGCTCGGCGATCTCCGGTTCACGCCACGACATCACGTCATCAGCTTTCTCGCTGGCGTCTCGATTGCAGAGGTGCAGCGGATGGTCGGAGAGGTCAAGGCGGTTGTCCGAGCCATACCGCTGCCGGCCGTCGCCGCTGCCAAGGGAAGCACCGCGCTCTGCCCGCGCGATGAAATAGCGAGCCAGATTTTTTCCCTCGTGGGCGCCGCAGTCGATGTCGATGACGAAAGGAAGTTCGATGCCATCTCAGCCGTTACGGCGACGATGGCGAGCTTCTATGCGGTGCTCGAAACTCAGGCTGCATGGCTGGTCAGGCAAGGCATCGACTACGGGTCGGCGCGGACCTATCTGTCGGCTTACTCGGTCGGTCTTGTCAATGACACGGCCGAAAGGGAGCATTCCTTCTCTGCCTTGACGCACATGTCCATGACGCCAGGCGGGATCAACGAACAGCTTCATAACGAACTCTTGCGCGAAGGCGTGTATGCACGCTACGAAACAGCACTGGATAACGTCTTGAAACGTATAGAAGGATAAGCGTACAGCCATTTATTATTGTCAGACCGATAATCACAGATATTCCGAGATAAAGTACCTTGTCCCGGGCTATCGGAAGCCCGCCTGTCCGCTGGTCGCGCGGTCTCTCGAGTTCGTCCGCAAATAAGGTGAGGACCATGCAGAAGAAGCAACTGTTTGCCGACAGGCTCCTGGCGCAAATGCCGTCGCTGCGTGCTTTGAAATGCTTCGTGACGGCGGCACGTTACGAGAGTTTTACGCAAGCTGCGGAGGTTCTTTGCGTTACTCAGGCTGCCATCAGCCGGCAAATCAAGGAACTCGAAGATGCGCTCGATGTCGCCCTGTTTGAGCGAACGGGACGGCACATTGCGCTCACTGACGCGGGCCGCATCCTTTATAACGCGTCGTATCTGTCTATCATGAACATCGCGGAGGCGGCCGAGGTCGTGCGTCGTTCGGACAAGAACGCGTTGAGGCTTTGTGTGTCCCATACGTTTTCCGCGCTTTGGCTGTCAGCGCGTTTGCCGCGTTTCCGGAAGCGCTTCCCCGACATCAAACTCAACGTGACGGTCACCGAGCACTTCATGGAACTGGATGAGCTCATGCAACCCGATCTCATTATCACCAAGAATCCGCCGCGCGAGCTGGAGTATGAAGTCGAACCGCTGTTTCATGACGTCGTGTATCCGGTGTGCAGCAAGGCGTTCTTTGACAGTCACTTTCGAGGCAAGGCTTTAAAGCCGCTCGACCTTCTCAAGCAACCGACGCTGCATCTTTCTCTTTTGGGTCGTGCGCAGGTTTGCGAACACGTGGACTGGCGTGTGTGGCGCAACTGGTTTCAGCAAAGCGATGGCTCGGAAAGAAACGCGTTCGGCGAACCTTTCGAAACTAACGACTATCGCTTGCTCGTTTCCATGGCGGAGGCGGGTGAAGGGACAATCCTTGGCTGGCACCATCTTGTTCATCGTCAGATCAGCGAGGGTGTGCTCGTTCGACCTGTGCAGGATTCGCTCGTTTTCCATGATCGTTATCATCATCTGATTACGCACAAGAACGCGAGACATCGGCCGGAATATATCCAGTTCCGGGAATGGATCGGCGAGGAAGTCGACGAGATGATGAAAGAGTGGCCGAAGGCTGAGGCGCGCGTCGCACAGTAGTTTTTGCGCTTCCGTTGATGCGTCGATTTCTCCAATACGACGTATGTGCCAACAACGAAAATCGATAGCATAAAAACTTCGTTTGGCAGACACGCCTCCGTGTCTACACTCGTCCCATCTTGTCATAACAAGTGGGACCCATGTCCAGGCCAGCCGCCACCCTTCTAGTTTTATCGCCCTTGCCGCTCTACGCGCAGATCAAGGACGCGCTGCGCGCGCGCATCCTCGATGGAACGTATGCGCCACACAGTCAGATGCCGTCCGAATACGAACTGTGCGCGATGTTCGACGTGAGCCGAATCACCGTCCGACAGGCGCTCGGCGATCTTCAGAAAGAAGGCCTGCTCTTTAAGCTGCACGGCAAAGGCACGTTCGTTTCCAAGCCCAAAGCCTTTCAGAACGTCACGTCGCTGCAAGGGTTTTCGGAAGCGATGTCGTCGATGGGCCACGAGATCGTCAATCAGCTTCAGAGCGTGCGCTTCGTGAAGGCGGGCCGGCAAGTCGCGGTGCGGCTCGACGTGCCGGAAGGTTCGCGCGTCGCCGAAATCCATCGTGTGAGATTGCTCAACCGCGAGCCCGTATCACTCGAAACAACCTGGTTGCCCGAGGCGCTCGGCAAGCGCGTCGCGAGCGCGGACCTGGAAACACGCGACATCTTTCTGATCCTCGAAAACGATTGCGCCGTGCCGCTCGGCCACGCGGACGTTTCGATCGATGCGATCCTCGCCGACGAAGACACCGCGAAGGCGCTGCGCGTCGATGAGGGCAGCCCCGTGTTGCGTATCGAGCGGCTCACGCACGACGCAGACGGCAAGCCAATAGATTTCGAATACCTCTATTTTCGAGGCGATGCGTTTCAATACCGCTTGCGCATCGACCGGGAAACAGCACGCAGAAACGCGAGGAATAAGCAATGAAAACGCATGTTCTCGAATACGACATCGTCGTGGTGGGCGGTGGCACAGCAGGCCCGATGGCAGCGGTAAAATCCAAGGAGCGCGATCCGTCGCTCAGGATCTTGCTGCTGGAAAAGGCCAACGTGAAGCGCAGCGGCGCGATTTCGATGGGTATGGACGGGCTCAACAACGCGGTGATCCCCGGCCATGCGACACCGGAGCAATATGTGCGCGAGATCACGGCCGCCAATGACGGAATCGTCGATCAGGCGGCCGTGTATGCCTACGCAAAGCACAGCTTTACGACGATCGAGGAACTCGACCGCTGGGGCGTGAAGTTCGAGAAGGACAGCACTGGCGACTACGCGGTCAAGAAAGTGCATCACATGGGCTCTTACGTGCTGCCGATGCCCGAAGGCCACAGCATCAAGAAGGTGCTGTACAGGCAACTCAAACGTGCGCGTGTGTCGATCACGAATCGCATGGTTGCGACGCGCCTTCTCAAGGATTCAACAGGACGTGTCTGCGGTGTGCTTGGCTTCGACTGCCGCACCGCTGACTTTTACGTCGTCCGCGCCAAGGCCGTCATCCTGAGTTGCGGCGCGGCCGGCCGCCTCGGACTGCCCGCGTCGGGCTACCTGATGGGCACCTACGAGAATCCGACCAACGCTGGCGATGGCTATGCGATGGCCTACCACGCAGGCGCAGCACTCGCCAACCTCGAATGCTTCCAGGTCAATCCGCTCATCAAGGATTACAACGGTCCCGCATGCGCCTATGTCACCGGACCGCTGGGCGGCTTTACGGCGAATGGCAAGGGCGAGCGCTTCATCGAATGCGACTACTGGAGCGGCCAGATGATGTGGGAGTTCTACCAGGAACTGCAAAGCGGCAACGGCCCCGTGTTTCTCAAGCTCGATCACCTGGCGGAAGAAACGATCCAAAACATCGAAGAGATTCTGCACACGAACGAACGCCCGAGCCGCGGCCGCTTCCACGCCGGACGCGGCACCGACTATCGACAGCAGATGGTGGAAATGCACATCTCGGAGATTGGCTTTTGCAGCGGACACAGCGCATCAGGCGTGTACGTGAACGAGCGCGCGGAGACGACCGTCCCCGGACTCTACGCCGCCGGCGACATGGCAGCCGTGCCTCATAACTACATGCTTGGCGCATTCACATACGGATGGTTCGCCGGACACAACGCGGCCGACTACGTAGCGGGCCGCGAACTTGCGCCGGTCGATGAAGAGCAGGTCGAAGCCGAGCGCCGCCGCGTTTTCGAACCGCTAGAGCGCGAAACAGGGCTGGCATCCGCGCAGGTCGAGTACAAGCTGCGCCGCATGGTGAACGACTATCTGCAACCGCCGAAGGTCACACGCAAGATGGAGATCGGCTTGCAACGCTTCGAGGAGATAGCCGAAGACATCAGCGAGATCAAGGCTGCGAATCCGCACGAGCTGATGCGTGCGGCCGAGGTCAGCGTCATTCGCGATTGCGCGGAAATGGCGGCACGTGCCTCGCTTTTTCGCACGGAGAGCCGTTGGGGTCTGTATCACCATCGCGTCGATTATCCGCTTCGCGACGACGCCGAGTGGTTCTGCCACACGCATCTTCGACGCGACGAGCACGGCCGCATGACAAGCGAGAAGCGCGCGGTCGAGCCCTACGTTATCGCCGCCGATCCACGCGACGACAATGCCTATCAGAAGCTGCGCATCGGCGGGCGTCCACTCATGACCGTACCCGCGTAACGAGGAACCGACATGTCATTCACCCCGCATGAGATCTTTCATCGCAGCAACGCACCCGTTACCGTCGACGAGGACAAATGCATTGCCGACAAAGGCTGCACCGTGTGCGTCGATGTGTGCCCGATGGACCTGCTCGCCATCGACATGAGCAAGGGCAAGGCTTACATGCAGTTCGACGAATGCTGGTATTGCATGCCCTGCGAACAGGATTGCCCGACAGGCGCCGTGAAGGTAGATATTCCCTATCTGCTCCGCTGACAAGCCGTTGCCCCAACCCAAGCCATCCATGACTGATACCCTTCGCCTTCTCTACGACCCGGACACGCTCGCTCCAGAGGCCGCAGCTCTGCTCCCGCGTCTCACCGACGCCGATCCGGCCGTGCGTCGCATCGCGCTCCTCGATCTCGCCGATCTCGAAGATGAAGGCTCGCTGCAACCGGTCATCGACGCGTTACAGCAGGACCCTGCCGCCGACGTGCGTCGCGAGGCTGCGCAAGTGCTTGCGTCTTGGGAACGAACGGACGTTGTGGAAGCGCTCGGCGGTGCTTTGCTCGACGCCGACGCAGACGTACGCAACACCGCTGCGCAAAGTCTCTCGGAACTGAAGGACGCCGCTTCTGGCGCGGTGCTCACGCGCTGGGCTGGACACGCGGATGCGTTCGTCAAGGCGTCTGCGTTGCGCGCGTTGCGTGAGCTTCGCTACCCCGGCGCATTCGATGTAGCCACGCAGGCGCTCGTCCACACGAGTGCGGCCGTGCGGCGCGAAGCGGTTGGTGTGCTCGGCTGGCTGAAGGAACCGGGGGCGCTCGATTCGCTGGCGTCGCTCGCGAGTGCCGATCCGGACCCGGACGTGAGGCGTGCCGCTGCAGGGGCGCTGGGATTCGCATCGGCGGATTCTTCCGGGGCGGTGAACGCGTTGCTCGGCGCGTTGCACGACGACGCCTGGCAGGTGCGCGAAGAAGCTGCGACGACACTCGGCAAGCTGCGCGCACCTGATGCACGCGACGAACTGATCACCTCGCTCGACGATGCCTACTGGCAGGTCAGATTGCGCTCGGCTCGTGCGCTCGGCAGAATCGGCGACGCCAAGGCGAGCGCGCCGCTCGCCAAGCTGCTCACGCACTCGATCAGCAATCTGAGGAAGGAAGCGGCGCTCGCACTGGGGGAACTGGGCGATCGCTCAGTCGTCGCACCGCTGCGCGCGGCACTCGATGACCGCGATCCCGATGTGCGCAAAGCCGTGCGCATCGCGCTTCAGCAGATCGAAAGCGAGAATGCATGACGACGCCTGACCGGATCGAACTTGATCATCGCGCGGGCACCTTGAGTCTGGTGTGGGCCGATAAGGCGCCGCAACGCATTTCCTATGCGACGCTACGCCGCGAGTGCCCTTGCGCGCAGTGCAGGCGCCTTCGCATCGATGGCGCCAAGGTTCCTGTGGTCGAGGGTGTTTTCATCACGCATGCCGAGCCGATGGGCTATGGCGTGCAACTCGTCTTCAGCGATCAACATGCGCGCGGCATCTTCCCATGGCGCTACTTCGATGAACTTGCGCTCGTCGACGGGCCCACCCGCCTTTTGATGTAGTTTCGTCGGTAGAAGATAGTCCAGAGCGTCAGCCCGCCATAAAACGCGTATCTGACCCAGGTAGACGCTTGTTGTGCATCGTGATCGTTCAAGCTGTAAGTCAGCCAAAGCCGCGCGAGGTTTTCGGCGACGAGCCCGACACCCCACACGGCAGTCATGAACCGGATCGACCGCACGAGCGCTGGTTGCGTACGCCATGTGGCATCGAATTCGAGTTCGCGGCCTCGCTGTTCGCGTGACAGCGTCGAACGCGCGAGATAATAGATCAGCGGCCGCTCAAGCAGAAGCGATAACAGAAAGAGAACGCCTATGACACCGCTCACCAGCGGCTCACGCGCCATGGTCAGCCATCGCGCCGGACTTGACGCCAGCACGAGCAGCGACATGCCGACTCCGGCAAGCACGACCGCACTGAGCGCGTCAAAGTGCCGAAAGCGCTTGAAGTCGAAGCACATCCATCCGATCAGCGGCAACGCCGATGCGATGAGTGCGCCAGCGGGTCCAAAACGTGTGGATGCGATCCTGTATGCAGCAGCCGGCAGCAACACGTTGACGAAGAACGCGAGCAGATAGCGGATCGAGGGAATCGTCACGATGCGCCCGGACCGCTCTAGCGAATCGGCAAACCGTTTCGCAGCATGACGGCGGACGCCGCGACCTCCGGCGGCATCATCCGCGCGTTGACGCCCATGCGCGTCGAGTTCGGGTCACGGGCGCGCCAGTGAGTGACGCAGCCACACGTGCGGCACCGATGAAGCTCGAGACGGCGCTCACCCCACATGTAGACGTCGGTAGGGCCGCTCTCGGCCGCGAACCGCACTTCGTTCGGTTCATAGTAGGCCCAGAGCGTCCCGTAGCGGCGACAAATGGAGCAGCCGCAGTCGTTCACCTCCGTGGGTGCCGCTTCGACGGTGAAGCGGATGGCGCCGCAATGGCAGGAGGCTTCTATCATCGGCGGAGGCTCTTCGTCTTTGCGCGAAGTTCCATGTTAATCCTTGCGTCACGTCTTCGCGCGTCGCAGCCAGTCCTCCAGCGCCACTTGCCCCAGACGGGCCTCGCCGAGAGGCACCAGCGAAAGCTCATCGATCGTGCCACCGAAGTAGCTCGCGTCCTTGTCCGCTACGATCTCGCGCGCATCTTCCGTCGCCTTGAGATATCGTCCGATGATTTCGTTCATCGGAGCGCGCTCCGGACCGGCGATATCGGTCACGCGATCAAGCGGCGCACCGAGCGCGACATCCGCCACGATCGCCGCGACGTCATCCGCTGCGATCGGCTGAAACTGATGCGGCGAAAGATGAGGCTTGCCGTCGATCATGCCCGCATCGGCGATGCCTCCGAGAAACTCCATGAACTGCGTCGCACGGACGATCGAATACGGCACGCCCGACGCCGCGATCAGCTTCTCCTGTTCGACCTTCGCGCGGAAGTAGCCGTTGTCCGGCATGCGATCCGTGCCGACCACCGACAGCGCCACATGATGCCGGACGCCCGCATGCGCCTCGGCCTTCGTGAGATTGAGCGTCGAGTCGCGAAAGAACGCCATGACGTCGTCGGGCGCCCACGAAGGCGCATTTGACACATCGATGACCACCTGTGCCCCTTCGAGCGCCTGCGCCAGCCCTTCGCCCGTGACCGCATTTACTCCGCTGCGCGGCGATGCAGCCACTGCTTCATGACCCTTCGCGCGCAGGATGGCGACAGTCTTCGCGCCGATCAGGCCCGACCCACCGATAACAACGATCTTCATGATTCACCTCATGTGTGCAAGTTGAGTGTTGCTGCCGACTGCATTGTGTGCGAATCTTGGCGCAGCAAGAAGGGACAAGAATCGTCGATTGCACTAGGCCATCGAGCAACCATGCCCGCACGCGAACATCAGTTGAGCATCGAGATCGACCGTAACGAGGCGGTGCCGATCTACCTGCAAATAAGCGAACGCTTCAAAGCGGCAATCGCTGCGGGTCACTTGCGCCCCGGCGATCGCGTGCCGGCCCTGCGCGGACTGGCGATGCAGCTGAATACGGCGCGCGGTACGGTCGAGATGGCCTACAACATCCTCGTCGACGAAGGTTATCTGCAGATGCGCGGTGCGGCGGGCACGTACGTTTCGCCGTCGTTGCCGCCGTCCGTGACGCTTGCGGCAGCGCGCAAAAAGCGAGAGCGCGCGCTGTCGGCGCCACGCGATTCGCAATCATCGCGCAACGCGGTCCCCGACAACGATGCTACGCTGTTACGCCCTGGTCTTCCCGCACTCGATGCCTTTCCACGCAAGGTATGGAGCCGGCTCGTCGCGTACCGCGCCCGCAGCGGCGATATCGCGTCGTTGACGTATCCCGATCCCGCGGGTTATCGGCCGCTGCGCGAGCGCATCGCGACTTATCTTGGCTTGTCGCGCGGCGTCGATTGCGAGCCGGAGCAGGTGTTCGTGACCAATGGCTATCGCGCGGCGCTCGAACTCGTGCTGCGCAGCCTCGCGAAACCGGACGACAGCGCCTGGTACGAAGAACCCGGCTATCTGCTCGCGCGCAACTTTCTGGTCGAAGCCGGATTGCGGCTCGTGCCCGTGCCGATCGATCAGGAAGGACTCGATGTCGCTCAAGGCGAGACGCTCGAACCGAACGCGCGCTTTGCTTTCGTGACGCCGGCGCATCAAAGCCCGCTCGGTGTCACGTTGTCATTGCCGCGACGCATCATGTTGCTCGACTGGGCAACGCGCGCGGGAAGCTGGATCGTCGAGGACGATTACGACAGCGAGTTCCGTTACGCGGGGCGTCCGCTGCCCGCGTTGAAGAGCCTCGATCGCGACGATCGCGTGATCTATTGCGGCACGTTCAGCAAGGTGATGTTTCCGGGACTGCGGCTTTCGTACATCGTCGCGCCCGGTCGCGCCATCGCACGCTTCGAGCAGATCACGAAAGGCATGAACGCCGGGCCGCCCCACCTGTTGCAGGCAGCGGTGGCGGATTTCATTGCGCAAGGACATTTCGCGCGGCATCTCAAGCGTATGAGAACGCTCTACTCAGAGCGACGCACGCTGCTGGCGCAAGCGCTCATGCATGTGTTGCGCGACACCATCCGCGTCGATCTGCCTCCGGGCGGCATGCATCTGGTCATGCTCTTCAATGCCCCCGTCGATGACTTCGCCGTGGCCGCCCGCGCGCGCGAGGCAGGACTCGCGGTGCTGGCACTGTCGGCATGGTACTTGGGCGGACGCACAAAGCGCTCCTTGCGCGGGCTCGTGCTCGGATTCGCCAACGTCGCTGATTCCGCTGCAGCCACGCGTCTCGCACGATTGCTTCAAAACGCACTTAAGGGTTGAGCGCCGCGTCCAGCGCGAAAAGCGCATGACGTGCGACGCTTTCGCGTGCGACCGTCAGTGCCCGTCCGATCGTTTCGTCGCCCATCACGAGTCCCTCAAGCAGGAGAAAATGGACGTTACGTATGCCGATGGAGCCTAATGCGAAGCGCACATACGGCGTGAGGAAATCCGGCTGACGGGCGCGCTCGCCACTATGAAATCCGCCCGATCCGACGATCACGAACGCCGGCCGGTCTCGCATTAAGCCGACCTTGCCCTCAGCGGTCGATGCAAACGTGCGATGAATGCGCAGCACGTAGTCGATCCACAACTTGAGCGCGGCGGGCACGGTAAAGTTGTGCATCGGCGTATTGACGATGAGCACGTCCGTCGTTTCGATCTCGCGGATCAATTGTTCGGAGAGGTCAAACGCGCGTGTGTCCGGTGAGCGCGACGTGACGGCGCGCGCGTAGTCACGCGCAATTGGCGGCAGCGCGTGCGCGGCCAGGTCGCGCACGACGACTTCGGCAGGCGAGTTCTTGCGCAATGTGTCGATCATCTCAGTGGCGAGGCGGTATCCGTGACTCATGTCGCCGTGCGGGCTTGCGTTGAGAAAGAGGATTTTCATCGTGCGGCTTCCGTGGCTTTATTGAGCGGTTCGACGAAGTGCATGCCTCTCGCGAGCAAGCCGTTGCGATAGTAGAAACGTTGCGCGAGCGCCATGTGCAGGCCTGTATCGAGCACGAAGTGAGCGCAGTGCACATCGCGCGCGATCTGGCGGACGGCTTCGAGCAATTGCGCACCAATGCCTGATCTTTGCAGATTCGCGTCGACAACCAGATCGTCGACGTAGACGAAGAGTCCGTAAATCAGGTTGGTCTGCGTGCGATAGCCTGCGAGACCGAGGATGGCGTCGCCCTCGCACGCGGCGAGCAGACGATAGCCCTCTTCGCGTTGCCGCCGCACTTGCGCAATGAACGCGGCGGCGTCAGTGAGATGCGGCCGCAGTTGCTTCATGACGTCGAACGCGCGCGTCCAGTCGTCCGGTGTATCGAGTTCCTTAAGCATGATCGATGTGTTCATGCGCTTTCTCCGTAGGGCATGAGCAGACGATATGCTTCATATGTCCTGCACGGCAGAGCCAAGAAGAAGTAAAACGACTAGGACAAGAATTCCGGCGCCCTATCGACAAAGCTTCGTCACGAGCAATTGATCCACACTGCCATTCGGCGGAACATTGAACACGTCCGGCGTTCCCCAGCCATGGTCGAGCCAGACGCCTTGCAGATAGAAGTTGGTCTCGCCATCCGACTTGCTTCCCGTCGAGCAGTCGATGACAAACCGGACGTCGCGCATATCGCCGCGCTTTCGCGTGCCTGGAATGGTCACCGGGCGAAAGAACGTCTCGCGGGTCCAGCCGGTCCGGACCGTTCCGGTTCGTCGATATGTCGAGAGATCGAAATAGACGAGCGATTCATTGGACTTCGCCAGCATGGCCCAATCGGCAGCGTAAGAGGCTTGCATCGGAAGGACCAGAGCTGCTGTCAGCAGGCCAGTAGTCGCCTTCGATGTCCTGGAACGAGAACGCATCATTGCCTCCGTGTAGCGTTGACGTTGTCGCTATCCCTGCCCTTCCTTCGAGGCCATTCGAAACACCGTAACGCCATCCATAGGATCGAGCTTTTCCCGCCAGGGTGCCAACGCCAGCAAGCGCGTCGTGTCTTCATAACCCGCATGCCATCGACGTTGGATCCCACTCGACGAAAAATCGATATCGCGGTTCAAGTCGTCATTGTTGAATGCGGGTGCATCGAGTTCCAGTACCTGCATCGTCGTGCCGCAGCCGTACCCAAGAAGCTCCTGAACCTCGGGCGCATTGCGTTCTTCTTCAGGGATGTACCGGCTGAGTTCGCGAATCACGTGCCGCAGCCGATGAATCTGTTTTTGTCGATCCAGATGACTTTCCGCGCGACTCGAATACTGAATGTCGCGCTGCCGGCTCATGACCTGCATGATGGACTCCGGCTCCGGACCGCTCGACGGCCACAGTTGCACCGCAAAGATCACCGAGCTGCTGCGTGGCCGGTCGTCGAGCACGGCTTCGAGCGGCGTATTCGAATAGATGCCGCCGTCCCAGTACGACTCGCCTTCCAGCCGTACCGATGGAAAACCCGGCGGGAAAGCCGCCGAAGCCATCACGTGATCGACGTCCATCGGTGCGTCGCGATTGGTGAAATAGCGCATGCGTCCGCTGCGAACGTGGACCGTGCCGACCGTGAGACGCGTCGATTTGCGATTGAGGTAATCAAAATCGACGAGCCTCGACAAGGTTTCGCGCAGCGGCCCCGTCGAATAGAACGCAGCCCGCTCCGGCCCCACGGGCGTCTGAATGCCCGCCCAGGACGCGAGCCGCGGCGTGAAGAAAGACGGCACGCCTTGCGTGATGATCGCCAGATCGCGCGACCAGTTCGCGAGTCCCGGCAACCAGCTTGCCGCATCGAAGCCACGTCGCGCCACGCCGTTCCAGAACTGCGTCAACCGTTCGATGCGGCTCTCCGGCGGATTGCCGGCGATGATTGCGCCGTTGATTGCGCCGATCGACGTGCCGATCACCCAATCGGGGTCGACTTGGCCGTCGTGCAACGCCTGATAGACGCCGGCCTGGTAAGCGCCGAGCGCGCCGCCGCCCTGCAGGACGAGGACGATCTGGCCGGGAATGTCTGCGTGAGCGTGGTGTTCGCCGTGCGTCTCGCTGCCCATGATCTGTCTCCCGGACGATTGCCGCTGATTTTGCCACGTTGCGGACACTACGTACTCGATGTATCGACCGAACGCAGCCACTCGCCGATCCGCCCGCAAGTCCACGCAGGATCGTCGTGCGGAAGATCGTGTCCGGCCCACGAATGCTCCGCATGCGTCGCGCCCCATCGCGTTGCGATCCTCGCCGAACACACGGGATCGACGAGCCCGTCCGCCGCCGACGACAGCAGCAGCGTGAGACATCGCGGCGGCGCGTGCGGCGCGCGAAAGCGCGCGGCTGCCCACAACTGGCGCCAGGCGCTTGCCGCGCTCACCGGCGAACACGCACGAATCGCGGTCCATTCGGCGATATCTGCGGCGGCGGTATCGCGACGATGGCACGTCAGCCGATGAATGATCGCCTCGCATTGTTGCGGGCGATTCCACGCTGCCGCAATTCGCGCCAACGCGGGCAACGCAGCCGGACGCAACCGCTCGGCACTCCGCGCGAACGGCCGCATGCTCGTGTTGATGAGCACGAGCCGGTCGATCTCTTCGGGATGCCGCGCCGCCCACTCCGTCGCGACCATCGCACCGAGCGACATCGCCAGCAGCCGATATGGTTTCGCAAGGCCCATCGCGATCGCACGGTCGCGCACGAAGGCCGCCATGCCTGCAACATCAAGCAACGCGCGCTCGGCTCCAATGCCGGGCAGATCGATCAGCGTGACGCCGTGCGCATCGCCGAGCTCCATGCGAAAACGCTCGGGAAACGCGCCCCAGTGACGCGCCTCGCGCGTGAGGCCACGCAGCAGTATCCATTCGCTCATGGCGTGGTTTTGGGCCACCAATGCTCGATGGCCCGCTGTGTCACCTGCTGCCGGAATTCTCCGCGCGGCAACCATCGATGCGACGAAAACGCCGCGCGCGTCAGGAAGTCGAAGAAGTTCGGATGCCGGCGCAGCACGCGCCGCGTGCGATGCGCCTTGATCGGGTTATAGATGCCGAGTCGCGAGAATAGCTGCATCGGGTTCTTCCTGATCCAGCGCCACGAGCCGAGTTCGAGCGTCATCGGCAGGAAGATGTTCGGCGCGCGCGACCGATCGTACGCGCAGTCCCAGAGATCGCCGTGCAGCAGGTACTGATGGCTTTGCGGCTCGAACGCGTAGCCGTGATGCGGACACGATTGTTCGAACATCGTCTTCAGCAGGAACATCTCGGCGAGATGCGGCATCTGTCGATCGGTGCGCGCGTAGGGGAACCAGATGCTGTCGTCCCAGCCGAAACCCGAATGACAATCGAGCGCGAAGCTTAAGGGGCGCGACATCAGTTCATCCTCGACGACCGACAGGAGCGCTGCACTCTCCACTTCCATCGACCCGACGCCGCTCCCGCGATACCACGGCAGCCACGGTCCAATGCGCTGGCCGCCGGCGAGAAACGGCACGCGCCCTTCGGCGCTTTGCGGCGCGTTGCGCATCAGGTCGACGCCGTTCGGGTTCGAGCGCGTGCGCGCCCACATGCCCCCCGGATTCACGATCGGCATGAAGACGAGCCGGATCGAACGCAACTGCTCGCTCAGAAGGTCGTCCCATTCGAGGCGGCGTAGCAGCGCGCGCATGTAGTCGAGGATGAGTTGCGTGCCGATGCGTTCAAGCCCGTGCACGCCGCCGAAGAAGCCGATGGCGGGCGCTGTTCTGTCGGTCGAACCGATGGTCGCGGCGAGGATGGGAAAAGCGTGCGAGCCGGTTCGAACTTCGCCTACGGTGCGGCTTTCGAACCAGGCGCGGCCGGCGGCAAGGACTGCATTGAGATCGTCTAGTTCCGCAAAGCTGTGCGAGGCAACGCGCAACGTGCTCATGACCACGCCCCTTTTGTTTGGGTGTTTATTGACGGCGCGTGGATGACGATTCTTTCGCTTTTCGCGCTGCCCAGGGAATGAGTATAGGGTGCATCGGGGATGACGAACTGTGCGGCGCATTTATGGCGCGACTTCGGCCGTACGTGAGAAGGGCAATCGAGTTGTTCCGCTCTTCGCACCCTGAGTAGCGCTCTTCCCTCTGTTACAGTTTGCCAAAGGGCGCGGCTAGTGGCCTCATTTCATTGATTCGTAGCGATCCTACACAATACGACGGAAACCAATCATACCGATCTGCAACAAGTCGATCTTCGAAGTGTGTGCACGGATCGACGCCGGGGTCTCTGAAGCAACAGCCGCATATTTCAATCATTCATACGATTGCTGCAATGTCTTTCGATGGCATGACGCTTCGCCTACTCGTGTTACTTGACTAAAAGTTTATATAACGCGGACCTCGAAGCATCGTTCATTTGTTTGTAAGCCCCATGTCGCTTTTCTGACCGTTCTGCCATTTTGGCGTCGGGTAGGCGTTGGGGCTCGCGTTCTACCATCCGTGAATCCTCCGACGCATGCCCGGCCACTGCCGCGGTGCGCTCTCCGTCCAACCCCGCTGATCGCCGATCTTTCGCCCCAAGCTCTCAATGTGGATAGTCAACGTTGCGCTCAAGCGGCCATACACGTTCATCGTGATGGCCATCCTGATCCTGCTGGCGACACCCTTCGTGTTGCTGACGACGCCCGTCGATGTCCTCCCCGATATCAACATCCCGGTCGTGAGCATCATCTGGAATTACACGGGTCTCTCGTCGGAGGACATCGCAAACCGCATCACTTCCGTCAACGAGCGCAGCCTGACGACGACCGTGAACGACATCGAGCACATCGAATCGCAGTCGCTGCCCGGCATCGCGATCATCAAGCTCTTTCTGCAACCCACCGCGAACATCCAGACTGCCATCGCGCAAACGGTCGCGGTCGAACAGGCGCAGTTGAAGCAGATGCCCGCGGGCGCCACGCCGCCGCTCGTGATCAGCTATTCGGCGTCGAGCATTCCGGTGATCCAGTTGGGTCTCTCGAGCCCGAAGCTCTCCGAGCAGGATCTCAACGACACGGCGCTCAACTTCCTGCGCCCGCAGTTGATCACGATCCCGGGCGCCGCCGTGCCCTATCCTTACGGCGGCAAGACGCGCCTCATCTCCGTCGATCTCGACACGCGCGCACTGCTTGCAAAAGGTCTGACGCCGTCCGACGTCGTAAGCGCGGTGAATACGCAGAACCTGATCCTGCCGACCGGCACCGCGAAGATCGGGCCTAAGGAATACACGATCGACATGAACGGTTCACCGGGGACCGTGGCGGGCCTAAACGACATTCCCGTGCGCACGGTGAACGGCGCGACCACATACCTGCGCGAAGTGGCGCACGTGCGCGACGGGTTCTCGCCGCAGACCAACATCGTGCGCCAGGACGGCCATCGCGGCGTGCTGATTTCGATTTTGAAGAACGGCAGCGCCTCGACGCTTTCCATCGTCAGCACGTTACGCGGACTCTTGCCGGGTGCGCGCGCCGCGTTGCCGCCTGATCTGAACATCACGCCGCTCTTCGACCAGTCGGTGTTCGTGAAGGCGTCGATACAGGGGGTGGTGCGCGAAGCGCTGATCGCCGCCGCGCTGACGGCTGCGATGATCCTGCTCTTTCTCGGCAACTGGCGCAGCACCTGCATCATCGCGGTATCGATTCCACTGTCTATCTTGTCGTCGCTGCTTGCGCTGCATGCGCTCGGACAGACCATCAACATCATGACGCTCGGCGGTCTTGCGCTCGCGGTGGGTATCCTCGTGGACGACGCGACGGTGACCATCGAGAATATCGAACGGCATCTGCATTTGGGTACGAACCTGCACGACGCGATTCTCGAAGGCGCGGGCGAGATCGCGGTCCCCGCGCTCGTCTCGACGCTTTGCATCTGCATCGTGTTCGTGCCGATGTTCTTCCTCACCGGCGTCGCGCGCTATCTGTTCGTACCGCTCGCGGAGGCGGTCGTGTTCGCGATGCTCGCGTCCTACGTGCTCTCGCGCACGCTCGTACCGACGCTCGCGATGCTGCTGATGGGCCACGCCCATAAACCCGACGCGAACGCGAAGCAAGGGCTTTTCACACGTCTCTACAAGCGCTTCGATCGTGGCTTCGAAAAAATGCGTGCGGGCTACATCGTCATTCTGAGCAGTCTGCTCGTGCGGCGCCGTCTCTTCGGGACACTCTTCCTCGGCTTTTGCCTGTTGACGTCGGGGCTCGTCTTCGTGCTCGGTGAGGATTTCTTCCCGAGCGTCGATGCGGGGGACATCCGTCTGCACATGCGCGCGCCGACCGGCACGCGCATCGAGGAAACTGCGCGCCTCGCCGACGAAGTGGAAAAGGTGGTGCGCGACGTCGTGCCCGCGACGCAGCTTGCCACCGTGCTCGACAACCTCGGCCTGCCCTATAGCGGCATCAACCTCTCGTACAGCAACGCGGGCACGATCGGTACGCTCGACGGCGAGATACAACTGGCGCTGACCGAGGATCATGCGCCCACGCAAACCTACATCGACAAACTGCGCGCGGTTCTTCCACAACGCTTTCCGGGCGTCGAGTTCTTCTTTCAGCCCGCCGACATCGTCACGCAGATCCTGAATTTCGGCCTGCCCGCCGCCATCGACGTGCAGATTTCCGGCGCGAACCAGCAAGCCAATTTCGAAGTCGCGAGCAAGCTGATGAAAGCGGTGCGCATGATTCCGGGCACGGTCGATACGCACATCCAGCAAAAGCTCGACGAGCCGACGATCAGCCTCCAGATGGATCGCACCCGGCTTCAGCAACTCAACCTGAGCGCGGCCAACGTCGCGCAGAACGTGCTCATTTCGCTCTCCGGCAGTTCGCAGACGGCGCCTGCGTTCTGGCTCAATCCGAAGAATGGTGTTGAATACACGCTGGCGATCCAGACGCCGCAGTATCAGGTCGGATCGATCGACGAATTGCTGCGCACGCCTGTCTCGGGTACGGCGAGCGGCCAGCCGCAACTGCTCGGCAACCTCGTGCGCCTGCAGCCGAAATCCGAGTTCGCGGTCGTCACGCACTACAACATCCGGCCCGTCATCGATCTGTTCGTGAGCGTCGAGGGGCGTGACCTCGGCAGTGTGGCGCGGCAAGTGGACAAACTCGTCGGCGCGTACAGCAAAGCGCTGCCGCGCGGCAGCCAGATCACCGTGCGCGGCCAGGTGCAGACCATGCGCAGTTCGTTCTTCGGCCTGGGCGTCGGAGTCGCGATGGCGATCGTGCTCGTGTATCTGCTGATCGTCGTGAACTTCCAGTCGTGGGTCGATCCGCTCATCATCGTCAGCGCTTTGCCGGCGGCGCTCGCGGGCATCGTCTGGATGCTCTTTCTCACCGGCACGCACCTGAGCGTGCCCGCGCTGACCGGCGCCATCATGACGATGGGCGTCGCGACCGCCAACAGCATTTTGATGGTCTCGTTCGCTCGCCAGCGGCTCTCGGCCGGCGTGCCGCCGCTCTCCGCCGCGCTCGAAGCGGGCGCGAGCCGTATCCGGCCAGTGTTGATGACCGCGTTTGCGATGATCATCGGCATGATTCCAATGGCGCTCGGCCTCGGTGAAGGCGCGGAACAAAACGCGCCGCTCGGCCGCGCGGTGATCGGCGGGCTACTGTTCGCGACCGTATCGACGCTCTTTTTCGTGCCGCTCGTCTTCGCCGGCATCCACAGCCGCCTCGCGCGTCGCGCCGCGTCGCGCGATGCAAATGGCGATGGCGAACATGCGTAGGCCCACATCCCTTTCGATTGAACGACTGAAATGACCGAGAAAACCCATGCATCGCTCGCGATACCGGCGCGAGATCCCGGCGAAGGTCCCGCGCTGCCGCCGCGCAACGTCGAGTGGAAGCGCGCGAAGATTGCGCTATGGATCGTGCTCTTTCTGTTCTCGCTGGGCGCCGTGCGAACCGTGGTTGTCGACATCATGCACAGCCGTTCCATCGACGCCACCACACGGCAGAACACGCGACAGTACGTGAATATCGTCACGCCGACGCAGACCGATCGCGGCGGCGAGACGCTTTTGCCCGGCACGTTGCGCGGCTTCGTCGAGTCGCCGATCTTCGCGCGCGCGACCGGCTATCTGCTGCACTGGTACGTCGATATCGGCGCGCGCGTGAAGCAGGGTCAGTTACTCGCCGATCTCGACACGCCCGAGATCGACCAGGAACTCGCGCAAGCCGTGGCTCAACGTGACCAGACGAACTCGAGTCTCGGTCTTGCCAAGAGTTCGCTCGCGCGCTGGCAGCAGTTGCGCGGACGCGATGCGGTGTCGCAGCAGGAGCTAGATGAACGCCAGAGCACGTATAACCAGGACGTCGCCAATCTCGCAGCGGCCGATGCCAACGTGCGGCGTCTGAAGCAACTCGAATCGTTCAAGCGGATCGTCGCGCCGTTCGCAGGCGTGGTGACGCAACGCAACGTCGATGTCGGCGATCTGATCGATGCGGGAAGTGGCGCGAGCCGCGCGCTCTTCGCGCTGGCGCAATCGGACCCGTTGCGCGTATACGTGCAGCTTCCGCAGGCATATGCGCAGAACGTGACGAGCGGGCAGCAGGTCGTCGTGACGCAGGCGGAATTGCCCGGCGAGCAGTTTCGCGGCACGATCACGCACATCTCGGGCGCGATCGACGTGCCCACGCGCTCGCTGCAAGTCGAAGTGACGCTGCCCAATCCCGATGGCAAGCTGCGGCCTGGCGCCTATGTGCAGGTCGCGCTGCCGTCGGCCGCGCGCGCACGGCTGCTCGTGCCCGGCAACACGCTGCTCTTTCGCGCGGAAGGTCCGCGCGTGGCCGTCGTCGATGCAAACGGTCTGGTGCATCTGCACAAGATCGTGATTGCGCAGGACCTCGGGCAGTCGCTCGAAATCGAAAGCGGCATCGACGCGACGGACAAGGTCATCGTCAATCCGAGCGATTCGATCGCGGATGGCGATCAAGTCGTCGTCGCGGCTGCGGCGCCGAACCGGAAGCGGGCATCATGAAGCACGCATCGTTTCTTGGCGTGCTCTTCGCTGCACTGCTGTCAGCGTGCACGGTCGGCCCCGATTACGCCCGTCCGCACGCCGACGCCCCGCCCGCCTGGAAGACCGATTCGTACTGGCGCCTCGCGGAGCCGTCGCATGCGCCGCTTGCGCCCGACTGGTGGCTCGGCTTCGACGATCCGTTGCTCGACACGTTGATGGCGCAGGCACTCGCGCAGAACGAAACCCTTGCCGCCGCGAGCGCGCATTACGCGCAGGCGAAGGCCACGCTCGCGAACACGGCGGCGCAGCGCGCGCCGGAGATCGACCTTAACGCGCAGGCGTCGCGTTCGCGGATCTCCAGCAACCGGCCGCTCACCAACTATGCGCAGGCAAACCACTCGACGGTGCAGAACGACCCTCAGCTTGGGCCCGCGATCGACTACGACACGGACCTCTTCGGCCGTATCCGTCGACAGGTCGAAGGTGCGGCGGCATCGGCGGAACAATCAGCCGATGATCTCGCCAACGCGCGGCTCATCCTCACCACGGACCTCGCCACCGATTACTTTTCGATGCGCGAACTCGATGCCGAAATCGACGTGCTCGATCGATCTGTGGTGCTACAGCAAAAGGCGCTCGATTACGTGACCGCGCAGCACGATCTGGGCGCGGTATCGGGTCTCGACGTGCTGCAACAGCAGTCGCTGCTCGACTCCACACGCGTGCAGGCGCGCTTGCTGCACACACAGCGCGCGCAATTCGAGCACGCGATCGCGGCGCTCACCGGCGTGCCCGCGCCGCAGTTCTCGATCGAGCCCAAGCTGATCACGAGCACCGTTCCCGCGATCCCGCTAGGCGTCCCGAGCGACGTGTTGCAACGGCGTCCCGACATCGCATCGGCCGAGCGCGCGATGGCTGCGGCGAACGCACAGATCGGCGTCGCGAAGGCGGCGTTTTTCCCGAGCGTCACGCTCAACGGCAGCATCGGCTGGGAGAGCACGCAGTTCGCGAATCTCCTGAGCGCGCCGAGCCTGCTCTGGATGCTCGGCACGACGGTGGGGCAAGTCGTGTTCGATGGCGGCCGGCGCGCGGCCGACGTCGACTTCGCGAACGAAGGCTATAAGGCTGCCGAGGCGAATTATCGTCAGACGGTGCTCAACGCGTTTCAGCAGGTGCAGGACGGGATCGTCGGACTGTCGGTCCTCGACGATGCCGCGAAGGAATCGCACGCGGCCGTGACCGATTCGCAGCGCCTGCTGTCGCTCGCGAACGATCGCTACTCGGGCGGACTCGTCGCGTATCTCGACGTCATTACCGCACAGCAATCGCTGCTGCAAAGCGAACGCCAGGACGTACAGATTCGCGGGCAGCAGTGGAATCTTTCGGTGGCGCTCGTCAAAGCGCTGGGCGGTGGCTGGGATGCGGTGTCGATCGAACAGGTCACTTCGCGCACGCCGCAATAGCGCTGCATGCTCAGATCAGCTTGCCTGGATTGAGGATGCCGTGCGGATCGAGCGCGCGCTTGATCGCGGTCATCGCGGCGATTTCTTCGGGCGAGCGCGAGAGCGGCAGGAACTCGCGCTTGAGCAAGCCGATGCCATGCTCCGCCGACACCGATCCGTGATACGGCACGATAAGGTCGTACACGAACGCATAAACGTCGTGATGCGAGACGCGGGGCACCGAGTGTCCATCGACGGTGACGTGCAGATTCGAATCGCCGATGTGGCCGAAGTAGTACGTGCGGTTCGACGGCCAGCGCGCATCGAGCGCGGCGCGGCACTCATCGACGAAGCGCCCTATCGATCCGATCGGCAGGCTCACGTCGAAATTGACTGGATCGAGCCGCGCCGGAAACTCGGCCGTGCATTCGCGGATGCGCCATAGCGCGCGCGCATCGCTCACCGACTGCGCGACGATCGCGTCTCGCACAGCGTTTGCATCGAATGCATCGGCGAGGAAAGTTGCGAAGCGCTCGCCCGTGTCGCTTGCATCGAAGCCCGCGTGCTCGATCAGCGCGTAGAGCGGATGCTCCGCCTCGAACGGCGAACGCGCCGATGGCGTGAGCGACACGCCGAAGTCGAAGAAGTCCGGCCACATGATTTCGAAAGCGCCGATGTCGTTGCCGAAGCGCGCCGAGAGCTTGCGCAGCAGCGCGACGGCGGCGTCGTATCCATCGACCGCGACGAGCGCCGTATGCCGAGAAGCGCGCGGCGGATGCAAGCGCAACACCGCGCGCGTGATGACGCCGAGCGTGCCCTCCGAGCCGATGAAAAGCTGCTTCAGGTCGTAGCCCGTGTTGTTCTTGATCATCTTGTTCATCGAACTGAGCACAGCGCCGTTCGCGAGCACCGCTTCGATTCCAAGCACTTGTTCTCGCGCCGTGCCCGACTGGATCACGCGATTGCCGCCCGCATTCGTCGCGAGATTGCCGCCGATCTGGCACGAGCCGCGCGCGCCGAGATCGAGCGCGAGTTCGAAGCCCGCCGCTTCGGCTGCTTCCTGCGCGGCCTGCAGCGTGGTGCCGGCGAGCACGGTCATCGTGGCCGAGGCCGTGTCGATTTCCTCGATGCCCGCGAGCTTTTCCAGCGAGAGCGCGATGTCCGTCGCGCTTGCAATCGCGCCGCCCGCGAGCCCCGTCATGCCGCCTTGCGGAACGACGGGCTGATGCGCCTCGTGGCAGATCGCGAGCGCGCGCGAGACTTCCTGCGTCGAGCGCGGCACGAGAAGCGCGGCCGCGCGCGCGGGCGCGTGGCGGGTCCAGTCGGTCATCGAGCGCTCGCCGATCTCGTCGCCGACGCGAACGCGATCGTCGCCCAATGCTTCGCGCAGCGCAGCAATCGTCGCTTGCAAAGGCGCGCTCATGCCGCCGATCCTTGCTGCTCGGCCGCGCGTTTCTTCCGATAACCCATCGAATCGTTGATGCGCCCGAGGATGTAGTCGCCCGCCGCGACCGGCGCGTGATGCACATCGGCGGCTGGCGTACCGAGATCGGCCGGATCGACGGTTGCACCGTAAGTCGGATCGTAGAACGTCGCGATCGAATAGCGCTCGCGGCCCGACGAATTGATCACGCGATGCAGCGTCGACCGAAAGCGATCGTTGGTCCAGCGCGCGAGCAAATCGCCGACGTTCACGACGAAGCTGCCGGGAATCGGCGGCGCGTCGATCCACGTGTCATTCGCGATCTCGCGCACTTGCAGGCCGCCGACCTGGTCCTGCCACAGCAGCGTGATGCAGCCGTAGTCGGTATGCGGGGCGACGCCGAACTGATCGGCATCGGATTGCGGCGGCTGCGGCGGGTAATAGACCATTTGCGTGCGCTGCATGCGCTTCGTGTAGCGCGACGCGAAAAAATCCTCGTCGATGCCGAGACTCTTCGCGACCGCGCGCAGCAGATGGCTGCCACATTCGCCGATGGCTTCGTAATAGCCGTAGAGCGCGGGCTGCAGTTCGGGCATGAAGTCCGGCCAATTGTTCGGGCCGCGCAACGCCTGGCCCGCTTGCACATCGGGATCGTCCTCCGGCAGTTCGAGGCCGATGCTGAAGAACTCCTTATAGTCGGGGCGCTTCGCCTGATACATCGTCGCGTCGCCGAGCGAGTTGAAGCCGCGATGCCGGTGATTGACCGCTGCGCGCCGTTTGGTATCGACAGGGAACGCGAAGAACTTGCGGGCGGCTGCTTCGGCTGCATCGATCACGGCTTGCGGCACGCCGTGATTCACGATGTAGAAGAAGCCGATCCTGCTGCAGGCTTCGCGAATCTCGCGGCCTACGCGTTCGAGCGCGGCAGGGTCGCCTGTGCGGACGCCGGCGAAATCGATGAGAGGGATGGTTGCGGGGGACGGCATCGGCGGGGTCCTCGTGAATGACAGAGATACAGGGCGCGTCACCGGTTGTATATACCGCCAAATCGTGGGGTGCAAGTTGCGGTGCAGCGCAAAAAAACAGCGCTTCACCTAAGGGTTTCCCACCCGTTTTTTCTTTTTGGCCGCTGAAATTTCGCGGTATATACTGCCTCGCAACCTCACACGATTCGACGAAAAAAACCCGCTTGGCACCTCCGGAGACTCACTGATGAAAATCCTTGCAGGCTGGAAAAGTGGTGTGCTGATGCTGGCACTGTGCGCCGCGAGCGTGTGCGCCCACGCCGAAGATCAACTCGCGAAGGTCAAGAAAGCGGGCGAACTAGTAGTCGGCACGGAGATGCAGTTCGCCCCGTTCGACTTCCTCGAGAACGGCCAGCAAGCGGGCTTCAACAAGGACCTCTTCGCCGAAATCGGCAAGGAGATGGGCGTAAAGGTGCGCTTCATCGACCTGCCGTGGCCGAGCGTGCTGCCCGGTCTCGAAGCCGGCAAGTTCGACATGGTCGGCGGCCCGATCACGGTCACGAAGGCGCGCATGGAGCGCTACACCTACACGCTCCCCGTCGCCGATGCCACCGACGCCTTCCTCAAGCGCGCCAACGATTCCAGCCTCAAGCAATCGTCCGATGTAGCGGGCAAGACGGTCGGCGGCGGCAAGGGCTCCGCGCAGCTCGATCAACTCAAGACCTACGCGGCCACCTTGCCGAAACCGCCGGAAATCCGCGAATACGTCGACAACAACCAGGCCTACGCGGATCTCGCGGCGGGCCGCATCGTCGCGGTCGCCAATTCGATGACCAACATCGCGTACGTCGCGAAGCAGCGGCCCGAGACGTTCGCCGTCGTGCAGCCGCCGTTCGGCGCGAAAGTGTATTTCGCGTACTGCCTGCGCAAGGACGCGGACAGCAAGCCGCTCGCTGATGCCTTCAACAACGCGCTCCTTAAACTCAGCAAAGACGGCCGCCTCGCGACGCTGCAGAAGAAATGGTTCGGCGTAGCGATGGAAGTCCCCGCGACGCTGCCCGCGCCGAACTACTGATTCAAACGGCAGGCTAAAAGCACTTATGTTCAGCGCGACCGTCTTCCTGCAAGGCATTCCGCTGCTGTTGCAGGCGGCGGTCGCGACGATCGGCATCTCGCTCGCCGGGCTCGTGATCGGCTTCTTCGTGGCGATCGGCGTGTGCTCGGCGCGGCTCTCGCCGCATCGCGCGTGGCGCATGGCGGGCGGCGCGTACGTGTTCTTCTTTCGCGGCGTGCCGATGCTCGTGCAACTGCTGCTCGTCTATTACCTGCTGCCGTTCGCGGGCATCAACGTGCCGCCGCTCGTCGCGGCGATCAGCGCGGTGTCGCTTTGCTCCGCGTCGTACATCGCGGAAATCTTGCGCGGCGGGTTCCTCAGCATCGCGCCGGGACAAATCGAAGCGGCGCGCATGCTCGGCCTCGCGCCCTTCGATACCCTGCGCCGCGTCCTCGTCCCGCAAGCGTTCAAGCTGACGCTGCCATCGCTCGTCAACGAGATGGTGCTGCTCATCAAGGCGTCGTCGCTGATCTCGGTGGTCGGCATCGCGGAGATCACGCGCACCGCTCAGAACATCGCCGCGAGCACCTATCGGCCGCTCGAAGCGTATGTCGCCGCGGGCATCATCTACTTCGTGATCTGCGGCGCGCTCTCGCTCGTCGCGCATGCCGCCGAAGTCCGGTTGCAGCACGCCTGAGGCCACGTCATGCAGCAATTCGATCCGTCCGTCATCACGCACAATCTGCCCGCGATCGGCGCCGGACTCGCGACGACGCTCGGCACCTGGATCGCGGGCGTCGTGCTCGGGCTCGCGATCGGTTTCGTCATTGCGCTCCTTCAACTCGTATGCGGCCGATGGGTACGCGGCCTGCTGCGCGCATACATCGAACTCTTTCGCGGCACGCCGTTTCTCGTGCAGCTCTTTTTGCTGTACTACGGCGGGCCGTCGTTCGGCATCACGCTCGAACCGTTGACAGCGGGCGTGCTCGGCCTCGGCCTCTATGGCAGCGCGTATTTCGCCGAAGCGTTCCGTTCGGGCTTTCGATCGGTGCCGCCGGGGCATCTGGAAGCGGCGTCATGTCTTGGCATGTCGCGCTGGCAGGCCGTCGTGCGCATCCAGATTCCGCAGATGTTCGTGCTGATCGTGCCCGCGCTCGTCAACCTGATCATCGTGCTCAGCAAGGAGACGGCGGTGCTCTCCATCGTGACCGTTCCCGAGCTCACGTTCGTGATGACGGGCATCGGTTCGGCGACGTTCGCCTTCGTCGAAACGCTGCTCGCGCTATGCGTCTGCTATCTGCTGCTCGTCGAACTCGCGTCGCGCGCGGGCCTCTGGGCCGAGGCGCGGCTCACGCGCTTCATGGCCTGATTTGATGGATAGATACCGATGACCGTCATGATCGATCTCCCCGCCTCCACTTCCGAGCCCGCCGTGTTCGAAGTGCCGCCTCCCGCGCCGCTGATCGAAGTGCGCAACCTCGGCAAGCGCTTCGGTGAAGTGGAAGTGCTGCGCGGCGTCGATCTCGACATCGGGCGTTCGGAAGTCGTATGTATCATCGGTCCGTCGGGGTCGGGCAAGAGCACGCTCCTGCGCTGCCTCGCCGCGCTCGAAACCTACGACGAAGGCGAAGTGCGCATCGAAGGGGAACTGCTCGGCTATGGCGAGCGCAATGGCCGGCGCGTGCGCGCGTCGCAGGGCGAGATCAATCGCGTGCGGCGCAACATCGGCATGGTGTTCCAGCAGTTCAATCTGTGGCCACACATGACCGCGCTCGAAAACGTAATGGAAGCGCTCCTGCGCGTGCGCCGCTTGTCACGCGCGCAGGCGAAGCAGCGCGCCAACGCAATGCTCGACACCGTCGGCCTTGCCCACAAGGGCGATGCGTATCCCGCGAAGCTCTCGGGCGGGCAGCAACAGCGCGTCGCGATTGCACGCGCGCTCGCGATGGAGCCGCACATCATGCTCTTCGACGAGCCGACGTCCGCGCTTGATCCCGAACTCGTCGGCGAGGTGCTGCAGGTGATGAAGCAGCTCGCGCGCGACGGCATGACGATGGCCGTCGTCACGCACGAGATGGGCTTCGCCGCGCAAGTCGCCGACAAGGTCATGTTCATCGATCAGGGACGCATCGCCGTGCAGGGCCGTCCGCGCGAAGTCTTTCACGACGCGGAGCATCCACGCCTGCGCCAGTTCCTGCAGAACTACTTCGACCGCAACGCGTTCTGGACGCGCGGCAGCGAAGGGACGCCGCTGTGAGCAAGATGACGCGCATCGTGCGTGCAACGCTTGACTGAGGAGAAGGCGCCATGTCGGGAACGATGCACGCACCACCTCCGGAAGCCTCTCTTACCGAACCTGAAGCCCCGCTCGCGCGCTATGCGCAGGTCAAGACCTACATCCGCGGCAAGATCGAAGCGGGCACGTGGCAGCCGGGCGATCGCATTCCGTCGGAGTTGAGTCTCGTCGAATCGCTCGGTGTCTCGCGCATGACGATCAACCGCGCGCTGCGCGAACTGACGGGCGAAGGCTGGATCACGCGCCTGTCGGGCGTCGGCACGTTCGTCGCCGAGGCGAAGCCGCAGTCAACGCTTCTGATGATCGCGCACATCGGCGACGAGATTCGCGCGCGCGGCCATGAATACACCTACGAGACACTTCTCGTGCAGCGCGAGAGCGCGCCGCCCGCGGTATCGAATGCGCTGAGCCTGCCGCCGAGTTCATCGGTGTTTCATCTGATCTGCGTGCATCGCGAGAACGGCGTGCCGGTCCGTCTGGAGGATCGCTATGTGAATCCGGCCGTCGCGCCGGCGTTTCTCGACCAGGATTTCAGGTCGGTGCGGCCTTCGGAATATCTCTCGGCGACGGTGCCCGCGCACGAAATCGAGCACGTCGTCGATGCGTGCCTGCCTACGCGCTCCGAAGCCGATCTGCTCGAAATCGCGCCGCACGAGCCCTGCCTCACGCTCGTGCGCCGCACATGGACGGGCAGCGTCGCGGTGACGTTCGCGCGTTTCGTGCATCCCGGGTCGCGCTACCGGCTGGGATGCCGCTTCAAACCCGACGATTCTCGCTATCAAAGCTGAAGTACGCGGCAATCCGCAGACGAATCGCACCGCACGCATTTACAGAAAACGCATTTAAAAGCGGTCGCTGGTTCACTACACTGATCAATGGATTCGCTGCGTCGTCACGCCTCCGCGTTCGCCGCGCATGACGCATCAAGCAACCCCGCAACAATAGAACGAACTGTCACGGGATCCGAACCATGACGGGCACAGTCGCTGCATGCCGCGCGCCGCGCGGCATCGGCCGGGTACGCCTGGCCTTGATCACCGCTCTCTGCGCTTCCAGCACATGCGCGATCGCCGCGCCGGGCGGGGGGCAAGTCGTCGCCGGTTCCGCATCGATTTCGGCGAGCGGGTCGAATACGGCAGTGCAGCAGAACTCCAGCCGGCTCGTGATCAACTGGAATTCGTTTGACACGCGTCCCAACGAATCGATTACGTTCAACCAGCCGGGCGCGCAGTCGATCGCCTTGAATCGCGTCACCGGACAGAATCCGTCCGCGCTGCTCGGCCGGCTCGACGCCAACGGGCAGGTGTTCATCGTCAATCCGCGCGGCGTGCTGTTCGGCGCGGGATCAACGGTCAATGTCGGCGGGTTGATCGCGTCGACGCTTCAGATCTCGAACCGCGATTTCCTGCACGGGCGCTACGCGTTCCACAAGGACGGCGACGGCGGCGCCGTCGTCAACCAGGGCGCGATCGCCGCCGCGCCGGGCGGATACGTCGCGCTGATCGGACGGCGCGCCGTCAACGACGGCTCGATCAGAACGCCCGGCGGCTACGCGGCAATCGCAGCCGGAAGCCGCGTCACGGTGACGCTCGGCGATCATCAGATGGTCGGGCTCTCCGTCGAGCAGGGCGTGCTCGATGCGCTCGCGTCCAATCGCGGCCTGATCGAAGCGGACGGCGGGCAAGCGCTGCTCGCCGCGAAGGGCCGGGACGCGCTGCTCGCGGGCGTCGTCAACAACAGCGGCGTGATCGTCGCGCACAGCGCGGTCAGCCAGAACGGCGTGATCCGGCTCGTCGCGGATTGCGGCACGGCGCTCGTCGGCGGCGTGCTCGATGCATCGGCGCCGAACGGCGGCGACGGCGGCATCATCGAAACATCGGGTTCGCGCGTGAAAATCGCACCCGACGCGGTTCTCTCGACGGCGGCGCCGCAGGGCACGACCGGCGTCTGGCTGATCGCCGCGCGCGATGTCAACGTCGGCAACGGCCAAGGCCGCGCCGACGTCACCGGCGCCGCGCTTTCGCGCGCGCTTGGCACGACGAACGTCGCGATCGGCTCGGCCGATCCGGCCGCAATCAACCCCGGCACGATCTCGATCAACGATGCCGTCACGTGGAACACGTCGAACGCGCTCGTGCTTATCGCGGGCGACGGCATCCGCGTGAACGCGCCGGTCAGCGCGCCTGGCGGCGTCGTGCTGTTCGGCACCCGTTCGACGGTGACGCAGACCGCCCCGATCGCGGCGGCAGGCGTCGCGCTCGACGGCAGCCGGGGCCAGTATCGCCTCGACAATGCATCGAACCGCATTGGTATCGTCGCAGCGAACGCGGGGTCGGTCACGCTCGTCGACAGCGTGCCGCTCACGGTGGGTGCGGTCGGGACCGTTTCGGGCATCACGGCTTCCGGCCCGGTCACCTTGCACGCGCCGACGATTACGCTAGACCCGCCGATCGTCAGCACGGCGACGGGCACCGCGGTGACGCTCGTGGCCGACGCGGGCTTCGTCAACCTCATCGGCCCGAACGCGATTTCGACGCCAAATGGACGCTGGCTCGTCTTTTCGAGCAACCCCGACGCCGACACCTTCGGCGGCCTGCAAAGCGGTAACCTCGCGTTGTGGGGCGTGGCGCCGTCGAGCGGGAGCGGCGTGCCGGCTGCGGCGAGCGGCAACCGCTTCGTTTTCGCGGTGCAGCAACAGGCCGAACTGACCGTGAGTCCGGACATCGCGAAGACCGTCGGCATGACGCGCGTGCTCGGGCCCCAGGACGTGTCGTTGAGCCTGCGCTATACGGGCGCAACCTACGGCAACGCATTTACCGACAGCCCCACGACGCACGAGCCGTTCACGTTCACCGTGACGAGCGCCGGCACGGGGCCGGACGCGGCGCCCGGCATCTATACGATCACCGTGACGCCGGGGTCTGCCTTGCCCGCGGGGTATCGCGTCGTCACGTCGGGCGGCACGCTGCGCGTCGCGGGGACGGCGCAACCCGTGCCGCCTGTCCCAACTGTTCCACCCGTTCCACCCGTTCCACCCGTCCCGCCGATTTCGCCCGAGGCACCCGAAGTGCCTGCAACACCGATCGCGACCGCGCCGGCCGTGCTGACCGCGCCCGCCGTCATCAACGCGGTGCAAACCGTCGCCGCCGAAACAGCAGACGATTCCGGTCGCACGGCGCTTGCGCTCCCCACCGGCCTGGCGAGGCCCGCGACGCCGGTCGTCCAGACGACGAGCGACCCCGCGAGCGACGGCAGCCGCCTGCCCGACGATGCGTGGCCCGGCAACGTATGCCGGATGTGATGCGTCGTCATCGTCGGAAGCGCTCGGATGGCGCCGGAAAGCGCCATGCCGTGCGCATACGGTGGACGGCGATCGCGCTCGCGATCGGTGCCCACGGCGCGCATGCGCAGGTCCCGCAGATCGTCCCGAACGCTGGCAGCACGCTTCGCGAGCAGCAGCAACAGCCGGCGCCCGCGCCACCGCCATCGGACTTCCGGCTGCAGGTGGCGCCCCCGCCCGCCGCGACGCCGGTGCCGTCATCGGGCGGGATTCGCTTTGCCGTCAGCCGGTTCGAGCTGAGCGGCAACACGGCGATCGCGACGCCCGACCTGCTCGCGCTGCTGACCGACGACACCGGCCCCGCCCGCTCGCTCGACGACCTGAATGCCGCCGCCGCGCGCATCAACGCTTACTACCGAGCGCACGGCTACCTGGTCGCGCGCGCCTACGTGCCGCCGCAGCAGATCGACAACGGCCTCGTGCGGATCGCGATCAGCGAGGGGCGTTACGGCACGGTCGAACTCGCGAACCAGTCGCGCACGCGCGATTCGGTGCTCAAGCGCTTCGCCACGCCCGAGCGCCTCGGCGACGTGATCGACGAAAACAAGCTCGCTCGCGCGACGCTTCTGATGCAGGACGTGAGCGGTACGACCGGCGCCAGCGCGACGGTTTCGCCGGGTGCAGCGCCCGGCACGTCCGACCTGACCTTGCAGGTGCCGGCCGCGCGCCCGCTCTCGGGCACCGTGCAGGTCGACAACTTCGGCGAGACGTCGACGGGCTCGGCGCGCGTCATCGGCACGATGCTGTGGAACAACCCGCTCGGACTCGGCGACCAGCTCGGCGTGCGCGCGCTCACCTCGATCACCGGACAGACCTACGGAAACATCGGCTACACCTTGCCGCTCGGCGGCAGCGGCCTCGCGTGGAGCGTCGCGTACACGCGCTCGACGTACGTCGTCGGCGGCGATTTCAGCGCGCTCGATGCGCACGGCAGCGCAAACGTCGTCTCGACCTACCTGAGCTATCCGCTGCTGCGTTCGGTGAACGCCAACGTCTACGCCACGCTCGGCATCGACCACAAGCTGCTCGCCGACGACCTCGGCGCCTTCGGCACCGCCGACGACAAGAACAGCGACGTCGGCCGCCTGGGTTTCTCGGGCAACCTGACGCTCGCGAGCAGCATCACCACGTTCGACACGACCGTGCAGCAAGGCAATCTGCGCCTCTCCGATCCCCAGCCGCAGCAAGTCGCCGCGCAGGAGGCCGCGCAGACCGTCGGCGCGTTCACGAAGTTCGTGTACTCGTTCACGCACACGCAGGCACTGACCGACGCGACACAGGTCTACGTCGCGCTCAACGGCCAGTTCACGTCGCGCAACCTGGATTCGTCGGAGCAAATGTCGCTCGGCGGACCGTACGCCGTGCGCGCCTACGCCACCGGCGACGGCGCGCTCGACGAAGGCTACGTCGCCACGCTGGAACTGCGGCAGTCGATCCGGCAGTCGTTCGTGCCGGGGCTTTTCACGCTGTTCGGCTTCCTCGATACCGGCGACGGCAAGCTCGCCGCGCATCCGTTCGTGCCGGGGACGAACCACTTGCGGCTCTCGGGAGGGGGCATCGGCGCCTCGCTCGTAGCGCCGGGCAACTACCTGCTGATGATGTCGTACGCGCACACGCTCGGCTACGTGCCCTCGACGCTCGGCACCGGCCACGCGAACCGCTTCTGGCTCACGCTGGCGAAGTCGTTCTAACCGATCCGCGAAAATCGTGAACCCGTTCCGTGCGATTGCTTCCTGCCTCTGCCTCGTGCTCCTCCTCTTCACGAGCGCGCCCGCTGGCGCGGCCGGCCCGGTCGCGACGGTCACGGCGCTGGTCGGCAGCGTCGCGATCGAATCAGCGGGCGGGGCGAAGCGGCTTGCGGCGGTCGGCGGCGCGGTCGAGAACGGCGACACCGTCGAGACCGCGGCGGGGTCGGAGATCGTGATGATCTTCACCGATCATCAGCGCGTCTACCTGAAGCCGGGCACGATCTTCCGCGTCGACGACTTCAACTACGCCGCCGCCGATGCCTCGCAAAGCCGCAGCTTCCTTTCGCTCGTGAAAGGCGGCTTGCGCATGCTCGACGGGCTCGTCGCGAGCGAGGGCAAGGGGCAGAACTACAAGCTGAAGACACCGACCTCGACGATCGGCATCCGTGGCACCGAGTACTCCGTGACCGATTGCGGCGACGACACCGCGTGCCAGGGCGATCAGATCGTCGTGTTCGCGGGCGAGATCATCGTCACCAACGAACACGAAAAACGCGTCGTGCGCGCGGGCGAAGGGGTGATCGTGTTGAGCCCGATCGCGCCGTTCCGGGTGCTGCCCGCGGGCCGCGTGACGCCGGTCGTGCCATCGGCGGCGTGCCGTTGACCGCCCGGAGGCATCGCGCGTGACCGCCGTCCACGACTCGACTCGCGCCAGCCGGACTGCGCAGGCGTCGGCGCTGGCGCTCGATGCTCTCGCCGGCACGCTCGCCGCCGTGCTCGCGCTCTCCTACGCGATCGGCTACGGCGCGATGATCTTCAGCGCGAGCCTCGCGCCGTGGCTCGCGGCCGGCATGCCGGCGGTGCTCGTCAGTTGCGTGGTGGTGGGACTGGTGATCTCGCTGACGAGTTCGGTGCCGTTCATGATCGGCGGCCCGGATTCAAACGCGGCGGCACTGCTCGCGGGCATCGCGTCCGCCGTCGCGATGAACGTGCGCGCGGGCGGCGGCAGCAATCAGGCGGCGCTCGCGACCGTGCTGATCCTGCTCGCGACGGCCTCGCTCACGACGGGCGCTCTGCTCTACGCCCTCGCCCACTGGAAGCGCGGCAACGCGATCCAGTACATCCCGTTTCCGGTCGTCGGCGGCTTTCTCGCGGGCACGGGTTTTCTGATCCTCGAAGGCGCGTTTCGGGTAATGACTGGCGCGCCGCTCACGTTGCGCGCCCTGCCCCTGCTCGCAAATCTGTCGTGGCTCGATGCCGCGCCCGCACTTCTGGTCGGCGCGGGGTTGCTGATCGGCGCGAAGCTCACGCGGCGCGTGGCGCTCGTGCCGCTCGTAATTCTCGCGGGGGTCGTCGTGTTCTATGCGGGGCTTTTCGCGACCGGGCAATCGCTCGACAGCGCGCGCCATGCGGGCCTGCTCTTCCAACCCGAGCCGATCCGCGATCTACGCCTGCCGGTCGTGCTGCTGCGCGATGCCTGGCTCGCGCCGCTCGTCTCGCACGCGGCGGAGATCGTCGCGGTCGCGGCCGTCACGGCGATGACCGTGCTGCTCAACACGACGAGCGTCGGCGTCAGCACGTCGCACGATATCGACTTCAATCGCGAACTGCGCAGCGCCGGGTTGTCGAACGTGCTGACGGGCGCGCTCGGCGGCACCGCGGGATGCCAGTCGACGAGCCGCACGCTGATGAACTGGCGCGTGGGCGTCCGGGGGCGCCGCGCGGGTGTGTTCGGCGCGCTGATCTGCCTCCTCGTGATCGGCGCGCTGCCAGACCTGATCGCGCTCTTCCCGAAGCCTGTCGTAGTCGGGCTGCAAATCTATCTCGGCGGCGCGATGCTCGCCGAATGGCTCTTCTATTCCTTCCGGCGCCTTCCGTGGCACGACTACCTGCTGATCCCCGCGATGATGCTGATCATCGCGACGCATGGCATCGTCGCGGGCGTCGTGCTGGGCGTCGTGGCCGCGTGCCTGCTGTTCGTCGTGCGCTATGGCCGCATCAACTGCATTCGCGCGGAGTTCAACGGGCGCGCTCGCCGCTCGAACGTGGAGCGCACCGTCGACGAGAACCGCCTGCTCGATCGCGAGGCCGCGCGGCTCTATGGCATCGCGCTGCAGGGATTTCTGTTCTTCGGCACGTCGCACTCGATCCTCGCGCACATGCGCGCGCGGATCGAAAGCTCGCGCGCGACGGCGGATGGCGGCGTGCGCTTCGTGCTGGTGGATTTCGGCCGCGTGCACGGCGTCGATGCATCCAGCACGGCGAGCTTCGTGCGGCTGCGCCAGGCGTGTCTGCGCGCGGGCGTGGAACTGGTGCTGACCGGATTGTCGACGCCGTTGCAGGCGTGGTTCCGCAAAGGCGGGACGCTGGTGGCCGCCGTACATGAATTCGACGATCTGGACCGAGGCCTCGAATGGATCGAGGACGAACTGCTCGCTAGCAGCCGCGCCGCCGCGCAACGTTCGCCCGATCCCGGCGAGTCGCGCTTGCCCGAGAGCCTGCGCGCGTTGCGGCCGCACCTCGACACGGTGCTGCTCGCGGCCGGCGAGTTCCTGTTCCGTCAGGCCGATCCGGGCGATTCGGTATATTTCGTCGAATCGGGGCGCGTATGCGTGGCGCTCGCGCTCGACGACGGCAAGACGATGCGCCTGCGCAGTTTCGGCGCGGGCACGATCGTCGGGGAGATGGCGGTGTACACCGGCGCAAAGCGCAGCGCCGACGTGATCGCCGAGACGCCGGCCGTGGTCCTGCGCCTCGCGCTGCCGACGCTCCGGCGCCTGGAAGCAGAAGACCCGGCGCTCGCGTCGCGCTTTCACGAGTTCGTCGTGCGGATGCTGGCGGCGCGGCTCGCGGTCGCGAATGAACAGTTGCGGACGTCGCACTAAAGGCGTGAGGCCCATTTGAAACTGCACGCATTGCGCTATGCCGCCAGCCTCGCGATCGTGTTCGCGCTGCTCGGGCACGTGCTGAATCGCTACGACGTGCGCTTCATCGATACGCTCGACGCGCTGATCTACGACACCAAGGTGCAGCTCACGATGCCGCGCACGGTGGACAGCCGCATCGCGATCCTCGATATCGACGAAAAGAGTCTCGCGGAGCTCGGCCGCTGGCCGTGGGACCGCGCGCGCATGACAACGCTCGCCGATACGCTTTTTACGCGCGAGGGCATCGCGCTGCTTGCGTTCGACATCGTCTTCGCCGAGCCGGACGCGAGTTCGGGACTCGCGGCGCTCAATCGCCTCGCAAACGGCGATCTTCGCGACGACCCGCAGTTCCAGCGCACGCTGCCGGGCCTCGCCGCGCAACTCGACTACGACCGCCGCTTCGCCGATGCGCTCGAAGGCCGGCCCGTCGTGCTCGGCTATTACTTCGCGAATCAGGCGCAGACGAGCGGCGCGATTCCACCGCCGGTACTGCCCGCGCGCGCCTTCGACCCGCATCCGATGACGCTCTTCGACTGGAGCAGCTATGGAGGCAACCTGCCGTCGCTGCAAAAAGCCGCGCGTCGTGGTGGCTTCTTCAACCCGGTGATCGACTTCGACGGCTCGGTGCGACGCGTGCCGCTCGTGACCGAATATCGCGGCGCGGTGTACGAGGCGCTGTCGCTGGCGGTCGTGCGCGTGCTCCTGGGCAGCGCGCCGCTCTCCCTCGCCTTCGATGCCCCCGCCGACGCCAGCTCCACGCTCTCCGCGCTCACGCTGCGCACGCCGCGCGGCACGCTCGCGATCCCCGTCGATGCGAACGGCGCCGCGCTCGTGCCGTATCGGGGCAGGCAGGGCAGCTTTCCATACTATTCGGTCGCGGACGTATTGGCGGGCCGCATCGCTGCGGGCGCGCTGCGCGGCAAGATCGTGCTGCTCGGCACGACGGCGCCGGGCCTCGTCGATCAGCGCACGACACCGGTCGGCGAAGTGTTTCCGGGCGTCGAGGTCCATGCGAACCTGATCGCCGGCATGCTCGACGGCTCGATCCGCTCCGAGCCCGCATCGGCGGGCGTGCTGCAGGCGCTCGTGCTCGCCGTCGCGGGCCTCGCGATGATCTTCGCCTGGCCGTGGCGCGTCCCCGCCCGCGCGACGCTGCTCACGATCCTGCTGACGGGCGCCGTGATCGCGGGCGATCTCGCGCTCTGGCGCCATGGCGCGTGGTCACAGCCGGTCGCCGCGCTGCTGCTCGCGATCGGCGCGCTGTTCGTGCTGAACATGTCGTATGCGTTTTTTGTCGAATCACGCACGCGGCGACACATCACGCGCCTCTTCGGCCAGTATGTGCCGCCCGAACTCGTCGAGGAGATGAGCCGGCATCCGGAGAGCTACAGCATGGCCGGGCGCCGCGCCGAACTGACCGTGCTCTTCTCCGACGTGCTCGGCTTCACCGCCATCGCCGAGACGCTCGAACCGGAAGCGCTCGCCGAGTTGATGAACGAGTATCTCGGCACGATGACGGCCGTGATGCGCGACGAGCGCGGCACGCTCGACAAATACATCGGCGACGCGATCATGGGCTTCTGGGGCGCGCCGGTCGAGGACCGCGATCACGCGCGGCGCGCGGTGTCGGCGGCGCTGCGCATGCGCGCGGTACTCGTCGACCTGAACCGCGCGTTCGCCGCGCGCGGCTGGCCGACGCTCTGGGCGGGCATCGGCGTGAATACAGGGCCGATGACGGTCGGCGACATGGGATCGTCGGTGCGCAAGGCGTACACCGTCATGGGCGATGCCGTGAATCTCGCGGCGCGGCTCGAAGGGCTGACGCGACACTATCGCGTGGAGATTCTGGTCGGCGAAGCGACGCGCGCGCGTACGGAGGAAGTCGTGTATCGCGAGATCGATCGCGTGCGGGTGCTCGGGCGCGCGACACCCGTCGCCGTGTTCGAGCCGCTCATGACGCGCGCCGCGTGGGACAGCGCCGATCCCGCCGAGCACGACGACCTCAAACAATGGCACGCGACGCTCGCGCACTATCGCGCGCGGCAGTGGGCGGCGGCGTCCGCGAAGCTCGCGGCGCTGGTCGAGCGGCATCCGGGCTGTGGGCTTTTCATGGTGTATCGCGAACGCATCGCGCTGCTGCAAGCCACGCCGCTCCCCGACGACTGGGACGGCGTCCATACGTTCGATACGAAGTGAGCTGGCTTACAACGCCGCGCGCAACGCATCGTCCGCGCTCGCGAGCCGCGCCGCCATGATCTTCACGACGAAACGGTGCCACTGCTGCGCCGTCACCGGATCGTCGCGTTCGAGGCGCTGCAGCGCGTCGAGCGACATCTTCCAGAGGCGCGCGGGTTCGTCGGCGAAGACGTTGGCGCTGCGCGGCCTGCGCGAATAGACCGCCATCTCGCCGACGATCGTCCCCGGTCCGAACGTCCGCAGGCGCACGGAGCGCCCGTCGGCGAATGGCAGCGACACCGTCACGTGTCCACGCTCGACGATGAACATCGCGTCGCCCGGCTGGCCGTGCAGAAAGAGCGGCTCGCCCTGATCGACCTCGCACATCTCAAGGCAGTCCATCAGACGGCTCAACGCATCGGGCGTGAAGTGCAGCGCGAGCGTCTTGTGGAAGTCGGCTTCGCCGTCGGCGCGTGCCTTCGCGCCGCCCTCCAGTTGCCGCTCCTCGATCCATTCGAGCCCCGCATCCAGCGTGGCGAATTCGAGATCGCCGGGATTCAACGCCCCCGTGCGCGCCAGCAACGCGCGCGAGCGGGCGGGCAGCGCGGTCAGCACGAGCACCGCCCCGCGCGTCTTGCACACCTGATGCAGCTTCATGAAACTGACCGACACCGACGCATCCATCCCGTTGGTCGCCTGAAAATCCAGCACGACGTAGCGCACCGGCATCGGCGTGTCCTGCTTCAGCCGCTCGCGCAGACGATGCACGATCGAATTGGCCGTGCCGAAGAACAGGAACCCTTGCAGGCACGATCCGCATACCTGGTGGCCGCGCTGCTTGAGCCACTGCGCCTGTTCGAGCGTGCGCTCGACGTTCGACGTGCGCGTGCTGCCATCGAACTCCATGCGCACGCAACTCACGCGGCCATACAGCAACGCGAACTTCACGCACGCGGCGAGCACGCCGGCCGCAACGCCCGCGACCACGCCATAGAACGCGATCACGCCGAGGATCAGCGGCACGAGCAGATAGTCGCCGAGATCGAGCTTGCCCCACGCGCCGACGAGCCAGTCCATCAGCAGGCGCAGCCCCATGAAAACCTGCAGCCCGACGAGCACCGGCACCGGAAAGAGCGCGACCAGATCCGGCGACACAGCCAGCACCACGAGACACGCGAGCGCGGCGAACACGCCCGCGACGCGGCTCGTCGCGCCGGCGCGCGCGTTGAGCATCGAGCGGTTGTACGACTGATAGCCGACCATGCCGCCGAGCATCCCGCTCGCGATGTTGGCGAGGCCCGCCACGCGCATTTCGCGGTTCAGGTCAACGTCCTGTCCGGTCGCGTTGCCGATGGCGGTGGCGTTCATCAGAATCGTGATCGCCGATACCGATGTCACGACGAGCGTCTCCGGCAGATGCGCGACGATCGCGTGCCAGTCGATATCGCCTTTAGTGAAGGAACCCGGCAGATGCAACTCGGGAATCTGCAGCCCATGCAACGGCACATGAGGCAGCAGCAGGCCCATGCCGCGCGCCTCCTCGATGCCGATGCCCGCGACCCGCAACAGCCCATAGAACACGACGATGCCGAAGCCGAGCGTCAGCGGCAGCGCGGCCACGTTCTTCCACGTGCGATGCAGAACCGTCGCCAATGTGCCGACGAAGAGCGCAGGCGCCCACGCGAGCCAGTGCAGATGTGTGACGAGCGGCAGCGCCTGCCAGGTCGGCGCGTGGCCCGTCAGCACGCGAAACGCGCCCGCGAGCAGCAGATAGCCCGTGCCGGCGAGAAAGCCGCCGAGCACCGGATAAGGCAGGAACTGCAGCGAGCGGCTGCGTTTGGACGACCCGATCGCGAGCAGGATGACACCCGTTACGAGCGAGCACAGTGCGATCGAAATCAGCACGGTCAAGAGGATGGCGGCGGGCGTTCCGCCGTTCGCGCGCACGCTGCTCGCGACACCCGCCGCGACGCCGACGAGGAACGCCGTCGCGTTGCTGTCGGGGCCGCCGATGCTCATCCGCATCGAACTGGTGAGCGCGATGACGAGCGCCGTCACGACGCAACTGACGAGCGCGGTCGGCACGCCGAGTTCCGCGTAGCGCGCGAGGTCGGCGCTGAAGATCATCATGCCGAGGCTCATCGCGTAGCAGAGCATGACGAGCGTCGATATCGTGCCGGCGGAGAGGTCGCCGATCACGCGCGCGATGCGCTCGCCTCTTCGCGGCACGATGGCCGATCCTGCTGTGCCTGGCTTCACGGCGCTCTCCCGGGGAATGCGGGACGGTGCTGGCGGATTGCGGGACGCAGAGAACGACGGTGGGAAACAGGGCCCCGGGGCGACTCCGGGAGGCCGGTCCGTCGGTGAGTATCCGCCGTGGCGCGCGGGCGTGTCAATTTGCAAGGCGCGGTGCGCTGCGCCGCGGCCTACACTGTAATTGCACGCCGTTCGAATCATCTGACGTGACGGGAGTCGTGGCGATGGATATCGGTCAATGGCTCGACGCGCTCGGGCTCGGACAATACGCACAGTCGTTCGCCGATAACGACGTCGATCTCGCCATGCTCGCGCAGCTATCGGATGCCGATTTAAAGGAGATCGGCGTCGCGTCGCTCGGGCATCGCAAGCGGCTGCTGGCTGCGATTGCCGAACGCTCCGAGCCGACGTCTGCGCCCTCTTCAGACGAGCGCCGTCAAGTCACGATCCTCTTCGCCGACCTGTGCGGCTTCACCGCGCTGTCACACACGCTCGACCCGGAGGAACTGAACGAGCGCATCGGCCGCTATACGGCGCTCGTCGACGACATCGTGCTCGGCTACGGCGGCACGATCGACAAGCACATCGGCGACGCCGTGATGGCCCTCTTCGGCGCGCCGCGCGCCCACGACAGCGACGCGCTGCGCGCCGCCCGCGCCGCGCTCGACATCCACGCGGCGCTCGCGGATCTCGGCAAGCTCGCGGCGCATCCGCTCGTCGCGCATATCGGCATCGCGAGCGGCGAGGTGATCGCGGGCACACACCGCCGTGCGGGCGTTCGCGACTACACGGTCATCGGCGATTCGGTGAATCTTGCCGCGCGCCTGGTCGATGCCGCCGGCCCCGGCGACACGCTGATCGCCGACGGCCTGCGCCGCGCGCTAGGCGAGGCCGTCAGCGCCGACGCCCTCGGCGAAATGCGCTTCAAGGGCATCGAAGCGCCCGTGCGCGTGTGGCGCCTGACCGGCATCGAAGGCGAGCGTTCGAGCGACAACCGCAGCCGCTTCGTCGGGCGCAAGGCGGAGCTGGAGCAGTTCCGGGGCATCGCGCGGGCGTGTCTGGCGGCGCTCGCCGGGCAGGCTGTCTATGTGCGCGGCGAAGCGGGAATCGGAAAGTCGCGGCTTGCCGAAGAGATGCGACGCACGGCCGAGGCGCTCGGTTTCGCAACGCATCGCGGCCGCGTGCTCGACTTCGGCATGGGTCGCGGGCAGGACCCGGTTCGCGCGATCGTCGGGAGTTTGCTCGGGCTCGCGCCCACGGCCGATGTCGTCGAACGCGGCGAGACGGCGCTGCGCGTGGCCAGGGCCGATCAGTTGATGTTCCTGCACGATCTCCTCGACCTGCCGCAAACCGGCGAATGGCGCACGCTTTACGACGCGATGGACAATCGCGCGCGCGATCGCGGCAAGCGGGCGCTCGTTGCGTCGCTCGTGCAGGGCGCGTGCGTGCGCGGGCCGGTGCTGATCGTCGTCGAGGACTTGCACTGGGCCGATCCGCAAACGCTCGGCTTTCTCTCGGCGATCGCGTCGGCTTTGGCGAACGGGCCGGGCCTCGTCGTGATGACATCGCGCGTCGAGGGCGATCCGCTCGACGCCGCGTGGCGCGCGAGCTGCCGCGGCACGCCGTTCGCGACGATCGACCTCGGCCCTCTGCGACGCACCGAGGCACTCGATCTCGCCGAAAGTTTCATCGATGCGACCCAGCGCGTCGCACTGGCGTGCATCGAACGGGCTGACGGCAATCCGCTCTTTCTCGAACAACTGCTGCGCAACGCGGAGGAAGGCCGCGACGAAGCCGTGCCCGCGTCGATCCGCAGCCTCGTCCTCGCGCGCATGGACCGCCTGCCCGCGCTCGACCGGCAGGCTTTTCAGGCCGCGGCTGCGATCGGCCAGCGCTTCGGGCTTGCACTGTTGCGGCAACTGATCGACGCGCCGGACTACGTGTGCGACGGGCTCGTCGCGAACGCGCTCGTGCTGCCCGAAGGTGATGATTTTCTGTTCGCGCACGCGCTGATTCAGGAGGGCGCGTATTCGACGCTGTTGCATGCGCGGCGCCGCGAGCTGCATCGGCGGGCGGCGGAATGGTTCGCGGCGAGCGACCCGGTACTGTGCGCGCAGCATCTGGACCGCGCGGAGGACGCGCGCGCCGCGCATGCCTATTTCGACGCGGCGCTTGCACAGCGCGCGGCGTGGCTGCCGGACGATGCGCTGCGCCTGATCGCGCGCGGCCTTGCGATCGCTCGCGACGACGGCGAGCGTCACGCGCTTCGCTGCCTGATGGGCGAATTGCAGCGTGATCTGGGCGAGGTCGGCGCATCGATCGAGACATACCGCATGGCCGTGTCCGCCGCACCCGACGACGCGTGCCTCTGCCGCGCGCAACTCGGGCTCGCGGAGAGCCTGCGCGTGAGTGAGGGGCTGACCGAAGCGCAGGCGCTGCTCGACGCTGCGCAGGAAGTCGCCGAGCGGCACGATCTCGTCGCCGAGCGCGCGCGGCTGCATCATCTGCGCGGCAACATCCTTTTCCCGCTCGGCCGGATCGACGGCTGTCGCGACGAGCACGAGCGCGGTCTCGCTCAGGCGCGCCGCTCGGGTTCGCCGGAAGCCGAGGCGCGCGCGCTCGGCGGTCTCGCGGACGCCGCGTATGCGCAAGGCCGCATGCGCACGGCGTTCGAGCACTTCAGCCGCTGCGTCGAATTGAGCCGCGAGCATGGGCTTGGGCGGATCGAAGTCGCGAACCGGTCGATGGTCGGCTTCAGCCGCATGTACCTGAACGAAGCGCGTCAGGCTCGCGACGACGGCGCAGCGGCGGTGCGCGCCGCCGCGCTCGTCGGCCAGCCGCGCGCGGAGATGCTCGGCGAGACGATGGGCGTGTTCGCCGCGCTCGAACTCGGGCGCGCAGAGGAAACGCGGCTGCATCTCGACCATGAGATGCGGCTGATCAGGCAACTCGGCGCGCGGCGCTTCGAGGCGCAGAATCTGGAGAACCGGGCGCGCTTGCTGATCGACGCGAACGAGCGCGCGAGCGCCGCGCGATTGCTGCGCGAGGCGCTCGCGATCTGCGGCGAGGTGGGAACGCAGTTCAGCGGGCCCAAGGCGCTGAGCGCGCTGAGCCGCGCCATCGAGGATCCCGCCGAACGAATGCAACTGCTTGCGCAAGGCGCGGAGTTGCTGCGGCAGGGCGCGGTCGGCCACAACCATCTTTGGTTCCATCGCGATGCCATCGAGGCGATGCTTGCGGCACGCGATGCGGCAGGAGCGATGCGGCACGCGGTTGCGCTGGAGGATTACACGCGTTTGGAGCCGCTGCCCTGGGCGACGCTCTTCGCGGCACGCGGGCGGGCTCTTGCCGACGTGCTTCAGGGCCGCGCCGACGAAGCGTTGGCATGCGAGCGTCTGCGCGTGCGCGCCGAACTGGCCGATGCGGGATTCGTCACCTGGCTGCCGGCCGTTGACTGGGCGATAGCAATTGGGTGACGCTCATATCGACTTCACTTCGCCGCCATTCAGGCGCAAACAGCGAGCGCCGGGTGATTCCACGAACGTCATCAATTCCGCGATTTCCTCCGGCGTGCCACACCGTGCGGCATGTCAGTAAGCGAGGAAGCTGGCGATGGCCGCCGCGATCTCCTTCGCGTGCGTTTCGAGCGCGAAATGGCCGGTATCGAAGAAGCGCACGTCAGCATCGGGAATGTCGCGCTTGAAGCTTTCCGCGCCCGCAGGCAGGAAGAACGGATCGTTCTTGCCCCACACCGCCAGAAAGCGCGGCCGATGCGTGCGGAAATATTCCTGAAACGCCGGATACAGCGCGACGTTGTTCCGGTAATCGCCAAAGAGGTCGAGCTGGATTTCGTGCGCGCCGGGGCGGCTCAGATAGTAGTCGTCGAGCGAATAGCCGTCGGGCGATAGCGCCGATGGTTCGCTCACGCCATGCGTGTATTGCCAGGTCGTCGTCTCCTTCGTCAGCATCGCGCGCAACGCATCGCGGTTCGCCTGCGTGGGCGCTTGCCAATACGCGCGAATCGGATTCCAGCCTTCGCTCAAGCCTTCTTCGTACGCGTTGCCGTTCTGCGAAACGATCGCCGTGATGCGCTCGGGATGCTTCAGCGCAAGCCGGAAGCCAGTCGGCGCGCCATAGTCAAAGACGTAGATCGCGTATCGATCGAAACCGACCGTCTCGGTGAAACGGTCGATCACGTGGGCGATGTTGTCGAAAGTGTAGGCGAAGGAGTCGCGGCTCGGCATGTCGGATTGGCCAAAGCCCGGGAGGTCCGGCGCGACGATATGGAAGCGGTCCGCGAGCAACGGAATCAGGTCGCGAAACATATGGCTGGAACTCGGAAAGCCGTGCAGCAAAAGGAGCTTCGGCGCGTCGGCCGGACCGGCTTCGCGATAGAAAACCTTGAAACCGTCGACGTCGATATGGCGATGGGCGATCTTGGACATGGCATGTTCTCCGGTGATTGTCGTAACCTTTAAAAGCGTCGTTAGAAGGTTACTAATCTTATATGTAACTTGTCAACCCGGTTTTTAGTGGTTACGATGAATCCATCGTGATCCTTGCGCCTGACCTGGAAAAATGAACTACCGTGAGATTCCGGCGATCCTGCTCGCCGATGCACCCGGACTGGACTTCCTGAACTCGCTGGCCACGCCAATCGATGAGCCGATCGACTGGATCGCCGATGGTGAGGGTTTGTTGAGCTGGCTCGAACAGGCGGAGTTCGTGCCCGTGGATGTGATCCGGCGCGTAAGGGCGGAAGCGTCGTCGGCCGATCTCGATGAACTCGCGGCGAAGGCGCGCGACCTGCGGGAGTGGTTCAGGGCGTTTGTGCAGAAGCGAAAGGGGCGTGCGCTATCGTCGATGGATTTGCGTGAGCTTGAGCCGCTGAATCGCGCGCTGGAACGCGACGAGCAGCACGGCGAGATCGTGGTCGATGAAACGGGGTTCGCGCTTCGCATGCGTCGGCGCTGGCCGACGTCGGAATCGTTGCTGATGCCGATCGTCGAAGCGCTGGCGAAACTCGTGTGCGAGGAGGACTTCGCACAGGTCAAAGCGTGCGAGGGCCCGGCCTGTACGCTGCTGTTCGCCGATCACACGCGCGGGCACGCGCGCCGCTGGTGCAGCATGGCGATTTGTGGAAACCGCGCGAAAGTCGCGGCGCATCGGAAGAGGGTTAAGGAGGGAGCTAGAAGCTGACGAAGAGAAGGGGCTAAATGCCCTGATACGCTTCATTCATGCGGCATCAATTCCGCCAGCATCAACCTGACAAGCCGTTGGCTACGACTTCTGCTCCGACGACGCACACCACGGCCACGACGCCTTCGTCGACTCAACCGTTTGCGCAACTTCACGCCACCACTTCTCCCCGCGATGCGGCGCCTCCAGATTCAGCCGTTCGCCCATGCGCGGCGTCGAGACCGCGACGCCGCGTGAGAGCGCCAGCCCGGTGACGCGCTCGAACGGCTCCTGCCAGCGATGCATCGCGAGATCGAACGTACCGTTGTGAATCGGCACGAGCCACCGGCCGCGCAGATCGACGTGCGCCTGCACGGTTTCCTCGGGCTGCATGTGGACGTAGGGCCATTGAGCATCGTAGGCGCCCGTTTCGACCAGCGTCACATCGAACGGACCCAGCCGCTCGCCGATCGCGCGAAAACCGTCGAAATAGCCGGTATCGCCGCTGAAGAAGATGCGCAGATCGTCATCGACGATAACCCACGACGCCCACAGCGTACTGTTGCCGTCGAACAGGCTGCGACCCGAGAAGTGCTGCGCGGGCGTGGCCGTCAGCGTCACCCCGCCGATCGACGCGCTCTGCCACCAGTCAAGCTGACGCACTTTCGACGCGTCTATGCCCCACTCGATCAGCCGGTCGCCGACGCCGAGCGGCGTCAGGAACACACCCGTGGTCGCGGCCAGCGCCAGCACGGTTTCGCGGTCGAGGTGGTCGTAGTGATCGTGCGAGAGGATCACGCCCGCGAGCGGCGGCAAGTCGTCAAGCGCGATCGGCGGCGCGTGAAAGCGCTTCAGACCGACACGCTTGAAAGGCGACGCGCGCTCGCCGAACACCGGATCGGTCAGCCAGAACTCCCCGCGCACCTTGAATAGCAGCGTCGAATGACCGAGGCGGTACAGACTGCGATCAGGCGCGGCGTCGAGCTGTGCGCGCGTCACTGTCTCGACGTCTGGCGCCTGCGCGGGCACCGTGCCGCGCGGCTTGTTGAGCAGCACGTTCCACATGATGCGCAGCGTTTTGCCGAAGCCCTCGGCTGGACGCGGCCTGACGTTGCGAAAACGCTCGCCATCGTGCTGCGGCGAGGTGCGGGACAGCACGCGTGAGCGCTTGGCGGCGGCGAAACCGAGCTTGCGGCCGATGAGATCGATGAACGAAGGCATGTCGGTATGGGTTCGGGAAGTAGACTGGACAGTGTAGTTTATTTTTGAGAAGAAAGTAAACTTGTCAGTGTAAAATCGAACGATGAATCCGAACGCCATTCCCCTACGCCTGACGGACAAGAAGCGCGCCGCGATCGTCGATGCGGCCGTCGAGGAGTTCATCGCGTCCGGCTTCGATGCGACCAGCATGGATCGCATCGCTGCGCGCGCGAACGTCTCCAAGCGCACGGTCTACAACCATTTCGCGAGCAAGGAAGCGCTCTTCGCGGCGATCTTGCATGAACTGTGGGACGCGAGCCAGACGAGCGACGCCCCCGCCTACGACTCCGATGCTCCCTTGCGCGCGCAACTGCTCGATTTGCTGATGCGCAAGATGCGTCTTCTCGACGACGAAGCGTTTTTGTCGCTGGCGCGCGTGGCGATCGCGGCGGGCATTCATTCGCCGGAACGTGCGCGGGATATGGTCGCGCGCATGGGCGAGCGGGAGGAGGATTTGAGCATGTGGATCCGCGCGGCGGCGGTGGATGGACGTGTCGCGATTAAGGACCCGGCGTTTGCCGCCCAGCAGTTACATGGACTGGTGAAGGCGTTCGCGTTCTGGCCGCAGGTATCGATGGGCCAACCGCGGCTCTCCAGGAAAGAGCAGGAGAAAGTGGCGGAAGCGGCCGCCGATATGTTTCTGGCGCGGTACGCGAAGTGATGTGAAGGCGCGGCTTGTTGTTGGCTGTGCGTGCCTGCTGTGCCCTACAAAACAACCCGCTCTCAAAACGGTTATTTCGATATTACTTGAAATGTCAAAACCGTTCGTTTATCGTTCGGTGCATGGACTCGAAACTTGCTGTACGCGCCCTGAGCGCGCTCGCTCACGAATCGCGCCTCGCGATCTTTCGCCTGTTGGTCGTGGCAGGCCCGGAAGGCATGGCCGCAGGTGAACTCGCCCAGGCGTTGGGGCTTTCCCCTTCCAGCCTTTCGTTTCACCTGAAAGATTTATCGCATGCCGGCATGGCTGAGTCGCGCCAGGACGGACGCTTCGTTATCTACACGGCAAACTTCGGCGCGATGACGGATCTCATCGGTTTTCTGACGGAGAACTGCTGCTCTGGCACGACATGCGAGGCGAGCGATCCGCCAGACTGTTGCGGTGATGCACCGTAAAGCGCTTGGATGCTATCGGCTCGCGCATGGTGCAATTCCGGGACAATGTTCTCGGCAGAGTGAACTCGCAAGCCAGCACGAAATGCGCGCCATCGGCGAGAACCCCGTATAGGAATGACATGAGCAGCACCGACACGGCGCTTCCCGCCGAACACCCCGCTATGGGATTCTTCGAACGCTATTTGACGGTTTGGGTTGCGCTCTGCATCGTGGGTGGCGTCGTGCTCGGCCAGATGTTTGCGCCGTTCTTTCAGGCCATCGGACGCATGGAAGTGGCGCAGGTCAATCTGCCGGTCGGAGTTTTGATCTGGATCATGATCGTCCCGATGCTGCTCAGGATCGATTTCGCCGCCATGACGCAGGTCAAAAGCCAGTGGCGTGGCATTGGCGTAACGCTTTTTGTAAACTGGTTCGTCAAGCCGTTTTCGATGGCGTTGCTCGGCTGGATTTTCATTCGACATGTCTTTGCGCCCTGGCTCCAGGCAGATCAAGTCGACAGCTACATCGCCGGCCTCATTCTGCTCGCCGCCGCACCTTGCACGGCGATGGTGTTCGTCTGGTCGCAACTTTGCAAAGGCGATCCGTATTTCACGCTGTCGCAAGTGGCGCTGAATGACTCGATCATGATCGTGGCGTTCGCTCCGCTTGTCGCGCTGCTGCTTGGACTGTCGGCGATCACGGTGCCGTGGAATACGCTGATCATCTCGGTCGGGCTGTACATTGTCATCCCCGTGATCGTCGCGCAGTTGCTTCGGCGCCGTCTGCTGGCGAAAGGGGAAGCGCATTTCTCGCGCGCGGTCGCACGCCTTGGCCCGTGTTCCATCGGTGCGCTGCTTGCAACACTCGTACTGCTGTTCGCGTTTCAGGGGCAGGCGATCGTCAAGGAACCTCTCGTCATCGCCATACTCGCGGTGCCGATCCTGATTCAGGTGTTCTTCAATTCGGGGCTCGCTTACCTGTTGAATCGCCGCCTGGGCGTCGCGCACTGTGTGGCGGGCCCCTCCAGCCTGATCGGCGCAAGCAACTTCTTCGAACTTGCCGTAGCGACCGCGATCAGCCTGTTCGGTTTTCATTCCGGTGCAGCACTTGCCACGGTAGTCGGCGTGCTGATTGAAGTGCCGGTGATGCTGTTCGTGGTCGGCATCGTCAATCGTTCACGAAGCTGGTACGAAGCGAAGGACCGAAGCAACGCATGATGATTGACGAGCAGGACGGAGAAATTTTGATGATGCAGGAGTTGCCCAACGTCAGCGTAGCGCACCTCGATACGCCAGATGTTCAGAAGCTCGAGCCACGCGCCGTTTCAACGCACGCCCCGCGAATCCTCCTTCTCTTCGGCTCGTTGCGCCCCACGTCGTACAGCCAGCTTCTCGCACTCGAAGCTGAACGGATTCTGCGCCATTTCGGCGCCGAGACGCGTGTCTTCGATCCACACGGCTTGCCGCTCGCGGACAGCGTTTCGGCCGATCATCCGAAAGTAATCGAATTGCGCAAGCTCTCGGAATGGTCGGAAGGCCAGGTGTGGTGCAGTCCGGAGCGCCACGGCACACTGACTGCCGTGTTCAAGAACCAGGTCGACTGGTTACCGCTTGAGAGCGGCGGCGTGCGTCCCACGCAAGGCCGCGCGCTGGCGGTCATGCAGGTGTGCGGTGGGTCACAGTCGTTCAATGCGGTAAATGCACTACGCATTCTCGGACGCTGGATGCGCATGGTGACCATCCCGAATCAATCCTCGGTCGCAAAGGCATGGCAGGAGTTCGACGCCGAGGGCCGAATGAAGCCCTCTTCCTATTACGACCGCGTAGTCGACGTGATGGAAGAACTCTACAAGTTCACACTGCTGGTACGAGATCGCTCGGCGTATCTGACTGATCGATACAGCGAGCGAAAAGAAGCCCGCCCCGAGATCGCGACGACACTGGCGGACGCTGCCATGAATAAAGAGTTGAATGGCGCCAATGCCGACACCGACGACAACGAGACAGAGTGAGAAAGCACGTCACGGTGCTTTCGTCGCCCGCCTCTCACATCACCTCAGGCACACGACAGCCGTCGATCTCAGCCATCCCGTACCTGAGCGCGAACCGCATCGCTTCGAGCGCGGAGGGAAAGCGTCCCAGCGCACCGCTCGCCCGCTGAACCCCTTCAGGATCGCACACGATGAGCATCGCGGTGTACGACCCGTCTTCTTCTACCGTCAATGGCGTGAGGGCAAAACCCTTGTACCCGACTTCGGCGGAATCTCTCATTGTTCTTTTGTCCTGACCGCCTGTGCGTCGACGCGCTTCGATGCGACGCTCGCCTGTTCGTTGAAGGCAAAAAAACTCGCGCAGCGCAGCACGTCGAATCGATCGCACTGCGCACCTCGGAACCATCTGTCATCAAACAGGATTGGCCGCGACGAAGTTCTTGTAAGCCGAGTACGCGGGGTTCTTCGTCTTGCCGTCCATCTGCATCAGGCCGTAGCTGGCATCGATCACTGCGTAAAGCATGATGCACTCGACGTTGTACTTGTCCTTGACCGACTTGTACTGGGTCATCGCCGTCGTGACGTAATCTGCGGCAGACTGAGCCGAGTCCTTCGTACCGGACCAGCCGAATTCCGTCAGCCAGATCGGCACGCCGAACGAGTCCTTGAGGATCTGAAGCACGTCGACCGAAGCTTTCGGTCCCGCTTTCTGGATGTTGTACGAGCTCTTGTACCAGTGATACGTCGTGAAGTCCCAGCGCACGTTCGCCGCGCCGCCGACACCGTTCGCCGTGCCGTTCGGCGTAATGCCGCTCCATAGCATCTGCAGCGCGCGGTACGCCATCGGAATGCCCACGTTCACGCCGCACTTGATTGACGGGTCGACCGCTTTTACGCCGTCGATCATGCCGCGGATCACGCCGCGGAATGCCGGCCAGTAAGCGGGATTCCAGTCGGTCGAAGCACTTCCGTCGCCACCGATCTTGAGACCGACCGTATCGAGTTCGTTGCCGCATTCGATGTGCGTGACGAGGCCCTTGAGCGGGGTCGTGCACTTCACGGCGAGGTTGTAGCCGAGCGTGTACGCCGCGGCTTCGGTACCCGACTGATTCCAGCCCGCCGAACGCGGATTGATGACCGGCATGATGGTCACGCCGCTGTTCTTGAACGCGCCGTTCAACGCGTTGGCGATCGTCTGCGACATGCCGGCGTCGGCCGTGTCGGCACGGTAGACGCTTGCGCCCAGGTCCTTGAGGATCGCGAGTTGCGCCGCTGCCGAAAGCGTCTGGTAGATGCCGCTGCCCCACGCCATGTGGCCGTTCACGCCGTAGAAGAGCGGCGCTGCGACGGAGGTCGTGGTGCGCGGGTCCGTCGTGGCGACCCATGCGGTGCCGCTCCAGTACCAGAAGTTGCCGGTGACGTTCTGCTGATAAACCTTGCCGCCCTTGTAGAGCAGCATCTGCACTTGACTCGTGTAGCCGGCGGATGCGCCGTTCTTCTTGACGACGCCGCTCACCACCGTCCAGACCGCGCCGGCCGAATCGGTAATGGACGCTGCCGGCGGGATGGTGGTGCCGTCGGCGGAACCTGAGGTCGCAGCCTTCGCGACACCGTTCAACGCAGCCGATTCGCCATCGCCTTCACCAATGCCACCGCAGGCCGCGAGAGCCATGCTTCCTGCGCCTGCCGCCATCATCGACAGGAAATTTCTACGTGAAACCTTCGATTCCTTGGAATCGGTATTCTCTACTGCAACGTTGCCTTGGTGATTCGTCTCGTTGATGGCTTTCATCGGTAGTATCTGCGGTGTGATTGGATGAACGAAGTATATTTGTCCGCAAATGCCAGATGCTGTTACGAGACGTAACAGTCTGAAGAAAGGCAAGAATTGCTTTAGTGATATGGTATGCCGTTAAGAAACTACCTATTGATCTAGCTGCGTGTTACAGAAGATTTCTCGTGCGAGGTTTGGCATGCTGTGCGAAAGCGACACGATTCACCCCAAAACAAGCCGGGGTAAATGTTCATAGGTATGGATTACCGCGAACTCAAACGATTTCCCAGGTCTTTTCGACCGATTTATCGTTCGATGAGAGCAGAAAACAGAACGGGCGCAATCAGCGCCCTGTAATTTCTTCGATACATAAAGATGCGCTCAATACGCCGCGCGCCCACCTGTCAGATCGAAAGTGAAGCCGGTTGTGAAGCTGCACTCGGCACTTGCGATCCACGCGACCATATTTGCAATTTCATTAACCGCAACGAAGCGGCCCATTGGTATCTTCGCCTTGATCGTTGCAATAAATTCCGGCGTCATTTGATTGAGTAACCCGGTTTCCGCCATCGTCGGGGCAACGCAATTGACCAGCACCCCCGACTGGGCCAATTCCTTTGCGACCGACTTCGTAAAAGCAATGACGCCGCCTTTCGCGGCCGAATAAGCACTATTGCCGGGATTGCCCTCCTTTCCCGCAATCGACGCGACATTCACGATGCGTCCGTACGCGTTTTCCCGCATATGCGGAATGACGGCGCGGCAGCAATTGAATACGCCCGTGAGATCGATTTCGAGCACGCGCTGCCATTGATCGGCCGGATAGTCCCAGACCGGCGCGATCGGTCCGTTGAGGCCCGCGTTGTTCACGAGTATCTCGATGCGGCCGGCCGTCGTTAAGGCATCGTCGAAAGCGGACGTGACCGATGCCAGATCGGCGACGTTCACCTTCTGCTTCAGCAAAGGCTTGAAGCCTGCCGAGGACGAATCGAAGCCGGTGAAATCGATGTCCCAGAGAATGATCCGGTGCCCCGCCGCCGCGAGCCTTCGCGCGATGCCCAGACCGATCCCGCGAGCGCCCCCAGTCACGATTGCCGTCATGCCGCCGCCTCAGGCTGCGTCGCTTCGTCATGCATGACACCGAGCAGTCTCGCCTGCGTGAACTCGTCCTGCTCCAGCGCTTCGGCCGTGTTCTGGTAGGCGACGCGTCCGTTCACCAACACGTATACGCGGTCCGAGATCGGCAAGACCATATCGGCCTGATGTTCGACGATGATCACGCTCGCCCGGTCGCGCAACCGCACGACAGCATCGAGCACTTCCTGCACGACAGCCGGCGCGAGCCCTTCGAACGGCTCGTCGAGAAGGATCACCTTCGCCGGCGCCATCAACGCGCGCGCGATCGCCACCATCTGCCGCTCGCCGCCCGACAGATTTTCCGCGCGCGTGTCCTTGCGGTTCGCAAGCCGCGGAAAGAGCGTGTAGATTTCATCGACACTCGCGCCGCCCTTGCGCGCCGCCAGCCGCAGGTTCTCGTAGACGGTCAGGTTCGGAAAGAGCCTGCGTCCTTCCGGCACCATCGCGAGGCCGAGCTGGTTGATGGTGTGGCTCGGCTTGTTGGTAATGTCGTGACCGTCGAACGTAATCGTGCCCGAGCTCGCCTGCACGATGCCCGTGGCGGCACGCAGCGTCGTCGTCTTGCCGACGCCGTTGCGTCCGAGAATCGCCACGACTTCGCCTTCGTTGAGCGTGAGGTCGAGGCCATCGAGGATCGTGTTGCCGCCGTAGCCGGCCTTCAGGTTCCTGATCGTGAGAAGCGGCTTCGTCGCCGGGGCGCGCTTGATACGCGTGCTCACACGTTCGGCCGCAGGCACGGTCAGTTTCGAACGGCCCATGTACGCCTCGATCACTTCAGGATGCGCCGCGACTTCCGAAGGCGCGCCATCTGCGATCAAATGTCCGCGATGCAGCACGCTGATGCGATCGGAGATCGCCAGCACGCGATCGATATCGTGTTCGATCAGCACCACCGCATGGTGATTCGCCAATTCCCGCACGATCTTCGCGACGATCTCGCGATCGGCTTCCGCCAGACCCGCGAGCGGTTCGTCGAGCAGGAGGATCTTCGCCTGCGTGGCGAGCGAGATCGCGATCTCGAGCAGACGCTGCTCGCCATGCGACAGGTTCTCGCACGACGCCGCCGCTTTATCGACCAACCCGACCGCCGAGAGGAGCGACCAGGTGCGTGCGTTCTGCGTCTCCAAGCCGTGCGCATCGAGCCATATGCCGAGACGTCCGCGCCCGGCCGCCTGCACGGCGACACGCACGTTCTCGAACACCGTCAGGTTGCGGAACACGCTCAGGATCTGGAACGAGCGGCTCATGCCAAGCCGCACGCGCCTGAACATCGCGAGGCGGGTGACGTCCTGGCCGTCGAAGAGGATCTGTCCGGCGGTTGGCTGGAGCACGCCCGTCAGCATGTTGAAGAACGTGGTCTTGCCCGCGCCGTTCGGACCGATGAAGCTGTGCAGCCGATACGGAAAGACATCGAGGTCGATCTTGTCAGCGGTGACGAGCGAGCCGAACTGCTTCGACAGGCCGCGCACGGAGAGGATCGGCGTATTCGGATCGGCGTCGATGCGAGCGCTTTCGTACGGCTGGATCACGCTCGGACGCGCGGGGATCGTATCGCGCACGAGCGTCCAGCGCGGCTTTTTCAGCACGCGCTGCACGAGCCCCTGAATGCCTTCCGGCGAGAAGAACGCGAACGCGATGATGATCGGCGCAAACAGCAGCCACCAGTGTTCGGTGAGGCCGCTCAGCTTGTCTTCGAGCAGGATGAACGCGATCGCGCCCCACAGCGGCCCGAGGAACTGATGCACGCCGCCGAGCACGGTCATCAGCAGGCTGTCGCCCGCGTGCTCCCAGCTCAGGTTGTTCGCGTATGCGCCCTGCAGCATCAGGCAGAGCAAGCCGCCCGCATAACCGATGATCGCCGCCGAGATCACGAATGCGGAGAGCTTCAGCCGATACGTGTCGTAGCCGAGGCTCGACGCGCGCTGCTCGTTGTCGCGCAGCGCCTGCAACGCGCGGCCGAAGGGCGAATGCACGAGCCGCCACAACGCCCACGCCACCAGGACCACCGTCACGCAAGCGAAGACATGGAACGCGGGGAACGTCGCGAACATCGGGCGCGGCACGTCTTGCAGGCCGTTCTCGCCGCCGGTGACATCGGTCCACTTGAACGCGATTTCGAACGCGATCTGCGAGCAGGCGAGCGTGAGCAGCGAGAAGTAGAGCCCCCGGCGCTTGAGCACGATGGCACCAATGAGAAACGCCATCGCCGCCGACAGCACCACGCTTAACGCCAGCGCCAGCACTTCGTTATGCAGATAGCGTTGCAGCGATACGGCGACGAGATACGTCGACGTCCCGAAGAACACCGACGCCCCGAACGGCACGAGACCCGTGTACGCGACCAGCAGGTTCACGCCCATGCCGTAGAGCGCGTAGATCGCGACTTGCGTCGCGCGTTCGAGCGGCGTGCCGGTCATCGCGAGCAGCGCCGAGACGAACAACAGACAGATCGCGAGTAATGCGACCGGGTGTCGGGATACGAGTTTGAAGTTCATTCGAAGCGCTCCCAGCGTTCACCGAATAGCCCGCGCGGACGCACGAGCAGCACGAGGGCCATCAGGATGTACATCGCCACCGCCGAGCCCTCGGGGAAGAACTGCACGGCCAGCGCCGTCACGATCCCGACCAGCAGCCCCGCGACTACCGCGCCCCCGAACGAGCCCAGCCCGCCGATCGTCACGATCACGAACGCCGGCATGACGGCCGCCGTCGCCATGCTCGGCGTGACGGTCAAGAGCGGCGCCGCGAGCAGCCCCGCCGCGCCCGCGAGAAGCGCGCCGAGACCGAACGCGCCCGTCAGGACGCGCGGCAGGTTGATGCCGAGCAGGCCGACCATCTCCGGATCGCGGCTCCCGGCGCGCAGGATGCGTCCGTACGGCGTGAACTTGAGGAACCACCAGAGCGCGAGCAGGATCACGACCGTCGTGACGAGCACGAACAAGCGGTATTTCGTGAGCAGGAGCGGCCCGTAGACGATGAAACCCGACAGCGCCGCAGGCGGGCTGAACGGCAGGCCGCCCGCGCCCCACACGAGCCGGATCAGCGCGGTAAGCAAGAGCGACAACGCGAACGTGACGATCAGCCCGAGCAGCGGCTCCTTGCCATACAGCCTGCGTATGAAGACGACCTCGATCAGCATGCCGACCGCGGCCACCAGCAGCGGCGCGAGCAATACGGCCCACCAGCCGAACTGCGTCGAGAGCGCGATGGCGAAGTACGCGCCGAGCGCGAACAGCGCCCCGTGCGCGAAGTTGACGATCCCGAGCAGCCCGCAAATGATCGACAGTCCGATCGCGAGCAGCACGTAAAGAAATCCCAGCACCAAGCCATTGGCGATCTGGGACAAGACAATCTCTGCCATGTCCGTACTCCCTGTTCCGGCCTTACAGTTGGGTCGATTTCAGGCGGCGCGCGCGGCCATCGTGCAGCCGACTTCCTGGCGCGTGCCATAAAGCGCATCGACATCGGCGGGGTTTTGCGGCAGGAGCGATACCTTGTCGAGCCAGTCCCACTTGTCGGTGATGCGGTCCTTCACCTTGAACACCGTCCAGCTACGCACCATCTGGTGGTCCCAGGCGCGGAAGTACGCAGGAACAGCGCCGTCGTCGAGCCTGACGGTTTCGAGGCTCGACGCGATGTCCGCGCCGCCCGTGCTCTTCGCCTGCCTGATGCCTTCGAGGAGGCCGCGCGTCGAGAACCAGCCGAGCCATGCCTTGTCGGCGGGCGGCTTGCCGTACTTTGCCGTGTAGCTCTTGATGAACGCGACTTCCGCCGGCGTATGGCCCGGCGAGCTGTAGTGCCACGGCTTGCCGTAGTAGCCGGTCGCGGCTTCGGGGCTGATCGACCACAGGTCCGAGTCGCCGATGATCGGGCAAGCCACCGGAATCGTGCCCTTCATGCCCATCTCGGCGTACTGCTTGAGGAAGGTGGAGAGATCGCCGCCCGGCAGGCCCAGCACGACGACGTCCGGCTTCGACTGGCGAATCTTGAGGATGAACGAGCTGAAGTCGGTGGTGTTGAGCGGCGTGACGTCGGCGCCGGTCATCGTGCCGCCGGCCTGCTTCAGCAAATCTGACATCGCGCGCTGGATGTCCTGTCCGTACGCGTAGTTCGCCACGAGAAAGTGCCAGCGCTTGCCCTTCGACAAGAGCGACGGCGCAAGCGCGCGGCACGTCACTGGCGTGGGCGCGAGCGTGCGGAACGTGTACGGATTGCAACTGCTGCCTGTGAGTTCGCGCGCGGCCGCATTGGGCGAGATGTATGGCATTTTCGTGCGATTCGCGACCGATGCCATCGCGAGCGACGTGCCGCTGTTCGTGCCGCCGATCACGGCGACGACCTTGTCCTCGTCGACAAGTTTCTGCATGTTCTGCTGCGCCGATTGCGGATTGGGCTCGTCGTACCAGACGAGGTCGATGCGACGTCCGCGCACCTGGTTGCCCGCTTCAGCGAGCGCGAGCTTCACGCCGTTCGCGATCATCTCGCCCTGCTCGGTCCACACGCCCTGCTTCGCAATGACGAGGCCGACCTTGAGCGGCTGGTCACCCTGCGCGCGCACGAACGCGGGCGCGGACATCACCGCCGCCCCGCTCGCGAGCGTCTTGCCCGCTGTGGTCAGCCAGTCGCGACGCGTCATGCCGCCGCCCATCGTGCCCGTGTTGCCGTTGTCCTTCTTGTCCCCACCTTGGTTCTGGCTCATCTGTCGTCGCTCCTGGTTCCGGTTTTCGTGGATGGCGTTCGTCATGCTCTAGTCGATACAAGTTTTAACGAATGCTAATCTAGGATGGAACTGCGTTCAATAATTAAAATGAGTTGCAGGGTTTTCATGGATGTTGATGTGATGGGTGCAGCGAGAAAAAAGCGACGCTAGATGAACGCGACAGGTGTGCGTTTGAGGAACGGCGAGTTCAACGTCGCAGCGCTCATGTCCGACGCCGCTTCGAGCAACGCGGGCGCGAGCGCTTCCAGTCGCGACTCGGGTAATCGAGTCGTCGGCCCGGCGAGACTTACGACGCCCACGACGTCTTTCGAGACCGCGTGACGAATCGATGCCGCCATCGCTGACATGCCTGCCTCGTGAGTTTCGATCGCGATGCTGTAACCGCGCAGGCGGGTGGTTCGAAGGTCCTGCAGAAGTTGCGCGACAGTTCTTGGCGCGTTCGGACCACCGTGACCCTTGCGGCCTAGCCCGCCCGCGCGCACCAGCGCCTCTTCATCGGAAAGCGACGCGAGCCACGCCTGTCCGTTGGCGGTGCAATAGAGCGGCGGCTGGCTGCCCATGTCGGGGTCGTAGCGAAGGCCCGAGCGCGCGCCCTGCGCCTTGGCGACGAATGTGAGGTGATCGCCCTCGACGATCCCCAGCCGCGCCAGTTCCCCCGACGCCGCCGCGAGCCGGTCGAGCACCGGTTGCGAGACGTCGAGAATCCCTCCCGTCGACAGATGGATCAGCGCGAGCGAAACGAGCTTGAGCGCAAGGCCGTATTCGCCATGCTCCGCATCCTGACGCACGAAGCCTTCGTCGATCAGCATCGACAACAGCCGGTGTGTGCCGCTGCGAGGAATGTCGAGCGTGTCGGCGATGGCGGCGAGCTGCATGCGCCCGCCGTGCTTCGCCAGCAATTCGATGATCGCCAGCGCCCGCGTCAGATTGCCTGTCATTTTCGAGCGCTCACGATAAGGACGCTCGCTTTATGCCGCGTAAGCCTTCGCAATCACCGCAAGCGTCGCTTCACGCAGCCGTCGCGCGCGCTCGACGGCCTTCGCCGTCTTGGCCCAGCCGTCCATCGGCACTTCGACGCTCACCGGCAAGTGCGCCGGCAACGCGCGCAGGATGCCCGCGAGATTTAGCCCGCCCTCACCTGGAATCATCCGCTCGCAGCGCGCCTGATAAAGCAGCGTTTCGAGATCCGTCGGACGCTCGGCGGGCGCGTCGCAGAACTGCAGATAGCCGAAGTATTCGCGCGGCAGATCGCGCAGTTCATCGAGCGACGAACCCGCGCGGTCGAAGTGAATCGGATCGATGATGAGACCCGTGTTCCTGCGCCCCGATGCCTTCACGATGCGCGCCGCCTGCGTGATGTCCTTCGCGTCGGTCCAGGGCATCGGTTCGAGCGACGGCGAGAGTCCGAGCGGCGCGGCGATGTCGCACAACTGCGCGAGGCGGTCGACGGTGCGCGCTTCGTCGGGATCGTTGCCCGCGACGAGCACATACTTCGCGCCGAGTTCCGCTGCGACTTCGAGCACCGGCTCGTAGGCGGCGACATCGGTATCGGGCTTCAGACGCAAAATCTCGGTATCGAGTACGCGCACGCCGGTATCTTTCAGGCGCGCGAGCGTCTCGCGCTTCCACGACGAATGGCCGGTGAAGTCGTAGCGCGCTTCGTGATCGGTCGCGGGCAACAGCCGCAAGCCGACGTACTCGTAGCCCGCCTCTGCTGCGCACTCGACCATCTGCGGCGGCGTGAGTTCGAGCGCCGTCAGCGCGGAGAGCGACAGCGGACGCTGGTTTTGCTGTGACATGTCGGCTCCTTTCAGCGCAGCGGCGAGAACGGCGCGGGAACGTAGATGGTCGATTCCATCGTCGTCAGATGCTGCGGGCCGCCTTTAGGCGGCCAGATCCCGTCCTTCACGGCTTCGGCGCGAATGCGCGAGCGTTCATCGACACTCTTGTACGGCCAGATGTTGAGAAAACGCGGCACGGTTCCGTCGAGCGAATACATTGCGCCAATCAGCGGCGAGCGCTTCGTGCGCTCCGGCACCGCGTTTTCCCATGCGTCGATCGTGTGCTGCAGGCTCGCGAGTTTCGTGCCGTAGACCCGCATCTCGTAGATGCCGCCGTGCTCCGCCGGCTCGATCGGCGGCAGGAACGGAAAGAGCGCATAGCTTTCGACCTTCACATCGGTCGTGTATTCGCCGCAGCCGAACGGATTGCCTTCGAGCAAAAGGCGACGGCGTTCGTCGATCAGCGCTGCTTCCGATTCGAAGCCGCGCAACACCATCACCTTGCCGAGCGCGCCGATATCCGAGTACCAGCAGCCGAGCAGCTTCGCGCCGGACCGGTCGCCATTCGCCTTGATGTTTTCGAAGACCTGCGCGTTGGCGCCGATCTTCACGGTGAGGGTCACTGTGTCGTAGAGAGTCATTACGTCGTCCTTGGTCGTTCGTGAATCAGAAAATCAACATCGCTGTGGAATATTCTTTGATGTTGGAATACTATTCCACAAAAGCGACATTTGCAAAGCGATTTCGAGACGACGGAGAGACGACGATGAAAGTACTGGTAACAGGCGGGAGCGGCTTCCTGGGCGCGTGGGTAACGCGCCGGCTGCTGGCGCGGCAGGTAAAAGTACGCGCGTTCGACGTGCGTGAGGACACGCACGTGTTGGAACAGCTTGCGCCGCAACGCGCAGCCGAAGTCGAATGGCGCGCCGGCGATATCTCCTCTGCGAGCGATGTCGTTCAAGCGATGAACGGTTGCGACGCGGTCATCCATCTCGCGGGCGTGCTCACGCCGGCCTGCGCCGCCGATCCGGTGCGCGGCGCGCAGATCAACCTGATCGGCACGCTGAACGTGTTCGAAGCGGCGCGCGCAGCGGGCCTCGGAGCCGTGCTCTACGCCAGCAGCGCGGGCGTCTTCGGCCCCGAAGACGGCGTCGCGCCCTTTCCTCAGACGCATTACGGCGCGTTCAAGCTCGCATGCGAGGGATCGGCGCGCGCTTACTGGAACGATCACGGCATTGCGAGCGTGGGTTTTCGGCCGCTCGTCGTGTACGGCGCGGGACGCGAGAGCGGATCAAGCGCGGGGCCGAGCCTCGCCTGCCGGGCGGCCGCGCGCGGCGAGCCGTACACGATTCCGTTCACGGGATCGACGGGGCTCGTCTACGCCGACGATGTCGCTGCCGCTTATGAAGCCGCGCTGTTCGCTCGCGTCGAAGGCGCGCACGCTTTCACGCTCGCGGGGGAGATTGCCTCGGTCGGGACGGTCATCGAGCACGTCAGCTCGATCGTGCCGGGTGCGCGGATCGATGCGGCTGGCGCGCCGTTGCCGATCGCGACTTCTTTTCCCGCCGATCCAGAACTCGCGCGTCTGCTGCCGGGTCTGCCGCACACATTGCTCGAAGACGGATTGAAGCAGACCGTGGCGTTCTATAGGGGACACGAATGAGCAAGAAGAAACTTGCCGTAATCGGCGCGGGCGCGATCGGGCGCATGCACGTGGAGCGCGCGCGTTCGCATCCGGATTGCGAAATCGTGGCGATCGCCGATCCGTCGCCGGCCGCCGAAGCGTTTGCGCGTGCCGAAGGACTTCGATGGTTCGCGGACTACGCCGCGATGCTCGACGAAACGAAGCCGCAAGGCGCGATCGTCGCGACGCCAAACGCGACGCATCTTCCAGTCGGGCTTGCGTGCATCGAACGGGGCATCGCGGTGCTGATGGAAAAGCCGATCGCGGATACCGTCGAGCAGGCCGCGCACCTGACGCGCGCGGCGTCCGAGGCGCGCGTACCGCTGCTCGTCGGCCATCATCGCAGACACAATCCGATCCTGCGGCGCGCCCGCGAGATCGTGCGCTTGGGACGCCTCGGCACGCCCGTCGCGGCGATGGCGCTCGCCACTTTCTACAAGCCCGACAGCTATTTCGACATGACGTGGCGCCGAGAAAAAGGCGGCGGCCCGGTGTTGATCAACCTGATCCACGACATCGACATCATGCGGTTCCTGCTCGGCGAAGTGGTCGAAGTGCAGGCGGTGACGTCGAATGCGGTGCGCGGCTTCGAGGTGGAAGACACGGCGGCCGTGCTGCTGCGCTTCGCGAGCGGCGCGCTCGGAACGCTGGCGGTGTCCGATTGCGCGGCGTCGCCGTGGAACTGGGATCTCGCGGCGGGCGAGGCGGCGCACTATCCGCGCCAGCACGTGAACACGCATTTCCTGACCGGCACGGATGCGTCGCTTACGCTGCCGCTGCTCGAAGTGTGGGAATACCGCAGCGGCAAAGGCTGGCATGACCCGCTGACCGTCGAGCAGAGCACGCCGCATCGCGGCGATCCGTATCACGAGCAGTTGCGGCATTTTTGCGCGGTGATCGATGGCGAGGAACAGCCGGTCTGTTCCGGCGACGACGCCACGCGCACCCTCGCGACGACATTCGCCGTGCATCGCGCGGCGGCATCGAAAGCACCGGTATCGGTATGAAGAAGGAGACGACGAAGATCATGGATGCAGTCAATCAGGCACGCTGGGACGAAGAGGTCGACTTGCTGGTGTTCGGAGCCGGCGCGGGCGGCATGACGGCGGCGCTCGTGGCGCATCACGAACGGCTGAAGGTACTCGTGTGCGAAAAGACCGATGCGGTCGGCGGGATCACGTCGACGTCGGGCGGCACGACGTGGGTGCCGGGCACGAGCCTCAGCGTGCGCGACGGCGTGCCTGACAGCATCGACGATGCGCGGCGCTTTCTCGCCTCGGTCGTGGGCGATCGTGGCGGCGATGAAGCGCGCGAGGCGTTTCTGCAAAGCGGCCCGAAGGCGATCGATGAACTGCAGCGCATCAGCGACGTGAAGTTTGTCGCGGCCGCGGCTCATCCGGATTACGTGAGCGGTCCGGGCGCTGCGTTCGGCGGACGCGCGCTCGCGCCCGTGGCGTTCGACGCGCGTCTGCTCGGCGATGAATTCGTCCGCGTGAAGCCGCCGCGTGCGGAATTCATGGGCCTCGGCGGGATGATGGTGGCGCGCACGGATCTCGATGCGCTGCTCGCGCCGTTCGCATCGACGAAGAATTTTTCGCGCACGCTGGCCGTCGTGGGGCGCTATGTGCTCGACCGCCTGCGCTATCCACGCGGCACGCATCTCGTCATGGGCAACGCGCTCGCCGCGCGGCTCTTCTACAGCCTGCGCAAGCAGAACGTCGAAGTGCGCTTCGAGACGCCGCTCGTGGAACTGGTTATCGAGAACGGCAAAGTGACGGGCGCCGTGGTGCAGCAGAAGAACGCTGGGAAGAAAAGAATCGGCGCGCGTCGCGGCGTGGTGCTCGCGACCGGTGGCATCACGCGCAATCCGGTGCTGCGCAAACAGTTGTTTCCCGCGGGCGCGGAGCCGTTGTCGCTTTCGCCCGAAACGCATACCGGCGACGGCGTGAAAAGCGCGCTTGAACTCAACGCGAAGCTCGACAACGGTTGCGAAAGCCCCGGCCTCTGGATGCCCTGTTCGATCCTGCGCAAGAATGGCAAGCCCGACGGCGTCTGGCCGCACATCATTCTCGACCGCGCGAAGCCCGGCTTGATCGCGGTGAACAGCCGTGGCGAACGCTTCGTCAACGAGTCGGATTCGTATCACGACTTCGTGATGGGCATGCTGCGCACCGACAGCGTGCCGGCGCATCTGATCGTCGATGCCGCGTTCATTCGCGACTACGGCCTGGGCCTCCTCATGCGCGGACGCAGTCGGGCGCGCATCGCGAGCTTCGAGAAAGCGGGCTATCTGATCAAGGGCGACACACTCGCTGCGCTGGCCGCCAAGCTGAACGTCGATGCGAAGGGACTGGAACGCACGGTCGAGGCGTACAACCGCAACGCGGCGCAGGGCGTCGACCCGGAGTTTCATCGCGGATCGAGTCCGATGAACCGTTTCAACGGCGACACCGCGCAAAAGCCGAATCCCTGTCTGCGGCCGATCGGCGCGGGACCTTACTACGCCGTCACCGTCTGGCCCGCCGATCTCGCGTGCAGCGCGGGCCTCGCGGGCAACGCAAACGGACAGGTGCTCGACAACGACGGCAACGTGATTCCGGGCCTCTTCGCGTGCGGCAACGATCTCGCGTCGATCTTCCGTGGCACCTATCCGGGACCGGGTACGACGCTCGGGCCTGCCATCGTATTTGGATGGCGGATTGCGAAGTTCGCGGCACATCCTTCGGTCTCGGCCGAACCGCAGAACGCGCACCCGAAGAAAAGCGCGCTCATTTTTCCCTAATACAACGCCCCTAGACTGCTTTACATGAACTCCGGCCGAGGCGAAAACCCCGGCCACCTAAAAAACCGGCGCGATCCGCGTCACTTCAAGGAGCACATCATGTTCAGCAAGACTTCCCGTTACGTAGCCGCCGCCTTCATCGGATTGAGTGTCGGCATGGGGTCCGCGTTTGCCCAATCCGTACCGCCGATGACCGCTGTGATGCAACAGATCCAGCGCGTCGACCTGAAACAGATACACGACCAGTTGAACCTCGCCCCGAACCAGGAGGTTCAATGGCAGGCCGCGCTCGATGCGATGCGCGAATCCCACGCCGCCGAGCGCATGAACGCGGACGTGATGCAGCAGCAAACCGCTGCCATGCTCGACAAGCCGATCCTCGATTTGTCTGCGCTGCATGCCGCGCACGAGAAGGCCGTGCAGCAGGATGCGGGCTTGCCGGAGAAGTCGGCGAAAGCGTGGCTCACGTTCTATCACGGCCTGAACGACGCGCAGAAGACCATCGTCAGCAACGCGCTGCGTCCTGAACTCGCGAAGATCGCGCAACATGCCGCGCGTCCGATCGATCCACGCACAGGGCTTTGAACGGGCGTCGTAGAATGCACTACCCGCTTCGTTCGAAGAGTGCACCGATGTTCAAGTCGCTGAGAAGTCAACTGGTCGTCGCGCTCGGTCTGCTCGTGAGCATCATCGGCTTGCTCCAGGGACTGAGCTCCTATCAGCTCTGCAAGAACGGCATGGGCGCGCTGCTCGACCTGCGCATGGAACAGGTCGGCCAGCGCATGCGCGACGGCTACGCCGAAGGCATCCCGGAGACGCCTCTGCGCGGCTCGCAGGACGCGCGCGATATCGTCCTCGTCGTTTGGAAGCCAGGCCAGGACACCCCTTTCCGCTCCACCGAACCCTCGCTATTGCTGCCGCAAAATGCGCCGCAGGGCTTTTCCACTTCAGCGGTCAACGGCGAGGAATGGCGCATCTACACACTGCGCGGCCCCGCGATGACGATCCAGATCGCGCAACGTCTTTCGGTGCGACGAGAACTCGAGGAAGCGACTGCCACCCGCACGCTATGGCCGATTTTCGTGCTGCTGCCGCTGGTATGGATTGCCGTCGGGCTTGTGGTGCGGCGCTCGCTCGTCGATCTGAACCGGCTCGGCCGCGAAGTGCAGGCAATCGATGCAGGCCATCTCCAGCCGCTGCGCACCGCTGGCGTGCCGACGGAACTCGATCCCTTCATCCATTCGATCAATCACATGATCGAGCGTCTTGCGCGGTCGATCGAAGCCGAGCGCAAGTTCATCGCCGATGCCGCGCACGAACTGCGCACGCCGCTCACCGCGCTGCAGCTCCAGGCCGATAACCTTCAGCGCGACATCGTCGCGAGCAATCAGGAGCGCTTTTGCGAATTGCGCGGCGGCATCGCGCGAAGTGGAAGCCTGATCACGCAGTTGCTGCGCCTCGCGCGCGCCGATGCGCCGGTGAGCGGCGCCGCGATCGAGCGCGTCGATCTCGCGGATATCGTGAGGGCGACCGTCGCCGACGTACTGCCGATCGCGCTGCAACGCGGCCTCGACATCGGCGCGGAATCGATCGTGAGCGCACACGTCCGGGCCATCGAGACCGACGTCGGCATGGCGGTGCGCAACCTCGTCAGCAATGCGGTGCGCTATACGCCCGATGGCGGCACGATCGATCTCTACCTGCGCGTCGAGGCGGGCATGGCGTGCATCGAGGTGGTCGATACCGGGCCGGGGATCGCCGAGGACCTGCTGCCGCGCGTGTTCGACCGCTTCTTTCGCGCGAACCGCGACATCGAAGGGAGCGGCCTGGGGCTCTCGATCGTGAAGGCCGTCGCGCAACGCTACGGCGGCGCGGTAGCGCTCAGGAACCGCAGCGACGGGCCGTCAGGCATCGTCGCGACGATCACTCTGCCGCTCGATCCCGAACCACGCTCATGACGCATGCGCCGCCTGATTGGCTCGCATACAATGCGCGTGTGCGGGGCGAGACGGGGACACCATGCGAATCCTTCTGATCGAAGACGATGTACAGATCGGCACGAGCCTGATGCGCGCGCTCAAGGATGCGGACTACGCCGTCGACTGGGTGCGCGACGGCACCGCCGGCAGCACGGCCATCGCGGCGGCGAGCTATACCGTCGTGCTGCTCGACCTGGGCCTGCCGGGCATGACCGGCATCGAACTGCTGCGGCAGGCGCGCGCGGCGGGCAACGCGGTGCCGGTGGTGATTCTCACCGCGCGCGACGATCTGGAAACGCGCGTGCAGGGCCTCGACGTCGGCGCCGACGACTACGTGCTCAAGCCATTCGACGTTCCCGAATTGCTCGCGCGGATTCGCGCGGTGCTGCGTCGGAAGGCGGGCTACGCGGTCTCGCGTCTCGGCAACGACACCCTCAACCTCAACCTCGACGAGCGCACGCTCACCTGCTCGGGGACGACGGCCGCGCTCTCGGCGCGTGAATTCGCGCTGATGCTCGCGTTGCTCGAACGGCCGGGCACGATCTTCTCGCGCGAACAGCTCGAAGACAAGCTCTATGGCTGGGGCAAGGAAATCGAGAGCAATGCGCTGGATGTGCTCATCCATTCCGTGCGCAAGAAATTCGGCAACTCCGTGATCCGCAACGTGCGCGGCCTTGGGTGGACGGTCATGCTCAGCGCACCATCCAGCGACAAATCGAGTTAGTCCGCAGCACCCTCATTTTCCGCTCATTCAGCGCGACTACGCTTACCAGTGTCGACGAACGACTAGTGCCAGCAAAGGCACAACGGCCGTCGGAACCGCATCGTTTCACTATCGATCGATGCACAACCACTCAAGAAGCGGAGTCCATCATGTTCACGCACTTTCTCGAAGTCCTCCACAACATCCGTTACAACGCCGCTGAGCACGAACGCGACGATTATCTGGCCGCGTCCGCCGATCTCGCCGATCTGGAGCATCGCATGGAGGCGATCGATCACGATACGCGCGATGGCTGGCTCGCCGGCAGCGATCGTCATTGACTCGTGCATCGTTCCGGGGTGAATCATGAAGAACGATCCGTCGTTGCAGGCAACTGGCGTGCTTGAAGTCGAGCCGATGGCTGACGCGCCTAAACCCACGCAAGCCGCGCAAGCCGCGTCGTTCGATACGCCGAGCTACGAAGACCTCCTGCCTTACCTTCTCCTGCCAATGGCGGGAAGCTACTGAGCAACGTCATGTTCAAACGCGACGACGTCACCTACGAGTTCCACCATCTCGGCGTGCCGACTGCCGAGTCACACCCCGGCGAACGCTATAGCGCGGTTTTCGGCATGTACACGAGCGATAGCGAAAGCGAACTCGTGCGCATCCAGTACCACCGTTTCGATACCGACAGCATCCTGCATCCGGTGCTGCGCACGATGCCGCACGTCGCGTTCAAGGTCGACGATTTGGCGCGCGCAATCGACGGAAAGCAGGTCGTGCTCGGACCGTATGAACCGATCGATGGCTTTCGCGTCGCGGTGATCGTCGATGGCGGGATGCCGGTCGAGCTGATCCAGACCACGCTCAGCGACGAGCAGGTCTGGTCGCGGGCGCACTCGGGCGAGCAGGCATCGATCTATTTCAAAGGAGAGTCCCATGCGGACCGCTGAGTTCTTTCTTGCCCGTCAATACGGCTACCGCACCGACTTCGTCACTGTGGAAGTCGTGCAATCGACCGGAGGCGGGCGCTACGACATCCGCCTGCCCACGCTATGCAGCGTCGGCGAAAGCGGCCTGCAGATTCGCGGACCGGTCGTGCGCAACGTGGCCGGCTACCTGATCGCCTTCAATCTCGACGATGTCCGCAAGGAATCGCTGATCGAGTGCGGATACTCGGTGCATCACCTCGCTTCGATCGGCGGCAACGAGCGTTGCGCGGATTTCTTCGTCTGGCACCACTGGAGTTGCAGCAATGCGAAGCCGACGCCGTGTCTGTCCGAGGAATCCGCGTGGCGCGCCGCCGACGAGCACGCGCACCGCTCCGTCTCGCTCGCGGACAAGGCCCGGCTCCTCATTCTTTCCTCATTTTCGGCGAGCACACTGCAGTCATGCAGCAAGACAAACGAACCCGATAGGAGAAAGTCATGAAAGCAATCCGCAAAATCCTCGTAGCAGCAGCCCTGACCGCCGGTTGTGTGACGGCCGCGCAAGCGCATGTGTTCGTTGGCGTGGGCATCGTGGGCGGGCCGGTGTTTCCGGTCGATTCTTCGGTTCAGGCGGCGCCTCCGCTGCCGGTGTATCAGGCCGCAAACGGTTTTGGCCCCGCGCAGTTGCCGCCTGAAGAGCAGCCGTCGAAGTTCGCCGAGCCGCTCGTGTCGAGCTATTCGGTCTTGACCGGGCACGCCGCGCCGGTGACCGGCGAATCACCGACGATCACTGATTGAAACGCTCTTTCGTCTGATATTTACTCATCGAGGTGCTGAAATGAACGCCATCACTATTTCGCTTCTGGCCGTCGCGTTGACCGCTGCGCTTGCTTTCGCTCATATCGCTCCGACGCGGCCCGCGCAACAGGCGGTCGTGCAGCACACGACGACGCCTTTCGCCATCGACCGTACACAGCGTCCCCTTGTGCGTCGGGATGCGTAAGAGGCGCGATTTCCCCGGCCCTGTATACTTGGTGGATGAATTCCTCCTATTTCCACGCAGTACTCCAACGCGCAGCGCCCGCCCGGCTGATCGCGGACACATCAACCCTCGCGCACGTCGAACCGCATCTGGCGGTCCGATGAAAACGCCAAAACGGCTTGCACCGCTGCTCGACGAAGGTCTCATCGACGAAGTCATCGGTCAGTTGATGAGCGGCAAGGAAGCCACCGTCTACGTGGTGCGCAGCGGCGATTCGACGCGCTGCGCCAAGGTCTACAAGGACGCGAAGCAGCGTAGTTTCCGGCAAGCGGCGTCGTATCGCGACGGTCGCAAGGTCAAGAACAGCCGTCAGGCGCGCGCGATGGAAAAAGGCTCGCGCTACGGCCGCCAGATGCAGGAAGAGGTCTGGCAGAACGCCGAAGTCGATGCGCTGTTCCGTCTCGCCAACGCAGGCGTTCGCGTACCGCAGCCGTACATCTGCACCGATGGCGTGCTGTTGATGGAACTGGTCGTCGACGCAGCGGGCGACGTCGCCCCGCGGCTGAACGACGTCGATCTGACCGAAGCGCACGCCCTTGAACTGCACGCGATGCTGCTCAATCAGGTGGTCCGGATGCTCTGCGCGGGCGTGATTCACGGCGATCTCTCCGAGTACAACATTCTGCTGGCGGCGGGCGGGCCGGTGATCATCGACTTGCCGCAAGCCGTCGATGCGGCCGGCAACAACGAAGCCGCGTCGATGCTCAAGCGCGACGTCGACAACCTCGCCGCGTATTTCGGACGCTTCGCGCCACAGCTTTTTTCCGCCGACTACGGCACGGAGATCTGGCGGCTGTTCGAAGCGGGCGGGCTGCACGTCGATGTCGAATTGACCGGGGTGATCGAAATCGATACGCGTCCCGTCGATCTCGATAGCGTACTGCTGGAAATCGAAGAGACGCGTTTCGAGGAGGAAGCGCGAGTACGGCGGGAGCAGGAGTCGATCGCGGGCGGTTGATTTCGGTCGATGCTTCGCCCAAGCGGAATCTATACTTTCGGGGATCATTCGCTCTTCCGCTCTGGAGGCACCGAAGCATGACCCAGACGATGAATCACCCCTTCGAGATTTTCGTCATCTCCTTCGTGCTGATGTCGCTGGGAGCATGGGCGGGTGTCGCGCTCAAGCGAAGGCGTCCGCTCGATGCCGAAGCGCGCGAAGATTTCGGCATCATTCAAGGCGCCAGCCTGACGCTACTCGCGTTGATGATCGGCTTTACGCTGTCGATGTCGGTCGGGAGGTACGATCAGCGGAAAGCCTACGAGGAAGAAGAAGCCAACGCGATCGGCACCGAGTTTCTTCGAGCGGAGCTTTTGCCGGGGCCTCAGGCTGCCCTCACCCGCGCGCTCCTCATCAAATATCTCGACCAGCGCGTGCTCTACTATCAGACGCACGACGAAGCGCAACTCAGCCCCATCAACCAAGCGACCGAACAACTCGAAGCCGATTTGTGGGCGGCGGTGAAAGCTGCCGCGATCGTCCAGCCGACACCCGTCACGGCGCTCGCCGTCTCCGGCATGAACGATGTGCTGAACACGCAGGGCTATACGCAGGCGGCGTGGTGGAACCGGATTCCCGTGGCCGCGTGGATGCTGATGATCCTGGTCGGCGTGTTCTGCAACACGCTCGTGGGATATGGCTCGCGCAGCGTCAAATCGCGCAAGGCGTTCCTGTTGCTGATGCCCGTGATCGGCTCGGTATCGTTCATGCTCATCGCCGATATCGACAGCCCGCGCGGCGGGTTGATCCGCGTCGCGCCGCAGAATCTCATCGGGCTGGCTCAGTCGATACCGCGGCAATAGAGATCGCCTCAGGTAACGCTCACCGTCAATCGCTCCAGCGCACCCAAGCGCTCATTTAACCGCCCGCGTGTGATCGCTGCGATCTGCGCCAGCGCTTCGTCGATTTCCTGATGCGTCGCGCGGTCGAGTCTCCGTTCGAGCGCGGCGAAGATGCCTTCGCGCGTGTAATGCCGCACGCAGATGATGAACGGGAAACCATGCCGCTCCAGATAGGCCGCGTTCTGCCGCTCGAGTGTCGCTTCCTGCTGGGCCGTCATCGCGTCGAGTCCAGCACTCTTCTGCTCCGCGTTCGAATCCGCCGTCATCGTGCCCGCGCGGATGTTCGCGCCGGACAAGAGCGGATGCAGGTTCAGAAAATCGCATTGGGCCTGCGCATCGAGATTGCGGATCACATCCATCATCGCGTCGTGCAGGGCACGCGCTGAAGCAAACGGCCGGCGCGGCCACGCGCCGTCCGCCGCCTGCGGAAAATGCTCGAATACGCTGCCGAACGTGCGTACGAAGGCCGTCTGGTCCAGCGCGTTGACTGGCGCGAGATCGATCGACTGTGACATGGGCTGCTCTCCCGTAAGGCCCGCGGTAACCGCCGGGCGTGGTGATGAATACGGGCCGAGTATAGAAAGCACGCGCGGCAGCGGCGAGGTCCGCGATTCTATAAACTACATAAGAGAACGCGATACAGCTAGCGCCGCTTCATGTCGCGCAGGTTGCGCAATTCCTGCGCGGCCGCTGTCAGCATGCCGCGCAGCCAGATGTGCGACGCCGACCGATGCCGCGACGGATGCCAAAGCTGATAGAAACGCATGAACGGAAAGTCGATCGGCGGATCGAGCACCGCCACCGGCAAATATTGCGCGTGGTAGTTGGCAAAGTGGCGGCCGGTCGTGAGGATCAGGTCGGTGCCCGGAATGAGGCTCGGCGCGAGGTTGAAGTAAGGGCAACTGATGCGGTTGTCGCGATGCACGCGCATGGTGCTGAGTCCCGTATCGACGACGCCGCGCTGGTCGCGCGAATACGGTGTCGGCACGATGTGCGATGCGCCCAGATACGTCTCCGCCGTGAACTTGCCCGGCTGCGCATGGACGCTCTCCTCCGCCACGACGCAGACGACGTCGTCCTCCAGCAGCACCGACAGATGCAGATGCTCCGGCGGATTCGGCCAGTTTCCGATAACGATATCAGGCGAGCCCTCCGACAGCGCCTGCTCGTAATTGAACGTCGCGCTCAGCGGCACCGCCGAGAGCCTCGCGCGCGGCGCGGCGCGGCGGAATTCGCGCACCACGGCCGCGAAAAACGGCGGCGCCAGATAGTCGGGCATGCCGACGGTAAAGCTCTGCTCGGTGGTGGCGGGATCGAACCGGTCGTCCGATACGAGCAGGTTGTCCAGCGCGCTGAGGGCGTCCTGAGCGCTGCGCGCCAGTTGTAGCGCGCGCTCGGTGGGCACCATCACGTTCTTTTCGCGCGTGAGAAGCGGGTCGTTGAAGATGTCGCGCAGGCGCTTCAACGCACTGCTGATGGCCGGCTGCGACTGGTTCATCCGAACCGCCGTGCGCGACACGCTGCGCTCGGCAATCACGGTGCACAACACGCGCAGCAGGTAGGTATCGAACGGATCGTCGGCGCGATTCATGGCGGGCCTGGGCACGTAAGGTGGATGACGATGTTTTAACGTGTTGCGCCGCGCAGAGCAACGGGGTCAAATCCGTACAAAAGTGTCAAATTTGCACCGATCCGGGGCATGGTCAAGTGGCTCAAGGGTAAATCATAGGTCGGCCTGCCAGTCCCGCAAACCCTTTTCGAATAAGGCTCTCGCACCCATACATGCGTTGCTATGGGCCTTATTCACTCCCCCGCCGTTCCCAATTGGCGGCGCATTCCTATACTTGCTTCCAACCGAACACACGGCCGCCGCCCACCTTCCCGGGGACCGGCCGCGCAACGTCAACCGACTGGAAAGGAGACACCATGTCGATCATCAAACAGGCCATGCCGGCATTCGCCGACGAGGCAAACAGTGCGGTCGCAAGCGCTGAAGCCAGCGCCTATCGCAAGGTTTCCTGGCGCCTGCTGCCGTTCCTCGGCGTGCTGTGGGTGCTGGCGTGGCTCGACCGCGTCAACATCGGCTTCGCCAAGCTGCAAATGCTGGACTCGCTGCACTTCTCCGAAGCCGTCTACGGCCTCGGCGCCGGTATCTTCTTTCTCGGCTACTTCTTCTTCGAAGTGCCGTCGAACATGCTGCTGCAGAAGATCGGCGCGAAGAAGACGATCATGCGCATCACCATCTGCTGGGGCGTGATCTGCATGCTTCAGACCACCGTCTCCACGCCAACGCAGTTCTACCTCCTGCGCTTTTTGCTCGGCGCGTTCGAGGCCGGGTTCTATCCGGGCGTGATCCTCTATCTCACGTACTGGTATCCGTCGCAGCGGCGCGCCAGGGCGTTCGGCACGTTCATGTCGGCGTCCGCCATTGCCGGTGTGCTCGGCGGGCCGCTCGCGGGCTGGATCATGACGTCGATGGGCGGCTTTCACGGCATGCACGGCTGGCAGTGGCTGTTCATCCTCGAAGGCATCCCGTCCGTGCTGGCCGGCATCTTCGCGTGGTTTTACATGACCGACAAGCCGGAGCAGGCCCGCTGGCTCACCGACGACGAAAAGCGCGTCGTGCAGGACGCCCTGCGCCGCGACAGCGCTGCGATGGGCGAGCGCGGCCACGACTGGCGCGGGCTCCTCACGAACCGCAAGGTGTGGCTCCTGATCGCGATCTTCTTCTGTCTGCTGTGCGCCAACTCCACGCTGACCTTCTGGATCCCGACCATCATCAAGGACGTCGGCTTCATCTCCCCGATCGCCGTCGGCTGGATCGCGGCGGTCGCGTATCTGTGCGGCGCCGTCGGCATGATCGTGAACGGCGCGCGCTCCGATCGCCGTAACGAAGTGCGCTGGCACTTCAGCGGCCCGGCGATCATCGGCGGCGTATCGATGGCGGCGCTCGCCGTGCTGATGGGCGTGCAGGCGCTCTCGCCGGTCGTCGCGCTGCTTGCGATGACGGTGGCGCTCGTCGGCACCATGAGCGCGATTCCCGTGTTCTGGCAATTGCCGAACCGTTACCTCGCCGGCAGTGCCGCGGCCGTGGGCGTCGCGCTGATCAACTCCGTCTCGAACCTCGCGGGTTTCGGCGCGCCATACGTGATGGGTCTGATCAAGAACGCAACCGGCAAGGTCACGACGGGCCTGTATATGGTGGCCGTCATCGAGATCCTGGCTGCGGTGCTGGTGCTCATCGGCATTCGCAATCTCGGCAACAAGCAAGGAGCCTGATATGCGCAACAACGACCCGACTTCCGTCGACGCGAGCCGTCGCCGCTTTGCCCTGCAATCGGTCGCGCTCGGCGGCGGACTTCTGCTCGCCGGCGGCGCGCAGGCGGCCGGTGAGCAAGCGGGCACCGTCCCCAACCAGACCACGGGCCCCGTGCAGCAGGACGGCCTCAGCCCGCGCCTCACGATGCACGCGCTCGACACCTGGCACGGCACGCCGGCCGCCGGCATGCGCGTGGAGATGTTTCGCATCGAGGAGGGCCGGTCGCGGCATCTGCAGACCGTGACGCTCGCCGCGAGCGGACGCAGCGAACCGCCGCTCCTCGAAGGCGACGCGTACCGCGCCGGCACGTATGAACTGCTGCTGCACGTCGATGAATACTTCACCGCGCGCAAGGCCAGCCTGCCGCAGCCGCTCTTTCTCTCGACGATTCCGCTGCGCTTTCGCGTGACGGACATCACTCAGCGCATCCACTTGCCCGTGCTGTTCGGACCGTGGAGCTACAACTACTATCGCGGCAGCTGACCCGCCGCGCGTTTTAGCAACCACTTGCATGGGACGAAAGTAAGCGGTAAAGCGCTAACTCTCGTCGACCGCTTTGCATGGGACCGCAGTAAGCGCTGAAGCGCTAACTCCGGTCGACCGCTTTGCATGGGACCGCAGTAAGCGCTGAAGCGCTAACTCCGGTCGACCGCTTTGCATGGGACCGCAGTA
>NZ_FCNW02000004.1 GCF_001544475.1 Caballeronia humi | reverse complement strand
CTGCGCGGTGCACCCAACGTCTGAGCGCGTAGCGCGAGGACGGATGTATGACTGCTGCACCGGTCCGTTGTACTGCGCGTTGCCACAGTGGGTCCGCGAGCCAAGCCGGGTTCCACCGTGAGGGCGACACTTACTCTCCAGTGCCAATCCCAATCAAACGCTAGTGATGGATTGGTTAGTATTGGCGGTTGGAAGCTGCTTTCTTTGCTTACTTTCTTTGCAGCAGCAAAGAAAGTGAGTCCCGCCCCGGACAGGGGCAGAGCTAATAAACCGTAAAGAAACCAAGTTCCATCGAAGCGCATCAACATCAAACGGTGTTAACAACCCCACCCCAGCCCCAGCGCCCCCGACCTACTGCCATTGCTCCCGCAACTTGCGCCGCACCGCCGAGGAGGCAGCACGATGCTCGCTGCCGAGCCGGCTTTCCAATCCCCGTGAAGGATCGTTGCGGATATCGTCATAAGCGGCCTGCAACGCGTTCTCAACGGTGGCCTGATCCGCACTGCCAGGCGCATCGGCGTTGCCTACGCTCAACAGCTTCCACAGCAGCCCGAGCGACGCGTAGTTGTCGATGTCATAAGCCATCGGCGGGACGCGTGCCGTGAACGCTTCGAGATCGGCGACCGAGCGCAGCGTCACCCGCGCCGCCGATTCCTTTCCCATCGCATGGACCATGACCTTCGGATCGGCAAGCGCGATCAGTCGGTTAGCCTGATAACCATGCGCGAGAAATGCCCCCGACATCGCCCGCCCCACGATCAGCCCGATCACCGGATGACCCGCGAGCCGCGCGCTCGCGTAGGCATCGGCGGCACCGGCGAGCGCCTGGTGGATGCCATACGCTTCCTCGCGGCGTCCGTATGCTTGACTCGCCACGTCGATCACCGCGACGATCGCGCGCTTCTCATCTCGCTTGCTGTCCGCATTGACCACTTCACGCACCGCGCGCGCCACCTCCCATCCTTCGATGAGACCGACCTCACCGCTGCGCGCTCGCGGATACGGGTTGTCCGGATCGGGCACCACAGCGATGAAGCGCGCGGGATGGTCGCCGAGCCGCGCATCGGCGACCCGCACCGACGGGGGATAGCCGTCCTGCAGCGGCGCGCTGTAAGTGAGCGCGTCGAGCCAGACTGCGCCGCGCTTCGAAAGCTCTTGTGTGCTCATGACTGAAACCCCTTGCCGTAGATGGCGGCCGCCTGTTCGGGCGTGGCCTGCACGCCTGGATCGACTTCGGAAAGCCGCGCGAGGAATCCCGCGACGCGTTCGCTGCGGCATGCCTCGGGCCGCCCCGCGCGAAACAAATCGATGACGGCCGCGCGGATCGCGTCGGCGTCGTCGGCGACGTAGTCATCGACGAGTCCCGTGCGATGCCGCTGCTCGCAGCCGGTGAAGCTCCAGATCATCGGACGGTCGCGTGAATCGAATTCGGCGATGCCCGCTTCCTGTTCGATGACGGCTGGGCCGTTGAGGCCGAGGCGCGCTTCGCGGGTGCCGATCAGGTAACTGCACAGGCCCGCTGCGATCGACATGCCGCCGTAGCAGCCGATCGGACCCGCCGTGATGCCGATCACCGGCTGGTAGCGCCGCAAGTCGACGATGCCCGCGTGAATCTCCGCGATCGCCGCGAGTCCGAGATTCGCTTCCTGCAAGCGCACGCCGCCCGTTTCGAAGAGGATGACGGCGCGCGTCGGGATGCCGTTGCGGTTGTCCTCGGCGGCGAGTTCGAGGCTGCCCGCGATCTTCGCCGCCGACACCTCGCCCATGCTGCCGCCCTGGAATCCGCCGTCGATACCGAGCACGACGGCGGGCTGCCCGTCGATGGTGCCTTTCGCGACCACCATGCCGTCGTCGGCCTGCGTCACGATGCCCTGGCGCATGAGCCACGGCGACGTGACGCGCTGGAACGGATCGAGCAGTTCGCTGTACGTGCCTGCGTCGAGCAGCTTTTTCGCGCGGCTGCGGGCATCCAGTTCGATGAAGCTCTGGCGGTCGAGCAGTTGCTGTGTGTCCATGATCTTCACGCTCCGCCGTTTGATTTCAGTTGTTCGAAGACCTGCCCGATGCGCATCTGCACGACGCCGGGCGTCGCGCCCGAATCGTTGATTTCGAGCTTCGCGGCGGGCAGCGACCCGTCGCCGAAGATGCGTTCGAGCACGGCCTGCCAGAGGCGGCCCTTGCCGTCGACGGAAGTCGTGACGTTCACGACGGTGCGGTTCGCCGCGTTCGCTTCGAGCAGCACTTCGAGGTCTCCCGAAGCGACGACGCCCACGAGCGCGCGCCCTTGTGCGGGCTGCCCCGCCGGGAATTCGAGGACGATGGTTTCCATGTGTGTTCCTATGCGTTCGACTGATGATTGGCTTCGCTTTGAAGCCGGTCGAGAAAGAGGGCTGCGGCGAGCAGGTCGGCGGCGCCACCGGGCGAAACGTGCAGTTCCACGAGACGCCGGTCCAGTGCCTTCAGTTCGCGGCGTCCCGCGAGCGCTGCTGCGCCGCCTTGTTCCAGCACGCGCCGTGCTCCGTGCTGCATCTCGGCCAGCGCGTTCGGTCCGCCGCGCGCGAGGACGCAGGTGTCGTCGAGTGTCGCCATCACGGCGAGCAATGCGTTGAGGCGCGCGGCCGTTTCGCTGTCGCCACGCGAGCGCGAACGCACGAGTTCCGGCAGCGCGATATCCACGACATGCGGAAAGCCCGCCTGCGCCTGTCCGCGTGCGCCGCCGACGTTATAGTCGAGGCACGCCTGCTCGCCCTTGTTGCCGGTGATCGCCGGCGCGTGGCGATCCTGCACGCGAGCGATCGATCCAGCGCGTGCCGCGACGGCTTGCGGCGCCAGATCCAAAGGCTCGCGTGCCGCTGCGGTCACGAGCAGCCCGAGCGCCCAGATCGCACCGCGATGCGTATTCACGCCGCCGGTCGCGTCGAGCATACGTGTTTCACCTACGCGTCCGATCGCGCCGATACGTTCGCGCAGCGCGAGCAGCGGCTCAATTTCGATTCCCGCACACGCCATCTCGACGAACGTCGGCTGCAATGCGAGCGCCGATACGCACATCAGTTTCCAGTCGAGATCGTGATGCGCGCCGCGGCTGCGGATATCGACGAGGCCGGGCTTCGGCGCAAGCGTCACTTCGTCGAGCAGAGCCTCCACCACATGCGTGCCGAAAAGGTCCGCCAAGGCCGGTGCGCGGCGCAGCGGCCGAGCTGCGTTGAGTGCGAGGTGCTCGCGCATTACCAGCTCCGAAAGCGTGCGGGCGGCTCGTACAGTCCGTCCGACCAGTCGACGATATCGGCCATGCTCTTCGCGGCGAGCAGCGACCGGCTCGCTTCGCTGCGATGGATGCCGAGGTCTTCGGGCAGTGCGACGAAACCGTCGCGGCGCAGCGCGGCGAGCTTGCCTGCGTCGCTCTTCAGCCCGATCGGCGTGACACCGGAAACGGCCGCGATCATCTCCTTGCGATGGTCGAGCGAGCGCGCCTTGTACAGATACGCGATGCCTTCCTCGGTCAGCACGTGCGTGACGTCGTCGCCGTAGATCATCACGGGCGCGAGCGGCATGCCGGATTCGCGCCCGACATCGACAGCGTCGATCGATTCGACGATCGTCGGCTGGCCGCCCGCCTGGAACGTCTCGACCATCTGCACGACGAGCTTGCGGCCGCGTTCGAGCGGGCTGTTCGTTTGCAGCAGGTCGAGCCATGCGGGCGTCGCGTGACGACGGCCGTGCGGATCGTGGCCCATGTTCGGCGCGCCGCCGAAGCCGGTAAGCCGTCCGTGCGTGACAGTAGACGAGTTGCCTTCGCCATCCATCTGCAACGTCGAGCCGATGAACATGTCCACCGCATATTGCCCCGCGAGCTGGCACATCGTGCGATTGGAGCGCATGGAGCCGTCCCGGCCGGTGAAGAAGATATCGGGCCGCGCGGCGACATACGCTTCCATGCCGAGCTCGCCGCCGAAGCAATGCACGCTCTCGACCCAACCGGTTTCGATCGCGGGGATCAAAGTCGGATGCGGGTTGAGCGTCCAGTTGCGGCAGATCTTGCCCTTGAGGCCGAGTTTCTCGCCATACGTCGGCAGGATCAGTTCGATCGCGGCCGTGTTGAAGCCGATGCCGTGATTGAGCGACTGCACCTGATGCTTCTCGTAGATGCCGCGAATCGCCATCATCGCCATCAACACCTGGATCGGCGTAATGAGGCGCGGATCGCGCGTGAAGAGCGGCTCGATGAAAAACGGCTTGTCGGCCTGCACGACGAAATCGACCCACGAGCCGGGGATATCGACGCGCGGCAGGTCCTTCGGATCGTCGACGATCTCGTTGACCTGCGCGATCACGATGCCGTCGCGAAACGCGGCGGCTTCGATGAGCGAGGGCGAATCCTCGGTGCTCGGGCCCATGTAGAGATTGCCCGCGCGATCGGCCTTGTAGCCCGCGCACAGCACGACGTTCGGCGTGAGATCGACGTAGAGCCGCGCATAGAGCTCGATGTAGGTATGGATCGCGCCGATCTCGAGGATGCCATCCTGGAGGAACTGCGAGATGCGCAGGCTTTGCGCGCCGGCATACGCGAAGTCGAGCTTTCGCGCGATGCCCCGTTCAAAGAGATCGAGATGCTCGGCGCGGCTCACGCTCGGAATGATGAGATGCAGGTCGTGGACGACTTCCGGATCGACCTTCGCGAGCGAACGCGACAGAAAATCCGCCTGCTTCTGGTTGTTCCCTTCGACGACCACGCGGTCACCCGTGGCGACGAGCGCCTGCAGGACATCGACGATGCGCTCGGTGGGCAGCACCATGCCATCCGCGATCGATGCGACTCGCGCAAGCCGGCGATGTTTTTCCGCACGGCGCGTGGCCCAGCGGGACGGGGTCTGACTTTGACTGGACATAGGGACTCTCGCTCAGGACATGAAGCCAAGTCTAGGGAGCGGGAGCTTGCGGTTCAATGACGTTCGGGACGCGACTGTTATCACGAGAGTAACGATCGGAGGAAACGAACGGTCGAACGATGCCGGGATTCCCTTCTGCAACCGGCCCCGGCGGTGCGCCTCATGGAAAACCCGCGCACGCGTAAACCCCGGTCAAATGAAAGGCTCCGCGTAAGAAGCGGGTAAGCGGACATGCTTAACGTAGCGACATGCACCGCTGAGCGTTACCTGTTCCAGCGCGGCAAAAACTGCTGCAAGGGATCTTCCGAAGAAACGGCGCCCGCAACCGGCGCCCGCAAGTCTTCCGGGCAGCGTATGACAATGAAAGAGTCACGGCAGGAGACAAAATGGAAGAAGACCTCGTCCGCAAGATCAAGTCGAACCCGCGCTATCACGAACTCGTGAACAAGCGCTCGAAGCTCGGATGGACGCTGACCGCGGCCGTCCTCGTCGTGTACTACGGATACGTTCTCTTGATCGCCTTCGACAAGGAACTGCTCGCGAAGAAGCTCGGCAGCGGCGTCATGACGCTCGGCATTCCGCTCGGGCTCTTCGTCATCGTGTTCACGGTGGTCATTACGGGCCTCTATGTGCGTCACGCCAACAATACATACGACGATCTGACCGACAAGATCAAGCGGGAGGCCGCATGAAAGTGAAAGCACTTCATCACGTTACTGCGGGCGCGCTGCTGACGCTGTCGGCGGGTGCGATGGCCGCGGGCGGAGACCTCGGCCAGGCCGTCAAGCAGCCGACGAACTGGACGGCGATCGGGATGTTCGTCGTATTCGTCATCGCGACGCTTTTCATCACCAAATGGGCCGCGGCCAAAACCAAGTCCGCCGCTGAGTTCTACACGGCGGGCGGCGGCATTACGGGCTTTCAGAACGGCCTCGCGATCGCGGGGGACTTCATGTCGGCGGCGTCGTTTCTCGGCATTTCGGCAGCGGTCTACGCGAACGGCTACGACGGCCTCATCTACTCGATCGGTTTTCTCGTCGGCTGGCCGATCATCACGTTCCTGATGGCGGAGCGCCTGCGCAACCTCGGCCGCTTCACGTTCGCCGACGTTGCCGCGTACCGCTTCAAGCAAACGCCGATTCGCGCGTTCGCCGCGTCGGGCACGCTCGTGGTCGTCGCGTTCTACCTGATCGCGCAGATGGTCGGCGCGGGGCAGCTCATCAAGCTGCTGTTCGGGCTCGAATACTGGATCGCGGTCGTGATCGTGGGCGCTTTGATGATGGTGTACGTGCTCTTCGGCGGCATGACGGCAACCACCTGGGTGCAGATCATCAAGGCCTGCCTGCTGCTCGCGGGTGCGACGTTCATGGCGTTCATGGTGCTCGCGCAATTCCACTTCAGCCCCGAGGCGCTGTTCGCCAAGGCCGTGGAAGTCCATGACAAGAAAGACTCGATCATGGCGCCGGGCAACTTCATCAAGGACCCGATCTCGGCGATCTCGTTCGGCATCGCGCTGATGTTCGGCACGGCTGGCCTCCCGCACATCCTGATGCGCTTCTTCACGGTGCCCAACGCGAAGGAAGCGCGCAAGTCGGTGTTCTGGGCGACGACTTGGATCGGCTACTTCTACATCCTGACCTTCATCATCGGCTTCGGCGCGATCGTGCTGGTCGGTACAAACCCGATCTTCAAGGACGCGGGCGGCAAGCAGTTGCTCGGCGGCGCGAACATGGCGGCCGTGCATCTTGCGAGCGCGGTGGGCGGCAACGTGTTCCTCGGCTTCATCTCGGCCGTGGCGTTCGCGACGATTCTCGCGGTCGTCGCCGGATTGACATTGGCGGGGGCATCGGCGGTTTCGCACGATCTGTATGCCACCGTGTTCAAGAAGGGCAACGCAACCAGCTCTAGCGAATTGCGTGTCTCGCGTGTGACGACGGTCGTGCTTGGCATCGTCGCGGTGGTGCTCGGCATCGTGTTCGAGAAGCAGAACATCGCGTTCATGGTGTCGCTGGCGTTTGCTGTCGCCGCGTCGGCTAACTTCCCGGTGCTGTTCATGTCGGTGCTGTGGAGCGGCTGCACGACGCGTGGCGCTGCGCTTGGCGGCTTCATGGGGCTTCTGTGTGCGGTGGTGCTGACGGTGCTCTCGAAGGCGGTATGGGTCGATGTGTTCCATTACGCGAGCGCGCCGTTCCCGTACGCATCGCCTGCGCTCTTCTCGATGGCGGCCGGGTTCTTCGGGATCTGGTTCTTCTCCGTGACCGACAAGTCGGAACGCGCGCGCATCGACAAGGCCGGCTTCGAAGCGCAGACGGTTCGCTCGGAGACGGGCATCGGCGCGGTGGAGTCAGCGAGTCACTAAACGCTTCCTGCGACGTACGGCATCACGCTGTACGTCGCGTCAAATTCCCCCGGACGCGTCGAACTGCATCTCCGATTGCACCCACTTCGGCACGCTCCCATCGACGCTCTGTTGCGACAGAGCGCTCGCCTTTACCCCTAGCAAACGAATACTCCGGTCGAGCGTGACGCGCTTCAGACATTCCGTCGCGGCGCGCCGGATCGACGCGGCATCTGCGACGCCCGCTTCGAGCGTGTGATCGCGCGTGACCGTGCGGAAGTCGCTGAACCGCACCTTGATACTGATGCACGCCGACGTGAGATTGCGCCGTTCGAGATCCTCCGCGAGGCGCACGCACAGATTGGTGAAACGCTCGGATAGCTCCGCCCGATCGCGGCGCGGATGCAGGTCGCGTGAAAACGTCGTCTCGCGCGACTTCGAACGCGGCACTGACGATGTCTCGATCTCGCGGTCATCGATTCCTGCCGCGATGCGCGTAAGCCACGTCGCGTAGCTCAGACCGAAGTGCTGCTGAAGCAACGCGGGATCGGCTGCGGCGATATCGCCGACGGTGTGGATGCCGAGCGCCGCGAGCCGGTCGTTCGCTTTCGGCCCGATGCCGTTTACTTTCTTCGCGGGCAGCGGCCAGATGCGCGTCTCCAGGTCGTCGAAGGTGAGGAGAGTCAGGCCGTCGGGCTTGTCGAGTTCAGAGCCGATCTTCGCGAGCAGCTTGTTGGGCGCGACCGCGATCGAGCACGAGAGACCGGTCGTGTCCGCGACCACGCGCTTGATACGCTGGGCGAGCGTGCGCGTCTCGCCGGGCACGTCGGTCAGATCGATATAAATTTCGTCGATGCCGCGATTCTCGATGCGTGGCGCGATCGTCGCGACGGCGCTCTTGAATAGCTCCGAGTAGTGCCGATACGAATCGAAATTGCTCGGCAGCAGGATCGCGTCGGGGGCGAGTTGCGCCGCCTTCATCATGCCCATCGCGGAAAACACGCCGAGCTTGCGGGCCTCGTAGGTCGAGGTCGTCACGACGCCCCGGCCTGCGTACTCGCGCAGCCTGACGAAGTGGCGCGTGCCATGCTCGTCGACGGTCGGCTCCGACCGGTGCCCGCCGCCGACCACGACCGCCTGCCCGCGCAACTCGGGGTACCGTAGCAATTCGACGGAAGCGAAGAACGCATCCATGTCGAGGTGCGCGATGCGGCGGGGTAGGTCGCTCATGTCGGCTGATGCGATGCGGCTTAAGGCGTGCTTGAGGAGAGTGCCGTTATGTTATCAACAGCGCGGGCGTCGCGGGCAAACGGGCTTCGGCGGGCATTGCTACTCGCGGCTATGATGACATCTCCCCGCCGCTCCGAAGGCTGCCTGTCATGAAGATGGCGCCGCTGTCAGGCAGCCGCCGGCGACCTTAAACCAAGGAGCACACGCATGGATTATGTGAAGCTTGGCTCGACCGGACTCGACGTGTCGCGCCTCTGTCTCGGATGCATGACCTACGGCGACCCCGCGCGCGGCAAGCATCCGTGGACGCTCGACGAAGACCGCAGCCGGCCGTTGATCAAACAGGCGCTGGACGCAGGCATCAATTTCTTCGATACCGCCAATACGTATTCGGACGGCACGTCGGAGGAAATCGTCGGCCGCGCGCTGCGCGATTTCACCAAACGCGACGACCTCGTGATTGCGACCAAGGTGTTCAACCGGATGCGTCCGGGGCCGAACGGCGCGGGCCTCTCGCGAAAGGCGATATTCAACGAGATCGACAACAGCTTGCGGCGCCTCGGTACGGATTACGTCGATCTATATCAGATCCATCGCTGGGATTACGGCACGCCGATCGAGGAAACGCTTGAGGCGCTGCACGATATCGTGAAAGCGGGGAAGGCGCGTTATATCGGGGCGTCTTCGATGTATGCGTGGCAATTCAGCAAGGCGCTGTATCTCTCGCGCGAACGCGGCTGGACTCCATTCGTCACGATGCAGAATCACCTGAACCTGCTGTATCGCGAGGAAGAGCGCGAGATGCTGCCGCTGTGCAAGGACATGGGTATCGGCGTGATGCCTTGGAGCCCGCTTGCACGAGGACGCCTGACGCGCGACTGGAACGAGACCACCGAGCGCCAGCAGACCGACGATTTCGGCAGTGGTCTCTACGCGGCATCGCTCGATGCGGATCGCGCGGTGATAGAAGCGGTGGCTGCCGTCGCGGCGGAACGCGGCGTGCCGCGCGCGCAGGTCGCGCTCGCATGGGTTGCGCAAAAGGACACGGTGACGACGCCGATCATCGGTGCATCGAAGCCCGCGCATCTGACCGATGCGGTCGCGGCGCTTTCGCTGAATCTGTCGGCGGAGGAGATCGCGCGGCTCGAAGCGCCGTATGTACCGCATGCGATCGCCGGATTTCAATAGTTCCGGACTCAAGCGGCGGTCCATAACGATCACCCTATGGTGCGGCAAAGAATCTCTGATTGTTCCGGATGCGCGCATGGCACTAAGCTTGCCATGCGCCGCATTCCCGCGTCGATAACCACGATCGCTGATGACCACTACCCTCGTCTATACCCACGCCGCTTGTCTGGAACATCGTCCGGGGCCTGGCCATCCAGAATCGCCGGAGCGCTTGGAGACCGTACTGAGCGCCTTGCGTTCGCCATCGTTTGCGGCGCTCGAATGGCGTGACGCGCCGATGGGCACACTCGAGCAACTCGAGTTGATCCACGATCGCGACTTCATCGATCAAGTTGCGGAGATCGCGCCGCAGCGCGGCTACGTGCCGCTCGACGGCGGCGATACGGTGATGTCGCCGGGATCGTGGGAAGCCGTGATGCGCTGCGTGGGCGCGGCTTGCGCGAGCGTCGATGCCGTCATGAACGGCGATGCGCGCAATGCGTTCTGCGCGACGCGTCCGTGCGGTCATCATGCGGAACCGGCGCGGGCGATGGGGTTCTGCATCTTCAATCAGGCCGCGATCGCCGCCGCTTATGCGTATGACGTGCACAAGCTGGAGCGCGTCGCAGTCGTCGATTTCGACGTTCATCATGGCAATGGCACGCAGGCGGCTTTCTATAACCGTCCGGAGCTTTTGTATGCTTCGAGCCATCAGTCGCCTTTGTATCCCGGCACGGGCAGAGCATCCGAGACCGGCGTGAGCCATAACATCGTCAACGTGCCGTTGCCGCCGGGCTGCGATTCCGGACTCTTCCGTTCAAGGATCGAAGCAGACATGCTGCCGGCCATTCGTGCGTTCGATCCTGAACTCATCATCATTTCCGCCGGGTTCGATGCGCATCGGCTGGACCCGCTCGCGGGCCTCAACCTCGAGGACGACGACTTTCAGTGGATCACGCTGGAGCTGATGCGGATCGCGGAATCGACTTGTCGTGGACGGATCGTTTCGATTCTCGAGGGTGGCTATAGTCTCGAAGGACTAGCGACCGGGACGGCTGCCCACGTTCGCGCTCTGATGGGGTAAGCGGGTCTCTGATCGTCGTTTTCCCGGTTCGGAACATTCATCATATGTTCCGGGCGGTCAGTCTCCCGGCGTGTCCTGTCGTCACAAGTAAAACAATCATCGATCAGGCGCCGCCCCATCTTTCACGTAACTGAGTTTGAAAAACAGGAACGCGTGCACTACCGTTCCTGAAGAACGCCCCTTGCGTTCCGCAAAAAATCGAAATGATCAGCGCGATTGAATGGTTTGTCGAAACTAAGTCATTTTTTTCCAGGCACGGCGGTGGACAAGAGAGACTTCCATGACATTGGGCCGATTCACAATCGCCGCATTCCTCTCGCTGACAGCGCTGCTATTCCCCGCATTCGGCTCCGCCCAGACCTCGACTGACAAGCCCAACATCGTCGTGATCTTCGGAGACGACATAGGCATGTGGAATGTCGGCGCCTACGATCACGGCATGATGGGCCGCACGCCCAACATCGATAGTCTCGCCCGCGACGGTGCGCTCTTCACCGACCAGTACGGGCAACCGAGTTGCACTGCTGGCCGTGCCGCGTTCATCATGGGCCAGATGCCGATACGCACCGGCATGACCACGATCGGCATCCCCGGTTCGAAGCGCGGCATTCAGAAGACCGACCCGACGCTTGCCGAAGTACTGAAGTCGCAAGGGTACGCGACGGCGCAGTTCGGCAAGAACCACCTCGGCGACCGCAACGAATTCCTGCCGACCGTGCATGGCTTCGATGAATGGTTTGGCAACCTGTATCACCTGAATGCCGAGGAGGAACCGGAAGAGCTCGACTATCCGGGCCAGCGCAACCCGCAATACACGAAGGATGTGGGACCGCGCGGCGTCCTGCACACATGGGCCACGAGCAGCGACGATTCCACCGACGATCCGAAATTCGGCCGCGTCGGAAAGCAGCGCATCGAGAACACCGGGCCGCTGACCCGCAAGCGCATGGAGACGTTCGATTCGGAAGTCGTCACGCAAACGCTCGACTGGATGGACCGCACCGGCAAGACGGGCAAGCCGTTCTTCGTCTGGTTCAACACGACGGCGATCCACATCTGGTCGCATCCGCAGATGAAGTACCTTCAACAGGCAGTGGCGGAAGGGCGCGCGGAACAGGACGTCGTGCGCGCGAAGATGCTGGAGCATGACGAGCAGGTCGGCATGATCCTCAAGAAGCTCGACGAGATGGGGGTGTCGAAGAACACAATCGTCGTCTACACCACCGACAACGGCAACGAACTGATGATGTGGCCGGACGGCGGCTACGCGCCGTTTCGCGGCGAAAAGGGTACGACGTGGGAGGGCGGCGTGAGAGTGCCGTGCCTGATCCGCTGGCCCGCCGTGATCAAGCCCGGTACGGACCTGAACGGCATCCAGAGCCATGAGGACCTGTTCGTCACGCTGGCCGCGGCCGCGGGTTTGCCGAACCTGAAACAGGATCTGCTGAAGGGCTACAAGATGAATGGCACGACCTACAAGGTTCATCTCGATGGCTACAACAATCTGGATTATTGGGCGGCGAAAACCGATAAATCAGCGCGACGCGAGTTCTTCTACTACGACGAAACCGACCTGATGGCGATCCGCGTCGATGCGTGGAAGATGCATATCGGCATCAAGAAGGACGGTAGCTGGTTCAACGAGAAGACCTATCCGAGCGTGCCGTACGTCTTCAACCTGCTGATGGACCCGCAGGAGAAAATGGACCCCGAGTCGCCGGAGTGGGGCTATATCGGCCGCAAGTTCGTCGCGCAGAAGCTGTGGGCGCCGACGGCGGGCGTGCCATTTCTGCAGGCGCATTTGAAGAGTTTGCAGGACTATCCGCCGAGTCAGGGCGCGGATACGCTCAGCATGAAGAAGGCGGTCGACGAAGCGATGCGGAAGCTCTCGACACCTACCGGCAGCAGCAACTAAGCGACGCTACTGCGCGTTCTTCCTCAAGCGCAGCGGCGTCGTCCCGATTCGCGCGGAGAACAGCGCCGTCATGTGCTGCTGTGACGAGAATCCGCATGCCGCTGCGACATCGCATAGCGGCGTATCGGTCGCGCGCAGCAGCTGCGTCGCCGCATCGATCCGCTTTTCCAGCACGAATCGATAAAGCGAATACCCGGTGCGTGCCTTCACGCCTTCGAAGACCACGCGCACCGGCAAGTCGAGCGTCGCCGCGATCTCCGCGCAGCTCAGCCTCTCCTCAATGTTGGCAGTCACGTACTGTTCGAGGCGCGAAAATTCGGCGTCGGAAATGCCGCGCGTGCGCTTGTCGGCGGTGGTCTCCAGATGCCGCGTCGTTTCGATCCAGGCAAGTGTCGCGAGGCACTGCATCTCCCACGGGTCCACGCGCAGAGCGCTATCGGCCGGTACTTTCAGGCGCGCATAGCGCACCAGATGACGGATCGCATCAGCTCCGAGGTTGCTGCGGCTGTCCATGCGGCGGGTCGCGCTTGCATGGCGCTGAAACGCGTCGAGATACCGAAACGCGATGAAGCCGTTCCGAACCTGCTGCGCCTCGATCCGCATGCTGCCGCCGCGCGCATGGAACGCAGCGGTCTCCGCCTGAAACGTGAAGGGGAGCGCGGGGCCGTCGTCGTAACGCGTCTCCGAAACGATCGTGCCGAGCAGCAGACAGATCATGTCGGGCGCATCGGCTACTTCGAACGTGTAGGGCGTTCCGCCGGAGATGCAGTATTCGAGCCCGGGCGCGCCGGATACCGCGCTGAATCCGTTGATTCGCCTCTGGGTGGATGGCTGGGGTGTCGCCCTCACTTGTCGTCTCCGATTGCCTAAATAGTGCATTTTTCACGAGTATAGCCACGCTGCGGCGCTCCAATGGGTCGCCGTTTGCGAACGCGCCGTGCGTATTTTTCAGCCTAGTGTTGACCCTGATGCCGCGCGATGCGGCAGGAATCTGTAATCCGCGAAACATGAAAGACCCGATGATCGCGTCGCCGTACGGTGTGGCTCATTACACCAAAATACGGAGACAACGATGGGAAGGATCAAACGACCGCTGAGATTGCGACGCGAAACGCTGACGCTCGCCATGATCAGCGCAACGTGCGCGATGCAGCTTGCAAGCACGGCCCATGCAGCGGGCATCCCGTTCGCGACCGACCGCCCTCAGACCTGGCAATTCAGCTCGGACTTCGAAGGCTCATACGATTCCTTCGGCCAGAACCTCGGATGGAATCACGAGGGCCGCGCGTTCGATTCACACGGCAACCAGATCGACGGTCCGGGCACGAACACCTTCGTCGGGCTCTCGACGTTCATCCACTACTGGAAGCTGCCTTCGCTGCCCCACGTAGGTTTCAACGCCAGCATCACGGTGCCTGAGATCCGCTCGCAGGGATCGCAATTTTCAGCTAGCGGCATCGGCGATCCGCTGCTCGGCGGCCTCGTCTGGTACAACCCCGCGCCCGCGACGACGCTCGGTTTTCAGGCGTACGTGCAAGTGCCGATCGGGCAGAACAGCGTATCGACGAATACGTGGTCGTTCTGGCCTTCGGTGTTCTACGACGACTGGTACGGCCACGTGAACGTCGATCTGCTGGTCGGCGGCATCCTGCGCGGACGCACGCTGCGCTCCGGCCAGGACGATCTTAGCCCGGGCAACACGTTCCATCTGAATCTGCGCGTCGGCTACAGCATCTCGGCGCCCGATAACCCGTTCGCGATTCCCTTCTTCGCCTTCGATCATCAAACGAGCGGCGGCACTTTCAACCAGACCGCCCTCACGGCGGTGCCGAACAGCGCGAGCCGCGAGACGACGGTCGGCGCGGGCGTGCTGTTCCAGTTCAAGCCGAACAGCCTGCCGTTCCTGCATCAAAAGATGTACGACCAGCTTTCCATTCAATACCAGCACTCGGTGTCGGGCCGCAATACCGCGCTCACCAACGGAATTCTGGTGCAGGCGTGGCACTACTGGTGAGCGCCGCGCCTTGCATCAACCGCATATGAAAACTCAGGAGACGAACATGATCGATGACAAGAAACATCCCACCGCATCGCGGCGTAACTTCATCAAGGCGGCGGGCGCGGGCACCGCGGCGGCCGCGTTCGGCGCGGTGACGCTGTCCGCCAAAGCCGCCAGCGAACTCAAGTTCGACGCGGAGTACGACATCGTCGTGTGCGGCGGCGGAGGCGGCGGCTTGCCGTGCGCGCTCTTCTCGCGCTGGCTCGGCAACCGCGTGGCGATCCTCGAAAAGGCGGGCAGCGTCGGCGGTACGGCGGCGAAGGCCGCGTTCTGGTACTGGGTGCCAAACAACGAGCCGATGCGGCGCGCCGGCATCGCCGATCCGAAAGCGGATTATCTGCGCTACGTGGCGCGGCTTTCGCGGCCCGAGCAATACGATCCGTCGCTGCCGAAGCTCGGTCTTTCGGACTGGGAGTACGAGATGTGCGAGGCGATCTACGACAGCGCATCGCCCGCGGCCGAGCTGCTCGCGAGCAAGGGCGCGCTGCCGTATCGCCATGAAGGATCGGTGCCCGACTATTGGGCCGAATTGCCCGAAGACAAGGCGCCACGTGGCCGCGTGCTGTTCCCGAAGGACGGTTTGCCGAGCATGTCGGACGGCGGCCGCGTTGCGATCCGCACGCTGAGCACGGCCGCGCGGCGCGACGGTATCGACATTCGAACAGGGTATCGCGTGCAGAAGGTGCTGGTGGACGGCAAGGGCGCCGTGATCGGCGTCGAGGCGCAGACCGAAGAAGGCACGCATTTTCGCGCGCGCGTGAAGAAGGCGGTCGTGTTCGCGACAGGCGGCTTCACGCACGATCCCGAACTGCGCAAGAACTTCCTGCACGGCGCGGTGTACGGCGGCTGCGCGGCGCCGACCAACGAAGGTGACTTCGTGCGCATTTCCAGCGCGCTCGACGTGCAGTTGCGCAACATGAACTACTCGTGGATGGCGCCGATCTCGCTCGACAAGGCGATCGCGAAAGACGGCTCGCTCTCCGGCATCTTTACGCCGACGGGGGATTCGATGCTCTACGTGAACAAGTATGGCAAGCGCGTCGTCAACGAAAAGCTCGCGTACAACGAGGTCTGCGCGACGTTCTCGCAATGGGATGGCGCGAAGGGCGAGTATCCGAATCTCGCGCTGATCTCAATCTGGGACCAGCAGGCGCAGGACCATTGCGCAAGCGACGACTACGGCAGCCTGATCGTGCCGAAGGGATCGAATGACCGGCACGTGTTGCGTGGAAACACGTTGCCCGAACTTGCCACCGCGATCCGCGAACGTCTTGCGAAGCACAAGAGCGCGGTCGGCGGGATGGATCTCAGCGACGACTTCCTCCGCAATCTCGACACGACGATAAAGCGCTTCAACGGCTTCGCCAAGACCGGCGCGGATGCGGACTTTCATCGCGGCGAGCGCATCGTCGAAAAGCTGTTCAACGGTCCCGTCAGCAAGAAGGCGGACCAGAAGAACGAAACGATGTATCCGCTGAGCGCGAAGGGGCCGTATTACGCGGCGCTGATCGTCGCCGGCAATCTCGATACGAAGGGCGGCCCGAAGACCAATTCGCACGGACAGGTGCTCGATGTAAGCGGCACACCGATCAAGGGGCTGTATGGCGTCGGCAATTGTGTCGCGTCGGCGTCGGCGCGTGCTTACTGGGCGGGCGGCGGCACGCTCGGGCCGATCATCGCTTTTGCGTATCGCGCGGCGAACGCGGCGCATGCGGAAACCTCGACATCCATCTGAACCGGAGCGAAACCATGAACCGAAAATTTGTGCTTGGCGCCGTGCTCGCTCTCGCCGCTGGAGCGAGCTACGCGCAGGACGCGCAAGACACCGTCGCGATCGGCAAGAAACTCACGACCAACAACTGCGCCGTGTGCCATACGTTCGGCAAAGGTGAGCCGAACGGGCAGGGGCCGAACCTGTTCGGCATCCTCGGCAAGCCGTTCGCATCGGAGCCGGGCTTCAAGTATTCAGCGGGCATGAAGGCGGCCGCGGCCAGCAAAGTGTGGGACGACAAGCTGCTCGACGCGTGGCTCACCGATACGCAAACGGTCGCGCCCGGCAATGCGATGACCTACTTCGAAGGCGACCCGGCGCGACGCGCGAAGATCATCGCTTATCTGCGGACGCTGCACTGAACGACTTCATTGACTTAGGAGACGAACGATGGAAACCACCATGAACGACGAACAACGCAAGATCATCGCGCTGGAATATCTGCGCCGCCTCGACCGAGGCGCTCCCTTCTTCGATCTCTTCGACGACCACGCCGAAGTGTACTTCCCGAAGTGGGGTATCGCATCGGGGCGAGACGCATTCGAGAAGCTCTTCGCCGATCTCGGCTCGATCGTCGCGAAATTCAAGCACGATCTCGCGTATCTGAACGTGATCCAGCAGGGCGATACAGTGGTGGTCGAAGGCACGAGCTATGGCACGACACAAGGCGGCGTCGAGTGGCGCGCGGGTGTGACGCATGCGGGCCGTTGGTGCGATGTGTTCGAGATTCGCGACTTCAAGATCCAGCGCTGCTTCATCTATCTCGATCCCGACTACGAGGATGCGGATACGAAGCGCTATCAATGGCTTGCGCGGTGATGATGTGAAAAAGAGCGGCCGCGGCCGCTCTTATTGATTGATGCAGTCAGAACTTCGTTTGCAAGCCGATTCGAGCCAGCGTCTGCGAGCGGTTGCTTGCCGCCGCATCCGGTTGCAGCAATCCGTTGATCCACGCGCGCGTCGTAGCGCCGTCGCCGCTTGCGCGCTGGTAGATCGCTTCGACGTAGGCAAGCGTCGCCTTCGAGAAATGATATTGCACCGCAGAGCTCACCTGATGCGCTTTGTTGTTCGACAGGACTTCGTTGCCCTTCATGAACTGATAGTCGAGCCCGGCCGACCACGGACCGGAGATCGTCCACAAGCCGCCTGCCTTGTAGACGTCGATCTTCGCGCCGCTCGCCGTGTTCTTCGTGTTCGTGTAGAGGAGCATGCCGAGCACGCTGCCGAGCTGGTAGTGCGTGCCGAAGCCGAAGTTGCGGATGCCGTCGTGACCTTCGCCGAGTTCCGGATACTTGACTTCGACATACGCGGCACCGATTCCGAACGGACCGTTCTGATAGCTCGCGCCGAAACTGATCGACGAATTCTCCGAGAACGATCCAGGCACGCCACCGAAGCCATACAACGCGCCGAAATTGAAGCCTGACAGATCAGGGCTTCGATATTTCACCGCGTTCGACACGCGCGTGGCGCCTGCCATGCGGTCGAAGTCGAAGGCGCCGGTGGGATTGTTCGGCACGCCGAGCGCGCTGAACGGACCCTGCCGAAAATCGTAGAGTCCGCCGAAGAGCAACGCGCCGTCGAAGAGACCGAGCGTCAGCGTCTCGAACATGAAGTCGTATTGATTGCCGAACGTGAGCGTGCCGTAGCTATCGTTGGACAAACCCACATATGCCGTCCGATTGAAGATCTGCCCCGCGCCCGGGATGGTCGATCCGTTGCCGAGATCGAACTGGGAGGTCAGTGCGAATACCGCCTTGTTGCCGCCGCCGAGGTCTTCCGTTCCCTTGAACGTCAACAGGTTCGGTGCGTAGATGCCGCTGTCGAAGAACGTGACCGATTTGCCGTGCTGGTTGTTGACGTAAGTGATGCCGCCGTCGATCATCCCTTGCAACGTGACGCTGCTTTGTGCCTGTGCGTGTGCCGCCGTGAGCGCCATCAGCACACAGCATGCGAGCCTAATGTGAACATGTCCTGCCTTCCTCATGCTTCTCTCCCCCATCGTTGATGAATATTTTTCTGTCCTCCATGCGAATCGGGACCGGCGTAAGGCGTGCGCCCAGGCAAGGTCCGTCGATGCAGACGCCGTCCTCGAAGCGGAACATCGCACTGTGATGCGCGCACATCACGAGTTCGCCGCCGTATGCCCAGAACGTGTTCGGCTCGTAGTTCAGAGGGATCGAGAAGTGCGGGCAGACGTTGCGATAGGCCCATGCATCGTCACCGCGACGCAGTACGAGGACTGCGGACGCCGCTTCGATACCGCCGCCGTCCGGAACGTCGTCGAGTGCGCAAAGGGCGTTGTCTCCGGTGGAATCGTTCATGACCGGTTCGCTGCGATCAGCACGAAGTCACGTTCGACATCGAAGTGAGATTCTTTGGGCACATAGTCGACGACGAGCGACGACTTCACGCCAAACACCGCATCGGAATCGACATACGGATCGTCGGATGAAAACAACGCGGTCGTGAGCGTCTCGTAGCCGGGCGCGGCAATCCGGAAGTGGACATGTGCGGGCCGCATCGGATGGCGGCCCGTCGCGACGAGCATTCGTCCGACGGGCCCGTCAGTGGGGATCGGATAGCTCGTGGGCTTGAGCGAGCGGAACGCGTATTCGCCGGCTGCATTCGAATGAAAGCGGCCGCGCAGGTTGCCCTCCGGCTGGTCCGGGTCCTGTCCTTCGTACATGCCGTTGGCGGCCGTTTGCCAGACCTCGATCAGCGCGCCGGCGACCGGTCTTCCATCCACATCCACCACGCGCCCTCGAAAGACAGCAGGGTCGCCTTCCGTCTGTGCGATGTCAGCGCCGAACTCCGCTTCCTTCACGCCATCGCGATAGAACGGCCCGAGCAGGCTGCTCTCGGTCGACTGTTCTTCATGGCGCTGGTTGATCGCATCGAGCACAATCGAGAAACCGAGCGTGTCCGACAGCAGGATGAACTCCTGCCGGATGCCGTCGCACTTCTTGCCCGTCGCGGTCAGAAACTCGATGCCATGGCGCCACTCGTCGTGCGTCAATCGCACTTCGCGCGCGAAGTCGTGCAGATGACGAACGAGCGCGGTGATGATTTCCTTCGTCCTCGGTTCGGCGCATCCGCTGAACGCATCGATGACGGTTTCGGTGAGGTTGTCATTGGTCAGGTCTTTCATGGTGTGGATGCCTCAGGAGTGCGGTACGGAAGGAGCGGAATGCGCCGCATGGACCTCGCCGCGCGAGGATGACGGCGCCTTGTCGATAAACACGACGTGCCGCGCAACCGGGAAGAGCTGCCAGCCGAAACGACGCGACACGTACCCCCAGATACCTTGGGGAAAGAACATCGTGACGACGATCGCCAGCGCGCCCAGACCGATGAGATACCACGTGCCGAAGTAGGACAGGAACTTGTTGAGAAGGAAGAAGACGAGCGTGCCGATGATCGGGCCTTCGAGCGTGCCAAGACCACCGATCATCACGATGAAGATTGCGAACGCGGTCCAGTTCACTGAGAACGCGGCGTCCGGCGAGATGCGCAGATTGCCGACGAAATAGAGACCGCCCGCGAGTGCCGTGCCCGCTGCCGACACCAGATAGACCACCAGCCGCGCACGCTTCACATCGACGCCCTGGCTGTTCGCAGCGATCGCGTTGTCGCGCATCGCGGTGAGCGCGAGGCCACGTTTCGAACGCAGGAACACATACAGCAAACCGATTGCTGCGGAGACGATCGCGAGCGCCGTCCATAGCGTCAGCGATTCGCGCAACACGCGCGGCACGCCCTGAAACGCCGTGAGACTCGTACCCGATCCGCCGCCGAGCCACGATACGTTCGCAACCGTTAACCTGAATACCTCCGCGATCACCCATGTCCCGATCGCGAAGTAACCGCCTTCCAAACGGAACGCCACGAGCGAAACCGGAACGGCGATCAAAGCGGCGATGACAGCGCCAATCGGCACCGCGATAAACGGCGAGATGCCGCCGTAGTTGGCGAGAATCAGCATCGCGTATCCGCCGATGCCGAAGTAAGCCTGCTGCCCGATCGACACCATGCCGCCGTAGCCCGCGAGCAGGTTCCACATCAGCGCAAAGACCAGGTAGGCCGCGATCTGCGTGAAATCGCGCAACGTGTCGCGGCCGGCCCAGTAGGGCAGGCTCGCCACGATGACGGCCGCGATCAAAAGCACGAGCACGGCCACTCTGCTCGCGCGCGTCGCACGCCGGACTTCGAAAGCTCGTTCGCGCATACTCATGTCTGTCACCTCGATAAAACGTCAAGCGGTCTTGGGGAAGAAGCCTTGCGGCCGCACGGTCAGCACGGCGAGGAACAGCACGTGCCCGAGCCAGATACCCCAGCCGGGATCGAAATAAAAGCCGATCTGTTGCGCGATCCCGAGCGCAATGCCGCCCGCGAACGTGCCCCAGAACGAACCCATGCCGCCGATGATCACCGCTTCGAACGCGTAGAGCAGCAGCGCGGGGCCATCGGTCGGGGAGACTGCGGTCCGCATGCCGTAGAGCGTCGCAGCGAGCGCGATCAGCACGAACGCGATGCTCATCGCGAGGGCGAACGTGCGGCGTGGGGAGACGCCCATCAGTTGCACGATCTCGCGATCGTCGGAGGTTGCGCGAAACGCGCGGCCGAGCGGTGTGCGGCCGAAGAGCCATTGCAGCGCGAGCGTCGCGGCGATCGTGACGGCGAGCGTGAGGAGCGGCAAGAGCCCCAAGGCGATGCCGCCGGGCAACGCAAAGCTCATCGATTCGAAGCCGCCCGTTGCGAGCGAACGCGGGTCCGCGGAGAACACTTCCTGCAGCAGGTTCTGAATGACGATCGAAAGCCCGAAGGTAACGACGAGCGAAGGCAACGGATCGCGTCCGCTCACGCGATTGAGCACCGCGAACTGCACGGCATAACCCGCGCCAAAGGCGATTACGATCAACAGCGGCACGGCGAGCCACAACGGTACATGCGCCCAGCTCGTCAGCGCGAAGAGCACGAACACGAGCAACACGATGAAGTCGCCGTGCGCGGTATTGGTCAGACGCATCACGCCGAACACGAGCGACTGGCCCATCGCGAAGAGCGCATACAGCGCACCGAGCAGGACGCCTTGCAACACTATATTGACGGTCGAACTCATGACGTCACTCCGAAATAGGCTTGCGTGATCGCTTCGTCGGAGACGTCGGCGGAGGCGCCCGAAAGCGACACACGTCCCTCCTGAAAGCAATAGAAACGCGACGAGACCTTGCGCGCCAGTTGCACGTCCTGCTCGACGACGATCGCGCTCATGCCGTCCGCCACGATCGAAGGCAGCGCTGCGTAGATCTCGCGCACGATGACAGGCGCGAGCCCAAGCGAGAGTTCGTCGCACATGATCAGATCGGGGTTGCTCATCAGCGCGCGGCCGAGTGCGACCATCTGCTGCTGGCCGCCTGAGAGCGCCGTCGCCTGATGGCGTCTGCGTTCCTTCAGCACAGGGAACAACTCATAAACAGTCTGCAGATTCCAGTGTCCCGGCCGTTCGCAATATCCGCCGAGCAGCAGATTCTCTTCGACGGAAAGGCTCGCAAATAGCCTGCGTCCTTCCGGCACGAGCGCGATGCCCTTGCCGACAATGCTCGCTGCTGGCATGCCGCCGATCGCTTCGCCCTTGTAGAGCACCTGCTCCGGACGCGTGCGCAGCAAGCCTGCGAGCGTCTTGAGAAACGTCGATTTGCCCGCGCCATTCGAGCCGATCAGCGCGATCACTTCACCGCTGTTCACGGCCATGTCGATGCCGAACAGCGCCTGAAAATCGCCATAGAACGCGCTGAGCGCGCGTGTTTCGAGAATCGCCGGCATGCTCAAGCCTCCAGACCGAGATAGACGCGCTTCACTTCGGGATCGTCCATCACCGCAGCGGGCGATCCCTCCGCGAGGCGCTTGCCGAAGTGAATGACGAGCAATCGATCGGCAACGGCGAGCAGCGCATGCACGACGTGCTCGATCCACACGATCGTCACGCCATGCTCCTTCACGCGCTTGATTTCATCGACAAGTTCATGCGTCTCCGGCTCCGTGAGACCGCCTGCAATCTCATCGAGCAGCAACAGCTTGGGACGTGTGGCGAGTGCGCGCGCTAGCTCAAGACGCTTGCGGTCCAGCAGCGTGAGTGTGCTCGCAAGCTGATTTGCGCGGCGCTTGAGACCAGTGCGCTCCAGTACGTCGATGCACACGTCGTAGGCCGCGTGTTCTGCAAGCTCGCCGCCGAACGTCGCGCCGACCAAGAGGTTTTCGAATACGGTCATCCCGCCGAACGGACGCGGCACCTGATACGAACGCCCGATCCCCGCGACGCAGCGCTTGTGCGGAGCGAGCGCGCCGATATCGTTGCCGTCGAAGTGGATCGTGCCCGCATCAGGGCGCACGTCGCCACTCACAAGGTTGAAGAGGGTCGTCTTGCCCGCCCCGTTGGGGCCGAGGATGCCGTAAGTCTCGCCGCGCTGGATCTCGAAGCTGATGTCGTCGGTGACCTTCAGTGCGCCATAACTCTTCGAGACGCTCGACAATGCCAGAACGCTGCTCATCGCTTTGTCTCCCTCGTCATGCGATCAGCTTCAGCGGGCCGGAGAGCGGCACGCTGGGAGCGAGTTGATTGTTCACGATCGCGAGATCGAAGCGATGCGGTTGTCCTGCCGCAGTCTTGAGCCACTGCCCGCCGACGAGCGGCGTCTTCGCAACGTTCTTCACCGGGCCGCTGCCCCAGGCCACGCGTCCGACGACGGTATCGAGCTTCGTCGTCGCCACGGCGTCGCGGATCGCTTCGTTCGAGTCGATGTCTTTCGTGCGCTTGAACGCATCGACGGCGATTTCGAAGAGCGCGTGCGCGAAGCCGATAGGCTGCGTCCATTGCTTCGACGTGGCGGCTTCGTACGCGTCGGCAAGCTGCCGCGCGGACTGTCCCGTCAACGAAGACTTGAACGGATGTGACGGCGACCACCACACTTCGGTCGAGAGGCCATCGCCGAGATCGCCGAGCGCTTCGATGGAAGTCGGAAAGAGCAGCGCCTTGCCGATCGAAATGACCTTCGGCTTGAATCCTTGCTGACGCGCCTGCACGAGAAAGTTCTTTGCATCAGGCGGAATCACGACGCCCGTCACGATCTGCGAGCTGCCTTGCTTGAACGCGGAAATCTGCGCGGAGAAATCCTGCGTCATCGACTGGAAACGGCCCGGGTCCTTCAGCGTGAAGCCCTTTTGCGCGAGCACGGGCGGGAAGCCGAGCTTGCTGTCGCCCCATGCGTTGCCGTCGCCGTCGTTCGGGAAGAGGCCGCCGACCGTCTTGTTGGTCTGCACCGATCGCCACATGCCTGTGTAGACGGCGATCACGTCCTCAAGGCCCCAGAAGAAGTGATAGGTGTAGTTGAAACCCTTCTTCGGGTCGCCTTTTCTGCCGAAGAACCACGGCTGCCACGGAACGACAGTCGATACGCACGGCATCTCGTTCACTTCGCACGCGTCGCTGACCGGGTTCGCGGTTTCCGGCGTGCCGGAGACGAGCATGATGTCGACCTTTTCCTTGAGGATCAGATCGTTCGCCACTTCGCCCGCGCGGTTCGGATTGGACTGGCTGTCCTTCACGAGGATCGATACCGGATACTGCTTGCCGCCGATCGTAATGCCGCCCTTCAACGCCGTCTGCATCTGCTGGATCGTGAAGCGGTCGGCTTCGCCGAAGGGCGCGAGCGGCCCCGTTTGCGGCGATACGTAGCCAATTTTAAGCGTGCGCGGACCTGCGGCGTTTGCGATGCGCGCGAGCATCGGTGAGCTGCCAACGAGCGCGGCGCTTGCGGCGGCCTTCACGAATTGACGGCGAGCGCCGTCGATGGATCGATCGTCCATGTTTGTCTCCTTCAGTCTATTTATGGTTCTGCGCCAGCGTTTTTCTGTGCTGTGCGTCAGGTTGGCGCGCGGCCTTCGAAGGCCGCTTCGAGCAAGGCCCGCAAAGGCGCGCGTTCCAGCGGACGCGGGTTCCAGTAAGGGTTCTTCAACGCGATGTCCAATGCGATGTCGATGTCGCTTTCCTTGAAGCCGATATCTTTCAATGCAGTGGGCGCGCCGTTATCGCGCGCGAGATCGAATGCGCCTCGTGCGGCGTCCGTCGTGCCTAGTGCGCGTGCGATGCGCTTCATCGCTTGCGGCGCCGCATCGCGGTTGTAGGCGAGCGCGTGGGGTAGCACGATCGTGTGCGTCTCGGCGTGCGGAAGATTGAACGTGCCACCGAGCGTGTGGCACAGCTTGTGATGCAGCGCCATGCCGACATTGCCGAGCACCGCGCCGCACAGCCAAGCGCCGTAGAGACAGTCGCTGCGTGCATCGAGGTCACCGGGTTGCTCGACGACTTTGCCGATGCCTTGAGCCAGCGCACGAATGCCTTCCTCGGCCATCAGGCTGATGACCGGATTCGCGTCCTGCGCATAGAGACCTTCGGCCGCGTGCGCAATCGCGTTGATGCCGCTCGTGACCGACAGCGATGCAGGAAGCGACACCGTCAGCGCCGGATCATAGATGACGGTCTTCGGCAGCACGCGAATGTCGCGGCCCGTCTTCTTGAGTCCCGCCTCCGTGAGACCGTAGATCGGCGTCATTTCGGAGCCGGCATATGTGGTAGGAACGGCGAGTATCGGCAGCGACGAGGTCAACGCGATCGCCTTGCCGAGCCCCGTCGTGGAGCCGCCGCCGATTGCTACAGCGCAATCGGCGCCGACCCGTTCTGCGTACTCGCGTGCTTCGCGGGCGGTCTCCATGGGCACGTGCATCACCGCTTTTGCAAACACGCCCGTGACGCGCACACCGAGCCTTTCCGCGAGTGCTTCCGCCTGTTCGCGCTGCTGAGGCGTCGAGAGCACGATGGCGCGCTTCGCGCCGAGCAGATCGATCTCACGCTCAAGATGTTCGATGCTCCCTGCACCGAACACCACGCGCGACGGCATGCCCTGATAGATGAACGAGTTCATGATTTCAGCGCGGATAGTAAGGCGGAATGTTTGCATCGACATTCACCCAGACCGACTTCGGCTGCGTGTATTCGCGCATCACTTCGAAACCCATCTCGCGTCCATAGCCACTCGCGCCGACACCACCGAACGGCGACGCGGGACTCACGCGCTTGTAGCAGTTGATCCACACCATGCCGCTCCTCAACTGCCGCGCGAAGAGATGCGCGCGTTGCAGGTCGCGTGTCCACAAGCCCGCGCCGAGGCCGTATTCGGTGCCGTTCGCGATGGCGAGTGCTTCCTCGTCGTTGCTGAACGTGCTGACCGTGACGAACGGGCCGAACACTTCTTCCTGCGCAACGCGGTCGGTAGGCTTCGCGGAGACGATCGTCGGCTCGACGTAGAAGCCCTTCGCAAGCGCAGCGTTCGCGGGCGCCTTGCCGCCTGACAGCACGCATCCGCCTTGATCGCGTGCGACATCGACATACGAGAGCACACGGTCGCGATGCATCTGCGAAGTGAGCGGGCCCATCTCCGTGGAAGGGTCGAGTGGATCGCCGATCTTGATCGAGCGCGCGAGCGAGGTGAAGCGTTCGAGCAGTTCATCGGCGACGGATTCATGCACGATCAACCGCGACGCCGCGATGCACGCCTGCCCCTGGTTATGGAAGATACCGAACGCGGAGCCTTGCACGACCGCATCGAGATTCGAGTCGCTGAAGACTACGTTCGCGCCCTTTCCGCCGAGTTCCAGTTGCACCTTCTTCAGGTTGCCGCTCGACGCCTGCACGATCTTGCGGCCCACGGCGGTCGATCCCGTGAACGCGACCTTGCTGATCTCCGGATGTTCCGCGATGTATTGACCGGCCACGTAACCGAGCCCCGGCAGCACGTTCACGACGCCCGGCGGAAAGCCCACTTCAGCCATCAGTTCAGCGATAGCAAGACTGGAGAGCGGCGTGAGTTCCGCTGGCTTCATCACGACACAGTTGCCAGCGGCGAGGGCGGGCGCCATCTTCCAGCTTGTGAACATCAGCGGAAAATTCCACGGCACCACCTGCCCGACGATGCCGACGGGCTCGCGCGTCATGTAGTTCAGGAAGCCCGCTTCGACAGGGATCACGGAGCCTTCGACCTTGTCGGCCATGCCGCCGAAGTAACGGAACGTCGCGGCCGTGCGCGGCACGTCGAGGTTGCGCGTGTCACGGATCGGATGACCTGTGTCGAGCGATTCGAGGCGTGCGAGTTTATCCGCGTTCGCTTCGATCGCATCGGCGAGTTTGAGCAGCAGCCTGCCGCGCTCGGCTGCGGCCATACTGCTCCATTTCGGGAAAGCGGCCTTGGCTGCATCGACCGCGCGATCGATATCCGCGCGTCCGGCCATCGAGACTTGCGCGATGACCGAGTTGTCGTGCGGGTTGACGCTCGCGAGCGTTTCGCCGCTCAGTGCCGGAACGAAGCGGCCATCGATGAAGAGTTGCGTTTGCATGTCGGTCCTGCCTGAAGAATGCTTAAGACAAAGCGGTCCCCGCGACGCCGGTTCTCGGCGTCGTCGTTTCGATGCGGGGCAGGGAAGGGGTTAGCGCCGGGCGCTTTAGAGGGGCACCGGGTACGGCGGAAGTTCGCCGCTTTCGTAGCGCTTGGGCAGATCGGGCGTCGCGTTCTCCCACACGAGCAGCATGGAGCGCTTCTGCGAATACCCTTTGTGGCGAATATCGGCGGGCATCGCGGCGATGTCGCCCGCGTTCATCGTAATGCGCGCACGCGGCTCGCCGGTGTCCTTGTCGGCAACGTCCCAGATGATCTGGTCGGAGAGTTGCAGGAACCACTCGACGCGGTCGTTGCCATGAAAGACCGGCAGCACGAACTCCTCGGTCGTCGGGCAGAAGAGGCTCTGCTTGCACACCGACGTCACCGACGGATTCCACGTCACGTCGGAACGCGACAGGTACTTGAAAAGACTGAAGGCATGCAACTGGCCTTCGAAACCAGGCGCTGCGTGAATCTCGGGTTCGTCCTGCTCGATGTCGGCGAACTGGCGGTTGACGGGAAGATCGTCGCGCAATGGCGAGTCGCCTTCGAGCCCCGGCATGCGTTTTGTCGCAATACGCGTGCGGTCGATGGCGGCGATGTTGTCGCCGTGCTTGGCGCCGAACGCGGAGCCGGTTTCCTCGGGCGCGGCGAACGGATCGAAGCCTTCGTTGACCCAGTCCTTCAGGATCGCCTTGAAGGTCGCCATGATCACGGGTGTCTCGAACTGCTGCGTGTAGTCGACGCCCGCGTCCTTGAAGCTCGCGTTGTACGCGCCGGCGTACATGTCCACCTTGCCGTAATGATTGCGCGTGCCGATCACTTCATCGAAGTTGACCCAGCCGTAGAAGAAGCCCCATGCCACGTCGCGCATCATCGCGCGCAGGAAGTCGTCGGCGTGCATCTGGTGGGAGCGGGTCTGTCCGTTCGACGGCCACTTCACCGTGGCGAAATAGGCGTCGCGGCTGAATTCGAAACCACCGAGTTTGAAGGTGCGATAGCCGGTGACGCTGTCCGGGTCGGTCGCGACGACGTTCTGAAGAATGCTGGCTTGATCCATGATGTACTCCGAAAGGGGTGGCGTTGATTGCGTGTCGGTTACTGGATGCAGATGTCGGCCCACTTCTCGACCGAAGCCGACCCGAGGATCGTCTGCACCAGCAGCACACCCGCCTTCCGCGCTTCGAAGCGATACGCGGCGCCCGCGGGCAGCAGCGCCTGATGACCGCGGCGCAAGCGCACGAAACCCATCGACTGGCCCGAGGGTTCACCATCGAGTTTCACGGTGCCTTCCGTTTGTTCGCCGACGAGCGGACCATCGGACGGCTTGATGAAATGAACGTCGATCTCGCCATCGAGCGCAACCGCGAATTCATCGTGCGATGCCGTGAACCACGGCGAGGTGCCTTCCGCGCGCAACGTCTCGATCACATACTTGAGGTTCTTGCCGACGACGACCTTTTCGTACGGCGCCGAGGTGTTCGCAACCTCGAACACGTTCGACATCGCGTAGTGTCCGGGTTTGCCCTTGATGATTTCGATCGAGCCCTTGCGGTAATTGCCGAGGCTGCCGAGTTGGGTAGCTTGCATGTCTGTCTCCATTGCTCTGTTGATCTTCGTGAACGTGCTGCCTTGGAACGAAGATTAGGGCCGCCTGTGCGGCAAGGCAATGGAACGAGGGTCGCGTTTCGCGAACGCTGCGTACGTCGATTTCGACGCTAGGGAAACTACTGATATCAGGCGTTGCGAAGGCTCAGGCGTCGCCGAGTTCTTCGTCTACATTGCGGCTTTCGTCGTCGGACGGCGAGATGCCGAGCGCCTTGTCCCACTGGGGTTCGCGCAGATATCGCTCGCGCAGGAAGTCGACGAACGCCTTCACCTTGGTGGTCGATCGGTGCGACGCGGGATAGACCGCCGAAAGCCAAAGCGGCGGCGCCGCGTACTCGGGCAGCACGTGCACGAGCCGGTGTTCGAGGAGATCGGCGGCGGCGACCATCGTCGGAAGATAGGCGACGCCTGCGCCCGCGCGCGCGAATTCCAGGAGCAGGTGCACGCTGTTCGTCTTGAGCACCGGATTGAGCGAGACTTCATAGCACTCGTTGCCCTTCATGAGCGGCCACTTGTCGCCCCACGGATAATGCGAATAACGCGCGAAATCGTGACGTACGAGATCGAGCGGTGTTTCGATGACGGGTTCCTCCTTAAGGTACGCGGGCGCCGCGCACAGCACGCCGCGCACCGGAAACAGCTTGCGTTCAACCAGCAGGTTCGATGCGGGCGGATAGATCTGCAGCGCGAGATCGAGGCCTTCCTGGACGGGATCGATCACGCGGTCGTTGACGGTCACGACGAACTCGATGCGCGGATGCGCCTCGCGAAACGCGATCAGCGCCTCGGAGAAGTGCCCGAGCGCGAAGCCCGGCAGCACATGAACATTGAGCGTGCCGGAGAGCGACTGGGTCTCGGCGCTCGTGCGGCCCGACAGGTCGTGCACTTTGTTCACCAGTTGCACGCACTCGCGATAATAGGTTTCGCCGGCTTCTGAAAGGCGCACGGCGCGCGTCGAGCGATGAAAGAGCGCCACGCCGAAATGCTCTTCCAACTGCTTCACCCGCGACGTGACGACGGATTTCGCGACGCCTAGCTGCCGTGCCGCGCTGGCGAAGCTTTGTGCTTCGGCTGCGCGTACGAATGCCTCCATCGACATGAAGATGTCCACGCTGTCTCCACTATTTGATTTGTCCGAATGCCCCTTTCAGTTCCCAAGCGCGCACGGATGCCTAGAATAGCCGTAGATGGACTCATGCAGCAACGCCCAGGGAATGCAACGAACGTATCACGTAACGACCGCGAGGCCTTCATGATCCTCTATCCCGATCCACCCACGTCGCTCGCCGATTTTCCGGTGTCCGCGTTCCTGCTCTCCGGAGCGATAACGGTCACCTGTCCCCAGCCTACCTTTGGCAAGGAGCCCGCGGCGTTGATGCAACTCGTGCTCAAGCGGCGGCCCCCGTGGGAGAACGAATTCCGTCAGATCTATTCGGTCGCGCGTGCGCACCACGGCGGGTTCGAGGAGACGGTCAATGCGCTGCAGCCATTGGCGAAGTCGCTTGGCGTGCTCGCGCTCAGCTACGCAACCGATATCAAGGGACTCGAACATGGCGACGCGCTGTTGCAGGCAAGCGGCGCAAAGGCGGCCGAGTGGCAACCGCTGATCGGCGGCAACCGCGCTGCGACCGGCTTCTTCAGACACCTGTCCGAACAGTACCTCGACTTCGACAAGGATCTCGAAGCCCTCTATCGCTATTGCGATCACTTGTACAAGGAGAACCTCGTGCCGCTGACGCTGCTCAAAATCTACCTCACTAGACTCGCGTTCACGGACACGCTTCGCGAAATGCCGGACATGCCGCTGCTTCTGACGAACGAGCGACTCCCAGCGTTCCTCGCGCAGCTTCCGGTCGACGTCGACGTCGATGAAGCGGGCAAGGAAGAGGATCGGCACCGGTTGATTGCGTGGGAACTCTTTCAGCGTCTCGTGTCGCCTCGATTCGGCGTGCTGGATGCAAAAGGCGTCGAAGTGTTGCGCTCGTTGCACGAGAACAAGCGCGAGGAAATCGAGCGATTGCGGGAGCGCTGCAGTGTGATGGCTTACGAGGTCGCTCCGTCCGCAACGGCACCGGCATTCGAAAAAGTGATCGCCACCAAGGCATCAAAAGAGATCAGGGAACTGTTCGAGCTCGATAGCAAGACGAACCGGGAATATATCGCCGGAATCTTCTCCGATGCGAAGACCTGGGCCGCGTTCGCGGCAGCCGTCTCATTCCTGGTCAGCGGCGCGCCCTTGTTGCTGAGCGCAGGCGGCGCAATCAGCGCGCTGTCGCTCGTTGGGGCCAACGGGGTGAAGGTGGCGTACCAAAGGAAAGAGAAACTGCGCCAGAGCGACTTCGCGCTGCTGTATTCGATCGCGCGCATGCGCTGACGCTGCGCGCACGCATTTTTCGTCGGCAGTATCATCGGCGTCGATGCCGTTCATTCGCCATCGTGCATTCCGGCAAACCTCCGTTCGATCGGAATAACGGCCGCATGCGATTCGTTGATACTGGTTCAACGCACGATCCGCTCTCCATCGTGCGCTAAGAGGCGCAACCCAGCATCGCCATGTCACGCGACTGGCACCACGCGCCGCACTCAGCAACCTCGACGTGTACGAAGGAGCAGAAAGTGCCAGATAATGTGCGCGATTCGACTGGCGCCCAGCGGAAGCTGGGCGCCGGCGCAGTGGTGGTGAGGCTCGGCGTGATCGGCGGCGCGGTGTTCTGCGTGGCAGCGGCGTTCGCGTATGCGGGCGGCTGGCTCTCGCCGGGGCGCCTCACGCAGACGAAGATCGTCGCGGCCTTCGAGCAGGCGAACGGTCCGCATCCCGGTTTCCGTCGCAATCACGCGAAGGGGGTGTGCGCGACGGGTTGGCTCGACAGCAACGGGCAGGCGGCCGCGCTCTCGAAGGCGGCGCTCTTTGCGCCCGGCAAGGTGCCGGTCGTCGCGCGCATCGCGTATGCGGGCGGGCTGCCGTTCATCCCCGACGAGCCCGCCACGGTACGCAGTCTCGCGCTGCGCTTTCTTTCCCCTAACGGCGAGGAATGGCGCACCGGGATGATCAATATCCCCGTCTTCCCGGTGATGACCGCGCAGGCGTTCTACGATCAACTGGTCGCATCGAAGCCGGACCCCGCGACCGGCAAGCCCGATCCCGCAAAAATGGACGCGTTCGCCGGCGTCCATCCGGAATTCGTCGCTGCGATCAAGCTCATCAAAGCCCGCCAGGTGTCGTCAGGATTCGCCGATGCCACGTACAACGCGCTCAATACGTTCCGCTTCGTCAACGCGGAGGGCGTGTCGACGCCGGTGCGCTGGTCCGCCGTGCCGCTTCAGCCGTTCGCGCCGGCAGCCGCGGGTGGCGCAACGGCCGACAAGAACGCGATGTTCGATGCCCTCATCGCCGAGGTGGCGAAGCATCCGGTGCAGTGGCGGCTGATGATCACGGTGGGCCAGGAGGGCGACCCGACCGCGGACCCGACGCGGCCGTGGCCCGCCGATCGCAAGCAGATCGACGCGGGCACGGTAACGATCGACAAGCTTTCGAGCGAAGACGACGGCCCTTGCGTCGACGTGAATTACGACCCGATGGTCCTGCCCTCCGGCATCACCGCATCCGACGATCCGATCCCGAGTGCGCGTTCAGCGGCCTACGCGCGTTCGTTCACGTTGCGCGAAGGCGAGCGCAAAGAGAAACCACCGAGTGCGGTCACGCCGCAGGAAGTCAGCGCGGGAGGCCAGTCATGAGCACGAGCACTGCAAGCACACGTTTCGCCGCGTCGTCGCGCTTACTTCACTGGCTGATGGCCGTGCTGATCCTCGCGATGCTGTTCATCGGCGTGGGGATGGCGGCGTCCGCATCGCCTCGCTATGCGACGCTGGTGTCGATTCACAAGCCGATCGGCATCGCGATACTGATCCTCGTCGCGATCCGCCTCGTGAACCGCTTGTTCAACCCGCCGCCGCCGCTTCCCGCGGACATGCCGGCCATTCAGCGTTTTGCCGCGCATGCATCGCACTGGGTGCTCTATGCGTTGATGTTCCTGTTGCCGCTGATCGGTTGGGGGATGCTATCGGCGGGCGGTTACCCGATCGTTCTGTTCGGACCGCTGCAACTGCCGCCGATACTGGCGCAGAACGCCACCGTCTACGCGACCCTGCGTCAACTGCATACGATTCTCGCGTACCTGTTGTTCGCGACATTCCTGGTGCACTTCGCGGCGGCTCTGTTTCATGGGCTGATCCGACGCGATGGTGTACTCGAAAGCATGCTGCCGGGACGCTCTGGGAAGTAGCGAGATTTCTTAAGGGTCGCTTGCTGCGGCCCTTAAGAACGTAAGCATGCTCTTTCGCTCAGCCAATGACTTGACAGTGAGATATTAAGCGTCAATGCTGCGCGGGGTGATTGCATTCACCCATCGCGCAGAACGATCGTGCAGATGAGGCTCGTTGCCGCGCAATTGATTCGCTTTCCAGACGTACGACTCAACGACCTTGGAATCGAATTCATGATCACGACGCGCAAACTCGTCGATCGCTTGATTACGCTAGCCGATATAGCCGCGGTAATCGGCCTCGTGGCGGTATTTGCGGGGAGTGTCGGGCTGATTCTGACGAAGCCGCCGGTCGTATGGGTCGACGTCGTATATGACGACGCGTATTATTATCTGGGCATCGCGCGCAATGTCGTTGAAAGCGGGGTGAGTTCGTTTCTGCCGCCCTTCAAGACAAATGGATATCAGCCGTTGTGGCTCGCGCTGATATCGGCATCGGCTTATCTGTTTGGCACGTCCGTCACGTCGATGGCCGCGCAGGTTTGTACGTTGTCGTTCCTCTTCATCTTCTTCTTTCTATTGGTTTCGAAGCTTCGCTACGGGGTGATTTTCCCGGCTGCGGCGTGCATCGGCTATCTTCCTTTTGTCATGGCGCATAGCATGGAAACCGCCATGCTACCGCCGCTTTTCATTCTCTTTCTAAGTCGCAGCACGTGGAAATGGCGCGGCGTATTCGGTGCGCTGCTGTTCCTTGCGCGGCTCGATGCACTGAGCCTGATCATTGCAAAAGACATCGTCGATCTCGTTCGGTACAAGAAGGCCGATTTCAGGAAATACGCGATCATTGTTCCCGTAATCGCAATTTACGCGTGGATCAACTACAGCCAGTTCCATAGTATTTTCCCCGTATCCGGTCTCGCGAAATCGATCGGCAACGTGACGGGCCAGAACGTCGCAGTTGCGGTATTTCATCTCACCGCCATGTTCTTTGCAATAGCGATCGCGGCGGGCATCGCGATCTACGCTGCCGTGACGAAGCTGCGCCCGCGCCTTCAATTTCCCGATGAACTTGCGACGTGTTTCATCGCGCTCGTAATGTGCGTCGTGTATTACCTCGTTAATTCGGGCTGGCCGGTCTGGCCTTGGTACTACTGGCCGGAATTCCTGCTGACCTACTATCTGATTCTCGAAGCCGTGGAGATCATACGAGCGCATTCATCGACGCTGCAAACGAGGCGCTGGTACGCGTTGACGCTGCTCGTCGTTGCGCTCTTTGCGCTCGTGCGTCCGGCATTGAGTTTCCCGCTTTACCGAATGAATTTTCTCAGGCTTTCATATGCCGACCGGGGCGCTAAATACGATGCCTTCGGCGCCGAGAATGTCAGGCTGGTGCAATACCTGCATAACAAGGGCATCGCGCCGGGCACCTTCTTCGCGATGGGAGATCGCGGAGGATCGTTCGGCTTTTTCCTTGGCAACGAATACCGTTTCCTGCACACCGAGGGGCTCGTCGGCTCGTATGGCTACTACGAGGCCTTGCGTGCGGATGAAGGGCGCGAGTATGTCGATGGCCTCGGCCTCGACTACCTCGTCGTAGACCGGCAGAATTACCTGAATGAAGGCAATGTGATCGGCGTCATCGAACCGGTGATGCCGCTTTCGGCGAGATCGGGCGTCTACCTTCTTTGTTTCGATAAAAGCGCGATCCAGTTCACGCAGGAATATCGTTCGCAGACGCGCTACCTGCTCGATTACAGGAAGCGCGTCGCGTGTCCCGCTGGTATGACGAACCAATTCACTGCGCTGAAGAATCACTACGGTGCGGTCGTCCGATACACGTTCCCCGTGGAGTTGAAAAACCGTCACGACTTGATGTATCGTCTGCTGGGTTTGCCGTACTGCACGACGCGCAGAAATTGCTGATCGGGTGACGGCGCTTTCAGCCGCCTCTTCAATGCCCCGCGCTTTGCCCACCGTCCACGTGGAGAATTTCCCCCGTCACGAACGGAGCCGAGTCGAGATACAGGACCGCGTTCACGATATCGCTCATCTCGCCCATATGTCCGACCGGATGAAGCGCGTCGAGCGCCGCATGCGTCTCGACCGCGTGCATCGGCGACTTGATGATTCCCGGCGACACCGCATTCGCCCGGATGCCTGCCTTCGCGTACTCGATCGCCAGCGACTTGGTGGCCGAATTGAGACCGCCCTTCGTGAGCGAGGCCAGCACGGAGGGCACGCCGGCGACCGCATGATCGACAAGGCTCGTCGTGATCTGCACGACGTGGCCGCTCGAACGCTTCTCCATCTCCGCGATGGCGAGCTGCGTGATGTGGAAGAAGCCGTTCATGTTCACGTTCAGCACCGCGGCGTAGTCTTCCTCGGTGTACTGCGTGAACGGCTTCGCGATGAAGATGCCCGCGTTGTTGACGAGCGTATCGATGTGTCCGAAGCGCGCGATGCCTTCGGCGATTACGCGCTTCGCCACTGCGCGGTCGCCGATGTCGCCGGCTACCGTAACCACGTTCGGATCGTCAACCGGCTTGATCGAACGGGCCGTCGCGATCACACCGTAACCGTGCTCGCGGAACGCCTTGACCAGTTCACCGCCGATTCCTTGCGATGCACCCGTTACCACGACGACTTTTTGCGTATTGCTCATGATGAACCTCGAATGTAAGTTGGTTTGTAGCGGATCGGGCCCGCGGCCTCGATGGGTTCCAATTTAGACTTGTCGAAGCGGGTTGCGTACACACGCGGTGGACTAACAGTATTGAGTGGCGGTAACAAATCGATCTGCACGATCGTTTCAATTTCGATACGCTTTCGCATCATGGACACCATTCGCTACATGAAAATCTTCATCGAGGTGGCGGAGTCGGGAAGCTTCACGGCCGCCGCCAATCAGCTCGATACCACCACGGGCTACGTCTCGCGTTGCCTTTCCGAACTGGAAACGCACCTGCGCACGCGGCTTCTCAACCGCACGACGCGGCGTATCGCGCTGACGGAAGCCGGAGAGCGTTACCTGAACCGATGCCGCGCGATCGTCGCCTCCGTGGCGGAGGCCGAGGCCGAAGCGTCCGATGCGCACGCGAACCCCGTCGGCACGCTGCGCGTGCACGCGATGTCGAGCATCGGGCAGAACTATGTGGTGCCGGCGATCGCCGCGTATCAGGCGCGCTATCCGTCGGTGACGGTGGATCTGACGCTATCGCAGAACGTGCCCGATCTGCTGGAGGAGGGATACGACGTCGCGGTGCGCGTGTCGCCCGACGCGCTGCCCGATTCGAACTACATCTCGCACAAGCTCGGCTCGATGCATAGCGTGCTGTGCGCGGCGCCGTCTTATCTGGCGGCGCACGGTACGCCCGAGACCGTCGAGGCGCTGGCGGAGCACGTATGCCTGCAAGTCGCGATGCCCATGTTTCCGTCGAGGAGCTGGCTCCTTTTCGGGCCGGAGGGCGCGCGCGAAGTGCATCTGCCAATGGCGCGCTTTCGCGTCAACGTGCCGGATGCGATGGCCGTCGCGCTTCAGGAAGGGATGGGCATCGGCGCGCTGCCGACGCTCACGATCCGGTCGCTCTTTCGCAACGGCTCTCTCGTGAGAGTGCTGCCCGGCCACTATCTGCAGCCGCTCAACATCTACGCGATGTACGCGTCGCGCCAGTTTCTCGATGCGAAGATCAGGACGTGGATCGAGTTCCTGCGCGAATGGATCGCTGAAGCGCTCAGCGCCGACAACGTCATGCTCGAAGGCAAAGACGCTGCGGCGCCGTTGAAGGCTGCTCCGGATGCGTGAGAGGGATCATCGCGTGCACGCAATCGCCGCGAGCACCAGCGCGACGCCTGCGGCGGCGAGCGGCTGATTGAACGAGTGCGTATGCGCGAAGAGGCTGTTCGCAACGAGCGGCCCGACGATCTGCCCGACGCCATACGCCGCCGTCATCACGGCGATGAGGTTGAAGCGAACCGTCGACGCGACGCGTCTTGCCGCCGGCATCGCGATCGTCACCGTTCCCACGAACGTGCCGCCGACGAGGATCGCGCTGCCGAGAAACGCGATGGCGCTCGCGTCGATTGCTGGCAAGATCACGCCTATCGCCTGCACCAGCAGATTCGCCGCGAGTGCGGCGCGGCTGCCGAGCTTCTGGTGCAGCCAGTGCCACAGGAAGCACGACGGCGCCGCGCCGAGCCCGAACGCCGCCCACACGTGCACCGGATTCGTATTCGCGAGCGCTTCCTTCACGAGCAACGGCAGATAGGTCGCGGTGACGATATAGCCGAATCCCGCGAGGCCGTAAATCAGCACGAGGCTGCGCGCACTGAGGATCGATTGCTGTTGCCTGCCTGCGTCAGCGGGTGCTTCACTGGCTTCGCTCGTGATCTGGCGCGAGAGCGTCGGCCCGGCGACGACGCACAGTATCAACGCGACCGCCGCGAGCAGTGCCCACAAGCCCGCGCCGTTCAGGCCGACGCGCCCGCCGAACGCGATGATCTCCGCCGATGTCACGATGCCCACGCCAACGCCTGCATACAGCACGGGTGCGCCCTGGTGATATCCGATCACATGAAAGAGCCAGATCGAAGCGGCCACAAGCGCGACGGCGCTCAACGCGCCCGCAACGAACCGCACGCCGATGATGTAAGCCGTGCCGAAATGCAACGACAGCGCGGCGAGGCAGGCGATGGTTCCGATCATCGCAAACTGGGCGAGCCGCGCTGCGTGCCTGTTGTCGAACCGCGCGGCGAGGATTGCGCCAAGCAGATAGCCCGCATAGTTCGCCGATGCAGCGAGCGACCCTCCGGCGACGCTGATCGCGCCTTCCCTGACCATCAGCGGATACATGCCGGTGAAGGCGAAACGTCCGAAACCCATGCCCACAGCGAGAACGAGCGCGCCCGCGAGGGTCGCCAGAAGCGGCGCGCTCGTGTTTGATCCTGCAAATGACTTGTCCATTGGACGTTCCTCCCTTGTGTCCGTAACCATGTGGATCATTATTCATGCGCAATCGGCGGGAACAATGCTCGGGCGGTGAAAGGACTGTTTACTGGAGGGAGCCGGAGGTTCCCGCGGGCGGACAGGACGGAGTTTCAACGCGGCGGAACAAGTGCTGTCCGGTGACGGAATATATTCAGGCAATCACCATGCACAAAGGACAACCTCGCTTGATTGCCCCGGTCGAATGGTATAGAACTGACGATGCGGTCACCAAAACCTCGACACGGAGCCGAATCGGGCACGGAGGCGCCCACCGTCTTCCGGCCGCGACTGGAAACGCTGATCTGAGTCAAGTATTCGAGACGCTCTTCAGCCATAGTTTCCGCCTGCATATCGAAACATCGAATCATCGAAACGGGTCTCGCCGAACACGCGGTAGCTTAAAAACGAGTCGCGAAGTCGCAGGGCACTGGGGCGCCGTGAGTGACGCACCCTTGCCCCTTGACGTTCCGACTTCCGAGGACAGCGCGAGCCCGATGGGCGCGCGTGTCGTCCGGTTTGCAGCTCTTGCCGATACCGAGGCTCACGCCATGGATGCCAGCACGCCGCTCGCCCGCAGTCACGAGATCAGCAGGAAGGTCGCGCTCGTGTTCCAGAAGCGCATGGAGAATGCGCAGACGCACTTCCGGGAGCGGCTCTCCGATGCCGCCGGCCCTGACGCAACACGCGGTGTCCTGGCGCTTTCCCCCGCATCGTTCGACCCGTTGGCGGGCTACCGTTACGCACTCGACGCGATGCAGCGCTCGATCCTCTTCTGGGACACGCTGCGCGAACGCGGCACCGCCTTCGTCGAGCAATCGGCGAGCGGACTCAAGCCGGCGCTCCATTTCGACTACGACACGATCCTCGACGGCCGCACCTTCGCGCGCCCCGTCAACTACGCGCTGCTCAAGATCAAGCCGCCGCCCGGCGTGACGATCTCCGACGAGCGCCGCCCCTATCTGATCATCGATCCGCGCGCCGGCCACGGACCGGGCATCGGCGGCTTCAAGGACGATTCGCAGGTTGGCGTCGCGATGCGGGCGGGGCATCCCGTCTATTTCGTCGTGTTTTATCGCGATCCCGAGCCGGGCCAGACGCTCCTCGACGTATGCGCCGCCGAAGAAGAATTCGTGCGCAAGGTGCGGGCGCTGCATCCGGAGAGCCCGCGGCCCGCGATCATCGGCAATTGCCAGGGCGGCTGGGCCGCGATGATGCTCGCCGCCTCGAACCCCGACGACACCGGGCCGATCGTCATCAACGGCGCGCCGATGTCGTACTGGAGCGGCGCCTGGAGCGAAGGCGAGGGCGACAATCCGATGCGCTACTCGGGCGGCATGCTGGGCGGAACGTGGCTCGCGTCGCTCACGGCCGACCTCGGCAACGGCAAGTTCGACGGCGCGCATCTGGTGCAGAACTTCGAGAACCTGAACCCGGCCAACAGCTTCTGGGACAAGTACTACCACCTGTACGCGAATATCGATACCGAGCCGCCGCGCTTCCTCGATTTTGAGCGCTGGTGGGGCGGCTATTATCTGATGAACCGCGAGGAGATCGAGTGGATCACGCGCAATCTGTTCGTCGGCAACAAGCTCTGGTCCGGCGACGTGAAGGACCCGGCGGGCAAGGGCTTCGATCTGCGCAACATCAAGTCGCCGATCGTCCTGTTCGCCTCGATGGGCGACAACATCACGCCGCCGCAGCAGGCGTTCAACTGGGTGGCCGATCTCTACGGCAGCACGGAGGAAATCAAGGCGCGCGGGCAGGTAATCATCGGGCTTCTGCATAAAAGCATCGGGCATCTGGGGATCTTCGTGTCGGGCAAGGTCGCGCAGCGCGAGCACACGCAGATCGTCTCGGTGCTGAAGACGATCGAGTCGCTGCCGCCCGGCCTCTATGCGATGCAGATCACGGAGCGCAAGAACGAGCGCGGCGAGACCGAATGCGAAGTCGATTTCCATGAGCATCGTCTGGAGGAGATTCTCGAGCGGCTGAATCGGTTCGAGCGCGTCGACGAGAAGCCGTTCAAGGCCGTGGCCGAAGTGTCGGACTTCAATCAGCGCGCGTACGAACTCTTCGTACAGCCGTACGTACAGGCGACATCGAACGACTTCACGGCGCAACTATCACGCGCATTCCATCCGCTGCGCTTTCAACGCTGGGCCTTCTCCGACATGAATCCTTGGCTCGCGTGGCTCGGCCCTGCGGCCGCGTCGATCAAGGCGGCGCGCAAGGACCCCGTGGACTCGGGGCCGTATCGCGACGTCGAGAAGGCGGGGTCGGAACTCGTCAGCGCGTCGATGGATTTCTACCGGGCGATGCGCGATGCGGCCACCGAAGCGGCGTTCTTCATGTGCTACGGCAACATGGCCGCGAAAGATCGCGCAGATACAACGCCAGCGCCCGCTGCGGCGGACGTCGTGCCGGACCCGCGTGAGTTGCCGTTCGTGAAGGAAGCGCTCGATGCCATATCGGAAGGCGGCTACGCGGAAGCGTTCGCACGCATGGCGTTCCTGCTCAAACGCCACGGCGAGCCGATTCCGCTCGCGCGACTCGTGCTGCAACAGGAACTCGCGAACGATTACGCGGAATTCCTGCCGAACTTGCAGCCCGATCAATGGCGGCGCATTCGCGGCGAGCAGGAGATCATCGCGCGTTACGAACCGGAGCAGGCGCTTGTCACGTTGCCGAAATTGCTGGCGGACCGCGTCGAAAGGAAACGCATCCTGACGCTGCTGGACAGGCTCGTTACCGACGAACGCGTGCAGCGCGGCCAGCCGACCGACGAACAGCGCGCGATGCTCGAACGGATTCGCACCGTGCTGCTCGGCAAGGCCGCACGCGAGCCGCGCGCGACGACGCTCGCGCGTTGAAATGCTGCCATCATCACGTTATCTCACCTCTCCCAGGAATCCGCCGTGGAACGTGAACACGCGAAGTACAAGAAGCTCATCGAGTTTTGCAGATCGCTCGAACCCGTACCGACCGCGATCGCGCATCCGTGCGATCAGAGCTCGCTCGAAGGCGCGATCCAGGCGGCGCAGAACGGACTGATCGCGCCGATCCTCGTCGGGCCGCGCGCGCGCATCGAGGCGGTGGCGGCAGAGCACGGCATCGATATCGCAGGCTATCCAGTCGTCGATGCGGCCTTCAGCCATGCCGCGGCGGCGGCTGCGGTCGATCTCGTGCGCGAAGGCAAGGCCGAGGCGCTGATGAAAGGCAGCCTGCATACCGACGAACTGATGGGCGCGGTCGTGCGCCGCGAGACGGGGCTGCGCACGGCGCGACGCGTGAGCCACTGCTTCGTGATGGACGTGCCCGGCTACGAAAACGCCCTCATCATCACCGACGCGGCCGTCAACATCGCGCCGACGCTCGAAGAAAAAGTCGACATCCTGCAGAACGCCATCGATCTCGGGCACGCGCTGAACTTTCAGGAAGTGCGGGTCGCGATTCTCTCTGCGATGGAGACGGTCAATCCGAAGGTGCCGTCCACCATTGAAGCCGCCGCGCTCTGCAAGATGGTGGATCGCCATCAGGTGACCGGTGCCCTCGTCGACGGACCGCTCGCGCTCGATAACGCCATCGATCCCGAAGCGGCCCGCATCAAGCAGATCGATTCACCCGTCGCGGGACGCGCGAACGTGCTGCTCGTGCCAGATCTCGAAGCCGGCAACATGCTGGCGAAGAGCCTGTCGTTTCTTGCGGGAGCGGACGCAGCCGGCATCGTGCTCGGGGCGCGGGTGCCGATCATCCTGACGAGCCGTGCCGATTCGCTGATGACGCGGCTCGCTTCCTGCGCGGTGGCGGCGCTCGTCGCGAAGGCGCGCCGCGAAGGCGGCAAGGCGCTGGGGTGAGCTCATGACCGACGCCATTCTGGTACTCAATGCGGGATCGTCGAGCATCAAGTTCCGCGTGTTCGCGATGAAGGGCGCCGCGCCCGAACTCGTCATGCGCGGGCAGGCGGAAGGACTGCACACGGCGCCCGCCTTCAGCGCGTTCGACAGCGCGGGCAAGCAAATCGGCGAACAAACGTGGGAGAAGGGCACCGCGATCGGACATGAAGGCGCGATTGCGTGCATCGGCGACTTTTTGCGCGGCCATCACGAAGGCTACGAACTGATCGCGGTCGGGCATCGCGTCGTGCATGGCGGCGAGGTATTCACGCAGCCCGTGCTCGCCACGCCCGAAGTGCTTGCGAAGCTCGACGAACTCGTGCCGCTCGCGCCGCTGCATCAGCCGCACAACCTGGAGCCGGTGCGGATCATCGCGAGGCGTCGTCCGGAATTGCCGCAGGTTCTGTGCTTCGATACGGCATTTCATCGTGCGCAGCCGGAAGTGGCGCAAGCGTTCGCGCTGCCGGAGAAGATCACCTCGCGCGGCGTGCGGCGTTACGGCTTTCACGGCTTGTCGTATGAATATATCGCGAGCGTGCTGCCCGAATTTGCGCCCAGCGCCGCGACGGGGCGCACGGTCGTCGCGCATCTCGGCAACGGCGCGAGCATGTGCGCGATGGCGGCGAGCAAGAGCGTCGCGAGCACGATGGGCTTCACAGCCGTCGATGGCCTGCCGATGGGCACGCGCTGCGGCAGTCTCGATCCCGGCGTGATCCTCTATCTGATCGATCAGATGGGCATGGACGCGCGCGCGATCGAGAACCTGATCTACAAGGAGTCGGGGCTGCTCGGGGTATCGGCGGTGTCGAGCGACATGCGTGAACTGCTCGCGAGCGACGATCCTCGCGCACGCTTCGCGGTGGAGCTGTTCGCTTACCGCATCGGTCGCGACCTCGGCTCGCTTGCGGCGGCGCTTGGCGGCATCGATGCACTCGTGTTCACCGCGGGCATCGGCGAGCATGCGCCGGCGGTCCGCGAGCGCGTGTGCAAGAGCGCGGCGTGGCTCGGCATCGAACTGGATGCGCAGGCGAACTCGCGCGGCGGGCCGTGTATCAGCACGGCATCGAGCAAGGTGTCGGCGTGGGTGATCCCGACCGACGAAGAGCTCATGATCGCGCGCCACACGCAGGCGACGATCGGCTGAATCCGACATCGACTAGGAGCCTCACATGACCGTGGAAATCCCTCGCCCGATCCTGAAGGACAAGAAAGCGCTCGTCACGGGAATCGCGAACGAGCACTCGATTGCCTACGGGTGCGCGAAGGCGTTTCGCGAGCTGGGCGCCGACCTGGCGATCACTTACGTGAACGAGAAGGCGAAGACCTACGTCGAGCCCCTCGCGCGCGAACTGGAAGCGCCGATCCTGATGCCGCTCGACGTCTCGCAGCCGTCCGATCTCGACGCGCTCTTCGCACGGATACGCGAGGAATGGGGCAGGCTCGATATCCTCGTTCATTCCATCGCGTGGGCGCCGAAGGAGGACCTGCAAGGCGGCCTGCTCGATAGTTCGGCCGAAGGCTTCGCGAAGGCGATGGACATCTCCTGCCATTCGCTCGTGCGCATGGCGCGGCTCGCGGCGCCGCTCATGACGGACGGCGGTACGATCCTCACGATGAGCTACCACGGCGCGACCAAGGTAGTGCCGAACTACAACCTGATGGGACCGGTGAAGGCGGCGCTCGAAGCATGCGCCCGTTATCTCGCGTACGAACTCGGATCGAAGGGCATCCGCGTGCATGCGATCTCGCCGGGACCGCTCAAAACGCGGGCCGCGTCGGGCCTGAAGGATTTCGACTTGCTGCTCAACGAAGCCGCACAGCGGGCGCCGCTTGGCGAGCTGGTCGACATCATGGACGTCGGCTTTACGTGTGCGTTCCTTGCGACGCCTTATGCGCGGCGCCTGTCGGGCGAAACACTGTACGTCGACGGCGGGGTGCACATCATGGCCTGACGGCCGTGCTGCAATGTCAATAAAAGAGAGAGGGGTTTGATTATGGCCGAGCTTTGGATAGGCAATGTAGCGGACGATGTAACCGACGAAGAGATCAAGGAATTCCTGATCCGCTATGGCTTTCCTGCATTCGACGAAATCCAGCGCGTTCCGGGTGCCGGTTCGCGGCCTGCGGTGCTGCTGACTTTCAACAACGTCGAGCCGCATTCGCTGCGCAGTCTCGAAGGGCGGGTTCACAACTTGTTCTGGAAGAACCGCACGATCAACGTCAACGTGGTGCCGCCGCGCGAAGAAGAGTAGAGGCGGCAGGAGAGCGACGTGGGCATTCTGAGCTGGCTTGTCGGCGGCAAGCACGAGAGCGAGGCGTGCGCGGACGCGCGCGTGACGGACGCGCTCGCGCGCATCGTGCGGCTCGATCCGCAGCTTCGGCTTGTCGACAAGTACGAAGGGCGCATGGCTCAGGCGCTTGCTACTTGCATCGGCTATGTCGATGGCCTTGTCGGCGCGTTGCCCGATCCGATGAATGCGAGCGCCGAGGCGTGGTCGTGCGACCCGTCGATGCATGCGTTCTTCGCGACGCCCGGCGACGTCGCGCCCGTGCTGAGCCGCTCGACGGAGTTGCGGTCCTGCTTCGAGCAGAACCCGGACCTCACGCACGTTCATGCGGTGCTCAGCATGGCAATGATCGAGCGCCGCGTGCTGGGCGTCGCGTGGGTGGGCGAGCATGCGCGTCCCGATGTCGCGCAGACGACCATCAGTTTCGACGATCACCGTATAAAGATTTGCGCGCGCACCGACACTGAACTGCGCGAGGAGATCGTGCGGCGCGCGGTCGATCAACTGGCGCTCGACGGGCTGCAAGGCGTCGCGGGCGATGCATCGAAGCGAGAAGTGCTGGAAGAGGAGCGCGCGCTACTCAAGGCGCGCTTGCAGTTGCTCGAACGGCAGGGCGTGGGTACGCGCTCGGTGTTCGGCAACGAAGCCGCGCTCGACGCGGGCGAGATCGCGCGGTTGCAGGCGCGCATCGAAGAGAACAGCCAGACGCTTGCGGGCCTCGGCCTGCCGATGGACGCGCTCGAACGCAAGTTCGAATATGTACGCAGCGTGCTGGCCGAGCCGCAGGGGCGGGCATTCGTCGAGGTGAAGCGATTGCGGCTCGACCGGATGAACGTCGTGATGGACGACACGTGCACGCAACCGGGCGACGACATCGAGTTCCGGATCGCACACATTCCAGGCACGCCGCCGGAGACGCGGGCGTTTTCGCTCGTGCGCACCGCACGGGCCGGTTTGCTGCCGGCGAAGAGCCGTCTCGACGAGGCGGCGCGGCTGATTTGATTCGATCGCGGGAGAGACGTGATGCAGAGCCGTATCGCCAGATTGATTGTCTGCGCGGGGGCGTTGGCGCTCTTTGCCTGCGCTCAGCCGTATCAGCAGGTCGAGCCGGGCGCGGATCAGTCCGCGTTGGTCGCGAAGCTCGGACCGCCCAAAGAAACCTACGATCTCCCCGGCGGCGGCAAGCGCCTCATGTGGCCGACCCAGCCAATGGGCACGACCACGACCGCCGCCGACGTTGATGCATCGGGCAAGGTGGTAAGCGTTCGACAAGTGTTGCAGGAGAGCGAGTTCTACCGCGCGGAAGTCAACAAGTGGACGCGTGAGGACGTGCTCATGAACTTCGGCCGTCCGTTCGAGACATCGTATTTTTCGCGAATGAAACGGGACGTCTGGTCTTACCGGTATGTGGAAAACAACATCAATCACCTGATCTTCAACTTCTATTTCGACGATCAGGGCGTCTTGAGGCAAACGCAGAAATCGCCTGATCCGATGTACGATCCGAGCCGGCGCGGCTTGTTCTAGCAATTCCGCAGCATTGTCTTTTAAGGGTTTTGCACCTAAATTGTAAACGCGCCTTCGGGCTGCATCTTCAGGTCATCGAGAAGCTTCATGCGCCGCCGGGTTTCTGGCCGCGTCCTTTCTTGCTCATCGAAGGGTACTGTCATGGATGCAGTCAGGATGTTGCTCGAATCCCAGCCGCTGCTCACGCTCTTCGTCACGGTCGCGCTCGGCTATGTCGTCGGCGAGATCAGCGTCAAGGGCGTGGCGCTCGGCTCGGGCGCGGTGCTCTTCGTCGGGCTCGCGATCGGCGGGTTTGCGCCGAAGTCCGCGCCGCCCGCGCTGCTCGGCACGCTTGGGCTGCTGCTCTTCCTCTATGGCATCGGCATCCAGTATGGCGACCAGTTCTTCAAGGGCCTTACCAGCGCCGACGGCCTCAAGGCCAACATCGCCGCCGCGCTTGGCGTGATCGCCTCCGGGCTCCTGGCGATCGCGTTCGTGCCGCTCTTCGGCGTGAAGCTCGACGAATCGCTCGGCCTCTTCGCCGGGTCCGGCACCAGCACGGCGAGCCTGCAAGCCGCGATGGCCGCCATGAAAAGCGACGGCGCGACGGTCGGCTACAGCGTCGCGTATCCGTTCGGCGTCGCGGGGCCGATTCTTTTCCTGTATGTCCTTAGCGCGCTGCTGAAGCCGCATATCGAGCGGCCGCCGCCGAAGCTCATCGAAACCGCCGAGATCGCGTTGCGCAATCCCGAGTTCATCGGTTCACGCCTGGCCGATGTGAAGACCCGCATGCCGGCGGGCATCGCAATCGCCGCCGTGCGTCGCGAGCACCACAATCGCCCGCCGACCGACGATCTCGTCCTGCAAGCCGACGACGTCCTGCTTGCGACCGCCACCGATCCCGCCGCGCTGCAAAGAGCCATATCGCTCTTCGGCGAGTTGCAGCCGGGGCGCATGACGAGTCATCGCGAGGATTTGGACTACGGGCGCGTGTTCGCCTCGAGCAAGCTCGTGGTGGGACGCATGCTGCGCGATATCCGGTTCCCGGAGGGCGTCGTCTGCACGATCGCGCACGTGCGCCGGGGCGATGCCGACCTGATGCCGAATCAGGACCTCATTCTCGAATTTGGCGACCGCGTAGGCTTGCTTGCGAACCGCGCGCACATGAAGCCGCTGCGCGCGTTCTTCGGCGATTCGATCAAGGGAACAGCCGAGTTGAGCTTCATCTCGATCGGCGTCGGCGCGGCGCTCGGGCTCCTGGCCGGCGCGATTCCATTGCCGATTCCCGGCGTCGGCAAGCTCGCGCTTGGGCTCGCGGCGCTGCTGCTGGTCGCGCTCGTATTGGGGCGCGTGCGTCGCGTCGGCCCGTTCGTCTGGACGATGCCGCTTTCCGCGAACCTGGTCCTGCGCAACTTCGGCCTGACAATCTTTCTCGCGCAAGTGGGCATCGCCTCGGGGCCGAAGTTCTTTGCGACCATCGGCGTGGCGGGTTTGTCGTTCCTGTTGTACGGCGTGGCCATTGCACTCGCGCTCCTCATCGTCACGGCGATCTTCTGCCTGTGGGTCTTCAGGCTGCCGTTCGACATGACGGTCGGCATACTCAGCGGCGCGACGGGCAATCCGGCGATCCTCGCCTTCGCGAACCGCGTCGCGCCGACTGATGCACCGGATGTAGGCTATGCGATGATCTTCCCGTCGATGACCGTCGTGAAGATCCTGTTCGTACAGATCGCCGCTGTGCTCGCGAGCGGATAGCTTGGCACGTTCACGCCGGATTCAAGAACTTCGGAGGCACTCGATGGAAATCGCCGTCTTCAGCGCGAAGCCCTACGATCGCGAATATCTCGATGCCGCGAATGCGGCGCACACCCATCGTCTCAAGTACTACGAGGTCCCGCTCGACGACGAGACCGTGAGTCTCGCGGCGGCCCACGGCGCGGTGTGCATCTTCGTCAACGACCATGCGAATGCGGCGGTGCTCGAAGCGCTTGCGAAGGGCGGCACGAAGCTCGTCGCGCTACGCTGCACCGGCTTCAACAACGTGGACCTGAGCGCCGCGCGCGCGCTCGGCATCAAGGTAGTGCGGGTGGTCGACTACTCGCCGAATTCCGTCGCGGAGCACGCCGTCGCGCTGCTGATGGCGATCAACCGCAAGATCCACCGCGCCTACAATCGCACGCGCGACTTCAACTTTTCGCTCGACGGCTTGATGGGCTTCGACCTGTGCGGAAAGACGGTCGCGGTGATCGGCACGGGCAAGATCGGACGCGTCTTCGCGAAGATCATGCTCGGCTTCGGCTGCGACGTGATCGGCTACGACAAGTTTCCATCGCCGGAATTCGAGGCGATGGGCGCGCGCTATGCGGAGCCGGGCGAGATCGGTTCGAGCGCGGACATCATCTCGCTGCATTGTCCGCTCACGCCCGATACATATCACATCATCGATGCCCATACGCTTTCGCGCGCCAAGCGCGGCGCGCTGCTGATCAACACGAGCCGCGGCGGGCTCATCGATACGGAAGCCGTCATCGATGCGCTCAGAAGCGGCCAGTTGGGCGGTCTTGCGATCGACGTGTACGAGCAGGAGGCGGGGCTCTTCTTTCGCGACCTCTCCGGCACGATCATCACCGATGACGTGCTGCAACGGCTCGTCACGTTCCCCAACGTGATCCTGACCGGGCACCAGGCGTTCCTCACGCGCGAGGCGGTGACGACCATCTGCGAGACGACGCTGCAAAGCGTGACGGAGTTCGAATCGGGCGCGCCGCTGACAAACGAGATCGACGCGAGCTGAAGGCTTGACATCGGAGGCACGGACATGTCGAAGAAACGGGGTAAAGAGGCGCCTTCGCAAGGCGATGCGCTGAGCTACAAGGATTACACGAAGGCGTTGCTGCCCTTGCATGCGGAACTCGTGAAACTGCAGGAATGGGTGGTGCAAAAGCGCAAGAAGGTGTGCATCGTCTTCGAAGGACGCGACGGTGCGGGCAAAGGCGGCGTCATCAAGGCGATCACCGAGCGCGTGAGTCCGCGTGTGTTTCGCGTGATCGCGCTGCCGGCGCCGACCGAGCGTGAGAAAAGCCAGATGTATGTGCAGCGCTATTTGCCGCATCTGCCGGCGGCGGGCGAGGTCGTCATCTTCGATCGAAGCTGGTACAACCGGGCCGGCGTCGAACGGGTCATGGGCTTCTGCTCGGAAGAAGAAGCGGAGGCGTTTCTAAATGCGATTCCGCTGGTCGAGCGCGCAATCGTCAATTCCGGCGTGCTCCTCATCAAGTACTGGCTGGAGGTCACCGAAGAAGAGCAGACGCGCAGGCTGGAGGCGCGCATCAACGACGGACGCAAGGTCTGGAAGCTCACCGACATGGACCTGCGGTCGTACAGCCGCTGGTACGACTATTCGCGCGCCCGCGATGCGATGTTCAAGGCATCGGACACGGAAATCGCACCGTGGTCCGTCGCGATATCGAACGACAAGCGCCGCGCGCGGCTCAACATCATCAGCGATCTGCTCGGCAGGATCCCCTATGAAGCGATGCCGCGCAAGCGCGTGAAGTTGCCCAAGCGGCAAGCGTCCGATGGCTACACGGCGCCTGATTATCCGTTCAAATTTATCACCGAAGAGTTCTAAGCGCGCTGCGGGTTCGCTTTCAGGTAATAAGCGGAACCGCTTCAATCAGCATGAAACCGAGCAACGCGCCGATTGCCGCACCGATCAGCTTCGGGTGCCATCGATCGAGATGCACCGCGGCAAGCAGCGCGCCGATGAATATCACACCAAGCAGCGCGCACACGATGATCAGATAACCCATTTCGAAGTCGCTGTTGATAAGCATGGTCGTCTCCCTTCAAGCCCCGACGGTTCGATTATAGATCACAATGTGATATATATGACGGCTGTCGCGTCGTCGTTCGTTTCAGGGTTGCAGGCCGTGCCATGCGACACGCCAACACTCAAACCCCCGCAAAATCGTGCGTTTCCGCTGCGACTGCGGGAAAACGCTAATGACGTTTTATCCGGCGCGCTGCGCGCAAGCGTGTCACGTTGTGATACGTTTACATTACACATGGTTGACGCTGGACGAGGCGAACATGGCAGTCGGTTCCAGTTTTACGAGGTGGCTGACGAGTGTGCGACGCGCCACCGCACAGCTCGATGCGGGTCATTCTTTTCGCAACGAGCTACACACTTCCGGGCTGGACCCGGATCGCGTGGAATTGCTGCGTGAGAGGCTGGAGCAGCAAGCCTATTTCAGGCGGCTGATGGAAATGACTTGCGGGGAGGTCATGCGAGCCCCCGTCACGAGCGTGACCGGCGATCAGACCATTGGTGAAGCGCTGGGTCTGCTGGACAAACGCCGGGTCAAGCTGCTGCCGGTAATCGATTCTGAACATCGCCTGATCGGCGTGGTCACGCGCGCGGATCTTCAACCGCTTCCCACTGGCATTCGGAGCGACGCAACCGACCAGGCGGAGCGCGAAAGGAGGGCGCTACCGGTTCGCAGCGTGATGTCGACGGCCATGACCACCGTCGATGCAGCGACACGCGTCTCCGACGTCATCCATCGCTTCACGGCCAAAGGGCATCATCACATGCCTGTAGTGCTCGACGATAACGAACTCGTCGGGATGCTGACGCAGTCGGACATCGTGGCCGTGATGTGTCGCAAGAGGGAGTTTTGACGCGCGGGAGCCAGGGCCCTACTCTGCAGTCGCCTACATACCACAGCGCTTGCTTCTACGCTTCTGTCGTTAGCCTTGGGAACAGCGCTTTTTCTCGTGACATCCAATCCCATAGAAAGCCCGAATGGCAATCTCGCCGCGCGGGCCGAGCACGATGCACATCGCTCCCGGAGACAGGTCATGAGACTCAGCAGAATCCCCATGCTTGCGACGTTGGCGCTATCCAGCACGCTATGCGTAGCGCAGAGTTCGCAACCCACCGATCCACAAATCGCGGCCATCGTGGTGACCGCGAATCAGGTCGATATCGATGCCGGCGAGCTGGCGAAGTCGAAGAGCCGGTCGAACGACGTCAAGGCGTTTGCGCAGCAGATGATCACCGACCATAGTGGCGTCAACAAGGCCGCCACCGACCTCGTTCAGAAGCTCGGCGTGAAGCCCGAAGACAACCCGACGAGCCAGAGCCTCAAGCAAGGCGGCGATGCAAATCTCGCCAGTCTCAAGGCGCTCAAGGACAAGCCGTTCGATCGGGCGTACATCGCTCATGAGGTCGCGTATCACGAGAGCGTTTTGAGCGCGCTCGACAAGACCCTGATCCCGAGTGCGCAGAACGGAGAGTTGAAGGCGCTTCTCGTCAAGGTGCGGCCGGCTTTTGTCGCGCACCTTGAACATGCAAGGCATCTGCAGGCTGAACTGGGCAAGAGCGGTGGTTGATCGCGCGATGATTCTGGCCGTTGCGCTTGCTGTGTCTTGTGACACGACGCTGGCCGAGTCCGAAACGCACGTCGTCGTGATCGAGCAGATGCGCTTCGATCCCGCGACGCTGACGGTGCGGCCGGGCGATCGCGTCGTGTGGATGAACAAGGACCTGTTTCCCCACACGGCGACCGCACCAACGAAGGCGTTCGATTCGCACAGCATCGCGCCGAACGCATCGTGGAGTTATGTCGCCGGCCGGGTGGGAAGTTATCCGTACGTGTGCGACTTCCATCCCACGATGCATGGTACGTTGACCGTCCAGAAGGCCCCGTGATGGAAAGAGCCGCATTACCTTCGACCCCTCCCGCCATCGACGACCTGTCGATCGTCTCCCGCATTCGCGCGGGCGATCGCGCGGCGTTCGAACTGCTGATGCGCCGCCACAACCGGCGTCTGTATCGATTGGCACGCGCCACGCTGCGTGACGAGGCGGAAGCCGAGGACGCGTTGCAGGACGCGTACCTGTCGGCCTATCGATCGATCGGCCAGTTCCGCGGCGACGCGGCGCTCGTGACGTGGCTGTCGCGTCTCGTGCTCAATGAATGCTTTGCCCGCTTGCGCCGGACAGCCAGGCGTCAAAGAGTGATCCCAATGGTGGAATGGACCACCGATGTCGAGGTCGACGCAATGGCACAGGCCGAAGATCACGCCAGTTCTCCCGACAAGGCAGCGGCGACCGCAGAAATGCGCGCGTTGCTGGAGCGCAAGCTGGACGAGATGCCGGAAGTGTTTCGCGTCGTGTTCGTGCTGCGTTCGGTCGAGGAGATGAGCGTCGAGGAAACTGCGCTGTGTCTTGGGATTCCCGAGGCCACGGTGCGCAGCCGGCATTTTCGCGCGAGGAGCTTGCTGCGCGAATCGCTCGCGAGGGATATCGATCTCGCTGAGCCAGGTCTGTTCGAATTCTGCGGTGCGCAGTGCGATCGTGTGGTGGCCAGCGTGCTGCATCGACTTGGCGAAGAGAGTTGAACAGCACGCCCGACTTCACCTCACACATCGAAAAACTGCGCCACCAGCGCCGCCCCGAGAAACGTCCCCGCATTCGCGACGAACGAAACCAGCACGATTCTCCAGCCGAGTCGCCGGAATGCCGGAATATCCTTCGCGATGGAAAGCCCCGCGAAAGTAAGCATCGGAGTCGTCACGCCGAGGAAGTCGTTCTTCGAGCTGAACGCGGCGATCTGCGCGCCCCACGGACACCACGGCGACGTCATGAACATGGCGACCAGCGACACCCAGCACACCGCCGGAATCTTGCGTCCGCTCACCTTGAAAACCGCGTCGCCGACGATCACCGCCAGCACCATCAGTAGCATGCCGGGAAGGCCTTCGAGCGGCGTTGTCCCGTGCGTGATCCAGTCGCACACGAGCGCCATCACCGCCGTCACGCCCCACGCGAGCATCTTGCCGCGATAACCCAGTTCGGGCGCTTCCGTCTGCACGTCGCCGAGCTTCGGGCGCGCGTCGTTGATTACGTCCGATGCGCTCGATGCCTTCGTCGTCCGCCCGATCAGCGGTTCGAGCAGGCGATAGCCCCACACGGCCATCGGCAGCGAGATGAACAGCGTGAAGTACGTGCCGATGGTCGTCGTAATGAGGTTGCTGGCCGCAGCGAAAGTGAGCACGGATTTCGCCATCTCGGGCGTCTGCTGCGCGGCAATTGCGCCCGATGCCGCCGCCATCATGCTGCCGGAGCCGACGCCCGAGCCCATCGCGAGCGCGAGCGGGTGAAAGATGTTCAGGCTCGCGACGAAGCCCGCGAAGATCGCGATGAATACCGCGCCGAACACGGTGCCCGTCAGGTACTCGGCGAGCACGCCGCGGCCCTCGGCGGAATCCATGCCGTACTTCTCGCCGATGATCGCCAGGCTCGGTTCGCGGCCGACCGAGAATGTGGCGCCAATCGCCTCGCGCTTGATGCCGAGCAACAACGCGAGCGGCAGCCCGAGCAAAATCGTGCCGACGAAGTGGCCCAGTTCCTGGAACGCCAGCGCCCAGCCTGCGGCGGCCAGCTTGGGCAGCGCGCTGCCGACCAGAAGACCGAGCTTCGAGATGAAAAGGAGCAGGGCGGGTTGCAGGATCGCGGCCGCGAGGAACTGCGTGCGCACGTCGAGGCGCGCGGCGCTCTTCCAGCGATCGCTCGCGAGGCCGAGCGCGGCGCCGAGCAGGAGCGCCCAGATCATCGGCAGCAGCACGACCTTGCCCGGCCCGACCTTGAACGAAAACGACCCGATGAACTCGGCGATGAGCAGAATCACCGCCGCGTACAAGAACAGCTTTGCGCTTCTCATGCCATCGCTTCCCGTCGACTGGGTCGTTAGCGTGTGTTCCATTCCTGCTCCCCTTTCATGATTGTTTCGTGCTCCCTCCCGCCGGTGCGACGGGAGGCCGTATTGTCACAGATAGCCGAACGCGGTGGCCGGGTCCTTCGCCGTCTCGACCCACACGCTCTTCGTCTGCGTGTATTCGTAGAGCGCTTCCACGCCGCTCGAGCGTCCGTAGCCGCTCAGTCCGTAGCCGCCGAACGGCGACGCGACGTTGATCGTCTTGTAGCCGTTGATCCAGAACGTCCCGGCATCCACCCCCGCCGCCACGCGATGCGCGCGGCCGACGTCGCTCGTCCAGACCGCGCCGGCCAGGCCGAACTCGGTGTCGTTCGCGATGGCGAGCGCTTCCTCTTCGGTATCGAACGGGATCGCGGCCACGACCGGCCCGAAGATCTCGGTGCGCGCGACGTCCATGTCGTTCGTCACGTTCGCGAGCACGGTCGGGGAGACAAAGTAGCCATCGTCGGATAGCTCGGTGGAACCGGCGGCGAGCGTTGCGCCCGCTGCGACGCCCTTCGAAATCATGCTCATGACGTGCTCGTACTGGCGGCGATTGTTGATCGGACCGACTTCGGTCGAATCGTCGAGCGGGTTGCCGACCTTGATCTTTTTCGCGCCCGTCGCGACCATCTCGACGAACCGGTCGTAGATCGAGCGCTGCACCAGAAGGCGCGACCCCGCGACGCAGCTTTGTCCCGCGCCGGCGAAGATCGCGGCTTGCGCGGTAAGGGCGGCGCGCTTGAGATCGGCGTCGTCGAAAATGATGTTCGCGGATTTGCCGCCGAGCTCCAGCACGCACGGCAGCACGCGCTTCGCGGCCGCCTCGGCGATGCGGATGCCGGTCGCGGGCGAGCCGACGAACACGACCTTTTTCACGACCTTGTTCGCGATCGCCGCCTGCCCGACGGTGTGGCCGTAGCCCGCGAGCACGTTGATGAGACCCTTCGGCGCGCCGGCCTTCTCGGCGAGCATGCCGAGCACGAGCGAGGTGAACGGCGTCAGTTCAGAGGGCTTGAGCAACACGGCGTTGCCCATCGAGATTGCGGGCGCGACCTGCCAGCCGCAGGTGAAGACCGGCGCGTTCCAGGGCGTCAGTTGCAGCACGGTGCCAGCGGGTTCGCGTCGCGTGTAATTGAGATGCGACGACGGCACCGGAATCACGTCGCCGTAGAACTTGTCGGTCCAGCCGCCGTAGTACTCGAACATCTCGGCGACCTTCGCCACTTCGCCGCGGCAGTCGCGGATCGGCTTGCCCGAGCCGATCGATTCGAGCCGAGCGATCGGCTCGGCTTCGGCGCGCAGTTCGCGTGCAATCGCGAACATCACGCGTCCGCGCGCGGCATGCGTGAGCGCCCACCATTCTTTCTGCGCGCGCTGCGCTGCATCTGCAGCCTGCGCGACGATCGCGGCGCCGCCGTCCTTGTATGCGAGGCTCGCCTTGCCCGTCGCCGGGTTGTAGAGCTGGATGTCGTCGCCGGTTCCTTCGACGAGTTCCCCGCCGACCCACGAGCCGACCGTCTTCGCTTGCGGGAAGAAATGGGCGAAGGCCGCGAGCAACTGTTCCGCTTCGTTGAATTCCACTTTCACTGCTCCTTAGGCTGTCGATTAATGTTCGGGGACGAACTGGACGATGCGGTTGAAATCCTCCGCATCGCCGATGGTCTTCGCGCTCTCGGCCCACAGGCGGCCCGCTTCGGCGCTCATCGGCGCTTCGGCGCCCTGGCCGCGCAGCAGGTCCATCGCGAGGCGCACGTCCTTGCGCATCAGCTTCATCGTGAAGCCCGAGTCGAATTTGTCGTTGAAAATCCAGGTCGGATAGTTCGTGAGCGTCGCGCTGTTGCGTCCCGAGCCGCCGTTCAGCGCCTCGACGAGCTTCTGCGGATCGACACCCGCAGCCTCGGCGGCGCGCACGGCTTCGCTCGCGGCGAGCAAATGGATGCCGGTCAGGAGGTTGTTGATGATCTTGGTGACGTGCCCGGCGCCTACCGGGCCGACGTGAACGCGCTTCGCGCTGATCACCGCGAGAATCGGCTCGACGGCCGCGACATCTTGTTCGGAGCCGCCGAGGACCATCGTCATCGTGGCGGTGGCAGCGCCTTTCGGGCCGCCGCTGACCGGTCCGTCGACGAAACCGATCTTCATCTCCGCGAGCGCCGCCGCGACCTTGCGCGTGCTGTTGGGCTCGGCGGTCGTCGTATCGACGACGATGAGGCCGGGTTTTGCGTTCGCCGCGACGCCGTCCGCGCCCAGCACGACCTGCTCGACGATCTCGGAGGTCGGCAGGCTCAGGATCAGCACATCGGCGTCGCGCGCGATGGCGGCTATCGATTCACGCGCCTCGACGCCTTCTTCCTGCAGCTTCGCGGCGACGCCCGGCGCGGCGTCGAAGCCGAGCACCGCGTAGCCCCCGCGTTTAAGCGACAGCGCCATGCCGCGTCCCATGTTCCCCAGCCCGATGACTCCGACCGTCTTCATAAAGTCCACTCCTTGCAGATTCGCCTGACCGATGCGGTGCGGGCGTTTGAGCTGTGATGTTGGACTCGCGGAACCCTATAATCAATCGACGCCAATATTGAGAATGTTCTAATTTTTAGAACGGAGCGACCGAGTGGCCGAGATCCTGACCGAGAGCCGAATCGTCTATTTCTACGAGGCTGTGCGCTGCGGCACGATCCGCGCCGCTGCCGACGCGCTGAACGTCGCGCCATCGGCGGTGAGCCGTCAGATTGGCCTGCTCGAAACCGAACTCGATGCCGTGCTAGTCGAGCGCCACGCGCGCGGCGTCAAGCCGACCGAGGCGGGGGCGCACGTCATCGATTATTTTCGGGAGCAGCTCGCGCACCGGGACGACTTGCTTTCGCGGCTACAGGAACTGCGCGGGCTGCGGACCGGGCATATCAGTGTCGTATTGGGCGAAGGTTTCGTGTCGGACCTGCTCGCCGGGCCGATGCAGCACTTCTGCAAGCAGTTTCCCGGCATCGCGGTGAATCTGGACCTGGCCGGCACGAACGAGGTGATGCGCAAGATTTCCGAGGACGAGGGCGAGATCGGACTCGTGTACAACCCGCCGAACGAGCCGCGAATCGTGTCGCGCGCGTTCAAGCGTCAGCCTTTGATGGCGGTCGTCGGGCGGTCGTTCGAGGGGCTCGGGAAGAAGAAGTCGATGACGGTGCGCGAACTGGCGTCGTATCCGCTGGCCGCGACGCATTCGAGCTATGGCACGCGGCAGATGCTTGAAGCTGTTGAATATGCGGAGAAGATTCGACTGGAACCGGTCGTCACGACGAATTCCATCGCGATTCTCAAGCAGTTCGTGAAGTCGGGGCTCGGGATCACGTGTCTTCCGGAGTTCGCCGTCACGACGGAGATCGCCGCCGGAGAACTGTTCGTGATCGAAATCAGCCATCCGTTGTTAGGGAAGGCCGAGGCGCATCTGATCACGCGGGTGGGGCGCAAACTCTCGGTGGCGTCGAACAAGATGCTGCAGATGATGCAGGCGCAGATGCGGGCGTTTCGGTGAAATTGCTTTAGTTTTGAGACGGACACGGCCCCGTCGATTCGCGCACCTGAAGCAACGCGCGCACTTCGTGTCCACGCATTGCCCGCTTGCCATCGAGCGCGTCGAGCAGATGTTGCGCCGCGAGCCTGCCGATCTCGGCGGTATCGACACGCATCGTCGTGAGCGCGGGCCGCATTTCCTTCGCGATGGCGAGGTCATCGAAACCGGTCACCGACAATTCGCCCGGAATCGCGATTCCCAGATCCTCCGCCTCGCGCAACACCCCGAGCGCGATGTGATCGTTACCGCAGACGATTGCGGTCGGCCGCTCGCCGGGCGCTTCCCAGATCGCGCGCAGGCTGCGCCGCCCGAATCCGATGGTCGATTCGCCTTCGAGCATGTGTTCCGGCCGCACCGCGAGGCCGTTGCGTTCGAGCGCCGCGCGGATGCCCGCGACGCGCGCCTGCACGCGGTCGTTGTCGCGCGTCGGCTGGATACAGACGGCGAACGAGCGGTGTCCGAGGCCGATCAGATGTTCTGTGAGTTCGACATACGCCTTGTGATTGTCGAAGCCGATGCAGTCGTGCGGGCTGCCCTCGCGATACGCATACGTGACCGCATACGGCACGCGGTAGAGCCGCAAGGCGTCGAAAAGCTCGGCCGGATGCGCCTCGCCGACGATCGCCATCGCTTCGACGCCGCGCGCGAGCATCGCGCGAACCTGCACGAGCGCCTGCGCCGGATCGTAGTTCGAGCAGCCGAGCACGAGCGTGATGCCGCGCGCCGCGAACGCCGCCTGCATGCCGCTCACCTGCGAGGCGAACACTTGGTCGTCGAGCGTCGGAATGATGATGCCCGCGATGTGGCTGCGCGTCGATGCGAGCGCGCGTCCCGCCGCGTTCGGGAACCAGTTGAGCGTCAACGCCGCATGTTCGACGCGCTCGCGCACGCGCTCGGAGACCTTGTCGGGCTCGTTGTAGACGCGCGAGACGGTCGCCGTCGATACCCCCGCGAGCTTCGCCACGTCGGAGAGCACGGTGCGGCCCGTGTTGCGGCGGGCGCGTGGCACGGCAGGCGTCGAGGGGTCAATGGAACGAGACATCGGAATCAGAAGAGGATGGGCACGCCATCATACCGTCGCGGGTTTTCGACCGCGGCTGAGCGCCGCGATGCGCGCGCGGAAATGCTCGGTGCCGGCGACGATCTTGTCGAGCACGGCATCGAGCGCCCAGAAGCGCTCACGCACGTCGTAGTCGATCACGCGGCAGCGAATCGAATCGAACGTGCCGATGCGCTGATGGTAGATCTTGGCGAGCGCCGGATAGCCGAGCGATTCCGACACGGCCGCGAGCACGAGAAACGTCGACAGTTCCTCAGCGAGCGCCGGGTCCTGCGCCGAATCGTTGCGCAGCCACTTGTAGAGATCAGGGTGAAAATTCGTGAACACGCCGTTGAAGCCCGCTGAGCCGGCTTTCATCGCGTCCCATGCGATCGCCGCGTTGGCGTTCAGGACCTTCAGCGGCGAACCCTGCGCCATCGCGACGCGCCGCTTGACAGTATCGAGATCGCAGCTCACGTCCTTCAGCATGATGAAGCGGCCGGTATCGATGCACATCTTCAGTTCGTCGTCGGAAAGCAGGCGGCGGTAGGGCGCCGGGCATTCGTAGAGACCGAGCGGAATGTCCGACGGAAGGCGCGCCAGCAGGCGTTTCAGGTTCGCCGAGAAAACCTCCGTCCCTTCGCGCTTCGGATCGAGCCGGTTCGTCACGAGCACGATGCCTTGCGCGCCCGTCGATGCCGCGACGCCGAGTTCTTCCGCTTGCGCGTCCGGATCATCGCTGATGTGGCCGGAAACCACGACGGGAATGCGCCCCGCCACCTTCTCGACGACGAAGCGTCCGAGTTCACCGCGCTCGGCGAGGCTCAGGAACTGCATCTCGCTCGACTGAGCGACGGCGAAAAGCGCGTCCGAGCCGTGCGCGATGTACCACTCGATCAGGCGTTCGAGCCCGGCGTAGTCGATCGCGCCGGACGCGTCGAACGGGGTCAGCATCACGGGCACGATGCCTTCGATTTGGGTAGCGATGGTCATGGTCTTCTCTCGAATAAGGGGTGGAATCAGGCCGGGGCCTGGACGGTATCGGTGTGGGTCGGCTTGTCCTCGATCGGCTTGCGCACGAAAAACAGGTAGCTCAACGCGCCGACGAACGCGATGCCCGCCGCCGTCAGCAGCGCCGGAACGAACGACCAGGTCTGCGCGATGTAGCCGGTCAGGATCGGCGCGAGCGCACCGCCAAGGAAGCCGCCGAAGTTCTGGATCGCGCCGAGCGAGCCGACCCGGTTCGGCGGCGCGGCGGCCGTCGCGAGCGCCCACGAGCTGGCGGACGCGGCATTGGCGAGGAAGATCACCACCGAAATGCACACAATCGCGATCGTGTTGCTCTCGACGAGCGCCGCTGGAATCGTGAACGCGACCATGCCGAGCATCGCGATCACCACCGAGTTGCGGCGGCTTCCGACTGGGTTCGTGCTGCGGCTCGTGATCAGATCGGAGAACCAGCCGGCCGTGAGCGAGCCGAGGAAGCCGCAGAAGAACGGAATCGATGCTGCGACGCCCGTATGCATCAGGCTCATGTGGCGTTCCATCGTCAGGTAGCCGGGGAGCCACGTGAGATACACCCAGTTCAGATAGACCGAGCCGAAGAAGCCGATCAGCATGCCCCACGTCGTGCCGTGCGAAAACAGCGAGCGCCATTCGGCGAAGGTGAGCGAGGGCGCGGGTTTGCGGTCGGCCTCGTCGCCTTCGAGATAGTGGCGCTCTGCCTCGGTCATCGTGGCTTTCACGGGATCGCGGTACACGGCGAGCCACACGACCGCAACAACAAGGCCGGCGATGCCCGTCACGATAAAGGCCCAGCGCCAGTGGAAATTGACGACGAGGATCGAGAGGCAGAGCGGCGCGAGCGCCGTGCCGAGCGGCGACGCCGAGTTGAAGATGCCGGTTGGCTTGCCGCGGGCGCGCAGCGGAAACCAGTTGCTGACGACGCGCGCCGCCGACGGAAACTGCGGCGCCTCGCCGATGCCGAGCACGATCCGCGCGAGGATGAACCAGCCGAACGTCGAGACGAAGCCGCCTGACGCCTGCGCGAGCGACCAGACGATCAGGCCGATGCCGAGCAATTTGCGCGGTCCGACGCGATCGACGAGTCCGCCCACCGGCAACTGGAAGAGCGCGTAGCTCCATGAGAACGCGGAGAGCAGCAGCCCCATCTGTCCGAGCGAGAGGCCGAGGTCGGCGCGGATCAGCGGATTGGCGACGGCGAGCGTCCCGCGGTCGAGATAATTGACGATGCCGCTCACCATCAGCAGCGTGAGCGCCACGATCTGGGCGCGGCGGATTCGCGGCGGGGCCTGCTCGTGGACGGGGGTTGCGCTCATGATCGTTGTCTCCGTTTCATGTCTTGGATGTTAGCGCTTACATTTTGAGGTCTGAAAGGATCGCTGAAATACGATAGCCGGTCATCACTCGTGTGTTAGCGCTTACATTTTGCGTGTCGAGTCTGCGCGTTGCAAGCACGAAAAGGGGTGCAACGGGTAAACACCGGTGCGTTTATTCGTCCGTCAAATAATCTGGATGACTCGTGCGAATCTGGTCGACCTGGCTCAACGTCCCTGAGAGATGCTTGCGCAGCGCCGCCTGCGCGGCGTCGGGATCGCCCGCCTGGATTGCATCGACGATTTCGGTGTGGTCGCGCACCACGGCCATGGTTTTGCCCTCGACCGGAAGATGAAGCCGACGCAGCCGGTCGATGTGCCCGCTCAGCCTTCGAACGAGATCCCAAAGCTGCGGCACGCCGGCCGCCTCGTACATCTGCCGATGAAATGCCTGATCCTGCAGCGAGAACTGCTCGTAGTTGCGCAGGTCGCGCAATTCCATCTGCGCCGCGATCGTCGCGCGCAACTGAAAAATCAGCGCGACGTCATGTTTCTCCGCCAGCGTGCGCACAACTTCCAGTTCGATCGAACGGCGCAGAAAGTGCGCCTGCAACGCCGACGTCACGTTGATCTGGCTGACGACCGTCGCGTGCTGCGGAAAGATATCGACGAGACCTTCCTCGCCGAGCTTCATCAGCGCATCGCGCACGGGAGTCTGGCTCAGGCCGTATTGCGTTGCCAGATCGGCGCGTGAGAGTACCGTACCGGGCGCAAGTTCCATCGACAGGATCATTTCGCGCAGTCTTTCGAAGACTTGCGGCGCGGCATGGCGGGAACGGTCGAGACGGGTCGACGAAGCACTGGTTTTCATGATCGGCGCTAAAAAATCCACTGAGATATTAGTACTATAGCGGCGCTCAGCCGCTTCGGGCATGGCAATCAGCGTTTTCGTGCAGCAAAAGCCGTGTGAGTAGTTTCCCCAGTGACACACTAATACATTAGTGCTTTACTATGCGTCATCACCTCAAAATCACCGGATTGCCACCATGACTCGCGACATCACCGTCACTCAAGTCCGTATTACGCCGATCGCCTTCCGTGACGGCCCGCTGCTCAACGCCGCGGGCATCCACGAACCGTGGGCGTTGCGCGCGATCGTCGAACTGGAGACGAGCGACGGCCGAGTCGGCATCTCCGAAACCTACGGCGACGAGCCGATGCTGCGCGTGCTCGAGCAGGCCAGAACGCTCGTCCTCGGCCTCTCGCCATTCGATCTGAACCGGATGGAAGAGCGCGTGCGTGGCGCGATCAAGCCGAGCCCCGGCGCCGTCGAGTTCGAACTGGCTCCCGGCTCGCACACGGCGAAGAACGCGGCGAAGGTCATCAGCACGCTCGAAGTCGCGATGCTCGATCTGCAGGGCCAGATCGTCGGCGCGCCGATCGTCGATTTGCTCGGCGGTAAAGTGCGCGACGCCGTGCCGTACAGCGCCTATCTCTTTTTCAAGTACGCGGAGCACGTCGACCAGCCCTACGCGCCCGATGCCTGGGGCGAAGGCCTGAGCCCGCAGCAGATCGTCGCGCAGGCGCGCCGCATGATCGACCTGTACGGTTTCCAGAGCATTAAGCTGAAGGGCGGCGTGTTCGAGCCGGCGCATGAAATCGCCTGCATGCGCGCGCTGTACGAAGCCTTCCCCGGCCTGCCGCTGCGCCTCGACCCGAACGCGAACTGGACGCTCGAAACAAGCATCGCGGCCGCGCCCGAACTCGACGAATTGCTCGAATACTACGAAGACCCGTGTCCGGGACTCGCCGGCATGGCCGAGCTGGCCAAGCACACGCGCCTGCCGCTCGCGACGAACATGGTCATCACGACGATGGACGATTTCCGCCGCGGCGCCGAAATGGGCTCGGTGAAGGTACTGCTGTCCGATCACCACTACTGGGGCGGGCTGCGCGCGACACAAACGCTCGCGCGCATGTGCAAGCTGTGGGACCTGGGGATGTCGATGCATTCGAACTCGCACCTCGGCATCAGCCTGATGGCGATGACGCACGTCGCGGCGAGCATCCCGAATCTCACCTACGCCTGCGACACGCACTACCCGTGGCAGGAGGAAGAAGTGATCAAGGGCGGCCGCGTCGCGTTCGATAACGGCGCGGTACGCGTGCCGACGACGCCGGGTCTCGGCGTCGAACTCGATCGCGAGCGTCTCGCCGAACTGCACGCGCAATATCTCTCGTGCGGCGTGCGCAATCGCGACGACCTGACGCAAATGCGCAAGTACGAGCCGGGCTTTACTGGCAAGAATCCGCGCTTCTGACCTGTGCAGACGTCAATACGCGACAAGGCAATGCCAATTTAGGAGACACAGAATGAGCAGTTCTCATCCCGAGCGCGCCGACGTGCTCGCGCGCGCCGTCAGCAAGGTCAAGTGGCACGTGCTGCCGCTTTTCGTGGCGATGTTCATCGTCAATTACATCGATCGCGTGAATATCGGGTTCGTGCGGCAGCATTTGAGCGCGGATCTGGGCATCGGCGCCGCGGCTTACGGGCTCGGCGCGGGGCTCTTTTTCGTCAGCTACGCAGTCTTCGAAGTGCCGTCGAACATGCTGCTGCAGCGCTTCGGCGCGAAGGCGTGGCTCACGCGCATCATGATCACGTGGGGGCTTGCCGCTGTCGGCATGGCGTTCGTAAAGGGCGAAATGTCGTTCTACGCGATGCGGCTCGTGCTCGGCGCGGCCGAGGCGGGTTTCTTCCCCGGCGTGCTGTTCTATTTCACGAAGTGGCTGCCGCGCGACGAACGCGGCAAGGCGATGGCGATCTTCCTGAGCGGCTCGGCGCTTGCGTCGGTGCTCTCTGGCCCGATCTCCGGCGGACTGATGCTGATCACGGGTCTTGGCCTGCACGGCTGGCAGTGGATGTTCGTGATCGAAGGCATGGCTTCCGTCGTGCTCGCCGCCTTCGTCTGGTTCTGGCTCGACTCGAAGCCGCGCGACGCGACGTGGCTCACTCGTGAGGAGCAGGACGCGATCGTCCACGAGATCGAGGAAGAGCAGCGTCAGCGCGATGCGGTGCATGCCGTGAAGCCGTCGGTGTGGAGTCTGTTGCGCGATCCGCAGATCGTGATCTTCTGCCTGATCTATTTCTCCGTCTCGCTGACGATCTACGGCGCGACGTTCTGGCTGCCGAGCATCATCCGCAAGATGGGCCACTTCAACGATTTCCAGGTCGGGCTCTTCAATTCGATCCCGTGGATCATTTCGATCGCAGCGATGTACCTCTTCGCGATGCTCGCCGCACGCTTCAAGTTCCAGCAGGCGTGGGTATCGTGCGTGCTGCTGATCGCGGCGCTCGGCATGTACGCCGCCGGACAGGGCAGCCCGCTGTTCTCGTTCGTCGCGATCTGCTTTGCGGCGATCGGCTTCAAGGCGGCGTCGGCGTTGTTCTGGCCGATTCCGCAGGGCTATCTGGACGCACGGATCACGGCGGCAGTGCTGGCGCTGATCAATTCGATCGGCAATCTCGGCGGGTTTGTCGCGCCGGCGACGTTCGGGTTTCTCGAGCAGAAAACGGGGTCGATCGAAGGCGGGATGACCGGGCTCGCGGTGATGTCGGTTGTCGCGGCGGCAGTGGTTTTCTTCGCGCGGATGACGCCGAGGGAGAAGCCGGCGGTATTGGTGGGGCGCGCGCACTGAAGTCAGATGCGGAAAGCGAAGCGCTCGCCGGAGACGGCGAGCGCTTTTAAGCTGCCAGCACGGCGGCGAACACGCTCACCGGCATTGCTGACTTATTTCGCTGCCTACGCTGCAGCGAACCTCGGCTTCATTTTTAATCAAAAAGACGATACCGCTCCTACTCGCCCCGCACCGCGCCGGTACATTCGTCCATGACGCCCAGCAACGCCCGCTTCGCGGCATTATCGAGATCGGTATAAGCCAGCCCAATCCCCGCCCGATGATCGCGCAACTCCAGCGGCCGGGCCACCACCTTCGGCGGCAACGCGATCGCCGCAGCAGCCGGAATCATCCCGATCCCCAGGCCCGCCGCGACGAGCGCCAACATCGTCGTGAATTCACCGAGTTCCTGCGCGATGTTCAGATCGGCGCCCTCGCGCTTCAACGCGACCAGCATCTCGTCGTGAAAGCCCGGCGCATAACGCCGCGCGAGCACGAACGCCGGACAGCCCTGGAGATCGACCGGTCTGATCAACTCCTGCGCCGCTAACGGATGATCATCGGGCAGCGCCACGACGAACGGTTCTTCGAGCACCGTGCGAATCTGCAATCCCGTCCCCGCGACGGGCAGGCGTATCAGCCCGAAATCCAGCTTGTTGTCTTGCAGGGCGGCGATCTGGTCCGGCGTAGGCATGTCCTTCAATTCGAGCGTCACGAGCGGATAGCGCGCGTGCATCATGCGGATGAGCGTGGGCAGGAGCTTCGGCAGCACCGACGACACGAACGCGATCCGCAACGTCCCGATCTCCCCGCGCGCAGACAACCGCGCCGTCTGCTCCGCGCGCATCGCCTGATGCAGCGTGGCGCGCGCCTCGGGCAGAAAGAGCCTGCCGGTCTCGCTCAGCGCGACCTTGTGGCGATCGCGCTCGAGCAGCCGCACGTCGAGTTCCTCTTCCAGCGCCTTGATCTGCATGCTCAGCGCGGGCTGAACGATGCATAGCCGTTGCGCGGCCCGCCCGAAGTGCAGTTCTTCGGCGAGCGCCACGAAAGCGCGCAGATGCTTCAGCTCCATGATCGCTCTCCATCGGCGGGCGTAATCACGAATCATGATAACAGCGTCATGAAAGACTATTGGCGTGATTGCGGCGCTTCGGTTGAACTGTGAGCATTGGAGACAGCACAGGGCGCATCGAATGCGCCAGATAAAAATGGACGAGACACTAAAGCTATTTAGCCTCAACGGACGGCGCGCCTTGATCACCGGCTCCGGACGCGGCATCGGACTGGCCTTGGCGCGCGGCCTGGCGGGCGCCGGCGCGGCGGTCGTCATCAACGATCGCAATGAGCAAAAGGCCCTCGCGGTCGCCGCTCGATTGCGAGAAGAAGGCGTCATCGCGGATATCGCGGTTTTTGATGTGACAAAACGCGAAGAGGTCGCCGCCGCGATCGATGAAGCCGAAACGCGCATTGGCCCGATCGATATTCTTGTGAACAATGCCGGAATCCAGCGCCGCGCACCGCTCGAAACTTTCAGCGCTAACGATTGGGACGACCTGCTGCGCGTCAATCTCGATGGCGCGTTTCATGTCTCGCAAGCCGTCGCACGGCACATGCTGGCGCGCGGCCGCGGAAAGATCATCAACATCTGCTCGGTTCAGGGCGAACTCGCGCGGCCGGGCATCGCGCCCTATGCGGCGACGAAAGGCGCGATTCGCATGCTCACCAAAAGCATGTGCGCTGAATGGGCCGGTCGCGGCATTCAGGCTAACGCGCTCGCGCCGGGCTATTTCGCCACCGATCTGAACCAGGCACTCGTCGACGATCCCGCTTTCTCCGACTGGCTTTGCAAGCGCACACCGGCGGGTCGCTGGGGACGCGTCGAGGAACTGTGCGGCGCTGCGGTTTTTCTGGCGTCGCCGGCGTCGGATTTCGTGAACGGTCAGACGCTTTTCGTCGATGGCGGTTTGACCAGCGTCGTCTAAAAAATCAACGGAGACATAAACATGCGTTCACTTCGCTGCACACAAGCGCTGGCCGGCTTGACTATCGCCGTCATGGCCTGCACGTCGTACGCCGCCGACTGGATCGTTTCAGGCAACGACGGTAAATACCAGCGCGTCGAAGGCCGCGACACGTATCCGGCCAACCCCAAGCCCGACACGCTCACGCTGCTCGACGCGAGCCGTTTCCCGCCACAGGTCAAGGTTCAGGTCGAAGTCGAAAACGTTATTCAAGGCCCGCCACAGGCCGTCGCGATTACGCCGGACGCAAGCATTGCGTTGGTCGCCGCGCCGACGCGCTACGACTACGACGCCAAGAAGTTGCTGATGGACGCGTTCATACAGGTAGTCGATATGCAAGCGTCGCCGCCGGCCGTCACACGGCTCGATATCGGCAGCCATCCGCAGGGCATCGCCATCGATCGCGCCGGACGCATCGCGCTCGTCACCTGCGTCGATGGCAGTGTCGTCGTGCTCGGCATCGAGGGAACGCGGGTGACGATTGTCGATACGCTCAAGATCGCGCAGAAGCGTCTCTCCGGCGTGAGCTTCACGCACGACGGCGCCCATGCGCTCGTTGCATTGCGCGACGAGCAGGGCGTCGCGGTTCTGAACGTCGCCGACGGCCGCGTCACCGACAGCGGCACGCGTCTTTCGAGCGGCGTCGCGCCGTACACGATCGACGTTTCAAGCGACGGCAAGTGGGCCGTCGTAAGCGATGTCGGACTCGCGGGGCTGCCGGCCTATGCGGGCAAGCTCGCGGGCGATGCCGATACCGTAACGCTCATCGACGTCTCGCGCGTGCCGTTTCGCACGGTGCAGCACATCACGGTGCCGTCGCTGCCCGAAGGCGTTGCGATCTCGCCCGATGGCAAATGGATCGGCGTGCAGTCGATGGACGGTTCGAACCTGACGCCCGACAACCCCGGACGTCACGCGCGCGGCAAGGTGCTGCTCTTCGCGATCCGCGACGGACAGGCGGTGAAAATGTCGGAGGTGGCGGGTGGCGAGGCGTCGCAGGGCATCGTGTTCAGCGCGGACAGCAAGCATCTGATCGTGCAGTACAACGTCGAAAAGCAGCTTGCGTTCTTTGCAGTGAACGGTGGACGTTTAAGCGATACGGGGCAGCGGATCGCCCTCACAGGCGGTCCTTCGTCGCTGCGCACTACGCCGCGTTGAATATCAGGAGCACATCATGTCGATAGCACCCGCAGCCCGCAAGAACGTCGTCGTCTTTCGCAAGCTTCCCGACGACCTGCTCGAACGCATCCGGACGTGGCACGACGTCACCGTCGCCGATCCGCGCAGCGCCGACGACCTGCCGCGCTTTCGCGAAGCGCTGCAAGACGCAGACGGCCTGATCGGTTCGAGCTTCAAACTCGGCGCCGAAGAACTCTCCCGCGCGCCTCACCTGCGCGTGATTTCGAGCATCTCGGTCGGCGTCGACAACTACGATCTCGGCTACCTCAAACAGCGCGGTATCGCGCTCTGCCACACACCCGGCGTCCTCACGGAAACCATCGCCGATACCGTCTTCGCGTTGATCATGGCCGCGTCGCGGCGTCTCGTCGAGCTGTCGGATCATGTACGCAACGGCCGCTGGACGCGCAACATCGGCGAGGACCTGTTCGGCTGGGACGTGCACGGCAAGACGCTCGGCGTGCTCGGCTTCGGGCGCATCGGCCAGGCGGTGGCCCGGCGCGCGGCGCTCGGGTTCGACATGCCGGTGGTCTTCCATGATCCGTTCGACGTGCAGGTGCCCGACAGACTCGCGGGGTACGCGGTGCGCGCATCATTCGACGAAGTGCTCGAACGCGCCGACATCGTCGCGCTGACGCTGCCGCTCTCCGACGAAACCCGCGGCCTGATGGATGCCAAGGCTTTCGCATCGATGAAGCCGGGCGCGGTCTTCGTCAACGGTTCGCGCGGCGCGATCGTGCATGAGGACGCGCTCCTCGCCGCGCTCGATAGCGGCCACTTGCGCGCGGCGGGCCTCGACGTGTTCACTATCGAGCCGCTCCCGCAGGATTCGCCGCTGCGCACGCATGCGCGGGTCACGCCGTTTCCGCACATCGGATCGGCGACGCACGAGACGCGCCGCGCGATGGCCGAACTCGCGACCGACAACCTCTTGCGCGTGCTCGATGGCGAAGCAGCCATCTCCGCGTTCGATCTCTCGAAGGTATAGCGCACCATGCCCCATTCGATTCCGGCCCTGTGCGGCTCGCTCGCCGGCCAGCCGTTCACGTTCAACGTCAAGGTGCACAACGCGGCGTACCGCGCGCTCGGCGTGGACTACACGTTCGTCAGCTTCGGCATCGAGGATGCGGCCGGCGCGATCAACGCGATGCGCACGCTCGGCATTCGCGGACTGAACGTCACGATGCCGCACAAGCAGGCCGTCATGCCGCACCTCGACGCACTCGATGTCACCGCGCGCGAGATCGGCGCGGTCAACACGATCGACAACCGCGACGGAAAGCTCACCGGCTACAACACGGATTGCGAGGGCGCCGTGCGCGCGCTCGAAGAAGTCACGTCGCTGGAAGGGCGCCGCATCGCGCTGCTCGGCGCGGGCGGAGCGGCAAGGGCGATCGCCTGGGGCGTGCGACGCGCAGGCGCGCAGGTGACCGTGTTCAATCGCACGGCGTCGCGCGGAGAGGAACTGGCGCGCGACTTTGGCCTCACTTTCGGCGGCGCGTTGAGCGACTTCAACCCGCACGCATTCGATGGTGTGATCAACGCGACAGCAGCAGGTTTCCGCGCGCCCGACGTCAACCCGCTGAACGCTGAACAACTGGCGCCGCATCTCTTCGTGATGGACGCCGCGTTCATCCCCGTGCGCACGAAGCTGATACGCGATGCAGCGGCTGTCGGTTGCCGCGCGATCGATGGAACGCGGATGCTGCTGCATCAGTTTTGCGGACAGGTCGAGTTGTACACGGGCAAGAAAGCGCCCATCGACGCAATGAGCAAGGCTTTGCTCGACGAGATCGCCCGCGTCGGCTAGTTCGAACAGTAGCAGGATGGCCCGTCAGCTCGCGACAAGACGAGCACGACGCGCCCCAAGCGCCGTGACACACGGCATCCATTTTTGGAGGAGACGAGATGAAACACCATCAAACCATTGCGGTCGCCCCGAACGGCGCCCATCCGGAGCCCGTGACGGCCAAGCAGGAAGTCACGACCTCGGACCTGTACCGCGCCGCCTGGGCCGCATCGCTTGGCAGCGCACTCGAATACTACGATTTCGCGCTGTACAACCTCGCGTCGGCGCTGATCTTCGGGCCGCTGTTCTTCCCGTCGAGCGATCCGAGCATGGGCCTCATTGCGAGCTTCGGCGCGTATTTTCTGGGCTTCGCGATCCGGCCGGTGGGCGGCATCATCTTCGGCACGCTCGGTGATCGCTACGGACGCAAGTTCGTCCTGATGGCGACGATCCTCTTGATGGGCGTCGCGAGCACCTTGATCGGCCTCTTGCCGACGTACGCAACCGCCGGGATCTGGGCACCGATCCTGCTCGTCGGCTGCCGTCTGCTGCAGGGACTCGGCGCGGGCGCGGAACAGGCCGGAGCCGCCGTGCTGATGGCCGAATACGCGCCAGCGAAGCGACGCGGCTACTTCGCCGCGCTGCCCTTCATGGGCGTGCTGCTCGGCACGGTGATGGCAGCGGCGATCTACTTCGCGCTCGTGCGGGTCGAGGACATCTCGCAAAGCTGGCTGTGGCGCGTGCCGTTCCTGTTGAGCGTCGTGATCATCGGCGTGGCGATCTGGATTCGGCTGAAGCTCAAGGAATCGCCGTCGTTCACGAAGCTCGAAGCGCGCCATCAAGTCAACGACAGTCCGCTCAAGCACCTGATCCGCCATTCGAAGCCGACCCTCTTGAAAGTCATCGGCATGCGCATGGCCGAGAACGGCGGTTCGTCGATCTATCAGTCGCTCGCGATCAGCTACATGGTGACGGCCACCGGCCTCAAGGGACCGATCGGGCCGGTCGCGTTGTTGCTTGCCGGTGCATCGGGCGCAGTCATCATTCCGCTCACCGGCTGGCTGAGCGACCGCTACGGACGCATCCCCGTCTATCGCGCGTTTGCGATTTACCAGTTGTTGCTGGCCTTTCCGACCTGGTGGATACTGAGCCAGGGCAACGCGACCGCCAGCATTGCAATGCTCTGCGTCGCGCTCGCGGGTGTCTGGGGCATGTTCGCGACGCAAGGCGCGCTCTTGCCCGAACTCTTCGGCGCGCAGCACCGCTACGCCGGCGTCGCGGTGGGACGTGAAGTATCGGCGGTCATCGCGGGCGGGGTGGCGCCGTTGATCGGCGCGTCGATCATCGCCTGGGCGACCACGCACTGGGGCGGCGCCGAAGGCCGCGTTCTCGCGTGGATTCCGCTTGCTGCGTATGTCGCGATCCTGAGCTTCATCGGCGTCGTGACGACTTACTACACGCCCGAGACACGCGGCCGCGATCTGGACGACCTTCGTGACGCAGCCGACGTGCCGCTCGCTACAGCCGAACGTAACGTGTGACCATGAGGACAACGCCATGCCGCACATGACCTCCGAAAATCTGCAGCAACTCTTTCCCACTATCGGCGAGATCCCCGAGGACGCGCGCCTCGCCGCGCCGATCCATCAACGCGTCTCGCTCGTCGATGGCGAACTGCGGCCCTGGGACGGCGCCTGCAAGACCGTGCTCTCGCCGGTCTGCGTGCGCGAGGCGTCGGGCGACGTCGAGCAGGTCGCGATCGGCAGCTATCCGGTGATGGGCGAAACGGAAAGCGACGCCGCACTCGACGCCGCCGTGCGCGCCTATGATCACGGCCGCGGTGCCTGGCCGACGATGACGGTCGGGCAGCGCATCGCGTGCATGCAGGACTTCATCCGGCGCATGGTCGCGGAGCGCTCGCAGATCGTGAACCTGATCATGTGGGAGATCGGCAAGAGTCTAGCCGATTCGACGAAGGAGTTCGACCGCACCGTCAGTTATATGCAGGACACGATCGAAGCGCTCAAGGAGCAGGACAACAGCAATTCGCGCTTCACGATCGCGGAGGGCACGATCGGGCAGATCCGGCGCACGCCGCTCGGCGTCGTGCTGTGCATGGGGCCGTACAACTATCCGCTCAACGAGACCTTCGCCACGCTGATTCCGGCGCTGCTGATGGGCAACACGGTGGTGTTCAAGCCGCCGCAATACGGCACGCTGCTCTTTTATCCGCTGCTGGCAGCGTTTCGCGAGGCGTTCCCTAAAGGCGTCATCAATACGATCTATGCGCCGGGGGCGGTGGTCGTGCCGCACATGCTCGCGTCGGGCAAGATCGACGTGCTCGCGCTGATCGGATCGAGCAAGGTCGCGGACCATTTGAAGAAGCAGCATCCGAAGTCTCATCGACTGCGCGCGATCCTCGGCCTCGACGCGAAGAACGCCGCGATCATCCTGCCCGATGCCGATATCGGGCTTGCGGTGAAGGAGTGTCTGTTAGGCGCGCTGTCGTTCAACGGGCAGCGCTGCACGGCGCTCAAGATGCTGATGGTGCATCGCTCGATCGTCGATGTGTTCATCGAGCGCTTCACGGCGGAGTTGACGAAGATGAAGGTCGGCATGCCGTGGGAGAAGGGCGTGTCGATCACGCCGCTGCCGGGCATGCATCGCACGGCCTACATGACCGAAGCGATCGATGATGCGAAGGCGAAAGGTGCGAGTGTCGTCAACGAAGGCGGCGGCGTGTTCTGCAAGACGCTCTTCTATCCCGCGGTTGTGTATCCGGTGCAGGAAGGCATGAAGCTGTATCGCGAGGAGCAGTTCGGGCCGATCATCCCGATCACGCCGTTCGACGATGTCGAGACTGCGTTGCAGTACGTGATCACGTCGGACCACGGCCAGCAGGTCAGCATTTTCGGCACTGATCCTGCGCAGATCGGCGCGCTCGTCGATCCGCTCGTGAACCAGGTGTGCCGCGTCAACCTGAACTGTCAGTGCCAGCGCGGCCCCGACGTGTTTCCGTTCGCCGGCCGCAAGGACTCGGCGGAAGGCACGCTCTCGGTCACGGATGCGCTGAGGGCGTTCTCGATCCGCTCGATGGTCGCCGCCAAGCAGACCGACGAGAGCAAGACGCTGCTCGATGCGATCGTCACCGATCACCAGTCGAAATTCGTCAACACAGGCTTCATCTTTTAGGCGGCCAGCGCATCGAGGCGAGCGAGCACGTCGGGGGCGAGGGTCAGTTCCGCCGCGCTCAGGTTCTCCTCCAGATGCGCGACCGACGACGTTCCCGGAATCAGCAGAAGATTCGGCGATCGATACAACAGCCACGCGAGCGCGACCTGCATCGGCGTGGCGTCGAGTTCTTTTGCGATATCCGAGAGCGCGCCGGACTGGATCGGCGTGAAGCCGCCGAGCGGAAAGAACGGCACATACGCGATGCCTTCGCGCGCGAGATGATCGACGAGTTCTCCGTCCTCGCGATGCACGAGATTGTAGTGATTCTGCACGCACACGATCTCGTCGATGCCGCGCGCCTCGTCGATCTGTGCGCGCGTCGCGTTGCTCAGCCCGATGTGCTTCACGAGCCCTTTACGCTTCAATTCAGCGAGTGCGGTGATTTGCGCTTCGACCGGCGCCTCGCTCGGGCTGTGAACGTCGCCCATCATGCGCATGTTGACGACGTCGATCGCATCGAGGCCCAGGTTGCGCAGGTTGTCGTGGACGCTTCGCTCGATGTCCGCCGGTTCCATCGCGGGGAGCCACCCGCCGCTCGCGTCGCGCACGGCGCCCACTTTCGTCACGATGAGCAGATCGTCCGGATACGGATGCAGCGCCTCGCGAATGACCTGATTGGTGACGTGAGGGCCGTAGAAATCGCTCGTATCGATGTGATTCACGCCGGCTTCCACCGCGCGGCGCAGCACGGCGATTGCGGCGGCGCGGTCTTTCGGCGGCCCGAACACGCCCGGACCTGCGAGTTGCATCGCGCCGTAGCCCATGCGGGCAACCTGGCGGCCGGCGAACGAGAAGGGTTGATGTAAGGACATGTGTTCTCTCTCATGTGTGTGAACGTTGAAGCCGAGTATGAAGCACCTTGCGTTGTTCGATAATCCGTCCTAGATTGCACGGGTCGTTCAAAAAAATGCACAGTGATCATGGACTTCAACGATCTGGCGGCATTCGCTTCGGTCGCACGCGCCGGCGGCTTTCGCGATGCGGCGCGTTCGAGCGGCGTGTCCGCGTCAAGCCTGAGCACGGCCGTGCGCCGCCTGGAAACGCGGCTCGGATTGCGTTTGCTCAACCGCACGACGCGTAGCGTGGCGCCCACCGAAGCGGGTCAGCGGCTCATCGACAAGCTCGCTCCGCTCATGGGCGAGATGGAAGCCGCGCTCGACGTTCTGAACGGCTTCCGCGAAAAGCCCACCGGTACGCTCAAACTCAACGTGCCGTCGAGCGCCGCGCGGATCGTACTGCCCGACATTCTCGCGCCGTTCCTGAAGGCGTATCCGGACATCCGCGTGGAGGTCGTGGTGGAAGACGGCTTCGTGGACGTGCTATCGATAGGTTGCGATGCCGGCATCCGCTACGACGAGCGGCTCGAGCAGGACATGATCGCCGTTCCGATCGGCCCGCGCGTGCAGCGCTTCGCCACCGCCGCCTCGCCCGACTATCTCGACGCGCACGGCCGGCCGACGCATCCGCGTGAGTTGCTCGATCACGCCTGCCTGCGCGGCCAGTTCGCGGGCGGTGCTACTCCGACGTGGAATTTCGAGCGCGACGGTGAAACGGTCCGGCTCGATCCTGCCGGCCCGCTGCGGGTTCGGCCGGGCGCGGCCGTGGACCTCGCGGTCAGTGCGGCTGTGGCGGGCGTCGGCATCATTCATCTGTTCGAAGGCATGCTTGCGCCGCATCTGCAGAGCGGCGCGCTGGAGCCGATCCTCATGCCGTGGTGGCAGACCTTCCCGGGGCCGTTCCTCTACTATCCCGGCCGACGGCACGTTCCGGCGCCGCTGCGCGTGTTCATCGACTTCGTCAATGCGGCTGAGCGGTCGCCGTGAATGCAAAGGAAGAACAGGAAGCGCAGAATACGCAACACGTATGGCGCTTTTCTTACGCTCGGGCAGGGGTGCAGAAGCTTCGCGGCGCGTGAACGCGAGGTGAAAGCAGATACGCAGGAGGGGCACATGGGCATCACCAATCCGCAATCGGGTACGAACGTCGAGGAAATTGCCGACGGCTTGTATCGCATCAATACGCCGTTCATCATTCCCGGCGACGCGGGCGGCTTCTCGTTCAACCAGTATCTGATCGTCGACGACGAGCCACTCCTGTTTCACACCGGCCCGCGCAAGATGTTTTCTCTCGTGCGCGAGGCGTTGTCGAGCGTCATCGCGCCGGAGCGGTTGCGGCATATCGCGTTTTCGCACGTCGAGGCGGACGAGTGCGGATCGCTCAACGAGTGGCTGGCGGTGGCGCCGGACGCGGCGCCGTTATGCGGGACCGTTGCGGCAATGGTTTCCATCAACGATCTGGCGGATCGTGCACCGGTCGCACTGGCAGACGGGGAGAGCATCAGCCTCGGACGTCACACCGTGCGATGGATCGACACGCCGCACTTGCCGCATGCGTGGGAATGCGGCTTCCTGATGGAAGAGCGAACCCGCACGCTCCTTTGCGGCGACCTGTTCACGCAGCCCGGCGCGAACCTTCCGGCGCTCACGACATCGGACATTCTCGGGCCGAGCGAAGCGTTTCGACGCAGCATGGATTATTTCTCGCACACGCGTAACGCCGATGCCATGTTCGAACGACTCGCCGAACTCGACCCGACGACGCTCGCCTGCATGCATGGCAGTGCGTGGAGTGGGGACGGCGCGGGGCTCTTGCGATCGTTGGCGCGGAGTGTGCGCGAGTAGATCGCTGGCAGTCATCGTCCCCGCGCTTTCGCGCCCTCATCCCGCAGCGCAATCGGCTCGACAACCGTGAGCAGCAGCACGAGACACAACAAAGACGTCCCGACCATATAGAGGAACACACTGGTCCAGCTATAGCGATCCAGCAAGATGCCCACCGCCAGCGGTGCGCACGCGCCGCCGATCTGACCCAGGCAATTGACGATACCGAATGCCGTCGGATACGTCGATTTGGTCGCGAGCCCCATCGGATACGCGGAGTATCCCGCGAAGCCGATACCCAGCATGAGCCCCGACATCACGAGCGTCACGCCGAGATACGCGACGCTGTCCGGCGCATCGATCAGCAGCACCATCATGACGACGGTGCCGAGGGCGCCCAGCATCATCATCGGCTTGCGGCGTCCGCCGAGCAGGCGGTCCGAGATGATGCCGCCGAGCATGTTTCCGGCCACTGCGCCAATGAACGGCGCCGACGCCAGGAAGCCCATTTTTACGGAGGTGAAGCCCTTGACCGTGACGAGGTAAGTCGGAATCCACGACATGAAGATGTTGCTGATGCCAATCATGCAGCCATAGCCGAGCGCGACTCCGAAGATATTCCACGAGCGGAAGACCTGTCCGATCGTATCGAGTTGCGGCACGCGCTTCGTGCGATTGAACGTGTCGAGATAGGGCATGCGCGCAACGTCATCGGCCCGCGCGGATTTTCTCTCGATGCCGTTAGCCGCTGTCTCGTCGAGGATGTAGCGCCGCTCAGCGGGCGAGCAGAAACGGTTCTCGCTGGGTGAATTCGTCACCATCACCATCCAGACGATCGCGAGCAGGATGCCGGGTATCGCGAAGACGTAAAAGATCTCCCGCCATCCCCACAGCTCGATCACGAGGATGCATACCGACGGCACGATCAGCGGACCGAGCTTCGATGCAGCGATCCACAAGCCGGTCGCCGTGCCTTTCTCGCGCGCGGGAAACCAGCGGTTGATCACGTTCGTGCAGCCGATCCCAAGCGGCCCTTCCGACAAGCCCAAGCCGACGCGGTAGGCCTGCAAAAGAAAGACGGATGACGTCGTGCCCATCAGGCCGGTGAAGATCGACGTGAAGATCATGAAGATAGCGAACAGGAAGCCGGTCGTCTTCTCGCTGAGCCGCTTGTAAATCAGGCCGACCGGAATCTGCACGAAGCCGTATGCAAACGAGAACAGGCTGACGATCAGGCCGGCTTGCGTGTTGGTAATGCCGTATTCCTTCTTCAAGTAAGGCAGGGCGATGCCGAAGTTGGCGCGGTCGGCGCAGGCGATCGCCCAGATGCAAAAAATCAGTCCCATCACCACCCAGCGATAACTGGTGCGTTTCTCCGTGACGGGTTGCGCTTCGGCGGACGTGACAATACCGTCGGCATTATTCATTTGAATTCCTCCCGATGTTCCGGCTTCAGCAATGCTGCGCCGTGGTGGCGCAGCCTGGATGAATCGCGCTGGATTTGTTCAGCGCGTCGCAGCAGGTTGACCAAGAACCGACAGGAATAGGGAAGTGATGCGGTGGAATTTCACGCTGTTGTCTCCGATTTAATTGGAAAGGATTTTTTTGTTTTTTATTTGGAAAGGGCTTTGCCGATGATCGGTTTTCTATTCGCCGATCGCGTAAATCCTCATTCCGACGCCTTGATTGTGGCGATCGGGATATTTCGCGTCCAATCTTTTGTTGCTATTACCTGATTCCCGGATTGAATCGATTGAGGCCGGCAGATCTGTCCATCGATCCGTATATCAACTGATAGCGTTTTGGGATTGGACGTACCCGGCGAAAACGCCGATCATCCGCCGACATTGAGACAGCATGCATGCGTTTGAAGGTGCGCGCAGCTCATCCGCGAAATCGCCAATCAACAGGGAGCGTCCGAATTGAAACCCAGCATCTTGCAACTGAATCCGATCCTCGTCCCCGCTATCAACGACAAGCTGGGCGAGCTCTACACCATGCATCGCCTGTTCGAAAAGGACGATAAGGATGCGTATATCCGCGAACACGGTGCATCGATCAAAGGCGTGATAACCGGCGGACATACCGGCATTTCGAACGACATGATCGAACGCTTGCCTGCGTTGCAAGTGATCGCAGTCAATGGCGTGGGAACGGATGCTGTCGATCTCGCTTTCGCACGCGAACGCGGCATTCCGGTCACCGCCACGTTCGGCGCATTGACCGAGGACGTAGCGGACCTCGCGATCGGGTTGATCCTCGCTGCGTGCCGTCAAATCTGCCCGGGCAACGAATTCGTGAAGACGGGCAATTGGCAGAAGAATTCGCATCCGGGCGCGTTGCCGCTGTCGCGCCGTTTTAGCGGAAAGCGTGTCGGGATCGTCGGCATGGGCAAGGTCGGGCGCGCGATTGCGCAGCGCGCTTCGGCATTTGGTTGCCCCGTTTCCTATACGGACTTGCGCCGCATGGAGGACTTGCCGCATGAATTCGTCGGCGACCTGATTTCGCTCGCGCGCGGTTGCGACATCCTCGTGCTTGCCGCCGCTGCCGACAAAGCGGAAGGCATCGTGAATGCCGCCGTGCTCGACGCGCTGGGCAAGGACGGCTATCTCGTGAACATCGCGCGCGGGAAACTGGTGGTGGAAAGCGATCTGGTGGAAGCGTTGTCCAACGGCGTCATTGCAGGCGCTGGGCTCGACGTGTTCGTCGACGAGCCGAACGTCCCTGAAGCGCTCTTCGACATGGATCGTGTGGTTCTGCAGGCGCATCGCGCGAGCGCTACCGAGGAATCGCGTACCGCGATGGGCGAAATGGTGCTGGCGAGTCTTGCGCAGGCCTTGGCGGGACAGAGGCCCGAGGGCAGTCTCACGACGTGATGGGGCGAGAACGGAAGGAGCCAACCTTATAATGACCGTCGACTCTTTCCTTCCCGGCCCTCAAGAATGCTTGATCTCGGACAAGTGCGTTGCTTCGTCGCTGCCGCGACCGAATCGAATTTCAGGCGTGCTGCGGCGCTGCTAAACATGACGCAGCCGCCGTTGAGCCGGCAAATCCATTTGCTCGAAGACAGCCTGGGCGTGAAGCTGTTCGAACGCATCGGCCGTACAGTGAGACTGACGACGGAAGGGCGCGTCTTCCTCGCAGATGCAACGCGCCTGCTCAGCCTCGCCGAGCAGGCGGAAAGCACGGTCCGGCGCGCGAGCAAGGGGAAGACGGGGCGCGTCCGGATCGGCTTCACGGGCGCGGCCGGTTACGAGCTCATTCCGGAGCTGCTCGTCGCAGCTACGGACGTGTTGCCCGACATCGACGTCGTGCTGCTCGAACTGATCTCCGTGGCGCAGATCGAAGCGTTCTCCGCGAACGCCATCGACTTGGGCTTTCTCCGCCCGTTGCCTTCGAGACAGAACCTCGAATTTCTACTGGTCGATGAAGAACCGCTGATCGTCGCGCTTCCCAAGGGACATGCGCTCTGCCGCCACGAGCAGATCGAACTCAAGCAACTGGACAATCAGCCCTTCATCATGCATTCGCCCACTCACGGCAAGTACTTTTACGACCGGATCATGGGCATGCTCGCGACCGGGAGCGTGACGCTCAACGTCGCTCAATACATCGACCAGACGCCTACGATTTTGTCGCTGATTCGCGCGGGGCTCGGCATCGGGATTCTGCCGGCCTCGGCGCAACGGTTCCATTACGACAATGTCGAATTCAGAATGATCGCCGGCAATTCGGTCCAGGCCGAAATGAGCATGGCCTGGCGTTCCGATCAGGACAATCCTGCTGTCACCGCTTTCAGGCACATGGCGACCGAGTACTTCGCGAAGAAAGCACGCGCTTGAGCGTCACCGGATGTGCGCGAGCACGATCAACGTCAACGTGACGACGATCGCGCCACCGATACGCGTCGCAATCTGCGCAAACGGCATGAGTTGCATGCGATTGGCCGCCGTCAATATGGCGACGTCGCCCGTGCCGCCCTGGCCGCTGTGGCAGGCGTTGACGATGGCCGTATCGATCGGGTACATCTTCAGCATGCGGCCCGTCAAAAAGCCCGTGCCCATCAGCGTTGCTACAGTCGCGACGATCGTCACGATGTTGGCGAGCGTGAACGCAGCCATCAACTTGTCCCATGGCGTCATCGCGACGCCGATCGCGAACAGCAGCGGATAGGTGACCGCCGTCGAGAAGAACTTGTAGACGACGAACGCGCCTTCCTGCAGCGGCGGCGATACCGCACGCGCAAGCTTGACGAGCACCGCGAGAAACAGCATCGCGACCGGCGCGGGCAGCCCGAACAGATTGCGGCACATCAGACCGAGCAGATACAGCGTAATCGCGGTGATGCCCGCGGCCGCGATGTGCGAGACATCGACGTGGCCGCGAATCTCTTCCTGCACCGGGTCCATTTCGTCTTCCTCGCCGACTTGCAGACGGCCTTCGCCTGTCAGATGAGGAAAGCGCTTGCCGACTCGGTCGAGCAAGCCCGCGAAGATGATCGCGGTGAGGCTGCCGAGCATCACCGGCGGCAAGACCTCGGCGAACAGCTCGCCCTGTTGCAAATGCAGGATCTCCGAGTACCCCACGGACAGCGGGATCGCGCCCTCGCCAATACCGCCCGCCATGATCGGCACGACGATATAGAAGAACGTGTGATACATCCCGAGCCCGAGCGCCCCGCCGACCAGCGTACCGACGATCGCCGCCGCCACCGAGCCGAGCGCGAGGGGCACGAAGATCTTGATGAAGCCCTGAATCAGCACGCGCCGGTCCATGCTCAAGATGCTGCCGACGATGATCGACGCGATGAACAGGTACAGGAAATTCGTCGACTTCGTGAAGTCGGTGGTGAGCGTGAGGATTGGCTTGGGCAGCAGGTGATAGTAGGTCAGCGCCGACGGAATGAAGGTCGCGAAGATGGCGGCGGCGCCAATATTGCGCACGATCGGAATACGCTTGCCGATCTCCGCGCACGTGAAGCCGAAGAAGGCGAGCACGGCGATCGCCATCGAGATTTCCCCGGGCACCTTGCCGGTAACGGCGAAGCCCGTGATCAGCGCGAGCAGGATCACGTAGACCGGCAAAGGAATGATGCCGATGCGATATTCCATCAATTTCCACCAGCCTTCGGGCCAGAAGCGGGGCTTGATGGTTTGCTGCAGTGGCGCGGGTGAGGGCGGTGAGCGGTGGGATGTGGGTTGCACGACGTGTCTCCTCGCGGTTGTAGGGCGATGGTGCGTTGCAGCGTGTGCGGGTTTTGGTTTTGCTGACTCGGTGCTTACGCCTTCAATCGTACATCTGCCTGCATCGGGCGCGGGTCGTTTCGGTTGACCTGACGATTGCTACGAATAATTTCGTCCGCACAGCGCGACTCCGTGCATTCGTCATCGCGCATTTCAGGAATGTAACCCCGTAACGCGCGGAAAAATTGCTGTAGCCGAATTGGCAGCTTCGCTTTCTAGGATGCACTCACACGCCGTGGCATCCCTGGAGAACCGAATGCTCAGTCCGCACGAAATTTCGACGCTGCTAATGGTGCAGCGCGCGCCCTATCAGGTGGAAGCGCTGAGCGAGGACACTGCGCGCCTTCGACATGAGCAACTCGTTGAAGTCGAATTGCTCGCGACGGGTGGCGCGCTTCCGCGTCTCACGTCACGAGGCCGCGAAATGCTGCGCAGACTCGATGCATTCTGCAAGCAGCAGGCGTCACCATCAGATGAGAGCCCATGAAGCGCTACGCATCACGCGACGCGACCCATTTCTCCAGAATGCGCACGGCCTCTGCATCGCGCTTTTGTTCGGACGGCTGCGATCGCGTGTCGAGTGTGCCACCCGCTTCGAGACGCAATTCATCGATGTCGATCGGATGGCGTGCAGCTCGCGATACGTTTGCAAACGCCTCAGCCGACTGCGCAAGCGAGGCGCCGTAGTAAAGCTTGCCGATCCCACAAATCTTCATCGCCGCGACACACAGCGCGCAAGGCTCGCACGATGTATAGAGCTCGCATCCGCTGAGATCGACCGTCTTGAGGCGTTGGCATGCATCGCGGATCGCTTCTATTTCGCCATGCGAGGTCGGGTCGAAGTTCGCGACCGAGTGATTGAATCCTTCACCGACCAGCACGCCATTGCGCACGATGACTGCACCGAACGGCTCGGTGCCGGACTCTTTCAAAGCCTGCGCAGATAGCGCAAGCGCGCGATCCATGAATTTGTCTTCGTACATCGGCGTTCTCCTTGAGTTGTTGATTCGTAACGATCGACGTAGTTTATCTCCCGGCGCAGTCCGCCTCGTTGCGTGCGAATAGCAAGTTGCATCGAGATCAAGCTAAGTGTACTTGCCAATGCAAAACCAAAAAAACGTTCGATGACCCGCAGGGAAGCTTGCGTTTGCATGGCTTTCCCCTTTCGAACGAAGGGTGCAATCCGGCACGAATTCGCTGAATGGCGCAGCTAGATCCGGCTCTGCTTCGGATCTGAAACAACCCGGCATGAATGCACGATTCCTGCAATTTTCCCAGACGAGTTTTCATAGCAAGTTTGCAGATCATCGCCTATAAATCTCATGAAACGTATACGGACCCTTTTGGATCGCGGTCCGTTGCGCAAGGCTGTCCGCAACGAAAAGCCCGCGGCTCTTAAGACGCCACGCGCAAGCCAAAGGCATCTCTGGCCTTAGCGGATACGTCGTTAGCGTTGGCGCGTTGTTCTCTCGTTCGAGTACGTTTGCTTAGGGTTCTTGCCCGAGGTTTACATATGGACTTCACGCCGGCTAGCACACGCTTAAGCCATTCACAGGCTCAGCCAGATTGTTCGGCTGCTCCTTTGCGCGCCTGGCCAAAGCCGCCTTTCCGTTGAAACCCGAAAGTCCTGAAGACGCCCGTTCCCTGGGAACGTAGGCGAAGTATCCGGTATCGACCGGCCAACACCGATAAACACTCCGCTAGCAAGGGAAGCCATGAGACCGTCCAACAACGTGATCACGTACCGGGTTTCCACGGCCCGGCCGGCCCTGTCTTTGTTTAGCGAGGCCGGATGGGATGAGACCTCTCATACCGTAACGATCCTGCGCCACGATCCGGACGATCACTCGCACGACGAGTTGTTCGTCGATCATGTTCATATCGAGCGGCGCAACTGGTCGTGGCGTTATCCGGATACCGATCTCGTCTGGGGGCAGGGCGAGGGCGAGGAGCATCTGGGAGGGCATCTCTCCCTATATGGAAATCACGGTCAGGGCGTTACGTCCCGCGGCTCCGTCGTCAGCAAAGTGCAAGTGCAGCGCGTGGCGGCAATGTACAAGTGCAGGATTGCTGCCGACGCGGGCGCTACCGTCGACAAGACGGGTGTTCTGTCATGGGACAGCGATTCCGATCAGTGGAAGAAGGCTTCCTGGCACGACGTTCTGGTCTTCGGTTACTACAGCTTCGAGTATCAGGTTCATTTCGCACCCGCCGATGTAACGGTTTGCGCGTTCATCGACAAGCGTGGCAGCGGATCGTGCTGGGTTCCCTGGACGCCGCCTGAAGAGTATCTGGCGCCGAATCTGTTCAAGGATGTCTGCAAGAGCAAGGAACCCGATAGCGGCAGCCCCGGGTCCTATGCGTTCGCGTTCGCGGATCTTTTGCTCGATTTCCATCTGGCCGATGGCTTCGATCCCGACGTGGATGCGTCCGCTGACGGCGGCGCGATCGGCTCCGTTTTTCCCAAACGGATGACGGTGGAATTCGTCAATCAATTGTTCATGGAGTTCAACGGGGCGATGGCCATCCCCGGGCCGAACCCTTCCGATCCGGCCAAAGTTTATGCAGTCACCGGACGCTCGGTCAACGCAATGACCAGCAGGCTGATCGGCTCCTATCTGGTCTCGCAGCCGTCCAAGCCTGAGAAGGCATTGTTCTCGGTGCATCAGGGGAAGCTGATCGTCGACGGGCAGGCGCATGATCAGTCGGAACTCGTCGGGGATACGTTGAGCTGGACCGATCTGCCTGCTGATCTTGCGGACCAAACGGGTCTTCCGGCGACCGGAAGCGCGACATTCTCGGGCGACGGCACGCACATCATCACGACCTCGTTCGGCGCCACGGGAAAGCGGCTGCCGGCAGCCGAGCTTCACGCTGCACATCGTGATCTGATCCATCGGCAGCCCCGGCTCGCTCGCGCGATGCTGGCAAGCGGCGTGGGCGGGCTGAAGGTGGACGGTCTGCTGACGATGAAGAATTTCGAGCTGCACGAAGTGACCGAGGGTGGGCAGAAGTCCTCCGTCTACGTGGACAAGGTCCAGGCGCCCACCATGACGAGTTACGACAAGATCCTGCGCACCTTCATGACGAAGGACCTGCGCGAGACCTATCTCAGCAACGCCCCCGTCGATCTGGATGACGAGGAAAGGGCGATCTCGCAAAAGAATGCGCAGTTCGCGACCTTCTGCAAAAGCCTCGAAGTTCCGTATCTGGTCAACGTGCTGGCACAGGGCGTCGCGCAAGACGAATACGCAAAGAATTTGAACGCCGCGAGGGCACGGAAATTCCTGAGCAAGCACCCGGCAAAATGCGACGAGTTCAGCGAACTGGTATCGACGCTTTACCAGCATCACTGGGAAAAGCAGTTTCCGCAGATACGCGAGTACCTGAAGGACCAGAATAACGATCACGATCGGGATATCGACAGCATCAGGCAAAAGTGGATCGCGGAGATCCAGGCCGGTGCGGAAAGCATCGCCGATCCCGATCATCCGCAGGCGACGATCAACGAGCAAATCAAGTTCATCGAGGAACTGACGACCCAGGCGAAGACGACCCGCACATACTGGGCTTACATGCTCTACCTGTATCTCACGTCCAACGAGCAACTGCAGGCCTATCGGCTCCAGATCAGTAGTCCGGCCAGGCGGAACATGGCTGACTCGCAGTCGCTCGCGCTCCTGCTGCAGACGAATAACGGCGTGCTCAACGTACTGGATCCGTCCGGCTACTTTTCGCGCCAGTACAGTGAAGTCATGCAGATGTACAACCTCAGTGGCATCGTTTCAGACTGGGTCGACTACGGAGGGAATATGGATAACTTCTGCTATGCGGCCGAGGAAATCCTGAAGGGTTACATCAAAAAGTACGTCAACAGCCTCGATCCCGACATTCAAAAGTCGGTGATGGATCTGCAGAAGGAAATGTCGGCCGCGAACATTCAGCAGATCCGCGAAGCCTACATGCAGGCGCTGTCCCAGATCGGGGTGCAGGGCAGTTGGGGCGAACTGATGGCGATCGCCCAGCGAGACCATTTCTCGAAGTTTGGCGCCGGCATGTCCAAGCTCGCCATGGCCTTCGGGTTCTCGCTCAACATCACGTCGATCGTCATGCTGGTGAACGGCGGCGTCAGCTTCAAGGACCTGTCGGCCGAAACGCAGGCGCGGGCGATCATCGGTGGTATCGATGCGCTCGCGCATGGCATGGCGTTCCTCCTCAAGGGCGGCACGCGCGCCTATTTCTTTCTCGACCGTACCGCATCGTACTGGTCGCAGACCAAGCAGTTGGGCCGCCTGCTGTTCATCGACGAGGAAGTCGCGCAAGCAAGCATCAATGCTTTCGGCAACGCAGGCGTGCGCTGGATCTCTCGTGGTAACGAGGCCTCTAGTGTCGTTGCCATGATGAGCCGTACCGCCACGACCCACATACTGGACGACACGCCCTGGACCCGCGTCATGGGCCGCAGCCTCGACGAATTCGTCGCGGTCCGGCTCGGGACTGTCCTGGCCGTCGCCAATCTCATCATTAGCGCAATCCAGCTCTCCAAGGACAAGAACAAGTACGACAAGGCCGTGGACGGGGTGTTCGTGGCGGCGGCGGCGCTGGACGTCATTGCGCTCACGGCGACATGGGCGCTGTCCTTCATGATCGCTGGCACCACGGGCGCCATGGTGGTCAGCGCGATCGCTTCGATCGCGGGTCCGCTGGCGCTTCTGGCGTCCATCATCGGCATCATTCTGGTGTTCGTCTTCCAGAAGGAGCACGACATCATCTACCGGTTCCTTGAAGACTACGCGCGGCCCAAGGGATATTTCATGGAAGGGACCTCGATCGATTATTTCTCGATCAACCGGACCAACGACGGAAAGGCGCTGCCCGCGGGTATCTCCCTCGTCACGACGCAGCTTGTCTGGGAAAGCCGCATCATCGATGTCCCCAGCGGGCCCGACGGAGGATTCACGAGGGAAACCCTGTACGAACCGAAGATCAGCGATACCGCCAAGGCACTCACGTTTCAGTCCAGCGCTCAGCCTGCCGAGGACAGTTTCACGCATAGCTGGGGCAACGTCTTGTCGCTGGTGGTCGATGAAGCAGGCATAGCGAATTTCATCGCGATCACGCCTGATCGCAAGAACCGGAAACTGCTGGCGCTGGCCGTCGATCAAAAGACCAATGGCGTCGTCTTGCAGGATCTCAGCGCCGAAGGCATGAATACCGAGGAGCAGGCGAAAGCGCGCCAGTGGGACGTCACCATCATTTCTTCCGACAGCGGCGGCGGCGACGACACCTTGCCCAGCAAAGCTCGGGTCCTGCTGCGGCACAAGACCAGCGGAAAGCTCCTGGACACGCTGGGCCTGAAGTTCGTCACCGACTTTTCCAATCCGCAAACGACTTACACGCCGCCATCTCCGGTAACCGACTGGCCTCTCTGGTCGCTCAAACGCTCCGTCGCCGCAGTGGGCAACATCACCTATGAGGATCTGCTGATCTGCCTGGACCCCGCCGACACGAGCCGCAACCTGCAGGTCGGCGGGGCGCTCGACATCGGTCAGTCGGGCCAGGAGCCGTACACCTGGAGTCTAGGCGCAGGGTGGCCCACGTATCTCTCGCTCGACGAGAAACGCGGAACGGTCAGCCTCAAGAAGGATGCGCTGCCGAAGAAACTGAGCGATGCCGAGTTCAAGGCCATGGCCGAAAAGCAATATGCGATCACGGTCGGCAGCAAGCTCGAAGACGGGAGCGCCGTTTCCGCACCCGCGCAACTCAAGGTTCAGGTGCGCCATATCAGCGCACCGTATGAAGTGAGGTACGGGCTGCCGCTCTTGCTCAAGGTAGGGAAGAAATACGACAAACCGACCCTCCCTGGTCTCGTGCCCTACGTCACCGGCACGTTCAGCGTGGCGCCCGCGCTTCCCGGTTTTCTGCACCTGAATTCGTTCAATGGTTCGATCAGCATGGTGGATGCTCCGACGGCACTGATGACACGTCAAACGTTCACCGTGACCCTGAAGAACGAGTTCGGCGAGGCGTCCGGAAAGATCGACATCGAGGTTGCCGCGGCGGCGTGAATACCTCCATGCAGGGTGGTACTGGGAGACTTCGTCATGGCAGACCCACAGGAAAAGCAGGTCTCCGACATGGTCGCGGCGTTACCGGACCGTGCATCCAACCCGACGGGTCATGACGCACGGCGCGCATTCGTGACGTACGTCGAAAGCCTGACGACGGGCGATTTCCCGTTCCCCCGTGCTTTCAGTACGGACTACAAGCCGCTCTTTCCGATCCTTTACGGCAATCAATGGCAGGCCGGCCCGCACATGCCCGAAGTGCCGGCTGTCACGGGAGAGAAGGACGTGTGGAATGGGCTGTGCTTGGCGGCCACCGCTCACGCCATCCATTCGACACAGGCGAACAGTTGGGACCGGGTGAACATCGATGCGGTGCGCACTGACCTCGCTTCGCTCAACAATACGTTGCGCGCAGGCTGCGCATTGAAGTTCTACAGCTACATGCTGCAGCAGTCGTTCGCACCGTTTGCGACGATCTATGCGCAGGCTGGCGACAAGCCGAAGGTCAAGCAGCGCTATATCGAAACGTTGAAGTCCGCGGCATGGCAGCAGGACGTGCTGGGCAAACTCGCCAACCCGATGGGAACCAATCCGAACGATCCCGTCGTGCGGGATTTCGCCTGGTATCTGTTTCATCATTGGGTCAAGCTCCACGCGCTCGGCGCGACGATTGCCGAAGTCAACGCCGTGATCGAGTCACTGCCGGATTCGATCATGTCGAAGGACATTGCGAGCGTCGTCGGAAAGGACGCCTGGGTCGGCTACATGATCTGGCTGACCAGGCCGGGTACCGGCGACTGGATGATAGATGGCACGGACATCGTGAACGACGCGGCTGGGGGCTTGCGCTACTACAATCGGGTCTGGAGGCCCAATGTCGCGACCAGTTTCTCGGACCCGAGCGATACCTACGCATCGCAGGTGTTCATTACCGGTTCGGGCAGCAAATACTATCGTGAAGCCGCGGGCAGCTGCTTTGTCGCAGGGACGAAAGTGGTGCTGCCGGATGGCGCGCTAACGAACATCGAAGACGTGAGGCCAGGCGATCAGGTCGCGGGTCCGGGCGGTCAGCGGCGGGTAATTTTCGTGGCACAGCCGTACCGGGCGGGACGCATGTTGCATGACGTCAACCACGGTGCGTTTCGCTTCGCATCGACCCATCCGTTCTATGACGCGTCGCATGCCGATGAGGACACCCCGTCCTTCGTCGCCATCGAGCCGCACCGGCTCGGCTGGCTGTTGCCCACGCTGTCCGATATGGGCATCGGGCAGATGCGTCCCGGCAGCCGGCTGCTGGCGTATCGAAACGATGGCGGCGACCGGACGGTACTGATCGACACGATCACGTCTCACGATGCCGCCTCACAAGACGATGAAGAGGTGCTCTACGATCTCGTGCTCGAGCCCGATGATTCAGGCTTGTTCCAGTACTACGCCGGCGATACGTCGGTGCAGTATCTCGTCGCCTCGGAAGTACCGCTTGCCGAGCGCGAGCCGCTGACCGCGATCGCATTGATCCGTGCCGTGCTCATCGTCATGCCCGTCTTGCGCGCCAAGGCCGGTCATCTGTCGCGGTGCGCATTCGAGACGCTTTGCCGCGACGTCGTATCGATGTCTTGTTCCATGCCGGAGCTCGTTCATGGTGCGCGTGAATTGCTCGAGGTCCCGCCCACCGGATGGGAAGAAGTGACGCCGGACACGCTGCCCGACGCCATCGGTGCGGCGATGAACGCCTTCATACTGCCTGGCGCTCATACCAGTGAAGCGCACTACGACTGGCGGCTGGGCCGATTCTTCGAATTGCTGATGCTTCATGCAGCGCGGCCGCTGTCTGCGGCGATCGAGCAGGACTGGAGGCATCTTCCGATTTCGGTCGATGCCGATGCGACGGTGCTCGCCGTCACGCCGCACCACCTCGCCGTTTCCGCCGTGCCGGACGGCGAGTGCGTTCTGGTCGAGTGCACCTTGTTGTCAGAAGGGCGGAGCGACACCCATTCGCTCCGAGGGTCCAACGAACGCTCGGGCACGAAGTTCGCCCATCATTTCCCGGACATCCTCTATTTCGACGTGCTCAAGACTCGATCCGACGCGTCCCGGCAGGTGCCCGTCCTGGCCTTGGCCCTGCCGCTCCCGGACGGATCGGCGACCGCTCGCGTGCCGCTGCCCTACCTCGAGGATCAGGCGCATCGCCACATGTCCGTGCCGCTCTTGACGTTGCAGGGGAACACGGCTGGCATGATCAGCCTCGATATTCGCGTCATCACGAAAGCTCACGCGGACGAGGAGCAGGCGGGGCCGCCTGATTCAGGCGCGGGCGGCCGAGATCCCGTCTCCCTGGCGAACGCGATCGGAACCGTGTGGGGAGAGCGCATGGCGGCGCGCTTCGCCCTCGAAGAATCGCCGGCACCAAGATAGCTTCTACAGCCCGCAGACCCGTGAGCGGATATGCAGACACGGTCGGAAGGAGCGAGTCCATTGAAGCACACCGAGCATGGCCGCCTTACAACCAGGTGCCTCCCTGGCGGTCGGTCGGCTCTTGCTCAAGGGCGTCGAAATCGTGGATCCAGTCGAGGTGATGCAGCAAGCTTTCGCGCGCGCTCAGGCGAGCGTTGCGCGCTTGCGCCTCGGGTCCGTCGGGCAGATGCAGCACGTCCGCCGTTGAAATCGATGCGTACTGCACCTTGCGCGTGCGGCCCCGTCGCAACCGCTCGTAAGCTGCCTGTGCCTCACGCCAGCGGCCCGGGCCTGCCTTGGCCAGTTGCGCGGCCAGCACCACGGCATCTTCGATGGACTGATTGGCGCCCTGACCGTGATGTGGCACGAGTGCATGCGCGGCATCGCCGATGAGCGTCACGCGGCCCCGGCTCCATCGTCCGAGCGGCGGACGATGGAAAAGGCCCCAGCGCTGGCTGATCGGCGTCGCCGTGATCATCTGCACCACGGCCGGATGCCAGTCCCCGAACAGACGCAACTGCTCCCCTTCGCTGCCCGGCGTGACCCACTCGCGCGACGGCCACGGTGACGGATGACGTTCTACGAGCAGAAAGTTCTGGTCGCCTTGGTCGCCGATCGGATAGTGAAGCAGATGGCCTTGCGGTCCGATCCAGAACTGGATCGCTTCGGGATCGGGGAGCAGATCCATGCGCTCGGCGGGCACCACGCCGCGAAAGCCCGAGCAACCCGAATACAGGGCGTCGTCGTAGCCGAGCATCCAGCGGCGTGTGATCGAGCGTGCTCCGTCCGCGCCGATCACGAGATCGGCCTCGATGTGTTTGCCGTTGGCGAAACTCAGACTCACACGATCCGGAGACTGCACGAGATCGATCAGCCGATGGCCGAGATGGATGCGTTCGAGCCCGACCGCCTTCGACAGCACCGCCTGCAGATCCGCGCGGTGAATGCCCCAGTACGACCCGCCAAACTGCTGGCGATAGCTCGGGTCCCCGCGATGATGCCCGATGACCTCGCCGCTGCGCCCGTCCCGATAGATCAGCGCCGGTATTTCTGCGCACACGGCAGCGAAGTCTGAGCGCAAACCCATGCGCTCGTAGAACCGCGTCGCGTTCGCTGACAACGCAACGGCCGCGCCCACTTCGCGCAGCTCGTCGGTCTGCTCATAGAGTTGCACGTCGATTCCATGCTCTCGCAGGGCGAGCGCGAGCGTGAGTCCGCCGATGCCAGCACCGACGATAGCGATCCTGAGATCGATCTTGTTCATGTTGCGTCTCCGATAGGCAGTTTTACAGGGTTGAGTCAGCGCGGCATGTGCGATGTATTTGCCGTGACACTATTCTTGGCAAAGTGCCGTCATTCCACAATAAAATGCCGGGAATCTGCTTCATCACTGGATTGAATGAACCGGGGATACCAGCGTCATGGAACTGAGCGAAGTGGACCTCAATCTGCTGCTGCTTTTTCAGCGATTGATGCAGGAGCGGCGCGTCGCGACCGTGGCCGAGCAAATGAACATGAGTCAGCCCGGCGTGAGCAACGCGCTTGCAAAGCTGCGTCGCCGGCTCGGTGACCCACTGTTCGTACGCGGGCCGGGTGGCGTAGTGCCCACGCCGTTTGCGTTGCGTCTGGCGGAGCCGGTGTCGCAGGCGTTATCCACCTTGCACGCGGCGCTCAATCCCGTGACCGGTTTCAATCCACTGCTTGCCACGCGCACGATGACGATCGGAATGACCGATATCGGGGAGGTTGTCTTTCTGCCCGCGCTGGTCGAACGGCTGTCGCGTGAGGCACCGGGCATCGCGCTGAATACCGTGCGCGACACGGGCGTCAATTTGAGCGACGAGATGGCCGACGGCCGGGTCGATCTCGCCATCGGCCTGTTGCCGCAACTCAAGGGCGGCTTCTATCAGCGCCGCCTGTTCGATCAGCGCTACGTTTGCCTCTTCAGGCGCGGCCATGCACTCGAGAACACGCCGCTGACGCTCGCTGCCTGGCGCGAGGCCGAGCATGTAGTCGTAGTGTCGGCCGGCACCGGACACGGTCAGGTCGACAATTGGCTGAAACGCCAGGGCGTGCGGCGCGAGGTACGGTTGACGGTGCCGCACTTCATGAGCGTCGGCTACATCCTGCAGCGCACCGATCTCATCGCCACGGTGCCAGAGCGGCTGGCCATGCAGTTGGCCTCACCGTTCTCGCTCAGCCTGTGCGCGTTGCCGATGAAGTTGCCCGCTGCGCCGATTCATCTGCTCTGGCACGCGAGCGTGCAGCAGGACGAAGGCAATCGCTGGCTGCGCGAACTGGTGATCGATCTTTTCGCAGATACGGGAACGCCCGTGCGCAACAAGAAATCGTGATGGCGAATGCGTTCCGGCGTAACGCTTCAAGTCGAGGCGACGGCATGAACCGGCATCAACTGCCCAGCGCGTTCGGATCGCGCCACGCCCGTTCGAACGGAAGGCGCCACGCCCGAGGCGCGACGAGTTGATGGATGGCATTGGGCCCCCACGAACCCGGCGAGTAGAAACGGACGGGAGTAGGGGATTCGAGCAAGGCCGTCGATACTTCCCATAGTCGCTCGATGCCTTCAGCCGTAGTGAACAGCGTGCGGTCTCCTCGCATCGCGTCGAGGATCAGGCGCTCATAGGCTTCCAGCACGTCTCCGATCAGGCCCGTATCGCGCATCGCGAACTGCAGGCTCAGCTTGTCGAGCCGCATGCCGGGGCCCGGGCGTTTGCCGTAGAACGACAGCGACATCTTCGAGGCGTCCGCCAGATCGAACGTCAGGTGATCCGGACCTTGGGAGCCCACGCCCGAACCCGCCGGAAACATGCTCTTCGGCGGCTCGCGGAACGCGATGGAAATGATGCGTTGTCCTTCGGCAAGCCGCTTGCCGGTGCGCAGATAAAACGGCACACCGGCCCAGCGCCAGTTGTCGATCGAGCATTTCAACGCAATAAACGTCTCGGTTTCCGACTCCGGACTCACGCCTTCCTCGGCCCGATACCCCAGGTACTGCCCCCGAACGACATCGGTGGGCTGGATCGGCAGCATGCTGCGAAAGACCTTGTTCTTCTCCTCGCTGATGGGCGACGGTTCCAGCGACGTCGGCGGCTCCATCGCCATGAACGCGAGAATCTGAAACAGGTGAGTGACGACCATGTCGCGAAAGGCGCCCGTCTGTTCGTAAAAACCCGCGCGCTTGCCGAGGCCTAACGTTTCCGGTACGTCGATCTGAACGTGGTCGATGAAGTTACGATTCCAGATCGGCTCGAACAAACCATTCGCGAACCGAAAAGCGAGGATGTTCTGCGCAGGCTCCTTCCCGAGGAAGTGATCGATCCGGAAAATCTGCTCTTCTTCGAAGACCTCATGCAGCCGCGAATTCAGCGACACGGAACTCGCCAGATCGGTGCCGAAAGGCTTTTCCATGACGATCCGCGAGCGTTCGACAAGGCCCGCTTCCTTGAGCATGCCGACTGCGGACAGCGCGGCGTTGGGAGGCACGCTGAGGTAATGCAGCCGTCGGCACTCGCCGTCGAAGCTTAGCTCCGCCTTGCTTACCGCGACCTTGAGCACCTCGGCGCCTGCCGTCAACGGCACATAGTCGAGGTTGGCGGCGAAAGTGTCCCATTCCGATTGACTAACCTTGCGAGTGGCGAACTCGTCGAGCGCGGCTTGTGCGATTCGGCGGAAGTCGTCGAGGTTAATGTCGTCGAGTGCGACGGCAATGATCTTGCAGCCCGGAATGAAGCCCGCATTCGACAAGTGGAACAGTCCCGGCAAGAGCTTGCGCCGCGCCAGATCGCCCGTTGCGCCGAACAGAACGACGACTTGCGGGAATTTCGGACCTACCCCTGCGGCGATCTTGGCCATCGTGCGAATCCTTTTCTGGTTGTCGACGCTTGGACGATAAACGCGGAAAGTCCTCCGATTCTTTGACAGTATCACTTAACTCTCGCCGATAAAAAAAGCGGGTGCGGCTCGATTGACTCGTTTGCCTGCTGCAATCGCTCCCGGGCATGGAGAACGATTACGGCGCGCAAGTCGTGGCCGCGGCTTGCGGACGGCAGGCCAGCCGATGGCATGGACCCGTTAAAGAACATAAAGCCAGCCGAGCAGCGTGACGACTGAAAAGAGCGTGGTCATCGAGATTACCGCACCCACTACGGTCTTTTCGACGTCGTATTCAACCGCGAGCACGTACGCGCTCTTGGCGGTGGGCACGGCCGAGCACACGACAGCAGCGATGGTCGCCGTCCGGTCGAGGTCAACCGCCAGACAAAGCGCGTAGACCACGAGCGGCATGACGGCCAGCTTGAGTGCCGTCAGCAATGCATAAAGTCCCACACCTTCGCGCAGTTCGTCGATTGTCAGATCGAGTCCGATGGCGAACAGCGCGCATGGCGTCAATGCTTCGCCGAGTATCGTCAGACACGACGCGACCGGTCCGGGCAGTTTCGAGCCGAGGATCGACCAGAGCAGTCCGAAGATCGTGGCAAGGATAACGGGATTGGTCGCGATCTGCCGGATCAGCGCCGTCGTCTGTATGCTGCGCGATGTGTCGTATCGGCCGATCTCGAGCAACAAGACCAGTATCGGAAACATGATCGCGCCGACGAAGACGGTCGCGATGGCTGCTGCAAGAACACCCGGCTGGCCATACAGCGTCTTCAGGATGGGAAGCGCGACGAATCCGGTATTCGTCATCGATACGGCGGCGGCCAGCATTGCGCTCTTTCCGATGCCGGCGCCGCGCGCGACGCGCACGAACATCATCACCGCCGCAAAGCAAATCAGGGAGCCACCGCCGAACGCACCCAGAAAGCGCCAGTCGAGGAGCGCGTGCAGCGACTCATCGGCGATCGTCAGGAAGACCAGCGCGGGCATCGCAACGTAGTAGGCGAAGCGCATCAACGGCGCGGCCAGCGTGCGGGGAATGTAGCCGGTGGCGCCTGCAAGCCACCCGGTGAGGATGATGGCAAAGATCGGAAGTATGGTGCCGGCCAGATGCATGGTGACCTCCCTTCGCGATGGGACGTCGGCGCATTGGCGCGTGTCCCTCGCTGGGCGTCATTATCGGAGAAAAGCTGTTCCCCGCGTGCTAAACCTGTGCCGTACCGGCAGGCCCTTTCCGCTCGCCCAGGTAAATCTTGTGGACGTTCTTCGGGTAAACCCACTCGTGAGCGTTGAACTGGATCAAGTCCATCAGCTTGGGCGGCCCGCTGCAGTAGATTTGCGCGTTGGCGCTGCTGGGGCTCACTGCATGTGAGATGGTTTGAGCTATCTCGTGGGCGTCCAGGCCAACGTGATGATGGACCTTCCCGAACGGCGCGAGCGTCTGCAACTCTTCACGCAGCAGCGTGCGTGCGGTCGATTGTGCAAAGTGATGCAGTTCGAATGATTTCTTTGCGTCGGCCAGGCGCCTCGCAATCCCCGCGATCGTCGCTACGCCCAGCCCGCCGGCAAACAGGATGTATCGCGCATGCTCGTCGATTGCGAGCGGCAGACTCGTCGGCGGACGAACGAGCAGTTCGCTGCCTGGATGGAAAATCGCGTCGTCTGGTCTTGCTTCGAAGCCGGATGCCGATCGGGTGCGAACGCCTACTACGTAGGTTTCTCGTCGCGACGACTCGCGATGCAGCGGCTGGCTCCTGCTCCGGTTTGCATGTGCGTCCAGCACGACGTCCAGAATGGCTCCCTCGTCGAAAGGCGGGAGCGACACGCCCTGTTTCGCGCGCAATTCGACCGCGCGGTATCCCTTGGCCAAATGCCAGGTGCGCGACACCGTAACCTCAAGCAAGCCCTCGTGCATGTCTCCTCCAATGATCTACTGTAGACGGGAGTCGCTGGTGAGGCGGTGATGGGCTGCTGCGCCAAACCGGCTCACGACTATGAGGATCAGGGTAAGAGAGGCGCGCGGATACGACAACCCGCGTGGGCTGTATGTTGGACATATGAGCATGCCGATGCGGACGCTTCGGGCGAAGCGTCATCTGCACACTTTACGACACTGTTCGATCAAGCCGTCGCGTAAATCGAACTGCCCAGCGTCAACGTGGTTGCGCTGTTCGCCGGCGCGAAGCGGATCTCGTAGAGGTCGCGACCGAAATTGCCAGGCACCTTGACCGACATGCCGCCGCGGTCGTCCGAAAGTGGCACGAAGAGCTGATAGCGAAGGTCTTCGTTTCCGTACAGGACGTATCCCGGCAATTCGGCCAGGGTGGTGAGGAGGGCCGGCGGATTGCCCAGGATGACGATCGGCACGGCCGTCGGCGAATCGTTGGTCAAGGTCCATTGCGTGCCGACGCGTTGCTGCCACGCGGTGTCGAGCGGCACAAGCGGTGCGAGTTGCTGCCCGAGCGCCAGCGTGAGAAAGGCGTAGCCCGCGCCCGGCACGACGCGCTTCATCAGGTAGCGGTAGCTGAACGCCTTGCCGCTGCCATCCGTTCCGGACACGACCGTAAAGCGGTACGACGCGGCATCGGTGTTGCTCCAGTACCAACCATCGCTGCGGTATTGGTACGCGCCGATCTGCGTCCACGCATGCGTCGATGCAGTCCATTGGTTCAGTTGCACGCTTCCGTCGGGATTGGCGATCACTTGCAGCGGAGAGTCGGAGTTGCCGTAGATGCCGCCAGCGTTCACGATGCTCGGTCCCGACGCAGCCGGCGGAGCCGTGCTGCTGATCTTGGCCGGCAGCGTGGCGATCGTGCCGTCCTCCTTGAGCGCCGAGAGCACGAGCGTTTCTGCGAGCGCGCGGGCGTCGTAGCCCGAATTGCCCGTCACCATCAACGCGAATTGCGCTTGCGGCACGACGAAGAACTCGCTCGTGTAGAACGCGGTGCCGCCGTCCTTTTCCCATCCGAGGACCCCGGCAGCCGCGAGCGCGGGCTGCTGGACCGAATCCCAGCCGAGACCCGAGCGCCATTCGGGCGACGGGTTGATCAGGAGGCCCGTCGACTGGTCCGTGCCCATCTGAGCGATGCCCGCCGCGGACACCACGCGTTGCCCCTGGAACACGCCGCCGCCGAGAATCATCTGCGCGAGATTCATCATGTCGCCTGGAGTCGAGCTCAGCCCGCCGGTCGCGTACGCATTGACGAATTCCTGATACTGGACACCCTTTGCATACGGATAAGAGAACGAACCGCTGGCAGGCACGCTCGTCAGATAACTGGAGTTCGTCATCTTGCACGGCGCGAGGATCGCCGTTTCGACAAAGCTCGCGAAGCTCTGCCCGGTCATCGCCAGGACGAGCTGCTCGACCATCGTGAAGCCGTCGTTGCAATACACGGCCAGTTCGCCCGGCAGATGCTTCAGATGCGTGTTCGCGAGTTCGGCCTGGGTATCCGCTGCGTAGCCGGGAACCGGGGCGAAGGTGAAAAGATTGCGGCCATTCGTGCCCGGCAGCCCCGACGAATGCGACAGCAGATGACGCGTGGTGATCTGCGTGTACTCGGGTGACAGCATCGTGAACGTCGGCAGGTACCTGACGATCGGCGTATCGAGCGTGATCAGCCCGCGATCCTGAAGAATCGTGGCCGCGAGCGCCGCGAAGAGTTTGCTGACTGATCCGATGTTGAAACGTGTCTGGGTCGTCGCGGTAGTCTGGCTCGGTACGGACGATACGCCGAACGCCTGCTGCCAGACCACACTGCTGCCCTTGAGCATGGCGACGGAAATCCCCGCCACCGGTTGCGCGGAATTGCTGACGGTCTGCTGAATCATCTGTTGACCCATCGCGATCGTCTGCGGGTAGGGCGAGGCGTTGTCGTCGTGGCTGCCGCAGCCGGGCAGCAGCGTGGCGAGCATGCCGGCGCCGGTATAGCCGAGAAATTGCCGGCGACCCGCGCGGAAGGGATCTTCGTTGTTGCAGTTTGATTTGAGCACGGCAGTTCTCCTCCTCGTTGTTCCGGAGACTGGGTTGCGCGGTTTTCGCGTTGACGCGCCGACTGTCAGCGATCCGGACGACGCTGTCAGTGTGGTAGTTACCCTTCGACGGAGAAGTCGTTTTCGTCACCGCTCCCACCCGGGCGATGCAATCACGATCTTCGCGATCGCATCGACAGTCGGCGTCCAAACTGCGCATCTGTCGGAATCGGCGTGGTCGTGCAGCGAACAGCGGTGCCGAACGATTCGAGCCTGTCGCCATTCGGCGATTGCACGCTGACGCCCGGCGCCGCGTTCAGCAACTGGTTGATCTGGGCGCGCGCGGAGGTGGCATACGCGGGCTCTGCGGGTGAATCATCGCTACCGCAGGCGGAGAGAAGAAGCAACAGGGTCAGGACGATGGCATACGCACAGCACGAGGACGCAAATCGCGTCTGAACCATCATGCGGGAAAGCATCATTGCTTTTATTCCTTCTTGGTCGTGGCGCAATGCTGTGAAGTTTGCCGCTTGCCGATCCCGCACATGATGCTTTTCTTAAATCGCTACAGATAAATATACGATAGGAATCGCAGGGAAACATACTCCTTTCGATGAAAAAAAGGGATTCCCGAATTACGCGCCAGATTGGAATATCGGCTGTTGGCTATCCGCGCTTTCTTTTTATTTTATGGAAATCGAAGACGCGGTCGTCGACGCTCGGTCCATAGCGGAAAAAAGAAAGGGCGTCGCATGGCAAACCCGTGCGACGCCCGAAGCGCTTCGCCGATTACATCGCGGCAGAGAGCGTGGAGACGAGATTGAGTATAGCCATCGGCCGCGAGGGCAAAAGGTCGGAAAGCGGGGGAATTCGGCTTCAGTTCGAAGCATTCGTGGAAATTGCGCGAGCGCATAGTGAGGCAAATGCTCGAACGCAAAGACGCCCGCCACTTACTTCCGGGATCGTCGAAGCGAAAATGTGCTGGGGCGTAGCGCTGCAGGGTCACGTGCCCATCATCCCGTATCAACGAGGTCCCTTGTTGGAGGAGCACCATGTACATCGGAATTTTGGTCCCGCAGAGCCGACAAATACAGGATGGCGCCCCGCATCATGCTGACATGTCGCAGGGAGGCGTCCGGCCTGAATTCCGTCCGGTGACCTTCTTGCAAGTGATTCAGCGGTTCCTTGGCAAGATCCTGTAACGAGAGTTGAAGGTCCGACAGGGAAACTGCTGATTCCGCTCTCTCGCAGACCATGCAATAAATCGTAAGTGCGCATTGAGAAGGAACATCGATATAGCCATCGCAGCCCGCTGAAAGAAGTTGCAGTGGGATTATAGGAATGGAGAAAGCGGACAAATGAGAATACGAGCGACGGGGTTGGTGGTCAGCAAGGGCGCGATCCTGCTGGTCAGGGAACACAGCGGAATGTGGTTATTGCCCGGCGGATCGATCGAACGGAACGAGTTGGCAATTGTCGCGGCGATCCGCGCGTTGCATGAAATAACCGGCATTGAAGCGCACGCGGCTGCGTCGCTATTCGAGCACGTTTCGGCGCACCATATCCATCACGTTTTTCGCATCGCGGTTTCCGATAACGCGCGGCCACGAACAGATGCCAGATTCAGCGCTGTTCAATGGGTGGCCCCTCAGGAACTATATCGCCGGCAGATCACGCCCGGCACCGAAGCGATTCTGGCCCGTGCATTGGCGGAATCGTCCTCGCTTCGACGGCACGAGGTCGCTGCGACCGTTTGAGTCGAGGTGTTTGGGGACGGTCGGTATCGATGTCGAGGTCCAGAGGCCTATTCGTAGGCTTCTCTTTGCCACGGTCCCCAATCAGAACCGTCAACTCTGAGCCTGGTGTACGTTGCGCTTTGCCCTGTCGGGACTTGCGATGTGTCGTCAGAAGGCTTTGTATCGGTGGTGTGGAGCGCGAAGGCCTGTTGGTCAGGCGTATCGATGGTCACACGTCCGATTGGCCCCGTTGCACTGCCCTGCGCCGACTCCAGCAGCGCGAGGTACGGCGTCAAGCGCCCCCAAAAAGTGGTCAGTTCTTCCTGCAAGTAACGCGTCATATAGTTTTCTCCGAGTTGGACGCAGCTTACCCTACATTGCCGAAGCCCTCCGAATGCGACACGTTCAGGTCGCACGCGATGCATTTGCGTCAGTAACGATTCTTCAGGTGTCGGAATCCCCGGTGTGCCCTCTCTTTCTTGCGTCAACGTCTGTGCCCGGCACTGCGGCAGCGTTTTTCCTTTTCGTGCGTTTAGCCGATAGCTTCTCCAAGATTTCACTCAAGGCCCCGTCGAGAATCTGTTTCGACAGCTTCGGATCGGACACCGCGCGCGACAACGTAAGCGCGCCGACGCTCGCGCTCAGGATGAGCACAGCCTCGGCTCGTTTTTTGGCGCTCTCCTGTGCGGGCGACGCCCTGGAAATCAGGTTGATGATTTTTTCGACGCGGGCCGAATAGACCTCCCGCGTCTCTTGAGTGCTCCGGCTCATATCGTTGACCAGAGCTGAAATGGGGCACGCGGTCGCCACGTTATCGCGATGCGACTCGGAGATGTATGAACGCATGGCTCGACGAGGTGCGGTCGGGATGGCCGACTCCCACGGTTCGATATCACGCAGTGCGAATTCGAATGCCTCCCGCACCAGTTCGTCCCGAGAATCGAAGTGTTTATAGAAGCCGCCCACCGTGAGTCCGGCCTCCTTCATGAGGTCGGCGATGCTGACCCCTTCGATGCCGTGTTCGCGAAATCGCTTCGCCGCGACCTCGACGATGCGCTGGTGTGTCGCGATCTTGTCTGCCTGAGAATATCCCATCGTTCGTCAGCCTCTGTTTCGGGAGTATGAGTGTAATCCAGATACAGGGTAGATTTCGTTCATATACCGTAAATCAGATATGCTTGACCTGTATGTGGATTATGACTAACATCCAGACATTCAATCATCCCGTTCCGAAGTGACCGCAACGATCAATTCTCTTTGCGGCTATTTATCGGACGAATATGTGTATATGCACATCATGCGAAACACGACACTCGACACCATCGGGTGTCTGCGTCACGGGACGGTGTGATCAACTCATCGACAGGAGCGTCATCATGGAACAACGCAAGATTCTGGTTACAGCAGCAGCCGGCAAGACAGGGGTGCACACCGTTCAAAATCTTCTGGCCAGCGGCCATTCAGTGCGCGCGCTTGTTCGCAGGGAAGATGAGCGCAGTGAGACGCTTCGAAAATCGGGTGCCGAAATCGTGGTGGGGGACCTGCTTTCCCACGATGACGCGATACGTGCCACACAAGGTGTCTCGGCAGCCTATCTCTGCTTTCCCGTGCGTCCCGGTTTCATTCAGGCGACCGCCTATTTCGCTGATGCAGCCCGTCGCGCGGGGCTGGAAGCCGTCGTGAACATGTCGCAAATCTCCGCCCGCGAAGATGCGAAAAGTCACGCCGCGCGCGACCATTGGATTGCCGAGCGCGTTCTGGACTGGTCGGGCGTTCCGACTGTCCACATTCGTCCGACGTTCTTTTCAGAGTGGCTGGTCTTTCCGTGGGTGCGCGATACGATCGTCCAGGACGGCAAGATTGCACTTCCATTCGGGAACGGGCGCCACGCCCCCATTGCGGCCGAGGACCAGGCGCGTTTGATCGCTGCCGTCCTTGCGCAACCGGCTGACCATATCGGCAAGACGTACGAACTTTGCGGTCCCATCGAATTGAGTCAGCAACAGATTGCGGACAAAATCAGCGAAGTCCTGGACCGGAAAATTGTGTACAACCCGACGACACTCGAAGGCTATCGCGAGCACCTGGGCCAATACGACCTTCCGGAATTTACGATCCAGCACTTCATCGAGGTGGCAGTGGACTACCAGAACGGCGTCTTCGAAGGAACCGACGACGTCATCGGTAAGGTGACCGGCAAGGCGCCGCAGAGCATCGAAGAATTCGTTCAGGCGAATCGAAGCGCGTTCGAAAAGCGTGACGTGTAAGGAAGTTTCGTCGCGCGAGCGGGTCGTCCCGAAGCTTGTGCTGCTGGCGGCCCGCCACGATCAACTCAATTGCTCCATGCGAGCAATCGCTGCGACGAGGACCACGCACGGAAAGTCTTTCAATTGCATTAGCAAGTGCCAATCGTCGAACGCGACGATTCGACCTTCCACTGTCTCGCCGTCGTCGACCTCGATCTTGACAGTTGATCGGTTGCGTTGAGCCATGTGCAAGTCCACGCCATGAAGATATTCCATCGTGATGCCCTTTATGATTCTTGCATCCGCCGAAAAGGCGCGGGAGGTTGCATACGGGGTCGCGGGGCCGCGTCTCATGGCGTGACGATGAACGGCGCATGCATGCCCATTGCGTAATGGCCGGGCTGGTTGCAGATGAGCACGTAGTGCCCGGGCGTCAACTTGAGCGTGAGATGCTTGCTCTGGCCGGGCGCCATGTCCTCGACTTCGCCCATCTTTCTGAACTGCTTCTCCGGCACCGCGCCGTTTTTCACCGGCAGCTTGTCAGCGGGCATGTCCGTTTTGAGCACCACGAGTTCGTGTATCTGCTTGTTGACGGAGGCGTTGGTCGCCTCGAACGTAACCGATCCTGCCTTGATGCTGTCTGTGTCGAGCTTGATCGTATCGTTGTCGAGTGTCGCCTTGACCTTCTCACCGGCATGCACCGCATTTGCGAACAGACTTGAGGCCGCAATGAACGCGCATATCGCAATGCGCTGACTTCTGACCGTCATGTTCTTCTCCCGTTGAAACGCACGCAGGGCCGAGCCGAAGCGCGTAGCTTCGGGCGACATCGCTTGCCATGCGAATAGAACGCGCAACGAGGCGGGCGTATTCCCCTATGTTCAAAATATTTCGCGCGTGGACCCGTACGCCCGTTTTTTCACGCAGCGGCGGCGGGAATGGATACGCTGAGATGGGAGCCGCACCGTCGTGCGCCGAGCGTCGCGATTTCCGCGAGCTTCTGAGGGAACACGGCGCGCGAAGTGCCCGCCGTTGTAATACGCGCGCGAGGCGATCTCGCGCGCGAAGAAGCATCGTTTCAGACGCGCCGCTTGTTGGCGGCGCCTCCCCATGCGCGGTAGTCTGTTGGCGTCAAACCTGCGCGCGGCCACCGTCGACGAACATCTCGATACCGGTGATGTAGCTGGCATCGTCCGATGCGAGGAACGATACGGCTTTGGCGATCTCGTCGGCTTCGCCCACGCGTCCCAGCGGTGTCGTTTCACTGACTTGCTGGCGATACGCGTCGATCTGCTCATCGGTCAGTTTCAGTTCGGACTTGTAGGCAGGCGTGACCACCACCCCGGGCGATACCACGTTGACGCGAATATCGCGGCCCTTGAGATCGTTGGACCACGTTCGCGCGAACGAGCGCAGCGCCGCCTTCGTCGCCGCGTAGACGCCGAACGCCGGCACGCCTTGAATCGACGTGATCGAACCGGTGATCACGATCGCGCTGCCGCGTGGCATCAGGGGCAGTGCACCTTGCACGGTGAACAGGGTGCCCTTGACGTTGATGTCGAAATACTTGTCGAACTGCGCTTCCGTAATCTGACCCAGCGGCGAGAACTCGCCGCCGCCCGCGTTGGCGAACAGGATGTCGAGACGCCCTTGATCGTTGGACAAAACCTGAAACATGCGCTGGAGATCGTCGGAAGACGCGATGTCCGCACGAATGGCTTTCGCGCCGTGGCCGATGGTGTTGACGGCCGCGTCGAGTTCCGTCTGGCGTCGCCCGGTGATATAGACGATCGCGCCTTCTTGGGCAAAGCGCGTCGCGGCCGCGAGGCCGATGCCGGAACTGCCGCCAGTGACGAGAACCACTTTGCCGGCGTGCCGCTTCGTATCGATATGGCGGGATGCTGATGCGTTCATTTCGGTGCTCCTGTGTGCAGTAGGTGAGAACGTGAACACAGCATAGTCCGCGCACTGAATGGGATAAAGCCGTATCCTATGCATTCTTTATGCATGATTGTGCATAATCCGGTATGGGCGGTGGAGCATGGATCATCTTCAGGCTATCCGAATCTTTGCGCGCGTTGTTGAGACGGGCAGCTTTACGCAGGCAGCACAATCACTTGCCATGCCTAACACGACGGTCAGCAAGTGGGTGCGCTCGCTCGAGACGCATCTTGGCGTGAAGCTTCTGGAACGCAATACGCGCCGGGTGACCGTCACCACCGATGGCGCAGCCTATTACGAGCGCACGCGTTTTCTGCTGAGCGAACTCGACGATATCGAGGCGACGCTCGGCCGCGCGCACGGCAACCCGCGAGGCCCGTTACGGATCGATACCGGCGGATCGATTGCAAGTGGCATGCTGATACCGGCGCTGCCGTCGTTTCGCGAGCAGTATCCGGGCATCCAGTTGCAATTGAGCGTGACGGATCGAACGGCCGACCTGATCGCCGAGAACATCGATTGTGCGATCAGGAGCACGGCAAACGATCCCGCGCTCGTCACTCAAAGCATCGGCACGTTGCGCTGGACGACCTGCGCCAGTCCGGCGTATCTCGCCACCTACGGCGCGCCGACGCATCCCAATCAGATCGTGGATCGCGGGCATCCGGTCGTCGGCTATTTCTCGGCGAGCAGTGGCGCGATCCAGCCGCTCAGGTTCGCCAACGGCGTTGAGCAGATTACGCTTGGCGACGTACGCAACGACGTGTTGGTCAGCGAAAGCAATGCGCATCTGGCGACAGCGCTCGCGGGGCTCGGCATCATCCATACGCTGGATTTCATGGTGCGCCCCGCGATCGAACGCGGTGAACTCGTTCCGATTCTCGTCGAATGGACGCGCGAGCCGCTCGAAGTCTTTGTGGCTTATCCGCCGAGCCGTCGATACAGCACCAAGGTACGAGTGTTCATCGATTGGGTGAAAGTGCTTTTTGGCGCGGCGGAGGGATTCGCGGGCAGGGATGGGCTGTCCCGGTAGATTTTCCATCACGCAACAACGCGCGTCGGTTGCGGGTGCGATTGCCGGCACGGTGGTGAATCGGCTGGTCAGTGGAACGGCGTCTGATCAGATCCGTATTGGACACCCATCGGGCGTGATGGCCGTCGGCGCAGAGGCGGAGTCGCGCGATGGAACCTGGGTCATGACGAAGGCGAACATAAGCCGGGAGTGCTCGTCGGTTGATGGATGGCTCGGTGTTCGTCGCCTCATCGCTCGATTTTGAGCGCTCCGCTTGAGATTGTCCCGCGTGTGTGTCGTGAGCGCGATCCTCCGGGCTTGTCGGCGTCCGCAATTCGGATATCGCCACGATCTTCGTCAGCGGGGCAGTCAATACGACCAGTAACCGCCATAAACAACGGGGCCCGGAACGTACGCGACAGGAGGCGCGGCATAGACAGGAGCCGTGGAATAGACGGCTGGTTGCGAAATCCTGTTGCCCTTTGAAGCCATGCATTGCGCGTAAGCGGCGTTGTACTGCGCCTGCAGGCTGGAGGAAGTGGCTTGTGCGCTGTTCGCCCCCATAGCGCTGCCGAATAGCAGGCCAGCGCCCGCACCGATCGCTGCGCCGACGCCCGCGTCGCCTGCCGCGGCGCCGAGCAGCGCGCCAGCGGCTGCTCCGCCTACGGTCCCGATCGCGCTGCTGCCGAGGCCCTCGGGTATTTCGCTGTGAGCCGGGACGGGGCGATTGTCCGAGCGGAAGGCGTAGTCCCGGCATGCGTAGTCTTCGTGCTGGAAGACGCTCATCGGCTTGCCACTCGGCGGCAACGCGACGACGGACGGGCCGGTCGGCGGGATGACCGCGCACCCGGTGAGCGCAACCGCGATCAAGCCTGCGGGCAAGGCCATGCGTGTGGTTCTCGAGAGTTTCATGATGTTTGCGTTCCCTGTTTGGACGGACCCATCTTGAACCGGCAGAGTTAACGCTGAATTAGTCCGGATGAACCAGTCCACTCCCGCGACAGGTCTGCTCATTCTTCGCTCATTTTGTGGGCGCACGATGCGTCATGTGGAATTCGAGTTTTGAACCCTATCTCGCACGCAGGAGGTCATCGTGGAAGACAACGGACAAGTAGCTTATCGGCCTTACGTCGATGCATTGCTCGAACGATTGAAGACGCGAGCCGATCAGATGGTGGTGCGTTATCAAGAGCGCGACGTAACGGGAGACGCTCTGCGTCGAGCGATCTTTCGTTATGCACGTGCGCTCAAGGCAGTGGGCATCGGTCGAGGCTCGCTAGTCGCGCAGTTCGCCTCCAACTGCCCTGACGCGCTCGCCATTCGCTACGCAGCGAACCTTCTGGGTGCAGGGACGATGTTCCTGCCCGCGCTCGCCGACGCCAATCGCCGCACGGTACTGCTTGAACGGATTCGGCCCACGCTTCTGGTGGTCTTCGCGGAGACCGCTCAGCTTGTCCCCGTTTCTGTGAAGACGCGCGTCGTCGGGGTGGGCGCTGGTCCCGCATCTGCGCGACTCGACAAGCTCGCAGAGGCGCAATCCGAACTCCCGATGAAGAGCCGCGCCAAGGCGTACGACCTTGCGGTGATCGTCTCGTCAGGCGGCACGACGGGGGTGCCCAAAGGCAGCTATCGTTCGTTTGCTGCGTATTCCGCGATGGTCGGTGTAGCCGTTGACGAGGACAGGCGACAACTCGTCAACGGTCCGCTCGCGTACCTGTCGCAAGTACTGGTCGACAAGACGTTGGTCGGTGGCGGCACGATCGTGCTGGAACGTCGCTACGAACCCGCGCAGACGCTCGCGACGATCGAAGCGGAACGCATCACGGATGTGTTCCTCGTCGAGCCGCAGCTATTCGAAGTCATGGATCATCCGGACGTCCTCCGACGCGACCTCTCCTCACTCCGGTCGATTGCGCACGTCGGCGGATCAGCGCCCGCCATCCTGCGGCGACGCGCGATCGCGCGTCTGGGAACCGCTCTCACCCACATGTACGGAGCGAGCGAGGCAGGTCTCGTCAGCGTGCTGCCGGAAGCTGCCTACGACGCATCCGCGGACGTGCTCGGCAGTTCTGGATGCGTTCTGCCAGGCGTCGACGTGCGCTTTCGCCTCGCCGACGGAACGCTCGCGCGCATGGGGCAGCATGGAAAAATCGAGGTGAGGTCCCGCGCTGTTGCGCAAGGCTACTACCACCAGGAAGTCGAGTCGGCCCAGAAGTTTCAGGACGGCTGGTGTCTCACAGGCGATATCGGTTTCCTCGACAAAGCCAGCAGACTGCATGTTCTCGGACGCGCAACCGATGTCGCCGAAGTCGACGGACGCGCGATCGGTCCTACTCTGATTGAAGAGGTTCTGTGCCAGCTTTCCGGCGTGCGCTATGCAGTGGCTTTCGCTGCGAACTCTGACGCAAACGAGCACGGATGGATCATCGCGATCGAGCCGTGGAATGGAAGGAGGGTGGATGTCGCGCGATGCATGCGCGCGCTTGAAGCAGCGGTTGGCGTGCTCATTGCCGATGCGGTACGTATCTGCATCGTCGATCGCCTGCCTCTCACCGAGCAAGGGAAAGTAGACCGCGCCGCGATTGGGAGTATCGAGTCAGGCGATGCCAACTCTGATTTCGAATCGCAACGTGGACGTGCGATGTGTGCCGATCCGAGCCTTGGGGCGTCTTCCACGAGAGGGTTCGAACATCAAGCGTGACAGCACTATCGCGTTTGCCAGCGCCTCGAAAAGCACTCGTCAAATCATCGCACCGCTCACAGCATGATGAATCGACCGTCCACCACGTTCGACTGACCTGTAAAATAATCAAGAACGCGGCATGCAGGATCGATCCTTGGCGATATACGACAGACGGTCGATGCGCGGGCAATCCCAGGTGCTCGAATCCGGCGATTCAGAGTGCTACGATGCAGAAAAGCAATCGCCGAGGAACGGATGCAAAACCCCGCTCTGTTTCACGTCCTGATGGACTATCTGGAAGCGACCAGCGCAGCTCCAATGGACATCGAGCGCTTCATCGACCGATGGCATCGCCTGAGATCGCACGAGGCGTTTCCGTGTCCAGCCTGCTTCCTCGCGGGAGAAGAGCATCCACTTGCAGCATTGCCGGCGCGAGGCAAATCGGAGCGCGTCGAATGTGCTGCGTGTCGGACGCGGTTCAATATACCCATCGACGAGTAGCCTGAAGGGCAGTACCTCACGCTGGATTCCTTGATGAAAACAGGAGGCGGTCATGCACAAGGAGCTTGAAATTGGCGATTACCTGCTGGTCATAAGGGCAGAGCAGAAAGACGATCCCGCTGATACGGCAAAGGTTATTGGTTTCAATGCCCGCGTGATTGTAACTCGCATTGATCGAAAGCCGATTCACGGTTCCGTGCTGGCTGAGGACTCTGGTGAAATGACCGGTGGCCATGGGCCGTTCGAGACGGTGGGTGACGCCATTGCTCATGGCGAAGCCTGGGGAAGACACTTCGTCGCTCGCGTGTTGGGTGGTCAGTGAAAATCGATGCCGTGAGTTGTTCGCGGCAGCCCCGAACGACAAGGCTGGCATCGGATAAGATGCGCGGTCACGTTCCCTCGTGCCGCTGCGGCAAATTTTGTCACGGCAATCCGGTTGCGTTGGACACGCCCGTGCACAAGGCATCAGTTCGGGAACCTCTCGTAGCAAAGCTATAGGTCATGACACTGACGATATCAAAGGAGCAAAGGTGAGAAGGAAGGCGGAAAACAAGCTGAAAGTGGTCGCGGTACGAGTCGACCCGGAGATCGAACAAAGGCTGCGCTTACTGGCTGAGGTAACGGGACGCAAGCAGTCCTTTTTCCTCCAGCAATTGATCGAGAGCGGCATGGGCGCTATGGAGGAAGTTTGGTTGCCGCCGGCGGTTCTGGCGCAGGTCAGGGAAGGTGTGCTGCCGTCGCCGCTTTCGACGAGCGGCGCCACCTCGGACCTCTTTGCCGACTTGATCGACCAGAACACCTGACGCATTAGCTCGCTTACGCGACCTCGTGCGCTATCACATGACGCGTCTGTTCCATGCCGCAGGAAGACAGGCATGCGGCCTTGACTGCTATCTTCGGACGATACTCATAAGCTGGCATGTGACCGACCCGCTGCCAACATCGTCTAGATCAGGAACGCCAGGCTGCTTCCACACGCACGCGAAGCGCTCATGCTTGTCTCTGACAGGCATTGCATCGCTTTCGCTTTGATGCGCAAAACATTGGCGCTCGCGCCAATCAACGTCGACACGCTACCGCCTCGTTCTGAAGGTCCAGTATCGGAACATTTATGGCATCAAAACCTCGAATGAGGTGTCTGATGCAAAAAAAACTATTACCAATAAGCGCAATAATTCAGCCTGAAATCTCAATAGACATGTGAATATTGGGCGGTCAAATTTCCTACGTTGCTTCGATGTTTCCAGCTCCGCGGCAGCACGGACATGCGTTTTGGCTCCGACTGACCCGTCGTCGGAGCGGGGACGCTCCCATCAAGGTTCGAAGAGGAAATGGCCATGGCAAGAATAGGAGTCGACGTTGGCGGAACCTTCACCGATCTGGTCCTCGAGAGAATGGACAAGAACGATCGTGCGAAGGTTTTCGTCCACAAGGTTGCGAGCACGCCGCATGACCAGTCGGTGGGCGTGCTGCGCGGCGTCCTTGAGATTTGCGAGCTTGCGGGCGTCAAGCCGTCCGACGTCTCGATGATCGTGCACGGTACGACGGTCGCGACAAACATCACGATCGAACACAACGGCGCCGAAGTCGGCATGCTGACGACGCGCGGCTTTCGCGACATCCTGCATATCGGGCGGCACAAGCGGCCCCACAACTTCTCGCTGCAATTCGACGTGCCGTGGCAATCGCATCCGCTCGTGAAGCGCCGCAACCGGATCGCGATCACCGAGCGCGTCATGCCGCCGAGCGGCGAGATCGCCGCGGAACTGAACGAAGAAGAAGTGCTCGAAGCGGCGCGCGTCTTCAAGGCGCGCGGTATCAGTTCGGTGATCGTGTGCTTCCTGTATTCGTTTCTCAACGATACGCACGAACGGCGCGCCAAGGCGCTCGTTCAGTCGGTTCTGCCTGACGCTTACGTTTCATGCTCGTCCGAAGTCGTGAACGTGATTCGCGAGTACGAGCGATTTTCGACTACCGCGATGAATGCGTTCGTCGGGCCGAAAACCGCGCTTTACCTGAACAACCTCGAAACCAAACTGCGCGAAGCGGGCATCAACGCGCACTTGCGGATCATGCAGTCGAACGGCGGGGTATCGACGGTCGAGATGTGCGCGCAACGTCCGGTGTCGATCCTCATGTCGGGACTCGCGGGCGGCGTGATGGGCGGTCGGTGGGCGGGCGCGATGTCCGATGTGCGCGACGTGATCACCGTCGACATCGGCGGCACGTCAGCCGACTTCAGCACGATCCCCGACGGGCAGGTCAAGATCATGAACCCGCGCGACACCTACGTCGGTGCCTACCCCGTGCTCGCGCCGATGATCGACATGGCGACGATGGGCGCGGGCGGCGGCTCGATCGCCTACATCGACGAAGGCGGCGCGTTCCGCGTTGGTCCGCGCTCGGCGGGCGCCGACCCGGGCCCCGCATGCTACGGCCGCGGCGGCACCGAACCGACCGTTACGGATGCGCAGGTCGTGCTCGGCCGACTCGATCCGGATCAGTTCCTGGGCGGCGGCGTGAAGATCGATCCGGAGCTTGCGCATCGCGCGATCGAGGAAAAAATCGCGCGCCCGCTCGGCATGAGCGTGACGGAAGCAGCGCTCGGGATCATCCGGATTCTCAACTCGAACATGTCGCTCGCGATACGCGCGAACTCGGTTGCCAAGGGCTTCGATCCGCGCCGCTTCGCGCTGCTTCCGTTCGGCGGCGCAGGCCCGTTGAACGGCGTGGCACTCGCGGAAGCGGTCAGCGCGCGGGAAGTGATCGTGCCGCCGGCCCCGGGCATCACGGCCGCGATCGGCCTGCTCGTCACCGACATGCAATACGAATTCACGCGTTCGGTGCTGACGGTGCTCAAGGATCTGACGCAGGATGGGGTCGAAAGGATCAACGCCGTCATCAATGATCTGACCACGCAATGCCGCGCGAGCCTCGATGCGGACGGCGTGCCGGGCTATCGCCAGAGCTATTTGCGCATCGCGGAGTGCCGCTACCACGGACAGGGCTTTGAATTACGCGCGGACATCCCGGACGGCGCCGTGAGTCTTGCGAACGTCGAGCAGATCAAGACGAATTTCCACGCGCAGCACAAACGCGACTACGGCTGGGCGTTCGATGACGTCGATGTCGAGATCGTCACGGTGCGCATCATCGGCGTGGCGAAGACGCCCGCGCTCCAGTGGCCCGCGCTGCCGGTCGGGTCTGCGCGTCCCGACGACCGCGCGCTCATGTTCGTGCGCCGCACGACCTTCGACGACGGAGAGACTTACGACACGCCTCGCTATGACCGAAGTCTCCTGCTTGCCGGCAACACGCTGGACGGCCCCGCGATCGTGATCCAGCGCGATTCGACGACGCTCGTGCCACCGGGCTATCGCGCGCGCGTCGTGGCGAACGGCAACATCCATATCAACCGTCAAGCGGCATAAGAGGAGCAGATCATGGAAAACGGACGCGTTGATCCGGTCACCTTGCAGGTGATCAGTGGAGCGCTGCACACGATCGCGGAGGAGATGAGTCATGTGCTGTACCGCATGTCGTTCTCTTCGATCATCCGGGAATCGCAGGACATCGGGGCTGGCCTCTTCGATCTCGGCTTTAATACGCTGACCGAATCGGAGGGCTCGCCGCTGCACATCGGCTCGATTCCCGCCTATCTGCGCGGCATCGATCGATGCCTTCAAGGCGGCAAGTGGGAAGAGGGCGATGTAGTCATCCACAACCATCCCTATTACGGCGCGAGTCACAGCCCTGACCTGTGCATCGTCGTGCCGGTGTTCTGGCACGGCGAACTCGTGGGATTTGCCGCTAACACGGCACACCACGTCGATATCGGCGCGGCGACGCCGGGGCTCATCATCGATATCCCCGACGTATTCGCCGAAGGCATGCTCTTCGCGGGCGTCAAGCTGTACGAGCGCGGCAAGCGCAACGATGGCCTCTGGCAATTCATCAGCTACAACAGCCGCACGGCGCGCCAGACGAAAGACGATATCGATGCACAGATCGCCTCGGCGCAACTCGGCGCGCGGCGCATGCAGGAACTGCTCGAGTCTTACGGACGCGAGACCGTCTTCGGCGCCGCCAACCAGTTGATGGCGTACACGGAAACGATGATGCGCGCCCGCATCGCCGAGATTCCGGATGGCGACTATCGCGCGGAAGGTTTCCTCGACGACGACGGCCTGAACCGCGAAAAACGCTTACCCATCAAAGTGTGCGTGAAGATTCGCGGCAACAGCGTCGAAGTCGATTTGACCGGCTCGGCCGATCAGGTCCCGACGGGCTTCAACGTCCCGTTCGAAGGTTCGACGAAGCCGGCCTGCTACTGCGCGTTCCGGGCAATTCTCACCGACACGGCGCTCATGGACGTCAAGCTGCCGCCGAACGAAGGATCGTTCCGGCCGATCAGCGTCGTCGCGCCCGAGGGATCGATCTTCAACCCGATTTTCCCGGCGGCGGCGGAAGCGCGCTTCACGCAGTGCAACCGCATGATCGATCTGATCATCAAGGCGCTGTCTCCGGTCCTGCCTGGGCGCACAACCGCCGGCAACTCGGCGACGCTCTCGTTCGCGGCTTATTCGGGGATTCGTCCGGCAGGCGACTACTGGGTGTTCCTGGAAGTCAACGAAGGCGCATACGGCGGCCGGCCGGCATCCGACGGCCCGGATTCGATCGACAACCTGATGGCCAACACGCGCAACAATCCGATCGAGGATCTCGGCATGCACTTGCCGATGGTCTGCGACCGGTACGAACTCCGCGATGACGTTCTGCCGGGCGCCGGCATGTATCGCGGCGGCATCGGCGTGGTGAAGACGCAGCGTCTTCTCGAAGGCGGAACGATCACGCACGAATCGGAGCGTCATCTCGACGTGCCCTGGGGCGCGTTCGGCGGGCATGAGGGCCAGGTGGGCAAGGTAGAGATCGTGGGCGCGGATGGTTCGGTCCGTCAGATGCACGCGAAGTTCTCCAACATCGCGTTGCAGCCGGGCGAAGCGATGGCGTACTACGCGCCCTGTGGCGGCGGTTACGGCGATCCGTTGCAGCGGCCACCGCGTCAGGTACTCGACGACGTCCTGGACGATTTCTGCACCATCGATCACGCGCGCGCGGCCTACGGCGTCGTGATCACGCCCGATCTCACGCTCGACGTGCCGGCTACCGAGGCGTTGCGCGCCGAACTTCACGGCTGATCCGTAGCACCGCGAGCCGGGCAACCCGGCTCGCGTCGTCTTTCAAGCCAGTCCCAATCCAATAGCCAAACATGCCAGTCAATGGAACGCCATTGACTGGCGTGACCGCGCGCGTGCGCGCCAGGAGAGCAACGATGAAACGAGAAGAGGCTTTATCAAAGACCATCTGGACGCCGCCGCCCGTCGATGCGCGCGACGTAAGCCGGGCAAGCTGGACGGCGTTCCTTGCGTGGGTGTTCGCGGTCTACGACTTCATCCTGTTCGGGACGCTATTACCCGAAATAGGCACGCACTACGGATGGAGCGAGGCGCAACAGGCCGAGATCGCTACCTACGTCGCGATCGGGACGGCTGTCGTCGCATTTCTCGTCGGCCCGATCGTCGATCGGTTCGGGCGGCGCGCCGGCATGATCACCACGGTCGCGGGCGCCGCGCTGTGCTCGGGACTCACTGCCGCCGCCGGAAACGCGGGGCAGGCGGTACTCGTGCTCGTGCGTTCACTCGCGGGCCTGGGCTACGCCGAGCAGACCGTGAACGCGACCTACCTGAACGAGATGTACGCGGCCCTCGACGATCCGCGCATGGAGCGTCGCAAGGGCCTCTTCTACAGCCTCGTGCAAGGCGGCTGGCCGATCGGCGCGCTGGTCGCGGCTGGATTGACCGCTGCGCTGCTGCCGTTCGTGGGATGGCGTGGTTGCTTCATCTTCGCGACGTTCCCCGCCATCGCGATCCTGCTAATGACCCGCCGTCTCAAGGAGAGCCCGCAGTTTCTTCTGCATCGGCGCATTGTCGAGACGGAGCGCAGCGGAGACAAGTCGGGTGCTCGCGATCTCGCGCGTGCGCACGGCCTCGACTATGAGAAGCATGGCGCTGGCATCAGGGGCGCGTTTCGTGGACGGGCGCTGCGCAGCACGATCGTGCTCGGGCTGAGCTTCATGCTCAACTGGTCCACGATCCAGGTCTTCAGCGTACTCGGGACGACCGTCATCACCAAGGTCCACGCGTTGTCTTTCCAGAGTTCGCTTGTCGTGCTGGTGCTATCGAATGTCGTCGGGTACGCGGGCTATGTCGCGCATGGGTTCATCGGCGATCGCTTCGGGCGGCGCAACACGATCGTGGCGGGATGGTTGCTCGGCAGCGTTTCGTTCCTCGGCATGCTGCTCGCGCCGAGCGACTTCTCCATCGTCGTCGCGCTCTACAGCGCGGGCCTCTTCTTCCTGATCGGGCCGTACGCGGCGGCACTGTTCTTCATTGGTGAAAGCTATCCCACATCGATCCGCGCGACGGGCGGCGCGATCGTAACGGCAATGGGGCCGATCGGCGCGGTGATCGCGAGCGCCGGTGTCACCGCGCTTCTCGCGCATGGCGGGTCGTGGAAGGAGGGCGCGTTGTACTTTGGTGTGCTCCCGTGCCTGGCGTCGGCACTGCTGATGCTGTTCGCGCGCAAAGGCGGCGAGGGCTCGGACAAATGAGGCGATCCAGGGCACTGACACGGCTTGCCGCAGCAGCAATGGTCTCGTTCCATGCGCACGCAGCGCACGCCCAGTCGACGGTTCAGCTTTACGGGCTCGTCGACGCATGGGCCGGCTCGTCGAAGCCGCTCGGCAGCGAGCGAGCGTGGACGGTCGGCGGAGGCGGCATGTCGACTTCGTACTGGGGCATGCGCGGCACCGACGATCTTGGCGGAGGCTGGCGCGCGACCTTCACGCTTGAGGACTTCTTCAGGCCGCAGAACGGGCGCGCAGGCAGCTTCGACGGCGAGCCGTTCTTCGGCCGCAGCGCCGAGGTCGGCATCGGCGGTCCTTACGGGTCGGTTCATCTCGGACGGATCGTCACGCCGTATTTCGTGACGACGGTCCTGTTCAACCCGTTCATCGATTCGTACACGTTCTCGCCTGCGGTTCTGCAAACCTACTTGGGCGTGAACGGACAAGGGCTCGTCGGCGGATACGCCTGGAACAATGCGGTGGCTTATCGCTCGCCGGTCCTCGCGGGGTTCAACGCCAATGTGGTCTACGCGCTCGGCAACCAGGCCGGCGACGGAAACGCCCACAAATGGGGCGGATCGGTTTCGTACGCGGGCGGGCCAGTGTCCATAAGCGTCGCTTTCCAGAGCCAGCCATTCGATACGACGCCAGGCGACCTCGACGCAATCACCCCAGGCTTCTCGCGCCAGACTGCCGTGCAGGCCGCGCTGCTCTGGGACCTGAACGTCGTGCGGTTCTACGGCCAGTATCAACGCATCGCAAACGATATCAGCGGCGCCGACACGACGATCAACGGCGTGCAGCTCGGCCTTGCCGTTCCGATCGGCGAAGGGAAGGCGCTCGCGTCGTACATGCATTCGAAGTCCTCGGGCGGATCGCATGTGAGCCGAAGCACGCTTGCACTCGGCTTCGACTACAACCTCTCGCGGCGAACGGACGCGTACACCGCGATCCTCGCGGAGCGAGCCACTTCGCTTTCGTCGGCATTGACATACGGCGTCGGCATCCGAAGCCGATTCTGACCAAACGTGACTCAGCGTTCGCGGCGGCCCGGTTCCCTCCGGGCCTTTTTCATCGAGGTTCCGAAGCGCTTTTATTGATACCGAATGTGGTAACAAAACGAGCCAAACAGTAATTGGACTCACAATAATGTCGAACCTATAGTTTCCCTGCCGACACACATGGCAAGCACTGTCCCAGAGAACTTTCGGAGATGAAGAGATGAACGCAGGATTGAACGAAATGTTGGCGCAAGCCTTTGCAGAATCGACAAAACTCTATCAGGAGCGTGGTTTTCAGCGGCGCGTGGGATTTGGAAAGAAGCCCGCGCTGATCAACGTCGATCTCGCGAATGCGTGGACCCGGCCGGGCAACCCGTTCACGTGCGAACACATCGACGACCAGATCATCCCCGGCGTGCAGCGCCTGCTCGCCGCGTGCCGTGAGAACAATCATCCGGTCATCCACGTGACGACGTGCTATCAGGTGACCGACCGCAACAACCCGCATACCGACATGGGCCTCTGGCACAACAAGATCCCCGTCGACGTCGTCGATCAGGCGGACGAAAACCTGTGGGCCATCGATTCGCGCATCGCACCGATCAAGGGCGAGCAGGTGCTGATCAAGAAGCGCGCGAGTTCGTTTCATGGCACCTACCTTGCCGGTTTCCTGCGCGCGGCAGGCGTCGACACGATTCTCGTGACCGGCGTGACGGCTTCCGCCTGCGTGCGCACGACACTCTGCGACGGCCTGGCCGAAGGCTTCCGCACGATCGCGGTGCGCGAATGCATCGGTGACCGCGTACCGGGCGCGGTCGCCTGGAACCTCTTCGATATCGATGCGAAGTTCGCGGATGTCGAATCGGTCGATCGCTGTGTCGACTATCTGCAAACGGTGAAAGGCTGAGCGCGAACGCGGGCCGCATGGCGGCTCGCGAATTTACGCTGTGCGTTTTGATCGGCAACCAACCCAGCATGCCGCGACGAATCCTGTTTCAAGCGGCATGCGACCTTCGGAGAGAGCAGTGTTCAATGCAACGCACACGATCGACGAATTCGACCCTGAACTCGGTTCTGCGATGGCGCGCGAGCGGGAGCGTCAGGAGCGTCACATCGAACTGATCGCATCGGAAAACTATGTGAGCCGGCGCGTCCTGAAAGCCCAGGGCTCCGCGCTCACCAACAAGTATGCGGAAGGCTATCCGGGCAAGCGGTATTACGGAGGATGCGAGCATGTGGACGTTGTCGAGTCGCTCGCGATCGACCGTGCGCGCAGGCTTTTCGGCGCAGCTTATGCGAACGTGCAGCCGCATAGCGGGTCGCAGGCGAACGCTGCGGTGTATATGGCGCTGCTCGAACCGGGCGATACGATTCTCGGCATGAGCCTCGCACACGGCGGGCACCTTACGCACGGCGCGAAGGTATCGTTCTCCGGGAAGCTGTATCGCGCGCTTCAGTATGGGATCGATCCGCGAACCGGTTCGATCGATTACGACGAAGTGGAACGGCTCGCGCTCGAGCACAGGCCCCGGATGATCATCGCCGGCTTCTCAGCCTACTCGCGCGTGCTCGACTTCGAGCGATTTCGCGCGATCGCGGACCGGATCGGTGCGTACCTGTTCGTCGATATGGCACATGTGGCGGGGCTCGTCGCAGCGGGCCTCTATCCGAATCCGATAGCGCATGCCGATGTCGTGACGACCACCACGCACAAGACGTTGCGCGGACCTCGCGGCGGTTTGATTCTGGCGCGCGCGAACCCGGAGATCGAAAAGAAGCTGAATGCGACAGTGTTCCCCGGCATTCAGGGCGGCCCGCTCGCACACGTCATCGCGGCCAAGGCTGTAGCGTTCAGGGAAGCGCTTGATCCGTCGTTCGTGCGCTATCAGGAACGGACGATCGCGAACGCACGGACGATGGCATCGGTATTCAAGCAGCGCGGCTACGATATCGTCTCGGGCGGCACCGATAACCATCTCTTTCTCGTGAGCCTGATCGGTCAGGGGACCACCGGAAAGGAGGCGGACCTCGCCCTCGGCCGCGCGCACATCACCGTGAACAAGAATGCGGTCCCCAACGATCCCGAGTCGCCGTTCGTTACGAGCGGCATCCGCATCGGTACGCCAGCGATCACGACACGGGGCTTCGGCGAGGCGGAAGCGGCAAGCACGGCATCGCTTGCCTGCGACGTGCTCGACGCAAAAGGACATGAGCCCGTTGTTGCGCGTGTGCGTGACGAAGTGGCTGCGCTGTGTGAACGCTTCCCGGTCTACGAGCGAGGAGGCGCAAATGCTCAAGCGATCTGAGCATCCGGCGCTGCGTCGTGTGGCGGTCACGGGTCTGGGGCTCGTCACGCCGCTCGGAGTCGGCGTCGAGCACGTATGGTCGAAGCTCGTCGCGGGGAACTCGGGCATCGGCGCTATCGATCGATTCGATACGTCGGATCTGCCGTGCCGCATCGCGGGCCTCGTTCCGCGAGGACGCTATGCGGACGGCGGCTTCGACGAAAGCGAATGGCTGCCGGCCAGGGACTCGCGCAAGATGGACCTGTTTGCGAAATATGCGATGACAGCCGCGGCCCAGGCACTCGACGACGCCGGTTGGCATCCCGCGACGGACACCGATCGCGAGCGCACGGGCGTCCTGATCGGTTCCGGTATCGGTGGGTTGCCGGGCATCTCGGAGGCCGCTGTCGCCCTTCACGAGAAGGGTCCGCGAGCGATCTCTCCCTTCTTCATTCCGTCGAACCTCGTCAATCTCGCTGCGGGACATGTGGCGATCCGGCATGGCTTGCGCGGACCGACGCACGCGGTGGCGACCGCTTGTGCAAGCGGGGCGCATGCGCTGGGCGATGCGGCGCGCATGATCATGCTCGGCGACGCCGACGTGATGATCGCAGGCGGCGCCGAAGCGGCCGTATGCCGCCTCGGCATGGCGGGTTTCTGCGCGGCTCGAGCGCTCTCGACCTCGTTCAACGACGATCCACGCGCGGCATCGCGTCCGTGGGATGCGCAACGCGACGGATTCGTGATGGGCGAAGGAAGCGGCATTGTCGTGCTGGAGGACTACGAGCATGCGCTGCGGCGCGGCGCGCGCATTCACGCCGAACTGATCGGGTACGGCATGTCGGGCGACGGCCATCACATCGCCGCACCGCGTGCCGACGGCGACGGCGCCGCTCGCGCGATGTCGATGGCGATCGGGCGCGCGGGCATCGAACCGTCTGCCATCGACTACGTCAACGCGCACGCGACATCGACACAAGCCGGCGACGAAATCGAACTGAAGGCGATCACGCGTGTATTCGGCGGGCATGCGACGCAGGGGCTTTCCGTCTCCTCGACGAAAGGCGCGCTGGGGCATCTGCTGGGTGCGGCGGGAAGCGTCGAGGCGATCATCAGCATCCTCGCGATGCGCGCGCAAATCGCGCCGCCGACGCTCAACCTTTACGAAGCGCCTCAGCAATTTCGTGACATCGATCTCGTGGCGCTTTCGGCGCGGCCGCGTCCGATCCGTTACGCCCTGTCGAATTCCTTCGGCTTCGGCGGAACGAACGCGGCGCTCGTGTTCGCGAGACCTCAATAGAACGCTGACCGATTTGCAACTTGACGATTCGATGACTTTCCCGGGGAGAACGGCATGAGCGAGAGCGCATGGCAGGGAGCAGTGTTGGAAGATGAAGCGCGGCCCCATTCGCAAGCGACGATCGACGCGACGTATCGCAAGATCACGCTGCGCCTGATTCCGTTTCTTTTCATCTGCTACGTGGCCGCGTACCTTGACCGGATCAACATCGGATTCGCGCAGCTTCAGATGCGCAGCGACCTCGGGTTCAGCGACGCCGTCTATGGGTTGGGCGCGGGTATCTTCTTCGCCGGATATTTTTTGTTCGAGGTTCCGAGCAACCTCATCCTCGAACGCATCGGCGCGCGCAAGACGCTGATCCGGATCATGCTTCTGTGGGGATTGACCTCCGCGGGCATGATGTTCGTCAAGTCGCCCGTCGCGTTCTACGTGATGCGCTTCATGCTCGGCGTATTCGAAGCCGGGTTCTTTCCGGGCATGATCTTCTACCTCACGTACTGGTATCCGTCCGCGCGGCGCGGCCGCGTCATGGCGCTCTTTCTCACTGCTGTCGCGATGGCCGGCGTCCTGGGCGGCCCGGTGTCCGGCTGGGCGCTTAATCATCTCGATGGCGTGCATGGACTGCAGGGCTGGCAATGGCTGTTCCTCGTGGAGGGGCTGCCTTCGTGCGTGCTAGGGATCGTCGCGTTCTTCTATCTCGACGACAACCCGCGACAGGCACGCTGGCTGACCGACACCGAGAAAGCCGTCGTCGTGCATCAACTGCAAAGGGATCGCGATGCTTCGTCGCTCTTTGATCAGCACACGTTCGGCAGCGCGCTCAGGAGCGCACGCGTCTACTCGCTCGCGTTCGTCTGGTTCACGTTCATCTGCGGCGTCTATGCGATCAGTTTCTGGCTGCCGACGCTGATCCGCGCGGCAGGCGTAACCGATGCCTACTCGGTCGGCATGCTGTCAGCCATTCCGTACGGCGTTGCGGCGGTCACGATGGTGCTCGTCAGCCGTCACTCCGACCGATCCCGTGAGCGCAGACGGCACACCGCGAGTTGCGCGATCATCGGAGCGATTGCAATCTCGGCGATCTCTCTCGCAGGCAACGATCTCAAGCTGGCACTCGTTTTGATCAGCGTGGCGACCGCGGCGATCTTCACGTTGCAGCCGCTGTTCTGGGCGATCACGACCGATTTCCTGGCCGGCACGCGAGCGGCGGCGGGGACGATCGCGTTCATCAACAGCCTCGGCCTGCTCGGCGGATTCGCGAGTCCCAGCATGCTCGGTTTCGTCAAGACGATGACGGGGAGCCTGACAAACGGCCTGTACGTCGTGTCGGCACTGCTGGTGGTGGGCGCACTCATCACGCTCCGATCGGCCAAAGCGCCGGTAAGATGAAGGCTCGTCGCGGAACCTGCACGGAACGATTCCGGCGACGCTAACTCACGAGCACACGGCGGCGGCACATGCGAATCGACGTTCATCACATCCGGGCTTTCCTGGCGGTCGCCGAGGCGCTGCAGTTCAGCGTAGCCGCCGACCGTCTGCACATGACGCAGCCGGCGTTGAGCCGCATCATCAAGGCGCTCGAGGAGTCGGTGGGCGCGGCGCTCCTCGCGCGCACGACGCGACGCGTCGAACTGACCAACGCGGGGCGCGTGTTCGCCGAGCACTGCCAGCTCGCGCTCACGCATATCGATCAGGCGGTGACGCTCGCCCGGCGCGCGGAGGCGGGTAACATCGGGCATCTGCGCATCGCCTACATGGACTTCGCGATCAACGGCACGTTGCCCGGTATCGTCGAGTCGTTCGGCAAGAAGTTTCCGTCGATCAGCATCGATCTCGTGCACATGCCGAGCACGGTGCAGAAGGAAGCGATGCTCGATTCGACCATCGACGTCGGGTTCATGATCGGACCGTTTTCGGCGCCGAACGTCGAGACGCGCGTCTTCGGGCGCGAGCCGATGGTGGCGCTGCTGCCCGCCGCTCATCCACTTGCTGCGAGAAAGACGCTGCGGCTTGCCGACCTTGCTGAAGAGCGCTTCGTGCTCGGCGCGCCGCATTCGTGGGAAGCGTTTCGCCATCACTTCTTCTCCATCTGCCATCGCGCGGGATTTTCTCCGACGATCGCGCAGGAAGCGTCCACCAGCGACGGGATCATCGGCCTCGTCGCGGCGAACACGGGCGTCAGCATCTATCCCGAATGCATCCGGAACATTCAGCGCAGCGGACTGTGCATCCGGCCGCTTGCGGACAAGGACACGGCGATCGATATGGTCGTCTGCTGGCGTGCGGATACGCGCAATCCGTCGGTCGAAACGTTTGTCAGCGAGTTGACGATGACGGCGCCGCGTCGCAACGCGCGATAGGTTCGCAAGTGCTGCCTGCGAGACGCGGCCGCACGGTTAGGGGGTCTGCAGCGTCCCGTCCTTCAGGCGTGTCTGCGTCCACGTCGTAATGGTGTTTTCGCACGGATACTTCGCGGCTTCTGCTTCGTCGATATCGACGCCGAGCCCTGGCTTGCCGTTGGCATAGACGTGTCCGTTCCTGAACTCAGGCAAGCCGGGAAACACATCGAGCAACGCGGCTCTTGGCCCTTTGAGTTCCTGGATCACGAAGTTGGGCGGCTCGGTACCCGACCATTCCTGCACGCCGAAATTGCGCGACGCGAGATCGATATGAATGTTCGCGGCGTGCGCGAGCGGCGACATGTCGCCGGGCCCGTGCCACGCGGTCCTGACGCCGAATTGCTCCGCGAAAATCTGCAGCTTGCGCCCGGCCGTGATTCCGCCGATCTGGCTCAAGTGAACGCGTATGAAGTCGATCAAACGTTCGGTGATCAGAAAGCGCCATTCCGATGGATTGTTGAAGAGTTCGCCTTGAGCCAGAGGCGTAGTGGTCTTTGCTCTGAGCTGCCGCATCCATTCGCCTTCTTCCAATGCGATGGCATCTTCGAGGAAGAACAGGTCGTACCGTTCCAGCTCGCACGCGAACTTGATGGCCTCGACAGGCTTCAACCGTTCATGCACGTCGTGACATAGCGCGACGTCGAAGCCTATTTTGCTGCGAAGCCCGTCGAACAGCTTGAGCGTGTCGCGCATGTACTTGCGGCTGTCGAGATACACGCCGTCGGGTGCGCCTTGTGGTGCGCCCGACGGCGCCTTGCCGAAGCCACCGCCGCCGTAGCCGCCCCTTTGGCAGCGGATATGCGTGATGCCCTGCTCGCGATATCGCTGGATGTTCTCGCACAATTCGCTGAGATCGCGGCCATCCGCATGACGATAGATCGGCACGCCTTCGCGGCACTTGCCGCCGAAGAGCTGATATAGCGGCATGTTCGCCGTCTTGCCCTTGATGTCCCACAACGCCATGTCGATGCCGGAGATCGCGTTGTTCTCGATCGGTCCATTGCGCCAATAAGCGTTCTGATGCATCAACTGCCAGAGTTCTTCGATCGCTTCAGCGTCGCGGCCGATCAGGAGCGGCCGCAGATACTCTTCGATCAGACATTTGACCGCGACATGCCGGTAAGCAAACGTCGCGCATCCGAGGCCATAGAGACCGGCCTGATTCGTCTCCACCTTCACGACGATCAGGTTGATGCCTTCCGGCGCGGTCAGGATGACCTTTACATCGGTAATCAGGGTTGCCATTTCGTGTCCGCCAGGATCGGGCGCGTTGCGCGTGCCGCGCACGAGCGCCCAGGATTCATATGTGTCATGCGCGCTTACGTGCGGCCCACGGCGAGCGGCGCATCGCGCTTTGCACGCTCGTCCGAACGCGCGGGGACGGTGATCATCAGGATGACCGAGAGCAGCAGGGCGCCTGCCATGAACATGTACGAAGCGGCAGGGCTGCCCGTCGCGCCGTTCAGATACCCGACGACCCACGATCCGCAAAACGCGCCCAGTGCGCCGCACGCATTAATGAGGCCGATCGCGCCGCCCAGCACGTTGCTCGGAATCAATTCGGGCACGAGTGCAAAGAACGGTCCGTAAGGCGCATACATCGACGCACCGGCGATGACCAGCAGCGCGAACGAGAGCCAGAAGTGCGTGCTGCCGAGCAGATACGAGCCCACGAACGCAATGGTCCCGATGAGCAGCAGCGGCCAGACGAAGAGCTTGCGGTTGCGCGTCTTGTCGGAGAGCCACGAGGCGAGCAGCATCAGGATGATCGCGCCGAGATATGGCACGGCGGCGAGCCAGCCGACCGACACGATGTCGATAGTGGACGCCTGCTTCAGGATCGACGGCAGCCACATGATGAAGCCGTACACGCCGATGCTCCACAACGCGTGGATGGCACAGAACTTGAGTACGATCGACGAACGAAACGCGGTCTTGTAGTCGCGTACCGGTGCGATGTGCGCCTGCTCGGCCTTGAGGCGCGCGGCGAGTTCGGTCTTTTCGGCTTCGCTCATCCACGGCGCATCGGCGGGGCGGTCCTTGACCGTGAACCACCAGACGATGGCCCAGGCGATCGCCGGCAGCCCTTCGATGACGAACATCTCGCGCCAGCCGAAGCTGTGCACCAGATAGCCCGACACGACCGACATCCACAGCACCGTCACCGGATTGCCGAGAATCAGGAACGTGTTGGCACGCGAGCGTTCGGTGCGCGTGAACCAGCGGCTGATGTACATCAGCATCGATGGCATCACGGCCGCTTCCACCACGCCGAGCATGAAGCGCAGCACCATCAGCATCGGAATGTTGCTGACCATGCCGGTCGCCGCCGCGCACAGTCCCCACAGGATCAGGCTGAAGAAGATCAGCTTCTTCACGCTGTTGCGCTGCGCGTAGATCGCGCCAGGCACCTGGAACAGGCAATAGCCGAGAAAGAACAGCGAGCCGATCAGCGACGACATGCCGTGCGTGATGCCGAGATCCTTGTCGATCCCGGCGGCAGCGGCAAAGCCGTAGTTCGCGCGGTCGAGGTAGGCGAGGCTATAGGTAATGAAGATGATGGGCATCAGATACCACCATCTTTGAGGTGCCACAGGTTTGACGCTTTCCATGATGTCTCCGGATCGTTACTGCAAGCGATGGGTTAGGCGCGGGCTGTTCTTCTTGTTCCCGCGAAGTCCTGGGTTCAGAGCACGGCGAGCCAGCCGCCGTCCACGTAAATGATCTGGCCGTTCACATAGCTCGATGCCTGCGACGACAGGTACACCGCTGTGCCGACGAGCTCTTCCGGCTTGCCCCAGCGTTGCGAGGGATTGCTGCTCTTGACCCACGCATCGAAGGCGGCGTTGTCGACCAGCGCCTGGTTCATGTCGGTGAGGATGTAGCCCGGGCCGATCGCGTTCGCCTGAATATTCGACGACGCCCACTCGGCGCTCATCGCGCGGGTCAGCATCTTGATGCCCCCCTTCGCCGCCGTGTAGGCACCGACCGTCGCGCGGGCGCTTTCGCTCGTCAGCGAGCCGATGTTGATGATCTTGCCGCCCGTGCCGCGCGCGATCATGCGGCGCGCCGCCTCTCTCCCGACGATGAACGCGCTCGTCAGGTTCGTGTCGATCACGCGCTGCCAGTCGGCGAGTTCGAGTTCGACGAGCGGCTTGCGAAACTGGATGCCCGCGTTGTTGATAACGATGTCGACCTGCACGCCGTCCTTGTCCCATTGCGCGAATGCGTCGGCAACGGCGGCTTCGTCGGTGACGTCGAAGGCGCGGCCTTGCGCCTTGAAGCCTTTGCTTTCGAGACGGTCCGCCGCTTCGGCAACGGTTTCGGCGCGCGTGCCATTCAGGATCACGTTTGCGCCCGCGGTGGCAAGCCCTTCGGCGAGCGCGAAGCCGATGCCTCTTGCGGAGCCCGTAACGAGCGCTGTGCGGCCACTCAGATCGAATAACGATGTCATGCGTTTTCCTTTCGGGTGTTGAGACGAGGCGCGAGTGCGCCCCTCGCGGCCGGCTTGCCGGTCGCGATGAATGTGTGTGTGGGTTGCGGTGCTTAAGACGTCAGGCGGGCTTCTCGTTGACGGTGTTGTTCAGCGCGGCCCGATCCTCGAAGTCCTTCTCGGCGCGCCGAATGAGCGTGAGGACCGCTTGTTCCGCGGCGTCCGGGTCGCCTTGCTCGATCGCGATGCAAAGCGCTTCGTGCATCGGCAGCGAACGAGCCGGCCCGCCCGCGATTTCCGAGCTGAGTTCGAAGCTCGTGCGCAGGATTGCCGACAAGGCGTTTTGCATCTGCTGCACGAACTGGTTGTGGCAGGCGGTGAGGATTGCGCCGTGGAAGGCGAGGTCGGCGGGCACGTATTCGCCGTGGCCCGCGACGGCTCGTTCCATCGCCTTGTAAGCGCGCCGCACGGCCTTGCGGTCATCGTCCGTGGCGCGCTTGGCGGCGAGCTTGGCGGCATTCGGCTCGATGATCAGGCGCAACTCCATCAGATCCTCGATAAGGCCGGGGTCGAGCGTTCCCGCTCGTGCGCGCCACGTGATCACGTCCGGATCGAACAGTTGCCACTGCGAGCGGGGGAGCACGATCGTGCCGTAGCGGCGGCGTACTTCGAGCATGCCTTTGGCGGAGAGGGATTTCATCGTCTCGCGGATCGTGATGCGGCTGACCTGCATTTGTTCGGCGAGAACGGGTTCGGCGGGCAGAATATCTCCCGGCGCGAATTTGCCGGAGCAGATTTGCTCGCCCATCTGGTTCAGAACCTGCCGGTGCAAGGTTGCCATCGATTTATCTCTCTAGGTCATACGTATGATGTAGAAAGATAGACGTACGCGTTTTTTCGCACAATCCGGGAAGACCCGAAGCGATGGGATTGGGGCCGGGCTTCGACTGGAGACGCAAGGGCGGGGTTACGGCGGGCGCAAGTCCCGGCGACGAGTGATAAGCGGGACTCGCGACACCGCACGGATGGCTCTGTTGACGCGAAGAAAGGTAAGCGTTGCTGGCTCGCTTTGCAGGCGCCCGCTACGGCCGCGGCAAATCCTGCAGCATGTTCATGAACTCGCGGACCTTCGCGCTCAAGAGACGCCGTGAGTGGTAGAGCGCCCAGATTTCCACCGGTGCGCCAGCCGCCGTCCCCCAGCAAACGAGTCGTCCCGCCGATACGTCGTGCTCGACCAGCAGTTTGGGCAAGACCGCCGCGCCCACCCCCTGCAGCACCGCGTCGCGCACCATCATCAAGGATGAGAAACGCAATACCGGTATCGGCCTGAGCACCCTCGAACCGCCGTCTGCGGTCTGCATGTTCCAGATCGCGCCAGATGGTGTCGCAGCCCGCACGACGGCCGGCACCGGCAACCCGTCTGCGTCAGAACCTGACGCCATCGGTATCGACATCGTTGGAGCCGCGACGATCAGGCGTTCGTCACCGAGGATGCGCCGTCCCACGAGCTGTTCGTCCTGCGGCGGATCGATACGAATCACGAGGTCGTAGCCGTCCTCCACCGGATCGACGATACGATCTTCCGCGATGACCTCGAGTTCGACCTGCGGATAAGCCAACGCAAAGCGCGCGGCGATCTTGCCCAGCACCACGTGCGCGAAAACGACAGGCGCACTGATGCGCAACCGCCCACGCGGAATCGGGCCGCGCGACGCTATCGCCGTGCCTGCCTCCTGAATCTCCGCCATGAGGCCTTGCGTGCGCTCATGGAGGACGCGTCCCTCTTCTGTCAGACGCAAGGTGCGCGAGCCACGCTCGATCAGCCTCACGCCCAGGGATTCCTCGAGTTCGGCCACGCGCCGCGACAGCGTGGCTTTGGGTCGATCGAGTGCGCGACTGGCCGGTCCGAAACCACCGTAGAGTGCGACCGCGTTGAAGTCGGAGAGTGACGTCAAATCCATGATCGTTCCGGAGGCGAGACGAGATGTATCGATTCTGGCACTTTCGTCCATGCCACGGAACGACTATCGTCTCTCTTACGGGCCGACCCGGCTCATCCACTTCAAGGAGTTCGTTATGGCAATTCTCGTAACCGGCAGTACGGGCGTGATCGGCAAGCAGATTCTCGAGCAACTGGGCGGTACGGGCGCGGAAATGCGGGCGCTGACCCGTTCACCAGAGAAGGCTCAATTTCCTGCTGATGTCACCGCGATCAAGGGCGATCTATCAGACGTCGACGCGGTGCGGCAAGCGATGCGCGGCGTCAGCACGTTGTTCCTGCTCGCCCCCAATGCCGCCGATGAACTGACGCAGGCACTGCAGACCTTGAGCGTCGCGCGGGAAGCCGGCGTGAAGGGCGTCGTTTATCTGTCGGTGTTCAAGGGCGCCGACTATGTCGACGTGCCGCACTTCACCGGTAAATACACGGTCGAACGAATGATCGAGCGGCTGGACGTGCCGGCGACGGTGCTGCGTCCCGCGTATTTCATCCAGAACGACGTTCGCCAGAAAGAGTCGCTGCTGACGCACGGCGTCTACGGAATGCCGATTGGTGCGAAAGGCATTTCCATGGTCGATGTCCGTGATATCGGCGACGCTGCCGCGCGCGAACTTCTGCGCCGCGAGCGTGCCGCGAGCCCGTTGCCGCGCGAGACATACGAACTCGTCGGCCCCGACGCGATCGATGCGGAGAATGTGGCATCGATCTGGGCCGAGGCGCTGGGACGTCCGATCCGCTATGGCGGCGACGATCTCGACGTGCTCGAACAGCGCCTCAAGGTGGTCGGACCCGCGTGGCTCGCCTACGACATGCGCCTCATGATGGGGCGATACCAGCAGGACGGCGCGGTCGCTTCGACAGCGGAAATCGAACGCGTGGCGACGCTGCTCGGACGGCAGCCGAGATCCTACCGGGACTTTGCCGTCGCCACGGCTGCGACGTGGGCTGATGCGTGACGCTCAGGACGCGCGTCCTCGTTTTTCGTCAGCTAATGCTCGCGACGATACTTTCGGTCTTCTGCCTGGGCTTCATCGTGTCGCGCGGTCCTGCAAGACCGAAATGACTCGCTAACGTATCGACGACATTGTCTGCCATGCGCAGGCGCGTTTCCTCGGTCGCCGAGCCGATATGCGGTGTCAGCACGAGTCTGCGATCCCGGATCAGTGCTTCAGGAACTGCTGGCTCATGTTCGAACACATCTAAAGCGGCGCCGGCGATCCTGTCGGCGGCCAGGGCAGCGATCAGTGCCGTCTCATCGATCACGGGACCGCGCGAAATATTCACGATGTACCCGCGAGGACCGAGCGCATCGATGACGGCGGCATCGACCAGATGATGGGTTGCAGGTGAAAGAGGGCAGGTCAGAATCAGCATGTCGCTGTCTTGCGCCAGCCGGACCACGTCGTCGTAATAAGGGAGGTCGATCGGCTTGCGGGTTGGACCGAAATACGCAATGCCCGACCCAAGCGCCTGCAATCGTTTGGCGATCGCCGAGCCGATCGCACCGAGTCCGACAATGCCGATCTTCATTCGTGAGATGGAGCGGCCAAGCCGGTAGTGTTTCTCTTCCGGCCAGCGTCCGGCGCGAACGAAGGCGTCGGCATTCACGAAGTCACGGGTCACGGCGAGCGCGAGTCCGAGCGCCGCATTCGCCACATCCTCGGCGAGGATATGCGAAGTCGTCTCGATCCTGATCGCTCGCGCCCTGGTTGCCTCGACGTCCACGTTGTCGAGGCCGGCGCTATAGCTGGAAATGATCTCGAGAGCGGGAACGGCGTCGAGGAATGCTGCGTCGATTTTCGTTTTGCGCAATGCGATGCCACGAATCTCACGCCCATGTTCTTTGAGAAACGCGGATGCGGCTGCGGGTTTCTTTGGCAGATCGAGGACCGTGAAAAGTTCCTTGAGCTCCGCATTCGTGCGTTCAGGCAATTCGGCCGCATTCAGGATGATCGGTTTAAGCATTTCCAGTGGTTTGCATGAGTTGGAATCGATTGAAGGCAGGACGGCTCACGCGCTCATCTTCACGCGTTCGATCTTTCCCATGAAGAAGAGATAGATCACGGCCGCGACCAGGCAATGCGCGGCAACGAAGTAGAGCCCGACGGTGTAGGCGCCCGTCGCCTGAACGATGTATCCGAAGGCGATCGGCGTCACGATACCGCCGATATTGCCCACGCAATTGAAAATCGCACCCGCGAGACCGACTGCTTCGCGCGGAGCCGTATCGCTGACGATGGCCCACGTGCCGGCGCCCGCAGCGGCCCCCTTGCCGAAGAAAGCCAGTGCCATCAAAAGCACGACTACCGTGTTGCTCTCGGCGAAGGCCGACAGGACGAGGCTGCAGCCCACCGACATCCCGACGATATACGGCGTCTTGCGAGCCCATGAGACGCTCCATCCGCGGCGAATGAGCCAGTCCGAGATGGCGCCGCCAGCGATGCCGCCGAGGAAGCCCGAAATGGCCGGGATCATCGTCGCGAAGCCTGCCTGCATGACGTTCATGCCACGCGCCTGGACAAGGTAGATTGGAAACCAGGTGATGAAGAAGTAGCTCAACGCAATGGTGCAGTATTGACCGATATAGGCGCACCACAGCATCCGGTTGCCGAGCAGCATGCGCGCCAAGCCCCGCGACAGCTTCGGACGGGCCAGCAACTCCCGCTTGGAATCGATGTCGACCATCGCGCCGCCAGCGATGATGTGGTCGAGTTCGCCCTTCGACACACGAGGATGGTTGCGCGGCTCATGCATCATGACGGCCCACGCGCCTGCCGCTGCGATACCGATCACGCCCAATGCGAAGAACGGGGCGGGCCAGCCGAACTTCGCGACGAGCCAGCCGGCGAACGGAGAGAATATCGCGACTGCAAAGTACGATGCCGATGCAAACAGCGACGTGGCAAGACCACGCTCCTGTTTCGGGAACCACATGACGGCGACGCGGCTGTTGGCCGGGAAGCTCGGTGCTTCGATCAGGCCAAGCGCGAAGCGCAGCGCAAAGAGCAGGCCGAGGGCAACGGAGACGTCCGACGTGAAATTACCGATAAAGCCGACGAGGATAGTCGCGACCGACCACAGGACAAGCGTCGAACCGTAGATCATCTTCGTGCCGAGACGATCGAGCAGCAAGCCGCCAGGAATTTGCCCCACTACGTAGGCCCAGCTGAAGGCCGAAAGTACATAGCCGAGCTGCACGTGGTTCAGGCCGAATTCCTTCGAAATTCCGGGTCCGGCGATAGAGAGAATGGCGCGATCGGCGTAGGCCACGGTAGCCAGCAACAGGATCATTGCGAGAACCGTATATCGCGTACGGGTCGTCTGATTTGAAGCGGTCGCTATATACTGCGTGGTACGTTCTGACGCCATCGATGTCTCCTTTAATGTCCCTGAATGGCTTGCAAGGGCAGAGAGTCGCGACCGATGCAGCAAGCGGCGCTGCTGTCGTCCGGACATTTCCGCGTGGCTCTTGTCAGGGGCGGTTTATGTTTTGCATTAGACCCACCCCACCCATCACGGTCAATCTTGATTGAGATAATCAATGTGAAGAACTGGATGACCCAGGAAGAAGCCTGTGAGGCCTTGGGTGTGCGCCAGCAGACGCTGTATGCCTATGTCAGCCGCGGACAAATCGAAGTTCGAGGAGACCCGGCTCATTCGAACCGCAAGCTCTATAGGGAAGCGGACATCGCGGCGTTACTCAGCAAACGCAAGCTAAGACGCGCGCGCAAGTCCATTGCCGCGAGCACGATGGCGTGGGGTGAACCCATCGTCAGCACGCAAATCTCGACGGTCGTCCGGGAACGGCTGTATTACCGTGGCGCGGACGCAATCCGGCTCGCCGGCCATGCATCGCTGGAAGCGGTCGCACAGCTTTTGTGGGACTCGTCTGCGCTGCCGCACTTTCCATCCTTCGCGCCCGATCATGGCGTCGATGCTTCCCAGGCACGCGCCTATGCTGCAATTGGGCGCGCCGCAGCAGAAGGGAGGTCGGCACACGGGCTCCCGATGCACGACATGTGTCAGGAGGCGGCGGTGTTGATCGGTCGCTTAGCAAGCGGCTTGATCGACTTGCCAGCGGAAGCGGATGCACTTCACTTGAGAATCGCTCGTGCCTGGAACGCGGAGATGCATGCGGACCTGTTGCGTCGGGTGCTGGCGATGCTTGCTGATCAGGAACTGACCAGTTCGGCGTTTGCCGCACGCGTGACGGCGTCGACGGGGGCGTCGCTCGGCGCCTGCATGCTTTCAGGTCTGGCGACGTTGTCCGGACTTTTGCATGGCAACGCCAACGTGCGGGTGCGGGCTCTTCTTGACGATGTGAAACAGTCGGGCATCGAGACCGCGGTACAACGCTGGACGGCAAGCGGCGCGGCGCTGCCGGGCTTTGGACACCCGCTCTATCCGCAAGGCGACCCGCGAGCGCAGGCGCTCTTCCAGGCCTTCGAGCCCTCCGAGCAGTCACGCGCACTGATTGCGCACGTCGAAAGTCTGACAGGGCAGAAGCCAGCGATCGATGTAGCACTGGCTTGCCTGGCGGAACACTGCCATTTGCCCGACGGGGCAGCTTATTCGCTATTTGCGATCGGCCGGAGCGTCGGCTGGATGGCCCACTCCATCGAACAGTTTCAGAGCGGCTCTCTCTTGCGCCCCAGAGCGCATTACATCGGCCCCGCGATTGCCGAGGTCAAGGATGTCGAGCGCTGAAGTTGCTTTCTTGTCGGCGGCTTCGTCGTGGACGAGGCGCGGTTCGGGCTAACGGGACCGGATGCGATCCGATACAATCAGTAACACTCCCCGCCACCCTCCGACCTTGGCCGCGCCATGTTCTCGCCTGTCCTGCCCGCTCGCACGCTGACCGCCGACGTCGCGAGCCAGATCGAAAAAATGATCCGCGAAGGGCATCTCGCCGCGGGCGCGAAATTGCCGCCCGAGCACGAACTGATCGAATCGCTGAGCGTGAGCCGCACGGTGCTGCGCGAGGCAGTCGCGGCATTGCGCGCTCAGGGTCTGCTGACGAGCCGGCGCGGCGCCGGCGTATTCGTCGCGGAATTGCCGCCGCAGCGGCCGTTCCACATTCGCCCTGAAGATCTCGCAGCCTTGCCGCGCGCACTCGATCTGCTGGAATTTCGCGCGGGCATCGAAGTGGAATGCGCGGGTCTTGCCGCACAACGGCGCACAGACGACCAGGCGAAGTCGATCAGCGCCGCGCGCGCCGCGATGTCGGCGGAGCTGAAGGCGGGACGTCCCGGCGTCGAAGCCGATGCGGCGTTTCACATGTCGATTGCCCAGGCTTCGAACAATCCTTACTTCCCCGACTTCCTCAACTATCTGAGCAACGTCGCGATGTTGCCGCGCACGCAGTTGCACGGCAACGACGAAAGCGAGGACAGGGCTTACGCGAAACTCGTCGACAAGGTTCACGTCGCGATCGAAAAGGCGATCATCGCGGGCGACGCCACCGCCGCCCGCGAAAATATGCGCACGCACTTCCTCGTCGCGGCGCAGCGTTACCGGGGCGGCAACGAGAAGTAGGGCGTTTCAGCGCTTGCTGATGCGCGTCGCGCAGTCGGGACGCTTCTTCATTGCTTCACTCAAGGACATTCCGAGGCCGGGTTCCGTCGGCGGCAGCAGCCAGCCGTTCTCGATCACTGGCAACTGCGTGACGAGCTCGCGATAGAACCCGTTCAGGTAAGCGCGCACGACCTCCTGAAAAATTGCGTTCGGCGACGCGAGCCCGAGATGCAACGACGCCATCAACACGACCGGCCCCGTGCAATCGTGCGGCGCGATGGGCTTCTGATATGCCTCCGCCAGTGTCCCGATCTTGCGCGCCTCGCTGATACCGCCGCACCACGAGAGATCGAGCATCACGTAATCGACCGCGTCCGCTGCGAGCAGATCGCGGAACGTGCTGCGCGTCGCAAGCGTTTCGCTGCCGCAGACGGGCACGCCGGAGAGCTTCCTGAAATCCGCGAGCGTCTGCATGCCGTCCATCTTGATCGGATCCTCGACCCAGAACGGCCGGTACTCGCGCAACTCGCGGGCGATGGCGAGCGCCGCCGGTCCGTTCCAGAGCGAATGCAGTTCGCACATCACCTCGATCTTGTCGCCGACCGCACTGCGGATCTTCTCGAACGGCTCCAGCCCGCGCCGGATTTCGGATGACGTGATCATCTGGCCGCCGCTTGCTGGCGCGAAGACATCGAACGGCCAGATCTTCATCGCGGTGAAGCCTTCTTCGATCAGGCTTTGCGCAAGCTCATCAGCGCATTCGACAAAGGCGACCTGATCGTCGTAGCGTTCGGTCACGCGCGTGTCGCCCTTGCCGATCGTGCGCCGTCCTTCGCCGCCCGTGTTGAACGACGTGCCGGCGCACGTGTTGTACGCGCGCATCTTCTCGTGGCACAGACCGCCGAGCAACTGGTGGATCGGCTGCGACATCGCTTGGCCGAAGATGTCCCACAGCGCGATATCGATGGCGGATGCCGCGCGCGTCTCCACGCCCGAGCCGTTGAAGCCGAGATAGCCGCGCAGCAGTTGTTTGCTGTGCGCCTCGATGCGCAGCGGGTCGCGGTTGAGCAGCATCGGTGCGGCGACGCTGTGCACGTAGGCCTCGACCGCCTCGGCGCCGCGAAAGGTTTCGCCGAGCCCGACGATGCCCTCGTCGGTATGAATTTCGATCCAGAAGAGATTGGGCAGCGCGGTGAGCCGCGTCGTTTCGATGGCGGTGATCTTCATGCTCGTGTCCCGGTTGCAAGACGTTCGCGAAGCGCATCGGCATCGCCATGAACGACGTTCTGCAATGCCTCGCCGCGGCGCAGGCGGTTGATGTTTTCGCCAATGAACGCATAGCGGCGCTCGAAAAGGCCACGCGTCCATGCGGCGGAATGCGGCGTGCAGATCGCATTTGGCAGCGCTTCGAAGCGGTGGCGCGCGGGCGGCACGACGTCGTCGGCGGCGATCGGATATCGATACCACACATCGAGAAACGCCGCACCGAGATGCCGCGTGACGAGCGCCTCGTAGAGCGCGTCTTCGTCAACGATGGGCGCGCGCGACACGTTGATCAGCACCGCATCGCGCTTCATCAGACCGAGCGCGCGGGCGTCGATCAGGCCGCGCGTGGCATCGTTGAGCGGGCAGGCGATCGCGATGTAGTCGCATAGCGGATACAGCTCGTCGATCTGCGCCGGCGCGAGCAGGCGGTCGGCGGGCAGGGCGGGCTTGTCCGGCCGCGCGCGATTGTCGATGGCGATCACGCGCATGCCGAACGCGCGCGCTCGCGACGCGATGCATTGCCCGATACGACCGAAACCGATCACGCCGAGCGTCTTGCCGTACAGTTCGCCATGCGGCACGCGGGCGCGATACGAATCGGACCAGCGCTCGGTATCAAACGACGCCTGAAGCTCGCCCAGGCGAATCTCGTGCGTGAGCATCGACAGCGCGACGTATTCCGCAATCGGGATCTCATGCTCGAACGCATTGCAGACGACGGTCGGTTCGCGTAGCGCATCGAAGGCGATGCGGTCCAATCCAGCACCCGGCACATGCAGCAGGTCCACTTCCGGTGCCGCCCCCGCGGGCCGTTGCAGGCGCATCGCGACGAGCACGTCGGCGCCTTCGATCTGCGCGTCGTAACTGGCGTCGTCGGCGGCGGCGACCGGCAGCTTCAGGAATTCAGCGGGCTCGTCGAGCACGACGGCGATCTCGTCGCTGTGCGTCGCGGCCTCTCCAATCATGACTATTTTCACTTCGATGCTCCTTCGGTCGATGCGTTTGAATGAGTGTCCTCGCGCAGTTCCAGCCGGCGAATCGGGCCGACTACGACGAGGTAGCAGAAGATCGCGCCGAACGCGTGCGCTGCCACGTAGACGAGCGCGGCCGCGAACGATCCGGTCCCCTGGATCAGGTAGCCGATCGCGATAGGCGTGACGATGCCGGCCACGTTGCCGATGCCGTTGAAGAGCGAGCCACAGAGGCCGGTGGCCTGCTTCGGAATGACGTCGGCCATCACGGCCCAGCCGAGCGCGCCGAAGCCCTTGCCGAAGAACGCCAGCGCCATCAGCGCGACTACCGCGACCTCCGAGCCGACGTAGTTGCAAAGGACCATCGTCATCGAGAGCACCATGCCCGACACGAGCGGGATCTTGCGGGCGGCCGTCAGCGACATGCCGTATTTCTTCAGCAGACGATCGGAGACATAGCCGCCGAGCATGCCGCCGCAGAACCCGGCGATGGCGGGAATCGACGCGACGAGGCCCGTCTTCAGGATCGACATGTGCCGTTCCTGCACGAGGTAGATCGGGAACCAGGTGAGGAAGAAATAGGTGAGCGTCGTCACGCAATACTGGCCGATCAGGATGCCGAGCATCATGCGGTTCGAGAGGATCTGCTTGAGCTTAGAGCGCGTGTCGCCGCGCGGCTTGACCGATGCGGACGAGCCAGCGGTGCCGCGCGGTTCGTCCAGGTCGATGAGCGCGCCGCCATCGCGGATGTAGGCGAGCTCCGCCTCGTTGATGCGCGGATGCTGGCGCGGCGGGAACATCACGCGCATCCAGATCGCAACCAGTGTCACACCGAGCAGGCCCATCACGAAATACACGTACTGCCAGCCATACGAATGCGTGATCCAGCCCATCAGCGGCGCGAACGCGACGGTCGCAAAGTACGCCGACGACGTGAACGCCGCCGCCGTGAAGCCGCGTTCGCTCGCGGGAAACCACGTCGCGACGATGCGGCTGTTGGCTGGAAACACCGGCGCCTCGGCGATCCCGATCAAGACGCGCAGACCGAACATCGATGCGATCGCGAGCGCAGCGGGCAAGCCGGCGAGCGTGCCCATTGTGAAGGTGAGGCACGACCACAGGAAGATGCTGACCGCGTACGTGCGCTTCGAGCCGAAGCGGTCGAGCAGGCTGCCGCCGGGCAACTGCGCTAGGACGTAGGTCCAGGCGAAGGCGGAGAACATATAGCCGAGCGTCACCGACGACACCCCGAACTGCGCCTTGATCGCGCTGCCGGTGATCGACAGCGTCGCGCGGTCGGCGTAGTTCATCGCGGTCATGAAAAACAGCATGACCATGATGCCGTAGCGCGCTCGGGTCGGCGCGATCGTCGCGCTCATCGAGCGTGCAACATAGCCCGCGTCGATCGTTTTCTCGTTCATGTCTCGTCTCCTGCAATGAGAGCGGAACCTGCGAATTTAGTCATGTAATACGATTACTTTTGACTGAGAAAATCGGGTTGGCGTTGAACCAGCCCGATTAGCAGCAAGTCTACTGGTAGTAATGTAATACGACTACTTTGGTTTACCCCGAGAGCGGATCGAGTGACAGGTGGAGGCGCGGGAGGGCGCTCGCGAATCTCGATATCCTCGAGCGCGAGAACCTCACGCAGAACGCGGCTGAGGTCGGCGGTTACTTGCAGATGCAACTACACGCGGCGTTCGACACGCATCCGCTCGTGGGCGAAGTGCGCGGCGCGGGTATGCTCGCGGCGCTCGAATTCATGGCGGACAAGGACGGCCGCAAGCCTTTCGATGCCCCGCTGAAGGTGGGGCCGAAGGTGTCGGCGGCGGTGCTCGAACGCGGCGTGATCGCGCGCGCGATGCCGCACGGCGATATCGTCGGCTTCGCGCAGCCGCTCGTCACGACGCGCGCGGAAGTGGACGAGATCGTCGGCATCGTCCGTCAGGCGGTCGATGAGGTGGCGAATCAGGTGATCGGGAAGGCGGTGGCGCCATAACGTTTCAAACTTCGCTCGCAATGACAAGGCCCGCATGCAAGGCGGGCCTTGTCACATCGACTTTATCCGCGTGACACGATGCAGTGGCGCAATTCCTGATAACTGCGCAATCCGGCAAGACCGAGTTCGCGTCCGATTCCGCTCAAGCCGAGTCCGCCCCAACTCACCTGCGGGAAGATCAACTGCGGCGTGTTGATCCACACGAGGCCCGCTCGCAGCGCGTTGCGATAGCGGCGTGCAGCGCCGTCGTCACGGGTCACGACCGTTGCCACGAGTCCGTAACGCGTGTCGTTGGCAAGCGCGATGGCTTCGTCGTCCGTTCGAAATGACTTCACGCACGCGACCGGCCCGAACACTTCGTCGGTCCACAACACGTTAGCCGTATTCGGTTCGGCGACTACGACGGGCGCCATGAAAAAACCTTGCGCGCAGGCATTGTCGAGCGCACCGCTGAACGCGATGGTCGCGCCGTCGGCGAGGCCTTGTTCGAGCAGCGCCTGCACACGCGCGCGCTGTGCAAGGGAAACGAGCGGGCCCATCGAGACGTTTTCTGTCTGAGGCGGCGCGATCACGAGCGCGCGCACTGCCGCTTCGAAGATGGCCATGAACTTGCGATAGACATCGTCATGCACGATGACGCGCGAGGTTGCCGAACACATCTGCCCGGCGTTAGTGAATGCGCCGCCTACCGCGAGCGCGACCGCGTGTTCGATGTCCGCGTCGGCGCGCACGATCAGCGCGGATTTGCCGCCGAGTTCGAGCGTGACGCGCTTCATGTCCTGCGCCGCGGCCTGCATGACCTTGCGCCCCACGGCCGTGCTGCCCGTGAACGAGATCTTGTCGACGAGCGGATGCGCCACGAGCAGCGCGCCCACTTCGCCTCCGCCGTTCACGAGGTTCACGACGCCGTCGGGCACACCCGCCGCCGTCATGATCTCCGCGAGAAGATGCTCGACCGGCGAGGTGAATTCGGACGGTTTCAGCACCACGGTGCATCCCGCCGCAAGCGCCGGAGCGATCTTCCACGCGGTCGTGACCATCGGGAAATTCCACGGCACGATCAGCGCGGCCACGCCGACCGCTTCGTACTGGCGCTCGCCCGTCACGGTGTCGTCGGGCAATGCGAGCGTGTCGGCGGCGAACAGCGAAGTGTCCGCGCACAGGTCCGCGTAGTAGTGGAACGTGGCGATGGCGTCGCTCACGTCGGTGTCGGCTTCGAGCGCGGGCTTGCCGCTTACCCTTTGCTGCATCGCGGACAAACGCGCGCGGTCCGCTGCGATCGATTCGGCTATTTTGCGCAGCACGTTGCCCCGCGATTCCGGCGTGCGGCTACGCCATGCATCGAGCGCGGCCCGCGCGGCACGCACGGCACGCACGGCGGCGTCGACTTGCGCGGCATCGGCGTGTTCCTGCCAGCCGATAATTTCGCCCGTCGATGCATTGTGGATTGCGTTGCCGGCTTCGCGGTTCGACGCACCGTAGCGCGTGCCCGCGATCGTCGCGGCCGGCAGCATGACTGAGCCGTCTTCGGGACGTTGCTCGAATTGAGTGGCCATCATTTTTCCTTGCATGGGCTTTGACGATACTTGACGCCTGGCATCACGCAGAGCATCTCGAACGCGAGATTTGCGCCGACGAGCGCCGTCGTCCCGACTTGATCGTAAGGCGGCGAGACCTCGACGAGATCCGCGCCTACGATGTTCAGACCGCGCATGCCGCGCACGATTTCCAGGCCTTGCTGTACGGTCAGGCCGCCCACTTCGGGTGTGCCGGTGCCCGGTGCGAACGCGGGGTCGAGTCCGTCGATATCGAAGCTCAGATACACGGGCGCGTCGCCTACTCGCGCGCGGACTTCTTCCATCAGCGGCGCGAGCGACTTGTTCCAGCACGCTTCGGCTTGCACGACGGTGAAGCCTTGTTTGCGGCACCAGTCGAAGTCGTCGGCGTGGTAGCCCGTGCCACGCAGGCCGATTTGCGTGACCTTGTCGCACTGAAGCAGACCGTCTTCCACCGCGCGGCGAAACGGCGTGCCGTGCGCGATCTTCTGGCCGAACATCGTGTCGTTGACGTCGGCGTGGGCATCGACGTGCACGACGGCAACCCTGCCGTATTTCTTATGCAACGCGCGCAGGATCGGCCAGGCGATCGTGTGGTCGCCGCCGAGCGTGATCGGCCGGCAACCGTTCGCGACGATCGCATCGTAAGCCGATTCGATCAGGCCGATCGAGTCCTTCAGATCAAAGGGATTGGTGGCGACGTCGCCGATGTCGGCCACTTGCAGCGAATCGAACGGCGCGGCGCGCGTTGCCATGTTGTAGGGGCGCAGCAGCACCGATTCCGAGCGGATCTGGCGCGGCCCGAAGCGCGCGCCCGAGCGGTTCGAGGTGCCGATATCGAGCGGCACGCCGACGAAACACGCATCGAGGCCCTCGGTGCTGCTCGCCTGGGGCAGACGCATCATCGTCGCGATGCCGCCGAATCGCGGCATGTCATTGCCGCCGAGCGGCTGGTTCAGTTGGCGCTGCATGGCAGTCTCCCGTCATCGTTATGTGGACGGGGCGATGTTAGGCGAGCGCACTGGCGCGCGAATCACGAAGTGGAAATGTTTACATCGAGACCGTTCTATGTGAACGGGCCCTCAGAGGGTCGGCGGACGGGGGCAAACCTGACCCCACGCGATCAGGTCGCGCTTGGTGCGTACACCGAGCTTCGCGAACGCGCGCTTCACATACGACTCCGCCGTGCCGACCCGCACGCCGATGATCTCCGCGGCTTCGGGCACCGTGCGGCCCGTGATGAGATGCGTGCAGATTTCGTATTCGCGCTTCGACAACAGCACCTGATCGGCGGCGATACGCGCGTCGAATTGCGCGAGCGGATGCAGGAACGACGTGGGATGCGCCACGCGCTTCGCGGCGCTCATCGATGCGTGCAATTCCAGCAGCGGAAACAGGAAATCGCTCACGTTGCGAAAGCGGTTCATTTCGGCGAGTGAGAACGGCGGCGCATCGAGCGAGCGTTCGAGCGCGATGGAATCCTGCGCGTGAGGCGTGCCGCGCGCGAGCACACATTCGTGCGCGATCAGCGCTTCGTCGAAAAGGCGCTGGCGAAATTCGCCGGGCGGTATCGCGCCGATGTCGCGCACCACGAGCAGCGTGCCGATCTTGCCACGAATGCCCGCGAAAAGCGGATCGCTATCGTAGAAGCGGTCGTAGTAGAGCGTCATGACTTCGGAAATGACGCCCGTGTCCATTCCTACGCCGCTGCTGCCGATCCACTCGCAGCGGAAGCCCGTGGGCTTGCTGCGGTCGACGCGCGAGCGCTCGATGTGCACGACGTTGAGCGGCACGACTTCATTGAGAAGCAGCGTGAGGCGCGGCACGAAATCGGGCGTGCCGACAGCTTCGATGACATCGCCGAGCGTCTTGAACGAGAGCGGAAACTCGGCTTGATTGCGATTGAGCGGGGGTACGTTGAGCAGCATGGCGCGCCCCAAAGAAAAGGCGCTCTCATTTTAGACCATGCGCCACATCCCCCGCCAGACGGGGTTTTCAACGGTATAGGTATTTACCCGCAAACGGCTAAACGCTCTTTGTCCCCCCTGCGGGGGGGCATACCGGGGCCCCTTGAGCCGGTAACTTTGGTGCACCGATTCAATTAAAACCAGGGAAGCACATGAGCAAGCTGATTCAGGACATCGCGCCGCTGGGCGAAGGCATTGGGCAGTTCACCAAGCTGGACTACGGCATGGATGAAAGCGACTGGCGCGCCGCCGAGGGACAAAGCGGCAATTACGTGGTCGGCTGGTGGGAAGGCAAGGTCGGTGCGGTCGAATTTCCCGCGACGACCGCTGACGAAGCGGTATGGCTCGTCGAAGGCAAGATCGCGCTGACCGACGTGAACGGCGGTCGCCGCGAATTCACAGCGGGGCAAGGCTATCTTCTGCCGGCCGGCTTTGCAGGCCGCTGGGAAACCATCGAGGACGCGAAGAAGTTCTACATCGTGCTCGAACCGCAGAAATAAACGTTGCAGGCAGCGCCGCTGCCCGCACGCGGCGCCGTCCTTTCAAGCAATGAAATCCATCATGAGCACCTTCGCGCATTGCATGTCGAGCGCCGGTGTCTGCACAGCGCCCGAAGAGGAGGCCCATCATGAATGAAAGCGCCCAATTTCTCGAAGCAGACGTGGCCGCGCGCACGCCCAGCCCGTCGCGCGGGACGCGCCGCGCATCCGTCGAACTGAGTGTCGAAGAAGCGCTCGCTCGCACCAAGCTCTCTCCCTACTGGCTCGACAATTCCGCTGAACCGCCCGCTGAACCGGCGCTCGCGAGCGACACGCGCGCAGACCTGCTGATCGTCGGCGGAGGATTTACCGGTTTGTGGGCCGCCGTGCAGGCGAAGGAACAGATGCCTGAACTCGATGTCGTGCTGATCGAAGCGGGCCGGGTCGCGCATGGCGCATCGGGACGCGCGGGCGGCATCATCTCGACTTCGGTGATGCACGGCTTGCCCAACGCCGTGCGGGTGTTCCCGAACGATATTGCGGAGCTGGAAGAGTTCGGCCAGCGCAATCTCGATGGTTTCGAGGCGACGCTCAAGCGCTATGGCATCGATGCCGACATCGAATGGAACGGCGAGATGACGGTGGCCGTCGAACCCGATCACATCGATCAACTGCGCGCCGATTACGATCTGCACAAGTCTTACGGCCACGACGTCGTGCTGCTCGACGCCGCGGCTACGCGCGAGCAACTCGATTCGCCGCTGTTCGAAGGGGCGCTCTGGTCGCGCAACCGCAGTGGCATCGTGCACCCGGCCAAGCTCGCCTGGGGTCTCAAGCGTGCGGCACTCGCGCTCGGCGTGCGGCTCTACGAACACAGCCCGCTGACGAGCGTGAGCGACCAAGGGTCGACCGTCTTCGTGAAAACGCCCGAGGGCAGCGTGCGCGCGACGCGCGTTCTGTTCGGCAGCGGGACCGCGAAAGTCGGTATCCCCGACATCAACCGGCGCGTTTTGCAGGTGCGCGATCACGTGCTCGCGACCGAGCCGCTCACCGACGAACAACTGTCGCGCATCGGCTGGAAGCAGCGTCAGGGCATCTACGACACGCGCACGCAGCTCAATTATTTCCGCCTCACGAAGAACAACAACATTATCTTCGGCGGCCTCGTGAGCTATCACTTCGACGGCGATCCCAATCCGCAGCGAGACCAGCAGCGTGACACGTACTACCGTCTCGCGGAAGCGTTCTACAAGACCTTTCCGCAATTGAGCGATGTGCGCTTTTCGCACGCGTGGGGTGGCCCGATCGACTACTGCTCACGCGGGTCGGTGTTCGCGAAGCGCTATCTCGGTGACAAGGCGGTGTTCGTTGCGGGCTACACGGGTTTCGGCGTGGCCGCGAGCCGCTTCGGCGCGTTCATGGGTCTGAACATCCTGTTCGACCGCGAAAGCCCCGAGCGCGCGCTCGACATCGCCAATCAAAGCCCAACGTACATTCCGCCCGAGCCGGTGCGATGGCTGGCTGCGAAGGTGACCTTCCACGCGTTCGACGGCGCCGATGCCGAAGGCGGCTGGAAGCGCGCGTGGATCAAGGGCATCAAGGCGATGGGCTTTCCGATGTAATCCACAACGCGGCGTGCCGCGACACGCATCCGGAAGCGTCCGCGCTTCGGGTTGCATCGCGACGCGCCCCCAGCGCGACGTAACGGCATGTTTTCCAATACCTCCGATCTCGACCTGCGCCTGGTGCGTGTCTTTCTCGCGGTGGTCGACGCGCGCGGCATCACAGCCGCCGAAGCGACGCTCGGCGTGCGCCAGTCGACCATCAGCTCACAGCTTGCGGCGTTGGAGACGCGCATGGGCTTCACGCTCTGCGAACGCGGGCGAGGCGGTTTTCGGCTCACGTCGAAGGGCGAGCGTTTCGTGGCGTCGGCGCGCGCACTTGTCGCTGCTGCATCGCAGTTCGTCGCACAGGTGCGCGATATCGACCGCAAGCTCGTGGGCACGCTGTCGATCGGTTTGATCGGCCAGGCGTCGCATTTCGAGAACGCGCGGCTCGCGGAAGCCATCGGCGCGTTTCGCAAGCGCGATCAGGCCGTGCGCTTCGCGATGCACGTGGCATCGCCGCAGGAACTGGAGGAAAGCCTCGTTAATCATCAACTCGATCTCGCGATTGGTTACTTCTGGCATCGCGTTGCGGGATTGTCGTACAGCAAGCTCTTCAGCGAGCGGCAGGTGATTTGTTGTGGACGGGGTCATCCGCTCTTTCACGAGAGCCCCAACGTCACGCTCGACGATTTACGCGCGCACGACTGGATCTGGCGCAGCTATCCCGTGCCCGAAGAACTCGCAAGCATCGGCGAGAGGCGGGTGACGGCGATTGCGGACAGCATCGACGCAGCCTCCGTGCTGATCCTTTCCGGCAGCCATGTCGGCTATCTGCCCGCGCATTTCGCTGAACCGTTCGAGCAGCGCGGCCTGATCCGCGTGCTGGGGCGCAACACGTTCGGCTTCGACGTGCCGCTTCACCTCGCGATGAAGCGCGGCATGAGCGACAAACCGATCATCCGGGCCTTCTGCGAAGACCTTCTCGGTGTCTATGGCACGCGTGACGTCTGCACGAATCAGCCCGAACCTGTAGTCGAGATGTGACTGCCGCCGAACATTGACGGCACCCGTTGTGAACGTTTTGAAAACGCAATATGGCGCCCATTCAAGTGCTGGAAAATCACCGCCAATAAAGACTGCGCCGGCCGGCAAACGTGCTGCAAGCGAATCGCCGGACGACGCCTAATATGGAGCGAGACAACATGGCTGACAACACGAGCATCACGCAAATCGAGACATTCGGTTTCGAGCGCATTCCTGACGCTTCGCGATACGCGCGGCCCATCGATCTGTTCCGCCTGCTGTTCGGCGGCTGCAACACGTTTTCGACTTCGGTGCTCGGCAGCTTTCCGGTTCTGGTGGGACTCTCGTTCGAAGCAAGCATGTGGGCGATCATCATCGGCGTGCTCGCGGGGACCTGCATCCTCGCGCCGATGAGCCTGTTCGGTCCGCGCAACGGGACGAGCGACCCCGTCTCTTCGGGCGCGCACTTCGGCATTCATGGCCGTATCGTCGGATCGTTTCTCGCGGTGTTGACCTCGGTCGCGTTCTTCTCGCTCGCGGTATGGAGTTCCGGTGACGCGCTCGTGGGCGGCGCGCATAGCATGGCGGGCCTGCCCGTCAACGGGTGGACGCTCGGCTCGGCATACATGGTGTTCGCCGTGCTCGTGCTGATCGTGTGCATCTACGGATTCCGCTTCATGCTGTGGGTGAACAAGATCGCGGTGTGGGCGGCGAGCCTCATGTTCATGCTCGGCGCGTTCGCGTTCGCGAAGGCCTTCGACGTGCACTACGCAGGCACGCTTCATCATGGCAGTGCGGGATTCTGGGCCGCGTTCATCGGCGCGATGCTGGTGGCGCTCAGCAATCCAGTTTCGTTCGCTTCGACGCTCGGCGACTGGGCGCGTTACATCCCGCAATCCACGCCGCGCCATCGCGTGATGGGCGCCGTGTTCGCCGCGCAGATCGCGACGTTCGTGCCGTTCTTGTTCGGCCTCGCGACCGCGACGATCATCGCCACGCAGGCGCCCAGCTTCATCAGCTCGAACGACTACGTTGGCGGTCTGCTCGCGGTGTCGCCGCGCTGGTTTCTCTTGCCGATGTGCCTCATTGCGATCATCGGCGGTATGTCGACGGGCACGACCGCGCTCTACGGCACGGGCCTCGACATGTCGAGCATGTTTCCGAAACTCCTCAACCGCGTGCGCGCGACGATGCTGATCGGCACGTTGGCGATCGGCTTCATTTTCGTCGGGCGCTTCGCGTTCAACCTCGTAGAAAGCGTGGCGACGTTCTCGACGCTCATCTGTACCTTTAGCTGCCCGTGGATGGCGATCATGGTGATCGGCTTCGTGCAGCGTGGTGGCTTCTATCTCGCCGACGATCTGCAAGTGTTCAACCGCGGCGGACGCGGCGGCCACTACTGGTTCACCAATGGCTGGAACTGGCGCGCGATGGGTGCCTGGTTGCCGGCTGCGTTTATCGGCCTTGCATTTGTAAATCTGCCGGGACAGTTCGTGGGGCCGCTTGGCGCGCTCGCGGACGGTTGCGATCTCAGTGTGCCGGTGTCGTTCGCCGTGGGCGGTGTGCTGTATCTGGCGATGCTGTGGCTCTTTCCCGAACCCGACTCCGTTTATGGTCCGCAAGGACGCCGCCTCGTGGGTGCATCCCACAAGCGTTCGCACGTTACCGCGCACGTGCCCGTGACGCCGCGCGTGCGCGATCTCGTGGGTAACCGCGAACAGGCCGAGTAACGACGCAGGCTTCAAACCGGGAGCGCGGGTTCTGCGCTCCGCTGGGCGATCTTCGCGCTCGAAACATCCTTTTCTGCATTGACGTTTCCGCAAACTGCCGCGGAGGCAGGGCGCTGCACGCGCTCGAGAAACACATGAACTCAAATAAAACCCTGATTCGCCTGCGTTATTAAAAGGTTGGAGACAAGCTGCATGAATTCGAAAATGGTTCTGGCGGTGGCACTGCTATTCGCGTCCGCCGCCGCGCAAGCGCAAAGCAGTGCCACGCTGTTCGGCGTACTGGATGAAGGTCTCAATCTGACGAGCAATGCTGGCGGGCACAAGGCGTGGCAGATGTCGAGTGTCGATATGGTGACGAGCCGCTGGGGTTTGAAGGGCAACGAAGATCTCGGTGACGGACTGCAAGCGATCTTCGACCTGGAAAGCGGCTTCATGCTGGACAACGGCGCTTCCTACTACAACGGTCGAATGTTCGGATATCAATCATATGTCGGACTGCAATCCGATACGCTCGGGACGCTCACGTTCGGACGCCAGTTCGACTCGATAACCGATGTCATCGGGTTGATGACGGCGAACGGTTACTGGGGTGGCTATCTGTTCTCGCATCCCCTCGATAACGACAATACCGACGCGACGTTTCGTCCGAGCAACTCGGTCAAGTTCACGAGCAACGATTACGGCGGCTTTTCGGCCACTGCGCTGTATGGATTCAGCAATCAGGCTGGGTCGTTCGCGGGTAATCGAATGGTCAGCGCGGGCCTGAAGTACAGGTATGCGACGTTCACGATTGGCGCCGTGTATGAGAACCTGTCGAATCCCGGCGCGACGTCGACGGGTGCCGTGGCCTCTGATGACGCGAACTTCGTCGCGGCCGGTCAGAAGATTTACGGCCTCGGCGCGAGTTATGGCGCCGGACCGGCGACGCTCGGACTTGTCTATACCCATGTGAACGTGCAGCAGCCGGTTTCGTCGGTCTATCTCGGTGATCTCGGGGTGAACAACGCCAGCTTGCGTTTCGACAACATCGAATTCAACGTGAAATATGACGTTCTAGCGGACCTGACCGTTGCCGGCATGTACACGTATACGACGGCCCATCTGAAGCAGGGCGGTGCCGACAGTGCGATGCACTGGAACCAGGTCGGCGCGATGGCTCAATACCTCTTGTCGAAGCGCACCAGCGTATATACGCAACTGGTCTATCAGAAGGCCAGTGGCGGCAATACGGGCACGCCGCTCGATACGGCGTTCATTCCCGGCGCGGCAAGCCCGTCGTCGAATTCGCATCAGATGGTGGCGCGGATCGGGATGACGCATTCGTTCTGATTGCCGCGAAGGTTCGCAGGGTCGTCGGGAATAGGCTGTGCGGACTTTCGGGCACGGACGACTTGGGTCGGCGGTGAGAACGACGCAGATGTGGACGCCGGGGCAAGCGGCGCGAACGCTGCCGTCGTCTCGATAAATATTAGTTTACATAACACAAATTAGCGAACATTTTGATGTGGGGGCTATATCCTAATGTCGTGTTCGGGGGTGCGGCGGATAAGTTGGCCTGCCAGGAGGTAGGTCAACTTATCCGCCGCACCCCCTTTGGGCTCGTTAGTTATGTCCGCTTTCACACCGCATAAGCTATCTGAACGTCAGTTCCCCGGTGCCGGAGGCTTCGTTGGCAGCACGACCGCCGCAAGCTCGTGGACGTGATGCGCATCCGTGCGTTCCTCGACAGCCCGAGTACGCGGATTACGCCGCCTGATCGTCGTCGGGCGCGTCGCTTGGCTTGTCGACGGGGCGGTCGGGCGTGGCGGGTATATCGGTGACATCGGTGCCGGGTTCGTTCTGCGGAATGGTGGACATCGTGTGCTCCTCCTTGTTCGGGTGAGCATTCTGTAGCACTCCGCGGGCCCGAACATCGCGTTTTCGGGTGTTACCCTTGAACGCCCGATCCCGACGTGAAAAAAAATGACAACGCCCACTCTCTGGCCCGCGATCCTCCGACAGACGCAGCACGCGCTCGCCTGTGGCGCTCTGCGTCCGATCGCGACGATCGAGAAGACGATCGAAGACGCGGGCGTGCCGTTTCTCGTTCGGCAGGTATCGAGCGTCGCGCGCAAGAAGGAGGCTCGCACGATGCAAACAGCCGCGCCGTCGAATCCGTTCTTTCCGTGCGATGACAACCTCGTCGTCGCGGATATCGGCGAGCGGCACATCCTGCTGCTGAACAAGTTCAACGTCATCGATCATCATCTGCTGATCGTCACGCGAGAGTTCGAGCCGCAGCAAGCGCTCCTCGACGCCACCGACTTCGACGCCCTCTTCGCGTGCCTTACGCAAATCGACGGCCTCGGCTTCTACAACAGCGGCCCCGAAGCCGGCGCGAGCCAGCCGCACAAGCATTTGCAGATCGTGCCGTTGCCGCTCGGGCGTTCAGACTCCGCGCTGCCGATCGAACCGCTTCTCGCGGCCGCTTGCTCCGGCACGGTGCCCGGCCTGCCCTTCGCGCATGCATTCGCGCGGTTGGATGCAACGGGAAAAAACGCGCTGGAGCAATACCAGGCGCTAGTAGAACCCTTACAGCCGATGCCCTACAACCTCCTCTGCACGCGCGACTGGATGCTGCTCGTGCCGCGCTCGGTGTCGCAAGTCGAGGACATCGCGGTCAATGCGCTCGGTTTCGCAGGATCGCTTTTCGTGCGCGACGAGGCCCAGATGCGCAACGTCGAGCGCCTCGGGCCGATGAACGTACTGCGCCGCGCGGGCATCGCGCCCAGTCGCTGAAAAAACCCATCTTGAAATAGCCGTCGCCGCCCCGCAACTCGGTATCCATTTTTCCGGAGCCCGACCATGGGAAGCCGTCCCCACTTCATCGACGATCTGTCGCGGGGCGTGCCGGACGAGAGCCAGCCGCTCGCGCTCGACGACCACGCCCTCCTCGACGCCTATTCCCGCACGGTCATCGGCGCGCTCGCGCGCGTGAAACAGGCCGTCGCCTTCATCTCCGTCGAGCGCAGCCTGCCCGGCGACACGCGCGGCCGCAGCGCGCGCGGCGGCACGGGCTCGGGCTTCATCTTCACGCCCGACGGCTTTCTGCTGACGAACAGCCACGTCGTGCACGGCGCGACGCAGATCCGCGTGACGCTCGCCGACGGCACCAGGTTCGACGCCGATCTCGTCGGCGAAGACCCCGGCAGCGACCTCGCCGTGCTGCGCATCGGCTCGCCCGAACCGTTGCCGCACGTCGAACTGGGCGACTCGGGGCGCCTTGCGGTCGGACAGATCGCGATCGCGGTCGGCAATCCGCTCGGCCTCGCGCAGACCGTGACGACAGGCGTCGTATCGGCGCTCGGGCGGTCGCTGCGCTCGGAGTCGGGCCGCATGATCCCAGACGTAATCCAGACCGATGCCGCACTTAATCCGGGCAACTCGGGAGGCCCGCTCATCAACTCGGCGGGACAGGTGATCGGCGTGAACACGGCCGTGATCCAGGGCGCGCAGGCGATCTGCTTCGCGATCGCGATCGACACCGCCAAGTGGGTGATCATGCAGATCTTCGCGCACGGCCGCGTGCGGCGCGCGTACATCGGCGTGGCGGGCACGACCGTGCCGGTTTCGCGGCGCAAGCAGCGCTACTTCGGCCTCGAGTCGGAGAGCGGCGTGCACGTGATGGAGATCGTCAAGGGCAGTCCGGCGGCGCTCGGCGGGCTGCGCACCGACGACGTCATCGTCGCCGTGGACGGCCTCGAAGTGGACAGCGTCGATGCCTTGCAGCGCACGCTCGATGCTTCCCGTATCGAGCGTGCGGTGAACGTCGCCGTGCTGCGTGGCGTGCAGAAGCTCGATCTCATCGTGACGCCGGTCGAACAGGCGTCCTAGAAATCGCGCGGTCCGGCCGCATGCCCGCGCCCGTTCGATGAGCCCGCCAGCCGTTCGAGCAGCGCCGACGCCTGCCGGACGACCGAGTCGGCGGCATCGGGCGAATTCATCAGCGCGTGGATGCGCTGGCGCCAGTATTCGCGCTGCATGACGGGATTGTGCGCGCCTACGCCGTGCCAATGCGCGGGCACGCGCTCGAGCTCGACGATCATCCTCTCGATGTGAGCCAGCTCTTGTTGCTGGAACGCTTCGACGCTCACATGTCCTCCTTGTCCGCGCATCCGCGTGCATGGTCCGCACACGCCTTGGGATGCCTGTCGATAAAACCAGCGCGCGAACGATGCCCGTTTGATAAACGTAAGGCGCAGCGGTTTTATTCCATTCGAGAGGAACGTGCGAATCGTATGAGAGATTGTGTGCGGTAGCAGCCAGTAGCGGCGACGGCGCTGCGGCTTAATGCAAGACATGCAGCGCGACACAAAAAAGCCGCTGCTGAAAGAAGGGAAAAGGCCCTAACAAAAGGATTGCCATGCCCATGCAAACAGACTGCCCGTCGTCCACGCGCGAAGCGTTTCGCTGCACCGGAAAACAACTTGATGACATCGTCCGCTTTGCCGAGGAACGCGGACTCGAACACCAGACCTTGCACGACGTCGTCGCGCAATGGAGCCGGTCTCAGCCAGCTTTAGCCCGGTCGTAAAGACCTTCGCTCACTGCGCTCGCAGCACGCGTTCCCTGAGCACCCAGATCGCGGTCGGCACCGCGTAGTACCCGCTTACGTTTCCAGTGACGAGCTTGCCCGTCAACTGGATGCGCGCGTTCTCGGTCGGCGTGGTGTCGATGATCTGGACGAGCGATACCGTGCTCTGTTGTCGCTGGCCTTGCGTGGCCGAAGCGGATTCGACGCAGACCGGGCTTGCGAGCGACAGCACCCAGACGGGCTTCGCGGTGGCGCTTGCGTCGCTGGCTGCCTGTCGGGCGGCCTGACGCGTCGCCGTGCCTTCGAGCGTGACGACGTCGCCATCGGAATAACAAGGGGCTGCTGATGCAGACGCCGTCAGCAGCAAGAGTGCATAAGCGCAGGCTTTCGCTGTCATTCCAACCTCGCGACGGGGCGGCCAGGGGCTGAAGACGTCTTCATGTGGCACTCATTGGAGCTTAGGTGATCGGCAGTTTAGCTGCAACAGGGCGCCGAATGCATCTGCCGTCGCTATTCCCTTTGCTTTAGAACGATCGTCAGGCATTTTCTTCGGCCTATCTTTAATCACATCGATTCGTTCATTTACCCAGATGGCGGGAATGCGCGTTGCTGTCAGTTATATGAAGAAAGGCCGCGGTAAAAAAATGTTCGACGAGAGCCGCGCCCATAACTCGACACCCGTGGGAGGGAGAGACGATGAACCAGGTGATAGTGGGAGTTTTCGCATCGTATCGGGATGGACACGAGGCGCTGCGCGCGCTGCAACTGGCGGGCCTCAAACGTGACGACGCCCATCTCTACCGCGCGGGCCATGCCGATACCGCAATCGACGACGACACCTTTGCAATCCATGAAACGCATCGCGAGGACGATGCCGAATATGCAGGACACGGCGAACATCAGGGCGTGACCGGCGCAAGCAACCGGTTCTCCGCCGCCAGCGTCAAGCTGCCCGAAGCGCTTACCCGCGATGACACGCAGACGCCCGACTGCCGCGAACGCACGCTGCTCGTGATCAAACTCAGCGACGACATCAAGGCCGCCGCCATCGGCGAGGTGCTGCACGAGCACGGCGCCGTCGCGGTGAAGGACGGCTCCGGTCACTGGCGTTTTTCGCCCTATCGAAGCACGGCTCGAACGCCGCGCTGACGGTGGGGGTTATCTGCTCAGTGCAGATCGGGACTTCGTTTCACGGTATCGATCGAATGCGGGTCGCTCGTTGCATCGGAGGCTTCGGGCGACTGCGCGGCATCCGCGTCGGCCTCGTTTTCCGCGAGGCGCATGGCTTCCTGGGTCGCCGTATACCGCAATGCCCTGCAATGCGCCGCATGCCGCATGTCCGCAAGCATCCGCACGACCTGACGCGTCCTGGTTCTCATCGCAGCCTCCCGCAACATCATCCGATTACTTGAGATTTCACTTTAAGTGTAGGTCGCAAATACCCGGAGGAGTAGCCTATTTCGCAAAATAGCAACACGGTCGAGCCGATGTAGGCGAGACTCGCCCACGATGGCTTCGGAACCCGCGCGCCACTACGGCTCAGGCGGTTTTCACCGGCTGATAAACCGTAATTGAACAATAGCGCTGACGTGCCGCCGGGTCCGTGCGCCGGTGCTCGTTCCTCTTCGCGAGTACGTTCGATTCATCACACAGCGAGCGAAAACGACACGCGCGCCTGGCGCCTTGCCTCATCTGCGAGATCACCGGACAATCGCCGGGTGCGCCGCTGAAGGCGCAGCAACGTGCGCTGCAAGGGAGAGCAGATTGACGGACAAGACATGGCAGCGATAGAGGACGGCCGCCCGCGCTTCAGGATCGACATGGACGGCCCCGGCGCCGGCATCGCGATCATGATCCTGACGACGGCTGCGTTCGCCGCCAGCGATTCGACGGTAAAAGTGATTGGCGTGACCGTGCCGCTGCTCGTGCTGCTCTGGGTGCGTTACCTGTTCCAGATGATCGTGCTCGGCACGTGGCTCGCGCGAGCCGGTGACTTCGCCTCGTTTCGCACCGCCAGCGTCAAGCTGCAAGTGCTGCGCGCCATTCTCCTGCTCACCAATTCGGCATGCACGTTCGCGGGACTGCGCTTTCTGCCGCTGCCCGTCACGACTTCGCTCGCCATGATGGCCCCGCTCATTTCGACGATGCTCGCGGCCACGCTCCTGAAAGACGACGTTCCCCGCAGCAAGTGGGCGATGGTCGTGCTCGGATTCATCGGCATGCTGCTCGTCGTGCGGCCAGGCGGCACGGCGTTCACATGGACCGTGATCTTTCCGATCGCCGCCGCGACGACCTTCGCGTGCTTCCAGGTCATATCGAGCCATCTGTCGCGCACCGAGGACCCCGTCACGACGAACTTCCTGACGGCGCTCGTCGCGACCATCGTGCTGTGCGTGCTCGTGTGGATGGACCAGGCCGAGACGATGCCTGCGATCGCGCAAGTGAGCTTCGGCACGTGGACCCTCGTTGCCCTGATGGCGACGATGGCGACCCTCGGGCAATCGCTGATGCTGCAGGCGCTAAAGCGCACGCCGCTCTCTGTGCTGACGCCCTTCGGCTATGCTCAGCTTGCGTTCGCTGCGTTTTTCAGCTGGGCGGTTTTCGGCCAGGTGCCCGACAAATGGATGGCGATCGGCATGGCCGTGATCGCGGTGAGCGGTATCGGCACGGTACTGTTGCATGGACGGACGCAGCAGCAGGTCTAGCGCCGTGACTTACGCACTGCACGTTCAAAGGAGCATCACATGGACACGCGTTCGATTCTGGGCATGCTTCACGCGGAAGAATCCCTGCTGGTTTCCATCGTCCGGTCGCTCTCGCCGGACGTACGCGACAAGATCGTCGGCGACTTCCACGAACAGGCCGCGATCGCCGAAACGTCGCATCTTCTGACCACCGATCGTGAAACGAGCGACGCGTTCAAGGCGCACGTCCGACGCCTGTCGAACGTGCTCGCGACGCTGTCCTAGAGGCCTACGCTTTCGACGCGCGGCGCCGCTTGCGACTGCCCGGTGCAGAGCCAGTGGACGTCGACGTCGAGCGTCCGCGCGATACGGTTGAACGCGTGCAGCGGCGGAACGGTGATGCCGCGCCGCCAGAACTGGACATCGTCTTCGCTGACGTCGAGCCAGTTCGCGGCCTTCGCCGAACTGACACCTGCCTTCTGCATGGTCCTGTCGAGTCGCGCCGCGATGGCGCGGCGGAGTGCGTTGTCCTCGTGACTGCGTTCCAGGTGTCCGAGGGTTTGGGAAGTTCGCCCCATTTTGCGTAATGTCTCTCGATTTATATTTATGCCATTGAGCGCTGACTTGCCGCCCAATGAAATACTGACTGCTCACGATGACTGCATCGTGACATGCTTGTTTAAATACCAGTTAAGGACCGGCTGCGTCGGAGGCCGATTAATGAGGCACTTGCTGCAGCGCATGAATTTTCGATAACCGATTTTCGGCTGTCAAGAGTGAAAGCCGTTTGAATGCCCGGTTTCGACGTAAGTGTTTACGCGGATCGATTCTGCGCGCGTCAGTATTCATAAGGCTTGGAGCGCAGTTTAGCATTCAGGCCCTGAACGCCCGTGCGACAAGCCACAGACGGCATATATAACGAACGGACGTTATTAAATATTCGTTCGTTTCATGAACATTTGTGCACCCTGGTCATTAGCAATCTGCAGTCAAGCAGGGAAAACGCAATTGACACGGGCAAATTAATCCCTAGAATGTCTCTTTTCGCTGCGCCGCAACAAACGCAGCTACAAACAAAGTAGACCATCACTTTTCTCAACCTGGAGTTTACAGATGAGCAGTCTTGCCCCCGAGCAAATCGTCGCATCACAGAAAGCGGGCTTCGACACCTTTTACGGTCTCGCCGCCAAATCGTTTGAAGGTTTCGAAAAACTGGTCGGGCTGAATGTCCAGACCGTGCGTACGTCGCTTGCGGAAAGCCAGGAACTGGTTGGCAAGGCACTCTCCGTGCGTGACCCGCAAGAACTGATCGCGCTGCAAACGAGCCAGGCTCAAGCCGGCGCCGAGCGCTTGCAGGCTTACTGGCGCGACGTGTACGCCGTCGTGAACGGTACGCGCAGCGTGTTCGCCGCCGCCGCCGAAGCGCAACTGAAGAAGTCGCAGGACGACGCGCAAGCGTACGTCGACAGCATCGCGAAGAACGCACCGGCTGGCAGCGAAGCCGTCGTGACCGCGTGGAAGTCGGCGTTCGGCGCAGCTGCCGAATCGGCGAACTCGGCGTACGAAGCCGCCAAGAAGGCCGCGAAGGATGTGGTCGAGGCAGCGGAAACGAATGCGAGCGCCGCATCGAAGAGCGCGACGCAACTGGTCGCCGCCGGCAAGGCCGCGAGCAGCAAGAAGTAATCAGCGCGCACGCGCCAATAAAAGCGAGCCTCCGTGCTCGCTTTTTTTACGGCCCCAGATTCTCCAGCACCAGTTCATGCGATCGCCCGATCCACACCGCGCGATCGCGATGATCGACCAGCGCGTCGCCGGTATTCGGATGCAGGAACACGTCGAGGCCGTCGCGATTGATCGCCAGCCACTCGACGACCTCCGTGAGCCGCGCGCTCCCGAACCCCAACTGATACGACCACATCGGATGCGGTCCGACGGGCCGCTCGTGAAAGCGTCCCATCGTCAGGGTGTCCGCGAAATGCGCTTCGATCGCTTCGCGCAGTTGCCACGCGGCATCGCGCGTCGTGGCATCGAAGTAGATGTGTGCGTGCCAGCTCGCGATTTGCGTCATTCCAGGCCTCTTTGCGTTTCGCGGCCGAGAAGAACGGCCGTCGATGCGATTCTAGCGGCGCCCTCGTCCGCCTGCCGCCGCCTTTTTTTCGTGCGATATTCGAGCCTTCCTTAAAACCACGCTCAGGCGACGCATGAAAATATCGAAGCTCTGGTTGCAGGCAGGCGCAATCGCATTCACCGTGCTGATGCACTCGGCATCGGCTCACGCCGACACGCTCGACGACATCGAAAAACGCGGCGTGCTGCGCGTGGCCGTCCCGCAGGACTTCGCGCCGTTCGGGTCCGTGGGGCCGAGCATGCAGGTCGAAGGACTCGACATCGACGTTGCCGCGCTGCTCGCGAAGAAGCTCGGCGCGAAGCTCGAACTGGTGCCCGTCACGAGCGCGAACCGCATTCCTTATCTTCAAACAAAGAAGGTCGATCTCGTGATCTCGACGCTCGGCAAGGACGCCGAGCGCGACAAGGTCATCGACTTCTCGCAGCCCTACTCGCCTTACAACAACAGCGTGTTCGGCCCGGCGAGCATGAAAGTCGACGGCCCCGCCGATCTCGCCGGCAAGACGGTCGGCGTCGCGCGCGGCACGTTCCAGGACCTGATGATCACGAAGAGCGCGCCGCCGAGCGCGACGATCAAGCGCTACGACGACAACAACGGCATGATCTCCGCGTACGTGTCGGGTCAGGTGCCGCTGATCGGCACGGGCGATTTCGTCGCGACGAAACTCGCGTCGATGATGCCCGCCGATGCGCCCAACAAGCCGGTGCTCAAGTACGTGATCCACGAATCGTCGTGCCGCGTCGGCCTGAACAAGAACGAGCCGAAGCTGCTCGCACGCGTGAACGGCGCGCTCACCGATGCCAAGAAAAACGGCGAACTGAACGCGATCGTGCAGAAATGGCTGCACGTGCCGCTGCCGCAGCAGGTCGCGCAGACGCTCGACTAGTCTCGCGCGGGACTTAGTACCCGCCTCCGCCGCCCTTGTACATCGAGCCGGATTGGCCGGTGCTCGCGCCGGTGCCGTCGGTCTGGCATCCGGCGAGCGTGACCGCGAGCGCGGCAAGCAGGATCGATACGATACGAACGAGTTTCATGCGATTTCTCCACGGGCCGGACCGTGCCGAGCCGGCGGCCCTGCGCGACACCCACCGATAAAACGCGCCGCGGCGCCGGATTATTCCGCATTCAGGCGCGCGGTTTCAGATGCATCGGCATGCGGCTTGGGACCATCGTGAAGGCGGAGATTTCGGTGATCGTCGCGGGGTCGATGGCCATCGAAATGTCGAAGTTCGCCGCGATCATCGACAATACCAGCCGGATTTCTACCGTTGCGAGGTAACGTCCAGGACAAACGCGCGGGCCGCCGCCGAAGGTCAGGTACGCGCGTTGTTCGTGCGCCCCGCGCGAAGGATCGTGGAGATGCATCCATCGGTCGGGATCGAAGCGCTCAGGGTGCGCGAAATTCGCCGGCTCCAGCATCGGCGGGCGCGTGAGGAAGAAGACCCACGTCCCGGCGGGCACGGCGATGCCGTCGAGGCACACATCCTCCAGCGGCTCGAAGCCGAGAATCACCGCGACCGGCCGGAGCCGGCTCGCCTCGTTGCTCGCTGCCTCGCATAGATCCAGTTGTTTCAGCCTCCCATAGTCCGGACACACGCGCTGGCCGCCGAACGCCGTGCGCGATGCGTCGCCAAGGCGCTGTTGCAACGCCGGGTCCGCGGCGATGTACATCAGCGACCAGGCGATCGTGTTGGCGGTCGTATCCTCGCCCGCGATCAGCAGCGTGAGAACGTTCGCGGCGACCTGCGCGTCGGTGACGCCGGAGCCAGGCGTGTCGCGCGCGACCAGCATCGCTTCGAGCAGATTGCGCGGGGCGTCGCCGGGAGCGTCGCGCATCCGTTCGCGCGCGCGTCCAATCATGTCGTGGACAAAGCGATGCACGTCGATCATCGCGCGATCGAGCTTGCGATCGCTCGGCAGGCGGACGTATCGCCAGTACGGAAACGGCGCGCTCACGCGGCGCATGACGGCGGGCAGGATCAGCGCGAGCCGTTCCTGGATGACGCCGCCCTCCTGCTCCAGCGTGTTCGGGTCCTCGCCGAACGCGAGCGAACTCGTTACATCGACGGTATAGCGCTTGAGCTCGTCGGTCATTTCAAGCGATTTGCCCTGTGCCGCCGCGCGTTGCAGGCGCTGCCGGAAGCGCTCGGTGATGCCGGCGAGCGTCGGATAGAACGCCTTGATGTTCGAGATCGACAGCGCCTGCATGATGAGCCGCCGCTGCGGTTCCCACGCGGCGCCCTCAGCGGAAAAGAGGCCGTTGATGCCGATCTCGCCGAGCACGGACTCGATCGGCGCGATGCGTCGATACAGATGCGGCCGCTCGCGCAGGACCGACTGGCACAGTTCAGCTTGCGTCCAGACGATCACATGGGTGTTGCCGACCCGGTATCGATACGGCGAGCCGAGTTTGCGCGCCCATTGCTCAAGCGTCGTATGCAGAGTGGATGGCTGCAACTGCAACGCGTTTCCGATCAGCGGCAAGCCGGACGGTGACGGCAGATCCTGCAATTGTCGCAATCGCGCATGGGCTGCCATTGCACTCGTCCTCTTGTTTGCCGTTTCGAATCAGCATAGGACATTGGGAAAAATCAATGCCTAATTAAATCGCCGATATACCCGAATTAATGTGCTCTTCAGAGGGGATTAATTTTAATTGGACGGCAATTACACTGCCTTCACATTTCAGCAGGTCGAAAGCAAATAGACAGTGAAGCAAGGCCAATGAAGTGGACCCTTTGAAACCCTACTTGGAGTACCACCATGAAGAGCAAACAATTGACGTCTCTCCTGATCGCTGCGGCCGCGATCGTCGCCACGCCGGCCTTCGCAAGCGGCTATGGCCCGGCGCCCTACTACACTGCCGATGACGGCGCGCCCGCCTCGCAACGCGGCATGAGCGCGCAAACCGTCGCCGCCGAGCAGGCAGCCACGAAGGCGCCCGACGATGCGAGTCTCGCCAAAGCCATGCGCGCCGGTGAAACGATGGAAGCGCAGCAGTAATTCGAATGCGGCCGGAAAAGCGTTTGCTTTTACCGGCCGCAATTGATTAATTGGGTATTACCGAAAAGCTTTAAATGCTAGACTACTGTGCATGCATACAGTAGTCACTCAAAAGGATACTGAACCGGACGCCGCAGACGGCTATGTCGTTGCGGTTCGCGCGCTGTGCGAATTCACCGCCAAGCGCGGCGATCTCGACCTACGCTTCACGCCCTCGCCGACCGCGCTGGAAGGCATCGCCGGACATGCTGCGGTTACGGCGCGTCGTCCGGCGGGTTATCAGACCGAAGTCACGCTGACCGACATCCACGGACCGCTGCGGGTGCGCGGCCGCGCCGACGGCTACGATCCCGCCGCCAACCAGCTCGAAGAGATCAAGACGTATCGCGGAAAACTCGATGCGATACCCGCCAATCACCGGCATCTTCACTGGGCGCAGGCGCGGGTCTACGGATGGCTTTTATGCCGAAAACTCGGCCTGACGGAAATCCGCGTCGCGCTCGTGTATTTCGATATCGCGAGCCAGAAGGAAACCGTTTTCGTTGAAACGCAGTCCGCCGAGGCGCTGCGCGTGCATTTCGTCGATCAATGCGAGCGGTTCATCGCGTGGGCCGCGCAGGAAATCGCGCATCGCGGTGCGCGCGACGCTGCGCTCACGGCCCTCGCCTTTCCGCATCCGTCGTTCCGGCCGGGACAGCGCGAACTGGCGGCGGCCGTGTATCGATCGGCGGTGGCGAAGCGCTGCCTGATGGCGCAGGCGCCGACCGGCATCGGCAAGACGGTCGGCACGCTTTTTCCGCTGCTGAAGGCCTGGCCGGCGCAGCAGCTCGACAAGATCTACTTCCTGACGGCGAAAAGCGCGGGCCGCCAGTTAGCGCTCGATGCGATGACTACGCTACAAGCCCCGCTGCGCGTACTCGAACTCGTCGCGCGCGACAAAGCCTGCGAGCACCCCGACCGCGCGTGTCACGGCGAATCGTGTCCGCTCGCGCGCGGTTTCTACGATCGCCTGCCCGCCGCGCGTGCCGACGCGCTCGACGCCGCCCGGCTGGACAAGGCCGCGCTGCGCCAGGTCGCGCTGAATCACGACGTCTGCCCCTATTACCTGAGCCAGGAGATGTCGCGCTGGAGCGACGTGATCGTCGGCGACTACAACTACTACTTCGACTCCAGCGCCATGCTATACGCGCTCGCCGAGGCGAATCGCTGGCGCGTGAGCGTGCTGGTCGACGAGGCGCACAACCTCGTCGACCGGGCGCGCGGCATGTATTCCGCGACGCTCGACCAGGCGGCCTTCGACGCGATGCGCCGCGGCGCACCCGCGCCGCTCAAGCGCGTGTTCTCGCGCATCGCGAAAAACTGGAAGGAAATCAAGGCCGAACAGACGGCCGAATACACCGCCCACGCGACCCTCCCCGAGCGCTTCATCGCCGCGCTGGAACAGGCGATCTCGCAAATGACGGATTTCGTCGCCGAATACCCCGACGCCTTCGCCCCCGAGACGCTGCGCTTCTATTTCGACGCGATGCATTTTGTGCGCATCGCCGAGCGTTTCGAGTCGCATTCGATCTTCGACGTGACGCTTGGCTCCCGCACTCGCTCGACCGCGCCGAACGCCGTGCTGTGCCTGCGCAACGTGATACCGGCGCCGCATCTGGCGCCGCGTTTCGCGCGCGCGCACTCGGTCGCCCTCTTTTCCGCGACGCTCACGCCCGCGCATTTCTACAGCGACACGCTCGGCCTGCCGGAATCGAGCGCGCGCGTCGATGTCGCGTCGCCGTTCGCGGCGGAGCAATTGCAGGTGCGCGCGATCGCCGACATATCGACGCGTTTTCGCGACCGCGAGCAGTCGGTGGCGCGCGTGGTCGACCTGATCGCCGCGCAGTACGAGCGCGCGCCCGGCAACTACCTGAGCTTTTTCAGCAGCTTCGACTACCTTGCCCAAGTCGCGGGCGCGTTTGCGGCGCGCCATCCGTCGGTGCCGGTTTGGGAGCAGGCGCGCGCGATGAACGAGGCCGACCAGCAAGCGTTTCTCGCGCGTTTCGCGCCGGACGGGCGCGGCATCGGCTTCGCGGTGCTGGGCGGGTCGTTTGGCGAGGCGATCGATCTGCCGGGCACGCGGCTCGTTGGCGCGTTTGTCGCGACGCTCGGCCTGCCGCAGCTCAACGCCGTCAATCAGCAGATGAAAGCCCGAATGCACGCGGTGTTCGGAGCGGGGTACGACTACACCTATCTTTTCCCCGGCCTGCAGAAGGTTGTGCAGGCGGCTGGCCGCGTGATTCGCGGCCCGGACGATCGCGGCGTGCTTTATCTCATCGACGATCGCTTTGCGCGGCCCGAAGTCCGGCGCCTCCTGCCGGCATGGTGGCAAGTCGACGTGATGCGCCAGCGCGACGCCTGACCCCCGGGCACTCGCTTTGCTGTGGTCAGGCACCCACAACAGACAGAGGAGCCGCCATGAGCACCGCCAATTCGACGTCGCAACAAGACGCACTCGCCGTTCTCGAAGCCGATCACCGCGCCGTCGAGCAGCTTTTCGACGCCTTCGAGCGCGCCGAAAAAGACGACCTCGAGCGCAAGACGACGCTCGTGCAGCGCGCCTGCGAGCTGCTGACCATCCACGCGATGGTCGAGGAAGAACTGCTTTATCCGGCGGCGCGCGGCGCGCTGGAAGGCGAAGACAAGGACGACGTCGACGAAGCCTATGTCGAGCACTTTCTCGTCAAGACGCTGATCGAAAAATTCACGCAGTTGCGCGCCGGCGACGACGGTTTCGATGCCACGTTCAAGGTGTTGTCGGAGAACGTGAATCACCACGTCGAGGAAGAAGAGAAAGAGCTTTTTCCCGAGCTGCGCAAGGCCGGTATCGACCTGATGGCGCTTGGCGCAAAAATCGTCGCGCGCAAGGAAGCGCTGCAGAACAAGATCACCGAAGTCGCGACCGCGCATTGAGCGCGTGATCGATTCCGGGCCGGCGGGCCGGCTGAGCGGCCGGACTGCCGGAAGGGACACGGAGCGCGCTTCATGGCTTATATCGTGTATGTGAACACCGGTGGCGAAGAGAGCGTCCTCGAAAGCGACCTGGTCGACATCGACGCCGCCGGGTTTCTCGTCGACATGAGCGCGGTCGTCTCGGATTCGTGCGGCATGTCGACCGCCGCGGAATATCGTCCGGCGTTACAACGCGCGCTGCGCCGCGTCGCCGAGGGCGACACGCTGCTGGTCACGCGTCTGCATTACTTCGGCAACAGCATCGGCGACATCGTGGGCACATTGAGATCGCTCGCGAACCGCAACGCGCACGCCGTGTGCCTCGAATTCGGCCGCGCGAGCCTCACTGCGAGCGGTGCCGATTCGCCGTTGCGCGCGCTGGAACTAGCGGTCGAAGTCGAGCGCATGGCGAAGCGCGCACGCGCCCTTGCCGCTGCAGCGGAAGCGAAGCGCATGGGTTTGCCGCAAGGGCGGCCCGCGTCGCTGACGCATGCGCAGCGCGCGCAGGCGCTGCGTGCGCTCGCGGCGGGCAAGACGGTGACGGCCGTCGCGCAGGCGCTCAACACCTCGCGGCAGACGATCATCCGTTTGCGCAACGCCAACGCGCGCAACGAGCCGGATACGCCGGGCGAATCCTGATTTCCCGAATGTCACAGCAAGACCCGGCTTGTTCCTGTCCAGACGACCAGCGACACTGCACGCATTCGAAACGAGCGGCAGGAGCTGACAATGAATGATGTGGCGGAAGTATCGATCGCGGATCGCGTGAAGGCGATCGACTGGCCGCGCGTGGAAGATGACCTCGACCAATTCGGCTGCGCGGTGATCGAGCGCCTGCTCGCACCATCCGAGTGCGACGCGCTCATCGATCAATATCCGCGCGACGCGCTTTACCGCAGCCGCGTCGTGATGGAGCGCCACGGCTTCGGGCGCGGCGAGTACAAGTATTTCGGCTATCCACTGCCGGATCTGATCGAAGGACTTCGCACGGCGGTCTATCCGCATCTCGCGCCGGTGGCGAACCGCTGGAACGACATCATGAAGATCGATGCCCGCTATCCGGCGCGGCACGCGGACTTCATTGAACGCTGTCACCGCGCGGGGCAGACGCGCCCGACGCCGCTGATCCTCCAATACCACGCGGGCGACTACAACTGCCTGCATCAGGACCTATACGGCGAACACGTCTTCCCGATTCAACTCGCGATCCTGCTCTCGGAGCCCGGACGCGATTTCACCGGCGGCGAATTCGTGATGACGGAGCAGCGGCCGCACATGCAGTCGCGCGCGGAAGTGGTGCCGCTGAAACAGGGCGATGCGGTGGTTTTCGCGGTGCATCACCGGCCGATGCAGGGGACGCGCGGCGCGTATCGCGTGAATCTGCGGCATGGCGTGAGCCGGCTGCGCTCGGGGCATCGGCACACGCTGGGCGTCATTTTTCACGACGCCCAGTGACCACGCTCATTCGTTTTCGTCGAAGTAGTGGCCGAAGCGCGCTTGCTTCGTCTTGATGTAGCGCTCGTTCTCCTCGCGCATCGGAATTGCCAGCGCAACGCGTTCGCACACCGGAATACCGTGCTTGAGCAGCGTGTCGAACTTCGACGGATTGTTGCTCATCAGACGCACTGATTTCACGTTCAGCGCCCGGAGGATCGCGGCGGACGAATCGTATTCGCGGGCGTCGTCGGGGAGGCCGAGGTGCAGGTTCGCATCGACGGTATCGAGCCCCTGCTCCTGCAGCGCATACGCGCGAATCTTGTTCGCGAGGCCGATGCCGCGCCCCTCATGCCCGCGAAGATACAGCAAAATGCCGCGATCCTCGGCGGCGATATAGCGCAGCGCGAGGTCGAGTTGCTCGCCGCAATCGCACCGGTACGAACCGAACACGTCGCCCGTCACGCACTCCGAATGCAGGCGCGTAAGCACGGATTCGCCGCCGCGCACATCGCCCATGACGAACACAATGTGCTCGATGTCCGTGCGCTTCACGCGATAGACATACGACGCGAACGTGCCGTAGCGCGTCGGGATCGTCGCGGTGGCGGCGAGTTCGACGTCTTCATTCGGATGACACTGGCCGAAGCGGGGATCGGCGTCCTGCACGGCTTGCGCGTCTTCCGCGGCTTGTGCGTCTAGTGAATCGGAAGCGGTTTTCATGGCTCAGTCGGTAGTTCTAGGCGCCGGCAATTACGGCTGCCCGGGACGTCATGTTAAAGCCCCTCGGGAAAGTTTGCAGCCTTTCGGCCGATGATAGCGGGTATTCGACGGCCGCCGCGATGCGCCTATCGAAAGCAGAAACCATCGGTTCAGACAAAATTCATCGCTTGGTAGAGTACGGGGCGACCCCGCCCGCCCGGCGGCTTTCCAACTTCCAAACGTGCGCACAAGAACAATGCTCCGATCACGTCATTTCCGCCTCGGCGCCCTCGCCGTTTCCCTCTTCGCGACTCTCGGCGTAATGCCTGGAGCGGCATCGGCTGCGACCAAAACGATCGTTTTCTGCTCCGAAGGCAGCCCCGCCGGCTTCGATTCCGCGCAGTACACGACGAGCACCGATTTCGACGCAGGCGCGCACTCGGTCTACGACACGCTCGTCGAATTCAAGCGCGGCTCGCTCGATCTCGTGCCGGGCCTCGCCGAAAAGTGGGACGAGGCGCCGGACGCCAGGAGTTTCACGTTCCATCTGCGACGCGGCGTGAAATTCCAGTCGACGGCGTATTTCAAGCCGACGCGCGACTTCAACGCCGACGACGTCGTGTTCACGTTCAAGCGCATGATCGACCCGAACGAGCCGTTCCAGAAAGCGCATCCCGTCAGCTTTCCGTATCTGACCGACCTCGGTTACGACAAGAACATCGCCTCGGTCGAGAAACTCGACGACTTCACCGTGCGCTTCACGCTGAAAACGCCCGATGTCGTGTTCGTGCGCAACATCGCGATGGAATTCGCATCGATCGTCTCTGCCGAGTACGTCGCGCAACTGCTCAAAGCCGGCAAGCCCGAGGACATCAACCAGAAGCCAGTCGGCACGGGCGCATTCGTGTTCCGCGACTATCAGAAGGACGCGACGATCCGCTACGACGCGAACCCCACGTACTGGAACAAGAAGGACCTGCACATCGACAAGCTCGTCTTCTCGATCACGCCCGATGCCGCCGTGCGCATGCAGAAACTCGCGAGCGGCGAGTGTCAGTTGACGTCGTTCGCGCGTCCCGCCGATATCGCGACCGCGCGCAAAGATCCGAAGCTGGCCGTGCTGTCGGGCGTCGGTTTCAACGTCGCGTACGTCGGCTACAACACGACGCACAAGCCACTCGACAACGTGCTCGTGCGCCGTGCGCTCGACATGGCCGTCGACAAGCAGGCGATCATCAAGACCGTCTACGAGGGCGCGGCGACCGTCGCGACGAATCCGATGCCGCCGTCGCAGTGGTCGTACAAGGCGCTGAAGGACGCGCCGTACGATCCCGCGAAGGCGCGCGCCCTGCTCAAGGAAGCGGGCTTCCCCGACGGCTTCGCGATCACCCTCTGGGCGATGCCCGTGCAGCGCGGCTACAACCCGAACGCGCGGCTGATGGCGCAACTGATCCAGTCGGACTGGGCGAAGATCGGCGTGAAAGCGAATATCGTCAGCTACGAATGGGCCGAGTACAACAAGCGCGCGAAGACGGGCGGCGAGCACGACGCGATCCTCTACGGCTGGCTCGGCGACAACGGCGACCCGGACAACTGGCTCGGCACGACGCTCGGCTGCGACGCCGTGCACGGCAGCAACATGGCGAAGTGGTGCAACAAGCAGTTCGACGATTTGCTGGCGAAAGCGCGCCTGGTCCCCGATCAGAAAGCGCGCACGCGGCTTTACGAGGAAGCGCAGGTCGTCTTCAAGGATCAGGTACCGTACACGCCGATCGCGCACGCCAACACGTACCAGCCGATCTCGAAGCGCGTGCACGGCTATCTGATCAGCCCGCTCGGCGGACACCGCTTCGACGGCATCACGCTGGACTAGGCTGCCGCACGCTTAGGCTGGATTTTCGAAGTCACCGGGGCTTTTGTCGGTGGCGCGCCAATCCGGCTTGCGCGCCGGGTCGGCCTTCGCCAGCGCGGCCTTCACGCCTTCCGCATCGAAATCGCCGGTATAGACGGGCGACGCGGGCTGCTGGCGCCACGATTCGTCGATGGTGCCGGCATCGACGGCATCGAACCCCACTTCATCGACGAGCTTCAGCACAACCGCCTTCGCCTGCGGATCATCGCCCGCGACCGGCAGCGCGACGCGCCCCGACGTGCCGGCCGGCGCGCCCTTGTTGCGCAGGTGCGCCGCGTAGATGTTGTTGAACGCCTTCACCACCGGCCGGCCGATCTGCTGCTCGACCCAGCGGCTTTCGGTCGCGCCCTCCTCGATCCCCGCGAGACGGCCGTCACGCTGACGCGGATAGTAATTGCCGGTATCGATCACGACGACGTTCGCCGGCACGTCCGCGAACAGGTCTTTCGGCAAGTTCGGCACCTTCGCCTCCGGAATCGTCACGACGATCACGTCAGCGCCCTTCACCACGTCCTTCAGTTCGGCCGCCTTGGCGCCAGTCTCCTGCTCGACGTCGCCGAGCGTCGCCGGCCCGCGCGAGTTGCCGATCCTCACGTCGTGCCCGTGCTCGACGAAACGCAGCGCAAGCACCGCGCCGATATTGCCCGCCCCGATGATGCCTATCTTCATTGCGACCTCCAGATGGATTTCGGCCAACCCGCGCCACACGGCGCAGGACCGGTGCGACCGATCTTACTGCCGGTCCGGTTTTCGAGCAGGACTGAACCATGGCAAATCGGGGCCATAGTGAAATCGTATGACGTTCATAAAATTAATCGATTTCCTTAAATCGATAGGTAAAACGCATAATTTATTCACTTCTTCGACACCCACTTAAGGATTCACGCAATGCCGATCATCAACAGCCAAGTCAAACCGTTCAAGGCAACCGCTTACCACAAGGGCGATTTCGTCCACGTGACGGAGGAGAACTTCAAAGGCAAGTGGTCCGTCGTCGTGTTCTACCCGGCCGACTTCACGTTCGTCTGCCCGACCGAACTCGGCGATCTGGCCGACCGTTACGCGGAATTCAAGAAGCTTGGCGTCGAGATCTACGGCGTGTCGACCGATACGCACTTCACCCACAAGGCATGGCACGACACGTCGGACACGATCGGCAAGATTCAATACCCGATGATCGGCGACCCGACGCTCGCCCTCTCGCGCAACTTCGACGTTCTGATCGAAGAAGAAGGCATGGCGCTGCGCGGCACGTTCGTGATCAACCCGGAAGGCGAGATCAAGCTGTGCGAAATCCATGACAACGGCATCGGCCGCGACGCGGGCGAGTTGCTGCGCAAGGTGCAGGCCGCGCAATACGTGGCGTCGCATCCGGGCGAAGTCTGCCCCGCGAAGTGGACGCCGGGCGCCGAGACGCTCACGCCGTCGCTCGATCTGATCGGCAAGATCTGAGCGTCTTGAGTCACTCGCACGACGCGGGCCGGTTGGAAGCAGCCGGTCCGCGCATCACACGCCTCGTCACGGAATTCGAAAACGCCATGCTGGACGCCAATCTCAAGACTCAGTTGAAAGCCTATTTGCAGAATGTCAGCCGGCCGATCGAAATCGTCGCCTCCCTCGACGATGGCGAAAAGTCGCGCGAATTGCAGAGCCTGCTCGAGGAAATCGCTTCGCTGTCGGACCGCATCGCGGTGATCGAAAAGCATAGCGATGACGAGCGAAAGCCGTCGTTTTCCATCGGCGAACCGGGCAAGGACGCGGGTATACGCTTCGCCGGCATTCCGATGGGCCATGAATTCACGTCGCTCGTACTGGCGCTGCTGCAGGTCGGCGGCCATCCGGTCAAGCTTGACGATGCCGTGATCGAACAGATCCGCAATCTCGACGGCGACTACGAATTTGAAACGTATATCTCGCTCTCATGCCAGAACTGCCCGGAAGTCGTGCAGGCGCTGAACGTGATGAGCATCATCAATCCGCGCATCCGTCAGGTGACGATCGACGGCGCGCTGTTCCAGGACGAAGTCGAGGCGCGCGAGATCATGGCGGTGCCGACCGTCTATATGAATGGCGAACTGTTCGGGCAGGGCCGCACCGGCGTGAAGGAAATCCTCGCGAAGCTCGACAGCAACGCCGGCGCCCGGGCCGCGAAGGAACTCGAAACGAAACCGGTTTTCGACGTGCTGATCGTCGGCGGCGGTCCGGCGGGCGCGGCGGCGGCGATCTACGCGGCGCGTAAAGGCATCGCGACGGGGGTCGTCGCCGAGCGCTTCGGCGGGCAGGTCCTCGACACGCTCGCGATCGAAAACTTCGTCTCGGTGCAGGAAACCGAAGGGCCGAAGTTCGCGACCGCGCTCGAACAGCACGTGAAGCGCTACGACGTCGACATCATGGACGTGCAGCGCGCCGACGCGCTGATCCCCGGGCGCATCAACGAGGTGCGGCTCGCGAACGGCGCGGTGCTGAAGGCAAAGACGATCGTCCTCGCGACCGGCGCGCGCTGGCGTGAAATCAACGTGCCGGGCGAGCGCGAGTATCGAAATCACGGTGTCGCGTATTGCCCGCACTGTGACGGCCCGCTCTTCAAGGGCAAGCGCGTCGCGGTGATCGGCGGCGGCAATTCGGGCGTCGAGGCGGCAATCGATCTCGCGGGCATCGCGAGCGCGGTGACGCTGATCGAGTTTGGCGCGGAGTTGCGCGCCGATGCCGTGTTGCAAAAGAAGCTGCGCAGCCTGGCAAACGTGACGATCGTCACGCAAGCAGCGACGCAAGAGATCACCGGCGACGGCAAGAAGGTCGATGGTCTCGTGTACAAGGACCTGCGCTCCGGCGAAACGAAGCGCATCGATCTGGAAGGCGTATTCGTGCAGATCGGGCTCGTGCCGAACACGGAGTGGCTCAAGGGCACGGTAGAACTGTCGCGTCATGGCGAAATCGTCGTCGATGCGAAGGGCGCGACTTCGGTGCCCGGCGTGTTCGCCGCCGGCGACGTGACGACCGTGCCGTTCAAGCAGATCGTGATTGCAGTCGGCGAAGGCGCGAAGGCATCGCTCGCTGCGTTCGATCATCTGATTCGCAGCTCGGTCGATGAAGAAGAAATGCAGATCAAGGAAGTAGTGAGCTAAGAACGTTTCGCGCTCCAAAGGCAACGAGCCGCGCACCTTCGGGTCGCGGCTTTTTCGCGTATTGAGCGCTTATTTCACATCAAATCCCCTCGTTCCTCGCCCTTCTCAAGAGGGCTGTCCAGCCTCCGCTCCCCGCTTTAACGTTTGCCTACGCACTTCAGCTTGTGCGTGCGGACCCATGAAGTCCGTCGACGGACGCGGCCCACGCCACGTTCGGCGCAAACGCAACAAGGCCGGCACGGCGCGCAGCATCGCCTGAACCGGCATCGGTTCGCTTTCCACGTTTCGGCTTGAACATGCGGCGGCGCGACGCGCCTGCCGGTGGCATCGCTCGTCTTGCGGAAAGCGGCACATCCACTAAAGCAAACCAAGGAGCTGGACATGAAAGCAAGACTGTTGATCGCTGCGACCGCCGTCGCCCTGTGCGCCGTCACGGGCGCGGGCTATGCGCAGGAAGCTCAGGACGATGCGCTCGCGGGCGCGCAGGAAAAGACCGTCGAAGCACCGCGCCCGCTTTCGTCCGACGACTGGACGTCTTATGGCGGCGCGCAGGACAGCAAAAGCATGGCTGCGTCGGGGTATCGTCAGGGGAGTTGCAGCGCGCCGGCGTCGTGCGATACGTTCTTCGGGCAGTAAGCGCGATGGAGTGGCGCTTCGGCTTCAAACCGATGCGCCACCAGACTCACGCTTCGGGATCGAGCTTCACCTCCCAGAGCGACTTGCCGTCGAGATCGTGCAGCGAGACGGTCATCGCGCGGCTCGCCGGATCGATTTTTGCGCGGCCGTAGTACTGCTGCCGCGCAGCCGGCGACTGATTCTGCGGATTGTCCTTCGGGATGCTCACGTAGCGCAGTTCGGGGCCAAACGTCATGTCGAGCTCGTTCGGGCCGAACGTGCCCGCGTTGATCGGCCCGCCGACGAATTCCCAGAACGGCTTGAATTCCGAAAACTTCGCGCGCGACGGATCGTAATACGTCGCCTGCGCGTAGTGCACGTCGGCCGTGACCCACACGACGTTCGCAATGTTCTCGCGTTTGATGAAGCGCAGGATGTCCATCAGTTCCAGCTCTCGGCCGGACGGGGCGCCATCGTCCGCGTTGGCCCACGCTTCGTAGGTGCCCTTCGGCACGTCCGGATTGCCATCGGGGACGACGAGCGAAATCGGCATATCGCTCGCGATCACCTTCCACGCCGCCTTCGATGCCTTCAGCGACTGCTTGAGCCATGCGGCCTGCTGCGGCCCGAGAAACTGCGAGTCGGTGTCGAGCTTGGTCTGACGGTTTGGCGAATTCGGCCCGCGATACGAGCGCTCGTCGAGCATGAACACGTCGAGCAGCGGCCCGAACTGGAAACCGCGATACACCTGCTCGGGATCGAGCTGATTGATGCGAAACGGGTTGTATTCGAACATCGCCTGCTTCGCGCGCGCGGCGAGCAGCGAGATGGCGCGCGTCTGGTAGCGCTTTTCCTCTGGCCCGATCTGCTGGCCCGGATACCAGTTGTTGCGCACTTCGTGGTCGTCCCACTGGACGAGAAACGGCACTTCCGCCATGAAGCGGCGCTTGTTCGCATCGAGATGGTTGTAGGAGAAGGCGCCGCGATAATCGTCGAGCGTTTGCGCGACGTGCGACTTCGCCTCGGTCACGACATTGTTCCACAGCGAGCCGTCGGGCAGCTTGACTTCGGCCTGGATCGGGTTGTCCGCGTAGATCTGGTCGCCCGAGTGGATGAAGAAATCGGGCGACTCGCGACGCATCGCTTCGTAGATGCGGTAGCCGCCGAAGCGCTCGTTGATGCCCCAGCCCTGCCCCGCTTCGTCGCCGGAAAAGACGAATGTGACCGGGCGGTCGGCGCTCAGCGTGGCGGTGCGCAGGCGTCCTGTAACCGGTTCGCTGAACGCCTTGTCGTTGACGAGGTCCTGGAAGCGCACGCGATAGAACACGTCGGCGCCCGGTGGCAGGCCCGTCAGGTCCATGCGCGCGGTGAAGTCGCTGCTTTCGAGCGCGGCGGGCCCGATGCGGCGCTCGAAGCTCTTGAAGCTTTCGCTCATCGAATATTCGACGATCATCCGCGACGGCCGGTCCGCGCGGCTCCAGACGATGCCGCTCGTCGCGGTGACGTCGCCGCTCATCACGCCGCTCGGCACGAGCGGCCGCAGCCGGTTCGACGTCACGGCCGCGGGCGCGGTGCCCTGCGCGAGCACGTCGCCGATGCGCGAGCCCGCGAGCGCAAGCCCCGCGCCGCTTGCAAGACTTTTGAGAACAAGGCGGCGCGACGGCCTGACGACGTGCTCTGACATGACAAGTTTCCCCGGATGATTGGCGTTTTCACGAGGTTGTCGATGGTAGAGGCAAACGATGTCGGTTTTGTTTCAGATCGCGCCGGGCGAGGCATCCGGTGCATTCGCCTCGCCGTCGACCGCAAGCGTCACCGGAAACGTGACCTCGAACACGCTTCCACTGCCCTTGTACGACTGGAACCGCAATTCGCCCTTCAGCGCGCGCGACAACTCCTTCACGATCGCGAGCCCCAGGCCGGTGCCGGGGATATCGTCGGTGGCGGCGCGCTCGAACTCTTCGAACACGCGCTCGTGGTCGGCCACGCCGATGCCCACGCCCGTATCCGACACGCGCAGCTTCCACAGGCCCTCGCCCGCCGCGAGCATCGACAGCCCGACCTCGCCGGACGCCGTGTACTTGATCGCGTTCGACAGCAGGTTGTACGCCACCTGCTTCACCTTCAGCCGGTTCGAGGTGACGATGCCGAGCGCCGGATCGATGTGGCCCGAGAACTTCAAACCCTTCGCCTCGGTGGCGCCGTGGCTCGCCTGCACCAGTTCGTCGTAAAGGGCGGGAAGCTCGAACGGCTCGACGGTCAGCGCCGAATCGTCGCCGAGCACCTTCGAATATTCCACCATCTCGTCGACGAGCAGCGCCATGTCGGCGACTTGCCGGTTCGCGAGCGCGAGCGCGGTGTCCTTCTTCGCGGGCGAGCGGCCGACGAGCTGCAACGCCGTCGAGAACACGTTCAGAAAATTGCGCAAGTCGTGGGAGACGCGCCGCGTCACCTGCATCCGCGACTCGTATAGATCGCCGATCAGCCGCTGGCGCAGCGTCAGTTCGTGATTCGCGCGCTCCAGCATGCCGGTGTATTCGTCGATCTTGCGGTCGCGTTCGCTGACCGCCTCGCGAATCGACGCGAGCGTCACGAAACTGACGATTTCATCAGTCATGAGCCGCGCATGCTCTTCCGACGCGCGCTCGAAGTCCGCGTGCTCGTGCGCGTATTCGCCGATGGCGGCGTGCAGCACCTGCCGGAAGAGGTCGAGTTCGCGCACGAGTTCGTCGATCCGGTAGCCCTGTTGCCAGCGCCACTGGCCGTGCTGGCGCGCATTGCGCTCGATCGCGACTTCCTGTTCGCGCAGGTTGCGCCGCTCCAGCACGATGCAGATTTCTTCGAAAATGCTAGGTAGATGATCCGCGAGCTGTCGATACGTGAGCTGGTCGGAATGTTCAACGTCGAGGTCGCCGAATACGAGCTTCATCCACCGTTCGGTGAGCGTCGTCTGCTGCGCCCGCAGCGTTGCGACGAGGCCGTCAAGCCCGCCGGCAGAGGTGTCACTCATAACCGATTCCCGCTCGCTATGGCGCGTGGGCGCCCGTTGATGATCATTGAGGGTCCGCGCGAACTTTTTGTGACGGCGTGCCGGGCGCGAACCAAAAGTATAGGCCGACACAATTGCGGATCAACTAAACCCGACAAAGGCACCTTAAACGGTTCCTTAAATGACGGCAGCCTTCGCCAGCCGGCTTCGGTCGCGCAGCAACTGCACAAACTGCGTCGCCGATGGCGACAGCGCCCCGCCCTTGCGCGTCACGATCCCGAAGGTCTGCGACTTCGATTTCAGCTTCACCGGCAGGATGCGGAGCATAGCGTGTTCGGCGAACAACTGCGCGACGTCGGTCGGCAGGATCGACACGAGATCGGAGCCGTGCTGCAGCAACGCGACGGTCGCGAACGTGGAAGCGGTCGAAAGCGGATTGGCGGGCATCGGCAAACCGGCCAGATCGAGTTCGCGAGCGAGCAGCGCGTTCATCGGCATCGCGCTCGGGTACGTGATCCAGCGATGCCCGGCCAGATCGGCGAGCGTCAGCGCGTCGTCCTCCACCGCCGGGTGATTGTGCGCGACGACCACCGACAGCGGCTCGTCGTAAAGCGGCTGATAGTGATATTTCGACGGCTGTTCCGACACGCTCGCGCGGCCGATCACGAGGTCGAGATGGCCGTCGTCGAGCAGGGTGAGCATGCGCGCGCTCGTGTCCTCGACGATTTCGATCGACAAGCCCGGATGGCTCGCGTGCAGTTCGTTCGCGGCCGGTGCGACGACGTCCGGAACCGCGCCCATGATCGCGCCGATCGCGAGCCGCCCGCCCGTGCCCGCGCGCATGTCGGCCACTTCCTGACAGAGCGACGCGAGATCGGTCGCGAGCACGCGCGCGTAGCGGATCACGCAGCGCCCGAACGGATTCGGCGTCAAACCGCTCTTCGCGCGCTCGAAGAGCGGCGCTTCGAGCATCGCTTCGAGTTCGGCGAGCGCCTTGCTGGCGGCGGATTGCGTCATCGCCATCGCGCTCGATGCCTTGTGAAGCGACTTGTGGTCGTCGAGTGCGATCAGCAGTTGAAGCTGCTTCATGCGCAGCCGCGTCATGAGGACGTCGAGCGTGGTTTTCATGAGCCTGACCTGTGCGCGGTGTGAGTCGTAAAAGCGATCACGCGATGGAAAGGATTCACTATACAGCGCGGCCCGCACGGTCGTATAGTCGGCGCACACCAACATCAAGGAGACGAGCGCCATGGCCCAAGCGCAACCCTATCGCGGCGTGTTCCCGGTCGCTCCGACCATTTTCGACGACGCAGGCCGCCTCGATCTCGAAGGCCAGAAGCGTGCGATCGATTTCATGATCGACGCCGGATCGGACGGTATCTGCATCCTCGCGAACTTCTCCGAGCAGTTCGCGCTCACCGACGACGAACGCAGCGCCGTGCAGAAAACGGTGCTGGACCACGTCGCGGGACGCGTCCCGGTGATCGTCACGACGACGCATTTCAGCACGCACATCTGCGCCGAGCGCAGCCGCGCCGCGCAGGACGCGGGCGCCGCGATGGTCATGATCATGCCGCCGTATCACGGCGCGACGATTCGCGTCGGCGAGCGCGGTATCCACGAGTTCTACAGCCGCGTGTCGGACGCGATCGACATCCCGATCATGATCCAGGACGCGCCTGTCGCCGGCACGCCGCTCTCGGCCGCGTTCCTCGCGAAGCTGGCGAAGGACATCGCGAACGTGTCGTATTTCAAGATAGAGACGGCGCAGGCGGCGTCGAAACTGCGCGAGCTGATCGAACTGGGCGGCGACGCGATCGTCGGCCCCTGGGACGGCGAGGAAGCGATCACGCTGATCCCCGATTTCGATGCGGGCGCGACCGGCGCGATGACGGGCGGCGGTTATCCGGACGGCATCCGCCAGATCGTCGATGCATATTTCGCCGGAGATAGCGAGAAAGCCGCCTTGCTCTATCAGCAATGGCTTCCGCTCATCAACTATGAAAATCGTCAGTGCGGGCTTGCCGCCTGCAAGGCGCTGATGAAGGAAGGCGGCGTGATCCGCTCGGAGGCCGTGCGCCATCCGCTCGCGCCGATGCATCCGGCCGTGCGCGAGGGCTTGCTGAAAGTCGCGCGTCGCCTCGATCCGCTTATCTTGCGTTGGGGCAAGTAAACCCTCATCCCGTTTTTCTGGCGATGCGAACCGGCCGCGGTCGGTTCGCTGTCGCACAGTTCTTTTTAGCATTGCGTCCCCTCACTACCCCCCGTCCGCTACCGCATCGAAACGAATGCGGCCTTGTCTTTTTAAAGCTGGAAATTGGCGGTTCAAAGCCGGCGCTCGGCGCTCAATATGTTGGAAAGCATGAATCCGACAGAAGTGCGGCGTTTTTGGACTGATCGCAGCGACTGTTTCAGCTGACGTTATGGTCGGAGAAGCGCTCGACGACACCCCCTTTTGATGTAGTCCTTTAACACGGCTTTTTGCCGTCCATCAGTACGAACCGTGATTGACGTCCTTTACGAGTTGACACATATTTGACCTGTCGCTTCCCACTGTCAGTGCACGTGGCGCATGGGGAGAACGAAGGATTGCTGCTCGCGAGAAAGCGTGGCGACGACCCGCTTTCCGCATGCATGGCGGCATGGAAATAAGCACATGTCCTTCGAGGGCTTCAGCATGACTACCCGTCTTACCTTTCCTGCATCCATGTTCTCCGTCGTCTGCCAGCGCTGCGGCAGCACGTTGCGCAAGAACGCCGACAGTTGCCCGAATTGCGGCGCCGACCGCGCTGCCGCGTTCGGCGAGGAACGCACGAAAGAGCGCGTGAAAGAGCCGTCCGGCATGTTTTCGATGGCATCGGCTTCAGCGCCGCTTGCTTCTGAAGCGGCGGCGCCCGACTGGGCCGCGCCGGTCAAGGCGGATAGTCGACCGCAGCCCGAGTTCGACGCCGATCCCGATGTCCTCCCCGAATCCGAAGGATGGAGTCGTCGCAAGACGGCGATCGCCGCCGTGTGCGCGGCCGGGCTGATCGCGGGCGGTGTCGCTTACCTGATGCACGACAGTACCGACGAAGAACCGGCGGCGCCGTCGACGCAACACAGCGCGTCAGGTTCCATCGATTCGAAATCGGGTGGCTATGTCCAGAGCGACTCGCCGCCGGTTTCATTGCCGCCAGCCGTGGCGGCTGCCATCGACAAGGTAGTGCCCACGGAGAACCGGCCGCTTTCCACCGGCGATGCCGTGCTGGCCGCGCGCGGCGCGATGGAGCAGCACGACCTCACGGCGGCGCGCACCCGGCTGAAGGGGATTTCGCCGTCGTTGCAGTCGCGGCCCGACGTGCAGCGTCTCAAGGATGAACTCGCGCAGCACGAACTCGAACGCGACGCCGCGCTGCAACTCGCGCGGGCGTGCGAGAAGACGTCCGCGTGGGCGTGCGTGCAGCAGAACGCGGGCGAAGCGCTGGCGATCGACGGCAGCAACACCGAATCGCAGGCGATGCTCGAGCGCGTCATCTCGCACGCGGGCTGGCTTGCGGGAACGCCGCCGATTGCTGCGCTCAAGAAGAAAGCGGCTCCGGCACCGGCTCCTGCGCCGGCCGTCGCTACGACTACGCCTGTGGTATCTGCGACTGACGCCATCATGTCGGCGATTCCCTCGGCAGCACCGCCCGCTCCGTCTGCGGTATTTGCGCCCGCCCCCGCGCCTGCTCCCCAAGCGAAAGTCGCGACTGCGAAGCCTGCTGCGGCGCCGCCGAAGCCATCGGTTGCAGCGGCGCAGCCCGCCGAAACGCGCGCGACGGCCCGCGAAAGCCGGCGCTCGTCGGCATACGCCCGCAGCGCACCCGCAACCGATTCGTCGACGAACAGCGTCAAGGTGATGCCGGCCCCGGCCATCTCGCCGCCGATGCTTTCCACGTCGCCCTCGACCGCGAGCGCCCATCCCGCGACGCCAGCCGCTACCACGACGCCCACGACGCCGAGCACCAGAATCACGTCGACCGCGGCTGCGATGACGCCGCCGCCCGCCGTCGTTACTACCGCCGTCACTGCGCCCGCTCCCGCGCCCGTGGCGACGAAAGCGCCGTCATACAGCAGCGCGCAGGCGCCGGTGCCGGCACGAGCCACCCCGACCGCCGTAGCCGCCACCACGCCGGCCCGTGCCGCGGCGACTTACGGCGCATCGGCGACGGATGTGCCGACGACCGGCAACGCCGACGACATCGAGCGCGCGATCAAGCAGTTTGGCTGGAGCGGCGGCGATTCGATGCCGAAAGCCGCGCGCTGAACCATCGCCACGAGGGCCGCCGGAACGTGGGGTCCGGCCATTTGAGACGTGAGCGCCGCACCGAACGCGCCGCGCCTCGTCGCGCGAGTTTCGTAACACCCGTCCAACTCCGACACAAAGGGTAAAACATGGTCTCGTCGAAAATCATGCGCTGGGCAATGGCGTTCCTTGTCCTGTGCGGCCTCAATGGCGTGGGCCAGGCGCTCGCCGCCGACGTCGCCTACAAGATCGTGACCGGCCCCGAGCGCGGCACGTATATCCAGATCGGCCAGGATTTGTCGAAATGGGTCGCCGACCCGGCCGGTATCGACCTTGAAGTGCTGGCCTCCAAGGGATCGGCGGAGAACGTCCAGCGCATGCGCTATGAACCGAACGTGAAGTTCGCGCTCGTGCAGTCGGACGTGTATCAGGCCTATGTCGACATGGCGACCTCCGGCAACGCCGATGCCGGCAAGATCATCCAGCCGCTTCGGCTCATCATGCCGCTCTACGACGAGGAGATCTATTTCGTCGTGCGCTCGGATTCGCCGCTCAAATACATCCATGAAATCAAGGACAAGAACATTAGCGTCGGGCTGATCGGCAGCGGTACGGCACAGTCGGCGGCGACGCTTTACCGGCTGATGTTCGGCGAGCCGATCCCCGAGCAGAACGCGCAGCACTTCAGCAACGAAGACGCGCTCGCGAAGCTGATCGTGCGCAAGATCGACGTGGCGATCGTCGTGGCCGGCCAGCCCGCGAAGCTTTTTCAGGACATGAACCCGGAACTCCTGCAGCAGATCAAGCTGCTGCGCCTCGATCCGAGCGCACCCGAAACCGCGCGCGCGAAGCAAACCTACTTCCCCGCGACGATCCGCACGACGAGCTATCCGAACTGGATTCAGGAAGAAACGCCGACGCTGACCGTGAAAGCGTTCCTCGTGACCTACGACTATGGGCTGAAGGGCACGGTCGGCACGCTGACGAAGTTTGCTGATTCGCTGTGCACGAATTTCGACAATTTGCAGGCCAACGGCCATCCGAAGTGGAAACAGGTGCATCTCGAATTGCCTGCGCTCGGACGCGGCTGGAAATACTATCCGCCGATGGAAAAGCGGCTGCGTTCCTGCATCGCGCACAGGACGGCCGCCGCTGCCGCCGATGCGGCGCCGAAGAGCGCGGCGCGCCAGCAGGCGGATACGACGCAGCGCGTGCGCAAGCAGGCTTGTACGGCGCAAGAGAAGGTGCTGATGCTGTGTGACTGAGGTGGTTTAGCGCCTGAGCGCCGGCATCAACTCGGCCAATCGGCTAAAGCCGGCGCGAATCGTTTCGACGTTCGCGCCGCCGTAGCCGATCAGCACGCCCTGCTCGCGACGTTCTCCCGCATAAAACCCGCCGATACCGTAAATTCCGACCGACACGCCGTGCGCGGCGTTCACGACGTCGTCTTCCTGCCACGGCGCGGCTAAACGCGCGACGAGATGGATTCCGGCCGTCGCGGGCATCGGTTCGAACGAATCGGCGAGTTCGCCCGTCAGCAGACCGATCAGTGTTGCCCGCCGTTCCGCATACGCCTTGTGCATTCGGCGCAGGTGTTTCGCGAACTCCCCGTTGAGCATGAAGGTGCCGAGCGCCGTCTGCGTCAGCATGCAACTGTGCCAGTCGCCGGTGCGCTTGGCCGTCCAGAGCGGTTCCGACAGCGATGCCGGCGGCACCACGTAGCCGATCCGCAAGTCGGGGAAAATCGTCTTCGAAAACGTGCCGACGTAGGCCACGAGACCCGCGCGGTCCAGGCTTTTCAACGATTCCACCGGCCGCCCCTCGAAACGAAACTCGCCGTCGTAATCGTCCTCCACGATCACGGCCTGGCGCCGCTTCGCCCATTCCAGCAATTCGATGCGTCGATCGAGGCTCATCGGCATGCCGAGCGGAAACTGATGCGACGGCGTCACGTAGACGAGCCGCGTGTTCCTCGGCAGCCGCTCGACTACGATCCCCTCGCGATCCACCGGCACGTGCGCGATTTTCGCGCCGAGCGCGGCGAAGAGCGCGCGCGCCGGCGGATAGCCCGGCTCTTCCAGCGCGACGGTATCGCCCGGCTGCAGCACGACGCGCGCGAGCAGATCGAGCGCCTGCTGCGCACCCTGCGTCACGACGACGTCCTGCCAGTTGCACACCACCGCGCGACTGAACGCCAGATAGCGCGCGATGCCGAGCCGCAACTCCTGCTCGCCGCCCGGCTCGCGATACCCGCCCACGCCGCTGCCCGCGCGCTGCTGCGTGCGCAGCCCCTGGTTGATGCAGCGGCGCCAGACGTCCCACGGGAAAAGCGTCTTGTCGGTGACGCCGCCCTTGAAGTCGTAGGCGAACGCGGGGCCCGAAACTGGCAGCGGAATCGACATATCCTGTGGCATCGCGCTCCAGATCCCGGCCGCGCGCGCCTTCGCCGACGATGGCTCTTTTGGCGCGGTCGGCAGGCGCGTGAGTCCTTCGGCGACGAACGTGCCGTCGCCGGCGCGCGTCGTCAGGAAGCCTTCGGCGATCAGGCGCTCGAAGACGTCGAGCGTCGTTTTTCGGGATACGCCGAGTTGCGTGGCGAGATCGCGCGTGGACGGCAGTCGCGCGTTAGCGGCGAGCCGCCCTTCGATGATGCCCGCGCGTAACTGCCGGTAAATCTGGCCAGTGAGATCGCGCCTGCCTTCCAGCGTGACGTGGATATCCATTTCAGTGAGGCGGTCCGCCGAAAATCTGCGAGCAGAGGATTTTGCCCATGTCGGTCAGGCGCGCGGTGCCGGTGCCCTCCTCGCTGAACGTCGTCTCGACGATTCCGCCATCGGCGAGCGCGGTGAGTTGCCGGCGCAGCGCGCTCATCGGCAGGTTGGCTTGCTTCGAGAGCTTTGCTAGCGACCAGGCGTCGTTGGGCTTTTCTCGTTCCGCGCGCCAGAGTTGTGAGAGCAAGGCGGCGAGGGCTGGATCGATTTCTTCGGTCATTCGGATCGGTTCCTTTGTCGTCTGGAGTTAGCGCCGTTGATTGGAGTTGGCGCTTGAGTCTCAGTCTGGCCCCATGCGCTTATTCCACTTTCATGCGACGAAGTTGCGGTCGGCCTCGACGCCTTACTTTGGTCCAATGCGCCCCAAATTCGGCCCCATGCAACGAAGTTGCCGTCGGCCAAGTTGGTGCTTTGGCGCTTGCCTTCAGCCATGCGAGCCTTACTTTGGCCCTAGCAACGAAGTGCGGTCGGCCGGAGGTTAGCGCTTTAGCGCATGCTTCGGCCCTATACACAAAGTTGCAGTCGCTTCAATGCTTGCTTCTCCCGTGCAACGAACTTGCTGTCAACCGGGGGCAGGCGCTGTTGGCCGCAGCCGGCGCGCTAGCGCCTTAATCTGATCCCATGCGCTTTGCTCCCGCCCCTTGCAACGAAGTCGCTCAAGCCATCTGCGCCACCAACTCACCGAGCGTCCGCAGCGCGCTTTCCGTCTGCGACGTCCACGGATAGCTGTAGTTCAGCCGGATAAAGTGGCGAAAGTCATTTTTCGTCGAAAACATCATGCCGGGGCCGATCGTGATGCCATGCCCGAGCGCCGCCTGATAAAGCCGCATTGAATCGACGCGTTCGGGCAATTCCACCCACAGCACATATCCGCCCTGCGGCGACGAAACACGCGTGCCCGCCGGAAAAAAGCGCAACACCATCGCGCTCATGATGCGCGCCTGCTGGCGATACGCCTTGCGCACCTGCCGCAGATGGCGGTCGTAGCCGTCCTGTCGCAGATAATCCGCGACCGCGACTTGCGGCACCGAAGGCGTCGTAAGTGTGTTGAGGAACTTGAGCTTTTCGACCTGCGCGCGATAGCGCCCCGGCATCGCCCAGCCGATCCGATAGGACGCCGTCAGGCTCTTCGAAAACGACGCGCAATGCAGCACCAGGCCCTTCGCATCGAAATTCTTGAGCGTCGAAGGCCGCGTCTCGCCGAAATAGAGCTCCTGATAGACATCGTTTTCGATCACCGGAATCTCGTGCGCGGCGAGCAGCGCGACGAGCCGCTCCTTTCTCGCATCCGGCATCTGAAAACCAAGAGGATTCTGAAAATTCGGCATCACCATGCAGGCGGCGATCGCCTGCTTTTCGATGATCTGCGCGAGCATGTCGATATCGATGCCGTCGGCGGGATGCGTCGGCACTTCGATCGCGCGCATGCCGAGGCGCTCGATCGCGTGGAGCATCGCGTAGTAGGTCGGCGACTCGACGGCCACCGTATCGCCCGGCTTCGCGACCGCCTGCAGGCTCAGGTTGATCGCTTCGGTCGCGCCGACAGTGATGATGATCTCGTCCGGATCGACCGGCACGCCGTTCTCGGCATAGCGGCGCGCGATCTGGCGAATCAGTTGGGGATTGCCTGGCGGCAGGTCGTCGATCAGGTTCCAGCTCGCGTGGCGTCGCGCGATCGCGTTCGCGTATTGGTTGATACGGCGCCAGGGAAAAAGCGTCGGATCGGGATACGGCGAGCCGAGCGGCACGGCGTCGTTCGCGCGGATGCTGCGCAACGTGGAAAGCACGAGCCGGCTCACATCGACCTCCGACGCGACCGCGCTCGTCTGCGCTTTCTTCCCAGCAGCACGCGGCGCGGCGAGTTCGCGAACGAAGTAGCCCGACTGCGGTCGCGTCTCGACGATGCCCCGGCTCTCTAGTAGCGCATAGGCATGCAGCACCGTCTTGATGCTCACGCCGTGCTGCTGGCTCGCATGGCGCACTGATGCGATCCGCTCGCCGGGCGCGAACACGCCGCGCTGTACGGCTTCCTCGATTTCGTTGGCAAGCTTTTCGTAGAGATTCAAGGTTTCTCGCGTACTCGGGATAACGCCAGTCTATGACAAATATCAACGAACTGTATCCCTCGGTTTTGCGGATTTCTGTGCGCCGCGGGAATTTCGGAACACAGTAGTCTTGAATCCATTGGCTATTTCGCCTGATCCCGGCCTCAAGATCATGAAAAAAACAGAAGCTCGCATCGAACCCTATACCCACCCGGCGGCTGGCTGGGGCGCGCTCAAGTATGTCGCGATCAACCTCATCAAGGAAAAGGTGACGGGCGGCAACTACCGCACGTTGTTTTCCCAAAACCAGCCGGACGGTTTCGATTGCCCGGGCTGCGCGTGGCCGGATCGCGAGCATGCATCGACGTTCGAGTTCTGTGAGAACGGCGTGAAGGCAGTGGCCGCCGAAGCGACGAGCAAGCGCGTGACGCCCGCGTTCTTCGCGCAGCACACGGTTTCGGAATTGATGGCGCAATCGGACTTCGAACTGGAGCAGCACGGCCGGCTGACCGATCCGCTGCTCTACGACGCCCTGAGCGATCGCTATGTGCCGATCGCCTGGGACGACGCGTTCGCGTTGATCGCCCGCCATCTCAACGCGCTCGACGATCCCGACCACGCCGCCTTCTACACCTCTGGCCGCGCGAGCAACGAAGCGGCGTTTCTGTATCAATTGTTCGTGAGAATGTTTGGCACGAACAACTTCCCTGACTGCTCGAACATGTGCCACGAAGCGACGAGCCGCGGCCTGCCGCACACGGTAGGCGTCGGCAAGGGCACGGTCACGCTCGACGATTTCGAGCACGCCGACACCCTGCTCCTCTTCGGCCAGAATCCAGCGACGAACCACCCGCGCATGCTCGGCGAACTGCGCGAGTGCGCGAAACGCGGCGCGACGATCGTCTCGATCAATCCGCTCAAGGAGCGCGGGCTTGAGCGCTTCGCTAGTCCACAGCACCCGGTCGAAATGCTCACGATGGGCAGTACGAAGATCAGTTCCGTGTTCATCCGGCCGAAAGTCGGCGGCGATTTTGCGCTGATCAAGGGAGTCGCCAAGCGCGTGATCGAACTCGACGACGCCGCCTTGCTGACCGGTACCGAACGCGTGCTCGACGTAGAGTTCATCGCCGAACATACCGTCGGGTTCGACGCCTTCGCCGCCGACCTGCGCGCCGAAAACTGGGCGTCGATCGTCGCGGAGTCGGGTGTGCCGATGGACGACATCCTGCAACTCGCTGATATCTACGCGAAGGGGCGTGCTGTCATCGCGACGTGGGGCATGGGCCTCACGCAGCACAAGAACTCCGTGCCGACGGTGCAGATCCTGTCGAACCTGATGATGATGCGCGGCAATATCGGCCGGCGCGGCGCCGGGCTGTGCCCGGTGCGTGGGCATTCGAATGTTCAGGGCGACCGGACGGTGGGTATCGAGGAACAGCCGACGCAGGAATTTCTCGACCGCCTCGGCGAGGTCTACGATTTCGAGCCGCCGCGCGAACACGGACTCGACGTCGTCAACACGATCCAGGCGATGCTCGACGGCCGCGTTAAGGTATTCATCGGCTTGGGCGGCAATTTCTCGATCGCGACGCCCGACACGCCGCGCTCCTGGCAAGCGATGCGCGCGTGCGACCTGACCGTTCACATCACGACGAAACTGAACCGCAGCCATCTCGTCCACGGTCGCGACGCGCTGATCCTGCCGACGCTCGGACGCACTGAGATCGACTGGCAGCGCGGCGTGGCGCAAGGCGTGAGCGTCGAGGATTCGATGAGCATGGTTCATATTTCGTACGGCATGAACAAGCCTGCTTCGCCGAATCTGCTGTCGGAAATCGCGATCGTCGCGGGGATGGCGCACGCGACGCTCGGCAGCGGCAAGGTCGACTGGCTCTCCCACGCCAACGACTACGCGCTGATCCGCGACGGCATTGCGCAGGTGATTGACGGTTTTCACGACTACAACGAAAGGCTGAAGCATCCTGGCGGGTTCCATTTGGGTGTGGCGTCACGCGATCGCGTCTGGAAGACGCCAAGCGGCAAGGCGCAATTCCTCGTGCATGCGATTTCCGTTGATACGCCGATCCATCGGGCACGCGCGCAGCACGGCGAACGCCTCCTCACATTGATGACGACACGCTCCCACGATCAATACAACACGACGATCTACGGTCTCGACGATCGCTATCGCGGCGTCTACGGCCAGCGGCGCGTGCTGTTCGCGAACCGCGAGGACATCGACATACTCGGCTTCGAACCCGGCGAGCGCGTGGACATCACGAGCGTGTGGGACGATGGCATCGAGCGGCGCGTCGACGGGTTTTTACTCGTCGAGTACGACATTCCCCGCGGCTGCCTCGGAGCGTACTACCCGGAAACGAATCCGCTCGTGCCGCTTTCCTCCATTGCAGATGGAGCCGGCACGCCGACTTCGAAATCAATTCCGGTGCTGTTGACGAGGGCGCTGGAGGTACTGGCGGCTTGAACAAGCAAAGCGGGAACCTCCTTACTTCGCCGGCGCGAGTTCCTTCTGCTCCTCGACATCGCCCGGAACCGGCACCACGCCCGACGGCCCGGCCTCGCGCGGCTGCAGCAATAGCGCGACGAGCCCCGTCCAGCCGGTCTGATGCGATGCTCCGACGCCACGGCCGTTGTCGCCGTGGAAGTATTCGTGGAACAGCACGAGATCGCGTGAACGCGCGTCGGCCTGAAGCAGCGGATAGGCAGCCATCACCGGGCGCTCGCCGTTCTTGTCGAGCAGGAATAGCGTGGTGACACGGCGCGCGAGTTCATCGGCGATTTCGGAGAGCGAGAGCGTCGTGCCCGACCCGGTCGGATACTCGACGCGAAACTCGTCGCCGTAGTAGCGATGGAATTCGTACAGCGATTCGATCAGCAAATAGTTGACCGGCATCCACACCGGACCGCGCCAATTCGAGTTCCCGCCGAACACGCGCGAATTCGATTCAGCCGGCAGATACCGCACGCAGAAGCTGTCGCCGTTGTGGTGGAACACGAACGGCTCGTCGCGATGTACCCGCGACAACGCCCGCACGCCGTGCGCCGACAGAAATTCCGATTCGTCCAGCATGCGCTTGAGCAGCGCCTTCATCCGATGCCCGCGCAACAGCGACAGCAGGAGGCTATTGCCTTTGCCCGGTTGATTCCACCGAGACACGAGCCGCGCGAGATCTGGCCGATGTTCGAGGAACCACACGAGGCGGTCGCGCAGCCCCGGTAGATCGCCATGGACGCTCTGCTCCAGCACATGAACGGCGAAGAGCGGAATCAGCCCGACGATCGAGCGGATGCGCAACGGATAATTCGTGCCGTCAGGCAGGCGCAGTTTGTCGTAGAAGAATTCGTCCGGCGTGTCCCATAGTCCGGTGTCGCAGCCGTCCTCGCAACTGACTGCTTCCGCGATGTACAGGAAATGCTCGAAAAACTTCACAGCGATATCGACGAAGACATGGTTTGCGTAGGCAAGTTCGAGCGCGATACGCATCAGGTCGAGCGCGTAGGCCGCCATCCACGCGGTGCCGTCGGCTTGATCGATGTGGCCACCTGTCGGTAGCGGCGACGAACGGTCGAAGATGCCGACGTTGTCCAGGCCCAGGAAACCGCCTTGGAAAATGTTGTGACCGTCGGCGTCCTTGCGGTTGACCCACCACGAGAAGTTAAGCAGCAACTTGTGGAACACCAGTTCAAGGAAGTCGCGATCGCCTTTTCCGGTGATCGCACGATCGATTTCGTAGACACGCCACGTGGCCCACGCATGCACTGGTGGATTGGCGTCGCTGAACGCCCATTCGTAAGCCGGCAACTGGCCGTTCGGATGTTGATAGCGGTCCTTCACCAGCAGCAGCAACTGACGCTTTGCGAACGCCGGATCGATCAGCGCGAACGCCGCCGCGTGAAACGCGAGATCCCATGATGCGTACCACGGGTATTCCCACTTATCGGGCATCGACACGATGTCCGCGTTGCACAGATGCCGCCAATCGGCGTTACGCCCATGCCGGCGGCCCTTGGGCGGCTTCGGTTGCGCGGGATCGCCGTCCATCCAACGTGTGACGTCGAACTGGTAGTACTGCTTCGACCACAACATACCCGCGAGCGCTTGCCTTTGGACGAGGCGTGCGTCGGCATTGTCAATATCGGCTTGCAGTGCCGCGTAGAACGCGTCGGCCTCCGCGATGCGGCGCGCAAAAAGCGTGTCGATATCGAGCGGCACGACGTCCGGCGCCGACTCCGGCCGCCAGCGCATCACCACGATTGCGCGGCCGTGCGCTTCCAGCGTCAAATGCACATGCGCCGCTGCGCGCGTGCCCGACGTGCGGCTCACGGCGTCTTGATCGTGCTGCACGATGTAGTCGTTGAAGCCGTCCTTGAACGGGCCCGCGCCGTCCATGCTGAACAGGCGCTTGACGTTGGTTTCGTTTTCGCAGAAGAGCCACGTCACGTCCGCGCCATTCGCCGATGCCGTGACGATCATCGGCTCGTGCCCGTCATGCCGCGCGACGAGGTGCGGCTCTGAATTCGTCATCATGGTCAGCGACGGCTTCTTCGACGCAGCCTTCCACGACCACGTATTGCGCGCCCAGATGATCGGCAGCACGTCGATCGCGGCTTCGTCCGAGGCGCGGTTCTCGACGGTCACGCGCATCACAATGTCGTCGGCCGTGTGCTTCGCGTATTCGACCTGGACGTCGAAGTAGCGGTTGTCATCAAATACGCCAGTGTCTAGCACCTCATACTCGGGCAGATCGGGACCGCGACGTGCGTTTTCGCGAATCAGGTCATCATACGGATACGCGCCCTGAGGGTACTTGTAGAGCATGCGCATATACGAATGCGTGGGCGTGCCGTCGACGTAGAAATACAATTCCTTCACGTCTTCGCCATGGTTGCCCTGCGCGTTGGTGAGTCCGAAAAGGCGCTCCTTCAGGATCGGGTCGCGGCCATTCCAGAGCGCGAGCGAGACGCACCAATTCAATTTATCGTCACCGAAGCCGGCGATGCCGTCCTCACCCCACCGGTACGCCCGACTGCGCGCGTGATCGTGCGGAAAATAGTCCCATGCGGTGCCGTTCTCGCTGTAATCCTCGCGGACGGTACCCCACTGGCGCTCGCTGAGATACGGCCCCCAGCGCTGCCAGCGGGCGCACTCGCTGGAATGGAGCCGGGCACCTTCGATGGTGTCGAGAAGGCTGGTGGCGCGCAGAGGTGGCATGGATATCTCCTTCGTACTGAACTTCAGGGTTTCCCACCGCGGAAAGACCCACAATCTAGCGCTTTTGGCCGGTGACGTGTTTGACCAATGCTTAACGGAAAACTTAGCGAAGCCGCAGTGTCGCTCATAACACTGGCGAACGGGTATCGATGAAAACTCATAACCGCCATGATGAAATTTCGCTGGACAGCCGAAAGCTCGGTATTGCTAACATCGGCCCCGTCGATTGAACAAGGCACGCACATGAACACAGGCACCCCTCACGCACATCGGTCATCGTCTGCCGATCAGCTTCTCCATTCGCAGCAGTTCCCCGAGCGACCACGCCTGGCACGGCGTGCCGCCGGGCATATGCGGTGCGTCGCCATCTGCCACTTCGCAAATGTGATCGAGGCCGCCATGATCCAAATGCGCGTAGAGCGGCGCGAGGAAGCGCTCGCACACGCCTTGCGTCCCATGCAGCCTGATCCACGCTTCGATGAACGGGCCGATGAGCCACGGCCACACCGTGCCCTGGTGATAGGCCGAATCGCGTTCAAAAAGACCACCACTGTAGAGCCCGCGATAAGCCCGGTCGGAGGGCGCGAGTGTGCGCAGCCCAAGCGGTGTGAGCAGGTGCGCTTCGACTTGAGCGACCACGGCATTTGCGGCCGCGCCGTTGAGCAACGCGAACGGCAAGCCGCCCACAGCGAAAATCTGGTTCGGACGAATCGAGCGGTCGATTTTTCCCGGCTCGTGATCCACATCGACGACGTCGAACAGCGCACCGGTCGACGGATCGACGAAACGCTGTTCGAACGAGCGCCGGGCGCGCGCTTCGAGTTCGCTCCAGTTCGGGTTCCAGCCGCACGCGATGCGCAGCGCATTGATCCAGAGCGCTTGCACTTCGACCGGCTTGCCGATGCGCGGAGTCACCACCCAGCCGTCGACTTTCGCGTCCATCCACGTCAGTTGCACGCCCGGCACACCGGCGCGCACAAGGCCGTCGTCATCGACCGCGATGCCGAAGCGCGTGCCGCGCGTGTAACCGTCGAGAATGGCGTCGACGGCGCGTTGCAACCGGCTACGGGTCGCGGCGAGCGCGTGATCTGTCGCGAGGTAGTCGTGCACGGCCACCGCGAACCACAGCGATGCATCGACCGAGTTGTATTCCGGCATTCCGCCGCGGTCGGGAAAGCGATTCGGCAGCATGCCGTCGGAGAGCATGTCGGCCCATTCGAGCAGGATCGATTCGGCGTATTGAAGCCTTCCCTGTGCGATCAGCAGGCCGCGCATCGAGATGAACGTGTCGCGGCCCCAGTCGGTGAACCACGGGAAGCCCGCGAGGATCGTGTGCCCGTCGCCGCGCGCGATAACGTAGGCATCGGCGGAACGCTGGAGGCGCGAGCCAAGCGCGGCGCGGCGATCCTGTTCGTTTTCGGCCAGTTGGGCTACGCGGTCGCGCACGGGCCTCGCCGTGCCTGTCTCGGCACTCAGTACCATTACCGCCTCGCCTTGCGTCAGGTCGAACGAAAAGACGCCAGGCGTCGCGAGATCCTCGGTGAATTCGAGGCCCCGCTCCCGCTCGCGCACATAGCAGAAATTGCGATACCAGTCGGGCGCATGGACATACACGCCATTCGTCGATGCCACGACGATAGGCAAGCCGCCGTACGGCCGCCAGCTCACGCGCTCGCCGTCAACATGCGCGTCGAAGCCGAACGCCGGATTCTCGTGATGCATCGAGTGATAGTCGCGGCACGAGAGGAGCGGACGTACGTGCAGCGTCGCGGAGCCAGGTGCGTCAGCGCCTTCAAAGCGCCATCTCAATACTGTTTCGCGACTCTCTTTGGCGACAAACACTTCCGCGATGACCACGGACCGCTCGTTGATTCGGAAACGCCAAGTGGGCCAAGGCCTGGTGTCAAAGGAAAGGAGGCTGGCGGAGCCGTCGGGATAGATCACATCCGGCGCATAGCACTGCATCGTCAGCGGAAAGCGCGTGCCGTTCAAGTCGAGCCAGGCCTCGACGCCGTTCACGAGCACGACGCGGCCCGTCGGCGGCTGCGTCGCGGTGAGCAGCAGCGCGTGATAGCGGCGTGTGCGCATGATGCCGACCGTGCCCGAAGCGAAGCCGCCGAAGCCATCCGCTTCGAGCCATTCGTCCTCGAGGCGTGCGCGATCAAAAGGCTGTTCGACGCGCGTCATGACGCGGCCTGCCTGCGATATTCGGCCAGACCTTTGCGCGCTTCCTGGCGGATCTTGTCTTGTACGAACGACGTCCCGCCGAGCAGCCAGCCTTTCAGGCCCAGCGCCTGCCGGCTCCAGCGCCAGAGATCGAAGGTATCGGTGTGTTCGACGATCAGGCCCTCGCGGATCGCAAACTTCGAGTGGATTTCGTTGATCACCTTGCGTCTGGTGCGCGAAAACAGATATGTCGCGACGCAGCTCGCGGTAGCCGTCTGGCCCGAAGCCCTGATGTCGCTGTACGTCAGAGAAAAGTCCGACGCGCGTGCGAGCAGCATGCGCCACATGTCGCCCGCTTCGCGGCCGCGCAGGGTGCCGAACACCGGGTCTTCGAAGCGGATGTCGTGCGCGTAACACGCCGCCATCGCTTCGGCGTCGAGGTCCTGAAACGCGCGGTAGAAGCGCTCGATCAGTTCGGTGTTCGGATTGGCCATATTCATCGAGCTCACGAAAATGTTCGAAACCCCTACGACCGCGCGATTCGTCTCAAACGGTCAAAAGCGTCACCGCGTGAATCAGCAGCCCGACCGCGCCGCCTACCAGCGTACCGTTCACGCGGATAAACTGCAGATCGCGGCCGATGTTCAGTTCGACGTCGCGTACGAGCGTGGCATCGTCCCATTGGCGAACAGTCGTCGCGATGTGCTTCGCGATGCCTTCGCGCAGTTCAGGCGCCAGCGCCTTCAACGCATCGCGCATGTGCTCGTTGATCGAGTCGCGCAGCGCCGGATCGCTGCCGAGCGCCTGCGCGAACGTCGCCGCCACGCTGACCACCTTGGCGTGAAGCGTCGAATCCGGGCGTTCGAGATCGGCGTGCAGCCAGGCGGTGAACTCGTCCCACAGGCCGTTGACGTACGCGCGCAGTTCCGGCCGCTCAAGCCATTGCCGCTTGTGCTCGTCGATGCGCGACTTGAACGCCGGATCGGACTTCAGCCGTTCGACGAACCCTTCCACCGCGCGGTCGAATGCCTTGCGGCGCTCGTGTTCCGGGTCGCTGCTGATGTCGTGCAGCCACGTGTTCGCGCCGCGCACGAGGCCCGCCGCGAACTTGTTGCCGAGTTCCTCGGCGTTCAGTCCGATGAAGCCAAGCGCGCCAACGAGCTTCGGATACTCCTCGCCCGCCACCTGCACGATCTTGTCGGCGAGCATCTGCTGCACTTCGCCGCGGTCCAGCCAGTCGGCCAGTTCGCGCAGGCCTTCGTCGAGCAGCAGTTGATGGCGCTGGTCGGCAGTCAGCGTGGAGAGCAGGCCACCCGCCGCGCCCGCGAGGTCGAATTTTTCGGCGCGGCGGCGCAGCGCGTCGTAGAGCATCGTCTTGATGCGCGCGTCGTCGATGAAGTTCAAGAGCTGGCTTGCCGAGGTCACCGCCTTCCTGCCAAGCAGTTCGGCGTTCTTCGGCTCGGCGAGCCACATCGAGAGACGGCCGGCGGGATCGAACGCGTTCACGCGATCGACCAACGCGTCGGTGCCGAGAAAGCGGTCGCGCACGAACGCGGCGAGGTTGTCGGCGACGCGTGCCTTGTTCGCGGGCAGGATCGCCGTATGAGGAATCGGCACGCCGAGCGGATGGCGAAAGAGCGCGACGACCGCGAACCAGTCCGCCAGCGCGCCGACCATCGCCGCTTCCGCGAACGCCGAGACCCACGCCCACGCGCCGGCGTCGTGCTGGCTCCTGGCGAGCGCGAACAACGCGCCGGCCGCCACCAGCAAGGCCGCCGCGAACCACTTCATTCGTTTGAGTGCTGCTGCTTTATCCTGCGTTTCCATCTTGGAGTTTGTTCTGGTCCTGATTGGTCGAGGGGGCAAGCATACCAGCGTGTAGCGCGCGCTTCATTCTCTCGCCGAAGCGCGTTTTTGGAGCGCTTCGAGCGCGGCCAAGGCGCGCCCGGCATCGTCGACGGGAACGAAGATATGGTCATGAAACGCGGCCGCGACGACATTGCAACTGATGTTCGCATCGCCGAGCGCGCGGGCAAAGGCGGCGGTCAGGCCAACAGCGTTCAGGTCGGAGTGAACCGTCAGCGTAATCCAGGCGGCGCGAAAGAGCGGTGTCAGCCCGGCTTTCGACGCTTCGCTTTCCTCGACGATCATGGTCAGCCCTTCCCGTTCGCGGAAAGTAGCGATCGCCTCCACACCGCGCAGGTCGGCATCGAATGGCACGGACGCGAAAACATACACGCCCGCTTGCAATTTGGGTTTCATCGATGCAAGCAGCACGTCGAGAGTCGAGATCGCCTGGGTCATGATTTTTGTCCACCTAAACTCAAGCGGATTTTTCCACGGAGTGACAGCGATGATTTCAGATCGTAGCGAAGTGACGCGGATGATTCTCACCGCGAAGGTCGGCAAGGGGCTGAAATGGGCCGATGTCGCGCAAAAAGTCGGCCTGAGCAAGGAATGGGTGACGGCCGGCTGCCTCGGCCAGATGACCTTCACCAAGGAACAGGCGACGACCGTAGGCGAAATATTCGAACTTTCCGATGAAGCCGTCGCGTGGCTTCAGATCGTTCCGTGTAAAGGCTCGCTGCCGGGCGCCGTGCCTACCGATCCGCTGATCTACCGCTGGTACGAGATCGTGAACGTCTACGGAACGACGATCAAGGAACTGATCCACGAAGAATTCGGCGACGGAATCATGAGCGCGATCGATTTTTCGATGGACATTCAGCGCCAGCCCGATCCCAAGGGGGATCGGGTCAACGTCATTCTGTCGGGTAAGTTTCTGCCCTACAAGAGTTACTGAACAGTGAACCAACCGCAGTCAGGCGGCGTTTTCCTCCGCCGCCACCCGAGCCAGCACTGGCCGCAATGCCGCGCCGGTGTGGCTGCGCGCGTTTCGGGAAAGCGTCTCCGGATCGGCGGCCGCGACGATCATTCCGCCGTTCACACCGCCTTCTGGGCCGAGGTCCAGCACCCAGTCGGCTTCGGCGATCACGTCGAGATCGTGCTCGATCACGACGACGCTATGCCCGCCGTCCACCAGCCGATGCAGCACGCGGATCAATTTTGCGACGTCTGCCATATGCAGGCCGACTGTCGGTTCGTCGAGCACGTAAAGTGTGTGCGGCACCTTTTGCCCGCGCCGCGTGACGTCGTCGCGCACCTTGCTCAGTTCCGTCACGAGCTTGATGCGCTGCGCCTCGCCGCCCGACAGCGTCGGCGAAGGCTGGCCGAGCGTCAGATACCCGAGCCCGACGTCCTTCATCAACTGCAGCGGATGCGCGATGCTCGTCATCGAGCCGAAGAACTCGACGGCCTCGTCGATTTCCATCGTCAGCACTTCGCCGATGTTCTTGCCGCGCCACGTCACCGCGAGCGTTTCCGGGTTGAAGCGCTGGCCGTGACAGACATCGCACGGCACTTTCACGTCGGGCAGGAAGCTCATCGCGATCGTGCGTACGCCCTGCCCCTCGCACGCCGGGCAGCGGCCGTCGCCGGTGTTGAAGGAAAAACGCGACGGCGTGTAGCCGCGCGCGCGAGCTTCGAGCGTATCGGCGAACAGCTTGCGGATCGTGTCCCACATGCCGATATAGGTCGCCGGACACGAGCGCGGCGTCTTGCCGATCGGCGTCTGGTCGACTTCGAGCACGCGATCGATCGATTCCCAGCCGGTCACGCCCGAGCAGCCCTGCCAGTTGTGCGCGACGTCGAATTTGGGGCGCGGCGCCTCGCGCGACAAAACGCTCGCGCGGTTGCGCACGGGCGCGTCCGCCTGAGCGGCTTTGCGCGCGCGGCGCGTCGCGGGCGACGACAGCACCGAACGGCCGACCGCATCGAGGAGATTTGTCATCAAAACGTCGCGGGCGAGCGTCGATTTGCCGGAGCCGGAGACACCCGTAATCGCGACGAGACGCGTAAGCGGCATGCTCGCCGTGACGTTGCGCAGATTGTGCAGCGTCGCGCCTTCGACTGTCAGCCAATGCTCGGGCGTCGCCGCGCGCTTGGCAGTGCCGGCGCGCACGTCGCGGCGGGGTTTAAGCGGATGCACGATCGGGTTGGCGAGAAACTGGCCGGTCAGCGAATCCTTGTGCGCCGCCAGATCGTCGACGCCGCCCTGCGCGACCACCGTCCCGCCGCGCTTGCCCGCGCCCGGCCCGATATCGATGATGTGATCGGCGCGCCGAATCGTGTCCTCGTCATGCTCCACGACAACGAGCGTATTGCCCTTGTCGCCAAGCTTTTTCAACGCGTCGAGCAGGATTTGGTTGTCGCGTGGATGCAGGCCGATGGTCGGTTCGTCGAGCACGTAGCAAACGCCCTGCAGATTACTGCCGAGCTGCGCCGCGAGCCGGATGCGCTGCGCTTCGCCGCCGGAGAGCGTCGGCGCAGCGCGGTCGAGGCTCAGATAGCCAAGTCCGACTTCTTCCAGAAACTGCAGGCGCCCTTCGATTTCGCTGACGACATCGCGCGCGATATCGGCGTCGCGGCCTTTCAACGCGAGCTTCTGCACCCACTGGCGCGTGTCGCTGACGGTCCAGCGGCCAACGTCCGTGATCGGGAAGTTGCCGAACGTCACGGCGCGCGCGACCTCGTTCAGGCGCGTGCCTTCGCAATCGGGGCACGGCACGTCCACGACGTCGTCCGGTTCCTGATCGACCGAGCCGATGGTCTGCTCGCGGCCGCGGTCGTCGCCGGCGAGGATTGTGTCGTCGTAGGCGGCGCGTTGTTCGCGCGTGAGCTTCAGGCCCGTGCCGACGCAGGTCCCGCACCAGCCGTGCTTGCTGTTGTACGAAAACATGCGCGGATCGAGCTCCGGATAGCTCGTGCCGCACACCGGACAGGCGCGTTTTGTCGAGAACACGCGCGTTTCTTCCTTCCCGCGACGATGCCCGTTGCTGAGCGCGCCGTGCAGGTCGTCGAGCGGCGCGAGCAGATGCATCACGCCTTTGCCGACTTCGAGCGTCTCGTCGAGCAGCTTGCGCAGCGCCGCTTCGTCGTTCGCCGACACGACGAGATCGCCGACCGGCAGTTCGATCGTGTGCTCGCGAAAGCGATCGAGCTTCGGCCACGGGCTGACGGGCAAAAACTCGCCGTCGACGCGCAGATGCGTATTCCCGCGCGCCTTCGCCCATTTCGCGATATCGGTATAGACGCCCTTCCGGTTCACGACGAGCGGCGCGAGCAGCCCGACGTGCTGGCCCTTGAAATCGCGCAGGATTTGCGCGGCGATCGATTCGGCGCTCTGCGCCTGGACCGGCGCGCCATCGTGGACGCAGTGCTGGATGCCGAGCTTCACGTACAGCAGCCGCAGGAAATGCCACACCTCGGACGTGGTCGCGACCGTGCTCTTGCGCCCGCCGCGCGACAGACGCTGTTCGATCGCGACCGTCGGCGGAATTCCGTAGACCGCATCGACTTCGGGGCGGCCCGCTGGCTGAACGATCGAGCGCGCATACGCGTTCAGCGATTCGAGATAACGGCGCTGGCCTTCGTGAAAAAGGATGTCGAACGCGAGCGTCGATTTACCGGAGCCGGACACCCCCGTAATGACGTTGAACTTGCCGTGAGGAATGTCGACGTCGAGCGATTTCAAATTGTGTTCGCGCGCGTTGACGATGCGCACCACGTCCTCGCCCTGCAACGCGCGACGCGCGCTCGCCACTTCCGCAGCAAGCTGCAGCGGCACGCCCGACGCGCGCTTTTCGGCAGCGCCGGGCGCCATCGATTCTTCATAGTCGAGGAGTGCGCGGCCCGTGTGCGACTGCTCGCACGCGGCGACGTCGTCCGGCGTGCCGACGCACACGACTTGCCCGCCACCGTCGCCGCCTTCGGGGCCGAGATCGATGATCCAGTCGGCGGCGCGGATCACATCGAGGTTGTGCTCGATCACGATCAGCGAATGGCCGCGCTCCAGCAAGCGGCGCAGCGCCTGCATCAGCTTGGCGATGTCGTCAAAATGGAGGCCGGTCGTCGGTTCGTCGAACATGAAGAGGCGGCCCTGCTTTCCGCCCTTCGCTTGAGACGTTTCCGCGAGGAAGCCGGCCAATTTGAGACGTTGCGCCTCGCCGCCGGAAAGGGTTGGAACCGGCTGGCCGAGTTTTACGTATTCCAGCCCGACATCGACGATCGGTTGCAGCACGCGCAGCACTTCGGCATCGTTGGCGAAGAGCGCGACGGCCTCGCTCACCGTCAGTTCGAGCACGTCGGCGACGCTCAGATGACGCCCGCTGCGCTCGATCTTCACTTCAAGAACCTCGGCGCGATAACGCCGTCCGTCGCAATCCGGGCAGCGCAGGTACACATCGCTCAGGAACTGCATTTCGACGTGCTCGAAGCCCGAGCCGCCGCAGGTTGGGCAGCGGCCGTCGCCCGAGTTGAAGCTGAACATGCTGGCGCCGTAGCCGCGCTGGGCGGCGAGCGGCGCCTTCGCGAACAACTTGCGGATTTCGTCGAACGCGCCGACGTAGCTCGCCGGATTCGAGCGCGCCGTGCGCCCGATCGGCGACTGGTCGACGAAAACGACGTCGCTCAACTGATCGGCGCCTTGCAGCGCGCGAAACGCCCCCGGCGCTTCCGTCGCCTTGCCGAAATGGCGGGCGAGCGCGGGCGCGAGCACGTCCTGAATCAGCGTCGACTTGCCCGAACCGGATACGCCTGTCACGCAGACGAGCCGTTGCAGCGGGATCTCGACCGTGACCTCACGCAGGTTGTGGTCGCTCGCGCCTTCGAGAATCAGGCGCGGCGTGCTGTCGTCGACCAGACGGCGCAGCCAGTTCGACGCATGCGCCACATGTTTCCTACCGCCGAGATAGGCGCCGGTCAGCGTGTCGCTGTTCTGGATTTCGTTGGGCGAGCCGTCGTAGACGATGTCGCCGCCGCGCTCGCCGGGGCCCGGGCCCATGTCGATCAGGCGATCGGCGGCCAGCATCACAGACGGATCGTGCTCCACCACGACGAGCGTGTTGCCCGCGTCGCGCAGCCGGTGCATCGCCTCGACGATCCGGTTCAGGTCGCGCGGATGCAACCCGATACTCGGTTCGTCGAGGACGAACAGCGTGTTGACGAGCGACGTGCCGAGCGCGGTCGTCAGGTTGATCCGCTGGACCTCGCCGCCCGATAGCGTGCGGCTCTGGCGATCGAGCGTCAGATAGCCCAGGCCGACGTCGCACAGATATTTGAGACGCGTGCGGACTTCGGCGTGCAGCAGCTTCAGGGCTTCGTCGAGGAGCGTGCTCGGCAGCGTCAGCGAATCGAAGAAGCGGCGGATGCGTTCGATCGGCATCAGCATCAGGTCGTGCAGCGTGAGGCCGGGCATCGCCTCAAGCTGCGGACGCGTCCATTCGACGCCGGTCGGCATGAAGCGATCGGCCGGCGAAAGCACCGCGTCGGCCTGTTCCTTCGTGCCGAGGCGCCAGAGCAGCGCCTCGGTTTTCAGGCGCGCGCCGTCGCACGCGGGACATTTCGTGTAGCTACGATATTTCGACAGCAGCACGCGGATGTGCATCTTGTACGCCTTCGACTCCAGATAATCGAAGAAGCGCTGCACGCCGTACCACTGGTTACCCCACTTGCCCGTCCAGTCCGGCGAGCCCTTGATGACCCAGTCGCGTTCCTTTTGCGTCAGTTCGCTCCACGGCACGCCGAGACGAATGCCCGCCTTCGCGCCGTAGCGCATGAGATCGTCCTGATTTTCCTTCCACGCGGGCGTCTGCAGCGTCTTGACCGCGCCTTCCTTGAGCGTCTTGCGCTCGTCCGGGATCACGAGCCCCAGATCGACGCCGATCACCCGGCCGAAGCCGCGGCACGTCTCGCACGCGCCATAGGCCGAATTGAAGGAAAAGAGCGCGGGCTGCGGATCGGCATAGCGGATATCGCTCTCCGGGCTGTGCAGGCCAGTCGAAAAGCGCCAGATCTCGGGCTCGCCTTCGTCGGCGAGCACGTAGACGTTTACACGCCCCGTACCCCGCAACAGCGCGCCTTCGATCGCCTCCAGCGCGCGCGAGCGCTCGGTGTTCTGCAAGCGGAACCGGTCCGCAACGACATCGAGCAACTGTCGCGCGCCGCTCTCCGTCTCGACGTGACGCTTTGCCTGCACGCGCGTGTAGCCGCTCGCGGAGAGCCACTGCGTGACTTCGTCGTCGCTGGCGGTATCGGGGAGTTCGACCGGGAACGTGATCGCGATGCGCGGATCGCCGGCGCGTGTGCGTTCCAGTAGCTCGGCGTAGATCGTTTCCGGCGTGTCGTGCCGCACCTGATGCGACGTCTTTCGATCGAACAGTTCGGCGGCGCGCGCGTAAAAGAGCTTCAGGTGGTCGTTCAGCTCGGTCATCGTGCCGACCGTCGAGCGCGAACTGCGCACCGGATTCGTCTGGTCGATGGCGATGGCGGGCGGCACGCCGTCCACGCGGTCCACCTGCGGCCGGTCCATCCGGTCGAGAAACTGGCGGGCGTAGGCGCTGAACGTTTCGACGTAGCGACGCTGGCCTTCCGCGTAGAGCGTGTCGAACACGAGGCTCGATTTACCCGAGCCCGACGGGCCCGTAACCACCGTCATCTGGCCGGTGAAGAGGTCGAGATCGAGGTTCTTGAGGTTGTGCTGACGGGCGCCGCGAATGCGGATTGCGTTATTCGATGCCACTTTTTTGCTAACCGGTTCAATGAGTTATGTCGCTCAGTTCCGGCTCGGTGTGCACACGGCTTATGCCATCCGCAGGCTCCCGGCCGCCAAGCTCGACACTGTACACTCATACAGTGTTTGTCGCAAAAAGTGCCGAGCACGCGGTAGTCCAGCAGAAGCCGTTCCGCTCCGGCGGAATCCACGAAAAATAGTTTGCCGCTTGCCGGCAAACGGCATAAAATGACGACCAATGATTGTTGCTTTCGAGTGCGCCGAAACGAGGGCGCTGTTTGAAACCGGGCGCACCCGCCGCTTCGCGAACATTCTGGCCGCAGCCGAGCGCAAACTCACGCTGCTCGACGCCGCCGCCACGCTCAGCGCGTTGCGCACGCCGCCGGGCAATCGGCTCGAAGTATTGCGCGGCGATCTCGGCACTACGTACAGCATTCGCGTGAACAATCAGTGGCGCCTCCTGTTTTCATGGACGCCGGACGGACCCGCCGAGGTGCGGATCATCGACTACCACTAAGCGACTATCACCAAGCGAGGCTACATCAATATGGCCAATTTCAAGAACGGCATGCGTCCGGTCCACCCGGGCGAAGTGCTGCGCGAGGACTATCTCGTGCCGCTCAACATGACCGCGAACGCGCTCGCCCGCGCGCTCGACGTCACGGCGAACCGCATCAACGACATCGTGCTCGAACGGCGCGGGATCACGCCCGAAACGGCGCTGCGGCTCGCGCGCTACTTCGGCGGCGACGCCCAGACATGGCTCAATCTGCAAGTGACGTACGACCTGAAGATCGCCGAGCGGGAGCACGCGGAGGAGATCGCGCGGACGATTTCACCGCGCGATACGGCGTGAACGGGCAATCGGCTGGTCAGCGTTTGGCGAGCGGGTGAAACGCCGAATCAGTGACTTCAATCAAGCCTGCGGTCTGCACCGCGCGTTCGCGTGGCAGCGCCAGCAGATTGAACGACGCGATGTTGTTATAGATATTCTCGGACTTCGCAAAATAGTTGTCCGGATTGAAAAGCGCCGGGATGTGCCACCAAACCCTGTAGTCCTGTGACCATATCCATTCGATCAGCGCGGGTGATCGATCCATGCGGTCGTTTTCCACATACAGCACCGGACGGGAGCGCCCGATAGTGCGTTGCGCCCCCTGCAACGCGGACAATTCGAAGCCTTCCACGTCAAGTTTAATGAGGCTTACGAGTGCGCCGCCCAACATCTCGTCAAGCGTTACGCACGGAACAACGACCGTGTTCGCGCCGGCCTCGGTCTGCATTGACACGCCTCCGAAATTGCCCGGCGAATAGTAGTCTTGTGACGGAAAGTGGAGTTCGCCCTTCTCCGCCCCGCAGGCGAAAGGCCAAGCCCGAACATTCTGGATATTGTTCAGCGCGAGATTTGCGCACAGGTTCTGAAAAATGACGGGCTGAGGCTCGAATACCACCATCGTCTGGTGGTTTTGAGCCGCGGTCTTCGCCATCGCGATGCTATGAGCGCCGATATTGGCCCCCACCTCAACCACAAGTCCGGAACCGCCGACCAACTGCATGATGAACTGCGACTCGATTTCGCTGAATTCGCCATACTCCAGCAGCGCCCTTCCGATGAAAAAGTCGTTACCGTTTGCCAGCATCGAACCGTGACGCGTCTGAATTAGGTACATCGGCGGCGTCAGTGGGGTCGGCGAAGCGTTCTGCATGGTTTTTCCTGTTTTCTGTCAACAAAACATCACTTATACGCGTGATATGCTCCACTGTGTCGCTGGATTTGTAGAAAAGTGCGCATAAGTGAGTGTTTGCTTCCGACCCTAACATCTGCCCTGCTCACTTCGATCAATATTGGAAATTCTCCGCAGCAGCCTGTCGCTGCAAGACCTCGTACACCGTCGTTCAAGGCGATCGCGCGACTTTCGGTAAAGGTAGACGTCCACCCGAAAATGATCCGCGAGAACGCTCCTAGTGATTTTCCGAGAGCCGGCTAAAGGAAGCAGCTCTCGACGGCCCCGACCAGATCAGCGGTCGATGACGAGCAGCGTCGAGGTCGCGGAGGCGTGCAGGCGGCCGCTCGCGTCCTTTAGCGTCGCCTCGGCGAACGCGGCGCGCCGTCCGATCGACAGCACGCGGCCCTCAGCGCGCAGCAGGCCCGAGTCGCGCGTAATCGCCTTGTGGTATGAAACCTTCAGTTCGAGCGTGGTGTAGGCCTGCGCCGGTGTGAGACACGAGTGCACGGCGCATCCGCACGCCGAGTCGAGCAGCGTGGCCGCGTAACCGCCGTGTACGGTGCCGATCGGGTTGTATGCGTGTTCGCCCGCGATGCCCGCGAACACCGCCCTGCCCGCCTCGACTTCCACGAAGTCGAAATCGAGCGCGACGAGTATTCCGGGCTTGCGTCCCGAGGCGATCAGCGCGCGCAATTGCGAGAGGCCGTCGAGGCCGGCGCCGGTTTCTTCGATCAGGCTCATATCCCCGTTCTCCTTACTTGACCGCTTCGACGAGCGACGGCGTGCGGCTCGCGAGCGCATCGGCATCCACGGGCGTCTGGCTCCAGCCACCGCCGAGCGACCGGTACAGCGCCACCGCCGCCAGCGCATGCTCGCGCTTCGCCAGATTCAACGAATCCGCGTCCTGCAGATACGACTCCTGCGCCGCCAGCACGTCCAGGAAGCTCGCCGCGCCGCCTTTGTAGAGCTGCGTCGAAAGTGTCAACGACTTGTCTGACGCGGCGAGCGCATCAGTGAGACGCGCGGACTGCTCGGTCGTGCTGACGAGGTCGCTCCTCGTATCCTCCACTTCCTTCAGCGCCTGCAGCATCGTCTGCCGAAGGTTCAGATCGGATTCGCGCAACCGGCTCTCGCTCTGCTCGATCCCAGCCGTGATCCGGCCCGCATTGAAAATCGGGCTCGTCGCGTTGAGGGCGGCGCTGAAGAGGTTGTCGGTGAGGGTCGGCAGGCCGAGATACGACGACGCCAGCAAGCCGTCCGTCAGACGCAACGAAAATTTCGGATAGCGCTCCGCCCGCGACACCCCGACCTCCGCCGCGCGCTGCTGGACGGTCGCGTAGGCGGCGAGCACGTCCGGGCGGCGCAGGAGCGCATCGGACGGCAGCGTCTGCGGCACGCCGCTCGCGGGCACCGGGATCACGGGCGCGTCGCCGGCGTTCGCGAGCATCAGCCGGTCGACGGATTCGGGCGTGCGACCCGAGTACACGGCGATCAGGCTCAACTGATGCTGAATCGTCGACTGAACGCGCGGAATGCGTGATTGCAGGTCGCTCAACTGGTTCTGCGCGCGCGAGACGTCGAGCTGCGTCGAGAGGCCGTATTGCAGGCGGCGCTGTGTCAGCCGCAGCGCGCGTTCGCGGATCGCGAGATTGTCCCGCAGGATCTTCAGTTCCGCCTGCGCCCAGCGCAAATCGACATACGCCGACGCCGTATCGGCTGCGAGCGCGAGCCGCAACTGATCGGCGGCATGTTCGCGTCCGACGAGTTGCGCCTGCGACGCCAGCAATTCCAGCCGCTCGCCGCCGAACACATCGGGCGTCCAGCTCAGCGACAACCCGATCCCCGCCTGACGCACGTAGCCGAGCGGCGGCGGCGTGTTCTGACGGGCATCGGAGGCGCCGGCGTTCGCGTCGAGTTGCGGGAGGAGCGCGGCGCGGCGCTGCGTCGTGAGCGCCTGCGCCTGCTTCACGCGCTCGACGGCGGCTTGCAAATCGAGATTGTCGTTCAGCACCGACGCCACGAGTTCGTGCAGCACCGGGTCGCCGAACTGGGTCCACCACGCGGCGGGATCGGCGGGATCGCGCGGCACGTCCACGCTCCATGCGGCGGGTGCCGTGGCAGTAACCGTGGCGGGCAAATCGGCGTGCGTCGCGGGTTGCACCGCACACGCGGCCAGCGACAGACAAGCCAGGATTTCAACGAGAAGTTTTCTCATGATCGTCTCAAATTTCCGCTTGGAGGCTCAATGCGCGTCGGAAGGCGGCGCGCTGGTAATCGGCCGCGAGAACAGAACGCTGACCACGCCCACCGTGAAACACAGCGCCAGCAAGTAGAAGCAATCGGCGAACGTCAGCACGAGCGCCTCGCGGAACACGAGCGCGTGCAAGTTCGCGAGCCCGGCCTGCGTGGCGTCGAGCGCATCGCCCGCCACCGACGCGAAGTGCCCCGCACTGCGCGCGAGCAGCCCCTCGACCTGCGGATTGCCGACCGTCACGCTCTCATTCAGCCGCAGATAGTGGAGATTCAGGCGATCGTTGAGCATCGTCGCGCTGACCGCGATGCCGATCGCGCCGCCGAGATTGCGCATCAGGTTGAAAAGCCCGCTCGCCGATTTCAGCCGCGACGGCGGCAACGAGCCGAGTGCCATCGTGACGATCGGCGGTACGGCGAACTGCTGGCCGATGCCGCGCAGTGCCTGCGGCAGCAGCAGTTCATGCCAGCCCCACTGGTTCGTGAGCGGTGTGTATAGATAGCAACCCGCGCCGAAACACACGAGGCCGAAAACCAGCAGCACGCGCATATCGATGAACTTCGTCGCGAGCGCGTAGGCGCCGAGCGCGAGCAGCTGGAAACATCCGACCGACAGCAGCGCGATCCCGATTTCCAGCGAATCGAAGCCCCGCACGCGGCTCAGGAACACCGGCGTCAGGAACACCGATACGAAAATTCCGATGCCCGTCACGAACGACAGCAGGCTGCCGATCGCGAAATTGCGCACCGCGAGCGCCTTCAGATCGACGATCGGGTCCTTCGCCGTGAACGCGTGCACGAAGAACAAAAAGCCACAAATCGCCGAAATCCACGTACACGCGACGATGACGTGATCGCCGAACCAGTTCTTGCGCGGCCCTTCTTCCAGCACGTATTCGAGACAGCCGAGAAAGCCCGACATCAGCACGATGCCGAGGTAGTCGCCCTTTTTCAGCAGCGAGAGATCGGGCTCGTCGATGTGCACGAACTTCGGCACGAGCGCCGCGACCACGATGCCCGGCACGACGTTCAAATAGAACAGCCAGTGCCACGACCATTGCGACGTGATCCACCCGCCGATCACCGGGCCGATGGCCGGCGCGAGCGAGGCGAGCGCGCCGATCGTCGTCGATGCGATCAGGCGCTGCTTGCCGGGGAACAGCACGAACGCGGTCGTAAAGACGGTCGGGATCATCGCGGCGCCGAGCGCGCCCTGCAGGCCGCGAAAGAGGATCATCGAGTTGATGTCCCACGCCATGCCGCACAGCATGCTCGTGATCGTGAAGCCGACCGCCGATGCCACGAAGAGCCAGCGCGTGGAGAACACCTTCGAGAGCCAGCCGGACATCGGGATCACGAGGATTTCCGCGATCAGGTACGACGTCTGGACCCACGAAAGCTCATCCTGGCTCGCCGACAATCCGCCGCCGATGTCCTTCAGCGACGACGCGACGATCTGTATATCGAGCGTCGCCATGAAAAAGCCGAGGCACATCAGCGCGAACGCGAGCACGCGCTGCTTCGTGGGCTGGCTGGCGGGATCTAAGGGAAGGGTCGCGGTCATGTCAGTTCGCGCCGGAGAGATGCACTTTCACCGTCGCCGACAAACCCGGGCGCAGCACCGCCTGCATCTCCTTCGGTATGTCGAGTCGTACGCGCACTGGCACGCGCTGCACGATCTTCGTGAAGTTGCCGGTCGCGTTTTCGGCGGGGAGGACGCTGAAAGTCGCGCCGGTCGCCGGCGCGAGGCTTTCCACGCGGCCGTGGATCGGCGTGCTGGAGGCGTCGAGATCGACGTCGACTTCATCGCCGACGCGCATCTTCTTCAACTGATCCTCCTTGAAATTCGCGTCGATCCAGAGTCCCGACGACGGCACGATCGTCAAGAGCGCCACGCCCGTGTTCGCCAGCATCCCGACCCGCGCCGTGCGATTGCCGACGTAGCCGTCCACCGGAGAGCGGATCGTCGTGTACTCGACGTTCAGTTCCGCGACGCGGCGCGCCGCCTCGGCCGTCGCGACGCGCGCATTGGCGTCGGCGATCTGCGCTTCGATCACGGCCAACTGACGCTTTGCCGCGACGAGTGACGCCCCGCTGCGCTCGACGGAGGCGCTCGCCTTCGTGTAATCGGCGTCCGCGCGTTCGACGATCTGGCTCGATACGGCGTCGTCCTTCACCAGTTCGCGATAGCGCACACGGTCCGATGCGCTGCGCGTCAATTCCGCCGACGACGCCCGCACTTCCGCCTGCTGCTGGTTGATCACCGCGGCCTGCAAGTCACGCTTCGCCTGCAATTCGGCGACGGCGGCCTGTGCGCTCGACACTTCCGCGCCTGCCTGCGCGAGGCGCGCGTCGTAGTCGCGGGCATCGAGGCGCACGAGTTCCTGGCCCGCGGTCACGCGCTGGTTGTCCTGCACGAGCAGATCGGCGACGAAGCCGTTGACCTTCGGCGCCATCACCGTCACGTTGCCGCCGACGTAGGCATCGTCGGTCGTCTGGACGAAGCGCAGCACGAGCGCCCAGTACGTCGCGGCAGCGATCACCACGACACCAATCGCGCCGAGCGCGAGCAGCATCCACGGCGTGCGTCGCGCCGCTTTCGGTAGCGCTGGGGTTATTACCGGTGAAACGTCAGTTGAGGGGCTGGACATTGTCGTATAAAGTGCATATGCACCATAGAGATTGGAAGAAGTGCCTTTCAATGACACTTGTGGTAGGCGACAGGCTAGTTGTGCATATGCACCAAGTCAACCCGCATCGCGCACATGAGTGAATAACGCGGCCGGCAACAATCCGCTCGGAGCCTTGGCTGGCAAGCCTCCGCGCCGATTCAGGCCGGTCCGCCGTCGCCGAAGAAGTCCGCCGCGAGATCGACGAATGCGCGCACTTTGGCCGGCAGCAGTGCACGCGTGCTGTAAGCGAGCCGAATTTCGATCGCGCCACTCATCAGTTCAAACGGGTCGAGCAGCGTCACCATCCTCCCCGACGCGATTTCCCCCTGCACCAGCCCAAGCGGCAAGATCCCGATTCCGAAGCCTTCCAGCACCATTTGCCGGTTGAAATCGGCGCTGTTCGACGAGATGTCGAACTTGAGCGGCACCGTGATTTCCTCCCCGCCGATGCGAAACGTCAGCTCGGGCTTGCGTATCGACGCCGACATCGGCACGAATTCGTGATCCACGAGTTCCGACGGATGCCGCGGCGCCGGATGGGTGTCGAGATACGCGGGCGCCGCCACCAGCACGAGCGGAATGCGCTCCAGAAGACGCGTGATGACGTTATCGGTCGTCAGCATGAAGGGCAGCACCAGCGCGAGGTCGTACCCTTCCGCGACGAGATCGACCGGGCGCTCGGTCAGCGTCACGTCGAGCCGCACCTGTGGATGCCGCCGCCGGAACGCGGCGATCAGCGGCACGAGCCGGTTGACCGTCGCAGTCGTATGCGCGACGAGCCGCAGCACGCCGGTCGCCTCGCTCGCGCGGGTCGAGGCGCTTGCTTCGAGCGCGTCGAGTTCGTCGAGCAGGCGCGAGCAGCCCGCGAAGAAATGCTCGGCCGTCTCCGTCAGTGAAATCTGCCGCGTCGTGCGGTTGAACAGGCGGCTGCCGAGGCGCTGCTCGAGCGTCGAAATCGCACGCGAAACGACGGGCGGCGTCACGCCGAGAATGTCGGCCGCACGCGTGAAGCTCTTCGCCTCGACCACCGTGCAGAACACCTTCAGGGTCGTCAGGTAGTCCATGGAGTTCCTTTGTTCTTGCCGACCGGAGTATCGCGCTGTTATCGGGAGTTGGCGCTTTAGCGCGTACGCCCGTCCCATGCAAGGCAGTGCGGGCTCATGAGCCGATCGAGCATGTTTGCGATTCCGTCGCGCATTCACGCGCCGGGCGCCGCGCCATAAAGTTCACTCACGCCATACGGATGGCTGTCCAACGAACCAGGAGCTCACCATGTCACGTTTTTCCCAAATCAACGTCAACGATGCAACCGGCGTCACCGCCGACCTCTTCGCCGGCATCAAGCGCGCGATGGGCCGCGTGCCCAACGCCTACGCGACCGTCGGCACGCACAGCGCAGCCGTGCTTGCCGCCGCGCTCAACGGCGATGCCGTGCTCGCCAAGAGCAGCCTCGACAAGCGCGACGTCGAAGCGATCAAGCTCGCCGTCAGCGAAATCGCCGGCTGTGACTATTGTGTGGCCGCGCACACCGTCGTCGGCAAGATGGTGGGATTGTCGCTCGATGAAACGAAACAGGTGCGCGCGGGCGACGCTACCGGCAACGCGAAGCGCGACGCGCTCGTGCGCTTCGTGCGCCACGTCGTGACGACGAGCGGCACCGTCGATCAGGCGCGCGTCGACGAAGTGCGCGCGGCCGGCTACAGCGAAGCGCAAGTGGTCGAGGCGCTGTTCGCGATCAGCGTGATCACGTTCACGAACCTGCTGAACCGCGTCAACGACACGGAAATCGATTTTCCCGCGGTCGACTGAGCGGCTAGTCCTTCCTCAGCTTGTCGAGGAGGGACGTAATCAGGTCGATCGGCATCGGGAAGACGATCGTCGAATTCTTGTCGCCGGCGATCGTGGTCAGAGTCTGAAGGTAGCGAAGCTGCATTGCCTGCGGCGCCTGCGCGAGCATCTGCGCCGCCTGCAGCAGCTTTTCCGATGCCTGCAACTCGCCCTCCGCGTGGATGATCTTCGCGCGCCGCTCGCGCTCGGCCTCGGCCTGGCGGGCGATTGCGCGGATCATCGTCTCGTTGATATCGACGTCCTTGATTTCTACATTCGACACCTTGATGCCCCACGCGTCGGTCTGCGCATCGAGCACGCGCTGTATATCCGCGTTCAGGCGCTCGCGTTCGGCGAGCAGTTCGTCGAGTTCGTGCTTGCCGAGGATCGCGCGCAGGGTCGTTTGCGAGAGCTGGCTCGTCGCCTCCAGGAAGCGCGCGACCTGGATCACGGCCTTCTCCGGATCGACCACGCGAAAATACACGACCGCGTTCACCTTCACCGAGACGTTGTCGCGCGTGATCACATCCTGCGGCGGCACGTCGAAGACGACGGTGCGCAGGTCCATCCGCACGACTTGCTGCACGGCCGGAATGATCAGCACGAGCCCCGGCCCTTTCACCTTCCAGAAGCGCCCCAGCATGAACACGACGCCGCGCTCGTACTCGCGAAAAATCCGTATCGACGAAAACAGCAGCAGGATGATCAGCGCCACCAGCACGCCGCTGAAACCGAATGTGAAACCCATCATCGTTGCTCTCCTTCGTTCAATGGCTCGACCGTGAGTGTGAGGCCCTGGCGGGCCGTCACCCGCACGCGTGAACCGCGCGCGGGAAGCGCGCGCGGCTCGGCGGTACGCACGCGCCAGCGCTCGCCGTGGACGCGCGCCCAGCCGGCGCCGTCGCCCTCCTCCAGCATCACGCCGACGCTGCCGAGCATCGCCTGATCGCCCGACACGACCGGCCGCCGGCGCGCCCTCAAAGCGAACGTCGACACGCCGAAGATGAAGAGCGCGCTCACGACGGCGAGCGTCACGACGACGCCCACCGGAATGCCGAAGCCGGGCACGTCGGTATCGATCAGCATCAGCGCGCCGATCGAAAACGCGACGATCCCGCCGATGCCGAGCGTGCCGAACGTCGGCAGGAACATTTCCGCGACGAGAAAGCCGATGCCGAGCACGATCAACCCCAGCCCGACGAAGCTGATCGGCAGGAGTTGCAGCGCGAACAGGCCGACCAGCAGGCAGATTGCGCCCGCGACGCCCGGCAGCATGAAGCCCGGATTCGCGAACTCGAAGAAAAGGCCGTACATGCCGATCATCACGAGGATCAGCGCGACGCTCGGGTCTGTGATCGTGGCGAGGAAGCGGCTGCGCCAGTCGGGCGTGAACGAGATGATCTGAGCGTTTTTGGTCGAAAGGACGGTTTCGCCCGAGAGCGTGCGCACGCGGCGGCCGTCGAGTTTCGTGAGGAGATCGGGCACGTCCGCGGCCGTGAGGTCGATTACGCGTTGCGCCAGCGCCTCGCTCGCCGACAGGCTGACGGCTTCGCGCACCGCGCGTTCGGCCCATTCGGCGTTGCGGCCGCGCATTTGCGCCAAACCGCGAATGTAGGCGGCAGCGTCCTGCACTTGCTTGCGCGATTCGGTCGTTTGCGTGTCCGCGCCGGATGCCGGCGCGTCCGGCTTGCCGCCCGCGCTGATCTGGATCGGCGTCGCGGCGCCGAGGTTGGTGCCGGGCGCCATCGCGGCGATGTGGCTCGCATAGACGATATAGGTCCCCGCGCTCGCGGCGCGCGCCCCGCTCGGGCCGATGAACGCCACGACCGGCACCGGCGACGCGAGAATCGCCTTGATGATCGAGCGCATCGAGAGATCGAGGCCGCCGGGGGTGTCGAGTTCGAGGACGGCGAGCTGGACGTGGTCGTCGGCGGCGCGCGCGAGCGAACGGACGATGAAATCGGCGCTCGCCGGGCCGATCGCCCCCGCGACCGCGATCACCGCCACTGGCGCGCTAGCGGCGTGCGCCGCGCGCGGGACTGAACCGGCGGCGAGTGCCAGCAGCAGGATCGCCAGGGCACGCAGCACGACGCCAAGCCGGCCGAAAGGGTTCGTTTTCATCGATGAAAACCGACGGCTCGCGAGCGCCGTGGTTCCTGTTTTAACGAGGCTGGTCTGTTATCAAGCTTATGCCAAATTGGCTCACTTGCCCGAAAACACCGTCCGGTCGATGACCTTTTCGACGTCCGCCGTCTCGCCGAGCTGCGAGATAAAGCGTGCCTTGTCGAAATCGCGCGCGACGCAGCCGTCAAGGTAGATAAAGCGGCGCTGCACCGTCAGCCAGAGGCTCGTTTTCTCTCTCCATTGCGTATCCAGGTTGAGCGAAGCGAGCCGCCGCGTGACGCTTTCCGCGATTTCCTTGTCGTACGCGTAGCTGTTCGACAGCCGGCAGCGCCCCGCGATCCAGCAGCTATTTCCGCGCTCGATGCGCCAATGCGCCTCCGCAAGCCATTCCCCCTGCGTTTCGAACGGACCGCGCGGCGCGGGGCAGCCGGCGATTGCCGTCGAGACGTGCAGAAAGGGGTCGTTGCCGTGGTTTTCGCGCGGTTCGTCGGCGAGCGCGTTCGTCACCGGCAGGCAAAGAAAAAGGAGCAGCGCACACTTCGAATAAGACATGTCGGTCGGCTTATCGCTGAAACATCCACGAACAGGATAGACGCGCCGGACGCCCTGTCAAAACGCTTTGCAGCCGATAAACTGGAAAGACGGCATCCGCGAGAAACCGACATGAAACAGGCTCTGCAACATTTGACGGTCGCGACGCGCACGCGCGGCCTGCACGAATTCACCGCCGAGATCGACAACTGGATCGACCGGCAGGACGTCCGCACCGGCATCCTGACGGTGTTTTGCCGGCATACGTCGGCGTCGCTGCTGATCCAGGAGAACGCCGATCCCGATGTGCGCACCGACCTCGAACGCTTCTTCGAGACGATCGCGCCGGAATCGCCCGAGCGTTACGTCCACGACGCCGAAGGTCCCGACGACATGCCCGCGCACCTGCGCACCGCCCTCACGACCGTGCAGCTATCGATTCCGGTCGAAGCGGGCCGGATGGTGCTCGGAACGTGGCAGGGCATTTATCTCTTCGAACACCGGCGCGCGCAGCATCGGCGGGAAGTCGTATTGCATCTGATCGGTGAGTGACATAGTATACGCTCCGCGTACACAAACGATACCGGAGCGACACATGGCCGTTCAACAGCAAACTGTCCTGCGCGACGCAATGCGCCGTCTCAACATGACGCGCGATGTGTTCGCGAGCCGCATCGGCGTGACCCGCCGGGCGCTCGATACGTGGCTCCTGCCCGACGGTTCGCCTGAATCTCGCGCGATGCCGGAGATCGCCGGGCGTTACGTGGCCGAGATTCTTGAACGCGCGCCTGATGGCGGAGAATATACGCAACGCGTACAGCCGGCGATTGCGTTCGAAGGCCGCTCGCAACTGCTTTCCGTCGACCAGTTTTCGCGCGATTCGGCCGAAGCGCTCTTTCGCGTCGCCGACGTGATGCAGCCCATCGCCCGGCGCCAGAAGATCACCCGCGTGCTCGAAGGCGCCGTGCTCGCCAATTTGTTCTTCGAAGCCAGCACGCGCACGCGCGTAAGCTTCGGCGCGGCGTTCTGCCGGCTCGGCGGCTCGGTGTGCGACACGACCGGCTTCACGTTTTCATCGATGGCGAAGGGCGAATCGATCTACGACACGAGCCGCGTGATCAGCGGTTACGCCGACGCGCTCGTCGTGCGGCATCCGGAGCAAGGCTCGGTGGCCGAATTCGCGCGCGCCACAAATATCCCGGTGATCAACGCCGGCGACGGTCCTGGCGAGCATCCGAGCCAGGCGCTGCTCGACCTCTACACGATCCAGCGTGAGTTTTCGCGCATCGGGAAGATCGTCGACGGCTCGCATATCGCGATGGTCGGCGACCTCAAGTACGGCCGCACCGTGCATTCGCTTGCGAAGCTGTTGTCGCTGTATCGCGGGCTGAAGTTCACGCTGGTGTCGCCGCGTTCGCTCGAGATGCCCGACTACATCGTCGAGAAGCTCGCGCGAGGCGATCACGTGATCGAACAGACCACCGACTTGCGCGCCGGGCTTACAGGCGCGGACGTGGTCTATGCGACGCGCATCCAGAAAGAGCGCTTCGCGAACGAATCGATTGAAGGCTACACGCCCGATTTCCAGATCAACCAGGCGCTGGTGAACGCGGTTTGCGGCCCCGACACGCTGATCATGCATCCGCTGCCGCGCGACGGCCGCCCCGGCGCCAACGACCTCGCCACGGACCTGAACCACGACTCGCGGCTCGCCATTTTTCGCCAGACGGACAACGGCATTCCGGTGCGCATGGCGATTTTCGCGATCCTGCTGGGTGTCGAGCATCAAGTCCAGCATTCGATGCGCGACGCCGCGTGGCGTTCGCCCGCCTACGTCGGCCCGGACGATGCGGTGTTTCACGGCATCGACTGAGCCAGGTTTATACGCCGGCGACGCGCTTCTTTTCGCGGCGTCTGCGCACTCGCGCCTATGCTTCGGAGCGTTCACTTCTGGAGCGTGCCGTCTATGGAAAGGATTCCTTCACCGCAGCGCGTGCTGGTGTCGGCGGTCGTGCACGGCGTACACGACGGCGATCGCATCCGCCGTCTCTTTCACTCGCCCCTGGTGTTTTTGTGAGCCACGCGTCGCGCGATCACGCGCACCTGGGCCTCGAATTCGATGTCGCATGCGAGGATCTAACCTTTACGATCCGCACGCTGAGGCAGGTGCTGCCCGAGGCTGCGATCGAAGAGGTGCGGCCGCGTGTGTTCGGTCAGCGCTTGATCCGCAGATAAGCGCGGCTGAGCGCCGGGCGGCTGTGCACCCACAACCGGCTCGCCAGCCACGACGCGGGGCGGTCACGTACTTCCAGGCGGTTGATCGAGCGCTCCACGCCTTCGCGTCGCGTCACGTTCGTGCCCGCATCGCAGGTGTAGAAATGCCGGAAGCCGGCATCGAGCGCGATGTCGCGGTAATCGTCGTCGTAATAGCCTTCCGGCCAGCACAAATGGTCCGACACAGCGCCCAGGCGCGCATAGAGCGTCGCGCGGGCGGCGCACAGGTCGTCGCGCAGGCTCGCGCGCTTTTCCTCACGGCTGCCCGCCACGCGATCCCAGCGCACGTGCTCGTGCGTATGGCTGTGAAATTCGAACGTGCCGGCGCGGCGCATTGCGTCGATTTCGGACCAGCGCAGGATCACGTCGTCGGCGTGGCCCGCTTCGATCGCGAGCGCGCCATCGTGATGATTCAGCAGGCGCGGCAATTCCCCGGCATCCGACGTGTTCGCGCGCGGCGCGCCTGCGCCCGGCCAGCCGCTGACGAGAAAACAGATCGCCGTGAAGCCGTGCCGCCGCAGCACGGGGTGCGCATGGACCCAGTTGTCGAGATAACCGTCGTCGAAGCTCAGTACGACGGATTTCTGCGGCACAGGTTCTTCGCCCGCCAGAAAGCCCGCGAGTTGCTGTGCGCCGATCGTCCGGTAGCCCGTCTCCGCGAGATACGCCATTTGCGCCGCGAAATGCGCGGGGCTGACGGTAATCATTCCCGGCGACGTGCTGACATGGTGGTACATGAGCACAGGCACGGCGCGCGCACTGCGTTTCATGCGAAGAGCCTCCGCTCGCTCAGGCTGCGCCGGTAAAAATCGACGGTTTCATCGGCCATGCCGCCGATCGTAAAACCGCCTTCCGTAATGCGTCGCCCTTCACGGCCGAGCCGCGCGCGCAGTTCCGGATCGTCGATCAGTTTCAGAATCGCCGCGCGCAGGGCGCCGGGGTCCTTCGCGGGCACGAGCATGCCGTTGACGTCCTCCTCGATCAGTTCCGGCACGCCGTCGACGCTCGTCCCGATCACCGGCAGCCCCGCCGCCATCGCCTCGATGAACGACTGGCCGAGCGCTTCCTGATGCGTCGGCAGCACGAACAGATCGCAGCCGCGCAGCACGTTCGGAATATCGGAGCGAAAGCCGAGCAGATGGATGCGCTGTGCGAGGCCGCGTCGCACGACGGTCGCTTTGACGCGCGCGAACGTGTCGCCGTCGCCGGCCATCACGAAGTGCAGGTTCGGACGCATTGCAAGGAGCGGCTCGGCGGCCTCGATCAGGTCCTCGTGGCCCTTCTTCTCACGCATGATCGCGACCATGCCGCCGATCACGGCATCGGGACCGAGGCCGAGTTCCGCGCGCAGCGTCGACTGCGCGATCGGCTCGTGCCGCGGGATGCCGTCGTAGATGGTCTGCACGCGGCCCGCCACCACGCCCGCCGAGATCAGGTACTGGCGCACGTAGCGGCTCACCGCGATCACCCGGTGCGGTATCCAGTTGTAGGTGGCGAGCGAACTGATCGGCAGCGCGAGATGGCGCGTGCGCACGATGAGCGGCGTGCCCGCCAGCCGCGCAGCCGAGCCCGCGACGATGCTGTCGTGGCCGCTGTGCGTATTGAGCACATCGAACGCCTTGCGGCGCAGGAGCGCCTTGATCGAGATCATCGAGCGGACGTCGCCGCCGCCGCGCATGCGCGAGTGATGCACGGCAAAGCCGAGTTCCGACGAACGCAAGCCGATGCACGCATCGGAAGGACACACGAGTTCGACCACGTGTCCGAGTTCGCGCAACGCCACCATCTCCTTTAACGTTCGGACTTCCTGCCCGCCCCATCCCCTGGATGATTCGCTATGCAATATCTTCAATGACTTCATGGACTTATCTTGGCGAAACTTCGGATTGTCTTAGGGCGGGTCGGAAATATATCGTAATAATCGAGTCGGAATCTTAGGACTTGCTTTCTTTACGGGAATGTCCTGACGGTAAATTTGGGAAGCCGAAATGGCAGATCGGACGCTAGCGTTGCCCTAAGCCATAGAAGCTTTCATGAGATTACGAAAGAAGGCTTATGGAAAGGTAAGAACTCGTAAGACGCTACGCGCTATAACGAAAGCCATCGACGGCGCGTTGACATGCGTTTAGCGATAAGTACGCGTCTTAGCGCGCAAACGTTTGGGACCTTGGTGATGGCCAAGAGGAGAATTGCGTTGCGGGACTACGGGACAAAAACAAAGAAGCCGCTGGGCCATGCCCAGCGGCTTCTTTCGATACTGAACGTCAATCGGTCAAGCTGCCCGATGCGTCTGCAACCACTCGCGCAGCGCGTTATTCATGCGCGTCTGCCAGCCTTCACCCGTCGCCTTGAATGCCTCGACCACATCGGCGTCGTAGCGGACCGTCAACTGCACTTTGGGCGATTCAAGACGCGGACGGCCCAACGGTTTCATCCGTGCGAACTCTTCGTCGGAAGGGATATATGCGTCCGGATCTTCTGCTATCTGGCGGTTGATCTCCGCTTCTTCTTCGGGCGAGTGCCTCAATATCTTTACTTTCTTGAACATAGCGATCTACCTCCCTGTAGTTTGCTTTACGCAGACTGATGATGCGCAACGATAAAACGCGCTGCGTGAATACCACGCAGTAAAGCCGGCTTTCGATCGGCCCATAGCCGACCTCGCGGACTTCACCGTAATCCCGACGGGAGTCGACGTACGTCAGAACCGCCGACCAATCGATCTGCCGGGCGAATTCCAGAGATATGCCGTGGCGCCGCCGATTGGCTTCATCCTTCGCAGGATCAAACAAGATCTCGATGAGCATTATTGTAGTTACAGAAAAGTGGTTGCGCAAGTGGACTTGCCGGCGGCACGGCGCCACATGGCGCTTCCAAGTCCCTCGGCTCATGGTGCCGCCGGCTTGCGCTGCGCGTTGTCACTTTTCATCGCTTCGAGTCATCGAGTGTTCGAGTGTTCGAGTCGATGCCATCGGGTTCGCGCGCGATCGCGCACGTGTGGTCCTGCAGTTCCTCGGATGACGCCCAGTCGCCCGGCTGGACGTGGTCGTTGAGCAGATAGAACGCCGGCGTGCCGTCGCGCAGGACGGCGCCCGCGAGCAGCAGCGTCTGCTCGCCCATCACCTGTCCTTCACGCGCGACATCCGGCGCGAGCACCTTGAAGGGATCGGTGTGACGGAGGTCGGCGTCGTCGATACGGCGTATGCGATACGCATGACCCCGCAGCAGCACGGGCAGCATCGTCCACTCGGTGCCAACGCGCGGTCCAGCCTCGCGCAAGGTCTTCACGACATCGGGCGCAAGGCAGTCGATATGGATATGCAACTGGTTCTGCGTGCGTCCGTGCGCGGAGTTGATCGCAAGCGACAGCGTATCGCGCGGCATCTCGCGATGCAGCGCCTGTTCGGTGTAGCGGCGCGCTTCCCAGGCCGCGCGCCAGTAATTGGGGGCATCGGGCATCAGCAGCTCGGGGCTTTCGATCCCGCCAATCCGCGCAGTGGGAATCAGCAGATACTGCGCGATGCCGACCAGATCCTTCAGCACGGCATAGCCGCCCGCCAGATTCACGTCGATGCATTTCTGCGCGACTTTCTCCCCTTGCGCCGCTGGGACGCAGCTATCGTGGACGATCTCCCAAAGCGCGTTCGGATCGTAGGCGCGCGCTTGCGGCGCGCCGCAAGCGGAGGCGATGGCGACGCACAAGGTCGCGAGCAGTGTCGATGTTTTCTTCATGGCGACCTGCATCGTAGCCGCGTTTCGTGACTTTACGCAGACGCCGCGCTCACATCACCGGCGAATGCAGATGATGCGGATGTTCGAGCGTATCCGCGATCATGCGCAGCGCGTCCTCGCATTCGCCGAGCGTCTTCGGCCCGCCGAGGCACACGCGCACCGCTTCGGGCGGATTGCCGTCGGTGGCGAACGCAGCAGCCGACACCGCGCCGATGCCACGCGTGCGCAATTGCATCGCGAGTTCGGACGCCTGCCAGCCGGTCTCGCGCGGCACCGGAAGCCACAGGTGGAAGCCGTCGCGGTCGGCATCGAACGGCCGGTCCGACAGCACCCGCGATGCCGTCGCCTGCCGCGCATTCGACTCCGCGCGGATCGCGGCGAGCATGTCGGACGCGGTCCCGTCGATCACCCATTGTGTCGCGAGCAGCACGGTGAACGGGCTTGCCATGACGGTCGTCGCGCGCAACGCACCTGCGAGATGCTGCGCGCGTCGCGTGTTCGGCGCGCGAATGTATGCGACACGCAAGCCCGCGCCGAAGGTCTTCGAAAACCCTGTCACGTAGTAGGTGAGATCGGGCGCGAGCGCGGCGAACGCTTCCGGCGGGGCTTCGGGCAACAGGCCGTAGGCGTCGTCCTCGATGATCGGCACGCTGTAGCGCAGCGCGACGTCGGCCAGGGCCTCGCGGCGCTTCGATGAGAGCGTGACGGTGCTCGGGTTCTGGATCGTCGGATTGATATAGAACGCGCTCGGCTTCTCGGTCTTGCACAGCGCTTCGAACGCATGGGCCAGTGGACCTTCGTCGTCGCGAGCGAGCGCTTGCAGGCGCACGCCGAGTTGCGCGGCGATCGCCTTGATGCCGGGATAGGCGAGGGTATCGAGACAGATCGTGCCGCCGGGACGCGCGAGTTGCGATACGAGCGCGACCAGCGCGCCGTGAATGCCGGGGCATACGAGCACCTTGTCTTCATCGCAATCTGTGAAACGGCGCTTGAGCCATTGCGTCGCGGCCGCGCGGTCCTCGCTGCTGCCGCCGAAGTCCTGATAGCGCAGCAAGCGATACGGATCACTCGACGCCATCAGCCGCGCCGACGATTCGCGCAGGCGCGAGGCAAATTCCGCAGGCTCGGGCGGCATGTTCATCGTCATCTCGACGCTGCTGCCGCCCGCAAGCGGCAACGTCGCCGTGCGGCCACGCACGAAGGTGCCGCTGCCCGCGTGCGAATCGAGCAGGCCGCGCTTGCGTGCTTCCGCATACGCGCGCGCGACGGTCGTGTAATTGAGCTGCAACTCCTCGGCGAGATCGCGCAAACCCGGCAAACGATCGCGCGGACGGAGTCTGCCGTTAGCCAGATCATCTTCTATCAATTCCGGAATCAACAGATAAGCCGGCTTGCGACTTTCCGACAGCTTTTTTATCCAGTGATGTGTAATGCTCGCCATGATTTTTATTCAGCTTGAATCAGTTCAAAAACAATAGCACGAATAAAGCATCGAAATAAAAAATGATCGCATTGAATGATCGCATGGTATCGGACGACGAGCTGCGCCATGCACAGTTGCCGCGCGCGCCGCACCAGGCACGAGCGTTCGCACCGCGACGGATCATCCACGTTGGTGCGCAGCCTTGTCGTGCAAGGCTCCAGGCCCGGCGTAGTTTCGAGCCTGTTCAAACTTTTTTCATCGCGGCGATGCACTCACCTTGGAATTGATCGCATGTTGATCGCATTTAAATTAATGCGAATGGCATGGCGGTTGCATTAACTGGTTTGTGTCACTCGCTACTTGCGCCGCAACCCGATATGCGCATCGATTTAATCAGCCTGATCAACTGGAGATTTTAAAATGCCCGCAGTCAATAGACCAATGCATCAGAAAGGCGATTATCTGGTCGATTACGAAGACAAGGTCTTCGAGGACGTCAAGGCCGAACCCGGCGAAAAGGCGCTCGTCACGTTCCATACGGTGGCCTTCGAAGGGTCGATCGGTTTCGTCAACATGCTTCAGGCCACGCGCCTGCAACGCAAGGGCTTCGAGACGTCGGTGCTGCTCTATGGACCGGGCGTCACGCTAGGCCTGCAACGCGGCTTCCCCACGCTCGGCGACGAAGCGTTCCCCGGCCATCTGAACTTCAACAAGCAACTCACGAAGTTCATGGAGGAAGGCGGCAAGGTCTATGCGTGCCGCTTTGCATTGCAGGCGCTGTATGGACACGGCGAAGCATCGCTGATCGAAGGCATCAAGCCGATCAGCCCGCTCGACGTGCTGGATATCCAGCTTCTGCATCGCAAGGACAACGCGCTCGTCATTCATACGTGGACGGTGTGAGCCCGTCATCACCACAGGAAGCGACCATGCCCGCAAAACGAATCGTCCGAGCCGCCGCGGTGCAGATCGCGCCGGATCTCGAACGGCCGGGCGGCACGCTGGAGAAGGTGTGCGCCGCCATCGACGAAGCCGCGCGCGAGGGCGTGCAGCTCATCGTGTTCCCCGAGACCTTCGTGCCGTATTACCCGTACTTCTCGTTCGTGCGGCCGCCGGTTGCCTCGGGTGCGGAGCACATGCGGCTCTATGAGGAAGCGGTCGTCGTGCCCGGCCCCGTCACGCAGGCGGTGGCCGAGCGCGCGCGGCGGCACGGCATGGTCGTCGTGCTGGGCGTGAACGAGCGCGATCACGGAAGCCTCTACAACACGCAGCTCGTCTTCGATACCGATGGCGAACTGCTACTCAAGCGTCGCAAGATCACGCCGACGTTTCATGAACGCATGATCTGGGGCCAGGGCGATGCGGCCGGATTGAAAGTGGCGGAGACGCGTATCGCGAAGGTGGGTGCGCTCGCGTGCTGGGAGCACTACAACCCGCTCGCGCGCTATGCGCTGATGACGCAGCACGAAGAGATCCATTGCAGCCAGTTCCCCGGCTCACTCGTCGGCCCGATCTTCGCGGAGCAGATCGAAGTGACGATCCGGCATCACGCGCTGGAGTCGGGTTGCTTTGTCGTCAACGCGACGGGATGGCTCACCGAGCAGCAGATCGAATCGGTGACGAGCGATCCCAATCTGCAAAAAGCGCTGCGCGGCGGCTGCAACACGGCGATCGTCTCACCCGAAGGACAGCACCTGGCGCCTCCGTTGCGTGAAGGCGAAGGCATGGTGATCGCCGATCTCGACATGTCGCTGATCACGAAGCGCAAACGCATGATGGATTCGGTCGGTCATTACGCGCGGCCCGAGTTGCTGAGTCTCGCGATCAACGACCGCCCCGCAATGACGTCCTCACCGATGACCGATTTTTATGACGGGAGCATGAACCTTGAACGCCAACGCGAGCATGTCGGCCGCGAGCCGGCAATTGATGACTGAGTTGCAATCGACGGGGCTGCGCCTCATCGATCCCGCAGCGGGCGCGAGCGTCGCGAGCCGCCGTGGCGGCGCGGGTCCGTCGGATCACAAGGCGGTCACGATCGACGGCGTGACGATCATGGTGCCCGTGCATACGAACACGGCATGGCACTCGCCGTTCGTCGCTTCGACACCGGACGGCAATGGTACGAGCGCCCTTTTGCGCGGCACGATTCCGGTCGCGAACATCAGCTTTCCGAAGACGCCGCGCTTCTACAAAATGCAGACGTTCGACGGCGTGCCGTATTCGCACATCGCGATGCTGCATGGATCAGACGTGCTCGCGACCACGGTTCTGCAAACCTGCATCCGTTATGAAAGCCGCCGCAAGACATGCAAGTTCTGCGCGATCGGGCAATCGCTCGCGGCGGGCCGCACGATCGCGCGCAAGACGCCCGAGCAGCTCGCCGAAGTCGCGCGTGCCGCGGTTCTGCTCGATGGCGTGAAGCACATGGTGCTCACCACGGGCACGCCGCCCACGAGTGATCGTGGCGCGCAGATCCTGTGCGAGAGCGCGTTCGCGATCAAAGCCGCCGTCGACCTGCCGATTCAGGCGCAATGCGAGCCACCCGACGACGATCGCTGGTTCGAGCGCATGAAGGCGAGCGGCATCGATACGCTCGGCATGCATCTGGAAGTGGTCACGCCCGCGCTGCGTGCAGAGATCATGCCGGGCAAGGCGAGCGTGCCGATCGCGCGCTATATGGAGGCGTTTAGCGCGGCCGTTGCCGTGTTCGGTCGAGGCCAGGTCAGTACATACATCCTGGCGGGCCTCGGCGACACGGCCGAAGCGATCCTTGCAATCTCGCGCGAACTCGTCGATATCGGCGTGTATCCGTTCGTCGTGCCGTTCGTGCCGATCAGCGGCACGCCGCTCGAGGATCACCCTGCGCCCTCGCCCGAGTTCATGAGGTCGGTATTGCAGCCGCTCGGCGCGATGGTTTCGCAAGGCGGCATGCGTTCCTCCGACATCAAGGCTGGCTGCGGAAAATGCGGCGCGTGTTCGTCCCTTTCATCCTACGAGGCGTGATCATGCTCGCCGATAGCGAAGACCTCGCGACGCTCTACGCGCCCGCTGGATACATCGTCAAGTGGACGACGCTGCCCTGGGAAGCAGACGAGGCGTACAAGCTGCGCCGTGCCGTGTTCTGCATCGAGCAAGGCATTTTCATAGGCGACGATCGCGATGAGATTGACGATCGCGCGCAGTTGCTCGTCGCGGTGAGTTGCATCGCGGGGATGCCCGAGCAAGTGGTCGGCACCGTGCGCATTCACGAAGAAGAACCGGGGCTGTGGTTCGGCTCGCGGCTCGCCGTGCATGCTGCGTTCCGTCGTCACGGCAAGCTCGGCGCGACGTTGATCCGCCTTGCGGTAAGCAGCGCGCATGCGCTCGGCTGCGAGACGTTCCTCGCGCATGTGCAAAGCCAGAACGCGCCGCTCTTTCATGCGCTTCACTGGACCACGCTCAAGGAAGAAGCGATGCACGGACGGTCGCATCATCTGATGCAGGCCGACCTCGATTTCTATCCACCATGCCGGACGCCGCATAGCGGCTTCGTCACGAAGGCGCTGCCTGTGCGGAGTGCTGCATGAGCGTCGCGGAACTCGTCAAGGCGCTGCGTGAAACACGCGGCTTCAGGCATAAGACCGATATCGCGGATGTCGTTTCGACGCTCGCGCGCCATTTGCCGCGTGGCACGAGTGATCTCGCGCAAGCGGTCGCCGTCGGCGACGACTGCGCGGCCATCGCCGATCGCGACGGCTATCTGCTCTTCGCGATCGAAGGCCTGGTGAGCGACTTCGTGCGCGACATGCCGTGGTTCGCGGGCTACAGCAGCGTGATGGTCAACGTGAGCGACGTCTATGCGATGGGCGGCCGGCCGATCGCCGTCGTCGATGCGATGTGGAGCGACGGCATCGGAATGGCTGAAGACGTGCTCGCGGGGATGGCGGCGGCATCGTCGGCGTATGGCGTGCCGATCGTCGGCGGCCATAGCAACACGCGCAGCGATCAGGCGCAACTGGCCGTCGCGATCCTCGGGCGCGCGTCGAAGCTGCTCTCCAGCTTCGATGCAAAGCCCGGTGACGTGTTGATGATGGCCGTCGATCTGCGCGGCGCATTCATGGACCCGTACCCGTTCTGGAACGCCTCCGTCGATGCCCCGCCGATGCGCTTGCGCGACGATCTGGAGTTGCTTCCGATCATCGCGGAGAGCGGCCTTTGCCGCGCGGCGAAGGACATCAGCATGGCGGGTGCGTTAGGCACTGCGCTGATGTTGCTCGAATGTTCGCAAGCCGGCGCGACTATAGATCTGGCGCGGATTCCGACGCCGCCAAATGTCCCCGTACTGCGCTGGCTGAGCGCGTTTCCAAGCTATGGCTTCGTGCTGTCAGTGGCGAGTGAGAACGTCGATGCAGTCGAACGGCTCTTCACCGCGCGAGAAATTGCATGTGCAACTATCGGCACCGTCGATGCCTCTCGCGAGGTCGTGCTGCGTAAAGGCGACGATGCCGCCGTGTTGTGGAATTTCAACCAACACGCTTTCATCAAACCCTAATGAGGTAACCGCGATGCCCGTCATGCACTTTCGCATCCGATGGCCCGACAGCAAAGAGGACATTTGCTACTCACCATCGACTGTCGTCGGCGATTTCCTCACGCCAGGCACTCACTATCCGCTCGACGATTTCCTGAAACGTGCGCGCGAAGCACTGGGCGTGGCGTCGGAACGCGTGCGGCAGAAATACGGATTCGCGTGCTCATCCGCGATGGATCAGCTCGCGCGCATCGAGATGGAAGCCGAGCGCTTCACGAGCGATCCGCACGCGAAAGTCTTGGTGATCGACCTCGGCTAAATCAATCTCAAGACAAGGACGCAACATGTCGCAGACATCGAATCATTACAGCGTGATCGTCGTGGGCGGCGGTCAGGCGGGGCTGTCGCTCAGCTATTACCTGAAGCAGGCTGGCATCGATCATCTGGTGCTTGAAAAGAACACGGTCACGCACACATGGCGCACGCAGCGCTGGGACGCATTCTGTCTCGTCACGCCGAACTGGCAATGTGCGCTGCCGGGCTATCCGTACCGAGGCGACGATCCGCACGGCTTCATGAAGAAAGATGAAATCATTGCTTATCTCGATGGCTTCATCGAGATGGTCGAAGCTCCCGTGCTCGAACATGCGGAAGTGCGGCGCGTAAGTTCGACGGATGGTGGCGGCTTTACTGTATCGACATCGCAAGGTACGTTCACCGCCGATCAGATCGTGGTCGCATCGGGTGGCTATCACACGCCGATCGTGCCGCGCATGGCCGAGCGTCTGCCCGCTTCGATCGTGCAGATGCAATCGTCGGAGTATCGCAACGCGGATGCGTTGCCCGAGGGTGCGGTGCTGGTCGTCGGGTCGGGGCAATCGGGCGCGCAGATCGCGGAGGACCTGCACCTCGCCGGACGCAAGGTCGTGCTCGCGGTGGGCGAAGCGCCGCGCTGTGCGCGCTTTTATCGCGGACGCGATGTCGTCGATTGGCTTGCGGACATGAAGTATTACGACATGCCCGTCGATCAGCATCCCCTGCGCGAAGGCGTGCGCGACAACACGAATCACTATGTAACCGGCCGCGATGGCGGACGCGATATCGATCTGCGCCGCTTCGCTTCTGAAGGTATGGAGCTATATGGAAGGCTTGAGGATTTGCAGGACAGCGTGCTTCACTTCGCACCGAATCTCGCAGCGAATCTCGATAGCGCCGACGGCGTTTATAACCGCATCAACGCGGGCATCGATGCATTCATCGAAAAGAACGGGATCGATACGGAAGGCGGTGGTGTTTATGAGCCGCGTTGGTGGCCGGATAGAGAACGCACGACGCTTGAGCTTCAAGGCAGCGGCATCGGCTCAATCGTGTGGTGCATCGGGTTCACGCCGGACTTCAGTTGGCTCGACGCGCCGGTGTTCAATGGCCGCGGTTATCCGGCGCACCGGCGCGGCGTGACGCAGTTTCCAGGGCTTTACTTCTTGGGACTGCCGTGGCTTCACACATGGGGATCGGGGCGCTTCTCAGGCATCGCGCGCGATGCCGAGCATATCGTCAAGACGATTTGCTCGACGCGGGAAGCAAGCGCCGTTTCGGTGGATGCGTTGACGGCTTGAGCGAGAATCGCGATCAAGCATTCATTCAGTATCGACTTCGGGCCATAGCCGGGGAAACAAAAAGCGCAGGCTTTTCAGCGGCAACGCGAATGACAGCGGGTCTTTATGCGAAGCGGATTGCAATACGCCGAAGTCGAGCAGGCTGCGCGTGATGCGGCGGACGGTCGCCTCGCTCTCGCCGATGATCTGCCCAAATTCCGCTCGCGACAGCGGACGCAAGAGCGCTACGGTTTCGAGCGCGAGTAACGCCTTGTCAGGCTTGACGATGGATTTATCCGAGCCTATGCGCCACGGATTTGCATCGAGATAGATCAGCAGGTCGCGCAGCCGCGAACGGACACCATCGAACGCCGTCATGCCGAGCATGAAATTGACCTGATCGAGACAGCAGTCGAGGAAGTAGTGAACGAACTTCACCAGTTCCTCTTGCGATAAGTTGCCGCGACCATCAAGGTCGTTCCTGCGCCGCGAATCGGCTGCTGCAAGCCGAGCGTAGTACTCGTCGTGAGTTCGCGCGAATCCACGCAGCGGCGACCAAAGGCCGTCGGTCAAACCCAGTGCGCGCAGTGTCAAGTGTGAATGCAGCCGGCAAACGCGTCCGTTTCCATCGATGAACGGATGCACCCACGCGAGGCGCTGATGCGAACAAGCCGTCGCGATGAGTTGACCTTCTGAGCCTTTCACGCGTTTGTATCGCTTGCCCCACTCGTTCAGCAGCGCGGGAATCAGGTCTGCTTCGGGCGCAAGATGGTTACCAACCTTAACCATCTCTTCCCTGAAAGCGCCCGGGATGATCGGCTTCTGGTCGGACGTGATGCAGTACTCATCGGGCAGATTCGCAAAGAACAGCCGATGGATTGCGGTGACTTTTTCGGCATCGAATAGTTCTTCTGCACGCAAATCACTCCACACCGTTTCGAGTGCCTCTTCTGCCCGGATATGCGCGATCGCCGCGAACTGCTTGCCCCGCTCGCCTGAATCCGGCGAATAGTGCGTCTTTAGCGCTTGTTCGATGCTGGCAGGCGTGGTGTGTTGTCCCTCGATCTTGTTGGAGTAGTAAGAGTTCATGTTGCGCAACAGCGGGGTCATCGCGGTCGCCATCGGGCCGCGCTCTTTTGCGAGCAGTGCACGCGACTTCGTGGTGAGTTCGGATGCTTTGTCGATCAACGGACCGAGTACGCGGTCTTCAGGGAAGAGGGGCTGAAAAGAGGTGACATCTGTCATATGGAAATGCTCCCTTGCTGCGCAAACATGATCGGCACGTATATCGTTTTCGCTGGGTTATTTGTAGGGTTTTACGTAGGGATTGTATCTTGCTTATTTTGTTATAAATCAATTGTTTATAAAATATATCCAAGGCTCTCATGTAGGGTTCATTGTCGGGTCTACGGCCGGGCTTGGCAGTTCTTTCTGCAACTGTCTGTCCTGTACAAATCACGGGCATCCTCAAGTCGCCCTCCCCCTCCGCCGTAAACAAGGAAGCCCAGGCCTCGAGCGCCTGAAATCGCTTAAACCCGCCCAAGCAATGCGTTCAATAACAAAAAGCACCCGACTGGCCGTAGCCACTGCCGCACTATTGTCGACCTCCGTCCCCGCCTTCGCCGATGTCCCCGACGTCCCTGTCACCGGCGGCAAACTGCTGCTCACTGGCGGCGTTTCCGAAGTGGAAGGCGCGGCGGGCGGCGGCCTTACACCGTGGGCCGTAATCGGCGGATACGGCACCGCTGGCCAGTTCGGCGGCAATGTGCACGGCACGTATGTACACACGCAGGATTTCGCGCTGTCCACCTACGGCGTCGCTGTCGGCGTCGCGAATCGCGTCGAGCTTTCGCTCGCGCGCCAGACCTTCGATACCCGCGACGCCGGTGCGCAACTCGGCCTCGGTTCGAACTTCAAGTTCAACCAGAACATCTTTGGCGTGAAAGTGCGCGTCCTCGGCGACGCCGTGCTCGATCAGGACACGTGGCTCCCGCAAGTTTCGGCGGGCATCCAGTTCAAGCACAACGAACAGGGCGACGTCGTGAAGGCTGTCGGCGCGACGAGCAACTCCGGCACCGACTTCTATCTCTCAGCGACGAAACTGCTGCTCGCCCAAAGCCTGCTGCTCAACGGCACCTTGCGCTTCACGAAGGCAAACCAGTTCGGTTTGCTCGGCTTCGGCGGCGACAAGTCCAACGACTATCACGCCGAGTTCGAAACCTCGCTGGCGTACATGCTTTCGAAGAACGTCGTGATCGGCGCCGAGTATCGCACCAAGCCGGACAACCTCGGCTTCGCGCGCGAACAGAACGCCTACGACGCTTTCGTCGCATGGGCGCCGAACAAGCACGTTTCGCTGACGGCTGCCTACGTCGCGCTAGGCGACATCGCGACGATTAACAATCAGCGCGGTCTCTATGTCTCTCTTCAGGCGGGGTTTTGATGCAAGCGTTCTTTAGTCACGCCATGAAAGCAGCACTGCTCCTCTCGGCGATCTTCAGCGCCAACGCGCACGCCGACGATGTGCTCTATCGCGAGTTCGGTGAAAAGCCCGGCCTCGCGAAAATCGTCGACGATCTCTACGACAACGTACTCGCCGATCCGCGCACGCAGCCGTACTTCGAAGACGCGCCGATCAAGCGCATCAAGCAGAAGCTCGTCGAGCAGTTCTGCGTGCTGCTCGACGGCCCATGCGAATACACGGGCCGCACGATGAAGCGAACTCACGAGGGGCAGAACATCGATCGTGCGGCATTCAATGCGCTTGTCGAGGATTTGCAAAAAGCGATGGACAAAAACGGCGTGCCCTTCCATTCGCAAAACAAGCTGCTAGCGAAGCTCGCGCCGATGTATCGCGACGTGCAGGACAGGGAATAAAAACCGGCGCCTCAAGTTCGAGATACGTCTGCCGTTATTAGCACTTGCGTGCGCATATCGCGTGCGACGAGCACAATAGAATTTATCCAATGCGATTCAGCACAACCGTATTCGCAGCACTATTTTGCTGCTTGTCGAGCGTGACCACACTCGACGCTAGCGCCACAAGCGTGCGCGTGCAGGTGGTCGATCAAGCGGGCGTGGCCGTCACCGACGCCGTAGTCTACGCGATGCCCGTCAGCGGCAAGCTGCCGCCCGCAAAACCGGCAGGCACCATCATCGATCAGGTGAAGCGGAAATTCGTGCCGCTCGTCTCCGTCGTGCAGACGGGCGCGTCGGTCACGTTTCCGAACAAGGACAACATCGAGCACGACGTCTATTCGTTCTCGCCGCCCAAGCGCTTCGAGTTGAACTTGTATCACGGCATTCCCGCGAGCCCGATTGTCTTCGACAAACCCGGACTCGTCGTGATGGGCTGCAACATCCACGATTCGATGCTCGCGTACCTGCTGATCGTTGATACGCCCTGGTTCGCCAAGACCGATGCGAGCGGTCGCGCAAGCATCGACAATCTTCCCGCCGATAGCTACCGCGTCATCGCGTGGCACCATCGCCTGAGCGATCCGAACGCGCAGCCGTCGCAGAAGATTGGCCCCGGCACGGACGACGCCGGGAAAATCACGTTGCAGTTGAAGGCCGAGTAAGCGCGCCATGCGACTCCACAGCCTGCGTGCGCGGATCACACTCGTCTTCGTCCTGCTGATGCTCGCGGCTCAGGCGGCGGCGTTCATCGTCATCAATTCGGTGATCACGTCGATCGCGCATCGAAATGCGGACGAGCAGTTGGCCGTTGCCCAGCGCGTGTTCAAACAGGTCTTGCGCTCGAACAGCGAAATGCTGACGCAGGCCGCAGGCGTCGTCGCGGCGGACTTCGGCTTTCGGCAGGCCATCGCCTCGCATGACGAGAAGACCGTCGCATCGGCGCTCGCGAATCACGGAGACCGTATTCATGCGGACATCGTGATGCTCGCAGACCTCGACGGCAAGTTGATCGCCGATAGCAGCAGCCCCGTGCACGCGGGCATGGCCTTTCCGTTCCCAAAGCTGTTGCACGCGGTGGAACGCAACGGCGATGCTTCGACTATCGGCATGATCGACGGCAAGCCCTATCAGATCGTCGCGGTGCCGATCAAGGCGCCGCTCGTCATCGCCTGGGTCGCGATGGGCTTCCTCATCGACGACAGTATGGCAAGCGACATGAGCAGTCTGACCGCACTCGATGTCTCGTTCCTCGATGTTCACGCCGATGGCCGCTGGAGCGTGCTCGCCAGTTCGTTGCCAGCAGCGGCGAGGCACAGGATGCAAAACGCATCCACGCTCTCCGACGACAACTACGCGACGCGTCTCGTCAAGCTGCAATCCGATGGCGAGCCCATCGCCGTGATGTTGCAGCGGTCGTTGAGCGAAGCGATGGCGCCGTTCCATCGCCTGCAAAGCACGCTGCTGCTGATTACGCTCGTGGGCGTGCTGATATCGATCATCGGCAGCATGTTCACCGCGCGCAGCGTCACGCGCCCGATCGCGGCGCTCACGCAATTCTCGCGACGTATCGGGCAAGGTGATTACGCGGAACCGATCGATGTGACTCATCAGGACGAGATCGGTGAACTCGCGAGCGCGTTCAATCAGATGCGGGAAGGTATCGCGGAGCGCGAGCAGCGCATCACCGAACTTGCCTACATGGACCGCCTGACGAGCCTGCCGAATCGCGCGCTCTTCAACGATCGGCTGCAACAGGCGATCGGTGTCGCGTTACGCGCGGAGCATCCGTTGTCCGTCATGATGATGGACCTCGACCGCTTCAAGTATGTGAACGACACGCTCGGCCATCCGATCGGCGACCTGCTGCTGTGCGAAGTGGCGAAGCGTTTGCGCGGCGCGCTCCATCGCAGCACGGACACGGTCGCACGCCTGGGCGGCGACGAGTTCGCGGTCCTGCTGCCGACCGACGACACCGACGCCGCGAAGCTCATCGCCAACCGCATGCTGAAGGCGCTCGAAGAGCCGATCACGATCGAAGGGCAACTGGTCGACGTGGGCGCGAGCATCGGCATCGTGACGTGTCCGCATAACGGCGCGGACATGAACGTGCTGCTGCGCCGCGCGGACATCGCGATGTATGTCGCCAAGCGCACGAATACGGGTTACGCGCTCTACGACGAAAAGCACGACCAGAACAGCGCCGAGCGCCTCTCGCTGATGAGCGAATTGCGCCAGGCCGTCGAGCACGATCAATTGACGCTCTACTACCAGCCGAAGGTCGATCTGTGCACGCAGAAGGTGAAGTACGTCGAGGCGCTGGTTCGCTGGGACCATCCGACGCGCGGCTTCGTCTCGCCCGACCAGTTCATTCCGTTCGCCGAGCAGACGGGCTACATCAAGACGATTTCGCGCTGGGTCGCCGACAAGGCGATCCGCCAATGCGCGTTGTGGCATGAGCAAGGGCTCGAACTCGCGGTGTCGGTGAACGTGTCCGCGCGCGAGTTGATCCAGTCATCGTTGCCGGATACCTTTAGCGCGCTCTTGCGGAAGTACGGCGTGGCGCCCGAGTGGATATGGATCGAGATCACTGAAAGCGCGATCATGGACGATCCGAATCACGCGATCGAAACGCTCGACCGTTTGCACGCGCTGGGGATTCGCCTGTCGATCGACGACTTCGGTACGGGCTATTCGTCGCTCGCGTATCTGAAGCGCATGCCCGTCGACGAGATCAAGATCGACAAGTCCTTCGTGATGGGCATGTTCGACCACAAGGACGACGAGACCATCGTGCGCTCGACGATCGACCTCGGGCACAACATGGGCCTGAAGGTCGTCGCCGAGGGTGTCGAGACGGAAGAGATGCTGATGCGGCTCAAGGACCTGCGCTGCGATCTCGCACAGGGATACCATCTGAGCCGCCCGCTGCCGCCCGAGAAACTCGAAGCGTGGCTGCACGAGTGGCAGGAATCGGCAGAGGCGGCATGAGTTTCCATCAGGTCGTTCGAGCCTTGTCTCCTTCACGTTCGACCGGGTGCGGCTCCTTGAGCTTGTTCGCCACGCGCGTCGCCTCGAAGTAGCCGGGATTCGGCGGGCGCTTCAGGTATTGCCCTGCGCCACGAACCGCGCGCAGATCGCCATTGGACCACGCGAGTGCGCCACGCGTGAGCGTATGCGTCGCGACACCCTGCACCGTCATGCCTTCGAACACGTTGAAGTCAACCTTCTGGTGATGCGTCTTTACCGAGATCGTCTTGCTCGCCCCCGGGTCCCATACGACGAGGTCCGCATCCGCGCCGACCTGCACCGCGCCCTTGCGCGGATATAGATTGAAAATCTGGGCCGCATTGGTCGACGTGACCCGCACGAATTCGTTTGGCGTGAGACGCCCCTTGTTCACGCCGTGATGCCACAGCACGGACATGCGATCCTCCACGCCACCGCAACCGTTCGGGATCTTCGTGAAGTCCTCGCGGCCCATCGCCTTTTGCGATGCGCAGAACACGCAGTGATCGGTGGCCGTCGTGTGGAGCTGTCCCGATTGCAACCCGCGCCACAAAGCCTCGCGATGTTCGCTCGATCGGAACGGCGGGCTCATTACATGAGCGGCGGCACGCGTCCAGTCTGGATCGCGATACACCGATTCGTCGATCACGAGATGCCCCGGCAGTACTTCACCGAACACGCGCTGGCCTTCGTTGCGTGCCCGCGCGATGACGTCGACGGCATCCTTCGACGATACATGCACGATATAGATCGGCACGCCGAGCACCTGCGCAATACGAATTGCACGATTGGCCGCCTCGCCTTCGACTTCCGGCGGCCGCGACAACGGATGCGCCTCGGGTCCGGTGAAGCCGCGTGCAAGTAGTTGCTTCTGCAACTGAAACACGAGCTCACCGTTTTCCGCATGCACGGTCGGCAGCGCGCCGAGTTCGAGCGAGCGCGTGAAGCTGTTCACGAGCACTTCGTCGTCGGCCATGATCGCGTTCTTGTAGGCCATGAAGTGCTTGAAACTCGATACGCCGTGCTCATGCACGAGCGTGCCCATGTCGCGATGCACCGACTCATCCCACCACGTCACCGCGACGTGAAAGCCGTAATCCGCCGATGCCTTCTCGGCCCAGCCGCGCCACTCCTTGAACGCCTGCATCAGCGGCTGCTTCGGGCTGGGGATCACGAAGTCGATGATGCTCGTCGTGCCGCCCGAGAGACCCGCTGCGGTGCCCGTGTAGAAGTCGTCGCTTGCGGTCGTGCCCATGAAGGGCAACTCCATGTGCGTGTGCGGATCGATACCGCCTGGCATCACGTACTGCCCGCCCGCATCGACGATCTGCGCGCCCGCCGGCGCTTTCAGATCGGTGCCGATCGCGAGGATCGTACCGCCGTCCTGCGGGTCCGCGCACAGCACGTCGGCGCGATAGGTGCGATCGGCGTCGATGACCGTGCCGCCGCGAATCAGGATCGTCATGTTGCTGTCTCCCTTGCAAAACCGTTGATCATGCGCTCGCCACGCGGGCGCTCGGGCTCTTGCGCGCCTTCATCCAGACGCCATAGACGACCGATGCCAGCGCAAGTCCCACGAACCATGCATACGTGTAGAGTGTATTGAAGAATGCCGGCACGTTCGGGAACGCGGCCGGAAATGCGGTGTGCAAAAAGCCCGGCAGGTTTGGCAACACGCCGACCACGAGCGCGACGACCGCCGCGATGTTCCAGCCACCCGTATAGCTGTATTCGCCGTTTTCATCGAAGAGTTCGCGATGCGAGAGGCGCGTGCCGCGTATCAGGAAGTAATCGACCATCAGGATGCCGGCGACTGGACCCAGCAGCGCCGAGTATCCAACGAGCCACGTGAAGATATAGCCCTGCGTGGTCGCGAGAATCTTCCACGGCATCATCACGATGGCGATGGTCGCCGTGATCATGCCACCCGCGCGATACGAAATCCCCTTCGGCCACAGGCTCGAAAAATCGTACGCGGGACCGACGAGGTTCGCCGCGAGATTGCAGCACATCGTATCGAGCGTGAGGATGATGAGCGCGACGCCCACGCCGATGCCCGTCATGCGGCTCGTGAGATCGATCGGGTCCCAGATCGCCTTGCCGTAGATCACGACCGTCGCCGACGTAACCACCACCGATATTACCGAGAGCAGCGCCATCGGTGCGGGCAGGCCGATCGTCTGGCCGATCACCTGGTCGCGCTGCGAGCGGGCGAAGCGCGTGAAATCGGGGATATTCAGCGCGAGCGTCGCCCAGAAGCCGACCATCGCGGTCAGACCCGGCCAGAACGTGGCCCAGAACAGCCCCTCCTTCTTGCCGCCCGCGACGAACTGCGAAGGCGCCGACAGCATCGAGCCCAGGCCGCCCGCCTTGGACGTCGCCCACCAGACGAGCGCGATGCACATCACCACCTTGATCGGCGCGGACCAGCTTTCGAGCCATCGGATCGAATCGGTGCCATGCACGATGAAATAGATCTGCAGCGCCCAGAACACGAGGAAGCACGCAAGCTGGCCGATCGAGATGTCGAGAAAAGGCAGCGCCGCGCCGTGCAGCGCGTTACCGGTAAGGATGTTCAGAAGCGTATATATCGCGCTGCCGCCGAGCCACGTCTGAATGCCGTACCAGCCGCACGCGACGATCGCACGCAGCATCGCGGGCAGCTTCGCGCCCTGCGTGCCGAACGACGACCGCACGAGCACCGCATACGGTATGCCGTGCTTGGCGCCCGCGTGACCGATGAGAAGCATCGGCACGAGCACGATCAGGTTGCCGAGCAGCACGGTAACGACGGCCTGCCACGGCGACATACCCTCTTCCGTGAGCCCGGCCGCAAGCATGTACGACGCGATGTTCATCACCATGCCGACCCACAGCGCCGCGAAGTGATACCACTTCCACGTGCGCTGCGCGGGACCGGTCGGCGCGAGATCGTCGTTGTAGAGGCTGCTGTCCTGTGCGCCCGCCGCGAAGCTGGGATCGACGGAATGCGCTTTCTGGTTCATCGGTGCATCTCCACGAGAAATATTGCGTGAACGTGCTTAGGCGGCCTTCGCGGGTTCTTCTACATCGACGCGTGACGGGTTGTTCGGATGCGTGGTCCAGTTCGCATACTCGCCGGCGTCCACGCGCTCCATCGTGATGCATTGCTCGACCGGGCATACGTGCATGCACAGATTGCACCCGACGCATTCGGAGTCCACCACTTCAAAATGACGCACGCCATCTTTTTCGCGCGTGATCGCCTGGTGTGATGTGTCTTCGCAGGCGATATGGCACAGGCCGCACTGGATGCACTTGTCCTGATCGATGCGCGCCTTGATGTCGTACTTCAGATTGAGGTACTTCCAGTCGGTGACGTTCGGCACGGCGCGGCCGCGAATGTCGTCGAGCGTTGCGTAACCCTTCTCGTCCATCCAGTTCGAAAGGCCGTCGGCGAGATCGGACACGATGCGAAAACCGTAGTGCATCGCGGCCGTACACACCTGCACGCTGCCCGCGCCGAGCACGATGAACTCCGCCGCGTCGCGCCAGTTCGTGATGCCGCCGATGCCCGATATCGGCAGGTTCGGCGTCTCTTGATCCCGTGCGATTTCGGCGACCATGTTGAGCGCGATCGGCTTCACAGCGGGACCGCAATAGCCGCCGTGCGTGCCCTTGCCGTCGACAGTGGGCATCGGCGCCATTTCATCCAGATCGACCGCGACGATCGAGTTGATCGTGTTGATGAGCGACACGCCGTCCGCACCGCCCTTGTAAGCGGCACGCGAGCCGACACGAATGTCGCTGATGTTCGGCGTGAGCTTCACGAGGCAAGGCAGCTTCGAGCTTTCCTTGACCCAGCGCGTGACCATCTCGACATACTCGGGCACTTGCCCGACCGCCGCGCCCATGCCGCGCTCGCTCATGCCATGCGGGCAACCGAAGTTGAGTTCGACCGCGTCGGCGCCGGTGTCTTCGACGAGCGGCAGAATCCACTTCCAGTCGGCCTCATTGCAGGGCACCATCAGCGAGACGATCAATGCGCGATCCGGCCAGTCGCGCTTCACTTGCGCGATCTCACGCAGGTTCACATCGAGCGGACGATCGGTGATCAGTTCGATATTGTTGAGCCCCGCCATGCGCTGCCCGTTCCACTGCACCGCGCCATAGCGCGAACTGACGTTCACCACATGCGGGTCGAGGCCCAGCGTTTTCCATACGACGCCGCCCCAGCCCGCTTCGAACGCGCGGTTGACGTTGTACGCTTTGTCGGTCGGCGGCGCGGACGCGAGCCAGAAGGGGTTCGGTGAATTGATGCCTGCAATCGTGCAGCGAAGGTCGGCCATGTGGGGCTCCTTATCCTGGGGTCTTGTTGGTCAGGCGGCTTTGATGGCAGTCAGCGCGAACGATGCATCGATCGATGCCGCCGCGAGCTTGCCGTCCTGTACCGCCTGCACCGTGAGGTCGAGTCCTTCGTGCGTCGCGCAGTCGCCGCCGGCCCAGACTTTTGCGAGCGTCGTCCGACGGTTTTCATCGGTGGCGATGCGGTTGCCTTCCAGCGTCAGCAGCTCGTGATCGAGGCCGATCGGCACCAGCGTCTGGCCGATCGCTTTCAGCACCATGTCCGCTTCAATCGTGAAGCGCTCCTGGCCACGCTCGAATTCGACGCCGCTCACTTGTCCGTCGATGCCGACCATGCGCACCGGCTTCGCGTAAGTGACAAGCGTCACGCCGTTCATCTGCGCGAATTCACGTTCGGCCCAGGTTGCGCTCATGTGCTCGACACCACGCCGATACACCATCGTCACCGACGTAGCACCGATCTTGCGGCTCTGCACCGCTGCATCGACGGCCGTATTGCCGCCGCCGATCACCACCACGCGACGGCCGACGGGCACGGTCGCGAGATCGTCGGCCTGACGGACCTGCTCGATGAAATCGACCGCGTTCATTACGCCGCCAAGCGCTTCGCCTTCGAGCGCGAGCGCACGCACCCCACCGAGACCGATCGCGAGGAATACGGCGTCATATTGCTTGCGGAGCTCGTCGAGCGTCACATCGCGTCGGAGCATCACGCCCGTCTTCAATTCAATGCCGCCGATCGAATACAGCCATTCCACTTCGCGCTGCGCGAAGTCCTCGACGGTCTTGTATGCCGCGATGCCGTATTCGTTGAGGCCACCGGGCTTAGCACGCGCATCGAAGATTGTTGCGCGATGGCCTGCGAGTGCCAAGCGATGCGCGCATGCAAGACCCGCAGGTCCCGCACCGACGACCGCGATATGCCGCCCCGTTTCCGCTGCACGCTTGAAGAGCGGTTCGCCGCGCGCCATCGCCCAGTCGGTCGCGTGACGCTGAAGCGCGCCGATCGCGACGGGCTTGTCGTCCTTGTGATTGCGCACGCAGGCGCCTTCGCACAGAATCTCGGTCGGGCAAACGCGCGCGCACATGCCGCCCAGCGGATTCGCCGACAGAATATCGAGGGCCGCGCCCTTCAAGTTGCCGTTGCCGATCTTGCGGATAAAGCTCGGAATATCGATCGACGTCGGGCACGCCTGTATGCAAGGCGCGTCGTAGCAGTAGTGACAGCGGCTCGATGCGGCGGCGGCAGCGGTCGCATCGAGCAAGGGTGCGACGTCGGAGAATTCGCACACAAGCTGTTCTTGCGAAAGGCGATGCGCCGCGATATCGCCGGTTTGCTTCATGGTCATACGCGTTCCTTCGTCAAAGTGAAGACGTAGCCGTGCCCGCCGGCTTCGCAGAAGGTGAAGCCGGGACGGCGTTGCAGATTCAAATTCGACAGACGTTACGAAGCCGGTTCCGAAGCTCGCTCCAGCATCGCGTGAAGCAGGACGTTCGCGCCCGCCTCGATCCATTCCTGCGAGGCGTCCTCGATTTCGTTGTGACTGATGCCATCGACGCAAGGCACGAAGACCATCGACGTCGGCGCGACTTGCGACAGGTAGCACGCATCATGTCCCGCACCCGACACCATGTCGCGATGTGAGTAACCGAAGCGCTCGGCCGCGGCGCGCACGGATTTCAAGCACGCTGCATCGAACGCAACGGGCTCGTAATAGAAGATCTGCTCGAGTTCTGTTTCGAGCCCGATCGCACCCGCGATGCGCGCGACGCCTTCGCGCAACTCGGCATCCATTTGCGCGAGCACGGCATCTTCGGGATGACGGAAGTCGACGGTGAAGAACACGCGGCCCGGAATCACGTTGCGCGAGTTAGGATGGACCTGCATCATGCCGACCGTCGCGCATGCGAGCGGCGCATGATCAAGACCGATGCGGTTGACGAGATCGACCACGCGCGAAGCGCCGAGCAGTGCGTCCTTGCGACGCGGCATCGGCGTGGGGCCCGCATGCGCTTCCTGGCCCGTCAGCGTGATCTCGTACCAGCGCTGGCCTTGCGCATCAGTGACGACACCAATCGTCTTGTTTTCCGCTTCGAGAATCGGACCCTGCTCGATATGCAATTCGAATGCGGCATGCAGTTGACGCCCACCGCAAGGCACGTCGCCCGCGTAACCGATGCGCTTCAGTTCTTCACCGATCGTCTTGCCGTCGACGTCCTTGCGCGAAAGACCGTAGTCGAGCGTGAACACCCCCGCGAATACGCCCGAAGCAACCATCGCTGGCGCGAAGCGCGAGCCTTCCTCATTGGTCCAGATCACGACTTCGATCGGATGCTCGGTGTCGATCGCGTAGTCGTTGAGCGTGCGGATCACTTCGAGTCCGCCGAGTACGCCGTAGATGCCGTCGAAGCGGCCGCCTGTCGGCTGGGAGTCTGCATGCGAGCCGGTCATGACGGGAAGCGCATCGGGATTGCGTCCCGCGCGGCGCATGAACACGTTGCCCATCTGGTCGACGCTGACCGTGCAGCCCGCCTCCTTCGCCCAGCTCACGATGAGGTCGCGCCCTTCCTTGTCGAGATCGGTCAGCGCGAGACGGCAGACGCCGCCTTTGGGCGTGGCGCCGATCTTCGCCATCGTCATCAGGCTGTCCCACAGCCGCTGACCGTTCACCTTGATCGATGTATCGAGTCCAGCCAATCCGATTGCATCCGTTACCGCGTCCATCGGCTCGCTCCTTCAATCGTATGTGAGTGACATGTGGTGCATCCGCGTTGCGTTCTGGGGCGTCCAGCCCGGATTTACGCACGTACCCGGTGCACGTTTTTTCTTTCTAAGGGATGATCCTGATGCTGTACCGCACTGCTTTGCGAATCCTGTCCGACTGGACAGGTTGTAGCCGATTAAAATAAGCAAATCAATGTCTTTCGTGTGCTGCAATACATAGCGAGAAGCGTGCCATTGCGATGCAGCATGACGCTTTAGTACAACACCAATCGCGATTAAGCAAACGCTTTAGCGATTGGCCGGAGCAAGGCAAACCAAGCGCGACGTGGCATTCAGGGCGCGCCAAGGCTAACGATGAAACACGACGATGCGGCAACGGGCAGTCCGGAAACCGACAACACGCAAGCACCTTTGCGGCGGCGCAAGGCGCATATCCGCGAGACGAACGAAGCGCAGCTTTTAGCGTGTGCCGAAGCGGTTTTTGCGGAGCGGGGACTGGAGGGCGCGAGCACCGCGATGATCGCCGAGCGCGCGGGTTTGCCCAAAGCCAATTTGCACTACTACTTCCCTACGAAGCTGGCGTTGTATCGGCGAGTGCTCGAAGACCTGTTCGAAGACTGGCATCGCGCAGCGGATACGTTCGAATGCAGCGACGACCCAGTTGAAGCGATCGGCGGCTATGTACGCGCGAAGATGGATCTGTCGAGGCGTCGGCCGCTGGGCTCGAAGGTGTGGGCGAGTGAGATCATCCATGGCGCGGAGCACATGCAGGATATTCTCAAGGAACGTGTCAAGCCGTGGCTCGACTCGCGGGTGAAGGTGATCGAAAGCTGGATCGCGCGCGGACTGCTTGCGCCGACCGACCCCGAGACGCTGATGTTCATGATCTGGGCGACGACGCAGCATTACGCCGATTTCGATGCACAAATCATCGCGCTCAAGGGCAAGCGCGCGCTGACGCAAAAAGCCTTCGATGCCGCGACGGAAGATGTCGTGCGGCTGGTGATTCGTGCTTGCGGCGCGGTGTCGTCATCGGATACGGCGGCCAAATAAAAATCGCCTGTCGCTTTTCAGCGGCAGGCGATTCTTATGATGCGAAGTTGCTTAGTGGCCGAAGTAGACCGAGTTCACCGGATTAGCCGGGCCGCTCGGAGCAGCACGCAGACCGGAAGCCGACGAACCTGCAGTCGAAGGACCGTAGCCAGTCGCCGCGTTGCCTTGTGCAGCGCTCACCCGAGCTTCCGCAGCCTGAATGTTTTGCGGATAGTTCGTGCGATCGCCCGACGGATCGTAGCCAGCCTTTTCCAGTTGCACCAGTTCGGCGCGAACTTCGGCGCGCGTCACAGGGGCGTTGTTCTGCGCGAAAGCGAAAGTCGGCGCGGCCAAGGCTGCAGCGATAATGAGAGCCGGAACAAATGACTTGATCATGATGAACCTCCAGTAGTTTTGTCTTGAATGCGCAAGAACCGGAAAGCTTTTATTAAGTTTCTGATTCGTTTTGCTTGAAGACAAGTCTAGGCGCCGCATGACCTGGGGAAAACCCCGAATTGCGCGAAACATTATTGTTTGCTTCACAATAATCGCGGCGTCGTCTAGTGAGGTTCTAAGCGGCTTTGACGTGTTCTAGCGCAACTGTCAGCAGCTTCTCCAGCAAAGGCTGCACTTCAGCCGCGCGTGTTTCGTCATACGCAAAGGGCAAGGTTTCCTGCATGTATGTGATCTGTGTGAGTTCGAGCTGCATCGCGTGAACGCCTGCGGAAGGCTGCCCATAGCGGCGTGTGATATACCCGCCCTTAAAACGGCCGTTCGCTGTCGACGTATAACGCCTGTCCTTGTTCACGATATCCGCGAGTGCTTCCGCCACTCCTGTCACGGCAGTCGCGCCATCGGCGGTGCCGAAATTGAAATCCGGCAGGCGTCCATCGAAAAAACGCGGCACCACCGAGCGGATCGAATGCGCTTCCCATAGCAGCACGCGACCGTGCTTCGAGCGCAGGTCTGCGAGCTCCTGCGTTAGAGCGTCGTGATAAGGCTGCCAGAAAGCCGCACGGCGCGAATCGATTTGCGCGCCGTCAGGTTCGCAGCCCGTCAAATATAGCGGCTCCTTTTCGAACGTATCGACGGGACAAAGACCCGTTGTATCGCGTCCCGGGTAGAGGTTCGCGTCATCGGGCGGACGGTTCAGGTCGATCACATAACGCGCGTACTCGGGCAGCAGGACCGATGCGCCCATGCCCTTCGCGAACGCGTACAGCCGCTCCAGATGCCAGTCGCAATCGTCGACGCGCAGCGCCACCGGCGTCATGTCGGCGGCGATCGAATCGGGGATGCGCGTGCCTCGATGCGGAATCGATATCAGGAGCGGCGCGGTGCCGCGTTCAAGCGTATAGATCGGCGATTCGTTCATTGTCGTGGTCTCTCAGGTTCTTGCCGTCACCTTATCGCAGAAGATCGTCGAGCGCTGCACGGTAGTGCGCGAACGCTTCCTGCTCGTCCGCGTGATGGCGTGCATCGATTACTTTACGCCCCGCTACATAAACATCGCGAACCGGCGTCTCGCCATGCTCACCGAACACGATGCTCGACAGCCACGTATCGCGATCATGCCCCGCGATGCCCGCATGATCCGCATCGAGCACGAGCCAGTCAGCGCGCATGCCTGCCGCGAGCGCGCCGATCGCGCGGCCGCTCGCGCGTGCGCCGCCATCGAGCGATGCATCGAAGAGACGCTCGGACGGACGGCTTTGCGTCGCCGACGCGAGCACGTTGCGCTCGCGCCGTGCGAGACGCTGGCCATATTCGAGAAGCCGCAGTTCCGAGCGCCAGTCCACACCGATATGGCTGTCCGAGCCGAGACCGATGCGGCCGCCCGCGTCGAGATACTCGCGCGCCGGAAAGATGCCGTCGCCGAGATTGGCTTCGGTGGTGAGGCACAGGCCCGCCGTCGCGCCGCTTGCCGCGAGGCGCGCGCATTCGTTGGCGTCGACATGCGTTGCGTGCACGAGGCACCAGCGATCGTCGACGGAGAAGCGATCGAGCAGCCATTGCACTGGACGCTGACCATTCGCGGCAAGACAGGCATCGACTTCGGCGGTTTGCTCCGAGATATGGATGTGCACCGGCGCGCGGTCGAACAGCGCATCGAGACCTTCGAGCAGCCTCGACAGCGATTCACCCGATACCGCGCGCAACGAATGCGGCGCGACGCCATAGCGCCTCAGACCGCTTTCGGGCCGCGCGCGACGCAGCGTTTCCAGCATGTCAAGCAGTTGCTCGGGCGTGTTGAGGAAGCGCCGTTGATCGTCGCGTGGCGCGCTTTGGTCGAAGCCGCTGTATTGGTACAGCACCGGCAGCATCGTCATGCCGATGCCCGCGCGTTCCGCCGCATCGACCACGCGTTGCGCGAGTTCCGCGCGATTCGCGTAGGGCGTGCCGTCACTCGTGTGATGCACGTAGTGGAACTCGCACACCGACGTGTAGCCGGCCTTGAGCATCTCGATGTAGAGCCAGCGCGCGATCGCTGCGAGCGGCTCGGGACCGATCTTCGCGGCAAAACGATACATCAGGTCGCGCCAGCTCCAGAATGTATCGGTGGCGCTCGCGCGATACTCGGTGAGGCCCGCCATTGCGCGCTGGAATGCATGCGAATGCAGGTTCGGCATCCCCGCGATCACGGGTCCGGCCGCGCGCGGCGTATTCGGCGGCATCGCGCTATCAGGCGCGACCGCGAGTAGCGTGCCTTCATCGTTCCATTCAAGCAGTACGTCGCGCTGCCAGCCATCGGGAAGACGCGCGTGGTCGGCGAAAAGTGAAGTCATCGGAGATGGTCCGTTGTTGCGATGCTGATTTGCAGCCATGACGTGTGCTCGCTCAGGCATGTCACGACGCATGAGGTCTCCAGGCGCAGCGTATCGTCAGCATGCAGCGTGACGCGTTCGCCGTCCGTCGTGACGTCGAGCGGGCCTTGCACGCAGAAGATGAGCGTGATGCTGTCATCGGACCTTAGTTCAGCCGACCCGCGATGCACCTGCACCGATGCCGTCGCACGATCACGCCGCACCATTATGTTGAAGTCGCGCGTCGGGCCGTTGTCGAGCGTTGCATCGATCGCGGTTTCGCCAGCAAACGACGCCATCGCGAGCGGCCGATCCAGCGCATGCACGCGCGCATTAGCTTCGTGCAGATGCATGCCGGCACCTTCGAGCAGAACCAGTGTGCGATCGATACCAGGGAACGTGGAGAACGCCCCGGACGCGTCGACGTTCGCGATGCTCAAGCGCCACGTGAACGCATCGAGCGCGGCACCGCCGGGCTCGGCATCGATCTCGCGCGTGACGCCCCCGCCGTTCTTCCAGGGTTTCGGCACTAGCGACGCGCCTCGGATCAGCTTCATCAGAAATGCCCGGTGAACTGATAGCGGTCGCCCGGATGCCAGAGATTCGCCACCGACGCCACCGCATCGCGCGACCACGTGCGCCGATGCAGCAACAGGCAAGGCTCATGCTCCTTCATCGCAAGCGAACGGCGCGTTTCGTCGGAAGGAATCGCCGCTTCGATGCGGTACTCCACGCGCTGCAACGGCGCCGCGACCATCAGGTATTGATTCGGCGTCGTCGTGGTGAAGTCCTGTCGCGCATATTCGGGCGCGAGCGCGGGATTCACATGACGTTCCTCGATCTGAACAGGCTGCTCGTTCTCGAAGTGAAGCAACCGCGAATGAAACACGAGGCTGCCCACCGCAAGCTGCATTTCATCGGCGAGCGTTTCATCGACGATCGCAGCGCCAAGATGCAGCACTTCGGCACGATACGTATGCCCGCGTGCGCCGATTTCATCGGAGATGCTGCGAATTTCGACGAGCGTCGACGCATATTTCGGCTGCGCGACGAACGTGCCCGCGCCCTGCACGCGCGTGAGAATCTGCTCGGCGGTCAATTCGCGCAGCGCGCGATTGACCGTCATGCGCGCGACCTTGAACTCGCGCGCCAGTTCGTTTTCGGAGGGCACCTGATCGCCCTCCTTCCACTCGCCGATGTGGATGCGCGTCAGGATGTAATCCTTGATCTCCTGATAAGCGGGCGTGCTCATGCAGGCTGTTCCGACGCGAAACTGAACGGGCTGTGCTTCGCGACCTCGCCTTCCTGCACGAGCGTGGCGATAGCCGCGATATCGGGCGCGAAGTAGTGATCGATGTCGTAATGCGCAACCTTCGCGCGCAGCGTCTTCATCACGTCCATGAGCAGCGGGCTCGTCTCGTGCGGCGCGCGCAAGTCCACGCCCTGCGCCGCCGCGAGCAGTTCGATCGCGAGAATGTTGGCCGTGTTGCTCGCGATGTCGCCGAGCTTGCGGGCTGCGAACGTCGCCATCGAAACGTGGTCTTCCTGGTTCGCGGAAGTCGGCAGCGAATCGACCGACGCCGGATGCGCGAGCGTCTTGTTCTCCGATGCCAGCGCGGCCGCCGTGACGTGCGCGATCATGAAGCCAGAGTTCACGCCGCCATCACGCACGAGAAACGCGGGCAGGCCGGAGAGCGTCGTGTCGATCAGCAACGCGATCCGGCGCTCGGCCAGCGCGCCGATTTCAGCGGCGGCGAGCGCGAGGTTGTCGGCCGCAAAGGCGACCGGCTCAGCGTGGAAGTTGCCGCCCGAGAGAACCTCGCCGGTATCGGGGAAGATCAGCGGATTGTCGGAGACCGCATTCGATTCGATCAGCAGGACGTCGGCCGCGTGGCGCATCTGGTCGAGGCACGCGCCCATCACTTGCGGCTGGCAGCGCAGGCTGTACGGGTCCTGCACCTTGTCGCAATCGGCGTGCGAGAGGTTGATGCCCGAGCCTTGCAGCAGCGTGCGATAAGCAGCAGCCGCTTCGATCTGTCCGCGATGGCCGCGCAATTCTTGGATGCGCGCATCGAACGGCACGACCGAGCCCTCGGCCGCATCGACCGACAGCGAGCCCGACACGAGACCGGTGCGGAACAGGTCTTCGATCGCGAACATGTTGTAGAGCGCGAGCGCTGTGGAGGCTTGCGTGCCGTTGAGCAACGCCAGACCTTCCTTGGCCTGCAGGCTCAGGGGCTTGAGGCCGGCGATGCTCAAACCATCCAGCGCGCTCGCGCGTTCGCCGCGAATCATGACCTCGCCGATGCCGAGCAGCACCGTCGACATGTGCGCGAGCGGCGCCAGATCGCCCGATGCACCGACCGAGCCCTTCACCGGAATAACCGGTAGGACGTCGGCGTTGAAAAGCGTGATGAGCGCGTCGATCACTTCGCGGCGGATGCCCGAATGGCCGCGGCCGAGGCTCGACAGCTTCAGCGCGATCAGTAATCGAACGACCGGTCGCGACATCGGCTCGCCGACGCCTACCGCATGCGACAGCACGAGATTGCGTTGCAGCAGTTCGAGCTGGTCGGCGGGAATGTGCGTGCTCGCGAGCCTCCCGAAGCCCGTGTTGATGCCGTAGGCCGGCTCGCCCTTGGCGGCGATATCGGCGACGGCCTTCGCGCTGGCATCGATCGCGGCGAAGCTCGCCGGATCGAGTTCGAGCGAATCGGAACCGCGTGCGATGCGGCGCAGTTGCGGCAGCGTGAGAAATCCGGGCGTCAGCTTGATCATGGCTCATCCTGTCTATACAAGTTAGAGCCAAGTCTAAACGGGCCTTATCTTATAAACAAGGGGGATCTAGGGATTTCACTGATGCCGGATGCCGGTTGTCTATACAGATTTTTAGAACCGATGCTGGACGCCGGCTGTTACGCCCGCCTGTGTGTCGGCGGCGCCCGTCAAATCGCGGGAAAGGCTCACGTTCTGGTCATTTCGTGCAAATGCATACCCGCCCGACAGGTAAAGCGTCGTGCGCTTCGAGAGCGAATAGTTTGCGCGCAGTGACAGAAGCGTCGGATCGCCATCATTCGCGCCCTTGATGTCCTGATGATAGACCGCGGCGTACAGCGTGAAGTCCGGCGCGAAATCATACGAGCCGCCGAACCAGTACATGTCGCTGCGCAGGGTTTCGGCCAGTGTGTTGAACGTGCGCCGGTAGTTGCGATAGCCCGCCATCACTTTCGCCGCGCCGAAATCGTAGCTCGCGCCCGCGTGGATGCCCTGGATGTAGTTGGTCGTATCGGCGGGCGTGATGCTGTCGTTCGCGCCGTTCTGGCGGTCGAACGTCGCGACGACTGCGAAAGAACCGCTCGCATATCCAAGGCCGAAATCGTATTTCGAACTCGTCTTCATGCTGCCCGGCACGTTGCCGAAGCCGTACATCGCACCGATTTTGAAGCCGCTGAATTCGCCGTCGTAGCGCACTGCGTTGGAGGAGCGCGAGAAGAGTCCGTCCTTGCGGCCGCCGGTCGCCGTCGAACTCGTGGCCCACGAATAGTTCGGCGCGTAAGCCATCGGATCGAAGGGCAGCATGTAATCGTAGGTCGTCGTGAAAGTGCGGCCGAGAATCACCTGACCATACGTTTTGTGTTTCAGGCCCACCGTCGCGCGTCGATCGAAGAGCGCGTTCGGTCCGTCGTCCAGTTGCCCGTTCGCGACGTTGATGCCGCTTTCCAGCTGGAAGATAGCCTTCAGTCCGCCACCCAGTTCCTCGACGCCCCGCATGCCGAAGCGCGACGTATTCTTGCCGCCCGAGACGAGGCGTGCCGCTCCGCCATCGGCGCTCGCGTGATTCACGTACTCGACACCCGCATCGACGATGCCGTAAAGCGTCACGCTCGACTGCGCATGCGCGGCGCCTGCGGCCAACGCCGCTAACGATGCAATAGAAATACTGCTGCGTTTCATGCGTCTTCCTCCGTTGTGATTTTAGTTTTCGATGCGCAAGCGCATGCCCGCGCGGCGCATATGCGGCGCGCGGGACTTCGTTTCGTATCAGTGGAAACAGTTAGCTGGCTTGCGCGAAGGCCCAGCAATCGTTGGCCGGAAACTCGACCCAGTGATTGCCCGGATCGCGTGGCGTGTGACCGAATGCGCGAAAGCGCAGGTCGCCGCAATGGAACAGATACTCCCAGCGATCGCCGAGATACATCGACGTAATGAGGCTCGCCGGCACGCGATTCGCGCCAGGACCGTCCGCTACCTGCACGCGTTCGAGGCGAATCACGGCCTGCGCATCCTGGCCCGGCTGCAGCGCTTCCTTCGCGCGTGCTTCGAGCTGGAAGCCGTCGCCCTTCAACATGACGCGCTCGCCGTCGATCGACATCACCTTCGCATCGATGCGATTGTTGCTGCCCATGAACTCGGCCGTGTAGAGCGAGCGCGGCGAGCCGTAGAGCTCAGCCGGCGTGCCTTCCTGTTCGATACGGCCGTTACGCAACAGCAGGATGCGGTCCGACATCGCCATCGCTTCGGTCTGATCGTGCGTCACGCAAAGCGCCGACAAACCCAATGACACGATCAGTTCACGCAACCACGCACGCGCTTCCTCGCGCAGCTTGGCATCGAGATTGGAGAGCGGCTCATCGAGCAGGATCACCGGCGGGTTATAGACGAGCGCACGCGCAATCGCCACGCGCTGCTGCTGCCCGCCCGACAACTGATACGGAAAGCGCGCCGCGAGATGACCAAGGCCGAGCTGATCGAGCGCACTCTGCACGCGACGCTTCTGTTCCGCCGACGACACCTTGCGCAGCTTCAATCCATAGCCAACGTTGTCCGCGACCGTGCGATGCGGCCACAGCGCATACGACTGAAACACGAGCCCGAGCGAGCGCTGCTCGACGGGGCAATCGATGTGGTTCGCGCCATCGAAGAAGACTTGCTTGTCGAGGCTGATGCGGCCATCCGACGGCTGTTCGAGACCGGCGACCGCGCGCAGCAGTGTCGTCTTGCCGCTGCCCGACGCGCCCAGCAGACACACCACCTCGCCCGCTTTCAGTTCGAACGACACGCCCTTCAGAATCGGATTGGTGCCGTAGCTCAGGAACAGGTTATCGACTGTGAGCTTATCCATGAAGTTTCACTCCGAAGCGCAATGCCACGGCGAGACCCACGCCGACCATCGCGATGTTGATGACAGAAAGTGCCGCGACCTGATCGACCGCGCCCGTCGCCCACAGCGAGACGAGCAGTGCGCCGATCACTTCGGTGCCAGGGGAAAGCAGGTAGACCGCCGTCGAATATTCGCGCTCAAAGATCATGAAGATCAGAAGCCACGCGGCCAGCAGCCCGAACCGCACGAGCGGCAGCGTCACATCGATACTCACACGGCCACGCGTGCCGCCGACGCTGCGTCCCGCTTCTTCGAGTTCCGGACCGACTTGCAGCAACGCGCTTTGAATCAGGCGCATGCCGTAGGCAAGCCACACGACCGTGTACGCAACCCAGATGCTCCACATCGAGTTCTTGAGTTCCTTGATGCCCGGCACGAAGAGGAAGATCCACAGGAACGCGAGACCGGCAAGCACGCCCGGCACCGCGCGCGGGAGCAGCACGAGATAGTCGAGAAGACGCGTGCCCCAGTCGTTACGACGATGCCCCGCGAATGCCACGAGCGTATAGAAACCGACCGCGAGCGCCCCACCGATCACGCCGATGCCGAGCGTGTTGTAGATCGCGCGCACGATGTTGCTCTGCTCGAAGAGATCGACGAAGTTCGAGACCGTCAGCACTTCGGAGAGCGCGACGCCCTCGCCCCAGTTCGTCACGAACGCGCGCAGCACAATGCCCGAAAGCGGCACGAACACGGTGCAGAAGAGCCACACCGCGACGATCGCGACCGCAACCCAGCGCCACGCTCCGAGCGGCAGCACCGTCTGACGGCCCGCCTTGCCCTTCACCGTGACGAACTTGTTCGCGCTCTTCAGCAAGTGACGTTGCAGCAGGACGAGCGGAAACGTGATCGCGATGATGCACACGGCAACCGCCGCCATCAGGTGATACGAAGGCACGCCGAGCTTGTTCGTCAGCTTGTACAGGTACGTCGCGAGCACGAGATGACCTTCCGGATCGCCGAGCACGAGCGGCAAGCCGAACACTTCGAAGCCGAGGAAGAACACGAGCACGCCGGCGAAGAGCAGCGCGGGCATCGTCATCGGCAGGCTGACGTCGAGTGCGACGCGAAATGACCGCGCCCCCGCGACGCGCGCCGCTTCCTCGACATCCGAGCCGAGATTGCGCAACGCCGCCGACGAATACAAATACACATGCGGCACGTGCGTCAGGCCGACGATGATCGTGATCGCGAAGATCGAATAGATCGACCACGGCGCGCTTTCAGCGCCGAACAATTGCTTGAACCACACAGAATAGAAACCGACCGGACCCGCCGCGACGACATAGCCGAACGCGAGCACCATCGGCGAGACGAAGATCGGCGTGAGCAGCATCGGTTCGAGCCAGCGGCGGCCCGGCAAGTCGGTGCGCACCATCAGGAACGCGAGAATGCCGCCGAGCGGGATCGAGATGAAGAGCATGCCGCCCGCGATGATGAACGAATTCATCACCGCCGACCAGAAGTCCGGATCTTCGAAAATGAACTTGAAGCCCGCGATGCCGAACGTCTTGTTGGCATCGAAGAACGGCGCGTTCAAGAGGCTCTGGAATACGATGAACGAAAGCGGCAGCAGCACGGCCACCGTCAGCACCGCGATCACGATCCAGCGGAACGTGGCGGTGAGGCCGCGCCAGCCGCCTTCGGGCAGCTTGGGCACCTTGCCTTCGCCGTTGGTCGACAGGACCGCGGCCGGCTCGTTTGTGCTTGTGGTAAGCATGAGTGTCCCCCTGCGTCTTGCCGACGCATCGAATGAATTGCGGGAGTGCCCGCGGCTTGGCGCGGGCTTGAGGAGCTTTAAGGGCTTAGCGTTTGATCGCTTGCTGCCATTGCTTGAGAAATTCGAGGCGCTTCGACTGGTCTAGATAGACGAGCAAGCCGGTGCCGATTGGGATCGGCTTGAGCGAATCGCCGAGCTGCTTGGTGAGACCCGCCATCGACGTTTCGCCTTCGACATCCGCGCGGATCGAGAAGAGATCGGCCTGGTTGGCAAGCAGCGTCTGGCCGCGTTTCGACAGCAGATAGTCCACCCAGAGCTTCGCCGCGTTCGGGTTCTTCGCCTTCTTCGAGATCGTCACGAGGCGGCTCACCACCAGCGTGTAATCCTTCGGGTACACGTAACCGATCGACGGGTCCTTCTTCGCCTTGGCGAACGCATACGAGCCGAGAATGTTGTAGCCGATCAGGTTTTCGCCCGACGAGATGCGCTCCATCATCGCACCCGTGCTCGATTGCAGCTTGGGGTTTGTCGCGCCCATCGCATTGACGAGTTGCCACGTCACTTGCGGATTCACGCGTGCATCCTGCGTCAGATAGTTGAAGCCGACGCCCGACTTTTCGATATCGTAGGTCGTGACCTTGCCCTTGAACTTCGCGGCTTGCGTCTGCAGCAGCTTGATGAAATCGGCGCGCGTTTGCGGCACGTCGCCCGCGGGCAGGAGGCGCTTGTTGTAGACGATCGCGAGCGGCTCGTAGGTCGTGCCGTACGCCTGCTTCTGATACTGCGACCATTGCGGCAGGTTGGCGGATTCCGGCGACTCGTAGTTCGCCATCAGGCCGTCGTTGACGAGCTTGACTTGCAGGTCCATCGCCGAGGACCACAGCACGTCGGCGCTCGTGCTGCTTGCCGCGTTCTCGCTGATGTAGCGGTTATAGAGCTCGGTGCTGTTCATGTCGTTGTATTCGACCTTCACGCCATACAGCGACTCGAAGTCCTTGATGAGCGAGCGAACCTGCGCGGTATCCGTCACCGAATAGATGAGCACCTTGCCTTCCTTCTTCGCACCGTCGATGACCGACTGATACGCTCCGGGATAACCCGCAGGCACTTGCGCGCTGGCGCCCCCCGCAGCGACGAAAGCAACGGCTGCGGCCGCGATACGCAACGAGTGGTTCAATTTCTTCATGTCTTCCTCCAGAATCCGCTCTGTAGTTGTTCGATTGAGTGGACGCATGGTAAGTCGCAGGCACTTTCAGGCCGCTTTCATTTCATGTTCAAATTCCACCCGAAACACCGTTCTTTCCTCATGGATTTCCCTTAGTTTATTTAGGTCAATGTCATGCGTGTGCTGCTAGTCGAAGACAATCCCACCCTTGCCAAATCGCTGACGGACGCGCTCACGCAAGCGCGCTTTGCAGTCGATTGCATGCATGACGGCGAAGCCGCCGATCACATCCTGCGCACGCAGGACTATGCGCTTGTGATCCTCGATCTCGGCCTGCCGAAGCTCGATGGCCTGGAGGTCTTGCGGCGCTTGCGTCAGCGTCGCAATCCGGTGCCGGTGCTGATTCTCACCGCGCATGGATCGGTCGAGGATCGCGTGAAAGGCCTCGATCTCGGCGCCGACGACTATCTCGCGAAGCCGTTCGAACTCACCGAGCTCGAAGCGCGCGCCCGCGCGCTGATTCGTCGCAGTCACGGCCATGAGCACACGCGCGTAGAGTGCGGACCGCTCGCTTACGACAGCGTCGATCGGGGCTTTCGGCTCGATGACGAACCGCTTGCGCTGACGCCGCGCGAACGCGCCGTGCTCGAAGTGCTGATCCTGCGCAACGGCCGCGCGATCAACAAGGAGACACTGTCGGAGAAGATTTTCGGCATCGACGAATCGGTAAACGCCGATGCGATCGAAATCTACGTGCATCGGCTAAGAAAAAAGCTCGAGAAGAGCGGCGTCGCTATCGTTACGCTGCGCGGGCTCGGCTATCTGCTCGAAGTGAAAGCGTAGATGCCGACGCCCAACCTGCGGCGTCAGGTCTCGCTGTGGCTCCTGCTGCCGCTCGTCGCGCTGCTCGCGCTCGATGCCTGGCTCACCTATCACCGCGCGATGAGCGCCGCTCACGTCGCGTTCGATCGCTCACTCTCGTTCTCGCTCAAGTCGATTCGCGAAGGCACGCGTTTGCAGAACGGGCAGATCGAAGTGGACCTGCCGTATCTCGCGCTGGAGATGTTCGAATCGGACGTGGGCGGGAAGATCTACTACCTGATCCGCGAGGACGGCGGGCGGGCTGTCACGGGCTATGGCGATCTACCGTTGCCGCCCAGACGTGACACGCCCGAGCCTTACCAGACGCGCTTTTATGACGCGACCTATCGCGGCCAGGAGTTGCGCATGGCAGCGCTCAGGCTGCCGGTGCACGACGTGCCGACGGCGCAAACGCGCGTCGCGTGGATCATGATCGGCGAAACGATCGAGCCGCGCCAGGCGCTCGCACGCGAAATATTGATCGGCTCGCTTACACAGGAGGCAATGCTGATCGTGCTGGCGCTCGCGATCGTGTGGCTCGGCGTCGGACGGGGCTTGCGGCCGCTGAATCGCCTGTCGGCGACCGTCGCAGCCCGCGCCGACGACGACCCCGCGCCGCTCGACGAAGCGGGCCTGCCGCGCGAAATGAAGCCGCTCGTCGAGTCGATCAATCAGTACATCGCGCGCCTGCGAAGGATGCAGGAATCGCGGCGGCGCTTTTTCACCGATGCCGCGCATCAGTTGAAGACACCGCTCGCCGTGATTCAGGCGGAGTCGGAACTTGCGTTGCGCGAAACGAAGGACGAGCGCGCTAGCCTGCATCTGAAGCGTTTGAATGGCGCGGTGCGGCAGGCGGGCAAAGGCGTGCAGCAGTTGCTGTCGCTTTCCCGGCTCGATGCCGATAGCGGCCACCGCGTGAAGCTCGGCACGTTACCGCTCGACAAGGTCGCGCGCAGCGTGACGCTCGACTGGTCGCCGGTGGCGCGGGCTCGCAACATCGATCTCGGCTTCGAACAGGAAGGATCGGTCGAAGTGGTCGGGCAGCGCGACCTGCTAAGCGAACTGTGTGGCAATCTGATCGACAACGCGATCCGCTATGCGGGCGACGGGTCCGTCATCACGGTTCGCGTTGCAAAGACTTCGGAAGGCGCGCTGCTGCAAGTGATCGACGACGGTCCCGGCATTGCGCCGCAGGAACGCGATGCGGTGTTCGAGCGCTTCTATAGAAGCGCTGCGACGTCGAGCGTGGAAGGCAGCGGGCTCGGTCTCGCGATCGTGCGCGAGATCGCGCGGGTGCATCATGCGCGCGTCACGCTCGACGATGCGCCGGGCGGCGGGTTGATCGTCAGCGTGACGTTCGAGCCATAGCGAAATCCACGAACGCCTGATTCGCGAGCGAGATGTATTGCTCCGCGAGCCAGCAAAATGATCGAACGCCAGCGCTAAAGAAATTCCTCATATCGGACCTCATCATGAAAAAAGAAGACCCCTCCCCGCCGAAGCAGGACGGCATCAAGGCCGGCCTGACGAGCTACGGAGACGAAGGATTCTCGTTGTTCCTGCGCAAGGCTTTCATCAAGGGCGCGGGCTATACCGACGATGCGCTCGATCGTCCGGTGATCGGCATCGCGAACACGGGCAGCGCGTACAACCCGTGCCACGGCAACGCGCCCGCGCTGATCGAAGCGCTCAAGCGCGGCATCATGCTGGCGGGCGGCCTGCCGATGGACTTCCCGACGATCTCCGTGCACGAGAGCTTCTCGCAGCCGACGAGCATGTATCTTCGCAATCTGATGTCGATCGATACGGAGGAGATGATCCGCGCGCAGCCGATGGATGCCGTGGTGCTCATCGGTGGCTGCGACAAGACGGTGCCGGCCCAGTTGATGGGCGCCGCATCGGCTGGCATTCCCGCGATCCAGTTGATCACCGGTTCGATGCTGACGGGATCGCACCGTGGCGAGCGCGTCGGCGCGTGTACCGACTGCCGTCGCTACTGGGCCCGCTTTCGCGCAATGGAGATCGACGCGGCCGAAGTCGCGGATGTGAACAACCAACTGGTAGCGAGCGTCGGGACGTGCTCGGTCATGGGCACGGCCAGCACGATGGCCTGCATTGCCGAAGCGATGGGCATGACCGTGCCGGGCGGCGCATCGCCGCCGGCTGTCACGGCGGACCGCATGCGCATCGCCGAGCGAACCGGCACGCAAGCGGTGCAGATGGCGCGCGAAAAGCTGACTATCGACAAGGTGCTCAGCGCCGAGTCGTTCGAGAACGCGTTGCGGGTACTGCTCGCGATCGGTGGATCGACCAACGGAATCGTGCATCTCGCGGCCATCGCAGGAAGGCTCGGCTTCGACATCGATCTCGACGCGCTCGATCGCATGGGACGCGAGACGCCCGTGCTGCTCGACCTGAAGCCATCGGGCCAGCATTACATGGAGGACTTTCATCATGCGGGCGGCATGGCCACGCTGCTGCGCGAACTGAGTCCGCTGCTTCATCTCGACGCGATGACCGTCACCGGCCGCACGTTAGGCGAAGAACTCGACAACGCTCCGCCGCGCTTCGAACAGGACGTCGTTCGTACCGCGGCTAATCCGATCTATCCGCAAGGCGGCATCGCGGTGCTGCGCGGCAATCTCGCACCGGGTGGCGCGATCATCAAGCAATCCGCCGCCGATGCCAGGCTGATGGAACACGAAGGCCGTGCGGTCGTGTTCGCGAACGCCGCCGATCTTGCAGCGAGGATCGATTCCGACGACCTCGACGTCGAAGCAGGCGATGTGCTCGTGTTGAAGAACATCGGTCCCAAGGGCGCGCCAGGCATGCCGGAAGCAGGCTATATCCCGATTCCGAAGAAGCTTGCGCGGTCGGGTGTCAAGGACATGGTCCGCATCTCCGATGGCAGGATGAGTGGCACGGCGTTCGGGACGATCGTGCTGCACGTCACGCCCGAATCGGCGATCGGCGGTCCGCTCGCTTACGTGCAGAACGGCGACAGGATCCGCTTGAGCGTAGCGCGTCGCGAGATCACGCTGCTCGTGTCCGCCGCCGAAATCGAACGGCGCGCGGCGCTCGCTCCGGTCACCGTGCCGAGTGCACCGCGTGGCTACCGAAAGCTTTTTCTGCAAACGGTCACGCAGGCAGACAAAGGTGTGGACTTCGAATTCCTGCGCAGCAACGAGACGCGTGGCAGCGTCCCTCGAAAATAGAAAATCAGCGCGGCGCGAACGTCTTTTCCATGCGGAAATTCGTCAGACGTTCACCGCGCACGCTGACTTCCTGCTGCGCGTGCACCTGAAATCCACGCCGTTCGAAAAACGGCCGCGCCGTGATGCTCGCCTCCGTATGAATTCGCGCGATGCCACGCTCGTGCGCGCTTGCCTCAACTTGCACGAGCAGCGCGCTCGCGACACCCGCGCCCTGGTATGACGGATGCACGAACATCATGTCGAGATGTCCGTCGCTTTCGAGATCGGCGAATCCGACGAGCGACGCGCCGATCATCGCTACCCACGTCGGGTGCCTTGAGCGCTTCACGGACCACACATCGCGATTCACCTGCGCCCACGCATCGATCTGCGCCGGGGCGTAATCGCGCGCAGCACCCTCGCGCACGGATCGCACGAAAACCTCGATCACGTCATCGAGATCCGATGGCCGATACGGCCGCACGTACACCACGATCTATCGCGCGATCGACACCGTCGCGATGCCGAGAATCGTCATCACCACAGATGCCGTCACGTGAATCGCGATCTCCCCGGCGGCCCAGCCGAAGCGCCCTTCCTGAAGATGCGCGACGACTTCCGCCGAGAACGTCGAGAATGTCGACAGGCCGCCCATCAGCCCGGTAATCACGAATAGCCGCCACTCGATGGAGATATCCGGAAAGCGCGCGAACCACGCGACCGCCACGCCGATAACGTACCCCGCGACCACATTCGATAGCAGCGTGCCGAGCGGCAGGTTGGGAAAGAGCGCATTGAAGCGCAGCCCGAACACCCAGCGAAGCAGGGAGCCGAGCGCGCCGCCGATACCGACGGCGATGATCGACAGGTACATGTATGGCGTTGAAGTGAAATGGAAAGGCTACGCGTCGCGAGCGAGGCGTTCGATGAGTCGTTCACGGCTCGGCTCGACGATATCGAGCGCAATATGCTTGATATGCGCCTTCCACGTACCGTCGCGCCGCTGTTCCCACCAGCCTGCTTCGTGGCCGTCGATGAAGAGCGAGCCGCGCATCGCAAGGTAGGGATCGGCGGGGTCCAGCGTGCAATCGTCGTTGTGTTCCAGCTTTACCCTGTGCATAGCATTGTCTCTTTCATCGAGCCGCTGCCTACCCTCAATGATAGACGAATGCACGTGTTTTCACCGCATCACCGCAGCATGAACGACATCGCCGACAGGCTGTTGAGCGTGCGAACCGCCTCCTCCACTGACGAAATGTCGAAGGCGAGCGTGACACCGTCGAGACGTTCGAGCGACGGCCACTGGCAGAAGAGATCGGCGAGCGCCGTGGTTTGCACGCGCAGTTCGCAATGCCTTGGCTTCGGCTTGATGACATCCCGACGCATCATGCCGGAGGCGCTTTCGACCACCTCGCGCGCCGCGCCGCGAATCATCTCGCAGGCACTTGCAGGCGTTTGCGTGACGCCGCTCGAATAGCCGTGCGCTGTCTTCACCGTGACGAAGCGCGCCTCGGGAAACGCGGGTCGCGTCTCTTCGACAAATACGTCGTCGCCCGTCAAAAGCGCCACATGTGAGCCGCGCTCGATCGCCAGCGCGCCATACAGCCCCGCCTCGCCGACTTCCTCGCCATCCAGCGACACGCGCGCGAACGCGAAACTGTTGATCGTATGCGCGAGGATGCCGCGGCTTTGCGCACGCGCGTGATAGCCGATCATGAACACGAGTTCGGGTTCATCCTCGAGGCCCGTCATCATGCCGAGCGTGCGCGGCTTGCCGAGCACCATCCGCGCGCGGGCATCGATGAGATCGGGAAGCAGGTTGCGAAAGCCGCCATGCGAATCGTTGACCCACACTTGCGTCGCGCCGCCCGCGAACGCGCCTTCGATCGCCGCGTTTGCTTCCAGCGTCATCCAGCGGCGCGCGTGTTCATATTCGCCGTTGCCCGCGCGCGTCTGCTCCGGATGGAACACGCCGGCCACGCCTTCGATATCCGCTGAAATCAATACTTTCATGTCGTCGTGATGTCCTTGATCGAGAGCCTGCGATGACCGTCGCGCCCCGTCACCGATACCGCGCTGAAGAGCGCATCGACGATCGCCTGTTCGACGCTGTCCGCCACGGCCTGGAAGAGCGGATCGAGGCGCGCATCGGAGACGAGCGCGGGTACTTCCAAGAAATCGTCGAGATGCGGGACCGTGTAGGCCGTCGTGATCGCGAGCGAGATGTCGCCGCTGCCGTGCCCGTAGACCGAACCCGTGCGTGCGAGTCCGGCTGCGGCGCGCATCGAAAGGCGGCGTAGCCGGCGTGCATCGAGCGGCGCATCGGTCGCGATGATCATGATGATCGAGCCTTGCTCGGGTTTCAATGCTTCCGATGCCGATAGCGTCTGGCCCATCGCAACGCCACCCAATATTAACATCGGCAGGCGCCCGAAGTTGGCGAGAACTAGCGCGCCTGTCGTGAACGAGCGGCCTGCGATATCGCACACACGCGACGCGGACCCGATCCCTCCCTTCAAGTCGAAGCACGACATGCCTCGCCCCGCTCCCACTGAGCCGCGTTCGAACGCCGAGCCACACGCCTCGAACGCGTGCACGTAATCCGCTTCCCGAACCGCAAGCGCCTGAATGTCGTTCAAGTAGCCGTCGTTGCATTCGAAGACGAGCGGATTGACCGTCGGCCATTCGCGTCCGATCGACGGATTCGCCTCTATCGCATGACGAATCTGCGCGTTCGCGACCGTGCCGACACCGAACGTATTCGTTAGCGCAATGGGCGTCTCAATCACGCCGAGTTCATCGACCTGCACGAGCCCGATGCTCTTGCCGAAGCCATTGATCACGCTCGCCGCAGCCGGCACCTTGTTTCGATAGACATCGCCCTGATGCGGGCGGATCACGGTGACGCCGGTCTGCACCGCGCCGTCATCGAGCGTGCAGTGCCCGACCGTAATACCTGCCACATCCGCAATCGTGCCGAGCGGCCCAGCCTTCAACGAACCGATGTAAGGCGCCTCGATCATGGCCGGTCGAGCTTGGGATCCAGCGCATCGCGCAGGCCGTCGCCGAGCAGATTGAACGCGAGCACCGTGAAGAAGATCGCGAGACTCGGGAACACCGCGATATGCGGCGCCATCGCCATGTCGGCGCGGGCCTCGTTGAGCATCGCGCCCCACTCGGGCGTCGGCGGCTGCGCGCCGAGTCCGAGGAACGAGAGGCTCGCCGCCGTGATGATCGAGGTCCCGATGCGCATTGTGAAATACACGACCACCGACGAAATCGTGCCCGGCAGAATGTGCCTCACGATGATCGTCCAGTCCGATGCGCCGATGCTGCGCGCCGCCTCGATGTAAGTCAGGTGCTTGAGCGACAGCGTATTGCCGCGCACGAGCCGCGCGAACGCGGGGATGCTGAAGATCGCGACCGCGCACACGACGTTGACCATGCCGTTGCCGAGAATCGCGACCACGCCGATCGCGAGCAAGATGCCGGGGAACGCAAACAGCACGTCGGCGACGCGCATTACGATGCGGTCCCACCAGCCTTCGTAGTATCCGGCGAGCAAGCCGAAGAACGTGCCGATCACCGCCCCGATCACGACCGACAGCAGCCCCGCCGAGAGCGATATGCGACTGCCCGCGAGGATGCGGCTCAGAATGTCGCGGCCGAGCGAATCGACGCCGAACCAGTGCGCCGCCGACGGCCCCGCGTTGAGCGCGTCGTAATCGAAGTAGTTCTCGGGATCGTAGGGCACGATATACGGCGCAATGATCGCGATCACGATCAGCACCAGCACGAACGCGCCCGCCGCTAGCGCCACCGGTTGCTTCTTGAACTTGCGCCAGAACTCGGTCCACGGCGTGCGGATTTCGTGGCCCGCAGCGCTGGCTTTGGCGGTTTTGGCCGTATCGGCTGTCACGCTCATGCGGACCTCATTTGAAACGGATAGTCGGATTGATCACGGCGTACAGCACGTCGACGATCAGATTGATCACGATGAACTCCAGCGAGAACAGCAGCACTTCGGCCTGGATCACCGGATAGTCGCGCATCTCGACGGCATCGACGAGCAGGCGCCCGAGGCCCGGCCAGTTGAACACCTTCTCCACGACGATCGAGCCGCCGAGCAGGAAGCCGAACTGCAGGCCCATCATCGTGACAACAGGAATCATCGCGTTGCGCAGACAATGCTTGATCACGACGATCGGCTCGCGCACGCCCTTTGCGCGCGCGGTGCGCACGAAGTCCTCGTTCATCACTTCGACGAACGACGCTCGCGTGAAGCGCGCCATCACCGCGGCAACCGCCGCACCGAGCGTGATCGAAGGCAGGATATAGCTTTGCCACGTGCCGTCGCCGACGATCGGCAGCCAGCCGAGCTTCACCGAAAAGATTTCCATCAGAAGCATGCCGAGCGCGAACGCCGGAAACGAAATGCCCGACACGGCCAGCGTCATGCCGAGACGGTCCGGCCACTTGTTGCGCCACACCGCCGAGACGATGCCGATCGTCATGCCGAACAGCACGGCCCACACCATGCTCGCGATCGTGAGCCACAGCGTCGGCATGAAGCGTTCCGCGATCTCGGTGCTAACGGGCCGCTTGCTGCGCGTCGACGTGCCGAAATCGAACTGCACGACCTTCCTGAAGAAGTTGAAGAACTGCTGCGGCAGCGGCTTGTCGAGGCCGAGATCGGCGCGCACGAGTGCGACCGTCGCCTCGTCGGCTTCGGCGCCGGCGGCGAGCCGCGCGGGATCGCCCGGCAGCATGTGCACGAACAGGAACACCAGCACCGCGACGATCAGCAGTGTTGGCAAGAGTCCGAGCAGGCGTTTGGCGAGAAAAGTCAGCATGGGGAACACCGGATTGGCCGGTCGCCGCTTTTTTATAAGCAGCGCCCGGCTCGGCCCTTACTTGATCGCGATTTCGTCGAAGTTGAATGAGCCGTCGGGCATCACGTAGGTGCCCGAAAGCCGCTTGCTGCGCGCATACACGACCTTCTCCGTGACGAGGAAGACCCACGGCGCATCGGCCCAGATGCGCTTTTGCGCGTCAGCGTAGAGCGCGGCTTTCTCGGTGCGGTCGGTGGTGGCGAGCGCCTTCGAGAGATCGGCATCGACCGTATCGTTCTTGTAGTACGCCGTGTTCGAGAGCTTCGGCGGGAACGAGGCGCTTGCGAGCAGCGGCGAGATCGCCCAGTCGGCTTCACCCGTCGACGACGACCAGCCGATGTAGTACATGCGCACCGGCGCGGTCGCCGGATCGGGCGCGCTCTCGACCTTGGCGACACGCTGCCCCGCTTCCAGCGCCTGCACCGACGCCTTCACGCCGACCTGCGCCAACTGCTGCTGCACGAACTGGATGATCTTCTGCGCAGTCGAGTGGTTATAGCCCGACCACAGTTCGGTTTCGAAGCCGTTCGGATAGCCCGCTTCCTTCAGCAATTCGCGCGCCTTCGCCGGGTCGTACTTCCACGGGCCGGTCTTCACCGCATAATCAACGCCCTGCGGCACGACGCCTTCAGCCGGCATCGCATAACCGGCGAACGCCACCTTCACGAGCGCTTCCTTGTTGATCGCGTAATTCATCGCCTCGCGGACCTTCGGGTTGTCGAAGGGCTTCTGCATCATGTTCATGCTGATGTAGCGCTGGATGATCGAAGGCGCCGCGATCAAATCCACCTTCGGGTTCGCCTTCAGCACAGCCGCCTGCTCGAACGGCACCTGGAACGCGAAGTCGGCTTCGCCCGTCTGCATGAGCGCCGCGCGCGTGTTGTTGTCGACCACCGGCTTCCAGTCGATCATGTCGATCTTCGGATAGCCCTTCTTCCAGTAGCCCGCGAACTTCTTCACCTTCAGGTCATCGGTCTGCTTCCATTCGACGAATTCGAACGGACCCGTCCCCACCGGATGCAGCGAAATGTCCTTGCCGTACTTCTTCAGCGCCTCGGGCGAGATCATTACCGCCGACGGATGCGCCAGCACGTTGATGAACGCGGAGAACGGAATCTTCAGCGTGATCTTGACCGTCTGCGGATCGATCACTTCGGTCTTCTCGATCTTGTTGAAGAGGTTGTAGCGCTTCAGCTTGTTCGCCGGATCGGTCACGCGATCAAACACCGCTTTCACGGCCTCCGCATTGAAATCGGTGCCGTCATGGAACTTCACGCCGCTCTTCAGCTTGATCGTGTAGACCTTCGCGTCGGGGCTCGCTTCGTAGCTCGTCGCGAGGACGTTGACGATCTTCATGTCCTTGTCGAAGCCGAACAGGCCCTGGTAGAACGACTTCGACACCGCTTGCGAGAGCGTATCGTTCGCGTCGTACGGATCGAGCGTCGTGAAGGTCGAGGCGACGGCCATCACGGCGGTCGTCTCGGCGTGAGCGGGCATCGCGGTGAGCGTCGTGAAGACGCACGCGCCCGCGGCGATCAGCGCGCGCAGGCGCAAGAGCTTGAACTTCGAGGACGGCATCGTTGGACTCCTTGTTTGACGTTTTGGTTAGCCAGACTTCTACAGAGCGCTTTGCTTCAATTTCAGTAAGCCCCGCCGACATGATGCTCGGCGACATAATGATCCGGCGCTACCGCCACCAGTTTCGCGACGACCGGCTCGTCGCCGAGCATGCGAATCGGGCTCGGGATTTCATCGGCGGCGAGGATGCGTTTCGCGTGCCGCCGCGCGGGATCGGCGATTGGCACCGCGCTCATCAGCTTCCTCGTGTATGGATGACGCGGCGCCTCGAACACGGCCTGACGCGGACCGATCTCGACGATCTGCCCGAGATACATCACCGCGACGCGATGACTCACGCGCTCCACCACCGCCATGTCATGCGAGATGAAGAGATACGCGACGCCCAGTTCGCGCTGCAAGTCGAGCATCAGGTTGACGATCTGCGCCTGCACGGAGACATCGAGCGCGGAGACGGATTCATCGGCGATCACGACTTTCGGGTTCAGTGCGAGCGCGCGGGCGATCGCGATGCGCTGACGCTGGCCGCCCGAAAACTCATGCGGATAGCGCTGTGCCGCTTCGGCGGGCAAGCCGACTTTCTCAAGCAGCCATTCGACCCGCGCTTCCGCTTCCTTGCCCTTCGCGACGTTGTGCACAAGCAGCGGCTCCATGATCGAGAAGCCGACCGTCAGGCGCGGATTGAGCGACGCGAACGGGTCCTGGAAAATGAACTGGATGTTGCGCCGCAACGCCTGCAGCGCGGGCCCCGACAGCTTGCTGATATCGCGCCCGTTGAATTCGATCGACCCGCTCTGGCTTTCCACGAGCTTGAGCAGCGAGCGCCCGGTCGTTGATTTGCCGCAGCCCGATTCGCCGACGAGCGCCAGCGTCTCGCCCGGCCGCAGATCGAAACTCACGCGCTCGACCGCATGCACCGCGCCCGTCACGCGGCCGAAGATGCCGCTCTTCACCGGAAAGCGCGTGACGAGATCGCGCACGCGCAGGATCGGCGTGCTCGCGGCATCGACGGCGGGCTGCGGCTCTGCCTCGACCGCCGCCGAGGGACGCAGCGCGCTGGCATCGTCGGGGGCGACGTCCACGGCTTCCACTTCGACGATCGGAAACTTCGCGGGACGGTCGGTGCCGTGCATTGCGCCCAGCTTCGGCACGGCGGCGAGCAGCGCCTTCGTGTATGGATGCTTCGGCGCGGCGAACAGCGTGTCGGACGCGCCCTCCTCGACTTTCTCCCCGCGATACATCACAAGCACGCGATCCGCCACTTCGGCGACCACGCCCATGTCGTGCGTAATGAAGATCACGCCCATGTTCATCTCGTCCTGCAGGGCGCGAATCAGTTGCAGGATCTGCGCCTGGATCGTCACGTCCAGCGCGGTGGTCGGTTCGTCGGCAATCAGGAGCGCGGGCTTGCACGACAGCGCCATCGCGATCATGACGCGCTGGCGCATGCCGCCGGACAACTGATGCGGATAGCGCGCGAACACCCGTTTCGACTCGGGAATGCGCACGAGATCGAGCAGATGCAGCGCTTCGGTGCGCGCCGCCGAATGGCTCTTGTGCTGATGCAGTGCGATCGCCTCGGCAATCTGGTCGCCGACGGTGAACACCGGGTTCAGCGAGGTCATCGGCTCCTGGAAGATCATCGCGATGTCGGCGCCGCGGATCGTGCGCATCGTCGAATTGGATGCGCTTGCCAAATCGAGCACTTTGTCATTGCGCCGCCTGAACGCGATGCTGCCCCCCGCGATCCGGCCGCCGCCATGCTCGACAAGCCGCATGAGAGCTAGCGATGTCACCGATTTCCCCGATCCCGATTCGCCGACGATCGCCAGCGTCTCGCCGCGATCGACCGTGAACGACAACTGCTTCACCGCTTCGACGAGTTTCGCTCCCGCGCGAAACGTCACCGACAGACCGTTCACTTCGATCACGCGCGACGGCGGCAACGACTGGCTGGATGGCATCGATTCGGCCTCTGTATCAGCGGTAAATGGCGGTGACAGGCGTCTCGCCCACGCGCGCGAAGCCGCGATACATGCCTTCCGTGTTGAACGGCAGCGTGACGTTGCCCTGCGCATCGACGGCGATCAGGCCGCCGCGTCCTTCGATACGCGGTAGCCGCTCCATCACCACTTCACGCGCGGCCTCTTCCAGCGACGCGCCGCGATACTCCATGCGCGCCGACACATCGTAGGCCGCAAGCATGCGCATGAACATCTCGCCCGTGCCGGTCGTGGAGACGGCACAGGTCGCGTCATTCGCGTAGCAGCCCGCGCCGATCAGCGGCGCATCGCCGACGCGGCCCGGCTGCTTGTTCGTCATGCCGCCCGTGGAGGTTGCCGCCGCGACATGGCCGCGCGCATCGCAGGCGACCGCGCCAACGGTGCCGAACTTTTTGTCCGGATCGATTGGACCATCCAGCGAAGCCGCATCGTGATCGAGCATCGTGCCCTGCGAGCCGCGCGCGTTGAGCCATTGCTGATAGCGCGCATCGGTATGAAAGTACGACGGATCGACGAATTCGAGGCCCTGCGCGGCCGCGAACGCCTCCGCGCCCGCGCCGGTGAACAGCACATGCTCGCTTGCTTCGAGCACGCGGCGCGCGGCCAGCACCGGGTTCTTCACGCGCGTTACGCAGCAAATGGCGCCCGCTTCGAGCGTCACGCCGTCCATCATCGACGCGTCGAGTTCGTGCGTGCCCGCTGACGTGAATACCGCGCCGTGGCCCGCGTTGAAGAGCGGACAGTCTTCGAGCAGGCGCACGGCCTCGGTGACCGCGTCGAGCGCGCTGCCGCCGTCCGCGAGAATGCGCTGGCCCGCTTGCAGGATGGCTTGAAGCGCCGCGTGATACTGCGCCTCGGCGTCAGCGGTGAGCGCGGAACGCAGGATCGTGCCTGCGCCGCCGTGGATCGCGATGACGGGTGTCGGATTCATCTTTTGCTGTCTTCTGTTTTTGCCGCGGCGCGCGTGGCCGCGGGGGAAATCTGCATCGATGCCGGCTTCACGAGCCACGGCAGCACGAATTCAGTGAGCCCCGACGCCGCTTCGACCGAACGCTTCGCCCGATGCGCGACCGCATCGCAAAGCGCCTCTATGACGGCGAGCACGGCGGTATCGCAATTCGCGGCGAGGCGGCGCTCGGTGCGGATCGTCAGCACAAGGTCCGCGACCTGCGCGAGCGGCGACGCGGCGCTGTCGGTGAGCGCCACCACGCGCACGCCGTGGCCGGCGGCGAGACGCGCGAGTTCGATGGTGTCGTCGACGTAGCGCGGGAACGCGATCGCGACCAGCAGATCGCCGCGCGAGGCGTTGAAGAGCCGCCGCGCCGCATGCGACGGCCCGCCCATCAGCGCGAGCGACTGCACGTTCGCGCAATACGGCGTCAGACCGTGCTCCATCAAGCCCGCCAGGAACGCGCTCGCGCCGTAGCCGAGCACGAACACGCGCCGCGCGTCGAGAATCGCGTCGACGAGAGCAACGGCGACGCCGCCGTCGATCGCGCTGCGCGTCATGTTCAGGTTCGACGCGGCCTGCTCCAGCGATGCATCGAACACTTGCGATCCGCTCGCGGGCGATTCGAGCGCCGTGCGCAGACGTTCGACCGGCGCAATGGTCGCCTCGAAACCGCGCACGAGCGCCTCGCGGAACGCTGGATAACCGTCGAAGCCGAGCGCGCGGGCGAAGCGGTTCGCCGTCGCCACCGACGCCCCCACGGCGCGCGCCAGTTCGTCGATACGCATCGTCGCCGAGCGGAACAGGTTCGCCAGCACGAACGCGCCCATGCGCCTGTGGATCGGCGAAAGTGTGGGCATGGCGGCGGCGATGCGCGCGGAGATCAGCTCATCGGCGGCCGACGGCGGCAGGACTGGCGAACGGGCCATACGAGGCGACGACACCTTACGAAAAGCTGCGATGAAACTATATTTACCCAAAAACGCCGCCGAAAAAAATTCATTTTCATCGGATGCGGGTTTTCGATGATGCCCCGGACGTTCCCGCCAGCGCCGGCGCTTCATGTATGTTCATGCACAATACGCCTCGCCCTCAAACCATCACGGCACGAATGAACCTCGACGCCCTGTCCGATCAGTTGCAGCAGCACCTCCCTACGCACCCTTCCGCGCAGCTCGCCGTCGGCTTTCTGGCGCTCGTCGCCGTCGCGCTCTTCGCGCAGTGGGTCGTCGCGCGGATCGTGCTGTATTTCGCGCATCGTCTGCTCGTCCTGTCCGGCTACAACGCCTGGGACGAGGCGCTTTCACAGCATCGCGCCTATCACCGGCTCTGGTACGCGGTGCCGTTCGCGACGGTCGCGCTCGGCATTGGCGAGGTGCCGCATATCGGGCAGGCGGCGGGGGTCGTCGAGAGGCTGGCTCACGCGGGCGCGTGGATCTGCGTGTTCTTCGCGGCGGGCAGCGCGCTCTCGGCGTGGCAGGACGTCTATGCCGCAAGCAAGGAAGCGCAGACGCGCTCGATCAAGGGCTATATCCAGATTGGCAAGCTCGCGCTCGGGCTGATCTGCGGCGTGCTCGTGCTGTCGATCCTCATCGACCGCTCGCCGCTCTGGATGCTTTCCGGCCTCGGCGCGCTCTCGGCGGTCGTGCTGCTCGTGTTCAAGGACACGCTGCTGTCGCTCGTCGCGAGCACGCAGCTCACGTCGAACGACATGCTGCGCATCGGCGACTGGATCGAGATGCCGCAATCGAACGCCGACGGCTTCGTGAAGGACATCGCGCTGCATACGGTCAAGGTGCAGAACTGGGACAACACGGTCACTACGGTGCCCACCTACAAGCTCTTTTCCGAGAGTTACCGCAACTATCGGCACATGTTCGAATCGGGCGGAAGGCGCATCAAGCGGACCTTGCGTATCGATGCGACGTGCGTGCGCTTTCTCACCGACGAGGAAACCGTGCGGCTCAAGCGCTTTCGCTTTCTGCACGACTATCTCGAAGAGAAGCAACTCGAAGTCGATCAGGCGAACAAGAACCTCGGCGAACTTGCGAGCGAGCCGGCGAACCGGCGGCGGCTGACCAACATCGGCACGTTTCGCGCTTACGGGCTGGCTTATTTGCAGCGGCATCCTGAAATTCGTCAGGACATGGCGATGATGGTGCGCATGATGGAACCGGAGTCGCACGGCATTCCGGTCGAGGTCTACTGCTTCACGGCAACGACCGCGTGGACGCAGTACGAACGCATCCAGGGAGATGTCTTCGATCACCTGCTGTCGATCCTGCCGGAGATGGGATTGCGCTTGTATCAGGCGCCGTCGGGCGCGGACATGACGGGGCTTTCCGGAAGGCTGCGGGGTGAAATGCCGGTGCTTTGAGCCCGCAACCCAGCGCAGGAACAGGCAATAATCCGCGATTATTGTGTATTCACGCGAGCTTTTCCGATGCTTAGGATGTGACCATCGCCAAGGCCTTTGCGCTTTTCGCTTTTCGTTTTAGAAGCGCAGGACGGCGGCCCGCCTACCCATCGTCAAAGGAACTCCCGTGCTCGATCGCATCCATGCAATGCGTGTCTTTACGCGTGTCGTCGATACGAACAGCTTTTCGCGCGCCGCCGAATCGCTCGGCATGCCGCGCGCGACCGTCTCCACCGTCATCCAGCAACTGGAAGCGCTCGTCGGCGTGCAACTGCTCGCGCGCACGACGCGCCGGCTCAACCTCACCGTCGATGGCGCCGCCTATTACGAGCGCAGCGCGCAAATCCTCGCCGATATCGACGACCTCGAATCAGGCTTCCGCGCGGGCGAGGACCGTCTGCGCGGACGGCTGCGCGTCGAGATGCCGGACACCGTCGCGACGTCGCTCGTGGTGCCCGCGCTGCCGGATTTTCATGCGCGCTATCCGCATATCGACTTGTCGATCGGTATCGGCAACCGGACGGTCGATCTCGTGGGCGAGGGCGTCGATTGCAGCGTGCAACTGGGCGAGCTACCCGACTCCGGCCTGATCGCGCGGCGGCTCGGCAGCTTCGAGCATGTGACGTGCGCGAGTCCCGCCTATCTGGAGCACCACGGCACGCCCGAGACGCTCGATGATCTCGCGCGCCACGTCGCCGTGAATTGCGTGTCGGAGAAAAGCGGGAGGCCGGTCGATTTCGACTTCGAGGTGGACGGCGAGGCCGTTGCCGTGAAGATGCCCGGTTTCGTGCAGGTCACCGACGAGCACGCCTACCTTGCATGCGGACTCGAAGGCCTCGGACTGATCCAGCCGCCGCGGATCGCGGCGCTGCCGTACCTGCGTTCGGGGCAATTGCGCGAGGTGCTGCCGCAGTGGAAGTCGATGCCGATGAAGGTATCAGTGGCGTTTTTGAAGAGCCGTCAGGCGACGCCGCGCGTGAGCGTATTCGTCGACTGGCTCGCCGATTTGTTCGAGCGTTCGCAGCAAATGGACGACGCGATGACGCGGCTCTTTCGCACGGCGGGGCGGCGTACGCTGGCGGCACCCAAAGGACGCGGTCAGCGCGGGGAGAACGAGCATCCCGAAACCGCCGACGAAAGCTGAAAGCCGCTAGCGCAGCGGATTCGTCGCCCGCGACCCGACGACGGTATTCCACTTGCGCACCTGCCAGCGCGCGACGAGCCCGTTGATCACGTACGGATCGTTGCGCGCGAAATCCTCGGCGGCTTGCGGGGTATCGATGTGAAAGAGGAGCACCGCTCGATCGACCGGCTCGTCGAGCGCGCCGGCCAGCACGAGTTCCTCCCGCTCGACGGCTTCCCACGCGAGCGTGAGATGCGCGTCGCGGAACTGCGCGCGACGTTCGAGGTAATCGGGGACGAGGTCGTACATGAGCAGATAGTGCATGGCGGTCTCCGGTTGGCGGCGCAAGTGCCGATTATCACGGCGGCGGCGAAGAAGGAGCAATAGACAGGCCGGGGCCAGAGCAGTGTAACCATTACACATAGTTCCGTGGGCGGGGCGCGCTTCGTGAGATCATGCCGGTTCATCCGCGGCATTGCAGGCCGTGCCGATCGACGAAGCTTTCGCTTCCGCCCCGTCAGCGCTTCACGAGCGCTGGCTGAAGGACCCTCCGTGAAATCAATCGGCTTTGCGCTGATCGTCGGGCTGCTGCGCGGCTTTGCCCTTCTTCCCTATGGACTCGTCGCGCGCTTCGGCAGCATGCTTGGCGCCTGCCTCTTCGCGATTCCGAGCCGCCGAAAACGCATCGCGCTCGTCAATCTGAGGCTCTGCTTCCCCGGCCGGTCCGACGCCGATTACGAGGCGCTCGGCCGCGCGAATTTCCGTCATGTGGTGCGCAGCTACGTCGAGCGCGGCGTGCAGTGGTTCGGTTCGGCACGTTCGATCGAAAAGCTGGTGGAGCTTGAAAGCCACATCGACCTCGACGATCCCAACGCGCCGCCCACCATCTTCATGGGCTTTCACTTCGTCGCGATCGAGATGGGCTGCATGCTGTATTCGACAAAGCAGCCGATCACCTCGCTCTACACGCCGATGAAGGACACGCGCCTCTGCGCACTCGCGACGACCCAGCGCGGCCGCTTCGGCGCCGACATGGTGAAACGCGGCGACAGCGCGCGCGCGGTGTTGCGGCTTTTGCGCGCCGGCAAATCGGTGATGCTCGCCGCCGACATGGATCACGGCATCGAGAATTCGGTGTTCGTGCCATTTTTTGGCGTCGAAGCGTGCACGCTGACGTCGGTGTCGCGGCTCGCGCGGCTCGGCGGCGCGCGCGTCGTGCCGTTCGTGACGGAAGTGTTGCCGGACTATCGCGGCTACAAGATGACGATTTTCGAACCGCTCGCGGATTTCCCCTCGAACGACGATGCCGTCGACGCCCGCCGCATGAACGCATTCCTTGAAACGCAGGTGCTGCGCTTTCCGGACCAGTACTACTGGGTGCATCGGCGCTTCAAGCATCGGCCAGAGGGGCTGGCCGCGGTTTATTGAGCGCGAAGTTCAGGGCTTGCGATATTCGTTTTCGACCCACGACTCGGCGCTCGCCTTGGTCAGCTTGAACGCCGCCGACACGCGCACCTGTGCGAGTTGCGCGCCGAAGGCGTCGAACGCCTTGAGATCGGCGTAGGGATCGTCTTCATCCGGGACGATGTCGAGCGTCACCGTCACATCTTCCCCGCGCACCGTCACCGCGACGTTCTTGTGCAGCATCGCGTGGCGCTGCTGCTCGTGGCGGCGCAGCACTTCGGAGGCGGTTTTTACCAGCGTGCGGAACGCATTGGCATCGAGCGGCTTGGGGTTCTTCTTGTCGCGGCCCATCGTCCACGGGCCGACGAGCGCGGGCTCCGCCTCGCCGTCCTTGATCATCTCGACGGCCCAGCCGTCGTCGTCTTCATTCTTGATCACGCGCGCGGTCCAGCCGTCGTCGCGCCACAGGCGGTCTTCGTGGATGGCGTCGTCAGTGTGGTCGGGTGCGGTGTCTGTCATGTCGAGGGCATTTGCGAGATAGGTGCGGCGAATTTTACCCTGCGCGTTCCTGAACGCACGGTGTTCGAGCCAGCGTTAGCCATCTGGATGAGGTCCCGGGCACGAACCGTGCCCTTGCGTCATACCCAAACTACGGCTGCCGTGCTAATTTGCATGTGCCGGGACCCGCCCGGCCGCAGCCACCCTCTGTAAGGAGAGAAGCGCATGTTCGCATTCATCGGGACTTTGATCGTCGGACTGGTCGTGGGTCTTATCGCGCGCGCGGTCAAGCCGGGCGACGACAGCATGGGATGGATCCTCACCATCGTGCTCGGGATTGCCGGATCGCTGATCGCGGGCTACGTCGGGCGCGCGCTCGGCTGGTATCAGCCGGGACAACCGGCGGGCTGGATCGCTTCGGTGATCGGCGCGATCATTCTGCTCGTGTTGTGGGGCCTTTTCACGAAACGCCGCGCGTAAGCGCTTCCTGAATCGAAACAAAGCCTCGTCGGGAATGTCCTGACGAGGCTTTTTTTGCACATCAAGCGCGGATTTCCTGTCCGCCCCGCACCACGCGCTTTCGCAAATCTCCGCCGAGCCAGTAAGCCAGTTCCGCCGGCCGGCCGATGCGCCACGCAACGAAATCCGCCGCCTTGCCTGCTTCGAGCGAGCCGTGCGTGTTGTGCATCCCGAGCGCCCGCGCCGCGTGGATCGTGACGCCGGCGAGCGTCTCTTCCGGCGTCATCCGAAAGAGCGTGCAGCCCATGTTCAGCATCAGGCGCACCGACAGCGCCGGCGACGTCCCCGGGTTCAAATCGCTTGCGAGCGCGATCGGCACGCCATGACGGCGCAGCGCGTCGATCGGCGGCAATTGCGTTTCGCGTAGCATGTAGAACGCTCCGGGCAGCAGCACGGCGACGGTGCCAGCCTGCGCCATCGCGATGGCGTCGTCGTCGGTCATGTATTCGAGATGATCGGCCGACAACGCCCCGTAGCGCGCCGCCAGCGACGACCCATGCAGCGACGACAACTGCTCCGCGTGCAGCTTCACCGGCAGGCCGAGCTCGCGCGCTGTCGCGAACACGCGCTCGACCTGCGCCGGCGAAAACGCAAGGTGCTCGCAAAAGGCATCGACGGCATCGACCAGGCCTTCCTTTGCCAGCGCCGGCAGCAAGTCCGTGCAGATATAAGCAATGTAATCGTCTGCGCGGTTCGCGTATTCCGGCGGCAACGCATGCGCGGCGAGACACGTCGCGCGCACCGTCAGCGGGAGTTCTTTCGCGAGCCGCCGCGCGACTGCCAGCATCTTGCGTTCATTGACCAGATCGAGACCGTAGCCCGACTTCACTTCGATCGTCGTCACGCCTTCGCGCAGGAAACTTAGCGCGCGCAGGCGAGCGCTTTCGAAAAGCGCGTCCTCGCTCGCCTCGCGCGTCGCACGCACCGTGCTCGCGATACCGCCGCCCTGCGCCGCGATCTCCGCATAGCTCACGCCCTGCAGACGCTGCTCGAATTCGCCGCTGCGATCGCCGCCGAACACCAGATGCGTATGGCAATCGACGAAACCGGGCGTCACCCACGCGCCCTCCAGGTCGACCAGTTCATGCGCGGCGTGCGCCGGCACCGAACCGCGCGGACCGATCCACTCGATCCGCCCGCCGTCCGTCAGGATCGCCGCGTCCTCGATGATCGAATAGGCGCCGCCCTGCATCGTCGCGGCGTGGCAGTGTTGCCAGAGTCGTTTCATCGCGGCCTACTTCTTCGGAACCGCGCCTTCGATCATCGGCAGATCGAGCCCCTTTTCGCGCGCGCAGTCCACGGCGATGTCGTAGCCCGCGTCCGCGTGGCGCATGACGCCCGTCGCCGGATCGTTGTGGAGCACCCGGGCGATGCGCGCGGCGGCTTCATCGGTGCCGTCGCAGACGATCACGACGCCCGCGTGCTGCGAAAAGCCCATGCCGACGCCGCCGCCATGATGGATCGACACCCACGTCGCGCCGCTCGCGGTGTTCAGGAGCGCGTTCAGGAGCGGCCAGTCGGAGACCGCGTCCGAGCCGTCCTGCATCGATTCCGTCTCGCGATTCGGGCTTGCGACCGAACCGGAATCGAGGTGATCGCGCCCGATCACGACCGGCGCCGACAACTCGCCGCTCCGCACCATCTCGTTGAACGCGAGGCCGAGCTTCGCGCGCTGGCCGAGCCCGACCCAGCAGATGCGCGCCGGCAAGCCCTGGAAGCTGATGCGTTCGCGCGCCATGTCGAGCCAGCGGTGCAGGTGGTCGTCGTCGGGGATCAGTTCCTTGACCTTCGCGTCGGTCTTGTAGATGTCTTGCGGATCGCCCGAGAGCGCCGCCCAGCGGAACGGCCCGACGCCGCGGCAAAAGAGCGGCCGGATATACGCCGGCACGAAGCCGGGGAAGTCGAACGCGTTTTCGACGCCCTCTTCCTTCGCCATCTGGCGGATGTTATTGCCGTAGTCGAAGGTCGGGACGCCCTGCTGCTGGAACGCGAGCATCGCGCGGACGTGCTCCGCCATCGATTGCTTCGCCGCCTTCACCGTGCCCGCCGCGTCGCTTTGCGCCCGGTCGCGGTATTGCGCCCAGGTCCAGCCAATCGGCAGATAGCCGTTGAGCGGATCGTGCGCGCTCGTCTGGTCGGTGACCATGTCGGGGCGCACGCCGCGGCGCACGAGTTCCGGTAGAACGTCGGCGGCGTTGGCGCACAGCGCGATCGACATCGCGCGGCCTTCCGACGTGTAGCGCTCGATGCGTGCAAGGGCGTCGTCGAGATCGGTGGCCTGCTCGTCGACGTAGCGCGTCTTCAGGCGGAAATCGATGCGGCTCTGCTGGCATTCGATATTGAGCGAACAGGCGCCGGCGAGCGTCGCCGCGAGCGGTTGCGCGCCGCCCATGCCGCCGAGGCCGGCAGTCAGCACCCAGCGGCCTTTCAGGTCGCCGCCGTAGTGCTGGCGTCCGGCTTCGACGAAGGTCTCGTAGGTGCCTTGCACGATCCCCTGGCTGCCGATGTAGATCCAGCTACCAGCCGTCATCTGGCCGTACATGGCGAGGCCGCGGGCGTCGAGTTCGTTGAAATGCTCCCAGCTTGCCCAGTGCGGGACGAGATTCGAGTTCGCGATCAGCACGCGCGGCGCGTTTTCGTGCGTCTTGAACACGCCGACCGGCTTGCCCGACTGCACGAGCAGCGTTTCATCGGCTTCGAGGCGCTTGAGCGTCTCGACGATCTTGTCGTAGCACGCCCAGTCGCGCGCCGCCCGGCCGATACCGCCGTACACCACCAGCTCCTTCGGATTCTCGGCGACTTCGGGATCGAGATTGTTCATCAGCATGCGCAGCGGCGCTTCGGTCAGCCAGCTTTTGGCGTTGAGCGTGGTGCCGCGCGGCGCGCGGATTTCGACATCGCGAAAACGAGAGGATTGGTCCACACGAACTCCTGCGTTTTATGGGTGGGTAGGCCGGCTGGGATCAGACGGCTCTGCTAAAACGCATGGTCTTGTATATACAACTTTGGGTGAATTGGGGATTACCCGTTGTTATGTGTGTGAGCTGGCGGTCAGCTTGTGTAGACAAGCTTGCGAGCTTTTTGGGTTTCGGGGTGGTCAAAAGCGTCCTCGAAGTCGTCCAGTTCGCGGGCGGTCAGACCGACTTCGGGCATGACCGCAACTTTTCTCCAGTCTGATACGGCGTCGAGCACTTCGGTGAGCACAACCTTGGCTTCTTCGACGGTGAGCGAAAAGTACGCGCACGCGTCGAGCAGCATCTCGATTGACTCGACCGGTCCCGAATCCTCCGTCAGCCACGTCTTGGACTCGCGCAATTTGCCCGGCATCGGGTTCAAATCGAAGGCAGGCGAAAGACGCCAGAGCCCATCGCCGTCGTAAAGAAACCCGAGGTTTTGCAGATGATCGTCCGTGTTGGTGATGAGCAGGTTGAATGCGAGACGGCGCCAGAGTTGCTGGGCATCATCGGCGGGATGCGAGCACTTCTGGCGCATCACATCGACGATTTCGGTATATGCGTGGACGTCGAGCCGCGACGCCTGAAGCATCGACGCGGCGGACAAATATGGAATCCGCAGGTCGCCGGTTCCACGGTCGAAGCGTTCGATCAGCGCGACCGGCGTATCGCCGAGCGCGACGCACCGGGCATGCGCCGCCGCGATGCCCGCGCGACGTGCGAGTCGCAGCGCCAGCACTTCGGCACGTGTCACGCCGATGGTGTCGCTCACGCTGGGAAACTTGCCGATCGCGAGCTTGCCGTTCTCGTCGAGCACGGTACATTTGGGCCGCATCCCGCCAAGCGATGTGCCCTTGCCTTGCAGATAGCGCAGGTCTTCGGCGGTTTCCGTTGCCGTTTCGACAGCGCGCGTGGCCTGATACATCCGCTCGAGTTCAATCAGCGGCGGCGTCTTGCGGCGGCCGTTCTCGACCGTTCGCAGATAGGTGCCTTTCTGGCAGAACCGCAACGCGCCGATGCGGCTGAAATCGTCGACGGCGCACAGATAATCCCAGCTCGTTCAGGGGGGGCAACGCAGGGTTTGCCTTGCGGGCCCGAGCATGCGTGCGTTCGATGACGCGACGTCCCCAAGCGTCCGGGGCCGTATCAGCCAGCGCGAAATGAAACACGGAATCGACCGCGTTCGGCGCCCGGCGGGGCGCATAGCCCGGCTCCAGCGGCAAGTCGGGCGATATCTCAAAACGGTCCGGATTCAGCAGCCACGAATCGTCATAGGCGAATTGCGACACTTCACGACGCCCCTGACTGACGTAATTCAGATGCCCGACGGGAGTTCCCTCTGCACCGAGGTGAACCTCGAGCGATGAACTGATGCCGGGCTTCCCGGACTTTGCGATCTTGGATTTCATGGCGTCGATCAGAATGCGTTGCGGGACTTTTTGGCGGTCCGCACACGCTGCGGCAGCTTTTCGTCCATCAAGGCGAGGCCGACGTCATCCTTGCCGCTGTCCAGAAGGTCGTTCAAGCGCTGCAACTCGCCGAAGAGATGGAGCGCTCGCGCCAGAAAATGCAGTTGCACGCGGGGGTCGCCGCTTTCCAATCGCTTGACCGTGTTGAGACTCGCACCGATGCGTTCGGCAAGCGACTGCTGTGTCAGCCCCCGCCGACGGCGCGCGCGATTGATATCGTCGCCGAGCTTCGTGAGGGCGCGCTGGACAGGAATCGGAAGCGGTCTCTCAACTTTACGGCCCTTGGATGGGCTTTTAAGTGACTTAGTAGGCTCCATGTGGGCCATTATAGTCGACAGATAAACGATGACCAATAAAAGCCCTCATGCGAGCTATTAGTCCCTATTAAGGCCCTCACAAGGGCCATTATCTATAGCAACGGCAACCCCGTATCCCGCTTCACCTCCCGCAACGACAGCATCGACTCCACCGCCGTCACTCCCGGCAGCGCGCGCAGCACGTCACGCATGAACAAGCCGTACTCATCGAGATCGCGCGCCGCGACTTGCAGCAGATAATCCGCGCTGCCCGAGATGTTGTGACACGACACGATCCGTGCGATCCCCTGAATCTCGCGCTCGAAACGATCCGACAGCGCCCGGTCGTGGATGCTGAAACGCACCTGCGCGAACGCGATCACGCCGATGTCGAGCGCCTTCCTCGACAGCACTGCCCGATATCCGCCGATGAACCCATCGCTTTCGAGCCGCTTGAGGCGCCGCGCGCAGGGTGTCTCGCTCAAGCCCACGCGTTCGGCCAGTTTCGCGATGGGAATGCGGCCGTCCTGCTGAACCGCGGCCAGAATGGCGCGGTCGATTTTGTCGAGATCGTTCATGGCGGTTTCCTTCGTCGAAGCACATGTAATAGCGCTTTCCGCTAATTTCATCATCCAGAGTAGGCTAAAAAGCCAGAAAACGCTTCTCGATCAGCGGCACTATGTAGCCATTGTCAAAACGCACAACAAAAGACAGAGGTCATCATGGTTTCGCTTCATTTGCTCGCGGTGTTCGTCGGCGCGCTCGCCGTCGTGTATGCGCTGCCCGGTCCCGATATGGCGCTCGTCCTGCAGACCAGCGCGACGCGCGGCATGAAGCATGGATTCGCGACCGCCGGCGGGCTCGCTATCGCGCGCGCGACGCACGTGACGTTATCGGCGCTCGGCGTCGCCGCGTTGCTTCGCAGCGCGCCGTGGCTCTACGACAGCGTGCGTATCGCGGGCGCGCTCTACCTCGCCTACGTGGCGGTTCAAATCTTCCGCTCGCCGGCATTCGGCCTCGACGACGCCGCGCGTCCCAACGCATCGTCCACGCTGCGCGCGGCGGTGACGAAAGGCGTGCTGAGCAGCATCCTCAATCCGAAGGCGCTGCTCTTCTGCTCCGTGCTGCTGCCGCAATTCGTGCATCCTGAAGCGGGCGCGGTGTGGTCGCAGGTGGTGGAGTTGGGCGTGGTGCTGGTCGCGATCGGCGTCGCGTTCGATGTGACGCTCGCACTCGGCGCCTTCAGAATCTCGGGATGGTTGCGCCGTCATCCGCGCGCGCAAGTGGTGCAGCGCTGGACTTTCTCGGGCGCGCTGCTGGCGTTCGCCGTGCGCTTGTCGATCGACTGAGCGGACTGGCCGCGCGGTCAGTCGTCTCGAATATTTTTTCGGATTTTTCTTCGGTTAAGGTTGGCGCATTCCTACCCCATATTCGCCGCGCCATGAGCACACTCGAAGCCCTTCACGCGATCGTCAACGACGAAGCCGCGCCGCAGATCATCCGCGATCACGTCGTCGATTCGTTGCAGTTCGCGCTGCGCAACTACCCGGACTATTTCACGACGAAAGAAGTGCAATGGCTCGCGCAGTGGGACGACACGCGCATCCCGATCGCGGCCGCCAAAGTGCTGGGAGCGATCAAAACGGCGTAGAAGCCATTCAGTGCGTGCCCATCTTCGCGCGCCACTCGTAGCCGTAAGTCAGCGCCTGATCCGGCTCCGACAGACATTCGATGATGTTCACCACCTCCGGGTCCTTCACGAAACTGGCGGCGGAACTCGCGGCCAGAATCGCCGCGCTTTCCTGCGGCTTCGCGATCAGATAGCCCTGCACATAATCCACGCCGATTTCCTGCAGCGCGCGCAGCGTATCGGCATCTTCGACCCATTCGGCCACGCTGCGCATGCCCAGATTGCGTGCCAGCGCGACAATCGCCTCGACGATCGCGATATCCGCGGGATGCGCGCACATCGTGCGAACGAACTCGCCGTCGATCTTCAGCGCATCGGCCGATAGCGCCTTCAGGTATTTGAACGACGTGTAGCCCGCGCCGAAGTCGTCGAGCGCGATCTTGCCGCCCATGTCGTGGACACGCGAAATGAAACGCTGCGTGTTCTCCAGGTCGTGCAGCGCCACGCTCTCGGTGATTTCGAGACAGAGGTAGTGAACGATCGAAGGATGCTGCGCGAAGAGCGCGAAGATGTCCTCCATGAACTGCTCGTCGTTGAGCGACCCGCCCGACAGGTTCACGCAGATGAACTGCGTGTTCGGCAGCGATTCCTGGTTCTTCTCGATCCACGCGAGGAGCGTCGTCATCACCCAGCGGTCGATCGCGGCGATATTGCCCGACTCCTCCGCCGCGACGATCACCTTGCCCGCGGGCAAGGTCGTGCCGTCGGGCGCGCGCATGCGCAGCAGCACCTCGAAATTCAGCGATTCGGTCGGCGCCGAGAGCGACATGATCGGCTGCATCACGAGGAAAAGCCCCGGCGGGAGGCAATTGCGGCCGAGCGTCTCGACCAGCTTCAATTCCTCCGCGCGCTCCTCGAACGCGGCGGCGCCCTTGCGGTACGTGACAAGGTGCGTGTGCGCGACCTTCTTCGCCTCGCGGCAGGCGCGGTCGGCGTGTGAAAGCGCGTCCTGGACACGCACGCCGCGCGAACATTCGACGAGCCCGATCGACGCCTTCACCTGGAACGCGCGATTGCCGACTTGATACGGCGCGTCGCTCAAAATCGAGATGAGTTCGTGACATTGCGCGATGGCGTCGTCGATCGACGTATCGCTCATCACGCACACGAATTCGTCGCCGCCGATGCGGCCGACCGGATAATCGCGCTTGAAGTGCGCGCGGGTGCGGGATGCGACCTGTTTCAGCACCTCATCGCCGGAGCGGTGGCCGAACAGGTCGTTGACGAGCTTGAAGCGGTCGAGGTCGATATACGCGAGCGCCCACGGCAGCGTTTCCTCGCTCTCCGCTGCGATCGCCTTCTCCACGCCGCGGCGGTTGAGCGAACCCGTCAGCGGGTCGTGCTCGGCGAGAAAGCGCAGGCGTTCGATCGCTTTCGAGCGCTCGGTGACATCCTGCAACGATCCCTCGATCCAGCCGTTCGATTCGATCGCCTTCAGCAAATAGCGCCGCTCGCCAGTGCCGCGTGCGGTGGCGCCGCCCATTTCGAGCTCGCCGTCGCTGCCCTTCGATGCCAGCGCCTGCAGCGAACCCCACGCGCCCGCCTCGAAATAATCGTTCCAGTGACGCACCTTGTATTCGGCCTTGTGCAAGTCGAGCATCGCGCGCAACGCGGGATTGGCGCGCACGAAATGCCCTTCGGAATCGAGCGTGAAGAGGCCGATCGGCGTGACTTCATAGGTGTTGCGCAGTTCCGTCTGCGCCTGCCGGCGGTGTTCGCGCTCGGCGCGCATCTGCTCGGCGATCGCGAAGGCGGCCATCATGCTCGACGAAAGCGCCGCCATCACCGTGTTGACGCCGCCGAACAGCAGTTTCAGGCCGAAGGCGGCGCCCAGGACTTCGGAAAACGTCGCGAACAGGACGATTCCGAGCGACGCGACGTACCACAGCACGGTACGCGAGCGCGCCATCCAGACAAGGCGCGCGAGCAAGAAGATCAGCACGGCCATGCCGAAGCCGCCGAGGCCCCACAGCGCCGGAATGAAATATCCGTATGGCAGCACCATGGCGAGCGCGAGCAGTAACAGGCCCACGTACTGACCGGCGCGCAGCAGCCAGAGGTAGCCGACCACGCGCAATTCGCGGCGGAACAACTGGCTGAAAAGCGCGCCCGTCAACAGGTAATAGCCGGCGAACGTGACCTGGCGCAAGAGCGGCATCCAGTCGGGCGGGATTTCGCGGTCGAGCCATTGCGTGTCCCAGCCCATCGCGTTCGCACAGAGCCGCAGATTGCCGACGAGCCACACCGCGAAAATCACGTAAGTCCATTCGCGGTTGATCATCGCCGTCACGAAGACGAAGACGGCGAGCGTGAGCAACCCGCCGCCGATCAGGCCCGAGCTTTCCTGGAAATCGAGCGCCGAGTTGCGCAGATGCACCGAGTCCCAGCCGAGCGCCGTGACCTGCGCGGGGCCCGAGAACGTGCCGCGGCACACGAGCGGCACGTTTTCGGTGAGATACCCGAGAAAGACGGAAAAGCCGGCCTTGATCGCGCGCATCTCGCCTGAGGTGCCTTGCCGGTCGGCGTGGCCGAGGGGCTGCATCGTCGACGCTTTCCAGCAGGACAGCGTGAGCGCATGACGCGACGGAAACTCGACGAGCGTCGGATGCGCCTTTCCGGTCGCGGGCGCGGTGAAACTGAACCAGATGGGAGATTCGGAGAGTTGCGTGCTGAAACGCGTCGTGGACGGCGCGTTTTGCAGTTTTTTGAGCGCATCGGCGGGGCCGAGCCCCGTGCCGCGTTCGTCGAAGACGTGCATCGGCAGCGTGATCGAGCCAGTGGATTCGTATTGCCGCGGCAGCAGAAAAAGGGTTGCGATGGTCCCGATGGCGATGACGAACGGGATGACGTATACGGAGAAAAGGTAAAGCGCGCGATCGAGCCACGACCCCGTGTGCCGGTATCTGGAAAGGGAAAATAACGTAGCCGACGCCATACTGGAGAATCCCCGTTTTGCGCGACTCATGCCGCGCTGGTGATGGCGGGGGCGCCAAACCACGCCCGCCATCGCCATTGTGTTGTTACCCGGGCCCCCGGACTGCCCGGTTAATTCTTGTCACCTGCCATAAGCCACCTGCGAGGCCTCCGGGCATCGTACCGTTTCACGCTCGAAAGATAAATCTGCGGTACTCAAATCGATATCCGGATGATGCGTCTGAAACACAAAACGGAATAACGGATGAGCCGCTTCTTCCCAACGCTGCCGCGCGACACCCACTTCACCCGCCAAAACGCGATGTGGCAATCCGCCGACGTGTGCCATCGGAATGAACTGCTTCTCGCCAAACACATCTTCAAACAGCATGGTTTCGTATTCCCGATCGAGCGGCGACCGGGCCGTAATCACCATCCAGTCGATGTGCTGTTGTTCGCAATATAAAAAGAGGCTCTTGAACAACATCATTTTAACCACTCGCCCGACTGAGCCGCCCGCCACCCCGAGGCGAGTCGCTTCGGCGAGCCTCACACCGTTCAGATGGTCCGGCAGCCGCACCGAATGCTCGACGCCGAGCGGTGCGAATTCGTTCGTCTGAATCCGCATCGTGCCGAGCGGCGCGCCGTCCAGTTTCGACTCCGCGAGCAGAATTGCCGTGCCCGGTTCCCGATCGCAAGCATCAACCGTCATTTTTTCGGCGAAGTCGGGCAAATGTCTCCCGTACGCGGCGCGACGGATGTTCACGGCCTTGTGCAGATCACGCTCGCTCGAGACGATACGAATAGTAAACGGCATCCGTTCGGGTTTCTGAAGAGCGCGGATTGAAGAAAGCTCGCGACGTGCGGCATTTGCGTGACGGTCGAATTCGGCTGCTTCAGTTGCCAGGTTGAGACGATCCATGTGTAACCCCATTTTGTTGGCTATTAGAAAAAGTGCCGCGCTCGATCAAGAAAAAGACGCTCGTGCGCGGCGGAACGAGCGTCTCATGAGTTGTAATATCGGCGTGAGCGCTGGCAGATATTTCTAAACAAAATTCAGGGTGGGACCATCAAGAAATTACCGGAACTGCCGATAGACGACACGCTTTTCCCCAGCATTGAGCATTGCGCCTATTTACGCGCGCATTAGGTGCACGAGTTCCTTAAATCGAGTAAACAGGCGTAATGACTCGGAAAGCACGATTACATGCATTCCTAAGTCATCGAATCGAAAAATGATTGGAAAATCGAGACGCAAACGGTTGCGCGTGTCAATTTGATTAAATTACCGCGCGCGCAAAGGTTTACCTGCGGCGCATTACAGCGGAGTCGATGGCGGCAACTTGCTTGCGCCAATAGAAAACGGCTCCGTGAGGGAGCCGTTGGCGGGGATCGGGGATTCCGAAGGGGTCAGTCTTCGTCGTCGAGCCAGGGGATGTCGACGTCGGTGATGAAAGCGACCATCGCGAGCGGCCGCCCTTCCTGGCGTCCGATCTTGCCGTCCGCGCGCTGCCATTCGCAGCGGAACATCGTGGCCGGCGTGTCGGCGAGCAGCGTGATCGTGCGCAATTCGTCGGGATCGGCGTCCTCAACCGGGCCGTCGAGCGACACCAGCAACTGCTGGGGCCACATGCCGTCGGCGGGATCGTAGATCTTGTCGCCATCGTGGATCACGACGAACGCTTCCACGCCGATCGTCGACGATGCCTCGACGATCATCTTGCCGAGCGCGCGCAACACGGCGGTCGCGCGGCCCGAGTTGGCCTGGCGGATGGCCAGATCGCCGCGCGTAAGCGCCTGCTCGAGTTTCGGATTGGTTTTTTGTTGCGCCATCGAATCGCCTCTTTGTCTTGGATTCACCGTTCGACGGGCCCCGCCCGCCTTGGTTGCCAGGCGCGATCCTACCATCGCTGTCTCAATTTACTTTTCACACGTTTTTTCAAACGTTGTTTCAAAGATAGGATGTGCGCTGGCTGGCGGCAATTTTTTCTCCGCGCGACCGCAGGAATCGTGCGCCCTTCCTGTTCGGGCACTCAAGTCCTCGCGCAACCGACCGATAAGCTGTCTATCGAACTCTCTGGACCACGCTGCGGCCACGCCGTCAGCTCACCATGTGCGAATTTCCACCGACAAGGCGCCGCCCGCTGCCGGCCGCGCTCGTGAATCGCGAGCACGTCCGTTGATGCTGCGCACGCGGCATACCTTCGACGGCATCGCACTCGCTTCGCATCTGCAGCCGATCTACAGCCTGCCGCATCAGCGCGAGGTGGGCTACGAGGCGTTGCTGCGCGGCGAAGCGGACGGCGAGTCATCGTCCAGACCGCTGATCTCGCCGTTCGAGCTGTTCGCGAAGGCGATCGTCGAGGGATCGGTGGCGCGGCTCGATCGCATGAGTCACGCCGCGCATCTTGCCAGCGCGGCTTCGCGCCTGCCCGACGCCACCTGGCTCTTTCTCAACATCAACCCCGCGACGTTCACCGCGCCCGGCTACGCCGCAGAGCTCGCCGCGCTCGCGCGCGAGCGGGGCCTGGCGCCCGAGCGCATCGTGATCGAAGTGCTGGAATCGGGCGGCAGCCAGCTCGACCGCATCGCGCACGCGACGCGCGCGTATCGCGCGGAGGGCTTTCTCGTCGCCGTCGACGATTTCGGCGCCGGCCATTCAAATATCGACCGGTTGCTGACGCTCAAGCCCGACATCGTCAAGCTCGACCGCAGCCTCGTGCGCACGCAAGGCGCGCATCTGCGTGACGCGCTGTTGCCGAAACTCGTCGGTTTGTTGCACGAATCGGGGATGTTCGTCGTCGCGGAAGGTATCGAGACCGAGGCCGACCTGTTTCTCGCGGCGCGCTCGAACGTCGATTTCGTGCAGGGATTTCTCTTCGGTCAGCCCGCGCCGGAGTTGCCGCCGCGATCAGAGGCGAGGCCGCTCTTCGAGCGCACCTTCGATACGCTCGCCGACGTGCGCCGCTCGGAGCGCCTCGCGAGTGACTTGCTGCTGATGCCGTACCGCTCGCGGCTGACTGAAGCCGCCAGCCGCATTGCACAAGGTGCGAGCACGGCCAGCGCATGCGCGGCATTGCTCGCGCTGCCGTGCACGGTAAGCAGCTTTTTCCTCGATGCGCGCGGCCGCGAGTTCACGCCGGCGCTGCCAGGCGCGGCCGCGAAAGCGCCGAGCGAGCGCTTCTCGCCGATCGCCGATTCGTCGTCGGGACGCTGGGACAACCGCGACTATTTCGTCGAGGCGCTCGCCACGCCCGAGCGCGTGTTCATAAGCGCGCCGTATCTCTCGGTGACGGGGACGTCGCTCTGCGTGACGCTGACCGTCGCCGTGCGGCGCGGCGCGAAAGTGGTCGTCGTCGGCACGGACGTCGACTGGCGGCTGCTGTCGGGCCCCGCCGCCGATATTCTCTAGTCGGCGAGCGCCTTCGAAAGCGCCTCGCCGCCCGCGCGCAATGCCGCGACGTTGCCGGGCTCGAAGGTCCAGTGGCCGGCGGCATCGACGATGGAAAGCTCGGCGCCCGGCCAGTGTTCAGCGAGTTCGAGCGCCTGGTCGGCCGGACAGACCATGTCGAAGCGACCATGCACGATGTGACACGGCAAGTGCGAAATGACGCCGACGCGCCGCAACAGCGGCTCGGGCGGCAATTCGTTCGCCATGTAGTGGCGCTCCAGAAGCGCCATCGAGATAGCCGGCGCGTTGGATTCGCCGGTTTCCTTCCTGTTGCCCTCTTCCGACGGCGGCGCGTTCTCCTTCTGGGGCTTGTTCACCACCGACAGCGTCGTCTCGTACGCCGTCCAGGCGCGCGCAAGCCGCGTACCGGCTTCGTCGAAACGGGCGAGCGGCGCCTCGGCGAGCGTCAGGATCTCCGGCGCATTACGCGGCCGCTTGCCGGAAGCAGTTTCGATCGCGTCGAGAAAATTCCGATGCGCGTCCGGAAACACGCGCCGCACGTCCCACAGGAACCAGTCGATGTCCTCGCGTCGCGCGAGAAACACGCCGCGCAGGAGAAATCCCAGACAGCGCTCCGGATGCGCGACGCCGTACGCCAGCCCGAGCGTCGTGCCCCACGAGCCGCCAAAAATCGCCCATTTCTCGATGCCGAGCAGCACCCGCAGCTTCTCCATGTCGCCGACGAGCGCATCGATGCCGTTCGCCTCGAGTTTGCCGAACGGCGTCGACTTGCCGCAGCCGCGCTGGTCGAAAAACACGATGCGCCACGTCGACGCATCCAGCACCTCCGCCCACTTCAGGTTCATCGCGCCGCCCGGGCCGCCGTGCACGACGAGCATCGCCGGTTGGTCCCGCGGACCTTGCGCGCGCCAGTAGATCGTGTGGCCGTCGCCTACGTCGAGCATGCCTTCGTCGAAATCGATTGCTGCTGCTTCCGCCATGTATTTCTCCCGTTGATCGAGGCCTAAGCTTAAAGGACGGGCCAGACACGCGGCCCCCGACAGGCTATCCTTCGGGATTCCGCGTAAACCCGCCTCCATTTCCTGCAAAGCGTTTCGATGCCCCGAACTCTCGTCAAGTGGCTGTTCGCCACCTATCTTCTCGGCAGCGGCATCGTCTGGTCGATCCTGATTCTGCCTCTGTTTCCGTTCGTCGGCCGGCGCGGCCGCTACTGGCTCGCGCGGCAATGGTGCCGCGCGGTGGTCGTGATGATGCGCGTGATCGTCGGCGTGACGTGTTCCGTCGAGGGGCTGGAGCATCTGCCCGACGGCCCGTTCATCATGCTGTGCCGCCATGAATCGACGTGGGAGACGCTCACGTTCATGGCGCTCTTTCCACGCCGCATCAGCTTCGTGTTCAAGCGCGAGCTCAAGAAAATTCCGTTTTTCGGTTGGGTGCTGGTCGGGCTCGATATGGTCAGTCTCGATCGGGGATCGCTGCGTCAGGCGCATCAGGCCGTGACGCGGGAATGCGCGGAAAAGCTCGCGCTCGGCGATGCGGTCGTGATCTTTCCGGAAGGCACGCGCGTCGCACGATGCGCCGCTCAAGCTGGCTTCCGGCGGCGTGCGGCTCGCGTGCGCGACGCAGGTGCCGGTGGTGCCCGTCGTGCACGATGCGGGCAAGGTATGGCCGGCGAAGAAATGGCCGGACCGTCCGGGACACATCCGCGTGATCGTCACGCCGACGCTGCCGCCCGACTGCACCATCCCGCAGGAGTTGAACAGGCTCGCGCAGCTGCAGATGGATCGCGCGCTGGCGGAATTGCGCTGAAACGCCGTTTCAGTAGAGCGGGCGCACCGTGGCCGCGCACAGGCGGTTCACGGCGGAGATCAGCGTCTCCATCTCGACGGGTTTCTGCAAATAGCCGTCGTAGTTGACGAAGGCCGGCGGGTTCGGGTGGCCCGAAATCATCAGGAAGGGAATTCTTGCCAGCGCGGTGTCGTTTTTCATCGTCTGGCAAAGCAGCGCGCCGCCGAGCCCCGGCATCATCCAGTCCGACACCACGATATCCACGCGATGCTCGGCCAGTAATGCCAGCGCGGCGTTGCCGTCGTACGCGCAAAGCACGGTGCAATCCGCGTCCTGCATGCAGATCGCCCAGGCTTCGATGGTGGCGGGATCGTCGTCGACGAGCAGTACGGTCTTCATTTTCCTTTCAGTGACAGCAGGAGCCGTGCGGCAGGCGCTCTCGATGTGACCGCGCCCGACGAGATTTGGTTGCACCAGTATCGCGCGAAAAAGTTACGTCTGCTGAAATCATCGTAGCATTGGACGGGCCCGGCCCGATGAGCGTCGGCGGTTACTTCGTGCTGATGCGCGCGCGCCCCGCCTCGCGGATCGCATCGATCAGGCTGTCCTCGACCGGCGTGCGCGCGGTGTCGTTGCGGCGGATCAGGCCGATCGGCTCGTCGGTGCCGGCGAACGGCATCGCGAGCGGCGCGAGCAGGCCGAGCGCGATGTCGTGCTGGACCGCGCCCGCCGGCACGAACCACACGGCGTCGTTGTGCAGCGCGAGCGCGCGCCCGAGCGACACCGAGAGCGTCTCGACGAACGCGCTCAGCGCGTGCGCGCCGAACGCCGTCAGCACGCTTTCCGCCGATTGCCGGATCAGCGTCCCGAACGGCGGCACGACTACGGAGAAGCGCGCGAGCATCAACGGCGTCAGCGGTGCCTCGAACGACAGCGGATGATCGCGCCGTACGACTACCGCCAGCGGCTCGCGATAAATCTGCTCGAACGAGAGCCCGAGCATGCCCTCCGGGTCCGACACCCGCCCGACCACGAAATCGACCTCGCCCGCTTTCAGCCGCGCGAGCAGTTGCGCGTTCGAATCCGTCCACACGCTCACCGACACCGCCGGCCACTGCGTCCGAAAATCCGCGAGCGCGGGCGGCAGGAGCGCGGTCGCGACCGTCGGAAGCACACCGATTGCTACCGAACCCGGCACGTCGCCGCTCTCGCGCAGCAGCACGTCGACGCCTTCGCGCAGCGCCGCCACACACGAGCTTGCGTGCGGCGCAAAAAGCCGTCCCTCACGGGTCGGAACCGCGCCACGGCGCCCACGCTCGAACAGCCGGACGCCTAGAATGGATTCGAGTTCCCCGATCGTCTTCGAAACAGCGGGCTGGGTGATCGAAAGGCTGTCGGCGGCTCGCTGCACGCTGCCGAGCTGCGTGACCGCCAGGAAGCACTGCAGATGCCGGAACTTGACGCGCGTATTTGTGAAGTCGTTATCCATGACGAATGGTTATGGCTGAGCGCATAAAACATCATTTTCCATAACTTCGATGCTTCGATAAAGTAGTCATCAGAAATATCCCATTTCAACTTCAAAGAACAGGAGACAGTCGAATGACTTCGCCCATCCTCACACCGCGCGATTGGGAATCGCATCCGCCCTACAGCTACCCTGGTTACAGCTCGTCCGTGCTGCGCAGTCCGTCGCGTCCGCTGATCCCGCTGAAGGAAAACCTGCGCGACCGTCGCGTGCCGGTGTACGGCGCCGACGATCTCGGCAAGCTCGACCACGACCTCACGAAGAACGCCGCGAAGAACGGCGCGCCGCTCGGCGAGCGCATCATCGTGACGGGCCGCGTCCTCGACGAAGGCGGGCGCCCCGTGCGCAATACGCTCGTTGAAATCTGGCAGGCGAACGCCGCCGGCCGCTACGTGCACAAGAACGACCAGCACGATGCGCCGCTCGACCCGAACTTTCTCGGCGCGGGCCGCTGCCTCACCGACAACGAAGGCCGCTATCGCTTCCTGACGATCAAGCCGGGCGCGTATCCGTGGGGCAACCATCCGAACGCATGGCGTCCGAACCACATCCACTTTTCGCTCTTCGGCGATTATTTCGGTTCGCGTCTCGTCACGCAGATGTATTTCCCCGGCGACCCGCTGCTCCAGCTCGACCCGATTTACCAGGGCACGCCCGAGCACGCACGCGAACGCATGATCTCGCGTTTCTCGATCGATACGACGGAAGAAAACTACGCGCTCGGCTACGAATTCGACATCGTGCTGCGCGGCCCCGACCAAACCCCGACGGAGGCTTGAACCATGACCACGCTAAAACAAACTCCGTCGCAAACGGTCGGACCGTACTTCGCCTACGGGCTGTGTCCCGAGCAGTACAACTTCGATCTGAAGAGCCTCTTCACGCCGTCAGCAGCCGATCGTGAAGCAGCGGGCGAGCATATTTCGATCGTCGGCAACGTCCACGACGGCGAAGGCAAGGTGATCGGCGACGCCGTGCTCGAAATGGCGCAGGCCGATTCGACGGGGCACTATGTAGAGAGCGTCGCTGAAGCGAAGAAGTCGGGCTTTCGCGGCTTCGCGCGCGTCGGAACGGGCACGGACCCGAAACTGCGTTTTGTCGTGGATACGGTCAAGCCGGGCAAGACCGGCGACGACGCGGCGCCGCACATCGACGTGATCCTGCTGATGCGCGGCATGCTGCTGCACACGTACACGCGAATCTACTTCGAGGACGAAGCCGAAGCGAACGCGAAGGATGCGGTGCTCGCGAGCGTCCCCGAAGACCGCCGCGCGACGCTGATCGCGAAGCGCGAGCCGGATTCTTCGAGCACGATCTATCGCTTCGATATTTATCTGCAAGGCCCGAAAGAGACCGTTTTCTTCGATCTCTGAGCCCGGCGGTGGTGAAGTGGGGAGAGGCGTCCGGCACGATGGATTGACGCGTCGTGCCGGCGACGCTTTTGAGGCGAAGATCAGTGATACAGCTTCCACAACCATCCCGCGAACGGTATCAAAAGGGTGCCGAACAGCCATTTCCAGTGTTCCTTCGCAAACTTCGAAACTCGCTGCCGATGCGTCACGGTTACTTGAATGGTCCGGCTGAATGTCTCGATGGTTCGTTCTTCCTTTGTGCCGTCTACGTCGATAGTCGCTCGAAGGTCCAAATCGAGATCACACTCGCCCACGGTCGTTGGCCTGACGACCCAAATCCAGATCGTAGGTTCCTGCTCACTTAGCGCCTGAGTTTCGGGTGTGGTCGCCGTAATGTCGAACTGGAAGCCGGAAAGGTGCGCAGTCATTCGATTCGAAACCCTGACCGTGGCGTACTCGACGACGCCACGGGCACTGATCATTTTGACGAGCGTAGCAGGAGGTAAATGAAGATCGAGGCGCAATTCGACTTTGCCACGATCGTCTACATTCAATGGGCTGGGCGAGTTGAAAGCGATGTTGGCGCTGCGCATCTTCTGGAGCGTCTCATCGACAGCTGAAAAAATGGATGCTTCAGCGCCTGCGATTGTTGATCGACGGGCAGGAGGCGGTGCTGTCAGTGGCGGTGACGACGCCGATGGCTCGGCTTTGCGCAACCTGAAATGCGCGGTAAAGCCGACAGAGATAAAAAGGATCAGAGCTACTGCGACTGCCAGGAAAATCCAGTCGACAAGCGTCATGGTTGCCTCTCGTAAAGGGGCCGCAACGAATGATTTTAGCTCTTTTTGCCATATTACTTGGAATGTTTGTCCTGCAATCACCCTTGATCTCACGATGCTGGAAACGCTGGAGCAACAATTCCCGGAAACCCGCGCAAAACGCTTCTAAAGCGTCAGAGACTAACAACGACGAATCGGACCGAGTATCCGATACGTCCCGCTCAGACTTTGCCTTTTGAGCATTAACTTCGACCATCATGGTCTATAGTGTCAGCCGCACAAATATCAACGGTTTCAACCATGTCCGACGCCCCATCCCCTTCCCCGCTTTATCTCAAACTCATCGGTGAAACCGCGCAGATCGGCTGGTCCGAACTGGAGCGTTTCTTCGCGCGCGGCGTCCTGCTCAAAGTGGCGCGCGATCTCGATCTCGTGAGCGTCGCCGAAGCCGTGGCCAGCGACGATACGAAGCGAGTCGCCGAATGGCTGTCGTCGGGCCTGATCGAGCGCGTTCAGGCCGGGACCGCCGCCGATTTCGCCGCGCGCGATCCCGAACTGTGGGCCGTGGTGGTGTCGCCGTGGGTTTGTGTGCAGGAGCGCTCGGGCGCGCCGAACTGACGGCGCGTTCAAAGCGTTAAATAGCGCTGTCCCGCCGCGATGACTGGATCATCACGAGCGTATCGCCCGCTTCGATCGCGACGTGCGGGTCTTCGTAAAATTCCATCACCTTCCCCGCCCGCGCGAGTCCGACGATGATCGCGCCCTTCACCTCGTTCGTCATGCGCCCGACTTCCTCGGGCAGCGCCGCGCGCTCCAGCAGCGTCACGCGCCCGCGCGCGGAGAGCATGTCGGAGACGAACGGCACGACGTATTCGCTCTCGACCGCGTCCGCAAGCAGCAACCCGCCGATTTTCGTCGACGATACGATCACGTCCGCGCCCGCCTGACGCAACTGCCGCTGAAACACGTGCTCCTGAATCCGCACGACGAGCTTCACGTTCGGCGCGAAACTGCGCACTGAAAGCGTGACGAGGATCGCGGTCGGATCGTCAGAGACGGCGACGATCACCGCGTGCGCCTCGCTCACCTGCGCCTCGCGCAAGATATCTTCGCGCGACGGATCGCCGAGTAACCCCGTCACGCCAGCGGAGGTTGCCGCTTCGAGCGCATCCGGATTCGTATCGATCACGACGATGCGGTGCGCGTCCGTGCCGCTTTCGAGCAACTCGCGCACGGCGATCGATCCGCTCAATCCGTAACCGCACACCAGAATGTGCTGACGCAGGTTTCGTTGCAGGCGCTTCATGCGATATTCCTCGACGATACGGTGGATCACCAGTTGATACGCGGTGCCCAGAAAGATGAACCAGATGATGACGCGGATCGGCATGATCAGAAGTGCGTCCATGAGACGCGCGCGCGGCGTCACCGGCACGATGTCGCCGTAGCCGACGGTCGCGACCGTCACCATCGTGAAATAGACGACGTCGATGAGCGACATCGATTCGTTCGGCGCCTTCGATGCATCGCGCAGCCCGTCGCGATCGATGTAAAGGATTGTGAACGCGAGCAGGCACAATGCGAGCACGAGGTACACGCGGCGTAACAAAAGGCGCTGCGGCGAAATCGCCGGGCGGCTGAAGAGCGTACGCGCGCGCACCCGCTGCCACGGCATGCGGGCGTCGCGCGGGACGCGCATGCGCGGTTTCGTCGATGGGCGCGGTGAGGACAAATTCAGTATCTCGAAGAGTTCGGAATCGGGTGATTCTACCGGGTGCCTAGCGCACTGCGTTCAACTTGCGCCAGAGCGTTGTCTTGCTGATGCCGAGCGCAGTGCAGGTTTTGTCGCGGTCGCCGTCGAAGGCTTCGAGCGCCGCGCGGATTTCGTCGGCCTGGGATTTCTGTGCGCGCTGTTTCAGCGTGAGATCGGCGGCGTTCGTGGTCAGTTCGGGCGCGATGGCGCGCAGGAGCGATGGCGTGACCGCCGCGTTCGATGCGTCTTCCAGTTCCACCGCGATCCGCTCGATCACATTCTGCAATTCGCGCACGTTGCCCGGCCAGGAATACGCAGCGAGCATCGGCAGCACGGGTTCCAGCAGCGTGTGCGCCGCGCTTGCATTGCTCATGCGCCGCGCCAGCTTCAGCAAATGCGCGGCGAGCATGGGAATGTCGGACGCGCGTTCGCGCAACGGCGGCAACGCGAGATTGAGAATATTGAGACGGTAGTAGAGATCGGCGCGGAATTCGCCCGACTCGACGCGCTCCGTCAGCGCACGATGTGTCGCCGCGATGACGCGCACGTCGACCTGCATCGGCTCCGTCGATCCGAGCCGCACCACTTCGCGCTCCTGAAGCACGCGCAGGAGGCGGCTTTGCAGCGACAGCGGCATCTCGCCGATTTCATCGAGAAAGAGCGTGCCGCGATGCGCGGTCTCGATCAGCCCCGCCTTGCCGCCGCGCCGCGCACCGGTGAACGCGCCTTCCTCGTAGCCGAAGAGTTCGCTTTCCAGCAACGTGTCCGGAAACGCGCCGCAGTTGAGCGCGACGAACGCGAACTCGCGCCGCGCGCTCGCGTTGTGGATGCCCTGCGCCGCCAGTTCCTTGCCCGTGCCGCTCTCGCCGCGGATCAGCACGGTCGCGTCCGAACGCGCGTAGCGCAGCATGCGCCGGCGGACCTGATCGATCGTGTCGCATTCCCCGAGCATGTCGCCAACGACGTAGCGCGCCACCAGTTGCGGCGCGCGCTGCCGCGAGCGTACCGAGCGGTCCATGCGCTGCAACGCGACCGATTCCTGAAACGTGACGATCGCGCCCGCCGCGCGGCCCTCGCCCAACGCGCTGCGGTGGATCACGTAGCTCGTGCCGCGCACGGTTTCCAGCGTTTCGCCCGCCTCCTGCGGCACCGCCGCCGCCACTTCCGGCGCGAGCTCGGCGAGGCTCCGCCCCACCACTTCCGATGGCGCCGCCCTCAGCATTTCGGCCATCTTCCCCGAGAGCGCCTCGATGCGGCCGTCGGCGTTGAGCGCGAGCACGCCGTCGCGCAGGTTTTGCAACACCTGATCGAGCCGGCGGCGGCGCATCGTGGCGGCGAGCGTCGCGCGGGCGACTTCGAGCGCGGTATCGAACGCGGCCTGCACCGAAGCGCGCGAATACAGGAACACCGACTTCAACCCTGCCTTCTCCGCCAGCTCCGTCACGAGCCCCGGCCCGACGATCGCCTCGACGCCTCTATCGCGCAAATCGAGCACGCACGCCTCGGCGTCCTGCGCCGCCAGATACGACGACGTCTCGACGCTCACGCCGAACGCCGCGAAAAAGCGTTTGAGCTCGGACGGCGTCTCGCCGTGCGTGACGAGCGCGACCGCCTGTGCCTCGCGGCGGGCACGCGCGAGCGCGTGCATCACGTCGAAACCGGTCGGCGTGACGAGTACGACCGGCAAGCCGGTGCGCGCCTTCAGATAGCTGCCGTTCGATCCGGCCGCGACGATCACGTCCGGCCGATCGACGCCCGCGCTCTCGATTTCCTGCAACGCGTCCTCGAAACCGCGCGCGACGATGCGCAGGTCGGCGAGTGGATCGTAGTCGGCGGAGATATCGCGGTAGAGATCGCGCAGCTTGCTGATGCCGATTGCCCAGATGCGCGGGCGGGCGTTTTCTAGCGGAGTCATGTTTTCAGGTCGACGCGGATAGCTGAATGGTAGCTCCGTTTTCCCGATGTGAAAGCAGCGATTTCATTTTTGAAATAAAACGGCGAGGCGCTCGGACAAGAATTCCTTTGCAATCAATGCCATAGCGAAGTGGCCTGTAACTTGCCTGATAAGCACCGTTCCCTGGAGATACCCGATGAAATCAGAACAACCCTCAAGCGCCGGCGCCCGGTTCCGCGCGGCCGTCGCCAACGAAGCGCCGTTGCAGGTCGTCGGCGCGATTACGGCTTATGCCGCGAAGATGGCCGAAGCGGTCGGTTTCAAGGCGCTCTATCTGTCAGGCGGCGGCGTCGCGGCGAACTCGCTCGGCGTGCCCGACCTCGGCATCAGCACGATGGACGACGTCCT